>NZ_WPZY01000039.1 GCF_013031405.1 Ruegeria sp. HKCCD8929 | reverse complement strand
CCGCCATGCGCCTGTCACTGCACCGCTCAATGGCCCAGGCGCAGAAATACTATGATGATGTCGATATTGCCGAGAATCCCGCAACCGATCTTTTGAGTTGAGGCGTCAGCTGCGACGACCGACGCGAGCAACCCAGTCGGCACCACCATAGGTGATAGTCATCACATGGACCTCTTGCGCGCGGTCATCCACAGTGAAGGCGATCACAGCTCGTCGGGCGGCTGGGATCGCGCGCAGGCCGGGCAGAATATGGTCGCGCCGTGTGCCGCGGTGGGGCAGTTTGCGTAGGCTTTGCGCAACTGCGGCGATCTCTTCCAGCTTACGTCGCGCGACCTGAAGGCCGGCGTAGTCTTCAATCAGTTCGGAAATTGTCATCAGATCATCCGCCACCGACGGATGATAGCGCAAGCGGTACGTCACGCGTCGCGGTCCAGCCGGCGCAACGCGGGGGTGAAGACGTCATCATGATCGACGAACTCGGCGCGTGGCGTGCTGGCGCGGCGGCGGATTTCATCGGCCATTGCGTCCAGTGCAACTTCGCGGGCCTCTTCGTCCTCGATCATCCGTTCTACTGCCGCGGCGACAGCAGCCGAGGCTGAGGCATACACCCCCTCCCCCACCTTTTCCTTGAGGAATCGGTGGTGCCGATCAGTGAAACTGAGTGTGGTCTTGATGGTCATCATGATCCTCCAAGGTAACACTTAGTCATACTATTTGGCTGGGGTCAAGCCAATCGGAATTGTGGCATCACCCTGCGCGGCCACAGGATATAGAAAAAACCCTTGCAAGAATCGCGATTTCTGCCCCATTAATTACGGAAAGCAGTGAATAAAACGGCGACAACCGTAACAATGGGGCGCCAAATGAGGGCAGAGATGGAAGACGCAACCGCCAGCGCCACCCTAACAGCGGCGCAGCGATCAGGCCATAATCAGGCCAACCATACACAGGAACGCATCGACCTGCTGGTGGGTGATCACGCCCGGCGCCTGTCGGAACGATTGCAGGCACATCGCGCGCAGCTGTTCCCACCGGATGCAAAACGGTCCCTGCGAAAGTTCACATCCGGCGAGGCGGCCGAGCTGTTGGGCGTCAAGGACGCATATTTACGCAAACTGCATCTGGATGGGCGCGGCCCCTCTCCCGAGACGCGCGCGGGAGGGCGTCGGTATTATTCGCCCGAGGATATCCAGGACCTGCGCGAGTTGCTTGAGGTCGGCGCCAAGGCGCCTGGCACTTACCTGCCGGGGCGGCGCGAACGTGATCATATGCAGGTGATCACCGTCATCAACTTTAAAGGCGGCTCGGGCAAGACCACAACGGCTGCTCATCTGGCGCAGAAAATGGCGTTGGACGGGTACAAGGTGCTGGCGATCGATTTAGACCCGCAGGCCAGCCTTTCTGCGCTGCACGGGTTTCAACCAGAGTTCGACCTTCTGGATGGCGGCACGCTTTATGACGCGATTCGCTATGATAATCCGGTGCCGCTGCGCGACGTGGTTCAGAAGACCTACTTTACCAATCTCGACATCATCCCGGGCAATCTTGACCTGATGGAGTTCGAACACGACACCCCCCGTGCGTTGACGCAGCGTGACGGTGACTTGTTTTTTACAAGAATAGGTGGTGCGCTGGCCTCGGTTGAACCGGACTACGATGTTGTTGTGGTCGATTGCCCTCCGCAGTTGGGTTTTCTTACGATGTCTGCCTTGTCGGCGGCCACCGCCGTATTGGTAACGGTGCATCCACAGATGCTGGACGTTATGTCAATGTGCCAGTTCCTGCTGATGACCTCGAACCTCCTGGGTGTCGTCAGCGAGGCTGGAGGCAATATGTCCTATGACTGGATGCGCTATGTAGTGACGCGCTATGAACCCGGCGATGGCCCGCAAAACCAGATGGTTAGCTTCATGCGCTCGATGTTTGGAGACCATGTCCTAAACCATCCCGTTCTGAAGTCCACTGCAATCTCAGATGCCGGGATCACCAAACAAACCCTGTATGAAGTGGAGAAAGGACAGTTCACACGCGCCACTTATGAGCGCGCGATGGAAAGCCTGAACGCCGTGAATGGCGAGATTGAATCGCTAGTCCAATCTGCATGGGGGCGCAACAATGGCGCGTAAGAACCTGCTAAAGGGGCTGATGGACGCACCCCCTGCCCCGCCAGCCGATGAGGCGCCTTCTCGTGTAGATGTGGCAAAGCCACGCTATGGTTCGGGCGCGATCGGGGCGGTTAGCCAGTCGATATCTGATCTGAAATCGCGGGCGGTGCAGGAGATCGATCCGCGCATGATTGATCAAGGTGGCTTGCAGGACCGGCTGGAGGAAAACGCCGGGCTAGCTGAGCTGACCGAGTCGATCCGCGAATACGGCCAACAAGTGCCTGTGCTGTTACGTCCCAATCCGAATGACGGCGAACGCTATCAGGTGGTTTATGGCCGCCGCCGAGTGGCCGCGTTGCGCGAATTGGGCCAGCCGGTCAAGGCGTTGATCCGGGTGTTGGATGATCGAGCGGTGATCCTCGCGCAGGGTCAGGAAAACACAGCCCGCCGCGATCTGAGCTTTATCGAAAAGGTCAATTTCGCCCGACAGATGCAGGATATGGGATACGAGCGCAAAGTGATCTGTGATGCCCTTCATGTAGATAAGACATTGATTTCACGTATGTTATCCGTGTCTGATCGTATCCCTGAAGCATTGATCCAGGCGATTGGCGCGGCCCCGTCGGTGGGTAGGGACCGTTGGCTGAAGCTGGCCGATCTGCTGCCGCGGGACAAGATGCAGCGCGCGATTGATACCGCAATTGGAGACACATCGGATGATCGGTTCGAGGCCGTTCTGACCGCCCTTACCCCCCGGAAACCCTCTGCCCCCCGCATTGATGCACCGCTGACGGGAGCGGATGGAACAGAGCTGGGTCAGCTACGTCGCAGTGGAACCAAGGCGGTTCTCACCCTGAATACCAAGAAGGCCAACGGGTTCGAGGATTGGCTTGTCGAGAATATCTCAGAGCTTCATCACCGCTGGAAAACCGGCCGGGATGAGTGACCGCGTAAGCGGGAAATTCGTGGAGCAGCTACAAGGAGGCACGAAACAGACAGGACGGAAAGAAAAGACCCCTCAGAACCGAAGTTCCAAGAGGCCTGAATTGGTGATTTAGCACCTCCGATTCTATGGCTTTGAGTTGACGGTTGTCAACTGGCGTCGAATCCGACGGGTAAAAAAGTTTTGTCTCGTGACAGCACATGGAACACATTACAACGACGCCCTTCGGGCGGCGACCAGTGACGGCTGGTCTGATTGAACAAGCAGTTGCCATCCAGGCTGCTCCGGAAATTCCGCATATCGACAAATGGGAGCTGTTGCGCGATCTGTGCACTGCCCGGCGCGCCTTTGAGGTGACGGATCGAGATCTGACGGTGTTGAACGCGCTGGTTTCATTTCATCCGAACGCGGCGCTGTCAGATAATGACAGCCTGATCGTGTTCCCGTCAAACGTGGCGCTGTCTGAACGCGCTCATGGTATGGCCGAAAGTACCTTGCGCCGGCATTTGGCGGCACTTGTCCATGCGAGGCTGATTGCTCGCCATGACAGCCCCAACGGTAAGCGCTACGTTCGTCGCGGGGCGGACGGAGAGATTGATCGTGCTTTTGGCTTTGACCTGCGCCCTTTGCTGATGCGTGCCGGGCAGATCACGCAGGCCGCCCAGCAAACCCGTGCCGATCAGGCCAGCCTGGCGGCGGCCCGTGAAAAGCTGTCTCTGCTAAAACGCGACGCACTGAAACTGACACTCTACGGGCAAGAGAATGCCCTGCCCGGCGATTGGGAGGCTTTGCTGGCAGCCCTGTTAGAGGTTCACAAGCGGATGCGCCGAAAGCTAGATTTTGACGACCTGTCGGATTTGCAGCGTCAGACCTCCGATATTCTTGGGGATATCCAGTCTCTACTGGCATTAAAAACAGAAGAAATGAGCGGCAATGGCAGTGAATCTGAGCGGCAGTATCAGAGTTCAAAACCAGATACTCTTGAATCTGAACATTGCCCTGAAAAGGACAAGGGCGACGGTGACGGGAGCGTTCAGAAGAGACCGGACCGCGCTTTGCCAAGGGTACCCCTACCGCTGATCGCCAAGGCTTGTCCTGATATCCTACCTTATTGCGAACGCGAACCGCGCGAATGGCGCGATCTGGTGGTCGCCGCCGGCTATGTACGCGGGATGATGGGGATCAGCCCCTCAGCCTGGCACGAGGCGCAGGAGCTTATGGGCCCGGAAACCGCCGCCGTGACGGTGGCCTGTATCCTGCAACGGTTCAGCGAGATCAACAGCCCCGGTGGTTATCTGCGGGCTTTGGCTGCCAAGTCGGCGCTTGGGGCGTTCTCACCCGGGCCGATGGTGATGGCGCTGCTGAACGGCGCGGGCCGTGCGGCGGCCTGAGTTGACAACTGTCAACATCTGGGCCGTAGCTGATTCAGCATCACAGTTGACAGCTGTCAACCATCCGAAAGCCATTCGCAGCTTGCACTTTCTCAGCGATTGGGTGACTTGAAGGCATGAAGAATTTGAGCTGTCCGAATTGCGGTACGGAATGCCCGATTTTGTTGGAGCTGGTTAAGGTCGTAACCTGCCGGTCTTGCGGCACCACATTGATGGTCCACGACGCGCATGTCACGTTGGCCGGCGAACAGGGCGAGATGCATGACGCCCCGCATTTGTTCGGAATTGGTGATCGGGTGCAACTGGGCCAAACGTCGACATTGATCCTTGGCCACGCGCGCTATTCCTATGGCCGGGGTTTCTGGGATGAGTTCTGCGGGGTCGCTGGGGCAGGGGGGTCGTGCTGGATTTCGGTCGATGAAGGGGACGTTGTCCGACAGGTCCGGCTGCGGGGGCAGGATGCGCCGAAATTCAAGCCGCCATTCAAACCTGGTGAGACCTTGGATTTCGACGCAGCGACGTTCACGGTGAGTGAGGTTGAAACCGCCGAGTGCATAGCGTTGCGCGGTCAAGTTGACGAGGTCATTCAGGTTGGCGAGACCCATGAATTCGTGAACGCGTCCGCCGGAGATGACGCTCTGCTCTCAGGAGAGTTCTGGGATGATAATGCCCTGTGGTTCTACGGCCGCTGGTACGATCCGTTTGACGTAAAGGTTGACCGGCAGTCATGACCAGAAACCCCGAACTTTTGTCGATCAACTGCACTTGCTGCGGAGCCGGTCTGGATGTGCTGGGCGGGGGCAGGGTGGTCGTCCAGATCTGCCCTTATTGCGGGGCGGAACTCGATGCACAGGACAATTACAAGACGCTGCGGCAGTTCAAAGATCTGAAGCGCCCGGATACGCCATTGTCGATCGGCATGATGGGAACGCTCTTTGGCGTTGAGTTCACCGTCATCGGCCTGATCGAGCACTCCGAGCAATGGGGTGGACGAGTCTACAAATGGATCGATCATCAGCTTTATTCGGCGACACATGGTTATGCGTGGCTGACGCTGGACGCCGGGCATCTGGTGTTTTCACGACGTTATCGCGGGCCGGGCTGGATATCCGAGCGGCAGGTGGAGATTTCGGAACACCCGCCAATCGCGTATGCCGGAGGTGAGCGTTTTCGGTATTTTGAAACCACTTCGAGCACGATCACCTATGTCGAGGGTGAGTTTACGTGGCACCCGAAATTCGGTGAACAGACCACTACCATCTCGGCGATGTCAAACGCGGCCATGCTGGGGTTTTCGACAACCGGATCAGAACGCGAAACCTATCGCTCGGTCTACGTTCCGAGAGAGGCCGCCGAAGCCGCATTTGGCCTTACTCTCAATCTAAAGCCATATCGAACCCATCCGCTGCAACCCTTCGTCGAGGGTCCGAATTATGGCTTCTTGTTGGTCACCTCTTTGGGGTTTGCCGTCGTCTGCTTGTTTATGGCGTTTTTCTTCTCCGCGAGATCCGGGCAATCAGTATTGTACAACCACAACGTCGCTGCCAGCCAGCTGCCGGTTGAAATCACGATCCCGCTGCGGGCCGACAGTCAACTGACACGGATATCGTTTACCGGGGATGTGGAAAACAGCTGGGCCTATCTGGATCTGGAGCTCCTCGACCCTGAAGGGGCACCTGTGTTTCAGGCGGGCCGCACGATCGAATACTACAGTGGTCGTGATGCGGATGGCTCGTGGCGCGAAGGTACGGCACGGGCCAGCCTGAAGTTCCGGCCTGAGCACAGCGGCGACTACGTTCTGGCTCTGGACGTGCCTGAGCAGGGCCTTTGGACCGGTCGCGGTGTGGGCTTTGTGCCCGACCGCCCGTTCAATCAACTGACGGTCAATGTCAGAACCGGCCTGTCCAGCGGGTATTGGGCCTTTGCGCTGGCGGGGGCGTTCGGGGTGTTGTTCCTTTATCAATTCGGACGTAAGTGGCTGCACCAGCGTGCACGGTGGTCAGGCACGGATTGGGTAGACGAGGATTGACGTGACCTTATTCAGAATCGTTTTCATTGTCATTTCGACCACGGCGGTTGCGGCGACGGGCTATGTCGCGTGGCAGGGGTACGGTGCCGAAAGCCGCGATCTGGACACATCTGTGCGGGTTGGCAGTGGTGGCGGCGGGTACTATCGATCAAATCGGATAAAATAATGAGGAATCAATGGATTATCTGGCAGCAATTCAAATCGCAGAGATCATCAGCACCATCTTCTATACCTTCCTGGGTGTGACGCTGATGTGGGGTGTGTGGAAGGTCATCGACTGGATGACACCGTTTTCCGTCGTGCGAGAGATCGAAAAGGATCAGAACGTCGCGCTGGCGATCCTGATCGGTTTGCTGTTCGTGGCTGTCTCAATCATCATCGCGGCTGTCATCGTATCATGACCGCGACCCGCGCGGTCGAGGCCCGCGCCGCGTGGTTGCTGGCCGCGACCTTTCTGATTGCCGTTGCCGGGCTGATCTACGAGCTGATCGCCGCCACGCTGTCCAGTTATCTTCTGGGCGATTCCGTGCGGCAGTTCTCGCTGGTGATCGGTATCTTTCTGTCGGCGATGGGGGTAGGGGCCTGGCTCTCGCGTTTTGTCACTCGGGCGTTTTCCGGTTTTGTCTGGGCGCAGATCCTGTTGGGCGTTGTGGGTGGGTTCATGGCACCGGTGCTGTTTCTGAACTATGCCTGGATGGGGCATGTGGCCTTGCCGCTCTATGCTACGCTGATCGCCATCGGCATTCTGTCGGGGATGGAGATCCCGCTGATCGCCCGGGTTCTGGAAGAGATCGGTGCGCTGAAGTTCCGCTTTGAAAACGTGCTGAGCGCAGACTATGTCGGCGCGCTGGTCGCTTCGCTGGCCTTTCCGCTGTTTGTCATCCCGCATCTGGGGCTTATGTCGGCCAGCCTCGCCTTTGGCGGGCTGAACCTCGCGGTGGCCGGGCTGTCGTTGCTGGTGTTTCGCGAATGGGCCACGCGGATGCAGGTGGCTGTCTGGGCGCTGGCCTTTGTAGCGACTCTGGGGGCGTTGGTCCTGTCGGAACGGCTGGTTTCCGTGACTGAGGCCGAGTTGTTCGAGGACGACATCATCCTGTCCGAGGCCACACCGTATCAGCAGATCACGGTGACCCGGTACCGCGACCGGGTGCGCCTGTTTCTGGATCATTCCATCCAGTTCGATTCCCTGGACGAGCGCCGTTATCACGAACCGCTGGTGCATCCGGCGATGGCCCTCGCCCCGCGCCGGGCCAATGTGCTGATCCTTGGCGGCGGCGATGGCATGGCCGTGCGCGAGCTGTTGCGCTATCACGGTGTCCAGGCCGTGACGCTGGTGGACCTCGATCCGCGCGTGACCGCGCTGTTTCGTGATCACGATGAACTGGCTGTTTTGAGTGCCAACGCGCTGCGGGACGCACGCGTGACGGTTGTCAACGAAGATGCCTGGAAGTTTCTTGAGCGCGACACGCGCGTTTACGACGTTGTCATCATTGATTTGCCGGACCCCAAAAACATCGCTCTGTCGCGGCTCTATACAAGGCAGTTCTATGGTCTGCTGGCCGAACGGCTGAGCGGGCAGGGGGTCTTTGTCACGCAGGCCGGGTCACCCTTTTTTGCCCGGCAGGCCTTTTGGTCGGTGGTTGAGACGATCGAATCCAGCCGCAACCCGCAGAAGCCGGGGCAGGGGCTGCACACGGTGCCTTATCACAGTTATGTGCCCAGCTTTGGCCAATGGGGCTTCGTACTGGCCGCATTCGAGCCGATCTCTGATCGCAAGATCGAACTGCCGGACGGGCTGAGCTACCTTAATAACGATGTGTGGCGCGCGGCACAGGTGTTTGGCGAAGATATTGACCGGATCAAAGCCGACGTGAACACACTGCAATCGCACGCCCTGATCGGCTATTACCTGGATGGTTGGGACTACTGGTTCCGTTGAGCCGTGGCGCTCGACATTGAGACGTCGATGACGGCATTGCTGTTCTCGGGCCGGGTGTGTGTCGCCGACCACTACCCTTCATAAAGCTCTACACAGCTAAGCTGATAGAAAAAGTACGCCCATGACACGGCAAACACCATCGCTACGACAGCCGCTAACATGGCGGCGCGCGGCATGGCGAGCTTCTTGAGGACCAGAGCACAAGCCAGCCCGACCAGGAGTATCAACCAGCTTTGAAGATCAAGAAAGGTTAGTCGAAGGCATTCCGCGTAGGTCATTGCGACTTTAAGTAACTCGGCGGAGCGTGGCTAAGCCGTTATTGATGCGGGCCGATGTGAGAGCGCGTTCCGGTGAGAAAGCTGTCCAAATATGAAAGCGGACGATAAGCATAGTAGACCCCAATTGGGTTCTTGGGGTAGATGACATATGTTTGACCATCGTTGGACCAAACCTCTGAATTTAGTGCCCTTATCCCCACATAACTGAGCACGTAAAGCGCTGCTAGAACAAAAATTGCACGTTTCATATCTCATGCCGCGTGATGTCACTGATTGGACCTGTCGCGGGATTGTGCCGCTCCTTTGACCACGTATCGTGTCGCAAAGGAGAACACAGATGGCATCACGACCAACCGAGGAATTCCGTGCAGAAGCAGTGCGCGTAGCTTTGACGAGCGGCCTGCCGCGTAAACAGGTGGCTGGGGATTTCGGCATTGGCTTCTCGACGCTGAACCGCTGGATTCAGCAAGACCAGCGCAACCCCGAGAAATCCACCATCCAATCCGATCTTGAACGTGAGATCGCCGAGCTGCGGAAAGAGAACCGTATGCTTCGGGAGGAGAGGGAGGTGCTAAAAAAGGCCACCCAGTTTTTTGCGGAGCGAAGCAAATGAGGTTTGCTTTCATCGCAAAGAACAGGGGCATGCTGCCAATCGAGCGGATGTGCCGGATCATGGACGTCAGTCCGAGAGGGTATCGGGCTTACCGCAGTCGTCCGCTCAGCCGGAGCCAGCGTAAGGACATGGTTGTTCTGGCTCACATCCGTGAACAGTTTGCCCTATCTCTGGAAAGCTATGGCCGCCCGCGCATGACCGAGGAATTGAAGGAACTGGGGTTGGATGTCGGCCATCGCCGCGTCGGCCGCTTGATGCGTGACAACGGCATTGCCGTGAAACGGAACAAGAAGTTCAAGGCCACGACCGACAGCAATCATCGCTTCAACATCGCGCCGAACCTGCTGAACCGCGACTTCTCGGCGGCCCGTCCGAACCAGAAATGGGCAGGCGACATCAGCTATGTGTGGACGCGGGAAGGCTGGCTTTATCTGGCGGTCATCCTCGACCTGCATTCTCGACGTGTGATCGGCTGGGCTGTCAGTAACCGGATGAAGCGTGATCTCGCAATCAGGGCTTTGAAAATGGCTGTAGCGCTGCGGCAACCGCCCAAGGGCTGCATCCATCATACGGATCGCGGCAGCCAATACTGCTCCCACGACTACCAGAAGATGATGCGTCAGAACGGCTTCAGAGTGTCGATGAGCGGAACCGGGAATTGCTATGACAACGCAGCAGTTGAGACTTTCTTCAAGACGATCAAGGCGGAGCTCTTGTGGCAGCGATCCTGGCCCACACGCCGAACGGCCGAGATGGCGATCTTCGAATACATCAACGGCTTCTATAATCCGCGCCGACGGCACTCAGCCCTTGGCTGGAAAAGCCCCTTGGCCTTCGAGGCTCAGGCTGCATAAATGAGAACTTGGGGCGGCATCAAATCGTGACAGGTCCACTTCTGGCTGAGCAGAACAAAGTAAATGTGCTCGGCCAATTCAATGTCGGGCAGAGCTACCGTTCAAATATATGAGATCAAGGTCGAGTTTTTCCCGCGACCTGTGAATTCGACGACTGATCCTTGCTGCGGATTGCATGGATGGCCGGTTTCTCCGCTGCATGGCGGCGCTGGTTCTTTTGCTCACGCAGCATTTTTTATGCCGCGAGAGCCCGCAGCGAGAAAACCCAAGGTACTAGTTGGGCTCACACCGGTCATCTGACGGATTTGGTCGGGCTTCATGGCGGGTCATGCAGCGGCAACGACGGCAGAGCGGGACAAAGGTAACCGGTGTGTAGATGTAGCGGCTTGAGTTTTGGAAGTCTGCCATTAAGCCGTCAAGACATATCAAGCCAGCGTTTCGACCTCCTCTCTAGTTCAGACAAACGCCACTCCGATAGCTTCCAACTTCTCGGATAACATCCCGGCTTGGTGCCTCAATGCGATGCCCTTGGAGCTCGCTTTGAATGACACGAACCATTAGGTCGTTTAGACGGGTCACGCGGTAGCAGGTAGTAGACGGTTCGCTATGAGCAAACCCGACACCGCTATCATCGGTCAGGAATATGTACCGCCCGTTGGACACCAGCGCGCCCTGTCTCATAAGATATTCAAGATGGGGTCCTTGGCTACTGGCTTCGACGCTGAATATCTGGACGCCCTTCAGCGTCGCGTCCCGCGCTGCATTCAAATAGGTTCGGGTTTGCGTGGGATGGGGTGGCTCGTCCCCGATCTGGAACAAGAGGCGCTCGCCGCGCCCTCGGCGCCAGTTCAGGGATACACCGGCTTCCAACGCGTCTGCGACTGCCTCGGGATAACCACTTCCCCCGCTTGTCGGCAGCTCACCACTGAGCCAATTGCGGAACTGCTTCTGACTTCTGGTAAACCCGTAGCTTTTGACCACATAGCGGTCTCCCCTCGATTTATAGACCACGAGACCAAGCCGGATATTGATATCGCTCGCGCTTCGCTTGGCCTGCCGCAGAATGGAACTCAGATCTTTCAGCAGCCATTCCATTTCGTCGCCCATGCTGCCTGTGGTATCGATGACGAAGGCCAAATCCAGAAAATCGGGCTGCCAGGTCTGGTTCCCGGGAACTCTTACAATTTGTCGGGTTCCATTGTTTTTGAGGACTTGGGTAATCTGAGCATCTGATCCCTCCGTGAATGCCCGTATTTCAACTTCAGGGATCCGTCCGGCGCCCAACGCCGCGGGGAATACGCTGACGGCCCCATCCACACCAGAAACCCCGTCATAGAAAGGTTGAGCGAAATCTGGTTTTCTGAGTGTGAAGCGAACACCCGGGGCTGGTTCGTTGTCCTCTCCCACAAAAGTTGCCAGAACCGGTGTGGACAAATCCGCGCGAGGAAGCCCCAGCGCTTTGGATGCTTTTGATTGCAGTGAGACAAACGTGGCCAGGTTAAGCGAGTCATCTATGTCGCCTGCCGTCAGCACGCCTTGACGCGGAGCAGACCTGACAGGTTGCGATGCTGGCAAAGGTCCCGAAACCGCCACCGATTCCTCAACGACAGCCGGGGTTTCCGCGACGGGCTTTTCCAGATTTCCGGTGGCGGCAACGTCCGCGCAGCCTGAAAGAACCAAGCCGATCAGTGCGGTACCAAAGATAGCGCCGGCAGTTTTTGACTCTCTGGATTTGAAGGGTTTCATCAGCAGTTCTCCAAAAATGTGCAAATTACGCATTTCACGGAGTCTTGCTGACGTCAAGAAAAATGTGCATATAGCACATATGGCTGATTTACTGGATACACTCTTTGCACCGTTCGCGCGTCTCATGGTTGCGCGCGGCGTACTGTTCCCTGAGCTGATGGAGCGTCTAAAGACGCATTACATTGCTGCTGCGATTAAACAGTCAGAAGGGAGGGTAACAGACAGCCGCATCTCAGTTCTGACCGGCCTGCAAAGGCGAGACATTGCGCGGTTAAAGTCGGAACCACCCTTACAAACGCGTTCCAACCATTTGGCCACACTGATTCAACGGTGGCGAACAGACCCGGATTACCTGGCACAGGATATCCCCAAGAGCGGCGAGAAACCTTCGTTTGAGTCTCTCGCTCGTGGCATTCGAAAGGATGTTCATCCTCGAACGATGCTCGATACGTTGCTCAATGCGGGAACGGTAGAATCTATCGACAATGACATGCTGCGGTTGCGCCAAACGTCTTATCAACCGCTTGCAGGATCCGAGGATCAACTAGCCTACCTGACACGCAACCTTGGGGATCATATGTCCGCCGCAACCGATAATGTCATGGGCGAGACCCCCCCTTATTTTGAACGTGCAGTGCACTATGGCGGCCTGACCAAGGAACAGGTGCTGGATTTGGAAAAAGAACATAATCGTGCGCAGATGGCAGTACTTGAATCACTCGCTGATAAAGCAGCTGGCATGAAAGCAGAAAATAAAACCGATTCAGAATATAGGTTCCGCGCTGGAGCCTACTTCTATCGTCAATGGGACAAGACCGAATGAGAAACGCCAGATACTGCCTTTTCCTGCTCGTCCTGACGGCCTGTTCAGGAACTGAGAACCTGGAAGAACCAGTCGTAGAGGCTCCTGTTGTTATCGAGGAGGCAATCGACAACAGCGGGCAGGAATGCCCGTCGATTGATCCCGGTACAGATGATGGGATAGGTGGCACAGGGTGTAGTGTCGACTAGTTGGCGGTGGAACACTCAGTATCGCAAACTTCCTACTCCACAGAAACCGGATTAGCAAATTACCATGTTTCAGTTGTTCACAGGGATAATGAGTCTCCTGAAGCAGCCAGTGGTGGGCATGCCGTGAAATTGCGCTTTGTCACCTGTCACGTGAATTCCCGGCTTCCCGCATTTCGCGCTTGCGGCAAATGTCCGGATTTGCGGGCGTATTGCAGCACCTCGAAGGCCCATCGAAGGTCGGCTATGGGCCGGCCACGAAGGGCGAGTGGTCGCCGTGTGGGTGGTGGTTGAAGCCGCGAAACTCCACCACGACCAAACACTTCGATGACCACCTGGACTATACCGGCAGCACCGCTGACACTACGCCATGCGCGCGGACACCATCTTGTCCATTCTTCGAGTCAAAAATGGCATTAAGTCGGCAATTGCGCGGTTGTGTAATCTCGCCTGCGGAAACTTCACCATCGTTCAAATAATTGATACACTAACCATGGTTAGGAGCGCCAGCCATGGCAGAAACATCGTCCCAGTCTCGTTTCATCGTCGACTATGTTGTCGATATTGATCCCAAGATTGAGCGCCCGGTGGAAAACCTTTTTTCAAAAGGCGGACCGAAATCCTACATCGTGAAATTTGCCGATGGAGGCCAGGCGGTTGTAACCCGGTCCGAACATGCGGCACTGCATCTCGATTTGCTCGACGATCTGATGCGTGCCAAGCAACCGGTTTATGCGGCACTTGATGAAGCCGGTGAGAGCATCATTGACATCCTGCTGCCGATGATCACACGGGTGCTGGTGGTGACTGCGAACATCGAGGGCGACGTGGAGGTGTCGCTGGAGACATCCCACGCGCGGCATTTTCTGCGCCGCAAGAATCCCGACTTCGACAGCCTGCTTGTTGCCCTGAGCGATGAGAGTGCTGCCGACAGCCTGCTGTTTGTCACCGAAACCGATGACCATGAGATTGTCGATGTCCGGCCCTTTCGCGGAGGCGCGCTGACCCTGGATTTTTCTTACAGATCTCCGGCGCGCCGTGTTCTTAAATGGATCAGGGACCGGCTTTACCCTGTCTACCAATGGTTCTTGTATTGGTTCTTTTGCTGGTTCCGACGGTATACAGTCTTTAATGACCCCTGTGTGTCACTGCGGCGAGCCCAGGAGTTGTTTGCGCTCGTCGCCTCAAAGAATTGCCCTCCGCTCACCGCATCCGCGCCGTGTATCCCGTTCATGTATCCCGACGATGGCTGTTGGGCGCGGGCTCATGAAATGTGCCGTCTGATGATCGCCGACGGGGCCAGTCCGGCAAAGGTGTGGATCAGCGGCAGTCTTCGCGCGGCGTCGAAGAATAACCCGAATTGTGAGGTACTCTGGGGCTGGCATGTGGCGCCTACGCTGTGCGTGCGCGATCTCTATTGCCGAAAAATAACCTATGTTATTGATCCGTCGCTGTTTACCGGACCGGTGACCAAAGCCGTATGGGCCAGCGTGCAGGGGGATCCCAGCCCGTCCTTGCGCGACTCACCATGGACTGAATATTCCTCCTGGCAGGCAACCGATTCAACATTCGTTCACACCAACAACGATCTCGACACCTACCGGCGTGCGCTCCGCTTACGTTCCGGCGGTGGCCATGGCCCGCCACCCTATGCCCATTGCTGATCGGGTTTTGCCTTGAAAGATGAGCCAAGCGGGACGGTTGTTGACCGGCTCCCCCGTGTGTCTATCCTCACGACAGCGTGGTTGGTGTTTTCCAAGCTTCGGCGACCGGACCCAGAACGATATTGGCGCTGCTAAGTGCGCCAAGGGCCACTTCGGTGACTGTGCGGCGGCGCCAGGTCGATCGATGGATGTCGCCTCTGGGCCGCCGAGGAAGGCGAAGGAGAGTGTAGTTTGGCGCTATGGCGTTCTCGCCCGCAACCACTATCCTTTCTTTGCTTGCTGGAGAAACAGCCCAATACGCACGTAAGACGATCTAACAAACAGGCTGCGCGGCTGAGGCTTGGGAAGATGCCGGGACTTGACATGGAGAGTTAGTGAGGAGTGGCCATGAGGAAAATTCTGGTGACGGGGGCAAACAAGGGCATCGGATTTGCCATCGCTGAACGGATTCTCGAAGAGGCTGATGATACGTTCGTGTTCCTCGGCTCAAGGGATCGCGACCGTGGTGCCGCCGCTGTTGAAAGCCTCCGGCAGGGCGGGGTGGGTCGAACTGACCGGATCCAAGCCGTCGAACTCGACGTCGCGAGCGATGAGGCCGTTGGTCGAGCAGCCCAGGCGGTGCGAGACGCATGTGGAGGCGAGAAGCTCTATGGCATCGTGAACAACGCGGGCATCGGCTTTGGCTCCAACGATCTGCGCAATGTGCTCAACGTGAACACCCGTGGTGTCCATCGGATTTGCACTACCTTTATTCCACTTCTCGCGGATGGCGGTCGGATCGTGAATATCACGTCCGCTGCTGGCCCAAACTTCGTGGCCACGTGCAGCCGGGAACAACAGGGCTTCTTCACGCGCCCGGATGTGACCTGGGGCGAGATCGAGACGCTGATGGAAGAGTGCATCGACATCGCCGGCGATGCGGAAGCATTCTCGTCTCGAGGGTTGGGCGATGGTTCGCCCTATGGATTGTCAAAGGCGTGCGCCAATGCCCTTACGCTCCACTTGGCGCGGGAGTATCCACAATTCGTCATCAATGCCTGTACGCCTGGTTTCATCGCGACGGATCTGACCCGTCATTATGTCGAGGGCAGCGGGAAATCTCCGGAGGATTTGGGCATGCAGTCTCCCCGAGGAGGCGCAAATTCGGCGATTTTTCTTTTGTTCGGGAAGCCGGAGGGCAGCGGGCATTACTACGGAAGTGACGCCAAACGCAGCCCTTTGCATCGCTACCGGGCACCGGGAAGCCTCCCGTATACCGGCGACTGAGTGAACGGATGCTCCGCTCCGCCACACCAGCATCCGCTTCGGTGATACTGCGCCGCAGCGATAGATCTGCCGTTCAATGTCGCTTTCCGTCGTCTCTAACAGTCAATCGTTGACCATCGCCGCCGTGGGCGCCGCAGAGATCGACCTGGGCCAGCCCGCACGAACGCTCGATCACCTGTCGACGCTGATGGACCGGCTGGCCACCGAGACCCGCCGATCCGAGCGGCAGGTTCAGCTGCAGCAGTTCTCCACCCCGCTCGATCTGGCCTGGCTGGCCACCTGCGCGGCACGCCTTACACCATCTGACATCGTGCTTGAGCCTTCGGCAGGGACCGGCACCTTGGCGCGGCTGGCGGGCCAGTCTGGGGCCAGGCTCATCCTCAATGAGCTCGACGATCAGCGCGCGGGCCTTCTTCAGACTGTGACGGGCATAGCCGTCAGCCGGCATGATGCCGAGTTCATTGCAGATCTGATCGAAGCGCAGCCGCAGCCCAGCGTCGTGATTATGAACTCCCCCTTCGCATCCAGCGTCACGCGTGCCGATCCGACCCTTGCGGCCCGGCATGTTCTCTCCGCTCTCAAAGCTCTGCGCCCGGGTGGCCGGCTTGTGGCAATTGTTCCGCCTTCCGTCTCGCCCGACAAAGTCGGACGCCTCTGGCAGCGGATCTGCGCAATGGCCACACCCGTCCTTCGGTTGCATCTGCCGCGGCGCGCGTTTCGGAAGATGGGTGTCTCCGTGTGCACCGATCTGCTTGTCCTGGACAAGACCGGGGCAGGGCAGGGGGGTGAAACCCCACCTCAGACCTGCAGCGATCTTCCCATGGCGCTGCAGCTGATCCTCGACCGGTTGTCCCCCACGCCCGCAGCTGGGTGGCACAGAGCCGGCTCCTGTCGTGCGGAAATCCATCGGCCCGAAGCCGTCCAGGGCCCAGAAGGCATCCCGCATCCTGTTGCCGGGCAATAGCGCGCACTCTGCTGCGGCGAAAGAGCCGCTGGCAATCACCGTGTTCGACGCGCCCCGGGCCAACCCGCCCGTGTCGGACGTCTATGCAAGCTACGCGTCCCAACGGATCTCGATCGAGGGTGCACAGCCGCACCCGTCGCCGCTGGTCGAAAGCCTGGCCATGGGCTCGGTGCATCCCCCGGCGCCTGCAGATCTGCCTCTCACGCTGCCGACGCGGCTGGTCACCGAGGGCTTGCTGTCAGATGCACAGCTCGAAACCATTCTGATGGCCGAAACCGCGTTTGGCTCAGATTTGCCCGGGAAATTCACCCGAGATGACGCCGGCGCGCTCGAGCGCCGCGACGACGCGGACGGCTACAATCATCGGGCCGAACCCACATTACGTGCGAACAGCAATTCGGTTCGGGATCACGGCCTTAGCAGGCTGGACGAATGCAAGCGCAGCAACCGCCGTCCGTGGCACAGGTCATGAACTGGCAAGACGCGCACTCAGCCCGAATTCGCCGCGCCGGTCATCAATGGCCGTTCTCCGACGCGAGAGCCGCTCGCAGCACCGGGCTTGAGCCGGGAAGGAGCGTGACAAAGCCGCCCTTAGTTTTGGGCGATGCGGGCGTGACGTTGCCGAGTTCATCTCGTCGTTGGCATCCCTGAAAGGTCCAGAAAAACTGTCTGCCGGTCTTCAGAAAATTGGGCGGGAGTTACGTTCAGGTTTTCCGTCGTTGGCCCCTTTTTTGGGTGGCCCCACATATCAAAATGCACGGCTTGGCAAGGATCCAAAAAGCCATCGTAGTCTCCGGCCTTCGCAAGAACAATGCACCCATATCCGCCGACGTTTATGGGGCTAGCTATGAACCACTCTAGGCGATTGTAAGTTTCCGGGCCCATCTCGAGCGCAAGCGTTCCATCGTTCAGAGCCTTCGACCATTCTTCCTTAGAGATGTCTGGATCAAACTGTTCCATCGCAGCGGCAATTTCTGCGGTGTCTCGTCGCCATAAGACAATTGGCTTCCCGTCAATACGAAATGTCCTGACCTCGCCGGGCTCCCAGTTACCTAGCCAAATTGAGTGCAGATTGTTTTGATAGCTGGCTTCGACATCAGCAGTTGGTTTCGTACCGGCTGATAGAAAGTACAACCCGGTTGCAAGGGTCAACGCAGCATACCCTGCTGTAACGTAGTATAGGATGACACCCTTCTTCTTCATTTGGTACTCACAGTAAATCCGCCCCGTCAAACACCAAGCTCCGGAGGGGGCTTTCGTTGAAAAGCCTATTCAGCGACCGCAGGAGGAAGCGCTTTTGATACGGTTTACAATCCCCCAACAACGATAGCAAAGCGGACTAGCCATAATTCGTTTCTGCAACAATATCCTCAACAAAACTGCGAAGTGCTTTCAGAGCTTCGTTCGGTCTGTCACCGATCACACCATGGCCGCAATTCTTGAATTTGGCGTAAGTGACCTGTTCAGGCCGCAGATTTTCGACAATTGTGTCACTGAACTCCGGGGGCGCAATCGGGTCTTCTTCGCCGACCATAACCAATACCGGGCATTCAATTTTTCCGAGGTCGTTGCGATAGTCAAATCGACCATGCTCATTGTTCGGACCGTTGAACCAAAGGGCGGTGTCATTCCGCCAATGAACTCTAGACAACCAGTCCGGTGGGCCGACGTTCTCGTAGCTGTAGAAGGGAACGCACCGACTCTTGTAAAGTTCGCGGCCTTCATCCGTCGGGCGCGTCCAGTACGCTTCAGCGATATCCCTGATCTCCTTACCACCGCGCCGTTCAAACGCTTGGTAAATGGCCGAAAAGTCAACTTTTGCCGCAGAGCTTATGAGGGCTAACCCACCCGGGTGGTTGGGGTAGCGGGTCGCATATGACAGCGTTGCGAAGCCTCCGAACGATGTCCCGATCACGATGGGTTTTTCGATACCTAAGACATCGCATAGACCTTTGAGATCATCCCCCCATTGCGTGAGGTTCCATTTTTCTTGATGGCTGAGTTCACTCCGACCGTTGCCACGGTGATCGTAGTAAAGAACTTGGGCGATGTCAGTAAGTTGGCTGAAGTATGGTTTTGCATTGGTGTGGTCAGCGCCTGGCCCGCCATGAACCATGACGACGGTTGGTTTTCTTCGCATTGATGCGCCATCGGGCGTCAATCCCTCGCCATCAACGTCGAAGAATATCTTCGCCTCATTCACATCTATCAACATCGACTAACCCCGTTATACCCGTTGACATGCTCGCAGATTGCAATCCACATGCAAGGTCACGTTGTACCCGCACAGGTCATCTGACGGATATGGTCGGGCTTCATGGCGGGTCATGCGGTGTCGACGGCGGGAGAGTTAGCAAGGCTGCCGTTTCACTTTTCTTTTCTGCCGCATATACGAGAAGTCGCACCCAGCATCGCAGGAATTCGCTATGAATGGTCAGATTATCATTCTCCACGGCCCATCGAGCAGCGGAAAATCCACAACGGCAGCCGCACTGCAAGAAATTATCGAGCTGCCGTTCTGGCACATTTCAATTGATCATCTGCGCGATGCGGGCGTGCTGCCGGTCAATAGATTGAACAGAAAAGACTTCGCGTGGTCCGACATGCGAAAGCCATTCTTCGATGGGTTCCACAAGTCATTGGCCGCCTATGCCGAAGCAGGTAACAATCTAATCGTAGAGCACATTTTTGATACTCCCGAATGGGTTGATGACCTCAAAAACCTACTTGCGCCTTACGACGTCTATTTTGTCGGATTTTATTGTGATCTCGATGAGTTGCGATGGCGCGAAGCCGAACGGGGTGACCGACCAACTGGAAGCGCGGAACAGGATCACGGAACCGTGCACAAGGGACGCAACTACGACATCGAGATAGATGGACAAAAGAGCCCTGCGCTGAACGCACAACAGATTTTAATGGCCTGGAGGTCGGGTATCAGGTCATCGGAATTCGCCAAGCTGGATTGATCGCGAAGCGTATTTCCTCTCACTGCGGCACCCAAGGATTCACCTAGGTATCCCTTACGCTGACCATTGCCCACCGGCGGTAATGCAGACAATGCGATCTTGGCTAGGTTTTGCCCTTTGGGTACGCAGGCAGGTCAGGTTTTATCACCGACTGCAATGGGGCCTGATTGGGGTTACGCCCGTGCTTCGTCGATTGTTCTCGTGTCGGAGACTTTTTGGATGTGGCGCACCGAAGACCCGGTCTGACCACTCTGACCTTCGCCCAAGTCAGACGGGCATTAGGCTGAACTTCTCAAGGCTGGGGCGCGGCCCGCCGTATCGGTCATTCGCCGCATATGTAGGAGTTTGGCGATCGGCAGTTCACGCACGGCGCCACCAAGCGGAAGCACACCGCGCAGCCGAGTTAGGCGAATTGCAGCAGGTTTCGGCGAAGCATTGACAGCGGCTTGGCACAGTTCTCGGCAATCTCCTTGTCCGAAATGCTCGAAGTCAGATCAACCAACCCGTCCGCATCCGGGAATAAGACGCCGCATCCGCGCGTTTACCGATAGATGCCGGGCTGCATTTCGCGGGTTTGTAAGGCCTGCGCAGCATCGGCAGTGCCACATTGGAGGGCGGTTGAATGATATTGCGGCGATGGGTCAAGGCGCACGGAGCAGAGATACAGTTCTGGGGATACGAAGGGGGAAACATCGTTGCGGCCATCGCCGGCGCTGGCGGTTTCGCCGCGTTCAACGAGCAGGTCTTTGGTGTTTGGACCAATGTTGAAACCGGGCTTGCCCGAGAGCTCGCGACGAGCCTGTTCACGTATCCCGACGCTGCCATCGCCATCGGGCTGGGGATCGTGGTTCTGCTGACATCTGCTCTGAGCGTCATCGTGCGACGCTTCGGCGCCGAGCACTTGACCGTGTGGATAGATGCCGTGGCATTTGCTGTGGCGGTGGGGCTTCTGGCGGTCACGATCTGGAGCGATGCCACCTGGCTTACCCTTTCGGCCACGGCGTTTGTCGCCGGATCGGCGCTGCTACGGCTCTGCCAACGCAATCCGCTTGTGTTGAAGCCCGGCGGCATCCTGCTGTCCACAGGCGGGATCGGCTTGATCGGCTATGGTACAAGCGCGTTTGATCCGGGCAGTTGGGCGCTGCAGAGTGTGCTGACCGTGCTGACCGGATTCTTCGTCGCCAGTGCTGGCCTTTTGACCTATCAGGGCGGCATTGCGGCCTGTCGATCATTCGACCCGTCGCACCGAACCCCACACTTCCTGCACCCGCGGCGGGGCCTGGTGGCAAGGTGGCTAAGCCGCTTCATCGATCGCCCAGTCCTGACATTGGTGCAGCATCTCGTGCTTCCCACCGTCTTCTGGGTTGATTGCCACACCAAGGCCCAAAAACCATTTGCAACCTCGATGTGGGCGCGGCTGCCATGGCGGGCTTTCGCGGGCCTGGCGGCACTGGCAACCGGAACCCCCGAAGGTATTGTCTTTGCGGTGGCCAATGCCGGCTGGGCCCTCGGTGACATTGCCATCGGCTCGCTCGACTGGGAGGATCACCAGCCCGAACATTTATCGGCCACGCAGCAACTAAGATGAATTTGACATGCTACCTGAAAACTCGGCCGAACTGAACTGGGATCAGCGCAACCCGGAGCTGCTGTGCCACCGCATGGCAGGACAGAGGCTTTGCGATCGCGCTCAATTGCATGCGCCGTTCAGGCCAGCCATGCAGCTTCGATTGCGTCCGGGTTCGATCCTGGTCAGCCCATCGCGCTCTGGTTGGTCGTGGGGACCAAGTACCGAGTGGGCCAGGCCAAGGGTTTCGAGGATCTTTATGAACCAATAGCCAGGGTCGGTTTGGCCGGCTTCAATACCAAGCCTTGCTGAATGTGGGAAAGCGTGATGATTGGAATGCCAGTTCTCGCCAAACGTGATGAGGCCAAGACCGGGCAGGTTATACCCTTGCACCGGCAGACCCTTGACATACCACCCCTGTTGACCGGACTTGTGCGCGAAATGGCCAACCATCCAATGGCCGATCAGAGAGACCGCGACGCGTAGGCAAACTCCCCACAGAACAAGGCCTAGACCTCCAAGCATGAATAGGGGAACTGCTACGAAGAGCTGCTGAGCCATCCAGTTTCGCTCCATCCACTGGTAGATGCGGTCGTTTGCGATCTCCGGCTCAATCTGGAATCGCGGGGGATGGTCGAGAACGAATTGACAATGCAGCTGCCACCATGCGTCGCGCCAAAACCCAGCATCATGGCTGGGGTGTGGCGGACACACAGTTTGTCGCTGGTGCCAATCGCGCATGTCATGGGCTTTGATCATGCCGAACGGTCCTGCCATGCCGACAAGAGTACCGAGCCAAACAAGGGTGTATTCCAGCCACTTGGGCGTCTGAAACGCTTTGTGGATCAGGAGGCGGTGCATTCCAACAGAATGACCTGCACAGATCGTGACGGCCGTTGTCCCAAGAAACACCAAAAAGCCGCCCCAGCTTGGGGTCAATGTGATCGCCGCGAAGCCGCCTCCGATCATCAAAAAGAGCCAGAGTGACTTAGCCGCATTCCAGCGGATTGCACCAGTGACAGCGTTGGTGGCATTGTCGGGATAAACCCGGTCAGTCGCATGCAGGCGCATCTTGTAACTCCACGAGCGGGGGAATAAGATATTAGATAATGAACTACATAACTAATGAGTTATAAGGTGAATTCATGTCAAGCCCTGACAAAGTGTTTGAAGCTTTGGCGTCAGCAACACGGCGTCGAATACTGGCATATCTGTCGGAAGGACCGTTGACGGCTGGCGTCGTTGCAGCACGGTTTGACATGTCGCAACCTGCTATCTCGAAACACCTTTCTATTCTGGAATCCGCTGATCTGATCTGGAAAAAACGCGAGGGTCAGTTCGTCAAATACGGAATGAAGGCGGACAATCTGGGCGGCACATTGGCGAAATTCATGCAGGAGGTTTGCCCGCCGAGCCGCGCTTTGAAATCAGAACGGCGAGCAGAAAAGGGCGCCGACTGAAACCAGCCTTTGGGGCCAGTTTATTATTCGACGAGGTCTTCCTTGTTACGGAATGCACCCATTCGGCACCAGGGGATCATTCAAGACAGTTGCAGTAGGCGGTCATTTGGAACCCCAAAAAATCAACGTTGCGTACTGGGTGACCGGGTTTGGGCCACTTTTGGAATGGTGCCTTACGCTCGCCCAGAGATCGGCTGAAGCGCAATCAGCTAACGGCATCAGTCGGAGAGTTCCGTCACAACCGGCAAGTGATCCGACCCGAATGCTCCATCCAACTGATCACGCACCACAATAGCCTCGGTGAAGTCTTCGGCTCTTGGACCACTGACATAGATATGGTCAATCACGGAAGAGAATTCCCCCAGGAGGGTTTCATCGAGATTCGACGTGAGCGGTGTCATTGTCAGGTTCGGTTCGACACCTCCAGAAATCAGAAAATGAGAGTCATCCAGACCGTCCTGTCCGGCGCAACCGGAGTCCTCGACAACCTCAAAGCAGCTACGGGTCGGATTGCATTCAGCACCCGCGCTGAGGTCCGAACCTGACCGCGGATCATCGATGGCAATGTTGAAGTCGCCCAAGGCAACGACGGTCTTTCCGTTGGATACGTCATCCGCTGCCTTGGAAGCGACAGCCGACAGCATTGCCTCACGCTTTTCTGCATTTGTGATCCAATTCTTACTGAAACTGGTTGCTTCCTCCTGACCGATCAGCGCTTCAAGAGTTCCGACCGCACCCTCAAGCTTCATGATCTCATCAGCGGGAAGACCAGACTCGTCGTCCGATCGGCTTTCTATACGCTTCAAAAGCCTGATCGTTTCGGCTGCGTCGAAGCAATAACCGGAGATCTCCGATTTCGCGTGGATGCCGTAAACGACGAGGTCACCTTCAAATTCGACACGAAGCACTCCACGACCAAATCGAAGTACATTTTGAGTTTGGCCCGAGATCGTGTCCCAAACCTCGGACGGGACGAAGAGCTGATCACGGGACATTGCAAGACCAGGGATATTTGATAGTGGCCCGAAGGCGTCATTCCGGTCGAATTCCAATTCTGTCGCTGAAACGACAGGAACATCGGAGATTACCGCCACTTCGAGGTGAAAGAACGGGTTCGCCTTGTCGCTGTCATCTGTTTGGTCGGACACGCTTGCAAAGTCCGAAATGACGATCTGTGGGTCCTCAACCCCAAGAAGCTCGGCAATTCGTTCGGCACCGTTCAAAGACATGACCTCTTGTAGCACGTAGATGTTCGCCCCGATCGCCTCACCTGCTGCCATGAACTCCGCCTCACGAGCTTCTATTGCGCCGTCCCAGGAAACTCCGGTGTTCCATGTGACGATCTTGGTGTCGGCGAGAACAGTGGCGGCCAAAAGGCAAGCCGCGACTGCAAGAACAAAGGTTTTCATGAATTCCTCCCAATCAATGCCGGAAGGATAGCAAAGTTTTTTGAAACCTGCGCAACCGGAATCCTCTTGTCACCACCTCGACGTTCAGAGGGTGCCAATGCATGGATGTACACAGCGCTGCCACAGCGAAATGGTGCTTTGTCCAAGGTTTGTGGCTGCTGGATGCGCTCCATCCAGCGGCGACAAATTTGACAAGGAGGAAAGCGCGGGGGCTTTCGGTGCTATGGGGATTGTGGGTTCCGGCTTCGGTGCTGGATGCCCCGAGCCGCAGATCCATTGGCTTTGAGGAGCGCGTTTAAGTGGACGTTCGCGGTTGGATGCCGCTAATTGGCTTCGCTTCACGCCTCCATTGACCAGTTTTCGTTCCGGTGTCAGGGGGCTGCCCGCGGTGGTTGGTTCGGCTTCCACGCATTGCGAGGCCGAGCGGGATGGGCTGGTCATGCGGCGTCCTCCCATGGCGGTGCGCGAGATTGCGGGGATTGGCCGCGTGTGAAGGTTTCGATGACCGTCATCGCGCCGCCGCATTCCGGGTATTGCCGACGCAGGTCCTGCTCCTCTGCGTTAGTGCGATTGTCGCCACCAGTTGCCCTATCGGTTTCTGGCTTGGCATCGAGCAAGCGCCGGATCGATTTAATCCTGGCGCGGCGGATGCCATTGGCGAGGAAGCCCGCATGACGGATGCGATGGAAGCCGGAGGGCAGGACATGGATCAGGAAGCGGCGGATGAATTCGTACGGGGGCAAGCGCATGACCTTCATCTGGTCGCCGCGCTTGATGCGGTAGTCTTTCCACAGGAATGCCATGGTGTCGCCATCGGCGCTGATCAAGCGGTGGTTCGAGATCGCCATACGGTGGGTGTAGCGGCTGAGATAGGCCAGTACCGGCCACCGAAGTCGGAAAGCTCCAGAAAGGCCATCAATTCATCCAACCGGGGTCGATGGAATTACGCGCCATACCCTTCAGTTCCAACCCGAATGCCATGTTCTGGCGCACTGTCATATGCGGATAGAGCGCATAGTCCTGAAACACCATGTTCACGTTGCACCGGTCGGGCGGAAAACGTTGAGGCAGATGGACGCACGATTGAAGAGCGTAAGAGCAGCCCAAGGCCTTAACCAGTCGGACTTCGCGGTGAGTATCGGGCTGTCCTCCCGTGCCTACCACGCCTATGAGCGTGGTCACCGCAATATGCCGATCACGGCATTTCCTATG
Organism: Ruegeria sp. HKCCD8929; assembly: GCF_013031405.1. Lineage (GTDB taxonomy): Bacteria > Pseudomonadota > Alphaproteobacteria > Rhodobacterales > Rhodobacteraceae > Ruegeria. The sequence goes on along the minus strand of NZ_WPZY01000039.1, from coordinate 4,094 downwards.
CAAACCATTGGTCCGAGCCGAAAGGCGCCAGTTAAGCCGGTTCGCGATTATCCTTCCTTCTTGCGGCGGTATCCCTCTCCGCGCACTGAGTTCGTTTTCATAGGCAATCTGGCCCCAAGGGTCCGGATCGGTGAACTTGATCTTGGGCAGTGGAACCACCTCAGCCGGGGCGGCCTCAAAGCCGGAGTCGCCAAGGGCTGCACGCGGCAGACTGATTTGCTCCGCCAGTTTGGCGACCGCCTCAGCACGCTTTTCTCGGGGCGAGGGTTTGCGCTTGCGATACCGGTGCAGCGGGATTGGCCCACCTTCGGGCCGATACGGACCGTAGCGCCTGTCATTCCATTCCACGAACAATTCGTGATCGAACAGACCCCACCATAGTAGCACCTCTTCGCCCGCCAGATCCCCATCAACCTCGTAGAATGCGCCATCAATCGACACCCGCGCATCAGCCGCGACCTTGCGGCGTTCCGGTTCGCGCGCGAAGGCACAGAACCGTTCCCAGGAACACATCTCACGGATGCCGGTCTCTGGGAGATTGGCAATCCAATCTTCAATCCGGCTGTGCTGTTCCCGGCGGTGGGGCTTGTCATTGTATTTGCTGATGAAGTTCCTCAGCCAGAGATTGGCTTCCGCTTCGGTTTCGGGCTTATGGAAGTGATACAACGTCTCATGGGCTTCCTTCACGGTTCGGAATGGACGCTCAACCTTGCCCTTTGATCGGGCAGTGACGCGTGCACCATCAGACCCGGCAGGCATGTGGGATTTCCAATTCACGCCAAGCCGTTCCATCACAGTCTGGAACACCAGGCTCTTTGCAACCGGCCCATTGTCGAGATAAATCATCTCGGGAATGCCCTGGAACTCTGTATCTTCCTTCGGGGCCATGGCGTTGAACAAGAAACGCAGCGCGCTTTCGGCGTCCTCGCCATAGACACAGCGGTATTCCTGATAGGATGTACCGGAGCGATCATCCACGACGCTAAAAAGCATCGTCGTTGGCTGGCCGCGTTTCGGGTCCACCCAGGCTGGTTGCGGAATGTGCTTCAGATCCGACGGGCTGATATCGAAATGCCAGCAGGCATTGGAATGGCGGGCCTCAAAGCGAACGGCAGGTGCAGCACGTGCCATCCGTGGTTGGTCGTATCCCCAAGCGCGTAGCCAACGGTTTTCCCGTCACGCAACAGATCCTCATCGAGCAGGAAGATGGATCGGTGCTGTCCCAGCCCTTGCGGGACGAGAATGGCCAGTTGGTGATTTCTCGCGAGGCGGAGGCACTTCGCGACGCCGCGCTCGAAGAGATCATGCTGCTAGCGCCGGTGCCATCCGCGCTCGATCAGATCATCTGGGCTTTCGGCGAGGACGATGTGGCCGAGGTCACTGGCAGAAGCCTGCGCCCCGTCAAGGACGGCTCGGACAACATCCGCATTGCCCGCCGCGGCGCCAGTGCCAATGCAGCCGAAACCCGCGCCTTCATGTCGGACACCAAGCCGCTGTTGATCTTCTCGGATGCCGGGGGCACCGGCAGATCCTACCATGCGGCCGCAACAGCGGTGAACCAGAAGCGCCGGCGTCATTACCTGCTTGAGCCGGGATGGCGTGCCGATGCCGCAACCCAGGGCCTCGGTCGGACCCACCGGGCCGCACAGGTGTCGGCCCCGTTCTTCCGGGTCTGCACCAGCAATGTGCACGGGGAGAAGAGGTTTACCTCGACCATCGCCCGCCGCCTGGACACGCTGGGTGCGCTCACCAAGGGACAACGCGAGACTGCATCGCAAGGGCTGTTCCGCGCCAGCGATAATCTCGAAAGCCCGATCGCCCGTGCCTGCCTGCGCAGCCTCTACGGTGATCTTGTCCGTGGTGACTGCGAAGCCATGACCTTTAAGGCCTTCACCGACTGGACCGGGCTGAAGCTCACCTCCGAAGAGGGCGTGCTGCTTGATGAGCTGCCCCCGATCCAGCGGTTCCTGAACCGCGTTCTGGCTTTGCCCATCGACATGCAGAACGCGCTCTTTGCCGAGTTCATGGACAAGATCGAGACCGCGACCGACCGCGCCCGTGCTGCCGGCACGCTCGATGTCGGTCTCGAGATCCTGCGCGGAGACCGCATCATCGCCGAGGAGCCGCAGGAGCTCCGCCGCTGTGAAGCGACAGGGCAGGTCACGTCGCTGGTGCCGCTCACCATCGAGAACGCCCTCAGCTATGCGAAGGCTGACGAAGCTCTCGACAACCATCCACGACTGTCGCCGATGAGGAACGCCGCCTCGGGATCTGTTGCCCTGATCAGCCCGCGCGCACGACAGGTCTATGACAGCGATGGCGATCTCAGCTTCGAGCGGCGCATGGTGCGGCCTGCAAAGAAGGGGTATCTGACCGAGCAGGAGTTTGAGCGGTCGAACTGGGAGCCTGTCAGCATCGATGCTTTCCGCTCCGCATGGGATGCGGAAGTTGCCGACCTTCCCGATACCGAAACCCGCCAGCTGCAGCTCCTGACCGGGCTCATCCTGCCGATCTGGACCAGCATCCCGGGCGAGAACACTCGGATCTACCGGGTGCAGCCGGAGAACGGCCCCGCCTTGCTCGGCCGCGCGCTGCATGAGGATCAGGCCGCCACCCTCAGAGGCCGCTTCATGAAAATCGATGAGGCAAGCAGCCCGGAGGATCTGTTGCGCATCGTGCTCACGACCGATCGCGCGGTCGATCTCGGCAACGGTCACAGCCTTCGCAAACGCCGTGTGGCCGGCCGGGACAGGCTGGAGCTCTCTGGTGTCACCCGCGACACCTTGCCCTGGCTCAAGTCGCACGGGTGCTTCACCGAGATCCACCAGTACCAGCTGCGCGTGTTCCTGCCCTGGCAGGAGGGGGAGGAAGCTACAGCACTTGCGGCGCTCACCCGGATTGTTGGCCTGCATGGACATCGTTGTGATGCCATTGCCGCCGAGTGAAGCCCTGGCCGTGCTTATTGAACTTGTGCCTCGGTGGAACTAAACGCCTTCGCAACCACACGTGTTTGGAGCAGATCATGACCCGCAAGCAGGACCTCTTTGACCGCAAGCCTCTTAGAAAAGAAAAGGAGGAGGATCAGGAGATCAAGATCGACAAGGATGAGGACTGGAAAGGGGAGGGGGTTATTAGAACATCATCCAAACAGCGAAAGGGTGACGTGCCTCGACTCCAGAACCGCTCCAGCAAGTGGGGATAAGAGGGGAGACAACAGTTGTTATCCGAAAACCAGTTGACCGTGTTGATCGCCCTTCACAATCATGATGAAGAGAGCGACGGCGCCCTGACGGGCCCACAGCTATCCCACCTCTGTCCCAGACGGAGTAACCCGAGCGGTTGGGGCCAGCGGATTTTGCGTCGGTTGACGGAATTGGGTCTTGCAAGAGAATTGCCGGAGACGGGTTTCAACGGTTCTCGGTGCTATACAATCACGCCTGAGGGGGTTCGGCTATGCCGGGATCACCCGAACCGGCTGACCACAACCGTGCTGTTCATTGAACAGGACCGTTAAGTATCCGGTGTCTCCAACCGCTGGCCAACTACTGTTCGACATCAGGATCAAGCCTGGGACGGGTAATCAGGTGCTCATGGCCCGACCAGGTTTCATTTTCTACGTCATAGAACGTGTTCACCTCAGCTCTCAACGTTGCCGCATCCGCTGCTAGTGACGCAATTCTACTCAGTTGATCGGCACTGGTGGCGATGTGCGTCACGTTTTCGGTGTGAATGGTCACCTCGCCGTGTTCGCCATATTCCACGAGGAATACATCCATGTCCGCGTCGGCAAAGAAGGCACAGATCTTCGGTATCGAAACGCCATTGTCGCCATCCTCGACAACCATGACCTGGTCCAGCGGATAGCCCCCGGTTTGATACTCATACAAGGCTCTCATGCTCTTTCTCACCCTTCCCAAACACACTTGAAGATGCGCACCATCATGGTCTGAACGGTGCCCCGCGCAACAAGTTTTCGGCCCATTTTGGCTGATGCCGTTGAACCGGACGTTGATCGCGATCCTGCCCGATACCACAAAAACTTGTTACGAGTGAAAATCTGTGTTGTTCTGCTTGACGTTAGGGAAAGGTCAGTT
>NZ_WPZY01000038.1 GCF_013031405.1 Ruegeria sp. HKCCD8929 | reverse complement strand
ACTGGCTGGATGTTGAGAACAAACCCATCAAGGTCCTGTTCCTCTTGCTGGCCAGCTGCGTTGGTACCGTCACCTTTGCAGGGTCACTGGTATTCACCAGCCCGCTGGCACGTCAGGATGATGGGTTAAGCGCGGCAGACCGGGCTCTGTGCTCGATGTTTAAGGGAAAAGTCTGTCTCGACGTTGCGGAGCTGACACCGACCGAACAAGACCAGCTCGAATTTATCACGCTTGCTTGTGAGGGCGGGGTCACCGAACGGTGCTTAGAGCACGGTAACGCCATCTGGGAAATAGACGGCTCTACCGCCGGTAAACTCTGGGGTGCAGCATGTCGTGGTGGCAGTGCGAAAAGCTGTGGAAGTCTTGGCTATCTCCTCGAGAAGGGCATCGGCATTGAGGCCGATCCTGAAGCGGCAGTGCCGCTCTACCGGCAAGGTTGCGATGGCGGGGATATGAGGGGCTGTAGCAATCTCGGCATTTCTTATGAGTACGGCATTGGGGTAGATGCGGACCCTGAGGAGGCGGCGCGGCTCTACCGGCAAGGCTGCGATGGCGGCGACGCAATAGGCTGTACCAATCTCGGTTATCTCTACGATGCGGGCATAGGTGTGGAGGCCGATCCCGTGGAAGCGGCGCGGCTCTACCGGCAAGGCTGCGACGAGGGCGGGGCGCTTGGTTGTTCCAATCTCGGCAATCTATACCGACAAGGCATGGGGGTGACGGCGGACCCTGAGGAGGCGGCACGGCTCTACCGGCAAGGCTGCGATGGGGGCAACGCGCGAGGCTGTACCGATCTCGGCTATCTCTACGAAAGAGGCATCGGCGTGGATTCCGACCCCCTGACTGCGGGGCAGCTCTACCGGCAAGGCTGCGACGGCGGCAACTCACTCGGCTGTACCAATCTCGGCTATCTCTACGAGGAAGGCATTGGTGTCGAGGCCGATGCTGAAGAAGCTGCGCGGCTCTACAGGCAAGGCTGCGACATGGGAGACGAGGAGGCTTGCAATCAGGCTGAAGCACTCAAACAGGACTAGGAGGAGGTTCTTTCGGGCAAATCCCGCGCTCCGGCGCGGGGCCGTGTACTAGTCGGCCGCCGGCGATGCCTGCAACCTCCCAGATCACCGCGGCCTGGTCTCCCTGCCTCAACAGCCCCTGCCGCGTCTCGTTCCGAGCCACGCCAGTGGCTTTGGGCCATGGTCGCCCAAACCACGGTGATCTGCCCTGCGGGTGACGCCCATTCCCTCCGCTGTGCGTCGGCTTTTGCAAGGCTGCGTGGCGATGGAAGAGGAGATCCCCGGCGCGTGCTCTGATTTGCTGGATCCGTACAGTCGGGAGTGATCCGCGCGGGGCGCGCGGATCGCATCGGTACAAGCGTCAGGGCAGCATCTGTGTTGTGCGTCAATGCTCAAATACTGACTCGGCGGGGCAGGGGGGCTAAGCAGCCTTTCGCAAGATTGGTATTCGCCCTTCGCTGAAACAGCATCGGACCGTACCTGTGGCGCGTTTGATGTTGCCCTGCAGCCAAGTCGCCAATCCGGCCATTCGTAAGTGCCGATTTCGACCGGACCGAGACCACACTTTCGCTGCAACATGGGCAGACCATCGAGACGCGCAACTATTCTGCCGCTCGCCTGAAAAAGAGCAACGTCCGCTATCTCGTCTTTTGCTGACATTTGACCCCGAGCCATTGGAGTCTGCTCGCGATAAGCCCAAAAACCAAAGTTTATTACTTCAATATACCCGGTAGCCGGCCTACCTATCGCACCAGGCGAGCCCGTCTTCGGTGCGACCCGCAGGACGATATTCGCATCCGACCCATCCGCTATATCCCAACTCCTCCAAGACACCAAAAACCACCGAATAGTCGCATTCGCCATGATCCGGTTCGTGCCGGTCAGGAACACTTGCAATCTGAATGTGAGAGATGCATGGAAAGTTTACCTTAAGAGCGCTAATGGCGTCCCCTCCCATGATTTGCGCGTGGTAGCAATCAAACTGAAGTCTCAGATTTGGCTCACCCAACTCGGTGATTATCTGATGTGCTTCGTGGGGATGGTTCAGGAAGTATCCCGGCATGTCGATAGTGTTAATCGGTTCGATCAGAGCGGTTATGCCAGCCTCTGCAAAGCGGCGTGCCGCGTGGCCCAGGTTTTCCAGATAGGTATCTTTTGCGCCGTCTCGTTCGGCGTCATTGACACATCCAGCCATGATGTGCATCTGCCGCAGGCCCGTGACATCGCAGTATGACAACGCCGTTTCCACAGATGTTCTGAATTCCTGCTGCCTGCCCGAAAGGGCTGCGAGGCCCCGGTCTCCGGACCTCCAGTCGCCGGGCGGCAGATTGTGCAGCACGAGCGACAACCCGGCCTGGCGCACGAATTCCGCAATCTCGGCCGGTGTATACTCGTAGGGAAATAGAAATTCCACGCCGTGAAACCCAGCATCTGCTGCGGCCTGAAACCGCTCAGGAAATGGCAGCTCGGTGAACATGAAACTGAGATTTGCGGCGAACTTCAGGGACAATGGGCAATACCGCTCAAGATCTGGATTTGTTGGTATCGCGCACGAATGCAAAATAGCCCGACTGGTCCAGATCACCCATCCCGGCCTCGACCATAGCGGCCCAAAGCGCATGGCTCTTGCTCAATAGCGGCAATGAGAGGTCAACCTCCCTTGCCAGATCAACGGCTTGCCGCATGTCTTTAAGTTGCGTGGCGGCCCGGGCACCGGGTGAGAACGCACCATCAATCATGCGCTGGCCGTGCAGTTGTAGTATGCGGCTGCCGGCAAACCCGCCCATCAATGCCTCGCGTACCTTCACGATATCGGCCCCCGCAGCGGCGGCCAGTGCAAGGGATTCAGCAATGATGCCAACCGTGGTTCCGACAATGGTCTGATTGGCCACTTTTGCCGCCTGTCCGGTTCCAACAGGACCAATATGGGTCAGCATTCCGCCAAGCACATCGAATATTGGCTTGGCGGCGTCGATATCTGCGGATGCACCGCCCGCCATGATCGACAGCGAGCCTTCCCTGGCGCCTGTTTCACCCCCGGAAACCGGCGCATCGACATAGCGTCCGCCCCGCGCCTGGACCTCTGCAGCCAGCCGGCGGGTCGCGCTGACTTCGGATGTGCCCATGTCGATCACTGTCGTGCCGGAAACAAGCTCTGTCAGCACCCCGTTTTCCCCGCAAAGAACGGCCTCCAGCGAAGGTGTGTCGCTGACACATAAGACAATGGATCCGGCTCCTACCTCCTGCCCGACCTCGCCAGGCGTCATGGCAACGCGCGCGCCCAGCTCTGCCAAATCCGCACATTTCTTTGCGGTGCGGTTATGGACAATCAGGTCAGCATTTGCCGCCAACAGATTTGCCGCCATCGGAGCCCCCATGAGGCCTAGGCCGATAAAACCTACCTTGCTGTCTGTGAGTGGCACGCATCCCTCCGACAATATGGATGGCAAGTCCGCAGGCCGTAAATGCCGAAAAATTCAGCCCGCGTATGCCACTCAGTAATAATAAAGGCCTGACCATCGCTGCTCATCAATATCCGAGCACCGATGGCAACCATAGCGACGCCGCTGGTACGAAGGTCACGATCAGCAATGTCGCGATCAGAGGCACCATGAACGGCAACGTTCCCATGATGGTGTCCTTCATCGAAACACCGCTGACTGTACTGAGTACGTATAGCACGATCCCAAGCGGCGGAGAGAGAAGCCCGATCATCAGGTTGAGAACCATGATGACACCGAACTGCGTCGGGTCCACACCTGCGGTCACGGCGACCGGCATCAGGATTGGGGTTAGAATAGTGATCGCCGCGATGGCATCCAGAAAGCAGCCGACAATGATCAGTAGAAGATTGATCAACAGCAGAATGACGATGACGTTGTCGGTTACGCCAAACAGCGCCTCGGAAAAGCCCTGCGCGACGCGCTCGGTTGTGATGATCCAGGCGAACAGGGCCGCAGCGCTGACGATGAACAGGATCGAGGCCGTCATTTCAGCGGAGTCTTTTGTCGCTGTCCAAATCTCCTTGAGCCCCAGCGTCCGGTAGATGAAAAGCCCAAGGATCAGGGCATAAGCAGCCGCAGCAATCGCGGCCTCAGTCGGCGTGAAAATCCCCCCCAGGATACCGCCGACAATGATTACGGGTGTCAGAAGTGACAGGATTGCCTTGTTGAAAGATCTGCCGACTTTGCAGAATGAAAAGTCACCGTCTTTTGGCAAATCATGACGCGCGGCAATCCAGCGCACCATGATCGCGAGTGCAATCGCCATTATGATGCCTGGCAAAAATCCAGCGACAAACAGTTTGCCAATGGAAACATCCGCGACGAAGCCGAAGATGATCATCGGAAGCGACGGTGGAATGAGCGGGCCAATGATGGAACTGGCCGCCGTCAGGCCGACCGACAGGCGGTCGCCGTATCCACGGTCGCGCATGGCCTTGATCTCGATCGCGCCAAGGCCACCGGCGTCTGCAACGGCTGCGCCACTCATACCGGCAAAGATTACGCTGGCCACGATATTGACGTAGCAAATGCCGCCGCGAGCCCAGGCGAAGAGATGCGACGCAAAGGTAAATATTCGGTCCGTGATCGCAGACGAATTCATCAACGCGCCTGCCAGAATGAAGAACGGGATGGCCAGCAACGGAAAGCTGTCGATGCCGCTGACCATCTTCTGAATGATCACCAGGCTGGGAATGCCTTTGGAAAGAACGAAGACAACAGATCCGAGAGCCATCGAAACAGCCACCGGCACACCGATGACGATCATCACGGTTACGGCAATAATGAGAAGTGTGGCGGCCATGTCAGATCCCCAGATTTCTGTTTTCGTCGTGGTCGTCTTTTTTGGCGATTGCATGCAGCAGGTAGTGAAGTGCCATCAACAAAAGCGCGACGGCGCAAATCCAGAACAGGATACTCTTTGGGATTGGAACACTGCTCATCTTCAGACTGGTGACATTGGCAAACCGCACCGCGGTCCAGCTGAGAAACAGGAAGAAGACCGCTGCTATCAGGTCAAAGCTGCGCACGAGCACGGCCTTTATCCTGACTGGGAGCATATCAAGAATGAGATCCACCTTGATGTGGCTGTCTCTTTGCGCGCAAACGACCGCGCCAACATAGGTCAACACGATGAGAAACATCCGTGCGACCTCTTCGGTCCAGCCCAGGGAATCATTGAGCACGTAGCGCGTAAAGAATTGTAATCCGACGATCAGAAACAACGCCCATAACGTGAGGCACATGGCGATGATCTGCAGTTTGTTAAGAAGTTGCATCTGTTCCTCGCATTGCACATCGGTTCGGAGGTCTGCGCGGCAGTCGCCGCGCGGACCATTCTCGGGTTTAGTTTGCGCCCAGAGCCAGCAAGTCTTCGATGTGCCGCGCTTCCCAGGGCCAGTCGCCGGTCAGGATCGTTGGTTTGACGATATCGATGAACGGTTGGCGATCCGGCTCATGCACATTGATGCCTTGCTCGCGGAACCAATCGGCCAGGTCCTTTTCTGACTGGATGATATCTGCGGATGCGCCTGCCGCGGCTTCTCGCAGAACCTCGCTGATGATGCCCTGATCTTCTTCGGACAGGCGCCCCCAGGTTGGCCCGCCGATCAGAGTGTAATACCCGTCCGTCATGTGACCGGTCAGCATGATGTCCGTCTGAACCTCATAGAACTTTTTGGCTTGAATCGTCGGCAGCGGGTTTTCTTGCGCTACGACAACACCCTGCTGCAACGCCAGATACAGTTCTGAGAAGTTAACAGGCGTGGAGTTCGCGCCCACCGCGTCCGGGAAGACCATGTAGATCGGAACCGGTGGCACGCGCATCTTGACGCCCTCAAATGCGGCGGGTGTCAAAAGAGGCTCGTTTGCGGTGACGTGGCGCTGCCCGAAATATGTCAGCGCAATGACCTTGCTGCCGGAGATATCCTCGTATGCGCTCGTCAGTTCCTTGTAGGTGTCGCTGGTCGGATAGGCCAGGAAGTGATCAAGATCACGCCAAAGGAACGCGGCCAGATGAATTGAAATTGGCTCATAGCGTTGTGCCATATGGCCTGCGCCGACGAAACCGATATCCACCAGACCGAGTGTAAGCGATTCTTCAACCTCGCGTTCACTCCCGAGTTGGCCGGAACCGAAAACCTCGATTGTATGGCGGCCTTCAGTGCGTTCTTCTACCTGTTCGGCGGCCCATTCGGCCCATTTGTAATGCGCTGAGCTTGGCTCGTAGGACAGTGAAAGCTTCAGCGCGTCTGCAAAGGAAGCTGTCGCAAGACACATTCCCACACCGGCTGCGGCAGCTGCCCAAAATCGATTCTTCATGGTTTCCTCCCATCGGCTACGATTCTATTTTTGTATACCTTTTATACCAAACCTGTAAAGAAGCATGGCACCGAAACCTCCGTGACGGTATTGTCAAACATGGTATTCTATGACTTGAGAGCGTGCTCTGAGTCGGCAGTGTGAACCGCCATCCGTTGCTAAGGCCGCCACTTGAAAAACAGGCAAATATCAGACTAACCATGGGCATGAAGCAGCAGAAACTCTATGAACAGATCGAAAAGGTTCTTTCCGAGGAAATCGCTGAGGGGATCTACAAGCCAGGTGATGCTCTTCCCCCTGAACGGGAGCTGATGGAAAGGTTTGACGTTGGGCGGCCGTCTGTCCGCGAGGCCCTGTTCTCACTATCCAAGCGTGGGCTGGTCGAGATGGGCAGCGGGCGCAGGCCCCGCGTTCTGGAGCCCAGCTTTGACACGATCATCGGCGAGCTGGACGTCATTGTCCGTCAGGTATTGAACAACCCGTCCAACATCGCTCATCTTATGGAACTTCGGCGCATTCTCGAATGCGCGCTCGCGCGCAAACTAGCGTCCGAGGTGTCTGACGAAGAGATCAAGGAACTGAAAGCCAAACTGGACGAAAATCAGAATGCGCTTGGCAACCTTGACCGCTTTTGGGCAACCGACTCCGAATTTCACAGCATGATCGCTCGCATGAGCGGCAATCCGGTATTGCCGACAATCGTCGACGTCATCCTGAGGTGGCTGATCGAAAACCGTCGTGTGACCCTGTCTGCCCCAGGCAGTGACAAGACGGCGTTCAGAGCCCATCAGGAGATTTTCAAGGGCATCTCCACAAGAAATCCCGACTTGGCTGAAGAGAGCATGAAAAAGCACCTTTTGAGCGTCGAGAAACGCGTCAAGAAGGCGCTGCAAAGCTGACCTGAACAGATGTAATATCACTTAGAGCCACGGCCGAAAAATCTGCACAGGCAATATCTGCACCGGTTGCTCCCACCACCAAGAGCCGGGACCGATCCATGGGGTGGCGCAGACGCGCCGCCCCATGGGGGCGGGTCGGCGCGGCCCAGCGGGCATTGGTGCTTGCAGCGCTATTCATGCCTTGCTTTGGTATACTTTTTATAGCAAAATGAGCCAAACAAGTAGCGTGCCGGAGGATTCGGATGATTGATTTTGAGGCCCTTCTGGACGCGGCGCAGAGCGGGTCGGAACAGGATAGGGCTGAACTGCAGGCGATCCTGAAATCCGCATCTCAGGACACCTCCGGTGTCAAGATTGCCAATCCGGCTCTTCTTTCATCTTCCGTGGGCGTATTGGCCAGACTTGCGGCCTTCGGCACGACCGAAGTACAGACAGCCGCGCATCGTGCAGCGTGGGAAGTTGCGCAGGCGTTGGGCATCTACCCGGCTTCAATCGACGCGCTCTATCGCCAGTTTGCGTGCAATGAAGTTGCCGGGCTGACTGTTCCCGCCATGAACATGCGCGCGATCGCCTTTCAATCGGCACGCGGTGTCTTTCGTGCCATGCGTGACTTGAGTGTAGGGGCGGCAATCTTCGAACTGTCACGCGGCGAAATCGGCTTTACCGGCCAACGTCCGCATGAATATGCAACGGCAATTCTATGTGCGGCCATCGCCGAGGGCCATGCTGGCCCCGTCTTTTTGCAAGGGGACCATTTTCAGGTTTCTGCGACCCGGTTTGCGCAAGACTCAGAGGCCGAAACCGAAGCGGTTGAGGCCTTGATCGCTGAGGCGATAAGCGCTGGTTTTTTTAACATCGACATCGACACATCAACGCTTGTTGATTTGTCCCAGGCAGAAATTGATGCACAGCAACACCCCAATTATAAGCTATCGGCACGGCTGGCCAATTTCACCCGGAAGGCGGAACCCGATGGAGTCACGATCTCGCTCGGCGGTGAAATAGGCGAGGTTGGCGAAAGCAATTCAACCGTAGCTGAGGTGAATGCCTACCTGAACGGGTTTGCTACCTGCACGCCAGACAACCAGCCGGGCCTGACGAAACTCTCAATCCAGTCCGGCACTCGTCACGGTGGCAATGTGCAGGCCGACGGATCTTTTGGCGATATGCCGGTTGATTTTGATCTCATCGAAGATCTGAGCGCGGCTTGCCGCGATCCGCATGGCCTTGGGGGTTGCGTTCAGCATGGCGCGTCGATGCTGACACTAGAAAAGATTTCGAAACTGCCCGCCGCCGGCTGCATCGAGGTTCATCTTGCGGCCGCCTTCCTTAATGCGGTCTACGACAATCTGCCAGATGAACTGGTGCAGCGCGCCGACGTTTGGGCCAAGGAACATTTTTCGGACGAGTGGAAATCCGATTGGTCAGAGGCACAGTTTCTGCATCACGCCAGGCGATATCCGATAGGCCCTTTCAAACAAGACTGGTGGCAGGCAACCGCCTGTCACGATGCCGTCCGCAACGCTGTCTATCGATCGGCCGTCGCGTATTTCAAGGCTCTTCGGGTCGAGAATACGAGCGGTCTCATCAGAACTGCAATCACCCAAAAGCCCGTCCAATGGACGGCGCCTGTCTTGACCGAAAGCACCGGCAGGACTGACGAAAGCGCCATTCAGGATTTGGCAAGTTGACCAGGAGAGAAAAAATGAAAGCTGCAGTTTTGGAAGACTGGAAGACTATCAAGGTCAGCCAGGTCCCCGCACCGGAATTGCAACCAGGCGAGGCTATTCTGCGGGTTTCCATGGCGGGGATATGCGGCTCCGATGTCCATATCTACAACGGCGACAATCCGATTGCCCGTGCACCCGTTATACCTGGTCACGAATTTATGGGCATCATCACAGAACTGGCCGAACAAACGTCCGACCTGTCTGTCGGTGACCGCGTCGTCGTTCAACCGCTCAGGTTTTGCGGCGAATGCCAACCTTGCAGGCGCGGCGTTCCGCATGTCTGCGAAAAGCTTGTCGTCATCGGCGTCAATCAAGACGGCGGCTTTGCAGAATATGTCAACGTGCCCACCGATACGCTGTTCAGGATCCCTGACTCTCTGCCAGATGCGGTTGCGGTCCTCGCCGAGCCATTTTCGATTGGATATCATGCTTGTTCACGGGGATCCGTCCAGAAAGATCAGAATGTCGGCGTTATCGGTGGTGGCCCGATCGGTTTGTACTCTGCCATTGTAGCCCGTGAGCTTGGAGCCGCCACCGTCACCATCAGCGAGCCGCTGAAGGAACGTCGCGCATTGATCGAAAGCTTCGGGATTACCGCCATTGATCCGCTGGCGCCAGATGCATTGAACACCTTCAGATCTTTGAGCGCAGGAGACGGATACGATGTGGTGATAGAGTCTTCGGGCGTCGATGCAGGGCTGGATTTCGCGTCGGAGGCGACAGCCATACGCGGCAACATCGTATCGCTCGGCTTTCCGGCCAAGAACTATGCCCGCTACAACATAACGCGCGGTATTATCAAGGAGATTTCATTGATCGGCTGTCGGGTTTGTCCGCGCGATGAATTCCGGGCAACGTTGGATATGTTGCAGAAACTGTATGACGAGCGGACAATCGATTTTGGACAGATCGCAACACAGCCGCGCGCCCTTGAGCAACTGGAACGGTCGATTCTGGATGTCGAGAGCAACCAGGAATGCGCAAAGATCCTGATCAGGGCGGAGTAAGTCCAAGTGACATCTACTCTGTTCGTTCTTCAGGGCGGCGGCCCAACCGCCGTCATCAACGCCACTCTTGCCGGGATCGCAGAACAGGCGACTGGCAAATTCGACAGGCTTTTCGGCCTTCGGCACAGTTTCGAGGGAGACAGAAGCGCGCCCATCATGGATCTCAGCGATCTTCTCGGTAACCCGAGTGCACAAAAGCGATTGTCCGACACACCGGGAGCGTTGTTGGGATCCAGTCGAAAAAAAGTCACCGACCAGAATGTTTCGAACATTCTGCACCTGATGCAAACTGCGGATTCGGGTTCTCTGATCGGTATCGGCGGCAATGGGACCATGGCGGCACTGAACGTTCTTGCCAATTCTGCGAACGACAAAGGCCTCAGGCTGAAGATCATCGGCGCGCCCAAAACGGTGGACAATGACCTGCCGAATGTCCACATCGCGCCGGGCTACGGCAGCGCGGCCCGGTTTGTCGCAATGGCCACCCGCGACTATGACCGGGATTTTGTCGCAATGGACACCTTTGACGATGTCACGATCCTTGAAACGATGGGGCGCGGTTCAGGCTGGCTTGCCGCCGCATCGGTGCTGCTAAAAGACGGGGATACCGCCCCGCACATGGTTTTACTGCCGGAGCGTCCCGTGGATGAAGCGGCGCTTCTTCAGCAAGTGAGTGACATAAAGCGGGATGTTGGCCGTGTTTTCATTGTGACCAATGAATTGCTGAATGCAAAAGGTGGCGGCCTGATCGGCGCGTGCTATCAGAATGGCCCAATCGATGGGCTGGGGCGTAAGATGTATTCACTGTCGCTGGGTACCGGGAACTACCTGACGCAACTGATCTGGAAAGAACTGGGCCTGCAGACCCGGTGCCTCAGGCCGGGAAACCTTGGGCGGGCAATGTCGTTCTGTATTTCAGAACCGGACAAGCAACTTGCACTACGTGTTGGTCGAACTGCGGTTGCGATGATCCGGGAGACGGGCTTCGCGCAGCATATGGTCACGATCAATACCGAGCTGAAATTCGGCAGACTTCCGCTCGTGGACTGTGTCGGCCAGGCGCAAATGCCCGACCCGTTTCTGTCAGCAGATCCGATTGGCATTTCTTCCGAGTTTCAAGCCTATGGTCGCGCGGCGATCGGAGACGTGGATCCGTTGTTCTGACATCCCTAGTTTAAGGTACCGACCCAAAGCTGCGTCTGATAAGGCTTTTCACCGCATCAGTGAACGTCGAGATTTCGGCCAATCGGTCGCCCAGATGTCAGACCGTTGACTTTTTCAACAATACTTCGCGCGTCGATACCAAAGTGACGGTAGAGATCACCTATGGTGCCGGTCTGGCCGAAATGCTCGACGCCCAGCGGGATGGTCTGGTGCCCGACGACCGATCCCAGCCAGGACAGCGTTGCCGGGTGCCCGTCGATCACGGTAATAATTCTGCAATGTGGCGGCAAACTCTTCAGCAGCGTTTCGATATGGGCTTCGGCCATGGGGTTGCCACGTGACCGCGCCCGTTGCGCCGCTGTCCAGCCTGCATTCAACCGATCCGCCGAGGTAACCGCCAGCACGCCGACATCTCGACGGTCCTCGCCGATTATGCCCGCGGCCTTGATCGCTTCGGGTGCAACGGCACCCTGATAAACAATCACGACATCGCAGTTCGGCCCTGGCTCGCGCAACCAGTACGCACCATCTATCGCGCCTTGTCGAAACGCGTCATCCACCCGTTTGCCCGGCTGCTCGATGGGGTTGGTGCTGAGCCGCAGATAGACTGACCCGCCTGTCTCGTCACGCAGCCATGTGCGTTCATCCGGGTCGCCCTCGCCATCCTTTTGCAGATAGGCAAAGGCCCATTCCATGATCACGGCCAGTTCATCGACAAAAGCTGGTTCAAATGCCGCCAACCCATCCTGTGAAATACCGATCAGGGGCGATCCGATGGATTGATGTGCGCCGCCTTCAGGCGCAAGCGTCACACCAGAAGGCGTGCCGACAATCATGAACCGCGCGTCTTGGTAGCAGGCATAGTTCAGCGCATCGAGCCCACGCTCTACGAACGGATCGTAAACCGTGCCGATTGGGATCAGCCGTTTGCCAAACAGCGAGTGTGACAGGCCCGCCGCGCCCAGAAGCAGGAACAGGTTCATCTCGGCAATGCCCAGCTCGATATGCTGACCTTCAGGAGTGAACTCCCATTTCGCGGTCGAGGGAATGTTCTCCTCTTTGAACGTATCTTCCTGATGGGCGCGGGCAAATAGACTGCGCCGGTTTACCCAAGGACCAAGGTTGGTTGTGCCAGTGACATCGGGTGAAGTCGTGACGATACGTTCGGCCAGCCTGCTGCTGCCTTTTGACAGATCATCCAGGATCTTGCCAAAGCCCATCTGCGTTGAGATCTTGCGCTCGGAATTGATTTCGATGGCAGGAACATCAATGGTGTCATCGCTGTATCGCCGCCGCCCCTTGGCAAAGAACGGCACCTGATTGAGGAACGATTGCAGCGCGCCGGGGTCCTGAATCGTTGCAAACCTCTCCCATTCCGCGCCTTCTGGTACACCCATGTGCTTTTTCCAGGCGGCCATCTGGGATTTGTTCATCAGCCCACCATGATTGTCCTTGTGCCCGGCAATCGGTGTGCCCCACCCCTTGATTGTGTAGGCCAGAAAACAGACCGGGCGGTCGTGATCTATTGCATCAAAGGCCTCGGCCATTGTCTCAACGCAATTACCGCCCAGGTTTTCCATCAGAGCGGCAAGCTCTTCATCGCTGCGCGCATCAAGCAATGCGGTTACATCGCCCTGATCTCCAAGCGCATCCATCAGCCGCTCGCGCCAGACGGCACCGCCCATGAAGGTCAGTGCAGAATAGAGCTGGTTGGGACAATCATCGATCCAGGCCCTGAGCTTCTCGCCGCCCTTTTCCGCAAATGCAGCACGCTGCAACGCCCCGTATTTGATACGCACAATATCCCACCCAAAAGCGTCGAATATCTGTTCCACCCGCCTGAACAGGCCTTCACGCACCACCCCGTCCAGAGACTGACGGTTATAGTCAATGACCCACCAGCAATTGTGCAGGTCGTTCTTCCAGCCCTCTTGCAGAGCCTCGTAGATGTTGCCCTCGTCCAATTCGGCATCCCCGACCAAGGCAATCATGCGGCCCAGGTCCAGATCCTGCCCCCAGTTTTTGGCCTGAATGTAGTCCTGCACTATCGAGGCAAATGAGGTGATCGCAACACCCAACCCGACCGACCCGGTCGAAAAGTCCACATCATCTATGTCTTTGGTGCGCGACGGATAGGACTGCGCACCGCCAAAGCCTCGGAAATTTTCCAGCTTCGCGCGGGTCTGGTTCCCCATCAGATATTGGATCGCATGAAAGACCGGCGAGGCATGGGGCTTTACCGCCACCCGGTCTTCTGGCCGTAGTGCAGAGAAGTAGAGTGCTGTCAAGATCGACACCATCGACGCCGATGAGGCCTGATGGCCGCCCACCTTGATCCCATCGACTTTGGGCCGAATATGATTTGCGTTGTGGATCATCCAATGGGACAACCACAACAGTCGTTGTTCGATTGTTTTGAGGTGATTTTTCGTCACGGAACAGCCCCGGTTCTGCTTTTGCGGTCAGTGGCGTGCAGGGTGCTACGAAGGCCACCGGATCAGTCAGCATGATAGGCGGTTGGCTTGTAGTGTGTCCTTGTTGAATTACCTGAATATTCGCGGCATTGTGGTGTATAACGTGAACATTAGGAAAAACTGTGGTGATATCCGCCAAGATCGATGAATTTGATGTCCGGATATTGCGCGCACTCCAGCGTGACGGCAGAATCTCTATTAATGAGCTAAGTGATCGGGTCGGGCTGAGTCCGACACCCATATCGCGCCGTGTTCGAAATCTGGAAAAATCCGGTATCATCAATGGCTACAGTGCTATCATTGACGAAGCTGCGTTGGGATACGATGTATCCGTATTCGTCTCGGTTCAACTGGACAAACAGGTAGACGAAGCTCTTGCCCGTTTCGAAGCCGCAATTTCCGAATTTCCTGAAGTGGTAGAGTGCTGGCTGATGACCGGCAACCGTGACTACATGCTCAGAATTGCAACAACTGGCCTCAAAGAGTTCGAACAGTTTCTGGTCGGCAAGCTGACCAAGTTACATGGAGTGGCATCCATCGAATCTTCGATCCCGCTGCGGCGCGTAAAGGCTGGAATGGCGCGAATACCATAGGAGCACCAGTCTGATAACCTCAACTCGCCAAGTCGGCATTCGAGCACTGAAGCTTTTGCCGAATGAGATGCGAATGGCGGGATACTTTGTATAGGAGCAATTTAGATCAAATGCGGCATTAGACAGAATGGGCTCGCTGCCGCCACTCTCTGCGGCGAGCCTCAACAGGTCCTTGAGAGCCCTCAGCCGCCTTAGCCACGCTTCCTTACTATGCGCGCGCAGCAAGTCGTGAACGGCGCAGTCCGGACATTCGGTTCCGCTAAGTGAAAGGGGAAGGCGCGGGATGAGGCGGACACTCGTGTTTTGCGTCAATCAGACAAAGTTACGAGAAACGCGATTAACGATGCACGATCATCCTCGCTGGCAAATCCGAGCATTACTTTTTTAGTCCCCGGTACAAACTGATAAGGGCTTGCCAGATAGTTGTTGAGCGCATCCGCATCCCAAACCGCATTCAAATTGCGCAGATAGCTGGAGTATTCAAAGTAGGGGTCGGACGCTGTGGCGCTGCCATAGACGCCCCAAAGATTTGGGCCGTTGTTACCCATGCCCCGAGACCTTGAAGGAACTCCATGGCAAATCTCGCAGCCTTTGGCTAGCTGCGCCCCTCTCTCGCGGTCGGCGCCTGCAATTGCATCTGCAATTGAGGGGAATTCTACTTTGCGTGGTGCCCCTGCTTCGACCAGCATGTTGGCTATTTCCAAATTCCCGGCTCGGAGGGCTTGGTGCAACGGTGTGGAAATATATGGCTCATAGTTTGCAGGATCTGCACCCGCTTCAATGAGAACCCGAACCACCTCTGTATGACCGTAGCCCGCTGCGTGATGTAGTGCCGTTCCCACAGTATAGGCGCCATTCTCTTGGTAAAAGAAGATTGTGGGGTCAGCTCCTCTCGCTAGAAGCTCCTTCACAAGATCCACGTGGCCGAATTTCGCCGCAACAAATAAGGGAGTAACGCCGGGTGCGCTTGTCATGCTGGTACTACGGATTTCCAGTGCGACACCTTTATCTAACTCGGCCAGAACGCCTTCTATGTTTCCCTTCTTTGCATGCAGATGGATCATCTCGGCAAACGAGGCCGACGAAAAGGCCGCAAAAATCAGGCTCGCTGCAACAATGGATCGCATCAAGGAAACCTCCCGCCACAATCATCTGACCGTACGCGCAGAGAGATTTGGCCGCAACCAAACCGGTCATCGCCATGGTCTCTCTGCCACCGTTCTCTGCGACAGGTTCGAACAGGTTGTGAGCCCTTTGCTGCCCTTCATCGGACAAGCCAATTTCGCTCATGCGGCACGTCGCAAACCTCTCAAACCGGACGCTCGCATGCACCATGCTTGAACTGGGAAAATGCGGACTTTGCTGCCGTTACCCAAGGGCGTCGAATGTGTGGCTAAAGAACTTACCTACCTGCCAAGCATTCAAACGCTTTCCGACCGAATTGAATGGCAGACCATCCCGACATCAGCAGGTTATTTTCTACGTTCCAAACAGCTCTTCGTGGCGCCGTATCAATGCCGGCCAACACGTCGCAATTTGCGGGATATCAAGATTGAAGTCATTTTTCAGACAATCAACAAGCGCCTGCTCGCTCGACAATCGCACTTCCCGAGTTCCGGCTTCATCGATTGTCCTCTTAACAAGCCCACGTAGAACAACGTGCTTGTTCCGGACGCGCCGTTGCGCCGTGAGGGTGCGCCTGAACGGCGAATTCGGGTCGGATTGCAACTGCCGGTTTGCCGTTTCAAAATGGCTGGTTTCCACTTTGTCCAATGTGAACCAATAGTTGCTCTCGTTTCCATCGGCGAGTTCCGAATATTTGTACCACCCATCGCCTTCATTGCTGATTGAAATGGTGTAGGGTGGTTGGGAAAATGTGCCGGGCCGCAACGGGACTGGTTGATATGGCCCCCCGCCAAATCCGACATCGACAAGCAACGGGCCATCGCAGTCTACGTGTAACAACATGTGGTCGCCCGTTTCGCCGGGCTGCGGTTTGTCCGGTCCGACATGCCCCGCAAGCACCGCCACTTCAAAGCCGATCTCCCTGAGTACCCAGCCGAACAGCCCGTTGAGTTCAAAGCACCAGCCGCCACTTTGTCGTAGCACCACCTTTTCGTAAGCCCGGTCGACTGCGGTCGAGACATCGACACCCATTTGCTGATCAAGGTTTTCGAATGGAATTGTTCTCAACTGTGCTTTCACCAAGCCATCGAGCGTAGAGCGATCTGGTTCAAGAGGCTGCGAATACTCGATTCTTTTCAAGTAGGCATCCAACTGCATCGTTCCTCTCCATGTCCCAGAGCTGTTGATTCCACGCTTTCTCAACTGGTGTAGTTCCTCAAGCTAAGTTGAGGTAAAGAGCTTTTTGGGGACAAATGCGCGAGTGAAACGAGACCTGGAAGCCTGCACGACCGCAAAACGGCCTAAAGTCGCATTTTGGTTGAACATACACCTCCGGTACTTTGGGCTCTTTGCCACCGCTCTCTGCGGCGAGCCTCAACAGGCCCTTGAGCCCCGAGCTGCCGTTGATCACACTTCAGTCTTTCGCTCATGCAGCAGGTTGCGAACGCACTATTCCGGACGTTCAGCATCCGATGGCATATGGAAGGTGAGCGGACTTTCCCGTCGTTCGGTCTCGAGCGGTGAACTGGCGCTTTCTGCGCATTGCCGCCGTCGGACTGATTACTTTTTTCACACGCAATGTCGGTAGCGTGGTTTGTCCGACCCCAGAACGGACTTTGGACTAGTTTCTGTGAATTTCAGCAACAAGTCCAATGCAAGTTATCCAACCCATCCTTGCAATAAACAGAATAAGATGGCCACCAACATTTGTCATTGCGGCTGATTACTTGAATCCGGATTGCCAAATCGTAGAAATTAAGCCTCACAGTTTCGATGTTCTCATGACACTTGAAGGGAATGGGACAATGCTCGTTCCGATACTCAGGATATCTCTTGTCTTCGCTGCCAAGATTCAACTGTTGGCAAAATCATTGAGGTCTTTCACCTTGGATTTCAATTCATCAGCGGTTCCGACTATGGCGATAGATCCTGCTGCCACCTTCTCCGCCAGTGTTACTGATGCCTCGGCATACGCGATTGCAGCAGACGCGTCAGCCGCACCCCCTCCTGCGATTGCCGACAATTCCACGAGCGTCTTCGCCACCAAATTGGCCCGCTCCTGTGCCTTTGATATGTTTCCAATCCGTTTGAGCGTTGCATCAAGTGATTTGATTTTTTGCTCCACAGTGTGATAGCGACCTGATATCTTGGTTGCGCTTTTGAGAAGTTTGTCAAGCGGACGAGCAAACTCGTTCATGCATTGATCCAGGTCTTTGTACACTTTGGTATAGAAAAACTCCTTGTTTGGTGCCTTTGGAAACTTGGCGATTTTTTTCAAATCGTCAATCGCGTCCAACATGTCCATCACTTCATCAATCAGTTTCTGGGCTTGGAATCCACCGTGCCTCGTGTTCATTTTCAGGGTCTTCAGATCCGCTGTCGCCTTCTCCAACGTGGGGAATAAATCAACACCGATCAGGGCGTTAAAGGTAGTGCTGCCGGTCTCCGCTACACTACGTTTTGCTTTTTTGCGTTTCCGTTTCTCTGATACCCCTCCGCCTGCGGAGCCTACCTCGGATGCGGCAGAAGCCAGCGTCGTTAAGCCTTTCAACTCGGAAGATGCGACGGAGAAATTCCTTTGAAGCAATTTTAGTTTCTTTTCGAGCAAAGATGCTGCTTTGCTAATACTAAGATTATGCTCAACGATTTGCTGAGCCAAACCGGCTGCTGACCTGGCGCAGGCATAGATTGCAAGGGGTTGTGTCCCCGGCAAGGCAATTGCTGCTCCAGCTAACCCGGTCATCGCCGCTGACTTTGCTATCTGTTTTCGGCGCTTTTTCAGAGCTTTTTTGTACTCTGCCTCCATGGCCGCATTGAGACCAGCCTTCCGCAGAACGTTGGTTGGTGCCTTGTGGTGTTCTACTGCCAATGTCCCGGCATGGATGTTAATGATTTCGACCGCCTTCTCGCAAGTCGTGCCACGATGCTTGCCAACCCGTTCCTTGGCCATCTTCCGTATTTCGGTTGCCGCGACCTTGACCCGGCGTTCGAGAGGCTGAGAGTATTCTGCAAATAGCGCGTTCAGCAGGTTTTTTGTATCCAAATCTTGGACCATGGCTTCAAGCAGTTCGATTCTTACGTCATCTGACTTGAAAACCATTCCCGAAGCATATTTGTCCGATTTTAGGGCTGCCTCTACTCGGTTCCCGAAGTTAAACCGAAAAACTTCGCGAGTGGCTGTGCCAACCTTCTGTGTTCGTGCGATTTCAGCATCAACAAGCTTATCAAACTTGTCCAGATCCGTAGTTATGGCTTTCTCTCTGTTTTTTTCCTTCCGAAAAGACGATTTTGCATCCTTTCTCAACGCTTCTGTTTTCCGCTTTAGGTCCTCCAGCGCTGAGATTAAGTCATCCTTTGAAGACCCTCGAAGTGCCTTCTTGTAATCCTTTATTGAGAAAATCATAGGAGCGTAGTTGCCCGGCTGTTTGTCTCCTGGCCAAGCGCTCTTCCACCAACGTTCATTTAGCTCCGGTTTTGGCCGTTTTTTGACTTCTCTGTCCGTTAAGTCGCTACTCGACATGGTAATCTCCGCGTAGAAGTATGGGCCGGCATGATTTTAATATGATTTAACGTGGCAAAACAAACACGGATAATAGTTCGAATTTCCGATAATCGCAAGTTCCTGCTTTGTCAGCTGTGTCGTCGTTAGAGCGATCCGTGCCGAATTTCCGGTTGGCGTCCGCCTTGCCCGTCGTAGGAAATGTTCCGAACGAATTGCTGCACGCGCAGCGAATGACTGCAAGATCGGCAAAGTGGCCGCCGGTGCTGCCCGCAGCATTCGGTAAAATGGGCTCTCTGCCTCCGTTCTCTGCGACAGGTTCGAACAGGTTGTATGAGCCCATTGCCGCCTTTAGCCACGCTTCCTTGCTATGCGCGCGCAGCAAGTCGCGAGCGGCGCAGTTCGGACATTCAGTTCCGCTCAGTGAAGGGGGAAGGCGCGGGACATAACTGCCGTTTGATTTCTGTTTCTGAATGACCGCTTTGCGTGCTTGGCGATTGCAGAGAGAAGCACCACAGACGGGAAGCAGTAATTCACTGTGACACAGCTTTGGATTCCGAGCTCGCAAGGCGGATCATGGCAGAGGTTGTGAATGGGCGAATGCGCTGAGAGTGACCTAGTGCGGTCCGCAGTAGGTGATACTCAAGTCGTGAATGCGGCGAGGAAAAGAACCATAGTCTTGGATTGATGTTAGTACTTCGATGAACCCTGCGCCGAAAACAGGCTATCGTGTGATCAAGTAGTGCGTCTTGCATATCGCACCGAACTGACCGTCGCCACGGCGATGAACGCGATGCTCAAAGGTCCGGTGACATACTCCGGAACCGTGACAACCGATTGGGTGAGCATGATCGTGGCGAGGGCGAGTACAGAGTAGAACGCGCCGTGCTCCAGAAACCGCAACTGTGACAGGGTCTCCTTGTCCACGAGCATGATGGTCATCGAGCGAACGTAGAAGGCGCCGATCCCGAGGCCAACAGCGATCAGGAACATGTTGTTTGTGAGGGCGAAGGCGCCGATCACACCGTCGAAGCTGAAGGACGCATCGAGCACTTCGAGGTAAAGGAAAGCGCCAAGTCCACCTGATGCCACCGCCGCCTTGGTCTGACCCTTGTCGAGCACATCCCCCAGAACGTCGACAAGCAGGAAGGCGAGAAGTCCGAGGACTGAGGCAAAGAGGAACTCGGCCTCATGGCCTTCCTTCTGCGCCATCGTGAACCCCACAATGATGCAAAGGACCAGGACGATCTCGATGGCGCGAAGATCGGCCCAAGACCTCAGGCGGCATTCGACGAAGCGGATCCAGTCCACGTTCTTCTCCTTGTCGACAAAGAAGCTGAGTGCCACCATCATCAGGTAAGTGCCACCAAAGGCGGCAACGGACACATGGGCGTCGTGCATGATTTGGGAGTAGGTTTCGGGTTCCGTGGCCGCGAGCAACGTGGCCTCAACCGGACCCACTCCGGCCGCGACCGACACAATCACGATCGGAAAAACAATCCGCATGCCGAAGACGGCGATAAGGATACCCCAGGTCAAAAACCGTCGTTGCCAGACCGGCGTCATGAACTTGAGCTTGTTTGCGTTGACGACGGCGTTGTCGAACGACAGCGAGATTTCGAGCAGCGTGAGGGTCAGCCCGATCAGAAGAAAGGTCAAAGCGCCGGTGGTGGAACCGGTCGTGGCGAAGCCGAACCAGGCAATAGCCAAGATACCAATGACAGTGGCTGCGACCGGCAGCCTGAAATAAGAGAATGTGGAGTTCATGTGGAGGACGTGTCTTTCAGTATGTCGGCCCGCTTCGGCATGCCGGTCTGGGCGCCGACAACACTACACGCCAGGGCAGCCGCCTTGCAGGCCAGCGTCATTGCAGGTTCGATTTTCTGACCTTCGGCCATCAACATGGCGATCACACCGCAGAAGGTGTCACCGGCCCCGGTGGTATCGACGGGGTCGATCCGGGGACTGGAGGTGTTCGCGGCCGACCCAGATGGTGTGACCAGTTCGGCACCATCCGGCCCCAAGGTCACAACAACGGAACAATGGTACTGTTGCGACAGGGCAGGGAGGTCGCCCTGTCGCAAAAGCAGGCCGGAGACGGCGTCTGCCTCCAACGCATTGACGACAACGACATCACTAAGCTCGAGTGCCGCGCTTACGGCTTCCGCATCGTCTTTGCCTGGCACCGGTGCGAGATTGAGGATGATGGTCCCTTCGGGGCGGGCCTTGCGATATGCGGACATGACAGCGACGGTTTCGCTCAAGCAAACTTCACCCTGGCACAACAGAACACTCGTTGCCGAAAGCGTGGACGGCGATGCCGCGTCGGTGGTCAGGCGGCCATTCGCACCGGGCGCGACCGTGATGGCGTTCTCGCCGTCCTGGCTCAACGTTATGAAGGCCGTTCCGGTGGCGACCTCAGAGAGCGTCGCGATCTCCGTTCGAACACCGTTTTCAGCGAAGTTCTCGCGCGCCGAGTGCCCGTGATCATCCTCCCCCACAGCCCCGATCATCATCACAGGAACATCTCCTGCGCCTGCGCGCGCGGCCGCGATCGCCTGATTGGCGCCCTTACCACCATGCGCGTCCATAACGCGGACCCCGAGCGTGGTCTCGCCCGGCTTGGGGATCGACGGCACACGGATCACCTTATCAATGTTGATTGAGCCAAAAATCGTCAGCATATGTCACACAAGTTGAGGAACGTCGGAAGCCACACGGCGAGGGCTATCTCAACCGGTTTTCGGATTTTGCGTCGAAGAGCAGTGTTCTGGAGGTGTCGAATCCCAAGTGGACGCGTTGCCCGACTTTGACGTCCGATTGTTCGTTCAGGACGATCGTCACGTCCTGTGCTTCGATCCGAACCTGCAGTTCCTGGCCCTCGCCGGTTGGTTCAACCAGGGCAATTTCCGCCTCTGGACCTTCCGTGGAGACCGCCAGATGATGCGGTCGGAACCCACAGATGATCTCCGTCCCAACCGCAACCGGCTGCGTCAGCTTCATCGAGAACGTCACACCGCAGTCAAGTGACACTGTTTCACCGTCGATCCGACCCGGAAACCGGTTGATTTCTGGCGTGCCGATGAATCCGGCCACAAAGAGATTGTCCGGATCGCTGTAGAGGTCGCGCGGTGCCCCGACCTGCTCGATTCTGCCGCCATGCATCACGACGATACGGTCTGCCATGGTCATGGCCTCGGTCTGATCGTGGGTCACGTAGATCATGGTGCGTCCGAGACGCTGATGCATCTTGCGGATCTCTCCGCGCATCTTGTGGCGCAGCTTTGCATCAAGGTTGGATAGCGGCTCATCGAAGAGAAACGCCTGCGGGTCGCGTACGATCGCCCGGCCCATAGCAACACGCTGACGCTGGCCGCCGGAAAGGTCCCGAGGCAGCCGGTCCAACAGATCGGTCAGACCCAGAATATCCGCGGCCTCCTTCACGCGTTCGGCACGTTCGGATTTTGGGACCTTGGAGAGCTTCAGTGCGAAGCTCATATTGTCGGCCACCTTCATATGCGGGTAAAGCGCATAGCTTTGGAACACCATGGCGATGTCGCGCTGTTTGGCGGGTTTGTTGTTGACCCGCTCCTCTCCGATCAGAAGATCGCCCGAAGTGATGTCCTCGAGACCGGCGATGAGGCGTAGAAGCGTCGATTTCCCGCAGCCTGAAGGCCCGACGAGCACGACGAACTCACCTTCTTCGATTTCGAGGTTCAGGTCGTTGAATATTTCGACACTGCCATAGGCTTTGCCCAAACCGTCCAGGACAATGTGTTTCATGTCGTATCTTCCTTCCCGGTTACGGCCTCGGCCTTTAGAAGCGTCGCGATCAGCTCCATCCGATCCGCCTGACGAGCCAGATCGGCGCGAATGATGTCGGCCGCGGCCGTTGCAAAGGCGTCAGCGCTCGCAAGGAGATCCAGCTTGTTTGTTGAATTCAATCGCTCGAGAATCGACACATCAACCACGGTCTCACCCGCCATCGCGCCAAGAATGGCTCCGGCCATGATGCCAATGGAATCCGTGTCACGACCGGAGTTGATTGCGTCTTCGATTGTCTTGGTGAAATCACCTTGGTTGAGAACCATGAAGGCGAGAGCCAGCGGGAGCTCTTCGATCGACAGAAGCCTTGAGGGTTGATAGGCCGCCGTTGCAACACCGGCCTTTTCCGGGCCGTGGCGGACGTCGTCGCCCATGGGCGAATAGGGTAGCATCGCGGCGTGGAGATCCGAGACAACGACCTCGTAATCCGAGCCAGACCCCACATGCGACCGCGCGACCTGATAGGCCGAACCGATCGCCGCGCGCGTTCCGTCCTTGGCAAACGCGAGGGCCGTCGCGATGATATCCTCGACTGTGGCCCCGGGGCGGAACGCCTCAGCGACGCAAGCCGCAAAAACTCCCGCAGCTTCGAGCCCATAACTTTGCTGATGACCGGACATGAAGCTGATGGCTTCGTCATAGGCACGGGCGGGATCACAGGCATTGACCACGCCGATTGGCGCGGCATACATCGCGGCCCCGCAGTTCACCATATTGCCGATACCGCCTTGCCGCGGATCACACGCCGCGAGCTGGAGCCGGTGATAGATCCACTTTTCCGGATAGAAGAGACGCTCGATCAGAACGGTGTCCTTCTCCAATTCAGGGATCCACCGCGTCTCCCACGCG
Organism: Ruegeria sp. HKCCD8929; assembly: GCF_013031405.1. Taxonomy (GTDB): domain Bacteria; phylum Pseudomonadota; class Alphaproteobacteria; order Rhodobacterales; family Rhodobacteraceae; genus Ruegeria. The sequence continues at coordinate 6,259 of NZ_WPZY01000038.1, read as the reverse complement.
ATCTTCTTCACAAACGGGCCCGCCATGTCCCAGGCATCGATGTGACGTCCCAGATCCGCGTAGACCTCCGTCAGATAGAGGGTCATGAGCGTGTCGTCCGTGATAATGCCATGTCCTCGCGTGCGGCCATTGCGTGAGACTTCGTCTTCGTCCAGGCGATGCCAGCGCTGATCGATCGACGTCACGCGGCCATACCTTTCCGCTATCTCGCGGGCGGATAACTTCTCGACCGGACCGCCCATCGCATCGCCATAGGCGATGCCAAAAAGAGCGGCACGGACGCGACCCCGAAAGGTCGCGTCTAGCGCTTCGTGCTTCATCATTGGAGAACCTGGCCTGCGTAATCGATCAGGCTCTTGCCACCGGCAGCCTTCCAGGCTGCCACGTATTCATCCCATTGGTCGAATGAGGCTGACCCGGAGACAAACTTGAACGCCCATTCGTTGTGGGCGTTGGTAGTCGCATCCACTGCAGCTGCGTAGTCCGACGGGAACGCGAATGCATTGTCCGGCAGGAAGTAGGTCTGGGTGTTCTCCAGATACTTGGCGGCAGGCGCCGGGAAGAGGTCCACGGGCGGTTTCCAGGATGCCGAGATCATGAACGGGCTCTCCCAGGAGCCAAGTTCCGGAAGAACCTTCACCTGATCGCCCTCCATCTCGTGGTGGATGCCTTCCAGACCGAACTGCTCCATGAACTGGCCTTCGGGGCTGGCCATGAAGTCGAGGAGGGCGACCACGGCTTCCTTGTTCTTCGACAAGGCAGACATCGCCCAACCACGGCTCTCCTTTGATACGTCAACCGCCAGAAGACCCTGACCACCTGGACCCTTGGGAGGATCTATAAGCGTGAGTGTTGTATCGGGATGCACCGTGTTCATCTTTGTCTGATAGACAACCACGTTCGAGGGCCGGGACGCCGAGACAACCCCGACCCGACCAGTATAGAAGCGGTCTTCCTTGGCCTCCCAATTGATCGTGACGTATTCGGGGTCCAAGAGTCCGTCGCTGAAGAGCTGGTTGTAGTAGGTCAGCTTATCCCGTTCCTGGTCGCTGATCTGGGAATGCGTCCAGCCCCCGCTACCGTCCTCGAGCCAGGTCGCGGTGATACCGAAGGCGGGGTTCAGGTAGCCGTTGAGCTCCTTGAGACTTCCGCCGGCCGTTGTCCCGAAGGTGTTGGCCTCGCCGTCGCCATCAAGATCGCCGTCTCTGATGGCGGTCAGGAGCGCGGTGTAGTCTTCAACGGTTGCCGGCGCGCCAAGACCTGTAGCGTCGAGCCAGTCCGTCCGGACGACCGGCTGCTGCGCCCGGAGAGGGAAGACATGCATCAGGAAAGGGTAGTTGTTCAGCCGCGCCGTGTTGTGCGGATAGAGCGCATCCTTGAGATATTCTGTTTCACCGATCCACGGACGCCAGTCTTCGAGCACGTCCTGGTCCGCGATCTTGCGGTCACCGCCCTGGAAATAGATCAGATCGGGAATATCCCCCGACAGAAGCATGATGCCAAGCGCGTCGGCATATCCAGACGCCGGAAGATCGACGAGTTCGATATCGATGTCATGGCCCTGTTCAGCCAGGGCCGCCTCGATGCGTTCGATATGCGCCACCGAGTTGGGGTTCGTCGAAATGAAGTCCTTGAGGACCATGCGGACCGTACCGGACTCAGCCAAGGCGGCCCCGCCAAGGCAGGTGCTAGCAAGAAGCGCCGCGGAGAAAGTCAGTTTCGTCTTGGTAAACATGTGTTGGGATCTCCCTTTGAGTTAAACGATGGGTTTGAGTCTGAGTGTCATCCCTTCACCGCGCCGGACATCGTGCCCTTGGTGAAGTATTTGAGGATGAGCGGATAAATCAGGACGAGCGGGGCGATTGTGAGCGTGATCATTCCGGCCTTTAGCGCTCGGATGCTGATCTGGTTCACATCCGTGTTGGCAGACACGTTCGCGAGCCCGACCATGCCAACCTTGTCGCCTTCCACAACGAACTGGCGGAGCACGACCTGCAACGGCCATTTGTCCGGATCGTTGAGGTAAATCATCGCCCGAAAGAACTCGTTCCAGTTTAGTACGAGATAAAAGAGCGTGATCATGGCGATCGAAGATTTGGCCACTGGCACGATCACGTACCAGAGCGTCTGGAAGGGATTGGCACCATCGAGCTCGGCCGCCTCGAGGAGTTCTTCCGGCACTTCCTCGGGCATTGCCAACTTGTTTGCACGCGGCTGACGGCGGTCTGGCCTGCGTCTGTCAGGCGGTCATTTCGAGAGCGTAACCATCCCAGAGGCCGAAAGCATCGGTTCTGGCGTGACGGTATGAGACGATGGAGAGTTGATAGCGGCGGGGTCGAAAGACGGTGTTGATCTGGTCGTGAGCGGCAAGAAACCTTTGGACCTGTCTTAGAGATTTGAAACGGCCCATCAGCTTCTCACGTTTTCGAGTGGGTCTGTGTGATCCTTCGATCCGGTTGTTCAACCCTTTGTGTGCTCGGTGATCCGCGCCCGGTGCAAGATCGCGGATCGGCTTAAAATAGCTTCGCAACTTATCCGTGATCACAACACGGGGTTCGCCGAATTGTGAAATCAACCGCTTCAGAAAGCGCCGGGCTGCCTTAGCACTCCGCCGTGGTTGGACGAGGATATCAAGAGTATCTCCGTTCGCATCCACGGCCCGCCAGAGCCAGCATTTCCGACCGTTGATCGGGATGACCACTTCGTCCAAATGCCATTTGTCGGCGGCGGCTGGCCGGTCTCGCCTGATGCAATTCGCGAAATGGCCGCCAAAGCGGTTGACCCATTGCCGGATCGTTTCCCGACTGACCGTTACACCGCGTTCCGCGAGCAGATCTTCAACATCGGCAGTGCTGAGCGCAAATCGGTGGTAGACCCAGACGGCATAGGCGATGATCTCACGCGGAAAACGAAAGCCCTTCAGGCGCGGCATTTTGAACGGTATCTTCATGCGTGAGGCCTAACCAGTTCAGAACGCGCAAACAAGTTGGCAATGCCATCTGCTGACATCCGTGCTGTCTGAGTTGATCAACCACGCGGTTGCGGTGGTGCTGACTCCGGTGGCCATTGGTTTGGCGGTGAACATGGGAATTGACCCCCGGCCGCTGGTGGTCGCTGTAATGATCGCGGCCAGTGCAACCTTTGCCACCCCAATCAGCTATCAGACCAACATGATGGTGTATGGACCAGGAGGATATCGTTTTACAGACTTTCTCAAAGTTGGCATTCCACTGAATCTGTCTGTCGGGCTACTGGCCTCTGCGTTAATCCCGCTGATGTGGCCCTTGTAGGCCGGGCTCTAAGACGGGCGGGACCAACTCGCCGCTAGTCCGTCCGGCATTGACCGACAGCCGGATATAGTAAACCCGTCGGATCGGTCGCAAACTTTGGCGTTGATCAAAGCTAACGCTCTTCCGGCATATCAGAAAGCGGTAAGGGTGTGCTCCAATCCTCTTTCGATATGCGCTCTCAACTCCTGCGCGGCACGATCGAAGTTCCGGTCAAGTGCCGCTTCGAAAATTCGCCGATGTTCTTCGACGGCCTTCTCGCCCCTGTGGGTCAGGACGAGCATCTGATAGCGCAGGTATTTGTCAAATAGGACAGTGTGAAGCGACAACAGGTTACGGGACCCACAAGCCTGAATCATCGCCTTGTGGAATTCCCAGTCGTACTGCTTCCATCGCTCGACCTCGCTTTCGTCGCCGCTCAACATCTTCTTTTCCATCAGGTGCAGCTTGTGATGCGCGGAGACGATGTCGCCTTCCCAGTCGGCGTCGCCGTTCTCCATCGACAACCGCAAGGCATGGCATTCCAGAAGGACCCGGAGGTTGGCAATTTCGATCAGGTCCTCGCGCGATACGGCTGTGACAAAGAAGCCTCGCTGGTCCAACGCATCGACGAACCCTTCGCTGGCCAGCCGGCTGAGGGTTTCGCGCAATGTGGATGCGCTTGCGGAGTAAAGCTGGCGAAGCTCCTCGAGTTTCAGCTTCGATCCGGGTTCAAGATTGCCGAATATGATGTCGTGCTTGATTCGCTGATAGGTTGTCGCACCAACCTCGTTCAAGGATTTAGCCATTGGATTTTACCTGACGCTATCGCTGCCATCATGCCTTTTAGCATGTGTCAGCGTCAAACTAAACCCAATATAATGTATCTTGAAAAGATGATCATCAGATGTTCTTGTTATTGCCGGATTAGCGTTGCTAATGTCGACGATGTGAAGCCGGATTCGAAGGAAAACATAAATGCCAAACGCTACACGAATTGCGGTTGTCGGATTTGGGCTGATCGGGCGCAGGCATGCAGAGGTTTTGCGGCGATCGCCAGATCTGGTCCTTGCTGGTGTGGCTGACCCAAGTGAGAAGAGTCGTCGCGAGGCGGTGAACCTGGGCACAGATGCCTTCTCAAATCTAGAGGATATGCTGGACGCAACCAAACCGGACGGGGTGATTGTGGCGACACCCACGCCCATGCATCTGGAGCAGGCCCTTGCGTGTTTCGCGCGAGGCTGCCCGCTGTTAATCGAAAAGCCGATAGCTGTAACCGCCGCCGAAGCAAGGCACTTGACGGATGCCGCCGAAAAGGCGAGCACCCCGCTTTTGGTTGGACACCACCGGCGGCACAACGGAATGGTTAAGGCTGCTAAGGTCGCGCTGGACAACGGTATGATCGGCGATGTGCGGGCCGTGCAGGCAACCTGCTGGTTTTACAAGCCTGACCATTATTTCGAGATTGCGCCTTGGCGGACAAAAAAGGGCGCAGGGCCGATCTCGATCAACCTTGTGCATGATGTCGATCTGCTGCGCCACTTCTGCGGTGACGTCAAATCCGTTCGGGCGGTTTCGGTTCCATCTGCACGCGGGTTCGAGAACGAGGATCTGGCCACGGCGATTCTGACGTTTCAAAACCAGGCCGTCGCCACCATCAGTGTGTCCGACAGCATCGTTTCACCTTGGAGTTGGGAGTTGACCGCACGCGAAAACCCCGCCTATCCGGCCACGAATGAAAGCTGCTACCTGATTGGTGGTTCGGAAGGCGGGCTGTCGTTGCCGGATCTTAGAATCTGGCGCCATACACCTTCGCCCGATTGGTGGATGCCGATGTCGTCGACTTCGATGATCTGTGACACACAGGATCCTCTGCTCACTCAGTTGGAGCATTTCGCGAATGTAATTCATGGCCTTGAAGCGCCATTGGTGTCCGGGGTCGAGGGCCTTCGGTCGCTTGAGGTCGTAGAGGCGATTGGAACCTCGGCAGAATCCGGCATCGAGGTTGTCATAGAGCCGGATGTGGAAGCAAATTCCTGTCCGCGGGAAATAACTGCTGAGGTATAAATCATCGGGTGTTTTGCCATTTATCTTGCAAAATTAAGAAAATCCGCGATAAAGGGAAGGCCCAAAATGGTCTCGTCTAATCAAAGGGAGAAAAACCATGATAAAAAAACTCGCTCGTCGCGTAGCGGTGGGGTCGCTTGCCGCAATCGGTCTCGCTGTTGGTCTCGCAGCGCCGACATTTGCAGAAGATAAGATCACACTACGGATGGCAACGTCCGGTTCGGAAACCGACCAGCGTTCGGTTGCCATGGCCGAGGTCTTTGCCCCAATGGTGGCCGATTTTGTCGACTACCAGCCGAGCTATAACGGAACGATCTTTGCGCAGGGCACCGAGCTTGACGCGATCAGCCGGGGCAATCTGGAAATGTCGATCACTTCGGCGCAGGAACTGGCGCAGTTCTTTCCCGAGTTCTCGATCTTTGCCGCTGGTTACGTGCATCAGGATGCAGCGCATCAGGTTGCGGTGTTCAACGACCCGCTGATGGATGCGTTCAAAGCGACCGTTGAAAACGACTTGGGCGTCAAGCTGCTGTCGGTCATGTATTTGGGCCGTCGTCAGGTGAACCTGCGGCAGACCAAAGACGAGCTAACTGTCATGACGCCCGCCGATCTGGCCGGCGTGAACCTGAGGATGCCGGGCACGGATGCATGGCAGTTCCTGGGCAAGGCACTTGGTGCGGCCCCGACGCCGATGTCGTTCTCGGAAGTCTACACTGCGCTGTCGACCGGCGCTGTTGATGGCCAGGACAACCCGCTGCCGACCGTTGTCGACGCGAAGTTCTACGAAGTGACGGGCCAGATCGTTCTGACTTCGCATCTGGTCGATCTCAACTATATCGCGATTTCCAAAGCGGTCTGGGACGACATGTCGGAAGAGCAGCAGGCGAAGGTTCAGGAAGCCGCCGATGCTGCAGCCGAATCCGGTC
>NZ_WPZY01000037.1 GCF_013031405.1 Ruegeria sp. HKCCD8929 | reverse complement strand
GCAGCAACATAGCCACCAGGGCCCGCGCCAATTACGATCAAATCAAAGGAGTGTGACGGCATCGTCGGCTCCATCAAGTGTGGGAAGTGGCCGCCGAAACAACCGGATCCACACGCATGTGGTCAAAAAGGCTCAGTTCGATATGTCGAGGGTCACCTTCACCGCTTCGGTCGGTTCCTTGCCCAGATCATAAGCCTCTGCCGCCTGGTCCAGATCGAACGTGTGCGTCTGAATCGGAGACAGGTCGAGACCGGTCCGCCCCAGAAAGCGAATGGCGCCAGGCCAAACGCCCGGAGAACCGATGCAGCCATTGACCTGCAAATCCTTGATCTGAATAAGACCCAGTTCGACCGGAAACTTCTGGCCAATATTGATCCCTACCATCGACACGCGCCCCTCGGGACGTGCATAGTCAAACACATTGGCAAGAGAAGACGCATGCCCGGCGGCCTCGATCACCAGGTCGGCACCGCCATCCGTCAGTTCCTGAACCGCTTCGACGGGGTCGTCATCGGTGGGGTCGACGACGGCATCGGCGCCCAGCTTCAAAGCTGTTTCGCGTCGCAGCGGGATCGGATCGACGACGATTACGCGCGCTCCCATCCCGATGGCCGCAGCCGCCGAGACCAGACCGATTGTCCCGCCCCCCGACACGACAGCCGTTTCACTGGCATTTGTTCCACCGCCACGCATAACCGCATAATACCCGCAGGTGAACGGTTCGATCAGCGCACCCTTGGCATCGTCTACTTCATCGGGCAGTTTGTGCAGCCACTCGGGCCGCGCCGTGAAGTATTCGCGATCAGCGCCGTTCATCGAGAAGCCAAAGTGGTGAATGCGTTCGGGCGTGTTGATCACACATTCGCCGACAACGCGGTCGCCGGGCGCAAGGCCGGTCACGTTCCTGCCAACTTCGACAATCTCGCCCACCCATTCGTGACCCGGAACCACCGGATAGCTGATCGGAATAATGTACTGACCGGCAAGAAGCTCATAATCCGAATGGCAAATGCCAACCTTTCGCGTTTTGACCAGAACCGAATTGGCGTCGATCTCGGGAACGGGCTGCGCCGCGACGACAAGTTTCCTGGGCTCTTCGAAAACCAGAGCTTTCATCATTAAATTTGTCATGCGATTTCCTCGATCTTTCCGCTTTGGGCCGATTTGAAGACGGCCTCAAGAAGCGCGATGGTGTTAACGAGGTGGTCGGATGTAATTGGATAGGCCTCCGCGCCTTTTACCGCGCGGGCAAAGGCGACCAGATTAAACTTCACGGCTTCGGCTGTCGGGATCTCCTCGACCGTTATTGGCGCGCCAGCCAGCCCTTTGGTGACAACCCATCCTTCCGGAGCTTCGACGTGAGCCTTGTCACGGATCTCGATCCAACCCTTTGACCCATACACCGCAAATCGCGAAACAAACGGATTGGCCAGCGACGCGGACACATAGGACGTACCTCCGTTCTTGAATTTCACGTAAGCCGCCACAGTGTCGCCCTGCGGCAGGTCGGTAGACAGGTTTTCGCAATGGCACAGAACGCTTTCCGCTTCACCCAGCAGTCGCACAGACAGGTCCAGCAGATGAATTCCGGTCGCGGTCATACCGCCCGCAGGTGCCTGATTGGCCTTGAGCCGCCAGTTGTCGCGGTCAAGCGACACAAACTTGTCGTGGCTGAAATTGGCCTCAATCTGATGGACACGCCCCAGATCACCTGCGTCTGACATCGAGAGCAGTTCTGCCATGGCCGGCTCGAACCGCCGTTCGTGCCCCATGCCAAGAACCAACCCGGCTTCCCTGCAAAGGCGCACGGCTTTTTCGGCCCCCGCCTTTGTAAGGGCCAAAGGCTTTTCGCAAAAGATGTGCTTTCCGGCGGCAACTGCCTGTTCGATCTGTTCTTCGTGTAGGGAATGCGGCGTCGCCAATACCACCGCCCCAACCTCGGGATCGTTCAAGGCGTCTGAGTAATCCGTAGTGACGAACAGCCCTTTTTCACGTGCGAAGTCTCTTACCGCACCAAGGTTAGGTTCCACTGCCCGCACGATCTCGATCTCGTCCGGCACAGCCTGCAACACTGAGACCATTTTTTGCCCCCACCAGCCGAGCCCGACCATGGCTATTTTCACTGACATAGGTTTTCCTTTCCGGACGGCGCCGGGATGATCCGGTTTTTCACCAGCATTTCAAAAACATCAAAGAACGAGTCACAGCTGCTTTGATGGGCACAAAACCCAGCCTGACGGCTGTTCTTCATGTCGTTGAAACACTCAATCTCGCGCCCGAGATCGGCATCGGTGTGCCACCAGGATGCCAGTGCTGAAACCGGATGATCCCCAAGCCCGTATTTTGTGACGATCCGAGACCATATCTTGTCTGCGTCCTGCATCTGGCATTGCAGGGGCATAACCTGATGGGGCGCTCCTGCGTCTTGCAGGCCGAACCAGTCTGCAATCCGGCCCCACATCCACTCCCAACGGAACAGGTCTCCGTTCACGACATTGAAAGCTGTATTTGCGGCGTCGGATGTTGTGGCGGACCATTCCAGATGCCGTGCCAGCAGGCGGGCGTCGGTTATATCCGCTACGGCGCGATACTGCGCCTTTGATCCGGGGAAGAGAAAAGGTTGTCCGGTTTCGGCACAGATCGAAGCGTAGACTGCCAGCGTGACACCCATATTCATGGCGTTGCCGAGCGTGTAACCGATCATCGTATGTGGGCGATGGACCGACCAAGTAAAACCACGCTGCCTGGCTGCTTCGAATATCTCGTCTTCCTGCGCGTAGTAGAAGTTTTCTCCCGGAAGCCTCGGTTGATCTTCAAGAAATGGCGTATAAGGCCGTCCCTGCGCGTAGGCTTCGAACGGTCCCAGATAGTGCTTGGTCCCCGTGACCAAGGCGACGTGTTTGAGGGGAGCATCTGCCAGGCCGTTCAACGCGTTGCGCACCATGGCCCGATTCACCCGGCAGTTTTCGGCCTCGGTGTCCTGCTTGGACCAGGTGCAAAAGAAGACATGAGTGACATCGGACAGAGCTGAGAGCGCGGCACCGCTTGCCGCCTCGTCCGTCAGATCCGCGGCGACAGGCGTATCGACCCCCGGAACCTCTTTGCCGCCACGGGACAACCCACAGACATGCCAGCCACCAGACGCGCTCAGGCGGGCAGCCAGATTGCTTCCGGACAAGCCGGTTGCGCCTATGATCAATGCTGTTCGGGTCATGTCTCGACAAGGATCTTCAGGTGCTCGCCGCTTGGATCCAACAGGGCCTCAAAACCCTTCTCCACAACGTCGTCCGCGTCGATCCGGCCGGTTATCACCTTTTCAACGGGCAGTTTTCCGGCGGCGATCAGGCCTGCAAGACGCGGCCAGACATAGGTCGGATAACACCATGTCGCTTCGACGCTGATATCCTTGAGCGCCCAAAGCATCGCATCGATGCTGGCCGGTTTCATGTGAAGACCCACCTGAACGACCTTGCCACCCCTTCGCACGGCGTCAACACAGGTGTTGAGAGACACCTCCAAGCCGACGCATTCAAGCGCAACATCCACACCGACATTGTCCTCGGTCAGATCTCTGGCGAAGTCGCCCGCCTTGTCGGCTGCCGGATCGACAACGACAACCGCAGGGTCGATGTCTTGTATAATCCGCCGGCGATTTGGGTTAGGTTCCGACACAATGATCAGACTTGCTCCGGCTGCCCGGGCGCAGATCACGGTCAGTGCTCCGATGGGTCCGGCACCTGACACCAAGACCGTCGATCCCGCACCGATCTGACCGCGATCGACCCCGTACATTGCCACAGCGGCCGGTTCGATCATTGCCGCCTGATCATCGGTTACCGCATCCGGTACAGGCTGGGCACAATATCCCGGCAACACGGCCTGCTCCGCCATGCCACCCCAGGCCCAGCTGAGACCTACACAAGCCATCTTGTCGCTCAGATGGTACTGCCCGCGCCGCCCGAAGTAATCATCGCGCGGCGAAATCAGGGGTTGCGCCGAAATCCTGTCGCCAGGTTTTACATGGCTGACATTGCTGCCAACCGCTTCGACCACCGCGACAAATTCGTGGCCCAGAATTTGCGGATTGGTGGCCCCAGTATACACATGCGGCGTTTCCGGGGTGACAATGGGGCCTGCGATATATTCGTGCAAATCGGTTCCACAAATACCGCAGGCCCCGGGACGCACCAGCACCTCGTCAGCGGCCAGATTGCTGTCGGGTGCGGGCACCTCTTCAATCTGGATATCCCGGGCATTATGAAAGCGGACGGCACGCATGTGTCTTCTCCTTATTGTGCGGTGTAGCCACCATCGACGGCCAGGCTTGCTCCGGTCACAAAACGTGCTTCGTCAGAGGCAAGGAACAGGACGCAGTTGGCCACATCAACCGGCTCTCCCAGACAGAGTGGATGAAGCTTGCCCATCATGTCGAGGTAAGCCTGCTTGCCTTCGGGATAGGTTTCGGCTGCCTGCATGAAAATCTCGGTCATGGTCGAGCCGGGATGCACGGTGTTCACACGGATGCCGTGACGCGCGTAACACATCGCGTCCGTCTTGGTCATCGACAGGATCGCGCCTTTTGTAGCGTGATAAGGTGGCAGGTCGTCATTGCCGATCAAACCGTAGATCGACGAAAAGTTGACGATCGCGCCCTTCTTCTGCTCCATCATCGGCCGAACGCCGTATTTGGTGCACAGAAACGATCCTTTGACGTTCACATCAAAGACCTTGTCCCATTCCTCGGCCTCGACTTCGTGGGCAAATTTGTTCACACCGGTGATCGCGGCGCAGTTCACCAGAATGTCGAGCCGACCGTGTTTGGCAGTCACCGTTTCGATGGCCGATTGCACGTTCAGCTCATCGGTGACGTCGACCTTGATGAACGCGACATCGAGCCCCCTGCCCTGCAATGCCTCGGCATGGGCTTGCCCGGCGTCCTCAATCACGTCAAAGATCGTGACCTTGGCCCCCTCTTCGGCAAGCCGCGTCACGGTGGCTCCACCGATGCCGCGGGATCCGCCTGTGACAATGGCGATCTGGTCTTGTGTCCGTCCCATGTTCCCTGTCCTTTTGCTCAGATCAAAACCATGCCGCCATCGATCATGACGGTCTGACCGGTCATGTAATCGGACGCGGAGGACGCCAGGAACGTGGTTGTTCCAACAATGTCGGCCGGAACCGCGGCATGACCCAGCAGGATCGCCTCGGAAAATCCGTCGATGGCCTCGTTTTCCTTTTCGGTAACGCCTCGTTCGATGAACTCGCGATCCAGTTGCTCCCAAAGCTCCGTCTTCACGACACCCGGCCCAAATGCGTTCACCGTGATCTTGTGTTCCGCCAGAGCACGGGCTGCCGCCTGCGTCAGTGCGGCCACGGCGAATTTCGATGCGCAGTAATGGGCGAATAGTGGATAGCCCTGCTTTGCGGCAATCGATGCGGTATTGACGATCTTGCCGGGGCTTCCCTGCTTGATGAACTGCCTGGCGGCCTCCTGCGTGCCGATCAGCACACCCTTACCATTCACGTCCATGATGCGCTGCCAGTCGTCTTCGACAATATCCATGAACGGGCAGGTCTGGCTGATACCGGCATTGTTAAAGATCACATCCAGCTTGCCAAAGGCCGCCACCGTGGCGTCGATCATTGCCCGGGTTGAGGCGCGGTCTGCAACATTGACGCCGACGCCAATTGCTCCGTGACCGATCTTGGCGGCAGCCTCCTTGGCGGCCTCTTCGTTGAGATCGGCAACGCAAACCTGCGCGCCTTTTTCGGCCAGATCCTTTGCAATTCCGGCACCGATGCCGCGGCCCGCTCCGGTCACGATGATGGATTTACCTGTAACGTCGTTGCTCATGTTTCCCTCCTGGCGCCTCAGGCGCCGCGTTTGACGTAGAATGCGGCCGCGATGACGATCACGATGCCTTTGATGATGATCTGGAATTGGACCGGCATGCCGAACAGCAGGACCGCGTTAAACACGACGATCAGGATGGCCGCGCCGACAAGGCCGCCAAGAATACTGCCGCGCCCGCCGGAGAGGGCGATACCGCCCATGACCGCCGCCACGATGGAATCCAGCTCGAACCCGCGTCCGACCCAGTTATCCACGATGCCGACGAAACCCGACAGCACCAGACCGGCAATGGCAGCAAGGCCCCCCGAGATGACATAGCAGATCATGGTGACACGGTCCGCGTTCATACCGACCAAACGGGCGACCCTGGGGTTGCCGCCGGTGATGTAAACCTGACGTCCGAACGCCGATTTATGCAGGACAATAGAGAATACCGCGGCCAGCACCGCCAGTATGACCACGTTGTAGGGCAGCCCATAGAAAGTCTCGGCACCGATGATGCGGAAAAAGTGGGGAACGTTGCCAGACGGCGCGCCTTGAGTATAGGCAAAGCGAAACCCTTGCAGAACGATCATTGTCGCAAGGGTCGCGAGGAACGGGGATACGTCGCGTTTGGTGACAAGTAATCCGTTGACCAACCCGGTGCCCAGTCCGATGGCCAGAGCGATGAGGATGATGGGCACCACGTCACCGGGCTGACCGTTGAACGCAGTGGCCACAACTGCCGCTGTCGCCATGATGGATGCGACCGACAGATCCAGGCCACGCACCAAGATCACGAAGGCCTGGCCGATCACAACGATCCCGAGTGGCGCAGCCTGCAGCAGCATGTTGGAGATGTTGTTGCCCGAGAGAAACGCGGGCGACACGATACCCGATACGAGGATAAGCGCGACGAGGGCCAGGTGAATACCATAGCGGGCGCCAATCTGCTTCAATACTCTGGATTTCTCGTTAACGGTCGACATATCAGCGTTCACGGCTTGTTGCATCACACAGCCCTCTTTTTCTCGACATAAACCGACACCGCCAGGATGATGATCAAACCTTGTATGATCAGCTGGTAGTGCGTCGAAATATCCATGAAGTTCAGTAGGTTGTTCAAAAGCGAGATCAGATAGACACCAAAGAGCGTCCCGATCACGCCGCCACGTCCGCCGGTCAAAAGCGTGCCACCGACAACCACAGGTGTGATGGACGCAAGCGTATAGTTCTGCCCGGTATAGACGTTGCCCACCCCGAACCGGCCAACCAGATAGATGGCGGTCAATGCGCAGCAAAAACCAGAGAACGCATAGACAAATACAAGCACACGCCGCCGTGGTAGACCCATCAGGCGTGCACCTGTTTCATCATCGCCGACCGCATAGATGAACCGGCCGAAGGGCACGTAACGCAAAAACAGCGCCACCAGAATGAACAGCACGATCGTAAAGACAGCGCCAACAGGAAGACCGGCAACCCGGCCGTAGGCCACGAAGTCGAACTCAAACGGAACCGATCCAGCTGGCCCAAGCGTGTAAAGCAGCGTCACACCCTGCAGCAACGCACCCATGCCGAGCGTCACGATGAGCGGGTGCACCTTCAACCAGATCACGGTAAGACCGTTCAGACTTCCGATAGCCGCACCGAGGACAAGAATGCCCAGGCATACCGGCAGAACTCTCGAAGCTTCGCCGTCAATCGTTCCCGAAAGAAGCACGCTCAACAGGCTGATCATCGACCCGACGGACAGATCGATGCCCGCTGTCAGAACCGTCATGGTTTGACCGAGGCTGACCAATGCAAGGCCGGTCGACTGTTCAAAGACGTTCAACAGGTTTGAGGCAGAGCTGAACCGGTCCGAAATGAAGGCACCGAACAGAAAAAGCAGAACCAGCAGGCCAATGACGACCAGGAGGCCGGACTGGCGCTTGGTCAGAAAGTTGTAGGATCGATAAGCAAGTGCAGTCATTATTTGTCCCCCTCACGCCGCTTCCTGCTGGGTCGCCAGTTGCATGATCGACTCTTCAGAAAGCTCCCCCTGGGCCAGCTCACCGGTGATGACGCCTTCGCGCATCACAACAACCCGATCTGACATGCCGACAACTTCGGGCAGTTCGGACGAGATCATCAGGATCGCGATACCCTTGGCCGCCAGTTCCCGCATGATCCGGTAAATCTCGGTTTTCGCGCCCACGTCGACGCCCCGTGTCGGTTCGTCCAGGATCAGCACCTTGGAACAGGTCCGTGCCCAGCGCGCGACGATGACTTTCTGCTGGTTTCCCCCCGACATGGTCGCAACCGGGTTACGGGGAACGCGGCAGGCAATCTGGTATTCCTGGATTTCCTGTTCCGCGATTTGGAATTCCTTGGCAAAGTTGATCAGTCCTGACTGAGTAACGGCCCCAAGATCCGAGGCGGTTACATTCGCGGCTACATCCAACTGCATCGCAAGCCCCTGCCCCTTGCGATCCTCAGTCACGAGCCCAATGCCTTTCCTGATTGCAAGCGCCGGCTTCATCTGCGAGAAGGTCTCGCCGTCGATCTCTACGGATCCCGATCTGAGCGGCAAGCCACCAAATATGCCCATTGCCAGTTCTGTCCGCCCGGCACCGACCATCCCGGCCAAGGCGGTGATTTCGCCAGCTCTGAGTTCGATACTGGCCTTGTGCACGCGCCCATTGACCGAGATGTCACGGGCCCGCAGAACAACCTCGCCTGGAGGTGTGTCGTCTTCTTTTACAGGGAACAGCTCGGACATATCGCGGCCAACCATCAGGGCGATCAATTGATCCCGGTCGATCTCACCGATTTCCTTGCCGGCGACGAACTGTCCATCCTTGAGGACTGTAACCCGGTCGCAAATCTCGAATATCTCTTCGAGCCGATGTGAAATATAGATGATGGCCACGCCATCTGCCTTGAGGGCCTCAAGGCGTTTGAACAGCAATTCAACCTCATGGCCAGAGATAACAGCCGTCGGCTCGTCCAGAATCAAAAGCTTGACCTTGTGAACCATCGCCTTGGCGATTTCGACCATCTGCTGGTCCGCGACGGTCAGTTCGGAGACGAGCTGATCTGGATTGATCTCAACGCCCAGGCGCTGCAGAAGCTCTCGCGCATCTCTTCGGGTTTGCGCATAATCGATTAGACCAAGTCCGCCGCGGCGTTCGTTCCCCAAAAAGATATTCTCGGCGACCGTGAGGTGGGGGAACAGGACAAACTCCTGATAAATTACGTGTATTCCCGCTTCCTTGGCGTCGCCCGGGGCAGCCCAGTGAACGATTTCACCGTCGAATTCAATCTGACCTTCATCGGGTTGATAAACCCCAGCAATCGTCTTGGTCAGGGTCGATTTTCCGGCCCCGTTTTCGCCGAGCAATCCATGGATCTCTCCTGCACGGACATCGAGGTCGACTTGATCCAGCGCCTTAACGCCTGGAAAGGACTTGGATATGGAAGTCAGTGTCAGCATGTCTGGCCCCAGCTGTGTTTTGGACAGAGTCCAAAGAGACCCTGCCCTGTCTGATTGGTGTCGGCTTACTTGGGGTAGTCGACAGTGTAGGTCGTGGGGTCGTAGTCCTGACCCATGCCGCCAGTGACCAGCATGTCCGGTGCACCATTTGGCACCACCAGATCACTCAGACGCAGGTCGGTCTGGATCGACGGAGTGTTGTGACCCTCGGACACGGCTATCTGCGCGTTGATTTCATAGATGCATGGTACCGGGGCACCGGCCAGTACATCGAGCGCGACGCCCACCGAGATACCGCCCATCGCCGGAGGATAGCCGACCTCAAGCATCGGGATGCCGTGTTCGATCGCCATCTGCAGCGGGCCGTTCACGTCCGCCGTGGTATGCGGCGGGATATCAGAGGGTGACCAACCTGCTTCGAGGAAGGCCTCGACCGAACCCGGGGTTTGCAGACCGTGCGCAGACCAGACGGCATCAATCTCTTCGCCGTATTTTGCGATCATGCCCTGCATGACCTGCTTGCCCTTAACCGGCGACCAATCGGAATAGACCGTTTCCAAAATGTTGATACCGGGATACTGCGCAAACACCTCGCGCGCGGGCTTTTCACGGTTTTCCGACGGGCTGGAACCGGCCTGACCTGCCAGCATCACGACATTGCCTTCGCCATCCAGCTTTTCCACAATCCACTGCGCGAACAGTCTGCCCATCATCGCGTCGGACGCGGTTACGAAGGTCACGAAATTGTCGGAGGCGATGCGGCGATCCATCATCACCACTGGAATTCCGCGTTTCATGGCGCGCGTCACGGCAGGATCAAGCGCCTGCTGCGTATTCGCCGAAACAATCAGAAGGTCGACACCACGAGAGATCAGATCCTGGATATCCGCAACCTGCTTTGCGTCGTCATGGCCGGCGTCGGTGATGATCAGCTTATCGATCTGGTCCCGGTGCTCGGCAGCGGCGGTCATAACCGAATGTTGCATGACGACACGCCAGCTATCCCCTAGGCCGGCGTTCGAGAACCCGATTGTATAGGGACCTTCCTTTTTGTACTGCGACGTATCGTTGAAACAGACCTCAACGTCCGGATTGTACAGATAGGTACGTGGCGCGCCGGTATAAGCGTTACCTGCGATAGCGGCAGTAGCGATTGAAGCCACGGCCATCGCGGCCGCAATACGAATAATTCTCATTGGGTCCTCCTCCAACTTCAGACGTGCCGGGCCGCAATCTTGGGGCCCTCCCCCATTCCGCCTTGACCCAAACTGGGCGCTCTCAGAATCGGCACGTGGGTGCGTGAAAAAAGGTTACGATTTCGGTGAAGTCCGATGGCTTCGAAGTTATCCGCTTTGGATATTGACACCGGTTCTTTGGCTGCTGCATCGACTTCGACAGTGGAGACCGAAACCGTTGCGCCGCACCTGGAATGCAAAGCCGCACCGCGCCGGAGAGAAGGCGCGATGCGGCGACGCCACAGACAAAACATGGGTTTCGTCATACGGCGGATAAAAGCAAAGGGTCTTACGACAGGATCGTCAGGGGTGCCTCGACATAACGCTTGAACGTGGTCAGAAGGTCCGCGCCGAGCGCACCATCCACCATCCGGTGATCCACAGAAAGCGACACCGTCATCACGGTCGCGATCTCAATTTGGTCCGCACGGACAAGAGGCCGCCGTTCTCCTGCGCCGACGGCCAGGATCGTGCCCTGCGGAGGATTGATCACCGCATCAAACGAGCTCACACCGAACATGCCCAAATTCGATACCGAGGTTGTCCCGCCCTGGAACTCGTCAGGAGCCAGCTTTCGTGCCCGCGCCCGTGCCGCCAGATCCTTCATCTCTGTTGAAATTGCCGAAACGCTCTTGGCCTCGGCGTTTCGGATGATCGGCGTAATCAGGCCGCCATCAATCGCAACGGCAACTGCCACATCGACGGCTCGGTGCCGTCTAACGTTGCCGTCAGCCCATGTTACATTGGCATCGGGAACCTCTGCCAACGCGAGCGCAAGCGCCTTGATCATCAGATCGTTGACCGAAATCTTGTAGGCCCGGGTCTCATCCCGCACGGGCGCTGTCGCGTTGATTTGCGCCCGCAAGGCCAACAGCGCATCAAGTTCGACATCTCGACGCAAATAGAAATGCGGAACGGTCTGCTTAGCCTCGGTCAGTCGCCGGGCAATGGTGCGCCGCATGGAATCCAGTTCGACGACCTCGTAACTGCCTTCCAAGTAGAGATCCGACACCTGGGTTGGCGCGGGCGCAACCGGCTTTTCCTGAGGTGGTTTCTCGAAGGGTTTGCTCAGCGCCGCCTCGACGTCGACACGGACGATACGGCCCTTTTGGCCCGTGCCGGATATCCGCGAAAGGTCAATTTTGTTTTCGACAGCGATCCGTTTTGCCAGCGGCGAAGCAAACACCCGGTCGCCTGTACCAGCGCCCTCGGGCGCAATGGGCAACACGGGGGTTTTTGTGTTCTTGGCACCTGTGGCATCAGCCGAAGTTTTAGTTGGTCTTCGTTCCGCCACTTCAATGGTTGCGGCATCCTCGCCGTCCTCGGCAAAGACTGCAATCGGGGTGTTTACGGCCACGTTTTCAGTGCCTTCTAGCACCAGAATTCTGGCGACGGTCCCGGCATCCGCAGCTTCGAATTCCATCGTTGCCTTGTCGGTTTCGATTTCGGCAATGATGTCGCCCGGGCGAACTTGGTCGCCTTCGGAAACGAGCCAGGAGGCAAGTGTGCCCTCCTCCATTGTGGGCGAAAGAGCTGGCATTGTGATCTCGATGGGCATAAGTGTTTCCTGCTTAACTTGAAGGGCTTACGGGGCTCCAAAGGCGCCTGTCCGTCGTCGTTTCGTAGCCTTTTCCATTTGGGAAACTGACCAGTTCCAACTGCATCCCCCAAGGCGCGAGAAAGTAGACCCAGCTTTGCCCGGCGGATGGCCCCTCGTGACGAGCCACAGGCTCCCCAAGGATTTCGACATCGTGATCACGCAACCAGTCGAGCGCGCCTGCGAAATCGTCAGTGTAAAACGCCAGATGGTGCCCGCCGATATCGCTGTTCTTGGGCTGGGCAGTTTGCTGGTCCGGCGCTGCGTATTCGAAGACCTCGAAATTCGGGCCATGTCCGCAGCGAAAAAACCGCAGTTTCTTCATCACCGTGCGCGGGTGTACGTTCAACTGCCGCTTCATCCAGTCGTCGTCGAACTGAAACGGGCCCAGATCATAGAACTGCTCGCATCCCAGCACATCGACGAAAAAGCGTGTTGCTTGCTCCAGATCGGGGACTGTGAAACCGATATGCTCTACACCGCGCAACCCCGGCATTCTGGGAGGTTTCCCGACAGCCATTTCAGGCCCCCACCAGAGCACCGCGGCCGGTATCGATCATCATCTGTTTGAGCTGAATTTCGACCTCTGGAGCCATCGCAAAGGCCGCTCGTTCCAGAACCTTTGAAACGCTGGGAGAGCTTTCGCCACCATGAACCCGCTGAACCGGCTGATCGAGATGGTCAAAGAACCGCCGCTGCAACTCATCGGTCAGCATGGCGCCATACGAGACGGTCAACGGGCTTTGCTCGACGACCACTACATTGTTGGTTTTCCTGATACTTTCACCGATTGTATCCCAATCGATGCCTGCACGGTCCAGCGACCGCAAATCGATGATCTCGGCGTCCAGTCCCAGCGCATCGGCGGCCTTGCGGGATTCCTCGACCATCGCTGAATAGGTGAGGATGGTCATCGCGTTGCCCTCGCGAACCACCTTGGCCTTTCCGAGCGGTATGAAGTAGTCGTAATCTTCGACAGGCGCCGGCATCTTTTGCGTGTAAAGGCCGACATGTTCGATCACCAGCACAGGGTCATCGCAGGCCAGCGCACTGTTCATCAATCCCACGTAGTCGAACGCGGTTGAAGGCGCGACGATGCGCCAGCCCGGCCATTGCGCGAACAACCCTGCGGGATCCATCGAATGCTGAGAGCCGTATCCGGTTCCAATTGCGATCTTGGTGCGGAAAACGATTGGCATCGCAGCATCGCCACCAAACATATGCCGAGCTTTGCCAATTTGGTTGAAAAGCTGATCTGCCGCGACAAGCGCGAAGTCCGGATACATCAACTCGACAACCGGCCGGAACTTGCCCGACATCGCGACGCCACCTGCCAAGCCACTGAACCCGGCCTCGGCAATCGGCGTCGGAATGATCCGGTCCGGATATTTTTCGGCCAGGCCCTTCGTTGCACCGTTGGTTCCGCCCTTTAGCCGGTGAATGTCCTCGCCCAGACAAAAGATGCGGTCATCTTCGGCCATGCGCCGGTTCATCACTTCGGCAACGGCGTCGACAAATCTGGTTTTGGCCAATGGGCCCGAAAAACTGCCCTCTTCCTCAAAGCGCTTTCCGTCCAGTTCGCTCAGATCTCCGCGCAGCCCGGCGTCACACATCGCCGTATCCGGCCAGAGCGATTCAATAACCGTCCGCTTGTTGCCTTCCTCGACGGTCAATGCCGAGGCGACCTGTTGCATCGCTGCCTTGGCGCGGGTTGCTATCGTCGCATCGCCGTCATCATCCAGCCATCCGCGGGTCTTTAGCCCATCCAGCATCACCATCAGCGGATCGCGCTTGCGCCAGTGAATTTCATCCTCTTTGCTGCGATATCCAAACGCGCTGGCCGGAATACCGCCGCCATGGTGGAAAAAGCGATACAGAACCGCTTCGATCACGGTTGGTCCCTTGCCAGACCGCATGATGTCCAATGCCCGCTCGGTCGCGACGCGCACGGACACCGGGTCCATGCCGTCAACGCGGAAGGACGGAATGCCAAAGGCCAACCCACGGGAAGAAACCCGGGTTTCGCGAGTTTCTTCCTCGACCGTTGTTGCCACGGCAAACCCGTTGTTCTCAATGAAGAAGCAGACCGGCAGATCCCAAAGGGCCGCCAAGTTCATCGCCTCTGGCACGGAACCGATATGCGCGCTACCCTCACCGAAATAGGAAAACACCGCCTCGTCACTACCGCTGCGTTTCTTCGACCATGCAGCGCCGGTTGCAAACGGTACGCCGCCGCCGACAATGGCGTTGGTGCCCAATGCGCCTGCTTCTTCCCAGCGCAAATGCATCGAACCACCACGGCCTTTGCAATACCCCTGCGCCAGCCCCATGATTTCGGCCAGTGATTTCTGCAGCAATTCCAGAATGTCACCCGGCAATTCTGTCGTGAGCGGATCGGCATGGCCACGATCAAGATAGGTCAAAGCCTTAGCAATGAACTGATGGTGTCCGCGGTGCGAGCCGGTGACCTGATCACCCGGTTTCAGAGGCGAAATTGATCCGATGGCCCCACCTTCCTGCCCGATTGAGCTGTGCGCAGGGCCGTGGATCAATCCCTGTGCATCCATTTCCAGAACCATTTCCTCGAATGCGCGCACCAGATGCAGGTGATTGTGCATCTTGATTGCCTCGGCCTTGCCAAGCTTGGCCCAATCGGCCTCGGTGGCTGTGATGTCCACCCAATCGGCCATGGGCTTGATTTTCGTCGTCTTCGGCATTTCGTCTCTCTCTGCTGGCGAAGGGTCGTCAGGCGTTCAGCCCGCCCATGCACAGGTATTTCGTCTCGACAAACTCCTCGATTCCGTAGTGCGACCCTTCGCGTCCCACGCCGCTTTCCTTGATCCCGCCAAATGGCGCGACCTCGGTCGAGATGATGCCCTCGTTGATCCCGACCATGCCGTATTCAAGCGCCTCGGCGACGCGCCAGATCCGACCGATATCTCGGGAATAAAAATAGGCGGCCAGTCCAAACTCGGTGTCGTTCGCCAGTCGGATCGCCTCTTCTTCGTTGTCGAATGTGAAGATCGGTGCCAGCGGGCCAAAGGTCTCTTCTCGGGCAACAGCCATTTCTGTTGTGACACCGGTCAGCACCGTCGGCTGAAAAAACGATCCGCCCAGGGCATGGCGGACGCCGCCTGCAGCAACCACTGCGCCCTTGGAGCACGCATCGGCAATGTGTTCCTCAACCTTCTCAACGGCAGCAAGATCAATCAGCGGACCTTGTTGCGCCCCGTCCACAAATCCATCTGCAACAACCAGATCGCTCACACGTGCAACAAGGCGTTCGACAAATGCGTCGTGAATGCCGCGCTGCACGAGAATACGGTTGGTGCAAACGCAGGTCTGTCCGGCGTTGCGGTATTTCGAAGCGATGGCCCCCTCGACCGCCGCGTCGATGTCAGCGTCATCGAACACGATAAAGGGTGCATTGCCGCCAAGTTCCATCGACACTTTTTTCGCGGTGTCCGCGCTCTGACGCATGAGCACCTTTCCAATGTCGGTCGACCCGGTAAAGGTCACTTTCTGCACATCGGGGTTGGCGGTCAGTTCGCCCCCGATGGCCCGCGCCGATCCGGTCACGACGTTCAGAACACCATCCGGAACGCCGGCTTTCTGCGCCAGCGCCGCGATTGCCAGAGCGGAAAACGGCGTGGCGGATGCAGGTTTGGCGACGCAGGTGCAGCCGGCGGCCAAGGCCGGCCCCACTTTACGGGTGATCATCGCTATCGGAAAGTTCCAGGGCGTGATTGCCGCGACAACACCAACGGGCTGTTTTACAACAACAATACGCCGGTCGTTCCACGGGCTCGGGATGACGTCGCCATAGATGCGCTTGCCTTCTTCGGCGAACCATTCGATGAAACTGGCCCCATAGGCCACTTCGCCCCGAGACTCTGCCAGAGGTTTGCCCTGTTCAGCGGTCATGATCGCCGCGAGGTCTTCGGTATGATCAATGATCAGCTGATACCAACGGCGCAAAATGGTTGCCCGATCCTTGGCGGTTCGGCCTTGCCACTCAGCCTGTGACGATTTTGCGGCAGAGATCGCCTCACGCGTTTCGTCAACTCCGAAACTCGGCACGGTGCCAAGAACGGATCCATCCGCCGGGTTGGTCACGGTGATAACCGCATCATCCTCAGCCGTTCGCCATTGTCCGTCGATCAGACAAGCCTGCAGCAAGAGATCGGATTTCGGAGTCATGCCGCCGTCTCCCTGCGATCGTCAAAGCGCATGCCTGCTCGTCGCGTTGCCAACTCGACATATTTGAAGAAGTCCTGTTCGGCATCACCATCGGCGATCAACTCACTCCACCCCTCGCGCATCTGCGCGGCCATTGGCATCGGAACCGCGGATTTGCGGCCAGCTTCCAGAATAAGATCGAAGTCTTTCGCCATCTGCGTGACTTCAAAGGCCGGTGTATAGTCCTGCGCCTTCAGCGCATCGAGTTTGTAACCCACTAGCGGTGAAGCAACGGCACTGGCGCCGATCACATCCAGCATCGTCGTTCGGTCGAGGCCGTTTTTCAGTCCCAATGCCAACGCCTCGCCGATCATGGCAGCGGTGAAACCCACCATCATGTTTATCGAGAGCTTCAGAACACGGGCCTGTTCCTGGTCACCGACATGGAACTGGCGCGCACTTAGGGCCCCTAAAATGCTGCGGACTTCTTCAAACGCACCGATTGGCCCCGAAGCCATCACCGTCAGCGCCCCGGATTCCGCCAATGCCACTGACCCCGAAACTGGCGACCGCAGATACCGCAGCCCAAATGTGTTCGCGATTTCAGCCACTTCCGATGATACGGTCGGGGATACCGTGCTCATGTCGACAAGGATCGCCCCTTTGCGCATCTCTTTCAGGGCGCCGGTATCGCCCAAAAGCACCTGACGCAGTGCGGCGTCGTCGGACAGCATGGTAAACAAGACATCCGACTGAGCCGCGAGCACACTTGCATTGGGCGCCAGATTTGCACCTGCGTCGCACAATGGCCTGCTTTTCTCCCGGCTTCGGTTAAAGACCGTAACGTCGGCACCGGCGCCGCATAAGTTCAGAGCCATCGGAACGCCCATTTTACCGAGCCCGATCCAGCCTATTCGACTTTTCATGTTTGCCTCTTCGGGCCCTGACGCGGGTTCAGGGCTATTGCATTCTCATTCTTCCCAGGTAGCGCCGAAACGCGGTTGCGTCGTTTTTTCGGCCTGCGGGAATACGCGGTGGTTGTTGTAATGGGACTCGCTGTGGCGAATACCCGGCAGCATGTCGTGTCCGGACCAATACTGGCGGCCACAGACCAAAAGATCCTCGGCAGGGAATTTCGAGATGACTTCGACCCCGTCCTTGGTCACGACCATTTCTTCTTCGATGCGGGCAGCGTGGTGGCTGCCCTTGGCTGGCCAGAATGTCTCCAGCGCAAATACCATACCTTCCTGAATCACTTCCGGATGTTCGATCGAAACCAGGCGGCTGATGACGGGCCGCTCCCAGATACCAAGACCAAGCCCGTGGCCATACTGCAGGCCGAATGCGGCCTCTTCACTGGGGAAGCCGAACTCCTCGGCTTTTGGCCAGACCTGTGCCACTTCGCCGGTTGTCACACCGGGTTTGATCATCGCAATGGCCTGATCGAGATAGTCGCGGCAGCGTTTATAGGCATCCTGCATTTCCCGGCTGGCGCTGCCCACCGCAAAGGTCCGGTAGTAGCAGGTGCGATAACCCATGTAGCTGTGCAGAATATCGAAATACGCCGGGTCACCCGGCCGCAGCGCCCGGTCCGAGAATACGTGCGGGTGCGGGCTGCAGCGCTCGCCGGAAATCGCGTTTACGCCTTCGACATATTCCGACCCGTTGTTGTAGAGAAAGTTCGACGCGATCCCGACCAGTTCGTTTTCCCGCACGCCGGGACGGATGGCGCGATAGATTTCCTCGTAGGTGAAGTCCACCATGGCTGAGGCATGGGTCAGAAGACTGATTTCGTCGCGGGTTTTGATGACGCGCGCATCCTGCATCAGCCATTGACAATCGACCACTTTCACACCGCGCTCCTGCAGTGCGAACATGATAGGGGGCTCGACAAGATCAATGCCGAGCGGCTCGTTTTTAAGGCCATGCTTTTCCAGCTCGCGGACAATCTTGTCGGCCGTTTCCTCGGCCCGGCCCATGTTCGGCGTCATGGCCCCGCGCAGCAGAGGAATTCCGGCACGCGAGCGTTCGTCGCCGCCCATCCAATCGCAATGCAGTGCATGGTGTTTTGCCGCCGACCCGAAGTCCCACAAAATCGGCTCTCCGCCGCGCGGCAGGAGGGTCCAGCGCGAAACTTTGTCCTGCGCCCAGGTACCGATATGGGTTCCCGTGATGTAACGCACGTTGGTCATGTCGAAACAGAGCAAAGCCCCCATTTCGGACTTCTCGAGTTTCTCCTTCACGCGGGCCAGGCGTTCAGTCCGCAACCGATCAAAGTTGATGCGGTTTTCCCAATCCACGGCCATGGTGCCATAGGTTTCAATCGCCATTTCGCGCCCTTCTCTCAATTCTTCTTTCATGGTCACGCGCCGGTATCGCAATCGGAGCGCACTCATGGGCGGGTGAATTCCAGAGCCAATAGTCTCTCTGAGAAATTCCTCTGTGATTCCCACTATTGCAGAGGGGCCAAGGACGATGTGCCGCGATAATATCCAGATCCGATATTCACTGAATCGAGACTGTGGGAACCGGGGGCAATGCCGTAGATTTTTTTGAATTCAGAGAGTTATCGGTCGAAACCCGAGAGGAAACGGGACAGGCAACGCTCGTCGGCAAATGTCCACAATGCGCGGTACGGGGTGTCTACCAACAGCGCACCACAAGCTGCACATTGGCTTGAGAGAGTACCAATTGACCGCGGTCTCAATCCTGGGTCTTCGATCCGAACCATTCCAGCCCACCGTTCAGGTCCGTCATCTGGGTGACCACATCTTTTCTTTCGACGACGCCTCGTAGGCCAATCCGCCCTGATAGCTGACAAGTTCAAGCTGCATGCCCCAAGGGGCCAAGAAATACACCCAGGTCAGGCCCTTGCTGGGCCCCTGATCCATGTAGCTGGCATTGCCCTGAAACTTCGCGCCGTGAGATTTCAGATAGGCGACCGCGGCGTCCATATCCTCGACGTAGAACGCAAGGTGATGGCCCCCGTGATCGCTGTTTTTGGGCAATTCCTGCCTTTGATCCGGCGACGTGTATTCGAAGATCTCAAATGCCGGTCCGTTGCGGCATTTGAGCATGCGCAGGGTTTTGATTACCGCTCGTGGATGGACATTCAGATGCTCCGTCATCCAGTCATCATCGGCCTCGAACGGCCCCACTTCGAACAGTTGCACGCAGCCGATGACGTCGACAAAAAACCGGGTTGCTTCCTCGATGTCCGGAACGGTGAAGCCGATGTGGTCGCTTCCGGCCAGTCCGGGAATGCCGTCGCTCATCTCACTTCCCCCAACTAAACGGTTTCGGTCGCGGCAGGCACCGGTGCCGCGTCGGAAATTAGGCCTTCATGCTTCAGTTCGGCCCAGAGATCCTCGGGAATGTCCGCCTTGAGCGCTGCGATATTCTGTTCGAACCGCTCAGGCCGCCCTGCCCCAACCGGGATGCTGGACACAATTGGATGCGCTGCAGAAAACTGGATTGCCGCTGTGGACAGCGACACATCGTGCCGGTCGCAAACCGCCTTCAGTGCCTGGGCCCGTTTCAGCCAATATTCGCCCGTTTCGTGATCCGCAGGCGCGCGCACGCCATGGTCGAGTACATTGGCGCGCCAGTTTGCGTCCAGCGGCACATAGTCAAAAGACGACCCCTCGACCGGGTTATTCAAAACTCCGGAATTGTACACACCGCCGATCAGGATCGTCGTTCCCCGCTTTTCGCAGATCGGGAATAGTTCGTTCAGTGCAGAGTGATCCAGGATCGTGTAGCGGCCAGCCAGGAGGAACACATCCATGTCCGCCTCGGCCGCCATTCGCGCGAGCGCCGGGTTTTGGTTCATTCCCGCCCCGATTGCGGAGACCGTTCCCTCGGACCGCAACTTGTCGAGTGCCTTGTAACACCCGCCAAGCGCTTCATCGAGGTGATCATCGGCATCATGGATCAGCAACATGTCGAACCGGTCCAACCCGGTGCGTTCCAGACTGTGTTCAACCGAGCGCAGGACGCCGTCATAAGAAAAATCGAAATGATAAATCCGAGGCGGAGCGCCTTTCCAGAACTCGTCGTCACCTGTCGGTTCACTGTTGTTCGGATCGTCCTCGACGATACGGCCAACCTTGGTCGAGATGACATACGACTCCTTCGGCTTGTAGGCCAAATACCAGCCCAGCCGCTCTTCGGACATGCCCATGCCGTACATCGGCGCGGTGTCAAAGGTGCGAAGCCCGGCATCCCAGGCTGCGTCAAGGACCCGGACGGCGTCATCTTCGGGCAGGCGGCGCGGCCAGCCACCTATCTGGACCGTTCCCAGGCCAAGGAGATTGGTCTTGAGTTTCGTCCGGCCGATCTGGCGCAATTCTGTTGGGTCAAATGGCATGGCTCATTCCTCCTCAATAAAAGAGCGAGCCCCCGGGGTGCTCGCTCTTGGTTAATCTACTTGGGATAATCGGCGCTGAACGAGGTTGGGTCGTAGTCCGGGCCAAGTCCTGTCGAGAGGATCAGATCATTGGGCCGGTCAAGGCGCGCGTAGTCTTCCATCCAGATATCGGCCTTGACGGACTCGGTTTCGTCACCCTTGGTGATCGAAATCTGCGCATTCACCTCATATTGCTTTGGTACCGGCTTTCCGGCCAGAACATCCAACGCCACCTTGACGGATGCCCCGCCCATCGCCGGTGGATAGTCAAAGTTGATTGCCTTGACCTTGTGTTCCACCGCTTGTTTGACGCATCCATTCAGATCAGAGCACGTGATCGGGGGAATGTTGCCATCTTCCCATCCCGCTTCGACAAAAGCCTCGAGCGCCCCGGACCCCTGCAGGCCGCTGTCAGACCATACGCCGTTGATGTCCTTGCCGTATTTCTGAATCAACGCCGCCATGACCTGCTTGCCCTTTGCCGGGCTCCAATCGGTGTATTGCAGGTCCAGAACATTGATGTCGGGAAATTCGGCGAACACCTGTTTGGCAACCGCAATTCGGATCTCTGCCGGGCTGGCGCCAGCGATCCCACCCAGCATCACGACGTTTCCTTTGCCGCCCAAAGTCTCTGCCATCCACTGCGCCTCGAACCGGCCTAGCGCGTGGTCGGATGCGGTCACGAATGAAATGAAGTTGTCCGAAGTCACGCGACGGTCGACCATCACCACCGGCACGCCGCTACGCATTGCACGGGTGACAACAGGATCGAGCGCTTCGGACTGAGCTGCAGACACGATCAGGATGTCGACATCGCGCTGCAGCAAATCCTGAATGTCGGATACCTGCTTTGACGGATCGTCGTTCGCGTCGGTGATGATCAGCTTTTCGATGAGATCGCTGTTATCGGCGGCGGCCTGCTGGATGGAGTGAAGCATGCCCACACGCCAGATGTTGGAGATCGAGGCGTTCGAGAACCCGATGACATATGGCGGCTCTTCGGCGTACTGAGAGGTGTCGACATATTCGATATCCCTGTTGGACCACAGCAAGGTCCGTGGCTTTCCCGCATATCCGTCGGAGCCCTCGGCAAATGCCGGCTGAGCGGCAGGCAAACTCATCAAAACAGCAAGCGATGCACCGGCCAGCTGCTTCATGGGCGATAGCGATTTCATGGTGTCTCCTCCTCTGTGGTCACGCCACCAAGCATGGCTTCTGTAGCGCTATCCATATTGTTGGAGACGTTTCACGTTGACGGTGCCGCAAAGATATCCGCATGGGATTTTCTCGTGCGTGATGGCCGATATTTCCAATTGTCCAAAAGACTTGCTGCACCTGCACTGATCTTGCCGAAAATGGATATCTTTGCCGCCCTCTTGCCCGCCGTTGGCCGCTATCAAGGTTTGAGCTGAGGGAGAAACAATGACTCGCATCGTGATTCTGGGTGGCGGTTTCGCCGGGCTTTTTGCTGCAAAATCGCTCGTCAAAAACCTTGGAAAATCTGTTGAAGTCGAGCTCGTCAGCGACCAAAATTTTTTCGTGTTTCAACCTCTGTTACCCGAGGTTGCCGCGGGATCGATCACGGCTGCACACGCCATTTCCTCGCTGCGTGGACTGCTGAAGCACGTCAAAACAAGAAAGGCGCGGGTCCATTCCATCGACTTCGTATCCAAGACGGTAACTGTGTTTCAGGGCGTCCAGAAACGTCCAACCCAGGTTCCCTACGATCAGCTTGTCATTGCTCTCGGGCAATCCACAGACCTGTCACGAACACCCGGCCTGTCCGAACACGCGCTTGCGATGAAAACGCTGTCTGATGCCAGCAAGCTTCGGGCGCACATCATTGAAAAACTTGAACACGCTGACATTACGCAACTGCCAGAGGTCAAGCGGGAGGCTTTGACATTCTGCGTCGTCGGCGGCGGGTTTTCCGGTGTCGAAACCGTCGGTGAGATCAAGGAACTGATCGACAGGTCTTTGAAATATTACCCGTCGATTGATCCGTCGGAAGTGCAGGTCATTCTCCTGGAGTTTGCTGAAAGCATCCTCAGCGAGTTACCTCCGCGCCTGCGCTGTTATGCAACCGAACAGCTGAAGCAGCGCGGTATCGAGGTCAGAACGTCCACGGGGATCACCAGCGCAACCGGAACGGCGATCACAACGACGAACGGCGATGTTATCGGGACGCGCACCATCGTGGCCACCATCGGCAATGCGCCATCCTGCGTCGTGCGCCGGCTGGGCATCAAGACGGAGCGTGGCAAAATCGTCGTTGATCGGTCGCTGGCCGTTGTGGGAGTAAAGGACGCCTGGGCCCTGGGCGATTGCGCGCATGTCCCGTTGGTGGACGCGGCAACAGCCCCGCAGGAATTCGCTCCGCCGACCGCGCAATTTGCGGTGCGAGAGGCACGTGTCGTCGCAGACAATATCCATCGAAAACTTGGCGGCAAACAACCGATCCCATTCAGCTACAAATCCAAAGGCGCAATGGCTTCGCTGGGCAGCAAGCGCGGCGTGGCCGAGGTCATGGGTCTGACCCTGACCGGGTTTCCCGCCTGGCTGTTGTGGCGCGCCTTCTACCTGTCGTTCCTGCCCGGCGCTTCCACCAGGTTGAAGGTCTTTTTGAACTGGACCCTGGACGGGCTGATGCCGCGTAGCATTGTTCAGGACATCGCCCCAGACTCCGGTCAGACACGTGTGGTCCACTACCGCGCGGGCGACCGCATTTTCGAAGCAGGCAACCGCGCCGATGGATTTTACACAATCATCAGCGGACGGGTCGAGGTCCGGATGAAAGATGCCAAATCCGGTGATCTGACAAGCCGGGAGATCGCAGCAGGCGGGCATTTCGGCGAAAGGCTGATACTGGGGGAAAGCCGGCGCACCGGAACCGTCCGCGCTTTGGAAAACACCGAGGTCCTGGTTATGGATCGAGAGGAATTCCTCAGGTTGGCGTCTGCATTTCCAGCGTTTAAAGACTATTTTCGGGCGTATTTCAAAGACACGTACGACATCGGCTGGACACCGCCCGCGCAGCTTCAGTAACGCCCGTTGCCCTGCATGACTTGGTCCACTTCCGCCTGCGCCAGCGTCAACGCCTCTTTGTCCGACAGGTCACCCGACAAGGCGTCGTGTATCCGCGCCCCGAGAATGCTCTCGATCGTGCAATATTCCGGGATAGGCGGGCGCTGCCACGTGCACAGCATGCCCCGTTGCGACAACCGGTCAACGAAGCGGACAATCGGCGAGGAGGCGGCGGCTTCGGGATCAGCCGCGACCGAAAAACGCGGGGCCACAGGCAACCCGTTTGTGACATGTCTTTTCATGGCCTCGGGCGACGCCATCCACGCGATCGCTTCGAAAGCCAGTTTCGCGCGGGATTTCGGCAGATTGGCCGGTATTCCTAGCAGAAATCCCCCGGTCGGATTGGCGCTCATCCCCATGGGCCCCTTGGGTTGCGGTATCAACTCCGCGCGCTTTTTGACCATGGAGCCGATGTCATAGTCAAAGCGTGCGGCCCGCATGGTCCAGCAATAGCCCATTGCCACCTCGCCCTCCAGAAATGCCTCTATCCGGCGGTTCCAGTCCATTTGGAGGATGTCCGGTGGTGATATTTCCACCAGACGGTGCATGTAATCCAACACAAGCTGCCCTTCCTCGCTGTCGATTTTGGGGCGAAAGCTATTGCCGGCAAGGTCAGCCCAGTTGTGATATCTGCGGGCACGGGGAATGTTCAAAATTGGTGCGCCACAGCAGCCCATCAGGATCATGAAGCTTGAGGCGATTGGCATCCCTCGGGCCGCATTCCACGCGACACCAAAAAATCCGCGGGACGGATCCTGCAGCTGCCGACCCGCCTCAATGACTTGATCGAAGGTCCGGGGATAGGTCAACTCGTGCTCCGAAAACAGGTCCTTGCGAACCGCCATCGCCTCAATTGTCACGTAAATCGGAACGCCGTATTGCCTGTTTCCCCAAGTCCCGGATGCCCAAACCGCCGGGTGAAAGTCCATGACACGGATGTTGGTTTCCTCGATGAATTCATCCAGCGGCGTAAGCAGATTCTGCTCTGCAAACTCACCCAGCCAAGGCATATTCAGAGTGACCACATCAAAATCCGATTTCGGCAAGAATTCGTGCAGTCGTTCGTGCAGATCGGGAAGAAAGTGAAGAGAAAAGCTCTTTCTTGAGCCCAAATTGTTGCGGTAGTCCGCCCACATGTTGCGCATTGCCGAAAAATAATTGTCATTGTGCAGCAGGAACTTCAACTCCTGATCACTCTCGGCCAGTTGTGATTGCAGCGGTGGGGGTGGCAGGATTTCCCGCGCAAAATCAGCCCCGCCAAAGTAGAACTCGTCGGCATTTTCCACTCCTCGCAACCCGACTGTTTCAGCCAGCAGTGATTTTACCTTGGTGATGTAATCCACAAAGGCGGAATACATCTCCGGGCTTGGCTGCAGATAAAAGGATTTGCCCGTGGTAGAACGCGCAACTTTCATTATCTGGCCATCATCGATCATCGCGTGAATGCGTCGCTGAGCGGTTCCATACGGGACCTCGGCGGCGTCAATGAGCATCGAGATCGTGACCGGTTCGCCTTTGAGGTAGGATGTCACCAGAAAAGACGTCAGGTTCCAAGACGGATCGCCCGGCCCTCCTCGCACCAGTTCATTGAAAGGCGCCCGGGTTCGCGACAAGAACCTGATGATCCTTAGAACTTCGTGATCGGTTATGTCCGATTTTTTTTGTTCAGAAATAGGTAACATGATCCCCCAAAAAGAAACGCCGGCAATGCGCCGGCGCCAAGTCCAGGGAGGATGTTTCAGCTGCGCAGCGCGTTGCCGTTGAATACACTATACCGTCACTTTTCAAAAACTGGCGGGAAGAATATCCAGATTGGATATTCAGTGATGCAGCCTACTCCCGTCATTTGTGAATGGTAGAGTCGCGCCCCTCTGTGCCATGACTTCTTCCAGATCGCGATATGACACGCCGTACAGGACATTAAAATAGACTGCGTATAGGATCACCGGCTTTGGGAATTGGGCGCCTTGAAACGAAATCATTCGGATACCTTCGTGATCAAAACAGGGCTGGCGATAGCAAACATCCCTGTGCCCTGGCATCGACCCTGAAACTTTGTGATAGATCGGTTTCAACACTCCAATCCGCTGGACGAAAGGCCGGGTTCCGCCCTCTCGTATCCGATCAGATCTCCAGCGCAGTGATGTCCGCGCCGCCCGCCAGGGCATCGATGATCCATTGCGGTTTGCGCCCCTTGCCCGTCCAGGTTTGGTCTAGATTGCAGGGGTTCCGGTATTTTGGCGCGGCCTTGGATTTGCCCGGCCGCTACTCTTGCCTGCCAGGTCCGCCAGCGAGAAGCCAAACTTGCCGGCCGCCGCTTCCGCCGCCGCCTTTGCATCACTCAAGTCCTGGCGCTGACGCGCGCCAAGTGCCACGTCCACATCCTTGCGCAATTGCCTGAGCTGGGCAGCGGTCATCTTCTTCAGGCTAATGTTTCCCTCCCCTGGGATTTTTTGGCCTGTGTCCGGCAACGTCGTTAACGATGTATTCGAAATGTATAAGCATTCCTCAGCGCGCAAGCAGGTTCCGTTGGCGACAACCCTGCCTGATACATGTCCACAGACGGCCTGTTGGTCCTCCTGCTACTTCAGGATCGCGTTGCTGGTCAGTTCGGTGTTGTGGTCGGATACCACGAAGCCGGGAAGGAACAACCAGGACAAAGGCCGGCAAAGTGTTGGACCAAACGAAGGTTCTGGGCAATATCCTGAAACGTCATACCTATGACAAAGATGACATCCTGATTCTGGCGGTACCGTATGCCCGTGCCCGAGACTCCCGAAGACATTGCTCGGCTTTTTGCCGAGGCTTGGAATGCTAGAGACGCCCGCGCTCTGGCCTCCCTTTTTGCCGAGGACGCTGACTTTGTGAACGTGGTTGGCCTGTGGTGGCACAACCGCGACGATATTGAGCGCGCCCATGCCTACGGCCTCAGTACCTTCTTTCGAGCGTCAATGATCTCCGCCCGACGCGTCAAGGTTAGATGGATTGGTGGCGATGCTGCCATCGTTCACACACGCTGGAAACTGACCGGGCAGATCGGCAAAGACGGTGAGATGTTAGACGATCGTATCGCCATCATGGTCTTCGTTGCCAAACTGTCTGACGAAGGTTGGACCGTTTTGGCCGCGCACAACACGGACGTTGTCCCGGGGATGGAAACCAACGCAGTCACCGGGGAAACACTGACGGCGCTGGACTACCGGAAACGAAAGGCAGAGTAGATTACCAGAATATTGAGTCTGAGTATTTGTTCTGATTGAAGTCCGCCATTTGTGTTTGATGCGGTGCAGATATGTGCAATTCGAGCAATTGCCCTGCAGATGTCGCAACCCGAAAACCTGCACTTCGAAGGCGAATGGACGCACGGATTGGTGCAAAAAAGTCCCGCTGTGTCCGCGCGCATGTCAAACAAATGCAGGTACCGGCACGTGCTTGCAGTTATGGTTCAGTGGACGGTTTCGAACCGCGCGACATCACGATACCGAAACGCAACGTGGCGGACCTGAGCGCAAACCACTTCACCGATGTGCAGATACAGACATTGGCTGTGCGCCTTTGGGTCTAATATTGTGAAATTGTCAAACACACATTCTCGCGGAAAGGAGTAAGCTCATGCTTGATACTTACAATATCCGCACCGACGACATGCCGCGTGAGATGCAGATCTTGCTCGATAAATATCCCCGCGACAGCTGGGAGGCCCATCCCGGCTTCAAGGAGAAAACACGTCATTGGCTGGGTGCTCACCGGATGTTTCGACGCTTGGCCGAGCTGGTTCGGACCGATGCGGAGCGCTATCTGGACAAGAGCCTTTCGCCCGAAGATTACGCCGGACGCCTGTCCTACTATGGCAATGCGCTCGTCGGTAACTTGCACGGTCATCACGGCTGGGAAGACCATAGCTATTTT
Organism: Ruegeria sp. HKCCD8929; assembly: GCF_013031405.1. GTDB lineage: Bacteria > Pseudomonadota > Alphaproteobacteria > Rhodobacterales > Rhodobacteraceae > Ruegeria. The sequence continues at coordinate 2,277 of NZ_WPZY01000037.1, read as the reverse complement.
CCGGAACTCTCTGCTGCGGATCCCCGCTTCGACGCCGGGCTGGACGTGCTGGAAAAGGATCACGCCGATCTCGACCTGATCCTTGACCAATACACCCGAACGGCCAATCGTGCGATCAAACTCATTCATCTGGACGAGTCTCAGGCGCGTTCGGAGGTTGGGACGCTGTACGACATGTCCGAGGCTATCAAGGCCTTTCTGAAACGCCATCTGAGTGATGAGGAAGAGCTTGCCGTGCCGATCATCCTGCACCACCGCCTGAGAGATTGAAGCAATCCGCATGACCGACCGTTCGAAACAGGAAGATCAGTCCAATGCTGCCGCCCGCCGCGCACGAGGAGAATTCGTGCGCGGCATAAGCGGCTTCCGGCACACCATAGGCGATCCGGAGTTTCCGGCGGAGCCGGGGCGATATCACCTGTTCGTCGCATTGAACTGCCCCTGGTGCCACCGGGTGACCTTGGCCCGCAACGTGCTGGGGTTGCAGGACAGCATTTCGATGGACGTGGCCTTTCCCAACCGCACGGCCGACGATGATCCCGATGGCCCAAACCATTGGCAGTTCGCGCCCGACCTCGCGGCCTCGGTGACGGGGATACCATTGCCGGAATGCACGGCCGAAACCGGCACAGATCAGGGTTTCAGGCTGGTTCGGGATATCTACAGGGCGGAAGGAGCGGACGAACGCTCTGTACCGATCCTCTACGACAAGAAGACCAACCACATCGTCAACAACGAGAGCGCCGACATCATTCGCATGCTGGATCGTCATGCGAAAGCCTTGGGCAGTTCGCTTGGCGATGCCAAGCGACCAAATCTCTATCCCGACGATTCAGCCGTCCGGAGCGAGATCGACCTGTTGAACGAGCAGATTTACGTCACCATCAACAACGGTGCCTACAAAGCCGGGTTCTCATCTGATCAGAGCGTCTATGCCGCCGCGTTCGATGCCTATTTTGAAACTCTGTCCCAGCTTGAAGCACGCCTTGCCAGAGACGGCCGTCCGTTTCTGACTGGCGAGCAATTCACCGAGGCCGACTTGCGCCTGTTTCCGACCCTGTACCGCCATGACCCGGTCTATCACCTGCGCATGAAGCTGAACGGCGCCAAGATCCTCGATTATCCGTACCTCTGGCGCTGGCTTTGCCGTTTCTATGCCTTGCCCGGCGTGGCAGATAGCAATTCACTGGATCACTGTCGGCAAGGGTATTTTGGCCGAAGCTGGAACGGTGTCATCCCTCTGGGCCCGTTCAAACCCATGAAGTACCCCGAGGCTTACAAGCACCCGGATCTGGCAAATCGGCACTGACTCAGAAGTGTTATCGCTGCGCAAAGCCTCGCTCAGCCAGGATTCATTCCAAACCCGGGTGCGACACTGGATATCGTAGATGGAAGCACATCGCATGCATGATCGCTTCCACTGGCAGATGTGCGCCCTGGATTGAGATCCTCACATCTCGCCTGTGTCGAAATTCGGGGCGCCATCACATGAGGGTCCCATCTTGGGCAGCCGGGGCGAGAACTTGCCGTAGATGGTTCTGTCGCAAACTTTGTTCCCACCTGTCTGTTCAAGCGAAGATTTGTTAGCGCGTGCTCTAATTGACAGGAGCAGACCGTGATAATCTCATTCAAGGGTGCACACTTTCCGAAAGAAGTGATCTTGTATGCTGTTTTCTTCTATCTCCGATACGGTGTGTCATATCGGGATCTGGAAGAAATCATGGCCGAACGCGGCGTTGAACTTGATCACGCGACGCTGAACCGTTGGGTGAGCCGATACGCCGGTCTTGTAGCTGATGCTTCGCGGTACAAAAAGCGTCCTGCCGACCGTTCATGGCGCATGGATGAGACCTATGTGAAAGTGAAGGGTGAGTGGGTTTATCTCTATCGCGCCATCGACAAACACGGCAAAACCCTGGACTTCATGCTATCCAAGCGCCGGAATAAAGCTGCTGCGACGAAGTTCTTCGCTCGTGCGCTTGAGGTGAACGGTTTGCCACGGAAGATTGTTATCGACAAAAGCGGGGCCAACACAGCTGGTATCAAAGCCATAAACAAGATGCTGAAAGGCTTTGGTTGTCCGGTACCGATTGAGATGGTCAGGCGGAAATACCTCAATAACATCATTGAACAAGACCATCGATTCATCAAACGTCGGATCAGGCCCATGTTGGGTTTCAAGTCTTTCGCTTCAGCTTCATCTGCCCTAGCCGGTATCGAACTAGGGTCAGGATGCATTGATTTTCGCTGCTCTGCGTGATTCACGGCTCGGAAAAC
>NZ_WPZY01000036.1 GCF_013031405.1 Ruegeria sp. HKCCD8929 | reverse complement strand
GACACCCAACCGGAAGATTCCAGATCAAACCGGCCCTGATCGCGGGGGAAGGTCAGTGGCAGAGAGCCCAAACCAGAAGTGTTGATTTTACGCTGCGTGCGCTCGCAGCGTCGAATTTTCTGCGCAGGCGCAAAAAACCGTGATGCAGTGCTGTGCGGTTTCCGGCCATTCGTGCATGGCGCAGAGATTCTGAAACGGCGAATTCACAGGTCGCGGGACGGGCCCTACTATTGCGGTCGTAGCCATTGTTCATGCAGGGTTTTCTCGCGCTCGCGGCAGGCCCTTTGCTGCGGCTCAGCCCGTTTCGCCAGAGCGGTCATTGAGCCCATCCAAAGTGCCTCGATCTCATGGCGACCTTTTTCTGCGATCCGTCGGGCCTGCAAAGACGCGGACCAATCTAACTTTTCCGTTCGCGGCTATCGCTAATGCAGCAATCGCTCGAAGCTGCGGCGAGCTTTGTTGCCGCGATGCAGCCAGTGCGTCGAAGCGGTTATTGAACCCAGACATCTATTTTAGAGTCCATACAGAACTTTTGCTGAGTGATGATTGGAGCGAAAATAGCGGGCTGGCCAGCCCGCTATCGCGGCGAGTGCAAGACCAAATGGCAACGAAATTTCCGCGTTTGTGGTGACGAAAACCCGGCAACACAGCGATACTCCCTGGCCCAACTATTCGCGGAAGGCAGAGTGGGTTGAAACTGACCAATCAGCTCCCTGCGGTCGAATTCAATAATCCAAACGCGGAGACTGCGGCCAATTGATGGATCCATAGTCGTGAACTCTCCGCAACGATTGGCGTTCTGAAATATGACCAATAGAATGGTTCTATGCCGTGCTAGAGCACCTGACAAACCGATTCAAACTTGAAACGCGGACCGCGTGGGTAGTGACGGCTTGGGTCCGCGTAGCCGAGCGTGCAGAGAAAGTTCGACTTTACGTGAGTCCCCGCGAAGAACTCCTGGTCGATGTAAACATTGTCAAACCCAGACATTGGCCCGCAGTCCAATCCTGCCGCCCGCGCTGCCATGATGAAATACGCTCCTTGCAGCGTCGAATTGCGCAAAGCCGTCATTTGCGCCGCTATTTCGCTGTTCTCGAATATCTTTTTGTTTTCGGGTGCAGGCGGGTACATCGTGGGGAGGTAGTGATAGAACTCCATGTCCATTCCGATGATCGCGACAACCGGCGCCGATCTGACCCGCTTGATATTGCCGTCCACCAAGGCTGGCATGATGCGTTCCTTGGCTTCGGGTGTTGTAACGAATGCGATCCTCGCCGGGCAGCCGTTCATCGAGGTCGGCCCCCATTTCATCAGTTCGTAGATCTCCGTCAGCAGCTGGGGGTCGACCGGTTTATTCAGAAAGAGGTTCGCTGTTCGAGCATCGGTAAAGAGCCTCTTGCGTGCGTTTTCGTCTATGGCGAAGTCCATGGATCAGAACCTTTGTCTTGTGATTTCGGTGAGCCCCGGAAAGGCGACGAGCAGCGCGATGATTGCGATCATGCCGATCACATAGGGAAACGCGCCTTTAAAGATTTCGGCCAGAGTGACATTGGTGTTTCCAAGCGCTGCCTTAACCACGTACACCGTTAAACCGAGCGGGGGTGTCAGCAATCCGACCTCAACAGCGACCACGGTCACGATGCCGAACCAGATCAGGTCGGTGTTGAATGCCACCATTGTCGGCAAAATTAGCGGCAAAGTGATCAGCATGATCGATACGCTGTCCAGCACCATGCCCATCACGAGTACGATGAGCAGGTAGATCAGCAGAATCCCATAGAAGCCGAACTCGGCGCTGAGGATGATGTCGATGACCGAATTTGGCATGCCGCTCAGGGCGATCATTCGCGTGTACATATTCGCGCCGACGATGAGGAAGAGGATCGAGACCGAAACATGGCCCGTGTCCATCAGGATCTTCCAAAATTTTCTGAATGTGAGCAATTCCGGTTCGAAGAGGGTTTTCACGCAGACGATGATCAGCGAAAGGAAGGCGCCAACGGCCCCCGCCTCGGTGGGCGTGAAAATACCGCCGTAAATGCCACCGATGACCGCCAGTATCAGGACACTGATGGGTGCTGCCTTAAGAAAGGCCGAGCGCGCGGTTTCGGTATGCGGCGGATGGCGGGTCCAGTATTTGGGCAGATGGCTTGTGTCGGGTTTATGCAGCTTGCCCACGAATTGCGGCGTGAACTTCGCCATGCCGATGATCATCAGACAGAAGAGACCGGACAGCAGAATGCCCGGAAAGATTGCCGCGTTGAAAAGCGCTCCGACCGACACTTCAGCGACGATGCCATAGACGATCAACAGGAGCGATGGGGGGATCAGCATCCCCAGCACGGACGAACCCGCAACAGTGCCCACGGCAAATCGCGCGGTATATCCATATTCCAGCATCGGCGGCACCGAGACGCGGGTGAAGACGACCGCCGAGGCGATCGATACCCCTGTGACCGCCGCGAAGACCGCATTTGCGATAACCGTCGCCACGCCCAGGCCCCCCAAAACCTTCTGAAGCGCCCATTGGCAGACCTCGAATGTATCGCGGCCGATGTTGCCGACATTCACCAGCATGCCCATCAACACAAAGAGCGGCACAACCCCGTAAAGCTGGTCCTGGATCGCGCCGGATGCGGCGATCTTCAGCAGGTTGACCGCGCTCTCGAAATCGCCGCGCAGAAACCATGCGCCAATGAACGATAGCAGGATCATTACGATCGAAATCTGCATTCCGACAAGGATCAGGAACAGCATCGCAGCGACCAGCACCGCTGCTATCCAAACACCGCTGGCATCAACATCCAGAAGCGAGAAGCCAACAGCAGAGACAATGACCAGCCCAGCAATGGCAAACCAACCCTTGGGCCTGCCTTTTCGTGCATCGAAATGATCGGGCTCGTCGACGATCGCTTTTCGAACGTAATCGCCCACCTGAATGAGAAACTCGAATGCCGCCAGGATTGCACAAAGCGCCATGACGGCGCGAAACGGCCAAACGTAGATAATTATTTCGCCCTGCTGGCCAAAATAATCATCGTATTCATAGGCCTCCAAAGCGTCCGGGATCAGCCCGTAAGCCAATAGCGCCATCACACCGGCGCCGGCCAGATGGAAAAGCGCGTTGAAAATCGAGCCGCTGAACGGAAATCGGATCATCAGAAAGTCGATGATGACATCGGCACGCGTCAGCCTACGCGACCGAATTGCTGCGGTGATCTGCAAAAAAACAATCGCGGCGATGGAGTGGCCCACAAACTCGGGCACGCGCGGCAGCGGCGCGTTGTAAAGCCAGCGCATCGCGACATCTGCACAGATCAGCAACATCAGGGCTGTCGTCCAGAGCGCGCCAATCACGTTTAATCCGCGCCCGAAAGAGCCCAGCATGTGAACCGGCGGCGGACCTTTCCACCAGAGGTTCGGAGAAAACGCCGACGGGTAAGTTTGCGGCGCTATGCCCAGCACCGCAAATGTCTGTTTCAGAACGGGTCGCAACTCAGCCGCCCCAAACGCGCGGAGAGGCGTAGCCCAGCTCTTCCATGCCCGATAGATAGGCGCTCAGGACATCGCCCGCGCCAGGACCGGAATTATCACGCCAATCCGCGGCAAGATCGGGCAGCGCGTCGATCCATTTTTGCCGCTCTTCATCAGGCAGAGTCGTGATGGTTGCGCCTGCCTCGGCCATCATGCCCTCAAATTTGTCGGCGACGCTCATTAGAATGCCAGCATGTCGGGCAGAGTATTCAGCACCCAGGCCACGCAATATGCCCTGCACGTCTTCCGGCAATTTCCGCCAGACACGCTTGTTCGCTGCAAGACCGCCGGTCATCTGCGCGCCTATGCCAACCTTGGTGATATATGGCGCAACTTCAAAGAGCTTGAACGGGAATGCGCCCGAAAAGGCGATCAAAACACCATCGGCAACGCCGGTTTTCAGCATGTTATAGAAATTTGGTAGACCGGCGTTGACCGGTACTGCACCTGTGCCCTTGAGCCAGTTGCCTACCGTGCCCGCGGCAATGATCTTTTTGCCGTCAAGACCGGCGAAGTCATCCAGCGGTTCCTTGGTCAACAGGTGATAGGTCTCGATCCCTGACGCGCCGAGAAAGACTGATTTCTGGCGGTCCCAGGCGTCACTTAGCGCCGGCATCTCGCCATGGAGGCGGTTCACCAGCCCCAGCATCGCGGGCAGATCGTCGGAAACGAACGGTGTATAGAACGAGATGTTCTGGAGCGGCATTTTGCTTTCTTCCCAAAGCGTGCCGACCCAACCGAGATCCGTGATGCCGTCGCCGACGGCCTCCAAAGTCTTGTCGAACTTGTAAAGCGACCCACCGTAGCTTTCGGTCCAGTCGATACGAGTTTCAGAACCGGCCGCTTCCAGGCGCGCGTTGCTCTCCGGCACAACAAGGTCTTTCATGGTGCCGACCCAGGGCAATGTTGCTGGGTGGCTTGAGGCAATCGTCAGTCGGATTTTGTTTGCGGCCAATGCCTTTGAGGCCGAGGTCAGTGCAACCGCGCTGGCCGCCGCGCCAAGTCCAAATTGTCTGCGGTTCATCTTCATCTTATCCTCCCTGTTTTGCGTTCGGTCTGCTCAGCGCGCAGGCGGCAGCCCGTGGAACGCCTTTTCGATCAACCTGCGGACCAGCGGGCGTTCCAGTTTTCTTGGGTTCCAGTACGGATTGGCCATCGCCAGATCCGCGGCGTGGTCGATGCCGTCCTCGGGCATTCCCAACTCTATTAATGTCGTTGGGGCGCCAAGGGATTTCGCGAATTCATGAAGGCCAAGCCCCGGCATCTCGTGTCCAAGCGCGTCGGCGATCGGCGCCAAGAGTTCCGGGACTTCGGCAGCGTTAAAGGCCACCGCGTGCGGCAGGATCACTGTGTGAGTGTCCGCGTGTGGCAAATCAAACGCACCGCCCAACGTGTGGCAAAGCTTGTGGTGGAGCGCCATGCCAACCGTGCCCAGGACCGAACCGCAAAGCCATGTGCCGTAAAGCGCATTGCCGCGCGCCTCCATGTCGCTCGGGTTTTCGACGATCTTTGGCAAGGCATCGACGAGCGCTCGAATACCGTCAGAAGCCATTAATGTGGAAACAGGATTGCGGTCCTTTGCGTAGAGTGCTTCCGCCGCATGCGCGATGGCGTTGAGCCCGCTGGTCACGCTCATACCAACCGGCAAACCAACAGTCAGATCTGGATCGTAGAGCACCACTTCCGGCAGCGCACGTGGGCTGCTAAGCGTCGTTTTCGTTCCACCTTCGGTCTGGCCAAGAATTGGCGTGACTTCTGAACCGGCATAGGAAGTGGGGATAACAATCTGCGGCAGATCGGTGCGATATGCGATGGCCTTGCCCAGGCCGGTGGTCGATCCGCCACCAAGTGACACGACACAATCCGCATCTGCCTCTTCAAGGACGACCATAGCCTGTTCTGTGACATCGGTGGGCGTATGCATCGTTGCATTGGCGAAGACGCCGGTACTCAGACCACCGAGATCTTCTGCAAGCGATTCCGCATCGGGCTTCTGAAACGGCGTGGCCAAAACCAAGGCGCGCTTGCAGCCAAGATCGTCCATCATTTCACGCACGCGTCCGCGCGATCCGCTGCCGAAGACAATTTTCGCAGGGCTTCCGGTATATTCGAATGCAAGAGTCATCGGCGATTTAGCTTCCTTTGGCCGGGTTCAGGATGAAATCCGTTTCGACCTCCCAGAACGGGTTGGGCATGCCCAGGTCTTTGGCGCGCTGTGGATCGTCCACGTGATTGAACTTGTTGATCAGGCTCGCGCGAACGCCGAATACGGGATCGGTGCTCAGGTTCGCGTCGTCGCCGTCAAAAATATGCGTCGTGACAAGATCATAACCTTCCTTGCCGATGATGTAGTGAAGATGCGCCGGACGTACGTCCGACCGCCCGAGGCCAGTGAGCATCTGGCCGACCGGGCCATCATTCGGGATACCGTAATAGGCGGGTTTGATCGCCTTGTACCAATACTTGCCGTCCGGTCCCGTGGTGAAAATCCCGCGCAAATTATGCTCGGGCTGAACGTCAGGTTGCTGATTGTCGTAAAAGCCGTCATGGCTGGCTTGCCATGCGTCGATCATCGCACCATCGACCGGGTCGCCGTTTGTGTCCAGCACCCGGCCATGGACGAACATCGGTTCGCCCTTGCCATCATCGGATATGCTGTCGCCCATTTCGCGATGAGGAACCCCCTGCACGTGAAACGGACCCAGTACTGTGTTCTCGGTCGCACCTGTTGCGCGCCGATTGTTGATTTCATCAACCAGCATGGAGATGCCGAGCACGTCCGATAACAAGATCCATTCCTGGCGCTTGTCATCACAGATCTGCCCGGTGGCGGTCAGAAAGCCGATGGCCTGTTCCCATTCGGCCATCGTTGGCTCGGTTTCCTTGATGACGGCGTGAAGGTGCAAAATGACCGATGTCATCACTTCTTTCAGCCGCTCGTTTGGGGCATCTTTCATACGGTCGATAACCGTACTCGCGGAGTTTTCTTCCGAAAAATAGGCTATTTCGTTGATGTCCTGCATGATCTCCAACCCCTTTGCGACGTTCACGGTTTCACAAAGATTGGCTCAAGGAGGCCCATGCAGTAAATTGATTGTTTTACAATTTGCTATATCAATATGATATGAAGTTTAATCCGACACACCTCGTTGCCATCGCGGTCATACGGCGAGAAGGAAACCTTTCTAAGGCTGCTTTGGCCTTGAACACCTCGCAACCGGCGCTGTCTCGAGTAGTATCGGACCTTGAACATAGGCTCGGCATCCCTCTCTTCGACAGAAGCGAGCGCCCCTGGAAGATGACCCGGCTCGGCGATGAACTGGCACAGATTGGGCTCAATGTGGAGTCGTCTCAGGAAAGGGCCGGTCGGCTGGTCAATGAATTCCGATCAGGTCTCGGCGGCCAAATAAGGTTTGCCGGTCCACCTTTCTTCGTAGATGCGCTTGTCGCTCCTATGATCGCCCGATTTCAGAGCCACCATCCGACTATCCGGATTGAGCAAAGTTACGGCTATCCTATCGAGTTAACCAACAAGGTGCAGGGCGGTGAGTTGGACCTTGCGATGTGTCCGCTTGATCCCTTGCAGGATACGTCCGGATTGTCATTTGTCAGCGTCCTGCCAGTGCGAAACGTAATCGCCGCGCGGCATGGACACCCTCTTTTGTCACAGAAGAAAGCCATCGTTGTCTCTCAACTGGCGGATTACGCTTGGGTCGCTCCGCCAGAAAACAGCCCCCTTATCGCTGATCTCCGTTCGAGCTTGCTTAATGCCGGCTTGCAAAGCGTGACGATCGGGTATTCCGGTGCGGGGCTCGCCGGGCAAATTAATCACCTGCGGAATTCGGATTGCCTGGCCATTCTGCCCCATAGTGTCGTCTTCGAAATGCGCCATGATCAGAGCATCACAGCATTGCCGTTTTCGCTGACTGCCCCGGTGAGATCGCTTGGCCTGATGTCACGCAAAGGCCGCTTTCTGTCCCCCATTGCGGAACTTTTGAGGGACCACTTTGTCGCCGAGTTCGGAGTGATTCAGGGATTGATCGGGAGACATGAAAGAACGGTTTTGTGGGGCAATTCTGCGAGTTCACGCTGACACCGCAACGCTCGAAACGAGAAGCGTCCTATGCACGAAAATTGAAGTAGGGCATGCGCGCCGCCGTTCCGAACCTCGATCAACGAAGGTCATTCCTCATGGTGAAACACGCACACTTTTTTCATTTCATCGGCGAACAGACGCATGCGCCGATTCAGACGCCGGTCCTCTGAGTGAACCAGATAAATGCCCCAATCGGCGATACAAGTGTCCGGCAATACGCGGACAACTTCATCCGTCTCTTCTGCTTCGGCGGCGATGAAATGCGGTAAACGCGCGATGCCCATCCCGGAGCGTACCGCGTTCAGCAAAAAGAGACCGCTGTTCGAATTGAGAAAGGGTTTGAATTCAAACCGGTTCAGTTTGCCTTTGGGTGTAACAAACTCCCAGAAAGCCCGTTTTGCAGATCCAAAATAAAGCAACTGATGATCATGCAGATCACACAGGGCCTCCAACGGAGGGTGCTTGGAAAGGTATTCTGCGGATGCGAACAAGCTGTGCCTGACCGTCCCAATCCTCGTTGACGCCAGGATCGGGTCAGGTGTGCCGGTGATCCGGATAGCCAGGTCGATGTTCTCGCGCACCAGATCAACGCGCCGGTCATCGAAGTCGATGGTCAGCCGGATTTGCGGATGGCGCGTCTTGAACACGATCAGGGAAGAATTCAGAAACGAGATCCCGAATTCGCGGGGTACGCTCACCGACAGCGGCCCTTCGACGGCGGCCGAGTTGCTCAAGAAGTCGCTTTCGACCTCGTCGATTTCCTGAACAATCCGGATTGCGCGCTGGTACAGTTCGCCTCCGGCATCGGTGACAACCCATACGCCAGGCTCCCTGTCGATCAACTGCGTGCCATACCGCTCTTCCAACAGTTTCAGCCGCCTGCTTACCGCGGATTTGGCGATGCCGAGCATCTCGGCAGCACGGGCGATGCCGGCGCTGTCAACGATGGCGACAAATGCACGAAGGTCTTCAAGTTGACCCACAGCCGTTCTCCAACTTAGGCTTCAGTGGTCTATTTTTTTCATCTTGTTGCAATTTTTGCAACTCTTAAGCTCCACCTATCCGAAATCACAGGAGATCGAAATGTCGATTCTGACCAATTCCCTGAGCGCAAGCGTAATCGCGCTGGCGGTATCAGGTGCGGCGTGGGCCGAGGTGCCTGCGCTGCAATCCGCGGGCGCGCTGGCGTTTGACAATGCAAACACGCTGTTTGTCGGCGATTCCAAAGCCGGTGTCGTTCATGCCTTCGACGTGACCGGCGACATCCTTGAAGATCAGTCTGACTACGTGCTGGGCCGGGCGCAGACCTTTGAGGGTCGCACGATTATCGACAATATCGACGCAGAGATCGCGGCCATGCTGGGCGTCACCGCTAATGACGTCGTCATCAACGACATGGCGGTGCACGGCCGGACCAAACAGATCTTTCTGTCGGTTCACCGTGGTCACGGACCGGATGCTGAAGCCGTCATTCTGAAGGTGGATCACGGCACCGTGGAACTGGTCGATCTTGGCGCCGCTTCGCATAGCCAGACCAGCGTTGGCCCGGTTCCTTCGGCAGAAACGCTTGAGTTTGGCCAGATGCTGAACACGCTGGCGATCACTGACATCGACTATTACCAGGGCGAGATTTTCGTGTCTGGTGTCTCGAACGAAGAGTTCAGTTCCAAGCTGCGCCGCATTGCCTATCCGTTCGATGGAGAGGTCACATCGACCTCAATCGAGATTTGGCACGCAGTCCACGCGCAATACGAGACCCGTGCGCCAATCATCACCCAGACCATCGCCGAGTTGAACGGCGAGCCGACGTTGGTGGCGGTCTATGCCTGCACGCCCATCGTCAAGATTCCCCTGTCCGAACTGACCGATGGCGCGCAGATCCGTGGCACGATGATCGGGGAAATGGGCTTTGGTAACACGCCGATCGACATTCTTCCCTATACCAACGCCTGGGATGCCAGCAGCAATGTGATCGTGACGAACACCAACCGCAGCGCCGCGTCGATCAATCTTGAAGCGCTGGCGTCCGCCGAGGCAATGCCCCATGGGGAAGGTGTCGGGAACGTGTTCTCTGTGGCGGGCGTTCCGCAGTTCCCGCTGCCGATGAGCGGCACGCAGCATCTCGACATAGTCGACCCGATGTGGGCCGTAGCTTTGCGGGCTGACCCGGAAGATGCGCGCAATCTGCAACTGCACACCATCCCGTTGCCGTTCTTCTTTGATCGTGCTGACCACGTTGTGGAAATGAACTGGGCCAATAGCCCGGATCCGTTCGGTTACAAAGCCGCGCCGAAGCTGGAATACAACTGATGCGACGCACACGCACACTGGTGTGGCAGATATTTTCTGCCTCACTGCTCCTGCTTCCCCTCTCAGCGCAGGCCGAGACCGAGGCGAGGTATGTTGCGTTGGAGGGATCGTTAATTGTCTCTGGCCTCACGTCAGAGGACACGGCACTGCTTCTGGAAAACCCGTCGCTTTTACGGCTTCAGCATGCCGCGACACCCGAGGCTCCCGGCATGCTGGTGTCGATGACAAACGATGAGGACGGACTTCGGATTTCCCCGTATTTCGCGCTGCGTGCGGGCACAACCTATGTGGCGTCGATTGACTGGCCCGAGGCCGCCCCCTTTCACATCGAGTTCACCATTGAACGCGCAGCCGCCGCCCCGCCGTCACTGTCGGCATTCTCCCCGTCGCAATCGGTGATCCCAGCCAACACGCTGCGCTTCTACTTAACCTTCAGCGAACCGATGGCGCGCGGGCAGGTGCGCGACCGAATTGGTCTCGTTGGCGAGGACGGTCAGACAGTGCCCAACCCGTTTCTGAACCTGGAAACCGAGCTTTGGGACAATGACCAGAAGCGCCTGACCCTGATCCTTGATCCGGGCCGGATTAAGCAGGGCGTGGGGCCGAACACGCTGGCGGGTGCCCCGCTCGTGGACGGCAAGCGCTATAGGCTCGTAGTATCGGGCGAAATGCAAAGCGCAAAGGGTGCGCCATTGGGTTCAGAGCTCTCGGTTGCGTTGCGAGTCGGACCGGCAGAGCGACGCGCGATCAACCCCGATGCGTGGGACGTGATGGTACCTGCGGCGGGGACCTCCGCACCGTTCTCGTTGGCCTTCGACCGGATCATGGATGGGGGCGCTGTGCAGCGACTTTTGCGCCTGGAAGGTCCGGACGGTGATACCATCGACGGCAAGCTTCATACCGATGGCGGCGGCTGGTCGCTTACTCCGCACAGCCCATGGCAAGAGGGGATCTATCACCTCACCGTCGATCCAGAGCTGGAAGATGTCGCGGGTAATACGATCCGCGCGCCCTTTGACGCCAAACCCGGCACAATCGGTAGCAAAACTCCGCCGGTATCAATCGAAGTCGAGATGGAAGGGAACTAGCCGCTTCTGCTTCTACTGGGCGGGGTTCCATAAATTAGAACGTGAGGGGAAAAGTTTTTGGTCTTATCCGAAAATAGAGAACCGTCTAGTAGGGACGCCACCCAATACCAGACCAAAGGGCCGTGAACATGACAAGCACCCCAATCATTGCAGAAAGAAAGCCGGCCATGGTCGAACTGGAGGCAGGCAAGACCTACTTCTGGTGCGCCTGCGGTCGCTCGAAAAACCAGCCCCTTTGCGACGGATCCCACAAGGGAACCGAGTTCACCCCTGTGAAATTCACCGCTGATCAGGAAAAGCGCGCCGCGCTTTGCCAATGCAAGCACACCACCAAGGTGCCGTTTTGCGACCGCTCGCATGACAAGCTGGACTGAATCTGTCCGCCCCAAAAAATCCAAAAGGAAAGACCAATGACACAACTGCAAACCTTCGCCGCCCCAGCCGGGCGGGTTCTGATCGCTCTTATCTTCGTGATGTTCGGCCTCAACAAGATCTTCAGCTATGGCGCCACTGCGGGCTGGATGGATGCGATAGGTGTGCCCGGTGCGCTTCTGCCCGTGGTCATCCTCCTCGAAGTCCTCGGCGGCATCGCAATCATCGTCGGATGGCAGACCCGCCTGATCGCCCTGGCGCTGGCCGGCTTTTCGGTCCTGTCGGCTCTGATCTTCCACGCGAATTTCGCCGATCAGAACGAAATGGCCAATTTTATGAAAAATGTGGCGATCGCCGGCGGCTTCCTCTTCCTGGTTGCCAACGGCGCGGGAGCTTATTCGCTGGACAACCGCAAAGCCGCAGCCGCCGGATAAGATCTTGAGGCGGGCCGCCAATCCTTGTTCGGCCCGCGCCGCAATCCCCTTGGAAGGAGCAATCAACATGACCCTCAGACCCGCGATTTCGACGACCAATGCCCAGGCGACGATTGAGGGTGCCGGGGTGCATCTTCATCGCGCCTTCGGATTTCACAAACCCCGCACGCATGACCCGTTCCTGCTGTTTGACGATTTCCGCAACGATGACCCGTCCGCCTATGCGGGCGGTTTCCCCTGGCATCCGCACCGGGGCATTGAGACCATCACCTATGTGCTGGCAGGCGACGTCGAGCACAGCGACAGCCTTGGGAATGTCGGTCGGTTGGGTGCTGGCGACGTTCAGTGGATGACCGCAGGGTCCGGCATTTTGCATCAGGAAATGCCCAGCGGAAACGCCAGAGGGCAGATGCACGGCTTTCAGCTTTGGGCCAATCTTCCGGGCAGCCTTAAAATGACGGCGCCGCGCTATCAGGATGTCGAAAGCAAGGATATCCCCGAGATCACCGATGATGATGGTACCCAGGTGCGGGTCATCATTGGCGAGTTCTGGGGAAAAAGCGGTCCCGTGGACGGCATCGCGGCCGATCCGCTCTATCTCGATGTTTTCGTACCCGCCGGCATCCGCAAGAGGTTCAGGGTCGACACCTACCGCAACACCTTCGCCTATGTCTTTGCCGGCGCCGGGCGCTTCACCGATGCGTCGAACCCGCGCAGTGTGCTGCTGGAGAAAGAAGTGATGGGACAAGAACTGAACATTCGCGACCTGTCGGGCGACCGCACCCTGGTGCAATTCGGAACCGGCGGCGAGATCGAAGTTCAGGCCGGTCCCGAAGGCATCCGCTTCCTGCTGGTTGCCGGCGCACCAATTCAGGAGCCCATCGCCTGGCACGGGCCGATTGTGATGAATACACGCGAAGAGCTGATCCAGGCCTTTGACGATCTGCGAAACGACCGCTTCATCAAACCGGCCGGTTAACAGCCGGTTGTCAAGTTCAGTCGCAAAAAACCAACGGATCCAAGAGAACATGAGCACAACGAAACTTGCCGCAGGAAGCTCCTTTCCCGAGATCTTGCTTCCACTTGTCCAAGGAAGCAAAGCCACTTTGGGATCGCCCGAAGGCGGGTGCGACTGGAAGATGGTCGTGGTTTACCGCGGTAAGCACTGCCCGCGCTGCACCAAATATCTGGCGCAGTTGGATGCCTTAAAAGATCAATTCCACGATCTCTCTGTCGATGTTCTGGCCGTTTCCGGAGATCCAAAGGAGAAGGCTGAACGCCAAAACGACGGCGCGCTTGGAATTCCGGTCGCCTATGGGTTATCCGTCGAACAGATGCAGAGCCTTGGCCTCTATATCTCGCACCCTCGCTCGCCTGAAGAAACCGATCGCCCGTTCCCCGAACCCGGCCTGTTTGTGGTCAATGCCGAAGGAATGGCGCAAGTTGTCGATATCTCCAACGCCCCATTTTCGCGCCCCGACCTCGATCAGGTGCTGTCAGGGCTGAGGTTCATTCGCGACCCCGAGAACAACTACCCGGTGCGCGGCACATACGTGTAAAACAACGAGCTCGAAAAGGAAGATACGATGGGATTGCTTCAGGAAGGCCGCTGGGTCGATCAGTGGTACAACACCAGCGAGACAGGCGGACGCTTCGTTCGGCGTGCGCCACAGTTCCGCAACTGGATCACCGCAGATGGATCACCGGGCCCCAGCGGTGAAGGCGGGTACAAGGCTGAGGCCGGTCGCTATCACCTCTATGTTTCGCTGGCCTGTCCCTGGGCGCATCGGACGTTGATCTTCCGAGCCCTCAAGGGGTTGGAGGACATGATCTCGATTTCGGTCGTGCACTGGTACATGGCGGACAACGGCTGGACGTTTCAGCCGGGCGATGGCACGGCACCCGATACAGTCAACGGCGCGGATTTCCTCTATCAGGTCTACACATCTGCAAAGCCGGACTATTCCGGCCGGGTCACGGTTCCTGTCCTTTGGGACAAAAGAACCAAGACCATCGTCTCGAACGAGTCGCCCGAGATCATCCGGATGTTCAATTCGGCCTTCGACGGTGTCGGCGCCAAGCCCGGAGATTATTACCCTGCCGCCCTGCGGGCCGAGATTGATGCGCTGAACGACCGGATCTACGGCACGGTAAACAACGGCGTCTACAAGGCCGGGTTCGCAACCACTCAAGAGGCCTATGACGAGGCTGTGGTTCCGCTCTTTGAAACGCTGGACTGGCTCGATGAGCGTCTGGGAAAACAGCGTTATCTGACGGGCAACCAGATCACTGAGGCCGACTGGCGGCTCTTCACGACCTTGGTGCGCTTCGACCCGGTCTACGTGGGCCATTTCAAATGCAACATCCGCCGTATTGCCGACTACCCGAACCTGTCGGGATATGTGCGCGATCTCTACCAGGAGCCGGGCGTCGCGGAGACGGTGAACATGACCCACATCAAGCACCACTATTACGCCAGTCATGAGACGGTGAACCCGACGCGGGTTGTTCCCGCTGGCCCGCTTGTGGACTTCGCCGCCCCCCATAACCGGGATCGCTTCGCCACCCCGAAATGAGGCAGCATCGGATAGCGGGATTTCCCGCTGATGTTTTTAGCAGCCACGGGTCGAGGCGCCCTCGAAAACCGAATTGTCTGGCCAATATGACTTCAAAGGATTTGGCCTGTGAAGGAGAGATGCACATGAAACTAAGGGCCCTTGCGATTGGCGCGATCCTCGCGATCTTTTCCTGTGCGGCGGCGAGCGCAAGTGGTTCGCAAATGCGTCTGCTGGATGATCTCGATTATCCTGGAGAGGGCTACTGCATCGACGTTCCCGGCGTGGGCCAAACCGCACGCACCGACCTGCCGTTGGTTCTTCACAATTGCTTGCCCGCCCGCAACAGCGCGGACCGTTTGGCGGAAGAACGTGACGGCAGGATCTACATGCCGACCTACGACGCTTGCGTCACCGCTTTTGGCGTCATGAATGTGCTGCCGGGTGTGCCGGTCGTTTTGCGTAAATGCGGAGCCATTGAGAGTTTCCTGCCGGCGGATCGGTTTCAGAGGTTTGTGCGGACGACCGAAAACCAATTGCGCCTGGTTGGCACCGACCTTTGTCTGGCAGCAGGGCACGAGTCGGACCGAACGTTCAGTTCCGAGCATCGGTGGCGGACACTCACACTTCAGAGTTGCGCCGCAGTGCCTCTTTCCCATTCCGTGTGGAAGTGAAACGGCACCGGTATCGCGTCAACGGAAGGCGCCATGGGGGGGCCACTTCAGACCGTACAGAACAAGTCGAAAGGACAGGCTTATGACCGAGACCTTCCAGATTCGAACCAAAGATATGCCCGCTGAGATGGGAGTCCTGCTTGCGGAATACCCAAGGGACAGTTGGAACGGGCATCCCGGTTTCAAAGAGAAGACACGGCACTGGCTGGGGGCGCATCAGATGTTCCGGCGGCTGGGCGCGATCGTTCGGTCTGACGCGGAAAACTATCTGGACAAGGAACGGGACGCGCGCGACTTTGCCGGGCGGCTTTCACATTATGGTGGCATCCTCGTTGGCAACCTTCATGGCCACCACGGCTGGGAGGACTATAGCTATTTCCCAGAGCTCTCCGCCGCCGATCCGCGCTTCGATGCGGGTCTGGAGATACTGGAAAAAGATCACGAGACGCTCAATGTTGTCCTTGATGACTTCACCAAGGTTGCGAACCGAACGATCAAGCTGATCCAGCTTGATGAGGCGCAGGCGCGGGATGAGGCTGGAAGGCTGCATGGGCTCGCGGAGACCATTGAGGCCTTCCTCGACCGGCATCTGAGCGACGAGGAAGAGCTTGCCGTGCCGATCATCCTGCATCACCGTCTGCGGGGGTGAGGCAAGGCGTATGGCAGATCAAGGCATCGACATTTCGAAGGAAGAACCGCAAAAGGATGCGGGCAAACGCCGCGCCAAAGGCGAGTTTGTGCGCGGCGTCAGCGGATTCAGATCGCGGCTGGGAGATGCTGATTTTCCGCCAGAACCCGGACGCTATCATCTCTTCGTTGCCTTGAACTGTCCATGGTGCCATCGCGTAACGCTGGCGCGGAATGTGCTTGGCCTGCAGGACGCTGTTTCAATGGACGTGGCCTTTCCCAACCGCACCGGTGAGGACGACCCCGCAGGTCCAAACCGCTGGCAATTCGTTCCCGACCGGATCGCGACCCTCACCGGCGCACCTCTGCCCGAATGCACCGAGGAAACCGGAACCGGGCAGGGCCATCGGCTGGTGGAAGAAATCTATGCTGCAGAGGGCTCGCCCGAACACTCCGTACCCATCCTCTACGACAAGAAGGCAAAGCGCATCGTCAATAACGAAAGCGCCGAAATCGTTCGTATGCTGGATCGGAATTCCCGGCCTCTCGGCAGCACGATTGCGGACGACGGTCTCCCGGTTCTCTACCCTGACGAACCGGGCGTGCGCGGCGAAATCGACGAGCTGAACGCTTTAATCTATGTGACGATCAACAACGGCGCCTACAAAGCGGGTTTCTCCTCCGATCAGGCGGTGTATGCGGCGGCCTTTGCGGCCTACTTTGACACACTGTCAGAGCTGAATACCCGCCTGTCGGACGGCCGTCCATTTCTGACCGGCGAAACCTTCACAGAGGCCGATCTCCGCCTTTTCCCGACTCTCTATCGCCACGACCCGGTCTACTATATTCGCATGAAGCTGAACGGCGCGAAGATCCTGGATTACCCCCATCTCTGGCGCTGGCTCTGCCGTGTTCATGCATTGCCGGGCGTGGCGGACGGCAACTCGCTCGACCACTGCCGGCAGGGATATTTCGGCCGGAGCTGGAACAAGACCATCCCTCGCGGCCCGTTCAAGCCAATGCCGTATCCCCAGGCTTACGCTCATCCGGAACTGGCAAGATAGATTCTCTCATCCAACAGGTCGTTTGATCAGCCGGCAGTCGAGAAGATCGATCACTGCATCGCCCAATTCTGCAACCTCATCGATACGCACGGCGTTTTCGTAATGGTCGCTGACGTCGTGCTTGATGCCGATGGCAGCAAGATCTATGAGCGTTGAATCGCCAATCCAAGCGATGACTTCCCGGAGATGGCAGTCAAGAATTTGTTTGTCTTTATTGGCCTCCAAAGTTGCCTGATCGACCGGGGCACCGTCGGATATCACGATTAGCATCCTGCGGGCTTCGGTTCGTTGGAGCGCGCGTCCGGCCGCCCAAAGAAGCGCCTCTCCATCTATGTTTTCCTTCAAAATTGAGGGCTCGAGCATGGCGCAGATCGCCTGGCGCGCGGCGCAGGACATCGAGGATGGCGCCTATGTCAATCTCGGGATCGGCCTGCCGGAACTGGTGGCCCGGTTCCAGCCGGACGGTCGGCAGGCGGTGTTTCACACCGAAAACGGTGTGCTGGGATTTGGCGAGGCACCTGCGGAGGGTGAAGAGGACTGGGACCTTATCAATGCCGGAAAAAAAGCGATTACCCTGAAGCCCGGGTCGGCGTTTTTTCACCACGCCGACAGTTTCGCCATGGTCCGTGGTGGCCATCTCGATGTGGCCATCCTGGGGGCTTATCAGGTGGCGCAGAATGGGGATCTGGCCAACTGGCGTGTTGGGTCTAAAGGGGTGCCCGCGGTGGGCGGCGCGATGGATCTGGTGCATGGCGCAGGCCGCGTCGCGGTGATTACCAGCCACGTCACCAAGGACGGCAAGCCCAAGCTCGTAGAGAAATGCACATTCCCGCTGACGGGGGTTGCCTGCGTCACCCGCATCTACACTGATCTCGCTGTATTGGATGTCGAAGGCGGCAGATTTGTAGTGCGTGAAAAGCTGGCCAGCCTTTCTAAGGACGACTTGCAGTCTGTCACCGGCGCATCTCTGGAATTCGCCAGCGATCTGGCAGACCTCAGCGCACCTGAACTCTAATCGGAGAACCAAATGTCTGAGGCCTTCATCTGCGACTATATTCGCACTCCAATTGGCCGGTTTGGCGGCACGCTTGCGAGTGTCAGGCCGGACGATCTGGGTGCTGTGCCGCTGCGTGCGTTGCTTGACCGCAACGCCGGTCTTGATCCATCAAAGATCGATGAGGTGATTTTTGGCTGCGCCAACCAAGCGGGAGAAGACAACCGCAACGTTGCCCGTATGTCGCTGCTACTGGCTGGCCTGCCTGAAACCGTGCCGGGAACGACCATCAACCGGCTTTGCAGCTCCGGCATGGATGCGGTCATTACCGCGGCGCGGGCGATCAAGGCCAGTGAGGCCGATCTGGTCATTGCCGGCGGTGTCGAAAGCATGACCCGCGCACCTTTTGTGATGCCGAAAGCCACTGCCGCATTCAGCCGCGCGAATGAAGTTCACGACACCACCATTGGCTGGCGGTTTGTCAATCCCCTGATGAAGGCGCAATACGGTGTCGACTCGATGCCCGAAACCGCCGAAAACGTGGCCCAGGATTTCGATATTTCTCGTCAAGATCAGGATACCTTTGCCTTGCGCTCGCAGCAAAAAGCCGCCGCTGCCCAAGCGAATGGAAGGCTGGCGCGGGAAATCACCCCAGTCCCCGTTCCGCAAAGAAAACGGGACCCGATCGTTTTTGAGCGCGACGAACACCTGCGGGAGACCAGCCTTGAAAAGCTGGCATCACTTCGTGCGCCGTTTCGCGAGGGTGGTTCCGTGACCGCTGGCAGTGCCAGCGGCGTCAACGACGGTGCCGCCGCTCTGATTATCGCGTCAGAGGAAGCCGCGCGCGAACATGGCCTCACACCAATCGCGCGGGTGGTCGGCGGCGCGACCGTCGGTGTGGCTCCGCGCATCATGGGCTTCGGTCCGGTACCCCCTACCGAAAAGTTACTGGCGCGTATTGGCTGGTCAGTCAGCGATCTGGATGTGATCGAGCTGAACGAAGCCTTTGCCAGCCAGGGGCTTGCCACGCTTCGCCATCTTGGAATTGCCGATGACGACGCCCGCGTAAACCCGAACGGGCGCGCGATTGCACTGGGTCATCCCCTGGGCATGTCCGGCGCCCGAATAACCGGGACGGCTGCATTGGAAATGCAAGTCACCGGAGGGAAGAGAGCGCTGTCGACGATGTGTATCGGTGTCGGTCAGGGCATCGCAATCGCGCTGGAAAGGGCCTGAAGTCCGGCAAATGAAGCGCCTCACAGCGGCGCGAGAATTCCTTCGTCGATAATCTCCACCGTCTCTCCAATCCGCAGCCGCATCAGGTCACGGGCCGCGACAACCTCCTCGGTATATGATTGACTGATATCAGCCAGCATGTCGTCCAACGTCGGTGGGTCGGGCGGATAGCGGATGATGTGGGTCAGAAGGGCCAGTTTGGGCCTGACCTCGGCAAAAACCTCGCCCAATAGATCAGGGGTAATATGGTGCCCGATGATCCTTTGGATCTTCGGTGAATTGGCAAGCGCTTCCGGATTGGCGGCGGCAACCTCATGAACGAAAACGTCCGCGCCACGTGACTGATCGATCAGATTGCGGCAGTATTTTGTGTCGTGGGAATGCACGAACGAGCGGCCCTGGAAGTCCACCCGAAAACCGAATGCCGGTTTCACAAGGTCTCCGTGATCAACCTCAATCGCTGTGACCCGAACACCCTTTTGGTCAAAAACCACGCCTTCCTCATAGATGTGCGGATCAAGACGCATAGAGCCCGCAGGAATTTTTTCGTCGAGTATCCGGATTTTTAGATCCGGCTGCACCGCCCGGTTGACGCCCTCGGTGATGTCCTCAAGTCCGGGTGGTCCGTAGATCGGAAAGCTGCTCTCCCGGTGGCCCAATGGAAAAGGTACCGCAGCGGTCATAACAAGATCCAACAAACCGCTGTAGTGGTCTGAGTGATAATGCGACATGAATATCGCGTCGATTTCGCTGAGCTTGATGCCCGCCTGGATCAGGCGCGTTGTGACGCCGCGGCCAGCGTCAAAGAGCAGGGTCAATCCACCGGCTTCGATCAGTGTCGCGGTTCCGGCTCGGTTTGGGTTTGGAATCGGGATGCCGGTTCCAAGGAAAGTCACATTGATGTCGCCCATGATTTTTCCCGCTTGTTTTCTATGCATTGATCGGTGGACCAGTGCTTCTGTCTCCTGGATCTTCGAGTGCCCGGGTGTGTTTCATCCCGTCGGTGAAAGCCCGCCCCGAAATGCTCATCTTATCCTTTGCTTAGGTTTTTCAGAAGCTTGCGGTTGAGGCAGTATTCCGGTGTGTCTTCGACTTGCTCGTGTTCTGCTTGCCAGACCACGCACTCGCCGGCATTCTGGCACTGCATGCATGAGAGTGCAGCGTGGCGATACGTGCGGGCCAATTCGGGGTTCGCTTCGACGGCATCACTCCAGTTCACACCGACTTTCTCCGCCATCGAACGCATCAGTTTGAGGTGTTTTTCGGTTGTTTCGGGTGGTTTCTTCATGGGATTACCCTTTCTGTGTTTCGGGACCGTTTGGAGGTTTCCATGCGACGCAAGGAACAAGCCGTCACAGGTCGATTTCCACCACTCCGCCTGGTTCAGCCGCGCGGCTCTGGCAGAGGATGATGGAGGTTTCCCTTTGTTTCTTGGACAGGACGAAATCGCGGTGCTCGACCTCGCCTGAGACGAAACCGCATTTGCAGACGCCGCAGATTCCATCCGCGCATTTGATGTCGATGTGGATGCCGTTCTCGGTCAGGACATCCGTTGCGGCCTTGTCGGCGGGAACCGTTATTTCGCGCCCGGACCGGGCCAGCTTCAGAGTAAACTCGTGGTTCTCGTATTCCGGCAATTCCGGCACCGAGAAGTATTCCAGATGCCGTGCCTCTTCGGGGAACCCCTGACGTTCAGCCGCGTCCATGACCGAAGTCATGTAGCGTTCCGGGCCACAGGTATAGACGTGCCATCCGGGTTGGTAGCCGCTCAGCACGGAATCCAGATCGATCCGTGAGCCTTCGTCCGAGAAATGCAGGCTGACCTTTTCGGCCCACGGAAATGACTTCAGATCGTCCAGAAACCCTGCGTCCGCGCGGCGCGACGCGGAATACCGGAACTCAAACTCTACACCTTTGGCATGGCATTCGTGGGCAAAGGCGATCATCGGGGTCACACCGATACCGCCGCCCATCAGGAAGTGCTTGGTGCCATCGGCGGCCAAAGGAAAATGGTTAATGGGCTTTGAGATGAAGATCTTGCGCCCTTCGGCGAATATCCGGTGCAACAGCTTCGACCCGCCACGCCCTTCATCCTCACGCAGCACACCTATCTGGTATTTCGTCCGGTCGGCGGGATCGCCCGACATCGAATACTGCCGGAAAAACTCTGGCGCGACGACGACGTCCAGATGCGATCCGGCGGTCCACTCAGGAAGTTCGTCTCCGTCGAGCGGGTTGAATTCGTACTTGGTCACGCGGTCGCTCATCTTTTCGACTTTGGTAACCTCAACGCGGATAACCGGCGCCTCCCCGTCATTGCGGTATTCGTGTGCCAGCCCTTCGGTATCGCCCTGGTCCAGCCGCCGCTGGTACTCCTCGGCCGTAATCATTGCCTGATAGGCTTCAATCCCCTTCTCGCGATCCATCGGGAAGGGGAAGGGCCAGGGATGCGGTGCGAGATTTGCGGGGTAGACCGCCAGCGTCTGGTCCTCGTACTTCAGGCCGAGATCGGTCTGCAATTCTCGATAATTCGACGGGGTCTCCTCCTGATCGACCAGATCGAAGCCGCCTCGATCATTCACCTTCAGATCCCACCACCAGCGCTTTTGGGGGTTGATGCGCCCATGTCCCATCAAGTCGTCCGCCTTGGCCAACACGCCCGCCATCGACGGGACATTCATCGCCAGCCACCGTAGGGGACGCTCGTGCTGCAGACCTTCCATGTTCCACGGGCACGTCTTCATACAGCGCCCGCACATCGCGCCGCCCTTCTGGGTCAGCCGGTAGGTCGTGCATTTTTGGCTGTCGGATTTCCAGATTTCGTACCCGTTGAACATCAGCTTCGGCCCGGCGGTAATCGCGCCGGACGGGCATTCGCGGGCGCATTTGTTGCAAGCTTCGCAGAAGGCCTGCATGCCGAAATCCACCGGTTTGTCATGCGCCAAGGGCATATCGGTGGTGATCACGCCAGATTTCAGGCGCGGGCCGAGGAACGGGTTGACGATCACCTCGCCGATGCGGCTGACCTCGCCGAGGCCGGACAACAACAACAGCGGCGGTTGAAGCACCTCGCCATCGAGGTTGGTATGCGCCCGCGCCGAATATCCCAGGTTTCGGATCTGTTTGGCAATGACACCACCAAGCAGCGAAAAGCGCAAATAAGCGCGCATCGATTGAGTGACTGCGATCCAGTCGTCGCCGGAAGAGCCTTCGGTGGTCTCGAAACCCTGGTCCACGATCATGCTGATCGCGTTTGGATGGATTGGATTAATCGGCTCGCCGACCGCATCGTGACTGTACCAGACCCAATCCGGGCAGCGAGAGATCCCAACCGCGTCGATGCCAAGGAAATAACTTGCCGCCTTGATTCCATCGGCATTGTGCATCGCGTCGCTGGCGGATGCGTCGGTCTCGGCGGCGCTCGAACCGTCCTGCAGCAGCACAAACGCGCCCAGCGGTCGCCGGATCGCCCGGCTTATTGGCGCTTTTTGGGCGAAGTAGCCGTGGGTGGCAGCCTGTTGATTGGGTTTCCCCATATCTCCGAATTGCGACCGAGCAAACATGTCTGCTCGTTTTGGCACACGGGCGACACGAGCTTCGTCGATGAAGGTCGTTGGTTTGTCGACCCGCTTCAGCTTTTCGAACGGCTGCGCGCCATCCGCGTAGCGTCGTTTGGCATAAGGGTCGAGCGTGACAGCGTTCTTTTGCGACCCCTTGCCAAGGGTCCAGGCCAAGCCTTTTGCGGACTGGTCTGCCATCGGCGCCAATGGTCGATCCGGGGCCATTTCGAAATCTGTCGTGACAGCAACAATCCCGAAACGATCGCCGATAAAGGGGTTCACCAGAAGCCCATCGTCCACGGTGGCAAGACCGGCGGCCACGGCGAGCTTGTTGAGATCTACGTCGCTCGTTGACCCGGTGTGAGCCTTGGCGTCGAAACCCAGAACGCGCAGATACCCTGCAATAATCACCGCCGCTTCAGAGCCTAGCATGCAGGCCCTTTGCGCCTGTGCGTCAGCGATCCATTCGTATCCGGGTTCTTTCGGATCGGGGTCGCGATTGAAGTTGTAGAGGAACACAATCGCATGGCTGTGGCCTTCTATGGTGCGCGGCGGCGCGGTCATGCTTTCCTTGAGATCGGCCATGATCACATCGATTCCTGCCGCCAACGTCTTGGTTTGTTTGAACTTCAGGTCTTCGGCCAGACGGTCGATCTCGGGATTACGAATGGGCTGATTGAGCAACATGGAGGCGTCGAAACGGCACACACCGGCCATCGGTGCATCCTGAAAATAGCCGAAAGACTTCACGTGCCGCGCGCGTTCCTGTGGGTCCGAGGGTATCTGCGACTTCTCTTTGTTGATCAGACCGTCCCGTATCGCATCCAGCATCGCCTGGTATTCGCCCATGGCGTTGACCAGCGATGCGGGCGCCTCACCATGATCGAAGCTGATCGTTTTCATTTCCGGTACGTCTGACAGATCCACGCTGTCACGCCGTTTCAGCCGCTCCAGCGGGAACGGACCCAGATGGAACGGACGTTTTCGATTTGAGAACAGGGGTGTGCCCATCAGTTTCAGGCCCTTTACAGAAACGGCAGTTGGTCGCGCGTGTAGAAGAAGGCCCGGAACACCATGTTTATGTCGTAACCCATGACATTTAGACCGAAGAACGGGCTGACATATTCCCAAACGACCTCGCCTTTGGGCGTTACCTGGAAAATGCGGCCCCTGAGGCCCTCGCAGATCAGAGTGTTGCCGCCGGGCAGGCGGCGCGCGCCAGAGATTTGCGGGCTGTAGAATGCGAACGGAAAGGCGTCTTTGTAAGACCACTCGATCTCATTGGTTTTCGGGTTGATCTCGATCGCACGGGAATAAGGGAAGACGGCCATGTGATCGCGCTGGGTGCCGTTGTCGTAGACAAGGATATTGCCGTTTTCCAGCATGTGCGGGTCGTGCTGCCCACCCATTTGGGGGTCGCGGTACTTCCACAGCCACTCGCCGGTCGCTTTGTCGATTATCCCAACGGTGTGGATCGCGCGGAACGATACGATGACCCGGTCGTCGCCCAGCGGAGCGATCGTGTTTCCATGGCACCATTCCCACTGCGGCTCGCCCGCGCGATGGAAATCAACCTTCGGGTCCAGATGTTCGATGGCGCGCCATTCCCAGATCCGGTTGCCGTTCTTGTCCACCTCGACCAGCACATCGGCATACATTTCTTTCGTGCCGTCGGGTGCGGCATGTCCGCCGCCGACCTCACGCGCCAGGTCTGGAGGCACCTGTTCCAGTGACATGTAAAGAGCTCCGCCGTGAGGCATCTTGCGCTGATCGTGGTGGTGCCAGATGTCTTTGTGGCGCCACAGGATTTCTCCTGAGGGCGATACTTCCCGCACTTCACCGCCCTTGAACGCTTTCCAGATCCCGAACGCATCCCAGCTCTCATCCTCGATCTTGGCACCCATGAATAGGTTACCCTCGTCGGTCAGAGAGCCATAGATCCCGATCACACTGTCATGGGTCCACTCGTGAACTACCTCTCCATCCATGTCGATGATGAACGTTTTGTTGAGGTTGGCGAGAGGAGAGAACAGAACATATCCCTGCTCGGCCTTTGCCCGGTTGTGGCCGGTAACGCCTGTTTTCATGATCCGGGTGAGTGTGGATTGTGACAGAGATGTTTGCGTGTTCATGGGTTCGTGTGCCTGTTGCGGGTCAGCGCATTTCGCCGGTAGCAAGCCAATGGGCGCAGTCCGCGGGCAATTCCTGGGACACCACGCTCTCATACTTCGCTACGTCTTCGGCGCTCAGAACATCGCGCCAGCGGCCATTAACGCCCTTGTTGACGAAAGTCTGTGCGCCGCCGTCCCAAAAGATTCCGCCTAGCGGCGCGGCGTCCGCGGCGTTCTCCTTCATGTATTCAAAACTGCAGTGATGTAGGATGTCGTCCCACTCGTCTTCGTTAATCTCAGTTCCGATGAACGCGGCAACACGGCGGATTTCCTTAGCCATGTCGCGCTTCATCGCCTCGAAATGCAGGAAAAGCACGTTGGGCAAATTGCGGACGTTCCACCACCCACGGATGCTCTCCCAAAATGGCCACATCGGGTAACCGTCCTTGTCGAGCCAGTCATTAAAATACTGCACGACATCGCCGGTCGGTGGTTCGATCGGCGGCCCGACACGGCTTGGCGTGTCGTTCATCGCGTGATACCAGGTTTCATTGGCATGAGTGTGATGGTGGAAGAAGCTGAAAACCACGTCGCGCCCGTCCCGACCGATGTAGATATATTTTGCCTTTTTCGAGAACACCAAAGCATCAATTGGCAAATGGGTCTTCATAATCCGCCGGTGGTCTTGCGCTTCGATAGCCGGAAGCTTCACTTCTTTGGGCGGCACCCGGAGATCCACCCAGGGACTGATTTCGGCGACCTTCTTGTCGTTGTTGGCACCAAAGACCAACTGCGCACAGATCTGCTGCGTCCAGGTGGTTCCCGATTTGGCGTAAGAAGAGATGATGATGTCGTCGCCGCGAAAACTGAAATCATTCCAGATGGTTGAATCGAAATGGTGATTTTGAAATTCGCGAGTTTTCATCGGCACTATGTCGGAACTCATTCTTTCCTCCTTGGCGTTTGACGCCTTTTGCCAGGGTCAGTCTGCGCTTTTGTCGGTTGAGACGGTTTGCCCGCGTAGATTTTCCGGTGCTCGTCTCTTTCGAAATGGATCTGACGCGCCGGGCCGGTGTAGAGACGTGTGAAGTCTTCTGGCAGGTCCGTTTCTCGATGGATGCCGACGAGAATACCCTCGCGCTGGGGTTCGCCTTTTTTCTTTTCGATGTCAGCTTCGGACATGGTCACGCGTTGCGACATACGCAGCGCCCATTGGTGAAGCTGGGCATAAAGCCCATCGATCACATCCCTGTATGAGCTGTCGCCCCCCAAGTCATTGAGCTCGTCAGGATCTGCCTCAATGTCGAACAACATTGGCCTGTTACCATCGGCGGAATGCATCAACTTGTAGCGCCCATCGAAGACCATGAAGAGCCGGGCCTCGGCACTGCTAACCCCAAGTGACGCACGCATCGGCGTGGTCGAATAGTCGTATTCGCTAATGACGAATTTTCGCCAATCGTCCGGTCGCTGACCGCGCAACAAAGGCAGCAACGAGCGGCCTTCAAGCAGGTGGATGGGCACGTCGCCCCCGGCCACATCGACAAAAGTCGGAGCCAGATCGATCTGTTCGACCAAGGCGTCGCATTGCGTCCCGCGCGTGCCATCGAATTCTGGGTCAGGGTCGCTCACGATCAAGGGAACCTTTACCGAAACCTCATGGAAAAGATCCTTTTCGCCCAACCAGTGATCGCCTAGATAGTCGCCATGATCGGATGTCAGAACGACAACCGTGTCTTTGTCCCGGCCTATCTCCTCCAGATGATCGAGAACGACACCCAACTGATCGTCGCATTGTTTGATTAGCCCCATATAGGCGATGATCGCCTTGGTCCGTGCCTCGTCGTTTTGGAATGTCTTGGCGATGCGGTTGTTGAAAAAGGCTTCGTAAACCGGGTGCGCGTCCTGTCGTTCGCGGTCATCCCGAATCAAGTCCTGAATTTCGTCCGGCCCGAACATATCGTGATAGGGCGCGGGTACGATGTAGGGCCAATGCGGCTTTATGAACGAGACATGAGCACACCACGGTCCTTTTGCCTGATCAATGAATTTGATCGCTTCGCGTGTCAGCCACGGCGTTTCGCTGTCTTGCTCGGCAATGTTTGCGGGCTTGTCGGCGTTTTCAAGAAACCAGCCTGATGCGAGTTTGCCGTCGCTTACCGATCCGTTGGCGTAGATTGCCCAGGGATTTTCGGTGTCGTACCCTTTTGACTTGAGGTAACTGTTGTAGGGGCCGTCGTTCTCGCCATAGCTGCCCCAGGCCGCGTTGCCGTGCAGCCCGTCATCGCGAACCCAAGGGTCAAATCCGCATTCAGACTGACGGACCCCGATAATACTGTCTTTTGGAATGCCCAACCTGGCCATGCCTTCGTCATCGGCTTGCATGTGGGTCTTTCCAAGCAGCCAGCATTCCATGCCAAGTTTGCGCAGGTGATCGCCCAGAGTGACTTCGCCGACCCGGATGGGGAACTTGTTCCACGAGGCGCCGTGGCTGGAAACATAGCGGCCCGTATAGGTGCTCATCCGACTGGCGCCGCAAACGGGCGATTGAACGTAGGCGTTTGTGAATGACACCCCGCGCGCGGCAACACGGTCAAAATTAGGCGTTTTCAGGGTCTTGTGACCGGCGCAGCTTAGGTAATCGAACCGTAGCTGATCGTACATGATGAACAGAATGTTCTTGGCAGACTTACTCATCCCCGGTCCTTCCCGAAGCCAGACAAGGTGTTAGCCGGACCGTTTTTCGCGGTCCGGCAGGTGCCTTACTGCGATGAAAGTTCGTTCACGAGCTCCTGATAGCGGGCTAGCATCGCTGCACCATCGACGCCCATGCCATCGATCCGTCCAACCCACTTTGCGGCGAACGGTTTTCCTGCCTCCTGCAAGGCGGCATAAAACTCATCGCTCGCCTGATGGATCGAGAGAGAACCTTCCTCGACCTCCATTCCCTTAACATTGCGGCCGTCGAAGATGCCGCCGACGCGTCGAGCAAACTCCTCTCCGGACACCGATCGGATCAGTTCCTGGTCCTCAGGGCTTATCTCGGCCCATTTTTCGTCGCTGATAAAAAAGCTGAAGGTTGCTGTGAAGACCGACCGCGGTGTGCGGGTTACCGATTTCGCATAGGGCATCACATTGAATGCCACTGCCGTTTCGGGTGGGATGCCAACAAAGCCGTCAACCACACCGCGCTGGATGATCTCGGTCATCTGTGCAGCGGGGCCCGAAACCACGGACCCGCCGTTTTGCTTCAGGATTCCCGAAGTCGCACCGGGCAGGGCCCACATCTTGCGCCCAAGCGCGTCGTCCATGGAGAGGATCGGATCGTCGTTCATCGAATAGAAATTGGCGCCCGGATTCACCAACAGCGCCAGCAACTCGACCCCCTCGAATTCATCGATGTCGCGGAAAAACTCCTGATAGGTGCGCCACAAAGCCACCGAATTCACCGCTGATCTGTCAGAGCCCGTGAAAGGGTTCATGGCGACCATCGGCCCGGCCACTTCCTGAGCCATGAAGCCGTTGAACTGAAAGGCCGCATCGAACAATCCGCTGCGTACTGAGTTGATTTGTTCGGGCGGCGGCGACATGCTTTTGGGTGGAATGACCACGCGGACGCGGCCTTCCGTCACCTCATCAACGCGCTCTGCCCAGTCCTTGACCGATTCACACCAGACATGGGCAGGCGGAGTGAAGCAATTCAGCAATATACGCGTTTGTGCCGATGCACTTGTCGACATTGCCACCAGCGCGGTGGCGAATATCGCGAGTAGTTCCTTCATACTTTTCCTCCCTAGATTCCTCGCCATTGCGGCAGGCGTTTCGTTATCGAGCCATTTTCGGCAAAAACGTGGTGATCCCCGGCACAGCGATTAGCAGCAACAGGACGACCAGCATGGCGGCTACGAAGGGCAGCACGCCGCGAAAGACAGCGGAAAGTGGGACGTTCCCGACCATCGCGCTGACGACGAACACATTGATCCCGATGGGCGGTGTGATCAGCCCAAGCTCGATGACCAGAACGATGATGATTCCGAACCATATGAGATCGACGCCGGCAAGCTCGAGCGCAGGCAGGAATACTGGGACCAGCAGCAGCAGGATTCCGATCGCTTCGAACACCATCCCCATCAGCAAAGCGATTACAGTGACCATGATCACAAGGCCAAGAGGCGAAAGCCCCATATCTTCAACCCAGAACATCAGATCGAAGGGCATTCCGGTGAGCGTGATGTACTGCAGGAAAACCAGCGCTCCAAAGAGCACCATGAATAGACCAGCCGTCGCGGTAACTGTCTCAACCAGCGCGTCGCGCCATTCCGAGAGCTTCCACAGATGGCCGCGCGTCAGCGCGATCACTGCTGCTCCGGTCGCACCTACGCCAGCGGCCTCGGTTGGAGTGAAGATCTTGCCGTAGATCCCACCCAGAACCAGAACAAACAGTCCGAGGATCGGTATTATCGCAAATACCGATTTGCGTTTAGATGACTTGTCCAGCCCGCTCTCATCAAACGGTGCGACATCTGGTGACACGCGAACCCAAAGCCCGACCACGATCAGAAACGAAAGGACCAGCAACAGGCCGGGGATGATGCCTGCCAAAAACAGCAACCCGATATCCTGCTGGGTCACAAGTCCATAGATCACGAGTGGCACCGACGGCGGGATCATGATGCCGAGCGTTCCGCCTGCAGCAATCGTTCCGGTGGCCAGGGAAGGGCTGTATTCAAACTTCTGCATCGACGGCATCCCAACCTTGGTCATCGTCGCCGCGGTCGCAAGCGATGACCCGCATACGGCGGAGAACCCGGCACAGGCGACAACCGTCGAGTGGGCAAGACCACCTCGAATGCGCGACAGCCCGGCATAGGCCGCGTTGTAGAGATCGTTGGACACTTCCGATCGATGGATGAACGTGCCCATGAGAATAAAGAGCGGGATGACACTAAGGTTGTAGTTCATCGCGTCGTCCAGCACCTGCTGTCCGACCATCGTGAAACCGGCATTCCAGCCGCGCTCCAGTGCGACGCCCAAAAATCCGACCGTCAGCGACGCGAAGCCTATCCGCACCCCAAAAAAGCTGAGCGCAATGACAAAGGCAAACGCAATCAGGGCAGCTGTCATGACCGGCTCCGAACCAACCACGTTGCCTGTACGGCCGCGGCAATCAGGCAGAACAGTGTTGCCGGAACCGCAACCAGCGCGATCGGCCATTCCAGAACGATCGTCCGCTTGTCGATCTCCAGAGCGTGCAGTGCAATGCGTGCAAACTCGAAGGCGATGACCAGCAACCCGGCGCAGGAGAACAGGACGACGATCAGGTCGTGTAACCGGGGAATTCGCGCGTGAATTCGCGGCGAGAACAACTCAACCGCTATGTGCCCATTCGAGTGCGACACAAGGATCAATCCGGAAAACACCGTTCCCGCCAGCAGGAATTGGATCATCTCGGCAGCACCGAAGATTGGTGCGTTCAGCAGATATCGACCGAGCACGTCCAGAAAGGTGATGGCCATCATCAGAAACAGCAGGATAGAAACCAGCCACCTGAGGGCAGACAAAGTCCAATGGTCCGCGGAATTTGCGTCAGCCGACACGGCCATTCCTCCCAATCTTCGTGTCCCATGCCCGGAACTTTACAGGCGGTGCTTAATGTGATCCAATAATGTATCGGCACGCCACTATATCAAAAACATATGCAACTCGATCCACGGCACCTCATTCAGTTTGCGACCATTATCGAGGAGGGCAGCTTTTCGGAGGCGGCTGAAAAACTGGGAACGACGCAGCCGGCTTTGTCCAACATGGTCAAGAATCTGGAGGTGCGAACCGGATTGAAACTCCTCGCACAGAGAAGACGCCCGGTCGTTCCGACGGCCATCGGACAGGAACTGGCCGTCAAGGGACAGGGCATCCGCAGTCTGATCGACGAGGCGGATCGAGACACCGAGGATTCGAAAAAAGGAACTGTGGGAACGATCCGCGTTGGTGCCCCTTCCTTTTTCTGCGAGCATGTCCTGGCGTCTCTGATCGTCGACTTTCTCCGGCAAAGGCCCAAAACAAAGTTCGATATTCGAACAGGATACAATCTCGAACTGCACGAGATGGTGGAGCGGCGCGAAGTAGATTTGGCATTGGGGCCGGTCCAGACCGATCTTGACGGTCGCAGAATCTCAGCGATGCCTTTGGCAACGTTCGAACATGCGATTGTTTGTCGTGCTGGGCACCCAATTCTGGCGAAGCCCGAAGTTACGATATGTGATCTCGAAGAGTCGAGCTGGTTGTCCCACTCTCCCCAAAGTACGTTGTTTCAGGTCATGCAATCGGAGTTGAGCAGGCTGGGGATCACGTCCCTTGAGAATGCCTTGAAATCCAGTTCAGCCAGCGCGCTGATGCAGCTATTGCGGAACACAGATTGTATATCCGTGCTCCCCATATTCTCAGTTTTGCAGGAATTGAAAGATGGCCGCCTGGCAACGGTTGACTTCCGGCACGAACTGCCCGCTGTACCGTTCGGTCTGATAGTACAAAAGCACTTCTCGCCTACAGCATTGGAGAATAACTTCATAGAGCATGTGGCTGTGGGATTGAAAAATATCAATCGCCGGGTTTCAGCATTTTCTTCGTCGATTTGATCGCGCCATCGCCAAACCCATGGACATACCAGGGCTTCTAGGGACTTGCCAGTCCTTACAGTATTTTTGGTAGAGTTACTGCCGGTATACACCGAGAACGCGGGCAACACTGGAATAGTTGCCGGTGTGGCGCGCAGTGCGGCGCAGAAGGCCGGCACCGGCGCCCATAGAACGACCGCTATGGCGAAACCTGCTGCTCTGGAGAAAGTTTCACGCCGCATGAGCAAAGGAGCTCTGGGGAAGCATCAACTGCGTAAGCAAAAGTCCGGAAAGTCCGCACCTTCCCCCTCCACTGAACGGAACTGAATGTCCGGACTGCACCGTTCGCGCCTTGCTGCGCGCGCATAGTAAGGAAGCGTGACTAAGGCGTCTGTGGATGGCTCCTGCATTGCAAGAGATTTTTGGTGAATTCAGCGGTTTTTTT
>NZ_WPZY01000035.1 GCF_013031405.1 Ruegeria sp. HKCCD8929 | reverse complement strand
GCGGATTGCTCTGGAAGCCTGTGCAATCGCTGCCTCGGAACAAAACGTTGTGCTGGCCGATATACCGGTCTTGGCGGCGCGCGACGCGGCTCCGACCCAGGGCAGGGCGCCTGTCGCACCGGCACACAGGGCCGCGGTGCTTCCAAAACTGCCGCACTCGGTTTCTGACCTCAATGGGTTGAAAGAGCGCGTGGCGGAGGCGCTTGCGCAAGCCCGCACGAATTTGACGGCTCAAGGTCAGCCGGTCACAGCAAAAGCGCTGCGGCGGCGCGCCGATCAGATTTTGTGGAGGCAGAGTGTCGGGCAGGGCAGGGGTCTACGGGTTTTGGACCAATGCCGTCGCGAGTCCAGTGGTTAAGGAAAACCGACAGGCATCATGGCGCGCAGTTTGCGCCGGAATGCGGGTGAAATCAATGAAATATGATAAGCGATACTTATCGGATATAACAAGCGAAATCCAAAAGTCACGCGGTAGCGCGCAAAACCATCAAATTCTGCGCGCCACGGAAGGAAGCCGCGACAACCAAACTGAAAACCACCACGAGCACCACTTGCCCGAGACCCCAATGGCGGGCGGGGTCCGCGCCACGGTCCACGATCTTTGCTGTTCTTGGGCGGAGCGGTCTGCGGCGCCGGGTTCGTCCTGTCCGTGCCGGCGCAGATCCACTTTCCGACGGAACAATCTGCGGTTCACCTGAGTCTGCGACCGCGTATGAGATGGAGTTTGCCGTCCGCGGAGCCTGCTTGCGCGCAGAGGAGCGTTTACACAGGTTCGAAAGATCGTTAACGACGGCGCCGGACACGGGCCAAAAAACATGGGGAGGGAAACATGAACCTGAAGAAGATGACCGCTGCGGAGCTCAGGCAGTTGCGCAAGGATGTGGACGCAGCACTTGATGCGCGTCAGCGCCAGGACTTGAGTGATGCAAAGGCGGCCGCGGAAGCGGCGGCCGGCAAGTTCGGCTTCTCGCTGGCGGACCTGGCGGGCAAGAGTAGCGGCCGGGCCAGATCCAAGGCGGCGTCAAAATACCGGAACCCCGGCAATCCGGATCAAACCTGGACGGGCAGGGGCCGCAAACCGCAATGGGTCATGGATGCCCTGGCCGGTGGCACAGACATCACCGCGCTGGAGATCTGACCGCGCTACGAGTGAGCTAATGCCGGCCGGCCGTTCCAATCTGATCGGGGCGAGGTGCTACGATATCGCCGGCGTCCGGCCACCGCGCCGGACTCGCGTCCTGCTTGGGGGGTGGTCAAATCAGGCAACCGATGTCCAAGCGTTTCAGACGTCGCGGTCGCTGACACTTTGCAGATACGCCATGTCTGCCTAGCCCTGCATCACATATTGCCCGGGCGCCTCGCATAGCGGTGACAACCCCTTATCAGGTGCTCCCATTGAGGGTGGAGGCGCCGGTTTGCCCGATCGTTTATTGAGCCAGGCCGCCAACGCGGGCCACCAAGACCCTTCGGTTGCAGGTGTCCGGGCAAACCAATCGCCGGGCCCGACGTAGCAGGCATCATGCGCCTGTGTGGTCATTCTGTATCGGCGGCGCGGGTGACCGGGCTCGGACACGATGCCCGCATTATGCCCGCCATTGGTCAGAAGAAACGTGACTTCGGTATCGGAAAGAAGCTGGAACTTGTAGACGGATCGCCAGGGCGCAACATGGTCGCGCTCGGTCCCGACCACAAAGACCGGCACACGGATGTCCGAGAGGGCGACCGGGCGATCACCGACCATGTATTGCCCTTCGGCCAGCTCATTGCGAAGGAAAAGACGGCGCAAATACTCTGAATGCATCCGGAACGGCATCCGGGTCGTATCGGCGTTCCACGCTATCAGGTCGGTCATCCCGGCGCGTTCACCCATCAGGTAATCATGCACGATCCGTGACCAGATCAGATCGTTCGACCGCAAGAGCTGGAAGGTGCCGGACATCTGGTGTGTGTCCAGATATCCTTGCTCCCACATCATGTCCTCCAGGAAACTAAGCTGACTTTCGTTGATGAACATCATCAACTCTCCGGCGTCGGTGAAATCGGTCTGGGTCGCCAGGAAGGTCAAACTCTTCAGACGCGTGTCACCGTCTCGCGCCATCGCGGCGGCAGCAATGGCCAGTAAGGTGCCGCCCAGGCAATAGCCCATCGCATGTACCCTTCGCGCCTTGGTGATCCTTTCAATCGCATCCAGCGCGGCCATCACGCCGAGCGTGCGGTAATCGGCCATCCCCAGATCGCGATCATCGGCGTCCGGATTCTTCCACGAGATCATGAAAACCGTGTAACCCTGCGCTGTCAGATAGCGCACGAAAGAGTTTTCGGGGCTGAGGTCCAGGATGTAGTATTTCATTATCCACGCGGGCACGATGAGGATCGGCTCGGGCCGGACCGTTTCGGTTGTCGGTGCATATTGGATCAATTCGATCAGAGGGTTGCGATAGACCACCTTGCCGGGGCTGACCGCAATATTCCCACCAACCTGATAGGCGTCGGTGCCCGTCGGTTGCCTGCGGCTGACCACGCGCGACCAGTCATCGACAAAATTCTGCCAGCCGCGCACAAGGTTCATGCCCCCTTCGGCGACGGTTCGGTCACGCACTTCGGGATTGGTCAGTGCGAAATTCGACGGCGAGAAGATATCGAGGATTTGGCGCGCAGCGAATTCCACCACATCCTCGTGCTGTTTCGTGACGCCACGCACGCCGGTGGTTGCATTGTGCCACCATTGCTGGGTGAACAGAAAGGATTGGTAGATCAGGTTGTAGGGCCATGCCTGCCATGCCTCTCCGCTGAACCGTTTGTCCTGCGGCAACGGATCGATACAGGGCGTTTCGGCATCATGTGCGGCGGCGCTGCAAGCTGCATAGGTCGACAGCCGCATCCCCTTGTTCAGCGCCTTCCCAACCAGCTCCACTTGCTTGCCTGGTGCGGTGGCCAGGTGAAGGGCCCAGTCTGCGTATGCCGACGCCAGTGCGATGGGCGACAGACCCGCCGTGTAATGCGAGGTGATGGCCCGCAGCGCCTTGTCATAGCTTTGCAGGATCGTGCTTTCGGTTTGGTCTTTGTGGTCGGCGCGCAACATCCGTTTCACCTGCCCAATCTTGATGGGACCGGTTGGATACATAGACCGATATGATGAGCCTTGCCTTGACACAAATCAGCAGGCGAACCCAGGGCCGCCGACCCGCGCTCTGCGCTGAGCAGATATTCGCCGTTGAACACCGCTTATTGATCTCGCTTAAAGATCGATGGGCTGACCTCTGGCAGATTCAGACCAAGGCTTGATCCTTATGCAGGAGAAACTCCCATGGCAAAGAAGACACCCCCAACCGATCTGACGAACCTTTATACCGATACCCTCAAATCCATGCAGAGCGTGATGCGGTCCAACCTGATGATCGCGCCGCAGGCCGAGCATTTCTGGCAGATACAGGAGCATCTGCTGGGCGAATCCGAGGAATTCATGCGCCATTGGTTCGAACGCCGCCACGAGGCCACGCGAACCGCACTGGTCGCAGCACGCAAGACGACAAGCGACGAGGGCAGCAACCCCGCCGAGGCGATGCAGACCATCACCGAATGGCAGCGGCAATCCATGGAACGCATGGTCGAAGATGCCCGCGAGTGGCTGGACACGGTCCAGCGCTGTGCAAGCTATGTCTCCGCCAGCGAAGTCGAGGCGGCCGAAGAGGTGCTTGAGGGCGCGAAAAAGGCCGCGAAAGCAACAAAATCCGAGCCCGTCTGATCCGGCCGCCTTGGTCTGACCCATCCATTCAAGCCAAGCACCTTTTGGCTTGAATGTGATGTCGTGACCGGCCTGAACTCATTATGCCGCCAGATACCCCTCTCGCACATTCCGAACCCGTGGAAGAGTGTCTGCGCAGGCTGGGCACCCCATCGACCGGGCTGACGCAAGACGCTGCGTTGCGGCGGCTTGCGGAACACGGGCCCAACCGGTTGCCCGCGGCACGGCGCCGTCCCGCCGTGATCCGCTTTCTCCTGCATTTTCACAATGTCCTGATGTATCTGCTCATCGCCTGCGCGGCGATCACCGCGATGCTGGGCCACATGGTGGATTCCGGGGTTATCCTGGCGGTCGTGCTGGTCAATGCCATCATGGGCTTCATTCAGGAAGGACGCGCCGAGAACGCCATGGCCGCGATCCGCCGTATGCTGGCCCCGCACGCGTCGGTTCTGCGCGATGGGCAACGCACCAGTATCGCAGCGGACCAGCTTGTGCCTGGAGATCTGGTCCTGCTTGAACCGGGCGACCGCGTGGCCGCCGATCTGCGCCTGATCGAGGTGAACGGGCTGCAGGTCCAGGAGGCGATCCTGACCGGTGAATCCCTGCCTGCAGACAAGGCCACGGATCCGGTCTCGGTCGATGCCGCCCTCGGGGATCGTATCTCGATGGCCTTCAGCGGCACGTTGGTCACCTCCGGAACGGCGCGCGGGCTTGCCGTTGCAACCGGGCAGGAAACGGAAATCGGCCGGATCAGCAGCATGCTGAGCGATGTCGAAGGGCTGCGAACGCCGCTGGTTGTTCTGATGGACAAGTTCGCGCGCTGGCTGACGTTTCTGATCCTGCTGAGTTCAGCCGCATTGCTGGCCTTCGGATACTCGGTGCGGCACATCGAGTTCGAGGCGATGTTCATGGCTGCGGTCAGCCTGGCGGTCGCCGCCATCCCCGAAGCGCTGCCGGCCGTAATGACGATCACCCTTGCGGCGGGCGTTCAGGCCATGGCCAGGCGAAATGCGATCGTACGCCGCCTGCCGGCGATTGAAACCATCGGGGCCGTGTCGGTCATCTGTACCGACAAGACCGGTACGCTGACACGCAGCGAAATGATGGTGGCCTCGGCTTTCACGGCAGAAGGGCGTTTCACCATCACCGGCGAAGGTTATGTCCCCGAGGGCGAAATCCGCAAGGAAGACGGAACCGAGGCCGTTGGCACGTTGGCAGAGCTCGCGCGCGCGGCCCTGCTGTGCAACGATGCGGGATTGCACGCCTCGAATGGCACATGGCGGATCGAGGGAGATCCGATGGAGGGCGCGCTTCTCGCGTTTGCGGCAAAGGCCGGCGAAACGTCAGCAGGTTGGCGGCGGACCGACGAAATCCCCTTCGATGCGCGGCACCGCTACATGGCCGTTTTAGTTGAACGCTCCAACGGTGGGCGGCTGGCGCTGGTCAAGGGTGCTCCGGAACGGATGATCGACATGTGTGCCTTGCAGATCGGATGTTCGGGCTACGAGCCGCTCGACACCGCATTCTGGCTGGCCGAGGCGGATCGCATCGCGGAGCTTGGGCAGCGCGTGCTGGCCTTTGCGCAGATCCCCGAAGCCAGGATGGATGCGCTGCGGACCGATCCCGCGGGGCGTCTGACTCTGATCGGGCTGGTCGGGTTGATCGACCCGCCGCGGGCCGAGGCTATCGCGGCGGTGGCCGAATGTCATCAGGCCGGCATCGTCGTCAAGATGATCACCGGCGATCACGCAGGAACCGCCGCCGCCATTGGGCGGCAGATCGGCCTGAGTAATCCCGGCACCATCCTGACCGGGGCCGAGATCGAACGGATGGACGATTCAACGCTTGCAGCCGCTGCGACGGGAACCAATACATTTGCCCGCACCTCTCCTGAGCACAAGCTGCGCCTGGTCAGGGCATTGCAGGCCAATGATCTTGTCGTCGCGATGACAGGGGACGGTGTGAACGATGCGCCGGCACTCAAACGTGCGGATATCGGCGTCGCCATGGGCATCACCGGCACCGAGGCCGCAAAGGAGGCCGCGGAATTGGTCCTGGCGGATGACAATTTCGCCTCGATCACCGCGGCTGTGCGTGAAGGGCGTACTGTCTGG
Source organism: Ruegeria sp. HKCCD8929 (assembly GCF_013031405.1). Lineage (GTDB taxonomy): Bacteria > Pseudomonadota > Alphaproteobacteria > Rhodobacterales > Rhodobacteraceae > Ruegeria. The sequence goes on along the minus strand of NZ_WPZY01000035.1, from coordinate 26,296 downwards.
GACAATATCCGCAAGGTCATCAGCTGGGTTCTGCCGACCAGCGCCGGTGAGGCGGCAACCATCGCCGCAGCGCTGCTGCTGGGGTCCGCCTTACCGGTGTCGCCAGTGCAGATCCTCTGGGTCAACATGATCACTGCAGTGACACTGGGCCTGGCGCTGGCCTATGAACCTGCCGAAGCCGGCAGCATGCTGCGCCCGCCACGCCGGCGAAACGAGGGGCTGCTGACAGGCAGCCTTGTCTGGCACGTGATCTTCGTGACCGGCCTTTTCCTGGCGGCGATCTTCGGGCTGTTCACCTATGCGCTCGAAAAAGGATATCCGCTGCAACTGGCGCAGACGATGGCGATGAACATGCTGGTCGTCCTGGAGATCTTTCACCTGTTCTACATTCGGAATGTGTTTGGCACGTCGCTCACTCTGAAAGCGCTGAAAGGTACACCTGCGGTATGGATCAGTGTCGCGATCGCCACAGTAGCACAGTTTTTGGTGACCTACGCACCCGTGGCACAACCGATCCTCGGCACAACGGCCGTGGCGTTACAGGACGGTATCCTGATTGTCGTTATGGGACTTGTGTTCTTCGCAATCCTTGAGATTGAGAAACAGCTACGTCTCACCGTCACTGCCGATTATTGATCATGGGAATGAAGGACCTTGTTGCATGGATCGCCGAGCCACGGTATCGCCAACGTTCACCTAGACGCGAGCGACGGTAGATGCCCTACAAATTCAATGATGCCCGTCGCGACAAGTTTCCCAAGGCAAAGTACCCTGTCACGAACTGCTCGGAATACAACGAAAGTCTTCGGCAGCGGGGCGATGTGACAATCTGGGTTTCTGAAGATGTGGTGGAGAACTGGGCTTCACCACGCCGCAAGACACGCGGCGGCCAGGCACGCTACTCCGATCTGGCAATTGAGATTTGCCTCACTCTTCGGGCCGTGTTTCGACTTCCGCTCAGGCAAACTCAGGGTTTCATGCGATCAATTGCCAGGCTGATGGGCATTGACCTTGTGGTTCCGGATTTCTCGACCTTGTCGCGACGTGGCCAGGGGCTGAGGATCGCGCAAAACCGACGAGCTGCAAGTAAACCAATCACCCTCATTGTGGACAGCACGGGCCTGAAAGTGCGTGGCGGCAATGGCTGGCATGAAGAAAAACACGGCACAAGGAAGGCCCGCAAAACATGGCGCAAGCTCCATATCGCCCTTGATCAGGAAACGGGCGACATCGCCGCAGCGGAGTTGACCACGGAACATGTGGGCGATGAAACGGCGTTGCCAGATTTGCTCACTGAAATTGATGCCCATGTGAGCCGGTTTCTGGCGGATGGAGGGTATGACGGCCAGGGGGTGGTAGACTGCCTGGAGGACAGGTTCGGGTCCGGGATAGAGATCATTGTCCCTCCGCCGAAGAACGCAGTTCGCGGCGAGAATGCACAGCGCAATCAACACATCGATGCCATCGCCGAACATGGCAGAATGAACCGGCAAACTGAGACGGGATACAACGAGCGATCAAAGGTTGAGGCCCAGATCGGCAGATGGAAGCAGGTTATCGGTGATCGCCTGCAAGCGCGAGACTTCGACCGTCAGATAGCTGAGGCGAAAATCGCATCAAAGGCGCTCAACCGCATGACATCTCTCGGTCGTGCGGAATATGGACGCGCCTTCTGAAACGATGGAGTATGGGGCAAATTCGCCTCACTATTGATCCGTGCAACACGGTCGATTGTTAGCAAACCCACAATGGCACCGCGAGGCCAGCGGGGGCGTCTACACCTTCAGAACCACTTGACGATCCCCATCTCTTTGATTCAACGCAAGGCGTGCGACCAAGGTCCGAGCTAAATTCTTATCTGTCGTCATTTGCGAGGCGCCGCATCATGAACAAAATGACAGTGTCAGCTCTTGCTGCGATTGCGCTGCTGCTTGCGGGCGCAGTTGTTTATGTGTTCGTCGGGGAGAACGGTGAAGGTTTACCATCGGGCTTTGTTCAGGGGAATGGCCGGATCGAGGCGGAACAGATCGAAATCGCACCTACCATCGCCGGTCGCGTCGCAACGGTCATGGTTTCCGAAGGCAGCTTGGTATCGGCAGGCGACATTCTCGTTGAAATGGATACGGATGAATTGGCGGCCGCGTTGGATCGCGCAGAGGCCGAAGTCGCCTTGGCGCGCCAGACGAAGGCAGAGGCCGAGGCAGTGGTTGTCCAGCGGGAGAGTGAAGGGCGCCGCGCGGCGCAAGAGCTAGATCGCGCAACGGTTTTGTTGGCCGGAAACAACATCTCCGAAACCACCTTTGAGGAACGTGAAACCACGCACGAAGTCGCCGAAGCGGTTCTGGGCGCGGCGAAGGCGCGGGTTGCAACCGCAGATGCCCGGATCGCGGCAGCCGAAGCGGAAACCCGACGGATCGCAGCGCAGATCGAGGATAGCGCTCTCTCAGCGCCGGTGCCCGGGCGCGTGCTCTATCGACTGGCAGAGCCCGGTGAGGTCGTCGCGACCGGCGGCCCAATTCTCACGCTTCTCAGCCTTGAAAACGTCTATATGGAGGTGTTCCTTCCGGCGCGTGAGGCGGGGTTGTTGCCCATCGGAGCGGACGCGCGCATCGTGCTCGACGCGCTGCCGGATTACGCAATTCCCGCAAGCGTGACCTTTGTCTCTCCGGAAGCCCAGTTCACTCCGAAACAGGTCGAAACAATCGACGAGCGTGAACAGTTGGTCTTTCGAGTGCGCGTCCGCATCCCTGAGGAGTTGATCCAAGGTCGGATAGAGCACGTGAAAACCGGCTTGCGCGGTGTCGCCGTGATCCGCCTGAACCGGGAAAGCGCCTGGCCGGAGGCGCTTGAGCGGCGTATTCCACCTGAATTGTTCGAATGAACGCGCGGGCAAATCCATCCTCGTTCCGCATCAATCGCGTGACGCACCGCTATCGCAAGCACGTTGCGCTCGATGCACTGTCGTTGGATTTGCCCGCGGGTAAGCTCGTCGGGTTCATCGGGCCGGATGGGGTCGGCAAGTCGACGCTTTTGGGTCTGATCACCGGAGCCAAGAAGCTGCAAACAGGAACGATCACAGTCCTCGACGGACCGATCGAGGATACCAGACATCGGCGACGTATTTGCCCGGCGATCGCCTTCATGCCCCAGGGGTTGGGCCGAAACCTGTACGCGGAGCTGTCGGTGCGAGAGAACCTCGAGTTTTTCTCGCGCCTCTTTGGGCAGGGCGAGGCAGAGCGCGACACCCGGATTGCAGCGCTATTATCAGCAACGGGGCTAGCGCCATTCGAAGATCGTCTGATGGGCAAACTGTCCGGCGGCATGAAGCAGAAACTCGGCCTGTGCTGCGCGCTGATCCATGATCCGAAGCTTCTGGTTCTGGACGAACCCACGACCGGGGTCGATCCCTTGTCGCGCCGCCAATTCTGGGCTCTGATCGAAGCGATCCGCTTGGAAAACCCGGAACTGTCGGTTCTGGTTTCGACAGCCTACATGGAAGAGGCTCAGAGTTTCGACTGGATTATTGCGATGGATGCCGGTCGCGCGCTCTTTCAGGGAAAGCCGGAGGATCTGAGAGGTCAGGCGAAAGACCTCGAAGCGGCTTATCGGCGGCTGCAGGCGCGTGGGGAACCGCAGGGCGCGCCTGATCAGGCCCCCATGGTAGAGATCGACGCAAGCCCGGTTATCACTGCGCGGGGGCTGACACGACGCTTCGGAGATTTCACCGCCGTCGATCACGTGGATTTCGAGATCAAACGTGGTGAGATTTTCGGTTTCCTCGGTTCCAACGGATGTGGCAAGTCGACGACCATGAAAATGCTAACCGGCCTGCTGCCCGCAAGCGCGGGAGAGGCATCCCTCTTTGGCCGGCCAGTCGATGCACATAGTCGCGAGATGCGCCGCGAGATCGGATATATGAGCCAGGCGTTCTCGCTTTACGGCGAGTTGACCGTTTACCAGAATCTGAGGCTGCACGCCCGCATTTTTGCAATAGCGGATCAGGAGCTTCGGATCGACGAGTTAGCGGACCGCTTTGGCCTGAGCACACACATGGACACGCTGGCGGCCAACCTTCCTCTGGGCATCAAGCAGCGTCTGTCCCTGGCTGTAGCGGTCATCCACCGTCCGAGGGTTCTGATCCTCGATGAACCGACGTCAGGCGTGGATCCAGAGGCTCGCGATGCGTTCTGGGCCCTTCTTCTGGAGTTATCGCGCAAGGAGGGTGTGACGATTTTCGTCTCGACCCATTTCATGGGAGAAGCGGAACGTTGCGACCGGGTGTCCTTCATGCATGCGGGCCGGGTTCTCGCCGAGGGGACACCCGAGGAGTTGATTGCCGCCGATCAGGCCGACAGCCTGGAAGGCGCGTTCATATCCATATTGGAAGCCGCAGAGCCGCCGACGCAGGTTGCGGCGCCCGACGTCACAATAGACGGCCCGAAGACCGGATCCTGGGGCAGCCTCAGTCGTACACTCGCCTATGCGCGGCGTGAGACCGTCGAGGTAATGCGCGACGGGGTACGGCTGGCCTTTGCTTTCCTCGGATCGGCAATTCTGATGCTGGTTTTTTGCTTTGGGATCACGCTGAACATCGATGAACTCAGTTTCGCGGTACTCGACCTTTCGCAAGGCCCTGAAAGCCGCGCCTACATTTCCGAGATCGCCGGATCACGGTACTTCGAACCGACGCCGCCATTGGAAAGCGCCGAAGAAGGCCGCGCCCGCTTGAAAGCGGGAGATGTCTCGCTCGTCGTCGAGCTACCGCCCGATTTCGGGCGCAAGCTGCGCGCGGGCGAGCCGACCGAAGTGCTGGCGACCGTGGATGGTGCGATCCCATTCAAGGGAGAGACAGTCGAAGGGTACGTGGCGGGGCTGCATCAGACGTTTCTGGGCATGCTTGCACAGGACAGCGGCGCCAAACCGACCGAGATCGCCCGGATCGAGCCCCGCTTTCGCTACAACCAAAGCTTTGAGAGCATCGCCGCGATGGCGCCCGCCATGCCCGCAATCCTTCTGATCATGTTGCCTGCGGTTCTCATGGCGGTCAGCGTCGCCCGGGAACGGGAGCTCGGCTCGGTCACCAATTTCTACGTGACGCCGACGACACGGTTTGAATTTCTGATTGGCAAGCAGCTCCCCTATATTGCCATCGCCTACGTCAATTTTCTGCTTCTCGCGGGTATGACGATCTTTCTTTTCGGCGTGCCACTCAAGGGCGATCCCGTGCCGCTCGCGGTTGGTGCATTTCTTTATGTCTGGGCGACCACGTCCTACGGGCTGCTCATTGCGACGATGACATCCAGCCAGGTGGCGGCCACTTTTGCCACGGCAATTGCTTCTGTTGTCCCGACGATCCAGTTCTCTGGCCTTCTGCAGCCTGTGTCGACGCTTGAGGGCGGAGCGCAGATAATCGGCTCGCTCTGGCCGTCCTCCTATTTTCTGCATCTGAATGTCGGTGCGTTTACCAAAGGCCTGGGATGGGAGGCACTTGCGTCTGACATTCTGGCACTGGCCTGCTTTGGGCCAGCCTTCACCCTCGTCGCGGCGCTTTCGCTGCGCGCGCAGGAGAAGTGAATGCGACGTGTGTCCTGCATATTCTGGCTCGGCCTGAAAGAGATGATGAGTTTGCGTCGAGACTGGGTGATGATGGCGTTGCTCGTCTGGTCCTTCACGCTGTCGCCGCTCATGGAGGCAACCGGGGTGGCGAGCTCGGTTAACAACGCGTCGATTGCATTTGCGGACGAGGACAACTCACCGCTTTCGCGGGCGCTGGCCGCCGAGTTCTTTGCCCCGGAATTCCAGCCTGTTGTCCAGATCGAGCCGGGCTCCGGCGCGGCCCATATGGATGCGGGGCGGTTCATTTTTGTCGTCGCCGTTCCGCCGGGCTTCGAGAAAGACGTGCGAGCCGGTCGTATCCCCGAGATCCAGGTGCTGATCGATGCGACAGCGATGGAACAGGCCGGGATTGGCGCGAACTATATCACGAATATCCTGAGTGCCGAGATCAACCGTTTTGCAATCGGCGCTGATGTTCTGGCACCACCGCCGGTCGAGATCATCCTGCGCAGCGCCTTCAATCCAAATCGTGACACGGTGCGCTTTGCCGGCATCGTCGCGCTGATTGGTCAGATTATGTGGCTGACCACGATCCTCACCGGTGCGGCCATGATCCGCGAGCGGGAGCACGGCACAATCGAACATCTGCTGGCGATGCCACTTGACCCGTTCGACATCGCCGTGGCCAAGATATGGGCCAACGCAGCGGTGGTTTTGATCGCGGCGGGGCTTTCATTGACATTCGTTATGCAGGGCGCGTTGGGGATTACCATCTCGGGGTCCAAGACGCTCTTTCTCCTGGGCACGGCGCTCTTCCTCTTCACCGCGACAGCGCTCGGGGTCTTTCTGGCGACGATCGCGCGCTCCATGGCGCAATTCGCGCTTCTTGTGATGTTGATCATCTTGCCGATGTTGATGTTGTCGGGTGGAGAAACCCCGATTGAGGGTCAGCCCGAATGGCTGCAGGTCGGCACATTGATCCTGCCCTCGCGCCACTACATGTCGGCCAGCCAGGCGATTGTTTTCAAGGGGGCCGGGATCGAGACGGTCTGGCCGGAATTCCTATGGATGGCTCTGCTGGGAGCCACACTTTTGACGACAAGTCTTCTGCGCTTCAGGAAATCGGTTGTGCACGAGAGCTAGTGTCGCTCAGCCAATGCCGGTTCGATAGGCTGTCGGTCGTTCGCAAAGTTACTGGGCAAGCCCGTCCGGTTTTCTTCCGATTGCATCCGTATAAATTACCCATGGGGATCTCAGTCCTGTCCCGTGCAGGCCCAACCTTTGGATCGATTGAATTGAAGCTCACAAAGTAAGACTGAAGTTCATGAAATCCATTGGGGCCACCTGCCACCCAATGGCTTAGAAACAAAAAAACGCTCAGGCCTTTGGTCCAGCGTTGGGGGCAAGTCCAGACCCACGATGCACTAACAATCAATCCGGACCACCCGATGGGGGCATTCCAAGAGCGGCGCGAGCACGTTAAACGTCACGAAGCGACAGATGTTTCGGTCGTTGAAGCGGTAAGGACCGCCGCGCCCTGCAGACGCCCGTTTCGCAGATCGTCCAGCGCATCGTTCGCTCGTTCGATCGGATACGTTACTACCCTAATCTCTATCAAAGCCCGCGAAACCAACTCAAAGAACTCTTCACCATCTTCTCTGGTGAGGTTTGCAACCGAGCGTATTGAACGTTCCTCCCAAAGATCCGCATAGGGAAAGCTTGGTATGTCACTCATGTGAATGCCGCCGCAGACAACGCGCCCGCCTTTGCGGGTTGTCTTGAGGGCTGTGGGAACCAAAGCGCCGACGGGGGCGAAGATAATAGACGCATCCAAATTGACCGGAGCGTTTTGAGAAGCGCCTCCCGCCCATTTCGCTCCCAGTTCCAAAGCAAACTGCTGTGCTCCGCAGTCGTTATCCCTTGTGAACGCATACACATCGATGCCGAGGGACTTGGCAACCTGACATAGGATGTGCGCGGCGGCGCCAAATCCATAGATGCCTAAGCTCTTGGGATTACCAGCCATCTTAAAGCTGCGGTAGCCGATCAGACCAGCACATAGCAGAGGTGCCAGTTCTTCAGCTCTTTTGTCCTCTGGGAGTGGGAAAACAAAACCGGAGTCGGCGACGCAATACTCTGCATATCCACCGTTAATTGTGTAGCCGGTAAACCCCGGTGCATCACACAGGTTTTCGCGCTGAGATCGACAATAGTCACAAGTACCACATGTGTGCCCCAGCCACGGGATACCTACCCGCTGGCCAATCTGGTACACGTCGACACCAACACCCAATTCACTGACGCGACCGACGATTTCATGTCCCGGGATCAGGGGAAGAACAGGATCTTTCAGGTCCTGATCCACGATATGCAGATCCGTTCGACAAACGCCGCAGGCCTCAACGCGCACCTGCACTTGACCCGCGCCCGGCGCGGGGATAGGCAGCACGCTGAGTTGCAACTCGGAGCTTTTTCCGTCGAATACCATTGCTCGCAAACAACATTTCCTTTCGGTGCGTTGGACCTCCTGTAGCCACAGCATAGTGGCCCACCTGGACGCTTGATGTTCTATTGGCCGATAAGTCTCGAGACCGGTCGTGCTGGCAAACCCATCCTTCCGGCATTTGGAACGTCTCCAAGGATGATCTGGTTCAACGGATCACATGAACCGAGCACTTTGCGTGGTGAACAACTCTGTTGGCAGTTGACCCCAGAAAGATGTTCTCGAAGCCGGGTTTGTGCGAGGCTATAACGATGCAGTCGATATCGTTCTCATCTGCGAAGTCGACAATCGCCCTACCCGGATGACCCGATATGAGCCGCGCCGTTGCGCCCGGAAATACCGATGCACTTTGATGCAGATTCTCCTGAATCTCGTGACGCGTTCTCGCAAAGACGTCTTCGGGAATCTGTGACGCTACATATGCGGGGATCGGTTCCTGCACGTGAAGCACGGTAAAACTGGCATCAGCGTCAGCCAACAAACGCGCGGCCTCAAAGGACGCCTGAGTATTGTGATCACCATCCAGTGCCACAGGGACCAGGATCTTCTTGTACATGTGAACTCCTTTCTAATGCGCCCGATGATTTCTGACTGACATTCGCAGCAGCAGGGACTCTAGGCTGAATCAGACTCCGAAGATCTCCCCCTTTCTTTGCGGCACTTGCAACGTCATCCATCGGTTTCTCGGCGGTGTACCTGCGTCTAGGGCTCCAGTTTCGATGCACTCCTGCGCGTCTGCGATCATGCGTTCTGCTGAGCGGCGCTGCCCCTCTGTCACGGTCTGCTCGGCTTTCGATGGATCGGCTGGGGTTGCAGAAAACGCGGAGCGCGCTGCCTTGAGTGCGAAGCGGACAGCCTCATGACGCCGTTGGAACCAATGCAGAGCGAAAACTCTGCTTGTTCCGGCATTTTCCCCAGCGCATCCGAGAACTGTTCAATCTGGGCGCCCAGGACGGGACCCACCGAAACCGGAGCCAGCATCTGCTTGAAAACGCAGACAAGGGAAGTGAGGTAATCTGATTTCGGTGTCTCTTTTGGCATCGAGCATCCCCCATTCCCTGATTGACCAGTTTTCCACGATACCGCGAAACCTGCCTTAATTTAGATCAATGCCCCGAAATCCTTCCTTTCCGAGCGTGGCAAATGAAAACCTTTCCCCTCAGAGCGAACGGTATTCCTCACAACGCCAGGTTATGAGTAGAATAAGTGAAACAGACACTTAGAGCATACGACTTTTAACCGGAGGCATACCCGGCAGCTTTGAAATAGCTCCAGCATTCGTCTGGCGTATAACCGGTTTGGTCGCCATTCTGCAGACTGCATCAAGCGCGAACGGTCCGGCACAACCAACATCGCCAGTTTCTCAACAAATTCATCATAGACACTGGACTGCACCAAAATCCGGTTTGCTTAGACACAGGTCTGGCCGGTATTGCGGTACTTCGCAGCGATTGTGCCTGCAACTGCCTGATCGATACCCGCGTCATCAAACACGACGACCGGGGCGTTCCAGCCCAGTTCCATCGAGACCTTTTTGATCGTGCTGGCGGATTGCTCCAACAGAATGCGGCCCACTTCTGTGGAGCCTGTAAAACTGACTTTGCACACTAATGGGGACTTGGTCAGGATTTCTCCCACGCCGTGAGAAATCATTGGATGGCACAACCGAGAGAACGCCAGGAGGCACACCTGCCTCTTCGGCGAGTTTAGCAAGAGCAAAAGCGCAAAGCGGTGCTGCGGAAGCTGGCTTCACTATAACCGGGCAGCCCGTCGCCAGCGCCGGGCAGCATGTTCGGGTGCCCATCACAATTGGGAAGTTCCAGGGCGTGATCGCGACCACGACGCCCACTGGTTGGCGCAGCACCGAAATGCGCTTGTCGCGCTGTTGGCCGGGAATGATTGTCCCATCAATGCGCTTGGCTTCCTCCGCAAACCGTTCGATGAATGCAGCGCCATATGCCACATCGCCTGCCGCTTCTTTAAGGGGCTTGCCTTACTCCAGCGGCATAATTGCCGCCAGAGTTTCCGTGTTTTCGATGATGAGCTCGAACCAGCGGCGAAGGATTGTTGACCGTTCCCTTCGCAGAATGGGTCTTCCAGCCGTCCCATGCCGCATCTGCGACGACCACGGCGCGTTCGACATCTGCAACCGAACAATTGGCGACCTTTGCAATTACTTCACCGTAGGCTGGATTGCTGACCGAGATGGTTGTCCCATCCCTAGCTGTGCTGAAGACGGGAAGATAAAAGAGGAGATCAAGAAAAGCCCCTCCAGAAACGCCGCTTGCAGCACCAATCTGCTGCCGCCTAATGTCAAACAGAAGCCGAACCAAAGCCTCCGTTACGAAACTGCGCTTTGTCCGAAAATCTCTGACGACGGACATGGTGTCCGTCACGATCGAAGGCGCGTGACCCGCTACGGCGATGCCTGAGCGTCGAAATAACTTCACGAAGGGCCCGCAATGAGAAGCATGATTTCCCGCTGGAATCGCCGCCGCCTGTTCAAGCGTGAGGAAAGCAAAAAAAACGCAGCCGCCCGCGAAAGAGAGATGCTTTTCTCAAAAGACGACCGTGTGGAGATCCTGCAGCTTCTGAAGAAGTTCCAGCCGATGGATTGCGGTAAGGAACTGGTGCGCGTGGGTCCAGAACGTGACGGCGGCTATCTGCTTCCCGACGATTTCGACGGCTTGGCTGCGCTATATTCCCCCGGCGTGGACGAAACCATCGGTTTCGATCTGGATATTTCCCGACGTGACATTCCCTGCTTTCTGGCCGACGGTACGGTCGAGCCCCCCTCTTGCCTTGCTTCGAACATGCAGTTCGAACAGATGATGATCGGAGACGGTCCCGTCGAAAACTTCATGACAATGGCGGATTGGATTGCGCGAACGGCGCCGGCTGAGGGCGATTTGATGCTTCAGATGGACATCGAGGGCGCCGAGTACGAAGTGCTGCCCTCTACGCCGCGACCCATACTCGACCGGTTCCGAATTATTGCCATCGAATTGCACACGATCGACGACTGTTTACTGGACCCTAACCGCCGAAAACTAAGTGACTTCCTTGAGCTTCTGACCCAGAATCATGTGATCTGCCATCTGCATCCGAACACGATCACAGCGCCGGTTCAGATTTTGGGTCGCAGTGTCCCGCCGCTGCTGGAACTGACCCTGCTCAGAAAAGACAGGCTGGCCAGAATACCGGATAAACAGGCCGCTTATCCGCACCCGCTCGATAAGCCGAACAGCAACCAATATCCTCTCCGCGAATTTCCTCCGTTCTGGTGACACTATGCAGGCATATCTGATCAATCTCGAACGCGCTCAAGACCGGCATGACTACATATTGTCGGAACTCTCACGCCTGCTGCCGGATATAAAGGTCGAACGCGCCCTGTGCATTGACATCAAGGTCAGTGGTTGGAAGCCGCCCTCGTTCGTCAAACCTGGCCGCTGGAAAAGTGACCGCTGGAGCCTGACACCCAGCGATATCGAGATTTTCCGCAGCCACCTCGATTGCTGGGAAAAAATCGCAGCCTCTGGTAGACCGGGATTGGTTTTGGAAGACGACCTGTTGTTTGCTGACGACTTTGGGCGTGTTGCTGGGCATCTGGAACAAAGCGGCATTCACGGGATCGTTCGGCTTGACGCGGTGCAAAGCCCTTTGATTCTAGGCAAACCGGCGCCGAGCGTAGACGGCTATTCCCTGACGCCGGCACTGTCGCTGACAGCAAGCGCCGCAGCCTATCTGCTTGACCCGCAATCGGCTGCCAGCCTAGCGCGTGACGCCCGGATTGAACGCACCGTCGACGACTTCCTGTTTGATCCGACACCGAAGGACCGAGGCGCTCGGGGTCACGGCTTGCCGATCCTGCAGCTAGAGCCTGCGATCGCCATTCAGGCGCAGTTTGGCTCGTTCTCAAGCGCGGACCGGGAGATTCCTGAGTTCCTAAAGATGACCAAGCGGACAGATGTCAAAACCCGCAAGGACCGCTCCTATACCGGTCCCCTACTCTATCGTTTGCGCAAGGAGGTGCTGCGGTTCGCCTACCGGTTCCGCCGTGCAGGCCGCATCAAGAAGATAGAAAAGAAAGGAGGGCGCTGGGGAATGCCTATGCTCCACCCCGACTTGCAGTGGAATTGACCACTTCGATCTGCAAGAAACTTCGCACCAAAACCATCCCGAACCCTGTCGTGCCACTTGGGCGTGAGCTAAAACTCGATCCACCCAGGCGCGCCAATTAGGGGTCGAGTCCGGCTGGGGGCGAAATCGTATCATAGGCGCGCGGTGTCATGAATTGGGCCATCTGTATTCTCCTGTGATTAGGATCTGAGCCCACTCGAGCGGAGTAATATGTGCCAACAGTTCCGAGGAACAATCCAAACCTTCTTGCGATCTTTGAATGACCGCGTGCGGGTCGTGACAACCTGACGTTTTCGTGATGTTCTTTAGCGTCAGGTTTTCCCCTTAAACGACAGTCGGTTGACTGGTTAACGTCGGGTAAGCTTAGGGATGTGCCGTTACGTTGCCGGCTCAGCTGCCCGTCTGGAAACTCATAAACCGGGAGCCACTTTAATGCGTCTAGTTTCTTGTTTGCCCGCTTTGTGCTCGGCCGCTGTCTTGTCGGGTTGCGCAGGACCAGCGTTCTTTGAGTCCGAGCCCGTTGAGGTAGACACGCCCAAAGGTGTTGTGACCTGTCAGCTTTACTTGCCCGAAGAAGTGGCCTGGGACGAGGCCGTGCTGGCCCCGCCGGGCATGTCAATTCCGGAGGCCGACGAGATATGCCGTATCGAAGGGCACCGCCGAAAGAAGGAAGGCTAGTGCATCAACCCTAACTTGTATGATCGTTTCCGTGGTCCTCTCAGGTCCGCCTTGGATATGAAGGTCGGCTGCGGCAAAAACCGGAATGAAGTGAGATGTGGAGGAATTGTCGACCGTTTTCGCGAAGAACGCACACTATGATGGATGTACCAGCGTTTAATTCTCTTCTGGACATCACACTGCGTAAGATCGACCGGGCTTCTCTCCTTAAGAACATGGTTTGGCGGGAACATATAACGTTTTGGATCGAGGTCCGGGATGACGCAATTGTTAACCGTATTCTGAAGCGCCCAATGCTCACGTTGCAGGCGAGCAATGAGCACTATCAGCGGATGGAGAATGAAACGGCCTTTACGGGCGCTTACATCCGCGAGGCATTGGCCGGATGGAACAGCTTATGCGCTGTCGTTGCTCAATCGGTCAGGCATCAGTGGAATGAGGCAGGCGATGCCCGTGATCTTGTTCAACTATGCAGGGTTGACAACGATTGGGTCGATTGGCCTGCTACAAAGCTGGGACATCAGGTTTGTGCTCAAAAGCGGGGAAGAGGGTTTCGGGTGTGGAACCTGTCGCTGCCATCGCAACTGCCAGCCGATACACGCACGCTTGAGAAGCGCGGCTCACATTTGCACTCCTGCGTGAAGTAGATAGCGCACGCCGATGCGGCATCGCCAGGACCCAATGGTCGAACCGAAAACACTTGAATGCGATGTCACTATTTGCAGCGAAGCCCAGAGAGCAATTGTCGCATGCAGGCTGAAGGTGCGAGTTTTCATTGGCACTACCTCTGGTCATGGTCGAGGAGCTGTAAGCGACATAAACTCTCTCTTTCAAGTTGCCCAAGTGAGATTGACTTAGCGATTTTGTATGAGCCGTCTAAGGTAACGGGCGCATGTCAGAAAAAATCCAATCCAGGTTACAGGAACGCAGCGAGGCCGCCTTCGCCGAGGAGGAACGCCGAGGCACTATGCTGGCCGCAAAAGTTCGGACCGCCGCTTTGTGTCTTGTTCTTTTTTGGCAAGCCATCGACAGTCCGGAAACAGGGCTGACGTATTATTTCAACCTATTAGAGATTTTCGTCTTCGTCATACTCGGCGGGCTTCAGTACTTCGCTGCCCGCAAACACTATATCGGACGAAGGCTCCAGTATGTTTTCGTCTCCGTCGACTGCATTCTGTTAGCTTTGGTCTTCACCCTCGGCTCACCCTTTGATGACGACCCCTTACCACCGGCCATTGCAATGGACACGGCCCGTTTTCTCTATTTCTTTTTGTTCTTGATGCAGGCGTCATTCAGCTTTCGGCCTTCGCTGGTTGTCTGGTCCGGCCTGAGCATCATTCTTGCCCGCCTCGGGATGTGGCTATGGTTTTTGAGCCAACCGAGCGTTTTCAGCAATCTGGATCTGGAAGAACAAACCATAGAGGCCTGGTTTGACGCTGGATCAGACCTCAACTTTCTGTTCCTTGGGTACGCAGCAGCGGAGTTACTTGTGGTTTTGATAGTGTCCGCAGGCCTCGCCATCGTGGTCGCGCGTTCCCGCCGGCTCGTACAGAATTTACTTTCAACCGAACGAAAACGCGCGAGTTTGGCGCGGTATTTTTCGCCAAATGTCGTAAGCCAGTTGAGCAACTCGAATGCTCAGATTGCCGCTGCAAGACAGCAGGAAGTCGCAGTACTATTCGCCGACATCATGGGGTTCACGAAGCTCTGCGAAAACGCCAGCGCTGAGGAAGTGATTGACCTGCTTCGAGAGTATCATGATCGCTTGGGCAAGGCCGTCTTCGACAACCAGGGAACTTTGGACAAGTATATTGGCGACGGGCTTATGGCAACTTTCGGAACGCCTGACCCAAGTCCGAACGACCCGAAAAACGCTCTAAACTGCGCCTTTGAGATGATCGACGCGCTAAATGGTTGGAATGAGGAGAGGTTTCTGTCCGGCGTTGAGCCGATCCGAGTGGGCATCGGACTGCATTGGGGCCCGGTTGTGGCCGGAGACATAGGCAACGAGCGCCGACTTGAGTACGGTGTGATCGGCGATACCGTGAATATTGCCAGTAGGATTGAACACCTTACCCGTGATCTTGATGCCCAACTCGTTGTCAGCGACGAGTTGGTAAATGCTATCCGAAAAAGCGGCTGTGTGGCGAACCTCGACCGCTTAGCACTTGCTGGTTACCAGGAAATTCGTGGGCGAGGGTCTGGCATAAAGGTTTGGGTGTATTCCGCTACATAGCATCAATTCGGGACGTCGGTGTGGCCCGCTTCTCGACTGCAAGGCCAGACCGCGGCGACGGGTCGGTTTTGAATTAGCCGGGTTCGGCGTGATTGCACGGCCAGTTTCGGGGAAATCGCCGTGACCTGCCCGACCCCGGTAGCATATAGGCTATTCCCCGGTTTTCGGCCACTAGCTACCGCGGGTCGTCACCGGGTTAAAACGCTCTCGCCAGCACCAACCCATGCCGTTTTGATGGTCTGAGAGCACAGGGCCCGGACACGCGTTGCTCTTCAGACAATCGCGTCTTGGACCGGTCGTCGCAAAGACATCGGCAAGGCAGGCGCACGACCAAAACGCACGATGAGATCGGGCCGAGCTTCTGGCACCCCAAGCCAACGGGCGAACTCGGGTCGGACCTGAGCCACCTCAATCGGTTGATTGATATGTGCGTTCCTGATCCCGAGCGCTGTCGCCTGAAGAGCAAAGCGTTCAAAACTCATGCCCACTCTTATCCAATGTAGGGGATCGGCCCGGTCCCCGACGAACACAGCGACGCCAGCAGAGGATCGGATATGATCCCGGTACTTCGCATTCTCGGCGTCCTTGGAGAAAAACGCCTCGAAAAGGCGCCCGCCAATCCACTCAGGTGCAACTGGAGCTCCGGAACAGGCACTGAACAGGCCATCGCCCAATGCGACGGCCTTGTCGGGGCTGAACCGGAGCCACTCGCGCAGTTTCGCGACAAAGGCCGGATCGTCCATCTGGGTGCTGTTTCCCTCGATGACAAACTCCGAAATCGCCTCGCGCTGCGCCTGATCGGTGAAAATGATGACCGAGACCCCGTCTTGTTGCGCCTCCGCCTTCAAAAGGTAGATTTCGTCCTGAGAGATGAGTTGCCCGTCATAGACTGATCGGGTCGATTGCCGAAGAGGGATGGCGTCATATAGCGCGCCATCGCGCGCCGGTCCTTTTTCGAACGCAATGTCAATCCGCGGCTCTGACCCGCCCTCGATATTCACGTCTGCAAGTCGGCCATGTGCGCCAGCCGCGATGACCAGATTTTCTGCCGCACATCCCAAACTTACATAGAGGTGATGATCATCGGGATCGACGATTTCCGTGCGACGCGACAAATCCGGAAGGATCTTGATCCCGCCCCTTTCGTCCAAATGGAATTTCCATGGCTGCGTATTGTGACCATTTGCAGCAAGCGTGGCCATTCTGACCAGTTCCCGAAGCGTTGGATCACTGGAAAGTTGTCGCCGTTGGCGCTCCACCTCGTCACGGTATCCGTCCAAGCGCGGCCAAAGGCGATATCCAATCGCCCCAAGTGCCGCGACAGCATGCCAAAAAACCTCCAATCCAGCGCTATTGCGATGCTAAACTGAGCGAATGGGAACAGCATTGATCGACGTCAATAGACTAAGACAGAAACCAGGTTGACCAGCCGCTTAGGAAACAGTGCCGCTATTCCTGATCGTCGCAGCATCGTGCAAATTGGGGTCTGGGTACCAAACACCTACATCGCTTCACCATCGTGACATCAGAAGCTGACATTCATGCTCACTGCGGCATTGGTCAAGGTGGGCTCAGATTGCACTCGACGGCGTCGAGGTCGCCAACACGATCTGAAAGCGGCAGTTCTGCGGGCAACTGCATCCGGGTTTCGGCTATTTGCAAAACTGTCAGGAAGGGTACCTCGAGGCGGAGGCTCTTCCCTGCTGTTCCAAGGATTAGTGGCACATCCTTCGAAGTCGCTTCAACCTTGGTTCCGCGTTTCTAGTGAGTGGAAGCCGCTTATCCGAGTTGCCACGAGAACCCTCGTAATTTATCAAGAACAGCATCCCTTGAAGGTGGGTTGAAACATGAAAGCAACGCGGATTCTTCCACCATCGGTCTTTGCATTGTGGACTGCGGCTACTTCGCTTGTGGCCGAGGAAGTCAACTCTCAAATGGGCAAGGACATAGCCGAGGAATACTGCGTTCAATGTCACAATGTGGAGTTGGACGGGCCGTTTAAGATGGATCCGCCCAGTTTTGCTGCGATCGCAAAGTACCGTTCGAAGGAGCAGATACGGAGACGCATCGTTTCACCCATCCATGAAACCATGCCTCGCTACACAGAATACATGATCAACAAAAACATCGAAGACATGGTGGCGTATATCGTTTCACTGGAAGACGAATAGTCATAGGCGGGAATTACTTCTACGCCGAACTGCTGCCGTGTTCGATCCACATCGGGTTGATCCCGATCAATGTTTGATTGGAAATCATGTTTAGATTCATTGCGCATTCGGCCAAAGGGCGAAAGCGCAATGAACGACAGCCAGGACGATGTTGCCCAAAAACTTGGGCTGGCCAAACCAAACCAGACGCGACGGTACAGGACACTTGAGGTTGTCCCATTGGCAGTTGCCCTGTTTTTGGCCTTGATCGGGAAACCCGTCTTGGACGGGCAGCGTGCGCTAGGATACTTCACCGCTCCTGTAGGCAAAGCCGACTTCGACCTGACGGTAATTGCCACAGTTGCATTTGCCAGGCTTGCCACAGCAATGGCTTCCCTTAGAGAGGCGCGCGAGGTGTATCAGACGCCCCTAAGTTACGAAGAGCGAGGCGTGACCGTGCGCCGGGTCTTTGTTGTGAACGAAGCACGTTGCGACCGAGCTAGGGCCGAAGTGCAGTCTGCGCAGGCAGAATGTGCACTGGCCGGGACCGACCTCGACCTTCATCAAACCAAGCTTGATAAAGCATGCATCCGCTCGGCCGTCGAGGGCGTCATCCAGAATCGAGCGGTGAACCCCGGTCAGATCGTGGTATTTGTTCTATCCGCGCCGATACACTTCGACCTGGTCGAGGATCCGGCCCAGATGGAGTTGCGATTGGATATCGACGAAGATGATGTCGAAAAAGTGGAAATGGACATGTGTTTCAGCATCTCAACACTTAACGGTACGACCGTTTTTCCGGTGCCTGGACTCCAGCAGATACGGCGACCTTCGATGACGTGGAGTAGTATCTTCTCTCAGGTTCCGGTGACCGGAGCATAATCCTGCAATGAGGGCTTTGTTTCTCATATCGGCCTATATGCTGGTGCTCTTGTCGCCGCTAGGGCTGTCTTGGTTCCTGGCTTGGCCGCCGCGACCGTGGCATCAGGAAATCGCCTCCGGTTTGGGCATGCTGGCCTTTTCTGTCATTCTGGTCGAGTTCGTGCTGTCCGGTCGGTTCAGGTTTGTCTCGTCAGGCATCGGAATGGATGTGACCATGCGGGTCCATCAGGTCATGGCGCGCGTAGCGCTGGCCTTTGCTTTGCTGCATCCGCTGTTCTACCAGGGCACGCCTGCAGGCGGGCTGCGCCCTTGGGATGTGACACGTCAACTGACGCTTACGAACGATTTCGCCGCTCTGGCAACAGGGATCATCGCCTATCTGCTTCTGCCCGCCCTTGTCTTGTCGGCGGTTGCCCGCACGAAACAGGGCTACAGTTATGAGACCTGGCGCCTGACGCATGGGGTCGGGGCCTTGCTAATCGCAGGTCTGCTGCTGCATCACACGATTGCGGCGGGGCGTTACGCGGCGTACCCGGTTATGGCCGGTATCTGGGTCGCAATGACAGCCGTTGCGGCCGGATCGTTGTTGTATGTTTATCTGATCGAACCACTGAAACAGCGTCGCCGCGCGTGGCGGGTGGTTTCGATCCGCAGGTTGACACCTAGGCAGTGGGAGCTTCGGATCGTCCCGGGCGGGCATAGCGGCCTGACCTATACGGCGGGTCAGTTCGCCTGGCTCAATGTCGGGCACAGTGTTTTCTCGCTGTATGAAAACCCGTTTTCGATCAGTTCCGCGCCATTGGAAGGGCCCGAGATTTCCTTTGTGATCAAAGAGCTTGGGGATTTTACGGGCGCGCTTGACCAGATCACGCCAGGTACGCGTGCCTACCTGGACGGACCTCACGGCACGCTTACGGTCGAAGGCCGCGATGAGCCGGGGATCGTCCTTGTTGCAGGTGGGGTCGGCATCGCCCCTATGCTGAGCATCATGCGGCAAAACCGCCTGAGCCAAGACCCGCGGGACATCCGGCTGATCTACGGCAATCGCTTGCACGAACAGATTGTGTATCGGGACGAATTAGCCGGCGAAGGTGCTGTGTTTGCCCTCTCTGAGCCTCCCGAAGATTGGAACGGTGAAACCGGATTGATCGACGGCGCGCTTCTGGATGGTGTCTTGTCACCCGACCAGTATTCGCAGTGGCTTTTTGTGCTTTGTGGGCCAGCGATCATGATGGACGTTGTCGAGGATCACCTGATCGCCAGGGGCACGCCGTCACATCGCATACTGTCCGAAAGGTTCGATTATGACTAATCTGTTCAAACATATGCCGTTGCGCCGTAGGGTTGCGCTGACGATTTGGGTCATGACCACTCTGCTGTGCGCCGCTGTGTTGGGCTTTGCGTTAAGATAGGCGCATCGTTGGTGTCGATGGCAACGCTTCCCGGATGCAGCGTGGCCGTTGGGGGATGGATGTGAACGTCAAACAGGTTTCTGTCGCAATTGGAGCGGTGGCTCTGGCAACGCCGGTCATTCTGGATCCACCCGCCAGCATGTCGGTCGGTGCTTGGCTGGCGACAGGTCTTGCAGTGGTGATGGCGCTGTGGTGGTTGACCGAGGCGGTGCCTCTGGCGGCTACGGCGCTTTTGCCGCTTGCCGCCGCGCCGGTCCTTGGCCTCATGCCGCTGGCTGATGTTGCCGCGCATTACAGCCACCCCATCATCATTTTGTTCCTTGGTGGGTTCCTGTTGGCCAAGGCCATCGAGAAATGGGGTCTGCATCGCCGGCTGGCATACAAGCTGTTGGGGCTTGCGGGGCAAAGCCAGGGCGGTGTTCTCGCCTCGGTCATGGTTACAACCGCGTTTCTGAGTCTCTGGATCAGCAATACCGCTTCAGCAATGGTCATTGCACCGGTTGCGGCGGCAATCGCCGGATCACAACACGCTCAGACGAATTTTGGTACCGCATTGATGCTTGGTGTGGCTTTTGCGGCCACTATCGGCGGTATGGGGTCCTTAATCGGAACTCCGCCAAACGCCATCTTCGCCGCCTATGTCGGCGCGGCCTACGGGATCGAGATCGGGTTCGCACGCTGGGCCTTGGTCGGATTGCCTGTATCGGTGATCCTGCTGGTCGTGACCTGGATCGTTTTGGCGCGGGTTACGCCCGGAGTTGGTGGGGACAGGCTGAGTGCATCCTATGAGGGCCCAGGCCCTGGCATGACGGTCGCCGAGCGGCGGACCGCTTGCATTGCGGGTACCACTGCTTTGGCGTGGATCCTGCGTCCGCTTGCCGAATGGGGGATACCGGACCTTGCGCTGACCGACGCCGGAATCGCGATGATAGCAGCGGTTACCTTGTTCCTGGTCCCGTCCGGCCGCGGTGAGAGGCTGCTTGACTGGGAAACCGCCGCAACATTGCGCTGGGATGTACTGGTTCTTTTTGGCGGAGGTTTGGCTTTGGCCGGGATCATTGAGCGCGCGGGCCTGGCAGGCTGGATCGGTGATCAGACCCAATCGCTGCACAGCTTGCCGACGCTGTTTTTGATACTCGCGATGGCAGCCCTGATCGTCTATGTTGGCGAACTGGCGAGCAATACGGCGATGGCTGCGATCTTCCTTCCTGTGGCCGGCGCAGCGGCCATCGCTCTAGGCACTGATCCCATCAGCTTCCTGCTTCCAGTGGCTATTGCGGCGTCGGTCGGCTTCATGCTGCCTGTTGCGACCCCGCCAAATGCCATCGTGTTCAGCTCTCCTCACGTTAAACGTACCGACATGTTGCGCGCTGGTGCGCCTCTGGATGTCGTGGGGATTTTCGTGGCGGTAATCGTGAGCGTTTTGCTTGGTCCCGTTGTATTCGGTTATGTCGCTGTCCGGTGATTTGTCGGGTTCTTTCCCAAGCACTTACTCCCCTTGTGTACGGTTAGGCTGCCATACAAAAGCGTCGCGGATTTCGAATGAGGCTGCTCACAAAAAAAACTTCGAAACTCGCCTGATCAGCGAGGCGTGGTCAATCCGCATTCTACGCCCAGCCATGATCTCTTTCAGTTCGCAATACGATATTGAGTAGCGCAGATTGAAGTACACAGCGCACTGGATTGCTTCGCTGGGGAAGTGGGAGGCTTTAATAGATATCGTGCTCGAGTCTGCTGGTGTTTTGGTGCAGGCAACAAACGCCAGAACACGCGTTTTTGTCAATCTGGGCACAGAGTTTGCGACACATCCGAATGAGGTGCTAACTGCGCCGTGCACCCGCCCGGGTGATCCAGTCGGCACCGCCATAAGTGATTGCCATCACGCGTACCCTTTGGGCGGCCCTGGGGAGCAGCGCGCGCCTGGCCTGAGTGCCGGATCGCTGAGGCCCACCGCGCTCCGGTCCCAAGTGAGAGTTTCAAACGCAACGCCGCGGCGCGCCCGCTTAGCCCTTCCTCAATCAAGTTCTGAAACCGGGCTCGCAAGGCTTCCTACAGAGGTGCTGACATGATCCATCCTCCCAAACATGAAGAATCACAAAATCAGCTACGTGGGAATCTCGACGATTCAGGTTTTGGGCGGGGCGCTTTAGCGGTGAATTGTCCGCGCCCGCCTTAATGCCCGACCTACAAGGGCCACATCAGTGGGATTAGCGCAGAGGCCAGTAGCCCGACAGACAGATTCAGTGGAATGCCAACTTTGAGAAAGTCCGTAAAGCGATATCCTCCTGGTCCATACACCATCATGTTGGTCTGATAGCTGATTGGGGTGGCAAAGGTTGCACTGGCCGCGATCATTACCGCGACCACCAGCGGCCGGGGGTCAATTCCCATGTTCACCGCCAAACCAATGGCCACCGGAGTCAGCACCACCGCGACCGCGTGATTGATCAACTCAGACAACACGGATGTCAGCAGATAGATCGCCCAGACGATCAGGAACGGTGGCAGAACCGCAATTGGTGGCGCAATGAGCTCGACGACCAACTCAATCGCACCCGAGGTCTCAAGCGCCATAGCAACCGCCAGCATCGCAAAGATTAGCGCCAGTAGTCGCCCGTCGATCACTGAAAATGCCTCGTCCGCGTCAATGCACCGGGTAAAGAAAAGAACCGCCATAGCCAGCACGGCCAGCAGCAGAATGGGTGCTACACCAAATGCTGCAAGGATGACGATGCCAGCAAGCGCTGCCAGTGCAAGCGGGGCGCGGCGGCGCCGATAGGCCCGCTCCGCTGGATGGTTCACATCCACCAACCCGGCATCCGTAGCCAGGCGGGCGATGTCTTCGGCCGCACCTTCCAGCAGCAGCGTGTCGCCGACACGGACGATCACCTCGTCAAGTTTGGGACCAATATTCTCATTGCGCCGATGCACGGCCAGTGGGTAAACGCCGTAACGCCGCCGTAGACGCAAAGTGCCTAGGGATCGGCCGACCAACGTTGCGCCCGGTGTGATCAGTACTTCGACGGTTGTTGTCTCGCGCGAACTGAGCTTGTCGATCATACGCACATCCGGACTGGCTTGCAGTCCCAGTAGTTCCTGCATCTGCGTGCGCAGAACAATACGGTCACCTGCTTCCAGTTTAATTTCTGCAAGATCGCGCCGCAGCGACTGATCGCCGCGCAGAACATCGATCAACCGTACGCCTTGGCCAGAAAGGAGATTAACATCGGTTACTTTTTTACCGATCAACGAACTGTCCCTAGGAACGGCTACTTCGGTGAAGAACTTTTTCTTGGATTTGCCCCTTAGCATGCTTGCCATGCTCGCGCGATCTGGGAGAAGTCGCGGGGCGATGAACCGCAAATAGAAACCGCCCCAGACTACCAGCGGCATTGCCAGCGGCGTAACCTCAAAAATCGAGAAAGGTTCCATTCCACGGGCCTGCGCTACACCGTCGACCAACAGGTTAGTCGATGTACCGATCAGCGTTAGCGTACCGCCAAGAATGGCCATATAAGAGAGTGGGATCAACAGTTTGCTTGCTGAAATCCCCAGTCTGGATGAAAGCTGCACGAAAACTGGGATCATTACCAGCACGACAGGCGTGTTGTTGACAAAAGCCGACGCCAGCACAACAAACACCATCAACGAACCGATGGCCAAGACCGGATTTGTGTCAACTTTGGCCATGGCCAGCTTGGTAAACCATTCCAAGGCACCCGTACGTACCAATGCGCCCATCACGATGAACATCGCTGCAATTGTCCAGGGGGCCGAGTTCGACAATACCTTGACGGCGTCATCGTATGGCAAGAGCCCGAGCGCCAGCATTGCCGCGGCACCGCCGATTGCAGTGATTTCGGGTGGATAGATCTCGCGGATAAACAGCGTGAACATGACCACAACAACACCTAGTGTCATAAGTGCCTGTGTTTCGTGCGAGAACTCGAAGAAACCTGCCATAGACATCGACCTTCGCGTGTTTCTCGCGACGCTGCAAGCGCTACCTATGGGCACTGCTGCACTAGGTACGTGCCTGCAAACATCGCCGCCAATGCCCTTTTGCGTTCATGCAAGACTACACAGTTCACGGGCGGGAAGATCACCATATTGCCCATTTTCCCAAGGGGCCCGCGGGGAATTGACCAATACATCGGAGACACGGAAATGGTCGGTGCTGGGCATGGATCAGCATTATCACCTCAAGAATGCAACCTCTCTTTGATGTAGGGGCACCTGTGATTGCAACCGATCCGCATCCAGGCAATGCAAGGGCGATAGCCGTCTAAAAGAAACTGGATTTCGAGCCTTTCGGACCACCTCAACAAACACAGCGGGGCCTGATCTTGCCCATGATGGCTAAGAACCAAGCGGTAGGCAGACGATGCCGGAGAAGGCCGGTCCATGCGCTCAATACGCAGATTGCCCAGATCATCCAAGTGATCCCGATCGGGCTGCCAGCCGACTGTCGCGTGGCTGCTTGAGGATCGCGGTTTCGACGCCGAATTGTTCAGAGAAGTGTCGATAGACAAAGGATGCGCGCTTGCATCCGGGTTCGAAAGTCCCGCGCGATAGCCTTCCGATACAGGGCTACGATCACCCGGCGGCCTCAGGCTATCCATTGACAGCCTGCATCGGCAGTGGTCCTTTCAGGGTTTTCTGGAAAACACCCATTCCCCCAGGGGCGCAAGGATCATGCCGAGAGCCAGTATCAGTTTCAGGTTCACGAAGTCGAAGGTATCGACAGCAATGGATGGAAGCGTAAGCTCTGGGCGAGACGGCAAGTAATAGATGTCGATCTGTGTGTTGGGCTGTTTCTTGCGTTGAGCTTCCAGTTTTCGTCCCGACGGCACAGACACACGGATGTCGTCGGCTTTGATCTCGCGCCCCTCATGTTCGAATTTATAACTGGCGCTGTAGTAGTTCTGCCTCAGGCTCTTGTATCGGACCAGGTGATTGAGCTTTGCCGAGGTCTCGACGCCGGAGTTCCGCAGGGTTCGGACATCCCGGTAATCAGAAAGCGTAAAGACGAGAATTATCAGGCCCAAACATGCCATCCCGTAGCCAAGTGTTCTGGTCTGCATTGGCGCCTCCACTAAGCAACCCGCAAGATCAGCATAGCAGAATGACAGAGCGGTCGTCTTATAACCGCCGGCAGTCCCGGCGTTTGGCTTGCCCAATTTCCTCGAGTCCAGCAAATAGAACGGGAGGGGCGTCAACCGCGTCACCGTTTGCGGACGTTGGTCGGATCAGGGCGCCCCGCACGTCGCCGTCGACTCGCTCATGAAGATTGCCATACTGTTCAGGAAGTCCTCTGCAACCGCCGCACCATGTTGCGCGGCAATTTGCTGGCTTGTGATCTGCCGGGCAAAGAAGGCGGACGCCATTTCCTGTTTTTCTGGCGAAAGGACTTTGTTCGCAACGCCCTGAATACAGGTGCAGGTCGCTGCGTCCCATGTGCCGCGCGCAAGGCAGGCATCTTCCATCGGTTCAGCGGTGGCCGGCCCTGCGAGCGCGACCAGCCCTGCTGCAAACAATAGGCGTGTCATATTTGGGTCCTCCTTGGATTATTGCTCCAAAACGCAGCTCGGCCCATTGAACAGTTCTGTCACGGGGTCAGGGTTTTCCGAGGAATATCTTAACGACACGGATTGTCCGCCCAGAAAGGTGACAGTGTCCGCTCCATCCTGAACATAGCGGGTCATCAATGCCATGGCATCATCGTCCAGCGCGCAGCGCATCTGACCGGATCCAAGCGCTTCGATTGTAACGATGCATGAACCGTCCTCTGTCCCGGCAACCGTGCGCTTCATGCTGCCGCGCAGGATTGGCGCCCATGCCTGTTGTTCGAACGGGGCGCATGTCTCAAGCGCGTCTATGTAGGCCGCGGCCTCCCGTTGAACTCGAAGGGACCCGAAGAAGTAACTTATCCCGACAGCGCCAACACCCGCGAGAACAATCAGACCGACGAGGATACGAAAAAACCACTTCATCAATGCACACCCCTAAAATCCCTTGAAGCTGGATGCGAGGTTAGTGTCTCAGGTTCATCTGCGCAAATTTGTGCATTCGAACTCAGGGTCCCCCGGTTCGACTTCTGCCAACTTCACAGCCACCATTGCCCGCTGGCTTTCCGTCAGGTGACGCCGGTGCGGAGTGTGCAAAATGAAGAACTGGATCCTGCTACCACTGGTCTGAAACCCAACAAATCTCACCATGTGTGACCTGCTTTACTGAGCGTGTCGCGGAAGCCTGCCAGACTGAGGATGTTAGTGAGTGAGCGTTCGAGGGTATTTGGGAACGCGGTTTCTTTTAAAATTCCTCCCAGAGATTAGGGCGCGCAATTGATCTGCGCGCCCGCTTTCGTCTCTGGCCCTTGTCTGACGCCAACTACAGCGTCGCGGGGCAGTTCGGTTGGCCAAGATCTACCCTGCACCGCAAAACCATGCCCAGCCTGACAAGAAAGGCGCGCGCGCCCTATCGTCCTTTTGAAATGCCTCAAAAAGGTCCGACCCATGTGTTTGAGCGTAAAGCGGCACCACCACTACAGTGCGGCCGGTCAGGGTGGCGCGGGTGGGGTGTGGCGACGGCATCCAACCTTCTGGCAACGGATCTCCGACGGGTTGGCCAAGGTCATTTGTTGATGTCATGTGGATCTGTCGCAAACTTTGGCGTTGATCGAAGCTAACGCTCTGATTGGGTGTAATTATCCAGCGAGCTCTGCAAATTGACGGAA
>NZ_WPZY01000034.1 GCF_013031405.1 Ruegeria sp. HKCCD8929 | reverse complement strand
CACAGGCCGATGATGCACTAACAATCAACTTGGACCAGTCAGATGAGGCTGCTCAATGTAACAGCTCCGTTTTCCGAGCCGCGAATCATGAAGAGCAGCGAAAATCAATGCATCCTGACCCTAGGGCGCTTCCGTCCTCATACTGCTCCGTTTCGAACCCCAATTCGTTCAATTCACGAAGAAATTCTGACCAATTCGCAGTGTCGCCAATTGGTACGAACTGAAAATCCACGATTGCTTGTTCGGGTAGTCTTTGCTTTTGCTTTAGATCGTTAAATGCCCAGAATGTTTCATTGCGTTGGTTTTCTAGATCACTTGCCAAATGTGTTACTCCAACGAGTGTTAGTGATTGTTGTTTACCTGTCCGATACACTCTAACAACGGTTCATTCCCCGACAACCGAAATGTCACTCAGGGCTCTAACGACCTGCTCGAACTCGCCGCAGAGAATGGCGGCAGCGAGCCCGCTTTTACCAAATGCTGTGCGACGTTCCAACCGCAACGAGAGGCGCAAAGCTGACGTTGCCATGTCAAAGTTCGTCGCTCTCTAGCGTTCAGCCGTATTCAATAACCGGCTTAGCCGGCTGCCATGAACCCATCCGACCAACGTCCAATGTCGGATCCGGTTTGCAGCATCTACCATTCGTACATGAACGCGCTCAGGACGTATTTCGCCATGCTGGCGCTGGTGCTGCTTCAGGCGGTGTCCGTCTGGGCAGAACCGCTGAGCCGTGCGCAGATTTCTGACTATGTCGTTCCACCATATTCGTTAGGCGAACCGTTGAATGACCAGGGCGTGTGGTCGCTTCGGAACTCTGGCGGAGCGGCGGCCGGGTATGTGTTCGAAACCGGGGAACTCGCACCGTTGCCCGGCTTCGCTGGTGCGCCGATCAATGTGTTCGTCATGCTCGATCTCGAGGGGCGGTTCATCAACGTCCGGCTGATAGAGCATAACGAGCCGATCTTTGTTTCCGGCCTCGGCGAAGCGCCGTTCCACAAGTTCTTCGAACAGTATGCGGGGCTTTCGATATCGTCGTCCATAGTCGTCGGCACCCCCTACGGCGCGGGTAGCGGCGAGACGTCGCTGGTCTATCTTGATGGGGTGGCCAAGGCCACTGCGAGCGTGCGGATCGCGCATGAATCGATTTTGGCAGCGACGCTGGTTGTAGCTCGGGAAAAAATGCAGGGATTGTCAACGGAGCCCGCGGCGCGGCCCGACCCGGAGCTTGAGATCGAACTGACATGGGACGACTTAATTAAGGAAGGGCTGGCGGGACGCAAAACCGTCACGAATGCCGAAGCGGATGCGGCCTTTGTGGAAACGATTTGGGCCAACGACGATCCCGAAGCCGCGGAATCGCCGGACGAAAACTACCTTGACCTTTGGATCGTGGACATCGGACCCCCCTCGATTGCACAGGCGGCTCTGTCCGACGATACCTATAAGGAACTACAGCGGTTTCTCAAGATTTCGCCCGAGATGGAACCAATCCTGCTGATCGACGCGGGCCGGCACGGGCTGGTGTCAGAGGATTTCGTGCGCAACACCGCGCCCGATCGCGTCTATCTGGAACAGGATGAACTGCCGGTTGCTCTACGCGACGCCGATCTGCTGGTCGAGCTTGCCGATGGCGCTCCCGACGGCACCGCGATGATCGTGCGGACAGACCGGCGGTTGGGTTTCGATCCGGCTCGCGAATGGACGCTGCAGGTTCAGGCAGTGCGCGAGCACGGCATGTTCCGCCCCGAGGTCGGCAGCGTGATCTTCGAGGTCACGCATGCGACCGACGAACGGTACTTCCTGCGCGAAGGCACGATTGAACCCGTGACCCCGTGGATGGAGGCGATCCGCAACCGTTTGCCTGATCTTATCGTGCTCGCGGTATTTCTGGGCGGTCTGGGCGGGGTGCTGCTGATCCGGATGCGCCGCTGCGCTACGCGCAGGAGTTTCACACAGATTAGACTCGGGGTCCTTGGCTTCGTCATCGTCTTCGTCGGCTGGTGGGGACAGGGGCAACTCTCCATTGTTACCGTGCTGGCGACCCTGCGTACCGGGATTGAGGGCGGTAGTTTGGCATATCTGCTTTACGATCCATTTTCGTTGCTGATCTGGGCCGTGACGATCCTCGGTTTCGTTCTCTGGGGGCGCGGGTTCTTCTGCGGCTGGCTCTGCCCCTTCGGTGCGATGCAGGAATTTATGCACCATCTCGGCACGCGGCTGCGCCTGCCCCGGATCGAGCCGTCGACCCGCTGGGACCGGCGGCTGAAACTCCTAAAATACGTGCTGCTCGCTGGACTTGTCGCGATCGTCTTTGTCGCCCCGAACCACGTCGATACGGCGGCGGAGATCGAGCCTTTCAAAACCGCGATTACCGTCTTTTTCGAGCGGGAATGGTATTATGTGCTTTATGCTGGCTTTTGGCTTGCGCTCGGCCTGTTCCTGTTCAAGGGGTTCTGCCGCTATGTCTGCCCATTGGGCGCCTTCATGGCGATCGGGGGGCTTTTGCGCGGGCGGAACTGGATCGCACGGCGCCCAGAGTGCGGCAGTCCGTGCCAGCTTTGCAAGGTGCGCTGCAAATACGGCGCGATCGACAACGTCGGGGAGGTCGACTATTCCGAGTGTTTCCAATGCCTTGACTGCGTAACGATCTATGAGGATGCAAAGCAATGCGTACCCCTCATCCTAGCGGTTCGGCAGGAGCAGAAGGAGGTGGCAGCGGAATGATAACACGCCGCCGCTTTCTTGCCATCTCGGCGGCCGTCGCTCTCTCCGGCTCCGGCGTGTGCGCTGCGCCGCGCACCTGGCACGGGTATGCGCTCGGGGCAGACGTTGGTGTGACGCTCACCGCCGATGCTAAGCGGTTTGAACGGTTGGTTTCGGTAATTGCCGCGGAATTACGCCGTATCGAAAGGCTGTTTAGCCTTTACGATCCCGGCTCCGACCTGTCGCACCTCAACCGGGCCGGGATTCTTGAACAGCCGTCGACGGAGATGGTGGAACTGCTGGCAGAGGCCGACCGGCTGCACCGCGCGACAGGAGGGCGCTTCGACCCTACAGTACAGCCGCTTTGGCGGGCGCTGGCGAGCACTGGCGACGTGGCGCAAGCGCGGCAGCTGATCGGCTGGGATCGGATCGTGGTCGACCCGGCCCGTATTCGGCTGGGGCATGGGCAGGCTCTCACCCTGAACGGGATCGCGCAAGGCTACGCCACCGACCGGATCACCGCCCTGCTGCAGGCTGAGGGGCTGAGTAAGATATTGGTCAATATCGGCGAGTTTTCCGCAACCGGCGGCCCTTGGCGCATAGGGGTGGCCGACCCCGCGCATGGCCTGATCGCAACCCGCGATTTGCACGATACCGCTGTCGCCACATCGAGCCCGGCTGCGTTGCGGTTACCGGACGGACGCGCCCATATCCTTGACCCTCTTGGCGAACCCGGCCGTGCATATTGGTCCACCGTCAGCGTCGAGGCCCAAAGCGCCACCGTTGCAGACGGGCTGTCGACGGCGCTTTGCCTCGCGTCGCTTGAGACAGCGCGGGGTATCCTGCGCAGGCTGCCCGAAGTAAAGCGGGTGATTTTTGTCGATCAAGCGGGGGCTGTGCGAATGTTCTAACGCACCGTTGGTGGCGAAAAACTCAATCCGTGATCCGCAAATATCCGGGCGATGCGCCCATCCTCGATCCCGCGGTAGATCGCGTCTTCAACGCTATAGGCCAGCGGGCGGTAGGCGAAATGCACGGCCACCCCCAACGTCCAATTTCCGACCGCAAGGCCTGGCATGGGTGGCGAATGCACCGCAAGCTCTTCGGTCATCCCATGTTCCAACTGCGATAACGGCCCCATTGCCGCTGCGGTCTCGCCCTCGGCCAGTGCCGTCATCGCCTCCGCGGCGGTCGGGTAACGGTGAATGTTGGCCTGAGCCTCGATCCCCAACAGGCTTGTCAGGTAAAAGTCGGCAATTGTGTCGTTCTGAACGGCCACTGTGTCATAGCGGAAATAGGCGGCAACCGGTGCGCTGTCGGGATAAAGTTCCTTGCGGTAGGCGATACCTACCCGCTCAACGTGATACTGACCGGTGAAAACGACCTGCTCAACTCGGCAGGCGTAGTTGCTGTCATAAGGCACATGCAGCATCACATTGGCGACGCGCCCGCCGATGACGGGACCCTTCCAGACCCAGTTGCGTAGGTCCTCATCCAGGTTTTCGCCCGCTGCGACAAGGTTGAACCTGGGCTCTACCCCCAGTTCCTCGGCAATCAGTCGACCGATCTCGATGTCCACCCCGGCAGGTTGGCCGTTCCTTTCGTAGGACCAGGGCGGAAAATGCTCGAACGCAGCGAATTCGATATAGCCGCGTTCGATGATGGTATCGAGGTCCGTCCCCACAATGTCGCGCGAGGCGTTCTGTGGTTTAGGCTGGGGAACGTGATCTTCGCATCGCGCCAGTGCGCTCTGCCCGGCAAAGGCAATGCCAGTCGCAACGATGAACGCCGTAAGATGACGTGCGATCATGTTCCCCCCTTGGTTTAGCGCGCAGCGGAAAGCCCGATTGTCAGGGTTTCCGCGGCGGCGGCAAATTTTGGCGCCTCGCCCGAAATCATCTCGGCTGCCCGAAGCGCGATACTGTCCGCAACCGGAGCGCCCGAACCGGTTTCGATCTGCGTGGCGATCTCACTCAACTCATCTTGTACCGCCTGGACATCGCCGTGACCCGGCGCCGCACTTTCCCATTCGGCAAGCAGGTCGCGGATCTCCTTCAGACGCGAATTGTGATCGTCCAGTGCGCCGTCGTCGGGGCGGGTTTCGATGTAGGTTCGGATCGCCCAGGCCGCCTTCTGGCCCAGCAGTTCGCCAAATGCGGGCATCTTGGTAATGCCGTTCTGAGTCATGCCATCGCGGAACCGTTCCGCGTACCATTCGTCGCCGTATTCTTCCGCTTCGAGATAGCGCAGGTCAGGGGCAAGCCCGCCCGACACACCACCGAGCCCGTGGCAACGCGCGCAGTTCTGGTTGTAGCCGGAATCGCCGATCTCGATGGCGGCCTTCCAGATTTCATCGCCTGCGTCGCGATAGGGATTCTCGGTCAGCCATTCCTCTCCGACATCGGGCAGGGCATCGGTGTTGACCGGTTGCGGCGCGACATCGCCATGTGAATGGGCCGCGGTGGCCGCGGCGATCAGACTGGCCGTCGTGACAAGTGTTCTCAGCATCCTCTGCTCCTCTAAACTTCGGTTGCTGATCCCTGCTTACATCGCCTGCATCGCTCAGCCTATTCGACCTTGGTTCAATCCCTGCAGGCCCCGGTACTTTGGTCGAATGTCAGAAGCCTGCGCCTCCATGTAGCTTGAAAACACTAGGAGGAGACCCGGGCATGCGCTGGATGATCTGTCTTGGATACCTGATGCTTTCAGGACCCGCTTTGGCTGAGGTGTCGCTTTTAATCGGCTATCTGGAACGGCAGGAGGTACGTCCGCCGGTCCTGTCCAACCTCGACCCGTTTCCAGATGATCTGGGAGTTGTGGGCGCCACGCTGGGCGTCGCTGACAACCAGACGACCGGGCAGTTCCTTGGCCACGACTACACACTTGATACGGTTCGCGTCGCGCCGGGAGAGGACTTGAAAGCAGCGGCGGCGCGGATGCTGAACGATACACGGTTTCTGGTCATCGATGCGCCCGCGCCCGAGTTGCTGGAAATCGCCGATCTGCCCGAGGCCGAAGGCGCGATCCTGTTCAACGTTTCAGCACCGGACTTCGCGCTACGTGATCAAGACTGCCGGGGTAATCTTTTCCACACGATCCCCTCGGCGGCCATGCGCACTGATGCTTTAATGCAGTTTCTTCAGCACAAGCGCTGGAGCACACCTGCGATGGTTTCCGGCCCGCACGACGAAGATGCTGCCTTGACTGAGGCGTTGCAACGCTCGGCGCGGAAATTCGGCATGGAGATCGCCACGTCGAAGACATGGAACTTCGATGCCGACATGCGCCGAAACGCGGCGCAGGAGGTACCACTGTTCACGCAGGATCTGGGCGAGCATGACGTGCTGCTTGTGGTCGACGAACTGGACGATTATGCCCGCTATATTCCCTACAACACATGGCTTCCCCGTCCCATTGCCGGGTCAGAAGGCATTGTGCCGGTCGCCTGGTCGCGGGTGGTGGAACAATGGGGCGCCGCGCAGTTGCAGAGCCGCTTCACCGAAGCTGCAGGCCGGGGGATGCAATCGACCGATTACGCCGCCTGGGCCGCCGTGCGCGCGCTTGGCGAGGCCGTCACGCGGACTGGTTCCGACGATCCGGCCACCCTTCGCGCCTTTCTGTTGTCCGACGAGTTCGAGCTTGCCGGGTTCAAGGGCCGTGCAATGAGTTTCCGCTCGTGGAACGGACAACTCCGCCAGCCAATCCCGCTGGTGACGCGCCGCGCACTTGTGGCGCAGGCTCCGCTTGGAGGTTTCCTGCACCAGCATAATGAAATGGACACGCTCGGGATCGATGCCCCCGAAAGCGCCTGCACCAAATTCGAGGACTAAGATGAAGCACTTGATCACAACCCTTGCCCTTGTCACCGCCCATGCCGCGCAGGCCGGGGAGATCTGGATCAGCAACGAAAAAGACGACACGCTCAGTGTGATCGATGTCGAAACGCTTGAGGTCACGCGCACGATCCCGACGGGCGAACGCCCGCGCGGTATCACCTTTTCCAAGGATTTCAGCCGCCTCTACATCTGCGCCTCCGACAGCGACACGGTGCAAGTGATGGACCCGGCGACAGGCGAGGTCCTGCACGAGTTGCCCTCGGGCGAAGACCCGGAACAGTTTGTGCTGCACCCCAATGACCTGCATCTCTACATCGCCAACGAAGATGACGCAGTAACGACCGTCGTCGATACAGAAACCCGGCACGTTATCGCTCAGATCAACGTCGGCATCGAACCCGAAGGGATGGCAGTCTCGCCCGACGGCGGCACGGTTATTACCACGTCCGAAACCACCAACATGGCGCATTGGATCGACACAGAAAGCCAGGAAATCTACGCCAACACCCTTGTCGACAGCCGTCCCCGGCACGCCGAATTTACCCATGACGGTGGTAAACTATGGGTCAGTTCCGAAATCGGCGGCACGATCACCGTGTTCGAGACTGCTGGCCAGACCGAAATCGCCAAGATTGAGTTCGAGGTGCAGGGCGTCCATCCCGACCGGGTGCAGCCGGTGGGCTTCGATTTTACCGAGGACGGCAAGACAGCTTTTGTCGCGCTTGGCCCGTCGAACCACATCGCGGTAGTGAACGCTGAGAGCTATGAGGTGGAGGACTACATCCTCGTCGGCCGCCGGGTCTGGCACATGGCGTTCTCGCCCGACAAGACGCAGCTCTTCACCACCAACGGCGTTTCCGGAGACGTTACCGTGATTGACATCGCCCGGCGCGAAGCCATCAAATCCATCAAGGTCGGCCGCTTCCCCTGGGGCGCGGCGATGCGACCGTGAATACAAGCCTATCGGGAGTGTCAAAATGAAGAAACTTCTTACACTCACCATGTCGCCCGGCCTAGGGGCCATGACCCGGCCAAGGGAATGCTGCGTCAGAAGAGCTGATCGGGCCTACGACCCCAGCGCTGGTGAAATGGGGAGCGCGCGGTGCTAAACTTGACCCGACAGGAGGCCGTGTCATGTTGAAATCTCTCGCCATAGCCGTCATCGCCCTATGCCCGGTACTGGCAAACGCAGACGGAACGCTCAACCCCGAGGAAATGACCATTGGCCGGATGATGGACAACATTCGCAACGGCCACACAGATATGACGACCTGCGCGTCGGGCTATTTCATTACCAAGAGTGGCCGTCACGTCATGGCGCGCGAGTTGTTCGAGGCCTGCGCCGAAGCAGGCTACACCGGCGCGATGACCTGGATGAGCCAGCTCGACAACAATGGGCTCGGCGGCGACTACGACCCCGAAGCGGCGGCAGATTGGGATAGAAGGGCGGCCGACGCGGGCGATCCGGTCGGACAGTTCAACCTTGGTCTCAACATGATCCGCGGCCACGGGGTGCGGCGTGACGTCGAACAGGGGCAACGTTGGATCGACACAGCTGCCGAAAGCGGGCTGCCCGTCGCACGGCGGATGCAGGCGTCGGGCTACGACCCTGACGAGGTGACGCCGGATGCGGACAACTGGAAATACGCGCCGCTGTTCTGAGCCGCTGCACGCTTATTCAACAACCATGTGGGGAACCTAACGGCTTTCGGTATCCGCTAGGTGCAGACCGTTTTCGCGGATGGCGGCACCGTCGCCATCGGCGTCTACGACCATTGTGCAATTTCGCGGTGGCATCGCGGCTCCGATAATGCCTCCCAGCCGATGATCCCAATTCGCGGCGGATTTATCTCGGCTCGGTTGGACCAAGGGAGGACGGAGATGAACCGGTTTATCATGGCCATATCAGCCAGCCTGATGGCGACAGGTGTCGCGCAGGCGGAAGTGACGGAAGAGGATCTTAGAAATGATCAGACGATCACCACGCAGGTGGTCACCAACGGGATGGGGCGGCACCTGCAGCGCTACAGCCCACTGGACACCCTGAACCGCGACAACGTGCAGAACCTGATGCCCGCATGGGCGTTCTCGCTCGGCGGAGAAAAGCAGCGCGGGCAGGAAACCCAGCCGCTGATCTATGACGGGATCATGTATATTACTGGATCCTACTCTCGCCTCTATGCCATTGACGTGATGACGGGCGAGGAGCTTTGGCAATACGACGCACGCCTGCCCGAAGGCATCCTGCCCTGCTGCGACGTGATCAACCGCGGCGCGGCGATCTACCGCGACAAGATCTATTTTGGCACGCTCGATGCCAGGCTCGTGGCGCTCGACCTCAAGACCGGCGATGTCGTGTGGCGCGACAAAATCGGCGATTACAAAGCGGGCTATTCCTACACCGCCGCCCCGCTGATCGTGAACGGGCTGATAATCACCGGCAACTCCGGCGGTGAATTCGGGATCGTGGGCGAAGTGCAGGCCCGCGACGCCGAAACCGGCGACATCGTCTGGACCCGCCCGGTGATCGAAGGCCACATGGGCACGCTGAACGGCGAAGAAAGCACCATGACCGGTACGCTGAACGCGACCTGGCCGGGCGACATGTGGAAAACCGGCGGCGGCGCGACCTGGCTGGGCGGTTCTTATGACGCGGACACCGACACTCTGGTCTTCGGCACCGGCAACCCGGCGCCCTGGAACAGCCACCTACGCAACGCTGGCACGCCGACCGAGGGAAATGTGGGTGACAATCTCTATGCCGCCAGCCGCCTTGGCATCGATCCGGCCACTGGCGAGATCAAGTGGCATTTCCAGACCACCCCGCGCGAGGGTTGGGATTTCGATGGCGTGAACGAGGTGGTGGCCTTCACTGGCTCGGACGGAAACAAATATTTTGGCACCGCCGACCGGAACGGTTTCTTCTACGTTCTGAACCGGGAGGATGGCTCATTCGTTGCTGCACATCCGTTCGTGAGTGATATCACGTGGGCTGCTGGTATTGACGAAAACGGTCGGCCGATCTTCAACGAGGACAACCGCCCGGGTGATCCGACGGCGGCGGCAGATGGCAACAAGGGCGAAATCATCTTCGCTGTACCCTCGTTCCTTGGCGGCAAGAACTGGATGCCAATGGCATACAGCCAGCATACCGGCCTTTTCTACGTGCCGTCCAACGAGTGGGGCATGGATATCTGGAACGAGCCCATCACCTACAAGGAAGGCGCCGCCTATCTCGGCGCCGGCTTCACGATCAAGCCGCTCTTCGAGGATCATATCGGTTCGCTGAAGGCGATCGATCCGATGACCGGCGAAATCAAGTGGGAGTTCCAGAACCCTGCGCCGCTGTGGGGTGGCGTCATGACCACCGCTGGCGGGCTGGTCTTTACCGGCACTCCCGAAGGTCGCTTCATCGCCTTCGACGATGAAACCGGCGAGGAACTGTGGTCGTTTCAGACCGGTTCCGGCATCGTTGGTCAGCCTGTGACCTGGGAGCAGGATGGTGAGCAATTTGTGTCGGTCATCTCTGGCTGGGGTGGTGCGGTGCCGCTTTGGGGAGGGGAAGTCGCGAAACAGGTGAGCTTCCTCAACCAAGGTGGTACGCTCTGGACCTTCAAGCTGCCTCGCCAGCTTGCCGGAAACAATTGAGCTTGCGGCAATTTCGATCCGGCACGCGCCCTCGGGCGCGTGCTTTTTTTTTGCGGGCCGAGTTTATTGGCAGTCCTACGCCTTTAGTCGAAGGGCGATGCCCGTTGATCTGTGTTAGGCTGAATGCGTAGTCGGCAGCGTGGAGCCAACGAAAATGTCAGCAACCGCAAATGAAACGGAGGCGCCGCTTGGCGAAGTTCTGGTCATCGACGATCATCCGCTTTTCTGCGAGGCGCTCTCGATGACCCTGCGAAATGGGCTGGCGGTGCGGCAGGTAACCGTGTCGAACACATTGCAGAATGCCCTCGACGCGCTGAAATCCGGTGCAGAGCCCGATATCGTCCTGCTCGATCTGAACCTGCCGGATGTCGATGGTCTCGACGGGCTGGTGCGCTTGAAAATGGCGGTTCCGGATACGCCGGTCATAGTCGTGTCGTCGATGTCGGAGAACGAGATGATCCGGTCAGTACTGCGCGAAGATGCTGCAGGATTCATTCCTAAGGATTCCCCGAAGGAAACCATTACCGAGGCGTTCAGCGTCATTCAAACGGGCGGAACCTACACTCCGCCCGACTACATTGCGCCTGGAGAGGATGACGGGATCGACCCCGGCGACGCCGCTGCGCGTCTCGCCACACTGACGCCGCAGCAAGCCTGTATTCTGCGCCTGATTTGCGAGGGTAAGCTCAACAAGCAAATCGCCTATGACCTTTCGATTGCCGAAACCACGGTCAAGGCGCACATGACCGCGATCCTGCGTAAGCTCGGCGTGTACAGCCGCACCCAGGCGGTTCTGGTGGCGCAGAAGGCAAAGTTCGACACAATCCTCAATTCGGGTAATGTCAACTAAGACGAGGATCAAGGTAACGGAAAGCGCGGTGTCCACAGACGGAGCCTTGAAATTTGGCCTGCCGGAACTCGGACATATAGTCCGGCGCGCGGTCACTTCTGCAAAGAATCCTGCGGTGGCGCTCTCCGAACTGCGCGGCCAACTCGGACGGGATGCGTTGTCGCTGGTGGTCGTCTTCGTTTCGCCGGAGCATCTGTCGAACGCGCTGGCAGGTGCAATCAACGCATATTTTCCAGACACTCCCGTAATCGGCTGCACCACCGCCGGAGAGATCGCGCCGGATGGTTTTGCCGACGACACGATTGTCGCAGTGGGCTTCCCCGCATCGCATTTCTGCGCCTCGGTGCGGCTGATGACCGACGCCGAGAAAGAGGATGGCGCGGGTATCGCCGAAGCGGTACTCGACCAACTCAGCGAGGTCGCCCGGGCCGCGCCCGATTGGCAGGGCGAGTTCGCCTTCATGCTGAACGACGGGATGGCACGAAACGAAGACCGGATCGTCTCGATGATCAACCCAGCCCTCGGCACGGTGCCGCTGTTCGGCGGCTCGGCCGGGGATGGACTGAGCTTTCATGAAACCGCGCTCTTCGCCGAAGGCGCCTTTCACAAACGCGCTTCGGTGCTGGCGATCTTCCGCACGCGCTGCCGGATCAAGGTGTTCCGCTTTGATCACTTCGGCCCTACCGACACCCGCATGGTCGTAACCGGCGCCGATCCCGAGCGGCGATTGGTCAGTGAGATCAATGCCGAGCCCGCCGCCGTCGAATACGCCCGCATGGTCGGAAAGGATCCGAACCAGCTCTCGCCCTTCGTGTTTGCCGCCAGCCCGGTTATGGTCAAGGTCGGTGGCCAGTATCACGTTCGTGCCATCCAGAAGGTCGAAGAAAATGGTGATCTGCGCTTCTTCAGCGCGATTGACGAAGGGCTTGTACTGACCGTGGCAGAGGCCGAAGACATCGTGACCCATCTTGAGCACGCGATGGACGACCTCGCTGCGACCCACGGCAAACCGGACACGATCGTTGCCTGCGAATGCATCCTGCGCAAGTTGGAGATCGACCAGATCCAGGCGCGGCGCCGAATATCCTCTGTCCTGGCCAAGAACAGGGTCGTGGGCTTTCACACCTATGGTGAGCAGTTCAACATGCTGCATGTGAACCAGACCTTCACGGGTGTTGCCATCTATGCGCCGGAGGAAATGGATGCACACTAACGCGCCACCGGTCCCCATATTGCGCCCAAATGATGATCAGCCGCGGCAGATCAAAAAGCTGCAGCGCATCGTCGAAGTGCTGATGCACAGGGTTGAGGCCAGTGGCGAAGATGGCTTCAACAGCTATGCCCATTTTCAGACCGCTGTGGCGCTCGAGGCGCAGGTACAGGCACGCACCCGCGATCTTGAAGAGGCGGTGACGCTTTTGAACCAGTCTCGGGCCCGGCTTGCCGAGGCCATGGCAGAGGCGGAAACCGCGCGGGCGGACCTGTCCAACGCGTTAGAGGCAGTTAGGGAAGGCTTTGCGCTTTTTGCGCCGGATGGCCGCCTGATCATGTCCAACCGGCGCTTTGCCCGAATGCTCCCGGACGTGGTGGGTCATATCAAGCCGGGACTGCCGTTAGACGACTACACACGGCGGGTTTCGGAAAGCTCGGATTTGGTTCTACCGGGCGATGCCAGCGCTGAGGACTGGCGCCGTGACCGGCTGCGCCGCCTGCGGCAGTTCCACGCTGATTTTGTGGTTGAGCTGAAGGGCGACCGCTGGATACAGGTCAGCCAGCAGCGCACGCCGAACGGCGGCACCGCAATTCTGCAAACAGAAGTGACGGACATGGTGCGGCTGGAGCGGCGGCAGCGCGACAAGCTGCTCGACAATCAGGCCCGGCTGATCCGGGCGACGCTGGATCACATCAACCAGGGAATATGTATCTTCGACGCCGAAGACCGGCTGGCCGCATGGAATGACCAGTTCTTCGCGCTGATGACACCGCCGATGGAGTTGATGCGCACTGGTACCGGCTTCAACCGCTTGGTCGATCACTTCAACACGGCGCATGCCTTCAGATCTCTGGACGCCCCGCAGGCGGTGGTCGACTGGGTTGCCAACCGTGGTAACCGCGAGCCGCTTCGGGTCGAGTTTCAGCGCGATGACGACACCATCCTTGACGTGTTCAGCGACATGACACCAGATGGCGGATTTGTCATTTGCTTTACCGACGTGACCCAGGAACGGGCGATTACCACAGCGCTGCACGAGGTGAACGAAACGCTCGAACTGCGCGTCAAAGAACGCACCGCCGAAATGCAGAAGGCCCGCGATGCGGCCGAGCGAGCGAACAATTCCAAGTCTCGATTTCTCGCCGCCGTCAGCCACGACCTGCTGCAACCGCTGAACGCCGCAAAGCTTTTCCTCTCGACACTGGAGGAAACCGAAATGAACGAGTTGCAGACCGATGTTACTGCCCGAGTGAAGAGCGCGTTTGACAGTGTCGAAACCATACTCGGGGCGCTTTTAGATATCTCGAAACTCGACGCAGGTACGTCTGCCACGATTTCAATCTTTCCCTTGAGCCGTCTACTTGCACCGCTGCGCGAAGAATTTCAGGCGATTGCAGCGGAGAAGGGCCTGAACTTCCATGTTGTCGACTGCGGGCTGGAGGTCGAGTCCGATGCCTCCTACCTCAGGCGTATCATCCAGAACCTGGCCTCCAACGCCGTGGCGTATACAACATCCGGAAAGGTGCTGGTGGGCGCGCGGCGCGCGGGGGAAGAGCTGCGGATCGAGGTGTATGACACCGGTCCCGGCATCCCAACCGATCAGCAAGAGCGCGTATTTCACGAATTCCAGCGTATCCAACGTCAGGACGCCACTCCGGGAATGGGGCTCGGTCTGACCATCGTGCGCCGCGCTTGCGACCTGCTGGGCCACAGGCTTACGATGGAAAGCAAAGAGGGCGTTGGTACGCGTTTCGCAGTTCATGTTCCCTTCCGGAATCCTGGACCCGATAGCCGTGCCCAGCAAGGATTACGCGCGTTCACGGCTAATACATCGCTGACCGGTATGATTCCCCTTATCATCGAAAATGAGGCCGAGGTCCGTTTGGGCATGATGACACTGCTCGATAGCTGGGGAGCCAGTCCGATTGAGGCTGCCAATCTTGCCGAAGCGGATGCGCTGATTCAGGAATTTGGCGCTGTACCTGATGTGATCCTTGCAGACTACCATCTGGACGAAGGGGAAAGCGGCCTCCACGCGATCCGTATGTTACGGAATGTCAACGGGCCAATCCCCGCCGCGCTGATCACAGCGAACAGGTCAGAAAGGCTGTCCGCCCGCGCCAAGGCAGAAAATGTATTGTTGCTCTATAAACCACTGCAGCCTACCCGCCTGCGCACCTACCTGAACGCGTTGCGAAGGCCAGCCTAGATCACGCAAACCTCGGAACGGGTCAGGAACCGCTTTCCCGTCCCGTTTTCTAGCGAGAACATGCCTCCGATGCCGGGGATCGCGTCAATGATCAGGTCGGTATGTCGCCAGCGTTCGTACTGATCCGCGTTCATATAGAAGGGCAGCCCGCCGACCGAACCGATCAGCACGTCGTTGTCGCCAACCAAGTAGTCCCCCACCGGATAGCACATCGGTGCACTGCCGTCGCAACAGCCGCCGGATTGGTGAAACAAGAGATCCGCGCTGTGTCGTGTCTTGAGCTGTTCAATAAGTTCCAGCGCCGCCTCTGTGGCGGTGACTTTCATGGTATGGGTGTCATCGGTCATTCTGGGACCTGCAATCAATCAAAAAAACTCGGCCCCGGGCGAAGCCGGGGCCAGTCAGGGGAAAGCTTAGAAGAAGCCGAGAGCATTCGGATCGTAACTGACCAGCAGGTTTTTGGTCTGTCGGTAGTGGTCCAACATCATCTTATGGTTTTCGCGCCCGATGCCCGATTGCTTATAGCCGCCGAAGGCTGCGTGGGCGGGGTAGGCGTGGTAGCAGTTGGTCCAGACCCGGCCCGCCTGGATTTCGCGGCCCATGCGGAAGGCACGGCTGCCGTCGCGCGTCCAGACACCGGCGCCGAGGCCATAGAGAGTGTCATTGGCAATCTCGAGCGCCTCGGCTTCGTCCTTGAAGGTCGTGACCGATAGCACCGGGCCAAAGATCTCCTCTTGGAATATCCGCATCTTGTTGTGGCCCTTGAAGACCGTCGGCTGGATATAGTTGCCGTTCTCCAGCCCACTGTTCAGCGCCGCGACATCGCCGCCGATCAGCACGTCTGCGCCCTCAGCCTTGCCCAACTGTAGGTAGGAAGAGATCTTTTCCATCTGCTCGGTCGAGGCCTGCGCGCCGATCATCGTGTCCATTGACAGCGGGTTGCCCTGCTGGACCTTGCCGACACGTTCGATGGCGCGCTCGATGAACTCTTCGTAGATCGATTCTTGGACCAGCGCCCGGCTGGGACAGGTGCAAACCTCCCCCTGATTCAGGGCGAACATGGCGAAGCCTTCCAGCGTCTTGTCAAAGAATGCGTCGTCGGCCGCCATGATATCTTCGAAGAAGATGTTGGGTGACTTGCCGCCAAGCTCCAGCGTCACCGGAATGATGTTCTGGCTGGCATATTGCATGATCAGCCGCCCGGTGGTGGTCTCACCCGTGAAGGCGATCTTGGCGATCCGGTTCGACGATGCCAGCGGCTTGCCCGCCTCCAGCCCGAAGCCGTTCACCACGTTTAGCGCGCCCGGCGGGATCAAGTCGCCGATCAGCTCCAGCAGCACCATGATGGAGGCCGGAGTCTGTTCCGCCGGTTTCAGGACGATGCAGTTGCCCGCCGCCAGCGCCGGTGCGATCTTCCAAGTCGCCATCAAGAGCGGGAAGTTCCACGGGATGATCTGGCCGACAACACCCAGCGGCTCGTTGATGTGATAGGCATAGGTGTTTGCGTCGATCTCGGCGATCGAACCTTCCTCGGCTCGGATCACACCGCCGAAATAGCGAAAGTGATCGACGGCCAGTGCGATGTCGGCAGCGATGGATTCGCGGATCGGTTTGCCGTTGTCGATAGTCTCGGCGGCGGCCAGCAGATTAGTGTTCGCCTCGATCACGTCC
Organism: Ruegeria sp. HKCCD8929; assembly: GCF_013031405.1. GTDB lineage: Bacteria > Pseudomonadota > Alphaproteobacteria > Rhodobacterales > Rhodobacteraceae > Ruegeria. Next base: position 16,430 of record NZ_WPZY01000034.1, on the reverse strand, counting down.
GCGATCTTCATCAAGATGTTGGAGCGTTCCGCGAGCGAGGTCTTGCCCCAGGTCGGGAACGCGGCATGTGCGGCGTCGAGTGCCGTCTCGATGTCATCGGCGTTCGAGCGGGCGATCTCACACACGACCTCGCCGGTGATTGGTGTGGTGTTCTCGAAATATTGACCCGACTTGGGCTCGACGAATTCGCCGTTAATGTAGTTGCCGTAGCGCGCCTTGAACGGCTGTTCGACGCTCAGATGGGACGTGTCCAGCGCCGCGCTGAGGTTGGGTCTGTTTTGAACATTCATAGCTTTCCTCCCGGAGACTTTTGTCAATACACCGACCTGGTAAAGCCAGCGCCGCGATTCCGTATTTGGATAGTCGGGGTTTTGTCCGCATTGCGAAATTGCACTTTAGTCGAAACGTCCAGATGCAATCGCCGACTTCACTCACATCATTGTTTTTAAAAGTAGTTCCCGGTTAAAGTTTATGGCGAGCGTGCAACGAATTCCATCATGCGACAGCGAAACTCACCAGGCGCATCGGTGCTTCTCGGAGCGCCAAGAACACGCTCGGGCTGTATCGCAGATTTTGGCTTCGGATTGGCGAGATCGCGTGTTCCGGTTCTGTCGCAAACTTTGGCGTTGATCGAAGCTATCGTTCTGATTGGGTGTAATTATCCAGCGAGCTCTGCAAATTGACGGAATCCGCTTGCCGAGGATCCAAGCTGCCTTTTTCGGATCATGTTGGCGGCCTCGATTCCCGCGAGGGTTGCGGCCGCCGAGTTGAAGCTTTTGAAGCCGAGCATCGGGCGGGTTCGCCTTTTGATGAACCGGTGATCCTGCTCGATTATGTTGTTCACGTATTTTGATCTGACCGTGTCGATCTTAACAGGTATCTGCAACCGTTTGAAAATCTTGTTTACTTCCTTGATCCCGGCAGCGTTGCTACGGCTTTTGTCAATTGTGATCCGCCTTGGGATACCGTTGTGATACAGCGCATTGGAGAAAAATTTCTTGGCTGCGGCGGTGTCTCTCTTCTCGGATAGCATGAAATCAAGGGTTTGACCGTCACGGTCCACAGCGCGATACAAATAGACCCATTCACCGCGAACCTTCACATAGGTTTCATCCATACGCCAGGATTCCGCTGTCCTGATCTTCCTTTTCTGCGCCATCTGAGCGACCTGAGGCGAGTATTTTACCACCCAGCGGTTCAGCGTCGCGTGATCAACCATCACCCCACGTTCCGCCATGATCTCTTCGAGATCGCGGTACGAGACGGCGTAGCGAACGTAGAAATAGACCGCGAACAGGATCACCGATCGTGGGTAGTGAGCACCTTTGAAGTCGATCATTGAGCATTCCAAACATTGTCGCAGTCAAACCACCAGTTGGATCAAACAACACCAAGGTGCAACATGCCGGCCAAAGTTTGCGACAGATCCCGTCCGGGAACTCGGGGCCGTGACAGGCGGTGCGCAAGGAGCTGAAGGATGAAGGTCAGATCGAAGACCAGGACATCCGGATCGAGGGGCTCACCAACAGCCAGTTCACTGAAGCGCAGCTGGTCGATGCGCGCAGCTACGAGGTCGGCCAGCGGGTGCTCTCACTGGTCAACAGCCGCAATCACGGGCTTGAAAAACACGCGGTCTATTACGTGACCAAAGTCGATCCCGAGCGCAACCGGATCACAGTTGCGGACGAGCGCGACGACAGCAAGCGGATCCTGCCGCTGGCCGCAACCTTCAACCGGCGTGAGCTGGGCAGGTCGCTGGTGGCCTATGAGCCGGAAGAGCGCAAACTGGCGGCCGGCGATGCGATCCGGTTCCGCATCACCGACAAGGAGGCCGGGATTGCCAACGGTCTGCGCGCCACCATCGCCACAACCGGGGGTGGAACGATCGAGGCCACCACACAGGACGGCAAGACCTTCAGCGTGGCGCAGGACAGCCTTGTGGCCCGGGGCATCGAGCATGATTACGCCACCACGGCGCACGGCGTACAGGGTGCGTCCGTCCCCCATCCCATCCTGGTGATGTTGTCCAGTGAGCAGCTGGTCAATCAGAAGAGCTTCTACGTGGAAATCAGCCGCGGCGTCGAGAGCGCCACGCTGATCACCGACGATGCGAAGGAACTGAAGGAAAGTGTCGAGGAGCGCACCGGCGTCCGGATGACCGCGCTCGAGGCCTGGCTGGAAAGCCAGCGCGCCGATGACAGGGACGATCGCCGGGCACACCAGGTGAACGATCGCGATCGCGAACAGGCCGCCGAAAAGGATCAGGGCAAGGATCCTGACAAGGATCCGCAGAAGGATCGCGAGAACCACAAACAGGCCCAGCTCGAACTGCCGGGCTTTGTAAAGGAGAAACTCGAGGAAATGGAAAAGCAGGTTGAACTCATCAGAGAGAGAAGCAGGGAGCTGGAGAGATGAACACGGAAGCACAGAGCAATTTGAGAGTCCGGCTCGGGCCGGTTGCGGCGGCCTTGATCGAGGGACAGACAGACAACCCCAGACAGGCGCTGGACGATGCGATCCGGGAGCTGACCGACCGGGCAGAGCAGGCGCACCAGGATGGTGATAGCGGCTCAGCGCTGGCGGCGCATGTCCACAAGCTGACCGACCAAGTGCTGAACATGAAGGCGGCACTGCGCGAGCAAACGGAGGTGCTTGCGGAGGTGCTCACGGAACAGACGCAGATGCTGGCCGGGTTCAAACACATGGTTCTGACGGAGCTGCAGACTACGCGCCTCTACATCGCCTCCTTTCTGGAAGACGACCCCAACCCGGCGCAGGAAGACCTGCTGGAGATGGGCCGTGAGATGATCGCCCAGGTGCGCGAGATCCCCGGCCTGCTGGATCCTGAGGAGAGGCAGGACCTGGAGAAACAGAGGGACCTGGAACTCGAAGCTCTGCGCCGGGATATGGAGCGCGGACGCGATGAACCTGAGACCCAACCTGCGCAGATGCGGCGCTGGCCGGAACCGGAGATGGAGCGATGAACAGCACGTGCAATCAACCCCCGCATGTGGGCCAGAAGTGGCCCAGGGGGTGGGCCAACCTGGGCCAGGCTGGGCCAGAAGTGGCCCAGGCCGCAGAAAGGGACTTGGAAGCCATTGAAAACAAACAAATTCAAGTTCCTTTCAGTAAAAAAGCCGCCTATGCTCATTTGAGCCATAAAAATAAGGGCTGTGCCGCGTTTTGCAGCTTGCTGCGTGGGGTGTGCGAAATTTTTTAGGCCAAACGGGCCGAATGGGGCGCTCCGGGCCAGAACCCGTCCGGGTCGGGTCGGGGAAAGCCCGCAATCGGAGGGTCGCGCAGCGGCGCCGTGGGGACGTTCGGGGGCCATCTTGCGGTCCCCCGGCTGCTGGTGGCAGGCGTGCTGTGCTGCCTGCTCGTCGTCCCTGTGGCCGCGGTGGCCGAGGGCTGGACGGATGGCGGATCCTTCGATGCGGATGAAGCGCGCCAGATGCGCGCCAAACTATCGAGCCGGTCCACACCAGCTGATCAGCCGGGCGCTGCCCGCAAGGATGGCTGGCGTTCGATGGGAGACACCGGCGTGTCCTCGGACTGGGTTGCGCTCGATGAGTTCGAGCGGGGCACGCCGGGCAAGCGTCCACCGCGCCTGTCGAGCTTCCGGCTCCCGGCCGGGTCACAGGTCGACAAGCTCTATGCGCTCATCGCCTTCGCTGAATCTCCGAAGGCTGGCTATGACGCGATCCATCACAGTGCCAGACGGCTCACATCGAAGCGTCCGACTGAAATGACCCTTGGTGAGATCAAGCGGTGGATCGCAGCGACACCCGGCCAGCATCATGCCATTGGCCGGTATCAGATCATCCCCTCCACTCTCGTGAGCCTGCAACGGCGTCTTGGGATGTCTGATGCCACACCGTTCAACCGGGCAACCCAGAACCGTATGGCGGCCTTGCTCTTGGCGGATGCTGGCTATCATCGGTTCATGTCCGGTCAGCTGAGCCGTGACGGTTTCATGGATAACCTGGCTGGCATCTGGGCTGGCTTTCCTCTCGCAAACGGCAAGTCCGTCTATCACGGATATGCAGGCAACAGGGCAACCGTCACCCGGGCGTTCTTCGACAAACAGATGGCTGCGATCTTCTCCGGTGAAGCTGTTGTAGTCGCTGAGGGGGCAAACACTGCGCCACAGACTCAGAGCTCGGCGAGCAGGATGGTTAAGCGTTCCTCCGGTCCCGTTCGTCGCGGCGAAGACAGATGAACTCCTGGGGACGTCTCATGGACTCTCAGGCCGCAATGGCTCACTTGTCATTTCGCGCCACTTGCCGGTCCATGAGGTTCCCGATCTATGAGCAAGTTGCGTTCTGTGATCTCAGCGCTCCACAACCAAAGGGTGATCCCGTTCGAATGATGCCTTCTGCCATGTTCCGGTTTCACCTGTTCTCAGCCAATGGCCGCTCACTTTGATCGGGTGTGCTGACCCCTCCGCTTGCAGCGGCGGAGCCGCAGCGGTTGAGGGTCGCGATGCAAGCCGGAGGCGCAGGGGCGAGGGCCCCCCGAGGGGCCCCACAAGGTGGGGTGTCGGGGGTTTCGGCCCTTCGTGAAGACGTGTTCAGTCTTCACGTTGCGCAGCAAACTTTCGGGTCAGGGATCAGTCCTCCCAGCCGAAGCAATCGCCCATGTCGATCTGCGGTGAGTTCCTGCGGCGGGTTCTGGCGGCGTTTCTCCGGCGGTGCGGTGCATCCCACTTATTATGACACCTCTGACAGAGTGCCCGGCATCTCTCGGGATCCGCATGGGATTCGTCATGGTCCATATGGGCGATGGTCAGCACAACGCGCCCACCGGTCTCCGGGTGGGGCTCTCCGTTCACCGCCCTGCAGTCGGGATGCTGGGGCGTGCCTTCACATCGGTTTCCCGCGCGAAACAAAATGAAGGCTCTGAACGCCAGCCATTCCGGCGATCTGATCGACCCGCCGGGATAGCGCTTCATTCTGTCCTTCTGGATGGGCATGGCCTCAGCTGGTCCCGCTCGGCTTTGCCAGCTGTTCGCGGAATGCCATCACGGCATCCATGGCCTGCTCATAGGTTGCGGCTTCGGGAATGCCGGGGATCAGCCATGTGCCATCCCAGCCAAGCCGTGCCCGCCCGGCCAGCCGTTTCGTCAGCTCGTCCTCCGGCGCCTCCGCCAAACAGATCGCGCCGGTAAGGGACGGTTGGTCCGAGACTTCAATGTGTCCGGATCGGAAACAGTGCGCATAGGCCATAGGGTGCCCTCTCTATCTATTGTGGGGTTTGCAGACGACGCCAAGCGCGGTGATCATCGCCACGTTGTCGGGTGTGTTGCGGGCCAGTTCGACGCCATCGGGGGACATGAACGCATCGGTGTATTCGGTGCGCTTGGTCACACTGCCGTCAGCCTCGATCGTTGTTTCATCGAACTCCGTCTGACGGGTGACCGACCCATCGGCATCGATCTTGATCCATGCACCGTCAGCCGTTCGCACGGCAACGGTGTGCTCGCTGAGAACGATGCCCTGCCAGCCGATGTCACCATCCCGGCGCAGGGCGATCTGATCCTGGCGCAGCTTGATCTGGACGTCCTGATCACTCTGGCCGCTTTCGGCTTCCACCTGGATGAAAGTTTCCTGTTGCTCGGGATCGGCGTGCAGACGGGCGCGGCCATTGCTTGGAGACCAGACCTTTGCCTTGTCGCGCGCCCTGCCCTTCCGATCCCGGTGAAACCCGATCAGGAGCTGAGCGGATTTCCAGACCTTGTAGAGGCCGGTGGCGGAGTCAAAATTCTGACGTTGCATGGTCATGGCTGGCCTCCTCTGGGTCAGTCCTCGATGGTGAACACAACATCCTCGTCCTCGACCGTGTAAGGCACGGCCTCTGACAGGAGCTGTTCGACTGCGGTTTCGGGGAGCGTCGGGAATGTCTTTGTCATGATCGTCAGAAACGCCGGGCGGTCTTTCTCGAACGCATAGGCATTGATCGCCCATGCGATGATGCCGGGGGTGTGGACCAGTTCCGAAGACAGGAGGCGATAGGTTGGCATCTTGGTCATTCCTGTCCAGCTTGCGGTTACGGTTCTTTACGGCGGGCCAAGGCAACGGCCCGCTGGCTGTGCGGTCTGCCACATACACCCCTCCCGCGTTTTTTCCCGGAAGGATGGGGGGCGACAAAAAGAGGCCGAAGGTGACTCTGACGACAGCTGCACCAGAAGGGCCGCAACGCAGTGAAGGACCGGCGCCGTGCGCCGGTTGCGGGTGGCGGCTGATTCACCTACGAAGCCTCGTCGCCCCCCGGACGCCCGGGGAAAACAAGCGCCGCAGACCGCCGAGCGGGCTGCGGCAACCCAACGGATCGAGCCGGGGCTGGGGTGAGCGCGGGCCCCAAGCCCGCGTTGAGCCCCTGCCCCGACAAAACACCCGAGCGATCCGCGCGCCTGGCGCGGATCACAGCTGACCAATGCGATCACCTGGTCACCCATCGCAGGCCTCAGAGGTCTCGCGGATGCATTGACGTCGCCCATGGGGATCGGTGCGCGCCAGATCGAAGGGCAAGGTGTCGAGCGTGAACCGCCCGACCGAATACCTGTGCAGGAAGTCGAGCAGATAGACCGGATCAGCCGGGTATGGGGCGCAGTTCCATGCATGACGAAGGACGGCGGCCTCGTTCGAAGAAAACGATGCGATCCTTGACCGGGCTTCTTTCCACTTGCGGGCGCGTCGGTTCCGATCCCGGATTTCCTGCTGCTCCCATGCAGCGGCCCGGGCCAGCATGACCTCATCCTCGCTCGGCTGGCTCTCGGCGATCTGCTCAGCCAAGAGCGGGAAGGCGTCCCGCTCCTTCTGCTGCTTGCGGCGCAGCGCGGCCCGTTTTCGGGGCGTGTCCTCGAACACAAACCGGGGCCAGCGCTTGAACCTCATGACAGTTCGTCCTCGATGCGGTTCATGAAGACGGCCAATGCAACGGTCAGGTCTTTGAGGTCGGCCTGTTCGGCCATGTCCCGGACATTGGCCCATTGGGGGCCGGAGACGCTGCAGCGGCCTGCTGGCTGCTTGGCCTGCCTTGCGGTTTCGACGGCGGTGACGGCGATCCCGGTCAGCTCGTCCGTCAGTGGCTTGAGCAGGTCGCCCAGCTCGGCGCTGGTGGCGCGGTTCGAATTGGCGGATTTCCGGATCAGATCGAGCGTGTAGATCATTTTCTGAACCCGGCCCCGGTTGGTGTCGTTGTCAAATGCCATGGGTCTTTCTCCTGTCACACCCAGCGGGTGCGGCTGTCTCTGAGGTATTGAAGGCAGGCCACGCGCCCGATTTCGGCGTGCAGCCCGTTGTCGAGGGCAAAGCGATGGCGGAACTGCCAGTCGGACGCCCATTCCGGGGCAAGCCGGTCATCAAAGCCCCGGCCCTGAAACGGGTTGTCTTCAAGCGTGAAGCCTTCCCGATGCGCCTGATCGCCATCGAGCGGCGCCCGGCGGTCGTCATTGTTCAGGGCCGTGGCATCCATGGTCACGCCTCCGACCCTTTGCCTTCTTGCTCGCGCTTGGCGGCGAGGGCCTTGAATGCCTCCCCGCGATTGGGCAGGTTTTCGCAAACGAGATTGGACGTCTGGTCCTCGAAGTCCGGCCCTTCCTGCTCGCACCATGCGAGAATGGCGGCTTTGTCCTCGGCGTTCGTGGGATCGAACCAGTTCGAGTCCTCGGAGGTGTCGCCCGCCTCTGACCAGCCATCCATGATGGTCAGGACCTCATCGGGGTCGTAGAGATTGCCGAAGGCCCCGGGCACGGCTTTGCAGATTTTCCAGGCCTCATCGATGCCAACCAGCTGGACGGGATCGATCCCGATCTCCTGCTCATCGGTCGAGAACGTGTCCATGTAATCGGTCTTGCTCTGGATGAACTCGTGCAGGTTGTCGGCAAATTCGCTCCCCGCCCATTCGTCCCGGTCGGAGCTGACCCATGACAGGAGCGCGTCGTCGCGCGCTTCTTCATTGGGAAAGACCTGCGAGTTGGTGCCGGTGTCATCGTCGGTGGCGAGGGTGTAGATGGTGAGTTTCATGACGTGATCTCCTGATGGGCCGCAGCAAGGGCTTCGGCGTTTTGGTGAATGGTCTGTTCCTGCTGGCGAACGCGGTCCCGTTCGGCGCGGTCGGCCTCCTGCTGTGCCGCGTAGTCAGCCCAAGCCGCGTCGGCCTCGGATTTTGGGACGTAGGTGAAGGAGTGCGGCGCGCGGCCCAGCTGCTCCCCGGTGTCGGCGTCATGGATATCGACGTGGCACTCGGCGCCGTTGCACAGATCGCTGTTGCAATTGCATCCGTCCTGCGTGTCGATCAGCACATAGCGCTGTTTCTCCACATCCCATTCCGCCACGGCGTCGTGGATGATTTCGGTGCTGCCACAGTCCTGGCAGCGTTCTTCGATCCGACGGGTCATGACTGGTGACCCCCCTCTACAGGACGATCGGAATGATCGAGAGGCTGATAGGGGTCACGTTGACCGCTGCCTGAGTAATCGGAGAAGTCCACAAAGGCCTCGCGCAGATCGGCCAGCGGATGATTGTCGAAGTCATCGACGCGGCGATCTTCTTCCGGGATCGTGCGCTCGATGTCCTCGTGAATGGCAACCGTCAGGTCCTCGGCGATTTCCGTGAATTCGTTGACCGGCCAGATCCCGATGCCGATCCGTTTGGGAAACTGGCCGAGCCGGGCGTCACCGGCAACAAAGTCCTTGCCGGTCTCGATGGCGATCTGCCGGGCAATCCGCACGATTTCCATGACGGAAAACTCATCGTGAACCGCATAGGCCAGATACTCGGGTGCATCGTCGGTGCCCTCATTGAACCTGCCATAGATCGACCAGAACTCGGCCTCCTGGGCTTCACATTGCAGGACGCACTCTTCTGTTTGGTCGACCCGGCAGGGTAGGATTTCGAACCACGCGAAACGGTCCAGCGTTTCGCCGGGGCAGAGGTTGTTGAACCGCACTTGTTCGGGTGTCTGAGCGATCTGGGCTTGCATGGTAGGACCTCCTGATGTTGCTCCCGGTCGGGGATGCGTGCTATGGGTGCCCTACCCCCGGGAAGGGGTAGAGCGTGGCCGCCTAGGCGGTTCCGTGTTGCGTCAGGAAGCGGCGTCCGATACCAAATGTGTCGCCCTTCCTGATCAGCGCCCATGCCTCGGCAATGCGGCGCTTCATCAGTTCATCACTCGTCTTGATCACCATCCTTTCCGGGTTTCCGTGATGGGGTGGAGAGGGCGTTCACCGCCCTCCCCTTGGGCCTGCTCGACAGGCCAGCCTCGGCAGCGAGGGGGAGGAAAGCCCCGCCGCCGGGTCTCAGATGCACTTCCTGGCTCGAATGAGACTGCGGTCGCTGCCTCGCCCTTCGGTCGAACGCGACCGCAGCCGCGCCATTCCTGGTGATCCCAGGAAGTTCAGTATTCCTCGGGGTCCATGATGGTGAGGACGCGCTCGGTGCAGGCCGGGTCGAAGGGGCGTTCGGAGCCCTTGTCCAGTTCGAGATCGTAGAGATCGATCTTGAAAAACAGCCGCCGCTTGCCGACGGTGACGACGCCGAAGGTATGATCGGCATGGGGGTCATTGTCGGCGTTGAAGTCGTTGAACTCGGCAACGGCCTGCAGGGTGCAGGTCTGAAACTCTGGGCTGCGGGCCGCCATGTTGTGGGAGAACACCACGTTGCCGGTGATGCCCTTGGAGAGGCAGAAGCCAGCAATGCCGGGATTGGCCAGCGCCTGCCGGAACAGATCGTTCTGCAGGGCGATGACGGATGCCTGAAGTTCGGGATTGTGTTCGATGTCGTTGACGAATTCTGTCGGCATTGTCCTGTCTCCTTGAAATCTGCCCTGACAAAGAGCTTTCTCTTCCTTTGACTGGCGCAGTGCCGGTCAGAGGTGTGGTTGTTGGAAGTCAGTGAAGGTACGGGTATGCGGCTGCCAGAAAGCGCCCGATGGCTTCGAGATCTGCGTTTGGGAAGCGCTCCGGATGGCCCTCTACGCGTTCCCAGTGTTCGATGTCCTGGCGGATGCGATCTTTGCCACCGATCTCATTCACGAAGTCAGCGGAGTACCATTCGGCCAACACGGGCGGCAGCCGTGTCTCTTCGGCATCGTGGTGCTCTGTGCCTTGCGTCTTGAGGTCGGTGACCTCCTTCTGGAACAAGTCGTTAATCGAGATGCCCTCGGCGGTGATGCGGCCCACGCCGTCGCCTGAGATCGCGTAGGTGCCGCCCATCTCGGGATGCTCGCCAACCCAGTGGACTGCGAACTCTCGCGCTTCGGATCGAGTTGTGAAGGTCTCAGTTTTGGTGAAACCATCGGAAGCAAGGTAGGTAACGGTGATCATGCGCCCTCCTCCCGGTCAGTCCGCAAAGAGCGATGCGACGATGGCAACGGCGAGACCGCTTGCCAGAACGGCGATGCAGGAAAGAAAGAGAATGTTGACCAGCAGTTCCTGTTCCGGGACGCTTGCGGCCACGGCCATCGCTGCACATGCAGGTATCGTTGCCAGCAGGATTGCGTCGTCTGCCAGTTTCTTGATTTTGGCGGCTGTTGGCCGTTTGAAGCGCCGGATCCGGTTCATCTCGTCTGTCCTTTTCTCGGTGCGGGGGCCGATGTCCTTCGACCTGTCCGGTTGCGTTTCGGTTTGTTCCATCAGGTCAAGGGAACGACCTGATGGCTGTGCCGCTTGCCATCTGGCGCCCCTCCCGCGTTTTTCCCCGCGACGGAGGGGGGGCGACAAAAAGAAGGCCGAAGGTGATCCCGCCGGGTCGGTCAGTCTGAAAAACGGAAGGTTTGGCCGCATCGCGGGTGAAAACCGTTTTTCTGATTGAGGCGCATGGAAAGAATGATGTGATCCGCGATTTCGCGGATCTCCTTTTGCGCCTTCCGAGCCCGCCGGGATCAGCTACGAGTCTTCGTCGCCCCCCTGACGCTCGGGGAAAACAAGCCCAGCAGCCCGCCTCGCGGGATGCTGTCACTCACTGCAAGGATGCCAGGGCTGGGGTGAGCGGGCGCAGCCCGTTGAACCCTTGCCCTGTCCATGGATCAATGTGAGACGCGCGCCCCGCGCGGATCTCTCTGGACTATTCCGACATTACAAACGGGACCAGGTGCCGGGGATTTCGATGACGCGCACCACCGGGCCCGCGAAAGCCGAAGCTTCAGCTGAGGGAATGGGCGTCACCCGCAGGGACGAAACAGACATGTTCGGGCGACCATTTGACCGCATCGGAAGCTGGCTCAGCGAGACAGATTCCGTTGCTCCTGGTCAAAGGGAGACAGGACGTGTCTGGTTCGGGGAGAGCGCCGGCATGGCCGGTGCTCGAGTAGCACGCGGTCCCGCGCCGTGGCGCGGGATTTGCCCAAACCAACAAACTCCTGACCAATCACCTACTTCAAAAAGTCCGCAACCATCCAAGCAGCCGGAGGGCGAAGCAAAGCACAGTCTATATCGGATAGGGGACTTTTGACCATTTTGTGTGAGTTTGTTCTTCGTTTAGGTGCACGTACAGCTCTCCTCGCTTCCACTTTGGAAAAGCGGATAGGCCCATGGTCGTTCTGAGAGGGATGAAGTGCTCATAGAGTTGCGCAAATCCGTATTGTGCGACGAGAGTAATTACAAAGGCTATGGTGGCATCGAAACAGTCCTGGAGCGTCGGCTGCGATATCAGCTTGTACCGGTTGTGTTTTGCGGAGTTGTAGCGCTGGAACCAAGGTAATTTTTGAGTTGGAGTTTTGCCCCAGTTAAGGAAGGGAGAGAATTCATTTAGCCAAGGGTATCTCAGGCTTCGGACCTTATAATCACTGAGCCGGAGTGGGAGATTGAGGGTGGCATAGTCCTTCATCGTTAGATGATCCTTTTTGAGCCCATTGCCCTTGAGAACGAACCGCAGATTGTTTTCTGTAGCGATTGCGGCGAGGACTACGAGCTCGGTGATTTCGGTTCCGGTACAGGCCATGTTTGGCGGTTGAGGGTCAACAACTCTGCAGATCGCATCGAGGCGCGCCAGAAGAACGTCGAGTTCGGTCACTGCGCGTGCAAGATCGTGTGCGTCTTTTTTTGAAAGCGGGTATGTGGATGGAGCATCGTCAGGACTACGAAAGAACGGTCGCGCCATTCGCTTGAAGACCGTACCGGGCGGAAGTTCGAGGCGGAACAGATCGTCAACGGGGAGACGGCCTGAGAAATTTGCGGCGGCGAAGTGGTTTTCCCATTCTTGCATGATCAGATCATGCGAGATTGGGAGCGTCGGTGAGGCAGAGAATTTTTTGGCGTGTGCGCCAATGTCGTCGAGCGGCTTTCTTTTGGCCGCATAGCATTCTGTCAGCAGTCCTTTTTCATACTTGAAAATGGCGGTTGGCCCCAAGCCTGTGGGGTGCTTGACACCTGCAAAATACTCCGGCTTGTTCTTGGTCATGAGACTGGTCCCTGCCTCGTATGAGAATGAAGTTCGTTCGACAACTCTTATCACAATGGAAGGGGAAGGCGTGAAGATCACAACGTGGGACCTGAGTGTTGAGACCGACAGCGGAAAATTTGGACGGTCTTGCCCGCGTTACCTGACCCGCCTACCCTGCCTTAATGTGTAACCTGTTCTCGAGAACCACCACGCAAGAGGCGATGCGCCAGCTGTTCAAGGTGGCGCCCGGCGCCGACCATCTCGGGAATGCGGCGGCGCAGCCGGCGATCTTCCCGGATGGTCAGGTGGCCATCGTCACGAGTGACGATGATGGGAGCCGATCGCTGCAATATGCCCGCTGGGGCTGGCAGAAGGTGCGGTTCAAGGGCAGCAACCGGGAACAGTGGCTGACAAATGTCCGGAACCTGAAGGCCAACGCGTGGAAGAACGTGATCGCAAACCGGGCACAGCGTTGTCTGGTTCCAGCGTCTTCGTTCTGCGAGTACCACCCTACGGAGAAGATCCCCGGCAAGGCGGGCAGGATGAACAAGGCGGCGAGCTGGTTTTGCCTGCAGGGCGAAACCGCGAGGCCGCCCTTTGCATTTGCGGGCGTGATGCGGACGTGGAATTTGGAACATCATGGCCTGCGGAAGAAGAGCGACGCGGATCTGGTGGCATTAGGTTCGGAGATCACGGCGATGTCGTTCCTGACGACGGAGCCCAATGCGATCGTCGCGCCGATCCACCCGAAGGCCATGCCGGTGATCCTGCGCGCGGAAGAGGAATTCGAGACGTGGCTGCACGGCCCGACGGAGGAGGCCTCAGCCCTGCAGCGCCCGCTGCCCGACGATGCGCTGCAGCTGGCGTTCATTGGCGAGACGGCCGACGCAACGGCGTGACGGCTGCCGCCGGCGCGGCCACTTGGCCGGAACATGGGAAAAGGGCGGCTTGCGCCACCCCTCCTTTTGGGTCAGTTCCCGTTGCGGCCGGTTGGGACGATTGCGACCTTGTCGGCGATGATCGAGACGCCGTAGACGGTTTCCCCGTTTTTTTCGTAGCTGGTGTTTTGGACTTCGGCCTCGATGTAGACCAGATCGCCTTTGTTCAGGTTGTCGCGGATCCAATTGAAGCCGGGGTTGCTGTCGAAGACGGTGATGGTGTTCCATTTCGTCCGCTCGCGGCGCTCGCCGGTGTCGCGGTCTGTCCAGCTTTCCGACTTTGCGACGTTGAACTTCATGACGTTTCCGGTGACGGTGGGGGCTTTGCCAACGTGGCCCTGGATCCGAACTTCTGCGAAAGTGTACATTTTGTAGGTCCTTCATCTGTCTTGTTTCGATGAACAGCAGCCCGCTTAATCGGCGGGTTCGATCAAGCTGAAATGCGGAGGGTCCGCCGCAGGTGGAAACCGTATTTCTGCTTGAAGGCGCAAAAGGGAATGTGCGATCCGCGCCAGCGCGGATCTCCTTCTGCGCCGTTCGGAGACGTCGATTGAGACAAGTGGGCGCATCGAAACAAGACAGCTGAAGGACCGGATGTCCGCACCCGAGCTTGTTCTGTTCCGGGACCGGCAAAGTCCCTGCCGTCCGGGTCCACCGCAACGCTTGGTCAACGCATTGAGGAAGGCTGGAGAGACCGCTGGCGCGACGTCTGTCTGGACGAAATGGAGCACCGGCGCCGTCGGGCACCGCCTCATGAGCTGGGATGGAACCTCCTGAACAAAGGCGATCTGGGCTCTGCCGGACAGTCGATCCATGTGCTGACAAACGGGGAGACTGGCTTCCCCACGCGCGCGACCGCAGATCCGTGAATCTCGTCCCCGCCGGCTGTTTCGGGAACATGCTTTAGGGTTGGGGTGGTGAAGGCCGCCCTTGGCGGCTGTGAGGCCGGGGGCTGTGCCGCTTTTTATTCCGTCGTGGGAAAAATTGGCCGCTGTGGTGAAGTTCAGCGAGAGAGACATCTTCATCCACAGCGGCGCGAGTGAGTGACCAGTTCTTGGGTTCGAAGGTCAACTCAGCGAATGGCAGGAATATCCATCGGGATCGATGAGTATGCTTGTTAACTTTGGAGTTCCGGCACAAAACCGCGCATGGAAATCATGCGGTTATCATGCCTTCTGATTTTATGGCGTCGAGATTTGCTCAAGGAACCCGGTTCCGGCCACAGGCTCGCTTGGCTCGCATGCGGCAAGGCCAGTGAGGATCATGCTCAACATTACCAGTCTCATTACACTCATATCCCGATGCTGTTTCCCGTCATAGTAGAGCGCGCCGATCAGGATGTATAGGAGAGCCGATGGCGGCCTCAACCGTTACTGCTGCCTGCTGTCGTCCTCGCCCCGTCGTGTAGCATGCCAGAAGTGGCACTAACCCGGCCTTTGCGTCGGCCCGCGCTCACCTACAATCCGGTCTCCTCTGCCTCACCATTTCAACCTGCTACGGGAAACCCCCAATATACGTGATCGGCGGACGCGCCTAGTGTTGTCGGCGGGGATGAGGATTCGAGGGGGAAGAGAATTCGATGGGAGAAGAGGCATCGTACCGGCCGCCCAGTTTATATGAACCCGAGCCTCCCCGGCCACCCTGGGAGGTGATCGGTAACAGGTTGCGTTCCGTTGCGCGAGCACTCATCCGGAGAGTGTTCAAACGGTAACGCGTCAGTCATTGGCATTTGACCCCCTCACTAGCCAATGACCCCCCTCGGGGCTGGCGGGATTTTGACGCCAGCCCCACCTCTCTCACAAGGCGGTTAGCCGATCTGATTCACGATACTGGCAATGACGCGTGAACAGGCCCAGAATGAGCTCAGCGAGATTCCGGGACTGCTTATGGAAACCTGCCCGAAATGCGGACAAGAGATCATTTTTGGTCAGCTGAACGGCGGGGTCTGTTCGGATTGTGTGCATATGGAGCTCATGGCCGAGACTGAAGAACGGATCTACCAGCTGAGAACCGTTTCGGTGCTGGATGAGCAGGATGAGATTGGCCTGACGTCGTTCAAGACACTGGCTCTGATCTCGGCAAGTTGCGATCTCGAGGAATATCTGATGGATCAGAAGGGTATGTTGATCTTAGATGAAGAGCGGCGCGGCGAGGCGGATTGGGAACGGACCCGCGATCGCGGACATCCGTTGTCCTCGACCAGCTTAGAGGTGAGGCGTTCGACATTGGCGCAAATGCTTTGGCGGGACTGCTGATCGTTGAGCAGATCGAAGTTGTGGACGGAGATCCGAAGACGTTTCTGGTGGGAACGGCCCGGGCCATCAAGATTGAAGACGTCTGAATGGCGACCGGGTTTTCGCCCCAGGCGAAAACCCCGCCCGGGGGTTATCCAGCGGACGGGATTTCGACCTTGGGAGAAGGTGGTTCCGGCAGTCTTGCCGGAACCGCTGTAATCATTCGTGCGCCGAAGCAGGCACCTAAGGGAGCACGGAAGAATGCGGACGGCTTGCCTGTGGGTAACCCCCGGCCGCGGACGCATTGTCGGCCGCCCCGCGCGGGCAGCGCCCGCCCTGTTGGAGAGATGGGGCCTCGTGCCCCCGTGTCTCTACAGGACTACCAGACCCGGCCGCCAACCTCTCAAACGGCAGGGTCTCAGCCAAGAAAAACCCCGCACAAGGCGGGGCTGAAGGTGCGAGGGTAGTTCTTGAGAGTGAGGCTTAGAAGAACAGCTTCGCGATCGTGACCGCAGCCGCCATGAAACCGGCGCCGACGACGGCAGGATACCAACGGTTTTCGGTGACGATTTTTGCCGTTAGGGCATTCAGGTTGGCAATCTCCGCGTCGATCTTGCGGAGCTTCAGGTCCCATTCCTTTTGTTGCGCGTCGGTCATGCTGGATTCACTCATGGGTGTGTTCCTTTCGAATATAGTGCGTTTGAGGTCGTATTACCAGATTTTGAGGGCTTGGCCCGCCCGCTATAGCGGGCGGGCCAAGGTTTGCTGGTTTCAGGCTTTTGGGGTTTTCGGCTTCTCAATCCGCATGGCCTTGATGCCTTTGGCCTCGGCCTTGTCGGCAAGGTTGAGGGCAATTCCGGTCGATCCGAAGATCACCA
>NZ_WPZY01000033.1 GCF_013031405.1 Ruegeria sp. HKCCD8929 | reverse complement strand
GTCCGCCATCGCACTCGCAGCAACCGTCATCTACTGGTTATGAATCCTGACCCTAGTACTTGGTGGATTGAGGATTTTTCCCGCAATTTCCTGACGTAACCTTAGCTTGAAGTTAGCAAACTGGGGCTACATTCATTCAAAAGCCAACCATCCTAAGTATATTATTTTATACAACTCATGTGCCCCTCCGGGCCTACCAGCATCACCGCCCGATCACGATATCCGCGCACAAGCCGCCCAGCTTTTCGCTTTCACCCAGCCGCAACGCGCCACCATGGGCGCGGGCGATGTCGGCGACGATGGCCAGACCCAACCCCACCCCGGTGCCCTGGTTCTGGTTGCGCGCCGGGTCGAGGCGAGAGAAGGGTTTCGCCGCCTCGGTGCGCTGTTCGGGCGGGATGCCGGGGCCATCGTCCTCGACCCGGATGCGCAGCGATTTGGGGGTCATCATCAGGCTGACCTCGGCGCGGTTGCCATAGCGCACCGCGTTGCCGATCAGGTTGCCGACGGCGCGGCGGATGGCGGTGGGGCGCAGCATGGCGGTGCCCTGGCCTTCGCATTCGGTCAGTTCGACGGCACGCCCGGCGCGCTGGGCATCCTCGACGATCTGGCTCAGCAGCGCCGCAGGATCGACTGCCTCGGGTGTCCCTTCCGAAGCGCCGCGCGAGAAATCGAGAAAGGCGTCGAGCAGGCTTTGCATCTCGTCCACGTCCTTGAGCAGCGGTGCTGCCTCCTCCTCGGGCATCATCGCCAGCCCCAGCTTCAGCCGGGTGAGCGGCGTGCGCAGATCGTGACTGACGCCTGAGAGCATCAGGGTGCGCTGCTCGATCTGCCGTTCGATTCGGGCGCGCATGTCCAGAAAGGCGTGCCCTGCCGTGCGCACCTCAACCGCGCCCCGGGGCGCATAGGGCACCACCCTGCCCCGGCCAAAGGCCTGCGCCGCCTCGGCCATCTTGGTGATCGGCCGCAATTGATTGCGCATGTACAGGAACGAGATGGTCGTCATCAGTACCGCAAAGAACACCATGGTCACGATCAGCTGATGCGGCGCCGCGGGGGACAGGCGGCGGCGGTCAAAGGACAGCTCCAGCAGGCCCAAACGGGTCTCCAGATAAACCAGCGTCTGGCGGCTACTGGGCAGGAGGACAGCCTGCGCATCCGGCAGCAGAAAGTGTATGTTGCGCTGCACGACCGCGCCCGTGAAATCGTACCACCGGCGCCAGTCGGCGCTGTATTCGGGATCAGGGGTCACAAAGCGGGCCTGCATCTGCAGGGCCTCCAAAGTCGGGCCTGCCTTGTTCAACGCCTCTTGCTGATTGTCGGCCATGTCCGCCTGATCCACGATCATGTCGATCTCACGCGACACGGTCAGGGTCATCTGTGCCGTGACGTCTTCGAGATGGCGCTGAAGGAAGGCGATTGCCACCACCAGCAGCACCACCACCATGGGCAGCGCCAGTATCAGCGCCGCACGG
Organism: Ruegeria sp. HKCCD8929; assembly: GCF_013031405.1. Classification (GTDB taxonomy): domain Bacteria; phylum Pseudomonadota; class Alphaproteobacteria; order Rhodobacterales; family Rhodobacteraceae; genus Ruegeria. The sequence continues at coordinate 32,450 of NZ_WPZY01000033.1, read as the reverse complement.
GCATAGAGGCTGCGCGGCATATAGGGTTTGAGCCACCGGAAGGACATGCGCTAAGCCTAGCGGGCCGCCAGAACGAGAGGAAGAGCCGATGATGCAGCCGCCAGACGATTTCAACCCGGCTGTGGGTGTGCCGGTCGAACTGGCTCCGGGACTGCGGCGGGTGCTCGCACCAAATCCCTCGCCGATGACCTATCGCGGCACCAACACCTACCTGCTGGGCACCCGCGATCTGGCGGTGATCGACCCCGGCCCGCTGAGCCAGCCGCATTTGGAGGCAATTCTGGCCGCGCTTTCCCCCGGTCAGCGCATCAGCCATATCGTCGTGACCCACACGCATCTGGATCATTCGCCCCTCGCCGCCCCGCTGGCCGCCCGCACCGGCGCTCCGGTCCTGGCCTTTGGCGGGCCAGAGGCCGGGCGCAGCGCGGTGATGCAGCAACTGGCCGCCGGCGGACTGGCTGGCGGCGGCGAAGGCATCGACTCGGCGTTCCGCCCAGATATCGAAGTGGGTGACGGAGATCTGATCGAAGGCGACGGCTGGACGCTGGAAGTGATTCACACGCCCGGGCATCTGGGCAATCACATCGCGCTAGGGTGGGAGGGAGCCTGTTTCACCGCCGATCACGTCATGGGCTGGGCCAGCTCTCTCGTCTCGCCCCCCGATGGCGACCTGACCGACTTCATGGCTGCCTGCCACCGGTTGCGCGCCCGCGACTGGCGGGTATTTCACCCCGGCCATGGCGCACCGGTGAATAACCCCGCCGGGCGCCTCGATTGGCTTATCGCGCACCGGCAAGGCCGCGAGGCCGCCATCCTGGAGGCGCTGACCGACACCCCCGCCACAGCGCGGCACCTGGCCGAGCGCGTCTACATCGACACGCCCGCCGCCTTGCTGCCCGCCGCCGAGCGCAACGTCTTTGCTCATCTGGTTGATCTGGCAGGAAAATCCCGCGTGGCCCCCGTCGGAGAACTCTCCTACACGGCCGAATTCCGCAGGCTCGCCTGAGGCGCAGAAAATCCGATTTCCCCTCTGGACGAGCCGAATCCGGATTGCTATACGGCGCGCACCGTTCCGGCGTAGCTCAGCGGTAGAGCAGTTGACTGTTAATCAATTGGTCGTAGGTTCGATCCCTACCGCCGGAGCCAATCCTCTAAATCCACAGAATTACGCCGCGCACGCCCGCCTGCGTTGCATGGTTGCGTCCAGAATTCTCGATCCACAACTCAAAAAAACCGCCCTACCCTCTGGACGCCGAAAAACCGGGTTGCTATACGGCGCGAACCGTTCCGGCGTAGCTCAGCGGTAGAGCAGTTGACTGTTAATCAATTGGTCGTAGGTTCGATCCCTACCGCCGGAGCCATAAGATACGAAAGGGGTTCGACCAGACCGGTCGGACCCCTTTTGCTTTGCCCGTTCACACAGCGGCGTGTTCCTGCCTGCGCCGCCCTACGCCTCAGCGAAAGCTGGCCCAAACCCGGATAATGCAAAGGTTTTTCGGACATTCCCCCTTTCGGCTGTCAGAATTTTTGCCATGTGGGACGCATCCATTCAAAAGGAGACCAGACATGTCCCGAGTGATTGTTATTGCCGTCATCATCGCCGCGATCGGCGCTGGTGCCTATTACGTTCTGAAGCAACCCCCAGCCACCACCGGCGAGCAGCTGGAAAGCGCTGCCGAGCAGGCAGGGGAAGCCGTGGAAACCGCGACTGAGGAAGCAACCGAAGCCGCAAGCTCGGTGGCTGAACAGGCCGAAGACGCCGTCGAGGCCGTGACCGAACAGGCCACGGAAGCTGCGGAAACCGCGACTCAGGCTGTGACCGAGGCGGTTGAAGGCGCCACGGACGAGGCGACCGAAGCCGCCGAAGCGCTGACCGAACAGGCAACCGAAGCGGCAGAATCCGCGACCCAGCAGGTGACCGAAACCGCCGAGGCTGCGACGGAAGGCGCCACCGAGGCAGTGGAATCCGCAACCGAGCAGGCCTCGGACGCGGCCAGTTCCCTGACCGAACAGGCAGGCGAGCAGATTGCCGCGCTTGGAAATCCGGGGGCCGCGCTGATGAAGGCCTGGGAAGACAGCGGTATCCTGACTGCCGACGGTTTCGACTACCAGACAATGGTCACGGCCGTGCAGTCCAGCCCGCTGGCCGAAGACATCAAGACACAGGCGGTCAAGCTTTTGACCGATATCCGGGATTCGCCTGACAGCTTTGCCGACAAGGTGCAGGAACTGAGCAAACTCCTGACGCAATAAGCGCAAGGACCGGCTCGCCGGCCATTCAAAAACCTGCGGCGGAGCGTTTTTTCCGCCCCGCCGCACAGACGTTTTCCGTGACGTCATGGGAGACGCGAATTGACGGCGGGCTGGCTGCCATGTTTGCCTTGGATCACGTTGAACCGAACGGACTTGTCCCTTGATCCAGACCGATGCCCGACCGGGCGCCAGTACATTCCGACAAGACCCCGTTACAGCCGCCTCCCCGGACCTGATATGCATGTGCCAGAGTTTGGCGCCGACCCGGGTTGATCCGATTCGATCAATCAATCTCGTTGACATCGGCCAGGCCCGCAGCCCGGTTGAATTTGGTGCAACAGGCCCCCTACCCGTTTGTCCAGCCGAAAGGACCTCAGGATGACAGATCTGCCCGAAACCATGTTCGCGGTGACCCAGACCCACGACGGGTATTCCGGAGAAGCCACCGGCCCGGTTATCGAGGACGCCTCGGACTGGCTGGCCGAGGCAGAACTGCCGCTGCCGCAGGCCGGACCCGGTCAGGTTCTGATCCGTATGCGCATGGCCTCGGTCAACCCGTCTGATCTGCATTTCATCAAGGGCGAATACGGTCAGCCCCGGGTCAAGGGCGCGCCCGCCGGTTTTGAGGGCTGTGGCGAAGTGGTGGCTGCGGGTCAGGGCGCCGAGGGGTTGATGGGCCAGCGCGTGGCATTCGTCGCAGCAGGCTCGGGCGCCTGGGCGGAATACGTGGTGACGCAGGCGCAAATGTGTATTCCCCTGCGCCCCGACATTTCGGACGAGGACGGTGCGGCGCAGATCGTCAACCCGCTGACCGCCATGGCGATGGTGGACATCGCCCGCTCGGACGGTGACGCCTTTGTGCTTTCGGCGGCCACGAGCCAGCTTGGCAAGCTTATGTGCAGCCTGGGCCGCGATCTGGGTCTGAAACCCATCGCGCTGGTCCGCCGCGCCGAGGCGGTCGAACCCTTGAAAGAGCTGGGCGCAGAGGCGGTGCTGGTCACCACGGACGCGGATGTGATCGACCAGTTCGCTGCGATCAGCAAGAACCTGAAACCGCGCGTGTTCCTCGACGCGGTGTCGGACCAGCTCTCGGAACAGATCTTTGCCGCAATGCCCAACAAGGCGCGCTGGGTGAGTTACGGCAAGCTCAGCGCCGAACCGCCAAGACTGACACAGATGGGTCAGTTCATCTTCATGGGCAAGCGGATCGAGGGGTTCTGGTTGACCCAATGGATGATGTCCACGCCGCCCGCCGATCAGATGCGCGTGGTGGCCGAGGTGCAGGCCCGCTTTGCCGACGGGCGCTGGAAAACCGACGTCTCGACGCATCTACCGCTGCGCGAAGTTGTGTCCGGATTGGCCGATGCAACGAAAAAGACTGACGGAAAGATAATGATCACGCCATAGTGGTATCATGCCCGGTGAAGTGAGGAGCACCGGGAACGCAACGAGGCGCGGGACAACCGGCGCGGGGAGGACAGTTTGGACAACGTGCAGCTGCTGATCAGCGGGCTGGCCAATGGCTGTGTCTACGGCCTGATCGCGCTCGGCTTCGTGCTGATCTACAAGGCGACCGAGGCGGTGAATTTCGCGCAAGGCGATTTCATGATGCTGGGCGCCTTTGTCACCATCGGGCTGACCAATACCGAATATATGGGCCTGCCGTTCTGGATGGCCCTGCCGGTCTCGCTGGGGATCATGGGCGCGCTGGGTTATGCGCTCGACCGGCTGGTGATCCGGCGCATGTTCGGCGAAAGCCAGACCGCGGTGGTAATCCTGACCATCGCGCTGGGTTTCGTGATCCGCTTCGTGGCCGGGTTGATCTGGGGGCATGAACCTCAGACCCTGCAGAACCCGCTGGCGGGCAAGGAGGTGCGGTTCGGCGGCCTAGTGTTGGGGATGGAGGATGTCGCGGTGATCATCGTCACCATCCTGCTCACCTGGGCGCTCTACGTGTTCTTCAGCAGGACCAAACTCGGTCTGGCGATGCAGGGCGCCTCACAGAACCAGTTGGCAGCCTATTACATGGGCGTACCGGTCAAGCGGGTGCAGGGCCTGATCTGGGCGCTGGCGGGTGTGGTCGCTGGTGTCGCGGGCATCCTCTTCGCCGCCAAGGGTTCGGTCGATCCCAACACCGGTCTGCTGGGCATCAAGGCCTTTGCGGCGGCGGTCATCGGCGGCTTCGGCAGCCTGCCCGGCGCTTTGGCGGGCGGATTGATCGTGGGTGTGATCGAACCCTTCGCCAGCCGCTACATCGCTGCCGGATACAGCCAGATCGCGCCTTACGCGCTGCTGTTGGCGGTGCTGATCTTCCGCCCGCACGGCCTGTTCTCCCAAGTGCGCGTCAAGAAGGTCTAGGCCTATGCGGATCGTGTTCAAAACCGACTACATGCAGGACATCCGCCCCTGGAAGGATGGCTATCAACTGAGCCTCTACCTGATCCTGCTGGCCGTTGTTGCGCTCGCGCCCTGGTGGCTCGACGACTTCTATCTGGGCGAGCTGACCAACGTACTGATCTGGGCCATCGCCGGGCTAGGCCTGATGATCCTGACCGGCCATACCGGGCAGGCCAGCCTCGGCCACGCCGCGTTTCTGGCCTTTGGCTGCTATGCCAACGTGATCCTGATCGAGGCCGGCGTCCCCTTCCTGATCGTCTTCCCGCTCGCGGGCATCCTGACCGGCATAATCGGCGCCCTCATCGCCATCCCTGCCCTGCGCCTGCACGGCATCTATCTGGCGATCTTCACGCTGGCCCTGTCGATCCTGATGGACGACATCATCGTGCTGACCGAACCCATCACCGGGGGCGTTGCCGGAAAATACATCGGCGGGGTCGAGATCTTCGGCTTTCTCGTCGACCGCTGGGGCACACCTCGCGCCTTCTACTGGCTGGTACTCGCCGTCACCGTGCTGGTGACGCTGGGCTATATCAACCTGCTGCGCGCGCCTCTGGGCCGCAGCTTCATCGCCGTGCGCGACAGCGAGGTGTCGGCGCAGGCCATGGGCGTCGATATCGCGCGGACCAAGACCATCTCGTTCGGCCTCTCCTGCGCTGTCACCGGTTGGGCGGGCGCGCTGATGGGGCTTTATGCGGGGGCGTTCAACAACGAAACCTTCAGCGTTGTGATCTCGATCCAGCTCCTCATGATGATCGTGATCGGCGGACTGGGTTCGATCCACGGCGCATTCTTCGGCGCCATTGTCATCGGGTTCCTGCCGCAGTTCCTGTCGATCTCCAAGGAATATGTGGGCGCCGTTATCGGCGGCAACACGGTCGCCATTCCGGGGCTGGAATTCGGCGTGTTCGGCCTGATCCTGATCGCCTTCATCCTGTTCGAACCGATGGGCATCTATGGCCGCTGGCTGAAGATCCGCACCTGGTTCGAACTGTTCCCTTTCTACCGCAAGGACATGTTCAGACGGCAGAAATCCTACCTCAAGACGGAGCGTCTTAGATGAGCCTGCTTGAGCTGAACAACGTGACCCTGAAATTCGGCGGCCTGACGGCGGTGGACCGGCTGTCCTTCTCGGTTGAGGAAGGCGAGGTGTTTGCCATCGTCGGCCCCAATGGCGCCGGAAAATCCACGGTCTTCAACCTGATTTCACGCTTCTACGATCCCTATGAGGGCACGATCCGCTTCGATGGTCATGATCTGTTGCAGGTCAAACCCTCGGGCGTGGCCGCCTATGGGGTTGCGCGGACCTTCCAGAATATCGAGCTGTTCGAACATGCCACCGTGTTGCAGAACCTGCTGGTCGGACGGCATCGCCACCGCAAGACCAACGTGATCTCCGAGTTGTTCTTTACCCCCTCGGCCAAACGGCAGGAGGTGGAAAACCGCGAAAAGGTCGAAGAGGTGATCGATTTTCTCGACCTGCAAGCCTATCGCGACAAGATGATCGCGGGGCTGCCCTACGGCGTCCGCAAGGTGGTCGAAGTGGCGCGTGCGCTGGCGACCGATCCCAAGCTGTTGCTGCTCGATGAACCCGCCTCCGGCCTGTCGGTCGAAGAGACCACCGACATGCGCTGGTGGATCGACGATATCCGGCGGCAGATGGGGATCACCGTGCTGATGGTCGAACACGATATGGGGCTGGTCTCGGGCGTCTCGGACCGGGTGCTGGCCATGGCGGACGGTGCCAAACTGGCGCTGGGCACACCGGCAGAGGTGCAGGCCCACCCTGCGGTGATCGAGGCCTATCTGGGGAAAGCCTCATGACCGAGCCGATCCTGAAAATCCGCAATATCGAGAGTTTTTACGGCCCGATCATGGCCATTCGCGGTGTCTCGCTGGATGTGCATCCGGGCCGCATCGTCTCGATCCTCGGCGCCAATGGCGCGGGCAAGACCACGCTGATGAAAACCGTCTCGGGCGTGATGGACCCGGAAAAGGGCACCATCACCTTCGACGGTGAGGACATCCAGGGCTCGGAACCCCACAAGGTGGTGCAGAAAGGCATCGTGCATGTCCCCGAGGGGCGCGAGGTGTTTCCCCTGCTCACGGTCGACGAGAACCTGAGCCTCGGCGCCTATACCTCGCCCGACAAGGCGCAGGTCGAGCGCGACCGGGAACTGGTATTCTCCTACTTTCCCATCCTTGCCGAACGCCGCGATCAGGAGGCCGGGACACTCTCCGGCGGGCAGCAACAGATGCTGGCCATCGGGCGCGGGCTGATGGCCAACCCGCAGATCATGTTGCTGGACGAACCCTCGCTGGGGCTCTCCCCGATCCTCGTGCAGGAAATCTTTGCTATCCTGAAACGGCTCAACACCGAGCAGAACATGACCATGATGCTGGTCGAACAGAATGCCCGCGCCGCGCTGGAACTGGCGCATGATGGCTATGTGATGGAAGTGGGCCGGATCGTGATGGACGGCACGGCCGACGAGTTGATGAAGTCCGAGGACATCCAGAACTTCTATCTGGGCGTTCAGGAAGAAGGCGCGCGGGAAAACCGCCGCTGGAAGCGCAAGAAGACATGGCGATAAGCGAGGAGGTGAGCCAGATGGATGCAAGCACCCTGCCCGCCCAGACCGTGATCAACGGCGTCACCTTCAACGCCACGCCGGGTCAGCGCCCGGTGCTGGTCGATGGCACCACCACCATCCCCGGCCTGTTCCAGAAACGCTGCGCCGATCTGGGCAATCGCACCGCGCATCGGGAAAAGGACTTTGGGATCTGGAAATCCTACTCGTGGTCAGACTACTGGAACCACGCCAAGTGGATCGGTCTTGCTTTGCGCAAGCTGGGCCTGCAACGGGGCGAAGTGGTGTCGATCCTCAGCGAGGACCGCAAGGAATGGGCCTGGTTCGACATGGGCATCCAATGCGTGGGCGGCATCGCCTCGGGCGTCTACACCACAGACTCGGCCAGCCAGTTGTCCTACCTGATCAATGACAGCGACAGCCGCTTTCTGATTGTCGAGGATGAGGAGCAGCTGGACAAGTACCTGCAGATCGAGGGCGAGGTGCCGAGCCTGCTGAACGTCATCATCCTCGAAGACGAAGGCCTGCACGATCTCGACCACCACCGCTGCCTGATGATCGAGGAGCTGTACGACATCGGGCGGCAGGCGGAGCGCGACGAGCCCGGCGCCTTCGATACCGAGATCGCCAAGGCCAATCCAGCCGATACCGCGCTGCTGATCTACACCTCGGGCACCACCGGCATGCCCAAGGGCGCGATGCTGAGCAATGAGAACATCATGGCCGGTATCGAGGCCGGCGCGCACCGCCTTTCCTCATATGAAACCGACGAACAGCTCTGTTTCCTTCCGCTCTGCCACATCCTTGAACGCGACGTTTCGATCTATTTCCCGCTGGCCTCGAAAAGCACGGTGAACTTCGCCGAAAGCCCCGAGACGGTGTTCGCCAACCTGCAGGAGGTCTCGCCCGCCACCTTCACCGCCGTTCCAAGGGTGTGGGAGAAGATCTATTCCCAAGTCCTGATCATGGCGCAAGAGGCGACACCTCTGGGACGCATCGCGTTTGGTATGGCGCTGAAAACCGGGATGAAGCGCGCCTCATATCTTGTTGAAAACAAACCTGTTCCCGGCGGTTTGAACGCGCAGTTCTGGTTCTGGGACAGGCTGGTTCTGCGCAACCTTCGGCGGATGCTGGGCATGGACCGGCTGCGGCGCGGCGGCACCGGCGCGGCCCCGATCTCACCCGAATTGCTGAAATGGTATTGGGCCATCGGTGTGCCCTTGGTCGAAGGCTACGGCATGACCGAAACCGCTGGCATCGCGACCATCAACACGCCTGATGAAAATCGGGTTGGTACAATTGGGAAAGCCGTGCCCGGAATAGATGTACGAATTGGACAGGACGGAGAAATTCAGGTCAAAGGCCTCAACGTTTTTCAGGGCTACTGGCGCAACAACGAAAAAACCGCCGAGACCTTCACCGGCGACGGCTGGCTGCGCACCGGCGATGTGGGGCGGATGGATGACGACGGTTATGTCACCATCACCGGTCGCCTCAAAGACATCATCATCACCGCAGGCGGCAAGAACATCACCCCGGCCGAGATCGAAAGCCGTCTGAAATTCAGCCACTACATCTCGGACGCGGTCATCATCGGCGACCGGCGCAAGTATCTGACAGCATTGATAATGATTGATCAGGAGAACGTCGAGAAATACGCTCAGGACCACAAGGTGCCGTTCTCGAACTTCGCCTCGCTCTGCGCCGCGCCCGAGGTCCGTGCGTTGATCGCGGATGAGGTCAAGGCGGTGAACACCGAATTTGCCCGGGTCGAGCAGATCAAGGATTTCCGCCTGATCGACGTGCTGCTGACCGCCGAGGACGACGAACTGACCGCCACCATGAAGCTGAAACGCGGTCTGGTGGAAAAGAAACACGCAAATCTGATCGAGGACATGTACACATAAGTCAGGGATGACCCGAAGGGAGGAGAAATATGAGGATTATGATCAAGCGGTTGGCCGCGGCCACGGCGCTGACGGCGGCGGCAACGTGGGCTAGTGCTGAAACGCAAGGTGTCACCGACGATGAGATCGTCATCGGCTCGGTAAATGACCTCAGCGGCATCTTTGCTGCGGTGGGCGTGCCTGCCGTCAAGGGGGCGAATGTGGTGTTCGACCGGGTCAACGCGGCGGGCGGCGTGCATGGACGCAAGATCCGCTACGTGGTCGAGGACAACGGGTACCAGATGCCGCGCGCGATGCAGGGCTACAACAAGCTGCTCAATCGCGACAAGGTGTTTGCCATGCTGCAAAGCCTCGGCACACCGATGAATCTGGCGGGTTTCAAGCTGCTCGATCCCAAGGGCATCCCGAACGTGGCCCCCCTGTCGGCGGCACGGCAGATGCTGCAGGAGCCGATGAAGAACAAGTTCACCTCGTTCTCCAGCTATTACGACCAGAGCCGCGTGGGCGTGGGCTATCTCGCCGGTGAACATGGCGCGCAAGAGGTCTGCACGATGTACCTGCCGACCGATTTCGGCAAGGAGATCCTTGAAGGCTCGCGCGCCGGGGCCGAAGAGGCCGGCATCACCTTCGCCGCCGAGACCACCCACAAGCCGGACGAGACCGATTTCGTGGGCTCTCTGTCCAAGCTCAAGGAGGCGGGGTGTGACATCGTCACCATGGCGCTGGGCGTGCGGCAGGCCATCACCGTGGTCGGCACCGCCAAGAAGATGGGGCTGACAGACATGAAATTCATGGGCACCTCGGCCAGCTTCCTGACCGTCGTAGCGCGGGTTCCTGGCGGAGTGACCGAAGGGTTTTATGCCGCAGCCTCGTGGCAGGACCTCTGGGCCCGGGCTGAAGAACCTGCACCCAAAGCGTTCATCGAGGAATACAAGGCCGCCACCGGCGAGGATGCGGTGGGCTTTGCCATGCTGGGCTATGCGGCTGCCGAGATGATGGTCAAGGCGCTCGAGGCCGCAGGCCCCGATCTGACCCACGACAGCTTTATCGCCGCGATGGAGACGCTGGATTACATGGATGATCTGGTCGGCAATCACATCGATTATGGCCCTGATGACCATCAGGGCGCGAACTCGATTTATGTGAACGTGGTCGAGAGTGGCAACTGGAAGAAGATCTACGAAGAATGAAATACAGAGGGCGCCCGGGCTGACCCCGGGCGCCTCTCTCATCCGCTGTAGACAGTTTCAGATATCATCCCTCGGGATGCGCAGCACCTGACCGGGGAAGATCAGGTTCGGGTCGCTCAGAATGTGCTGGTTTGCCTCAAAAATCGGTTGATAGTTCGAATTGCCGTACTGCGCCTGCGCAATCTGGATCAGCGTGTCGCCCGGCTGCACCACATAAGGCCGCCATCCGCCGTAGCCCGGCAAAATGAGCGGGCCGAACAGGACCGGGATCACGACCGACGGGCCGTTCGGGTTGCCGGTATCGTCGGCAAGGGTAAGAAACAGGCGGTTGAGTTTGAAGGTGTTGGTGTCGGGGATCTCGATGGAGCCCTGAAACTGCCGGAGCCCAAGCGAGCCCACCGTGGCAAAGGACGAATACTCGTCATGCCCTTCCGATACGCGAATGCTGAGTGTCCCCTCGAACGCCGTGGCGTTCCCGGCAATCAGGATGTTCGAGTCCACCAGATCGAATGGCTGTGGTTGTTGGATATCAAGTGTGTTGGTCATATCAATCACTCCTGCTGAGTTAATTCAGGTGCGTTTTTCTTTCTGAAAGTGCAGGCGTTATACAGCAAAACTGCCGTAATCGGTATGGCGCAGCACAATCGTCCCGCCGGCGGAGGCAGACGAGCCGCAGGATGATACATCCAGTGACAGAAATAGCGGTTTTATTTCAGAAGGTTATGGCGGAGAGACAGGGATTCGAACCCTGGAGACGGTTTCCCGCCTACACACTTTCCAGGCGTGCGCCTTCGACCACTCGGCCACCTCTCCGTGCCGGGGATATTTGGACGATCGCCACAGGATTTGCAAGGGGCGATTATGCCCAATCAGTCGTCGAGATGCAGATAGACACGGCGGTTCTGCCTGCCCTTTTTCTCAACCTTTCCCAGACGGATACGCCCGATCTCGGCGGTGCGAGCCACATGAGTGCCGCCGCAGGGTTGCAGGTCGACCTGCGCTGCACCTTCCCCGATCCTGACCAGCCGCACCCGGCCCGATCCGCGCGGGGGTGAGACCGACATGGTCTTGACCAGCCCGGGATTTGCGTCGAGCTCCTCATCGGTGATCCAGTCCTCGGTCACCGGCAGGTCGCGGTCGATCAGCTCCTGCAGCTGCGTCTGCAACGCCTCCTTGTCCTGCGGCGCCTCGGGCATGTTGAAGTCGAGCCTGCCCTTTTCGGTCCCGATGGAACCGCCAGTGACCTCCAACGGGATCACCACCGAGAGCAGATGCAGTGCAGTGTGTACGCGCATGTGCCTGTACCGTCGGTCCCAATCCAGTTCCTGCGTGGTCCAGGTGCCGACTGCGGGCGCAGCTTCGCCCTCCGCTGGCACCAGAACGATAGCACCCTCTTCACCTTTGATGGCGGTTGCCACAGTCATCTCACCACCGTCCCACAACAGCCGCCCGCCATCGCCGGGCTGACCGCCACCGGTCGGATAGAACAGAGAGCGGTTCAGGATCACGCCGCCGTCGGATGTATGGCCCGTGACGGTGCCGGGTGCACTGCGCAGATAGGCGTCGTCGCGAAAGAGCATCTCAGTGGTCATCGCCACCCCCAATATCCATATCGGCCTCGGTCATTTCGACAGGACTGGTGCTGGGCGCCGCCGCGGGCTTGGGCGCATCGGGCTTGGTCTCGGGTGCCCTGGCCGTCTTGGGGTCGAGAGTTTCGGGATTGCGCAGCCAGACGTCACGCTGGGCGAATGGGATTTCGATCCCCTCTTCGACAAAGCGCCGGTTGATCTCGTGGTTCATGTCGGATTTGACCGACAGCACCCAGTTCACGTCCCGCAGGATGGCGCGGATCTCGAAATCGAGCGAGTCCGCGCCAAAGCCCTGAAACACCACGCTGGGTGCCGGGTTTGCCAGCACCATCGGATGGGCATTGGCGATCTCGTCCAGAATGGTCTCGATCCGGCGGGTATCGGTGCCATAGGCCACGCCGACGGGCACGATCACCCGGCCCACCGTGTTGCCACGGGTGTAGTTGGTCACCGTGCCGCTGATCAGGTCCGAGTTCGGGATGATGACATCGGTCCGGTCAAAGGTCTCGATCCGGGTCGAGCGCACCGAGATATCGCGGACATAGCCCATCTGCCCGTTCACATCGATCCAATCGCCCTTCGAGATCGGGCGCTCGACCAGCAGGATAATGCCCGAGACGAAGTTCGACACGATGGTTTGCAGGCCAAACCCGATCCCGACCGACAGCGCACCAGCGACGATAGCCAGCGAAGACAGGTCGAACCCGGCGCCGATGATGGCCACGAGCGCGGCAAGGAAGATGCCGACATAACCGGTGCCTGCGACAATGGCGTTCTGCCCGCCGGGATCGATCCGGGTCTTGGGCAGCAGCGAGTTGCGCAGCCCCCCCTGCAACAGCCGAGTCAAGGCATAACCGATGGCGAAAATCGCCACGAATGTCAGGAAATTGGTGGGTGAGATCGTCACCCCGCCGATGTCGAAGCCAAGCAGCGCCTGCGACCAGAGCTCGGTCAAATCGGTCGCGCGCGCACCCCAATAAAGCGCCAGGATCGGCAGGGCCAGAATTGCCAGAGCAAAGCCGACGATGACCGAAAAGAGCGAATCCCTCCCCGCCTCGCCCTGCCCGCTGAGCAAACCATAAACGCTGGCCAGAAAGCGCTGCAGGATGACCAGCGTCGCGATCAGGGCCAGGGTTTTGACGGCCGGAAACACGATGCCTTCAGCAGCGTTCGTGTAGCCAAAAGCGGCCAGAACCGGCGAGGCGATGCCCAGCAGGAACAACCCGCGGCGGAACACCTCGATCAGTTTGCTGAACCCGCCGCCGCGCGCAGGTTCCGCCCCGTCCGCCGGCTCGTCTCCGTTGTCGCGCGTGCGAATCTGTTGCAGGCGCAGCAGCAGCAGCGCAGTGGCTACGATAACCGGAAAACCGGTCACGGCCCGGGTCGCGTCCGAGATGTTCTCGATCCGCTCGAACAGCCTCACCAGATCCTGCAGCACCAGCATCACCGCCAGCAGATCGATATGAATCCGCAGCTCAGTGATCTGCCCCGGGGCCAGGCCCCGGAACCGGCCTGACGCGCCCATCAGGAAGATCTGGCGCCCGATCCAGTTATAATAAAGGATGATCGCCGCCCAATACGGCACCTGCTCCAAAACCAAAGTTCCGCGCACGCCCAGAACACCGCTCAGCGACACGGCCACCGTCAGCGCATAGACACCCAGCCACGGAAACAGGATACGGGACAGGGACACCAGAAAGGACCACACCCCGGTCCCGCGCCCGCCCATGGCCCGCATATAGGCGCCCGCCCGTTCCGACCACCGTTTGCCGCGCGCCAGCAGCAATGCCGCGATTAAAACGAGCACCAGAATGGCCGGGGCGCGGTTGTGTATCCGCTCGCGCGTCACATCCGACCGCAGATTGGTGATCGTCTCATTCACCAGTGAACGCCCGGCGTTCCGGATGTCCGTCAGCGCATCGGGCCAGTGACGCAGATCAACGGGCGACGGCCCGCGTTGCAGCAACTCTTTCGCCTGCCGGTCCCGCAGGATGCGGTCGATCTCGCTGATCAGCCCGTTGGCGCGGCTGAACGCCTCTTCACCGATGATCCTTGGCACACGCAGCTTGTCGAGTTGCTCGTTCAGATGGGTGCGCAGCGCGGCGATATCCGGCGATTCCTCTGTGCCATCCTCAGGCTTGGGGCCAAGGGCCTGCAGTTGCCCCTCAAGGGTCTTGATCCGGTCGGTGTTCTCGTTGCGGACGTTGTTGAAGATCTCACGATACCCATCGATCTCGGATCGCAGCTTTTCCAGCGCCGCGTTCGAGGCCCGATTGGCGTCAACCACTTCTTCCGCGCGCGTGGCGGTCTTGAGCCATTGCTGATAATGCTCACGCTGTTCCTCGGCCGTCTGGGCCAGGGCAGAGACCCCCAGCCCCAGCAAGATGACGGTCAGCAACGCGCATATAATACGGCCCAGCCGCAGCATCAGACGTCCTCGAACACGCCCGGGATACTGCGGGGCGCTTCGGTCATCCAGTCCGGCACCGGAAGTTCCTTTTCCCGCAGGAAGTCGGGATTGAACAGTTTCGACTGATATCGCGTGCCGTAGTCACACAGAACGGTGACGATGGTGTGGCCCGGGCCCAGATCCTTGGCCAGACGCACGGCACCGGCCATGTTGATCGCGGTCGAGCCGCCCATGACCAGCCCTTCCTCGCGCAGCAGGTCGAAGATGTATGGCACCGCCTCATTGTCAGTGACCTGATACGAGAAGTCGGGGGTGAACCCTTCGAGGTTCTTGGTGATGCGCACCTGTCCGATGCCCTCGGCGATCGAGCCGCCCTCCATCGCCAGCTCGCCGGTGGTGTAATAGCTGTAAAGCGCGGCGCCCATCGGGTCGGCCAACGCGATCTTGACGCCCTTGGGCTGCAACGCATCGGCCACCCCCGCCAGCGTTCCGCCCGAGCCAACGGCGCTGACGAAACCGTCCACTTTGCCGCCGGTCTGCTCCCAGATTTCCGGGCCGGTGGTTTCCACATGCGCCTGCCGGTTGGCCACGTTGTCGAACTGGTTGGCCCAGATCGCGCCGTTGGGTTCGGTTTGCGCCAGTTCTTCGGCCAAACGGCGCGAATAATGAACAAAGTTGTTGGGGTTGCGGTAGGGCGCGGCAGGCACCTGCACCAGTTGCGCGCCCGCCAGCCGCAGCATGTCTTTTTTCTCTTCCGACTGGGTTTCGGGGATCACGATTACCGTCTTGAACCCCATCGAGGCCCCGACCAGCGCCAATCCGATGCCGGTGTTTCCCGCCGTCCCTTCCACGATGGTGCCGCCCGGCTTGAGATCGCCACGCGCAATGGCATCGCGAATGATGTAGAGCGCGGCGCGATCCTTGACCGATTGTCCTGGGTTCATGAACTCGGCCTTGCCGAGGATCTCGCAGCCGGTTTCTTCGCTGATGCGGCGCAGCCGGATCAGAGGTGTTTTGCCAACGGCGTCCGCCAGATCTCGTGCAATGCGCATGGTGCCCCTCGCGTGTTCGAATTACTTGCCCCGGTGTACAGGTGCCTCAAGCCGACCTCAAGCTGAGATGACGCCCCGGCCCGTCACGCCTCGGCACGCAATCGATCGCGGTGCCGGGCCAGCCAATTGGCAATGGTCAAAAGCTGGATGTTCTTGATTTCGTGGCGATCCACCATCTGCATCAGCGTATCGAAGGATATGATGCGGCTGCGGATATCCTCGCCTTCATGCTCGACCCCGCCCGTTTCGGTGGTCTCGGTCAGATCGGCGAGACCGACATAGAGATGCAGGAATTCGGATGACGACCCTGACGAGGAATAGGCGCCGCCGACATATTCGGCGCCGCGCAAGGACACATGCGCCTCTTCCCGCGCTTCGCGATAAGCGGCCTCAAGCGGGGTCTCGCCCGGATCGACCATGCCGGCAACCGCTTCCCACATCCAGGGGGCGGGATCGCCGATCATGTAAACCGGCGGGCGAAACTGCTCGATCAGAACGACGCGGTCGCGAACCGGGTCGTAGGGCAGTACGACCGAGGCCTGCCCGTTCATCAGCGCGCTTCGGTTCAGAACCGGACCCATCGAACCGTCATGCTGCCGGTGGCGAAGTGTCATTTCTTCGTGCCCGAAATACCCGATATAGGCGTATCTGTGGTCCTGCACGATGACATCGCGCTCCACGTCACGCTCGGGATCCTTGGGTCGGCGACTGGCAGCAACCCGCGCCGCCGCGCGCACACGGATGGCACCAAAACTGCGGGCGATCTCGGCCGCCGTCATCCGGCCGTAATGCCCCATGATTTCCCTTGCCGCATGCAGGGTCAGTTCACCCCAGGATCCGGCCCAGTCCGAAAACACCCACTGCTCGCCCGCTTTCCACAAATCCGGCTCCGGAACAAAAACCTGCGCCTCGGCTTTGCTGCCATCGGGAAGCTCCAGCAGGCGGGGCTCCAGATCAAAGTCGAACCCGCCCATGTAGAATTCCAGCCGTGCGATATCGTCAAGCCCAAGGCCCCGCACGAGAACGCCCTCGGCCCGTTCACCGGGTGCATGCACGATCATCGGGAATACCTGATCGCCGACCTCGTGAACTGCGTGATCGGCCAACGTTGCCCGGGTCAGATCGATGTCCGAGGCCGGGCGGCCCAACACCACCTCAAGCAGCGGCGCATGACGCAGCGTGCCGTAGAAAAACAGATCGGACACAGGACACTACTTCCTTTGTCGAAGGCACCTTACCGCCAGCGATGCCAGGCGGACTCGGTCAGCAGCCCCGCTATGACCCCACCGATCAGCAATGTCCAGATTGTATTGGGAAATATCAGAACCGCGCCGTATTCAACCCCGATCTGAAAGATTGCCAGCAACGCTTCGAACGGGCCGTCATAGCGATGACGCATCGCCAACCGGACCATTTCGTAGCAGCCCTGCACGAACAGCGCCCAGAACACCAGTGCCGCCATGCCGGTGAGCCCATTGTTGATGGCCCAGGTGGTGCCCCGGCCCGCGCGTTTGCCGATCACCACCCAGCCGCAGACGATCCCCAAGGCCACGTTGACCCAGGTAAAATATCCGAAATCCGTGCCTTCCGGCATCCTTGGCATCACCTGTCCCGACACGATAAAGGCAAGCAGCGCTAGGCACAGGGCGGCGACGAGACGTGAAGCTGTGGGCATTCAATTGGTTCCGGCGTTAGCTGGGTTTTGCGACTGTGATCTGTGTCACATCGCAGGTGCCGGTGTCAAAGGCCGCGCCACATGCAGTAAGGTAGAAATTCCACATCCGTCGGAATCTTGCATCAAATCCCATTCCCGCGATCTCATCCCATTTCGCGTTGAACGTCTCGTGCCAGCGGCGCAGGGTCAGATCGTAGCTCTTGCCGAACTCCTTCGAGCGGATGAGGTCCAGACCGGCCCGCTCGATCTGCTGCCGCAGGATTCGAGGCGCTGGGAGCATGCCGCCGGGAAAGATGTATTTCTGGATGAAATCGACGCCGTTCTGGTAAATCTCCCAGCGCCGATCGGCAACTGTGATGATCTGCAACGTTGCCCGGGCCCCGGGCTTCAGCCGGTCTCGAACGGTGTCGAAATAGACCGGCCAGTATTTTTCCCCAACCGCCTCAAACATCTCGATCGAGGCAACGCCATCATAGCTGCCGCGTTCATCCCGGTAATCCTGAAGCCGCAGATCGACACGACTCGAAAGTCCAGCCTTTTCAATACGTTGCTGCGCAAACCTCAGCTGCTCTTGGCTGATCGTCAGCCCGGTAACGCGCAACCCGCGTTCCTTAGCTGCGTATTCGGCGAACCCGCCCCAGCCACAGCCGATTTCCAGAATGTGGTCCCCGGGTTTCGCGCCCATCTCATCGACGAGACTGGCGTATTTGGCGGTCTGCGCCTTTTCCAGGCTTTCCTGTCCGGTTTCGAAAATCGCGCTGGAATAGGTCATCGTATCGTCGAGCCAGAGCGCATAGAATTCGTTGCCCAGATCGTAGTGATACGAGATATTCTTTTTCGCCTGCGCCTTGTGATTGCGCTGCAGCCAGAACCGAAATCTCTCATAGGCGCGCGCCAGAAACTGGCCCGGAAAGTCGTCGTAAACCGTCTCACTGCCCAAATGCACGAGGTCCATGAAGGCGCGCAGATCGGGTGTGCTCCATTCTTCTTCGAGATAGGCGTCGGAAAATCCAAGTTCACCTTCTCGAACCAATCGGGCAAAAACGTCAGGATCGTGTATGTCTACGCGGGCCACTGGGCCCGGCGCCTTGCCTTCGGCCCTGAACACCCGGCCATCCGGCAGGCCGATGTCCAGCCGCCCGGCCTCCATCCTGCCAAGCATCTTGAAAACTTGCGCAAAATATCGCGGCAGGTTCGTCTGCCCTTCGGTCTTCGTCAGGATCATCCGCTCTCCCCATTGCGGTGTGATTTACAAGCTAGGGTTAGAACCCGTTTCAGGCAAGTTTTGTGTCCGGCTCCTCAAAAATCCCGGCATTTATAAGCCGATAGGGCAATTTCGCGCCCCTCAGCCAAGCCCACAATCGGGTCACGATAAGGCGTGTTTGGCGACAGGTTCCAGCTCGACGGAATGGCCTGGAAATAGCTTGCCGCTGTGCCTGTCGGATTGGCCTGTCCTTCGGCAATCCAGCGTTCGATGTAACGCCCATCAGGGTCGAACTTGGCCTGTTGCGTCTCGGGGTTGAACACGCGGAAATAGGGCGCGGCATCCGGGCCGGAGCCTGCCACCCACTGCCAGCCCATCGCATTGGCCGCCGGGTCCCAGTCGGTCAGGCAATCGGCGAACCAATTCATCCCGATCTTCCAATGGGTCATAAGGTGCTTGGTCAGATAGCTCGCCACGATCATGCGGACACGGTTGTGCATCCGGCCGGTGACATACATCTGCCGCATCCCGGCATCGACAAAGGGGATGCCAGTGACACCCCGCTGCCAGGCCAGCACATGCGGATGCTCCGGATCGGTGCGCCAGGGAAAGCTGTCCCAGTCCGGCTTCCAGTTTCCCGTCAGCAAATGTGGCGTGTGATACATCAGGTGATAGGCGAACTCGCGCCAGACCAGCTCCTTGAGGAATGTCTCGGCGCCGCCCTGCCCCTCTTCCCGCGCGCGCAGCCCCGCGTGCCAGACCTGCCGCGGCCCGATCTCGCCCAGCGACAGATATTCGGACAGGTTCGATGTCGCATCCAGATCGGGGCGGTCCCGCAGCTCTTTGTAGTTGTGAATGCCCTCGGCCACGAAATGCGCCAGCCGGTCCTGTGCCGCCTGTTCCCCCGCCGAGGCATGGGCCGCAATGATGGCCGCGCCCCGCCGCATCTTGGCCCCCAACGACCAGTCGGAAAGAGCGTCTGACTTGGGCCATCTGGAAGGAGCCCGCAGATGGGTCGGGGCGGGCTGCGGCTCGGGCACCTCACGATCCCGCACTGCGCGCCTCATCGGGGAATAGACGCGGAAATAACCGCCGGTTTTTGTGGACACGGTCCATGGCTCAAACAGAAGATGCCCGGCAAAGGATCGGGCGTCCACGCCTGCCTCCCTGAGCGCAGCCTTGATCTCTGCGTCCCGCTGGATCGCCTGCGGATCATAGGCCCGGGTCCACCAGACGGCGCTGGCTCCGGTCTCGGCGACCAGGGCACGCAGAGCCTCAAGCGCATTGCCACGGCGCAGGATTAGCCGGCTGCCCCGCGCGTGGAGGCTGGCCGAAAACGCCTCAAGCCCCTGCCCCAACCGCCATTTCGGCGCGGCACCCAAACTCTCGGACAGCTCGTCTTGGATAAAGACGGGAAAAATGGGCCGCCCCGTGCGCGCCGCCTCGGACAGGCCAACATGATCCGACAGGCGTAGATCCCGCCGGAACCAGAAAATCATGGGAGCTTCACTCATGCTCACCCGCGCCCCGTTCTTTTTCTCCTCTTACGCGGCGCGAAGGGGACCGGATCACAAAACCCGGTCCAATGCATCCAGCAACTGGTCGATTTCGGCCTCGGACGTGTAATGGGTAAAGCTCAACCGCAGCACACCCCGCGCCGGATCGACGCCCATGGCCTGCAGCGCGCGTACTGCGTAGAAATCACCGCCCCCTGCCATGATGCCATGCTTTGCCAGTTCTGCGGCCACCGGCTCGGCAGCCCCCTCCAACGACAGGGCAACCGTGGGCGCGCGCTTTGCCGCATCCGAAGGTCCGATCAAACGCACGGCATTGCGGTCCTTCACCGCATCCAGCAGCGGTTGCAGCAACTCGACCTCATGCGCGCGCATCAGATCATGCACAAAGGCCCCCCGCGCGACCGCGCCCGAAGCCGGGCCACCGTGATGATCGCAAAGCTGATCGACGTAATCCGCCATACCCGCGCAGGCCGCGATCTGGGCGTGATCCGGTCCCGCGGGCGTGAACCGCTTGTAGAGTACATCCGAGTTGAAGAAATGCGCCTGGTTCGGCAGCAACTCTCCAAGTGCGCGGCGGATCACCATGCAGCCCTGATGCGGGCCATAGGTCTTGTATGAGGAGAACAGGTAGATATCCGGCCCCAACTCGCCGACATTGGGAAAGCCATGCGGTGCGTAGGATACGCCATCGACGCAGACAAAGGCCCCCGCAGCATGGGCGATAGCGGTGATCTCGGTCACCGGGTTGATCTCACCCACCACGTTCGAGCAATGCGGAAAACAGACCAGCCGCACACGCTCGTCCAGCAGATCCTCCAGCGCCTGTGGGTTCAGATGGCCGCTCTCGGGGTCCAGCTTCCATTCCCGTATCTCGATGCCGTCCTCGGCCAGACGGCGCCAGGGGCCGGAATTGGCCTCGTGATCCTGATTGGTCACCACGATCGCCTCACCCGGCTGCATCCACTGCCGGACCGCCTGCGCCAGAACATAGGTGTTCTGCGTGGTCGAGGGGCCAAAGCTCAGTTCATCGGCCTCAACCCCCAAAAGCGCCGCCATGCGCGTGCGCGCCTCGTCCATTTCCGCGCCACCCAAGCGGCTGGCCTCATAAGGCCCATAGGGCTGCACCTTGCGCTGAGTATAAAACCGGGTCAGCCGGTCGATCACCGGCTTGCAGGTATAGGACCCGCCTGCGTTTTCAAAGAACGCCTGTCCATTCAGCGAAGGTTCGGAAAACGCAGGGAACTGCCCGCGTACGAAATCGATATCGAGCGCCATGGCCTCCCTCGGTGCAATTTCGAAATGGATGCCGGTCTTGGGTCGGCGGGTCAAGCCCGCAGCTGATGCCAGAAACTGACATCAGGGCATGTCACCCTCGGGGGTATCTCAACCAAGGAGGTGACAGATGAGTTACGTACCCAAGGATTTTCTGGTCTGGGGAGAGCTTCCCGTCTCGGACCTGGACGCAGCCCTGAAATTCTACGCCACCACCACCGGAGCCGAACTGGAAGTGGATGAAACCGGCCCCAACCCGGTGGTGATGTTCAAACCCGCCGACGCGGCCACCGGCATTGCCCTGCATCTTTATCCGGGCAAACCGGCAGGCGACGGGCGCGGTCCGACGTTGCACCTGGCGTCCGAGGGCGCGCTTGAGGACACCATGACGCGGGTCAGCGATGCCGGGGGTCAGGTGGTTTCGCCCATCATCCAGATCCCGCCGGGGCGGTTTTTCTACGCAACCGATCTGGACGGCAACTCGGTTGGGTTCTTTGAAACCGAAGCCGCCTAAGAACAAGCCGCATGAAAAAGGCCCCGGATGCGCTCCGGGGCCTTTCTATGTCTTTATGCGGCAGGATTACTTCCCGCGCCGCTCGCGCGACAGACCGATGAAGATCGACACGCACATCAGCATCAGCACGATGGCAAAGGGGAAGCCAGTCGCGATCGACGCCGCCTGCAGCGCCCCCAATCCGCCGCCCAGCAGCAGCACGATGGCAATCGCGCCTTCCAGAATGCACCAGAACACGCGCTGCGCGGTGGGTGCATCGGTCTTGCCGCCGGCGGTGATGGTGTCGATCACCAGCGATCCCGAATCCGACGAGGTGACGAAAAACACCACCACCAGGATGATGCCGATAAAGGACAGGATGCCGGTCATCGGGAAGGCCTCGAACATCTTGAACATCTTCAGCTCAAGCGCTGCGTCCGACAGCGCCTGCCCGGTACCGGACATCACCTGATCCAGCGCGGCGCCGCCAAAGACACTCATCCACAGGGCGCCGACCACGGTCGGGATGACCAGCACGCAGATGATGAATTCCCGCACGGTGCGACCGCGCGAAATGCGCGCGATGAACATGCCCACGAACGGCGACCACGAGATCCACCAGGCCCAGTAGAAGGTGGTCCAGCCCTGCACGAAATTGGTGTCCTCGCGGCCCATCCAGTTCATCATCGCCGGTAATTGCGCGGTATAATCCACCAGATTGGTGAAGAACCCCGAGATGATCGCGACGGTCGGGCCGACGATCAGCACCAGGATCAGCAGCGCGGCGGCCAGCACCATGTTGGCCTCGGACAGACGCTTGACGCCCTTGTCCAGACCGGCCACGACCGAGACCAGCGCAAAGATGGTGATCAGCACGATCAGCAGCACTTTCATGCCGTCGGTCACCGGTACACCGAACAGATAGTTCAGACCGGCCAGCGCCTGTGTTGCGCCCAGGCCCAGCGAGGTCGCAAGGCCGAAGATGGTGGCAAACACCGCCAGCACGTCGATGACATGGCCCAGAATGCCCCAGGTCGCCTGCCCGAAGATCGGGTAAAAGACCGAACGCATGGTCAGCGGCAGACCCCGGTTAAAGCTGAAAAACGCCAGCGCCAGAGCGACAACGGCATAGATCGCCCAAGGGTGCAGACCCCAGTGATAGATGGTGGCCGCCATCGCCAGATCACGCGCGGCTTGCGGATCCTCTGCGGCGGCACCCAGCGGCGCCCAGTCTGTGCGCAGCCCGTCTTCGCCCACGGCCACGCCACCCAGCGATGCGCCATAGTGTGAGATCGGCTCGGCCACGCCCCAGAACACCAACCCGATACCCATGCCCGCGGCAAACAGCATCGAGAACCAGCCGGCGTAGCTGTAGTCGGGCCTTGCATCCGCGCCGCCCAGCCGGATCGAGCCATAGGGGGTGACGATCAGCAGCAGCGAGAACAGCACGAAGACATTGCAGGCGATCATGAACACCCAGTCGAAATTGCTGGTCAGCGCAGGGCGCAACCATCCGAAGAATTCGGTCGCCTGCTCGCGGAACACGAGCGAGAAGAACACGAATGCAACGATGGTCAGGCCCGAGACAGCAAAGACCGGATTGTGGACGTCCAGACCCAAGATCTGCACATTGTCCTGACCGACTTCATAGTCGGTCTCCGTTGTGTCGGACATTGTCTCTTCCTCTCCATTATTCGTGGCCTTCTAATCAGGGAAGTGACGGAAATCCGGCGTTATGAAATGGACCCTCTGCGGCCCGAAACCGACGTTTTGGCGGACTATGACGGAAAAGCGACACATAGGCGCATCAGATGCGTCGCTTTTCATCCTTTAAGGGTCGCATGCCTATGCGGCCAATTGTATCCGCCTTGCACTGCCTATCGGGCAAGCATTGCGTTTGCCACCTTCGCCCGTGCTGCTGCCGTGGTGAGCGCGAGCCAACTCAAACAAAGAAACGAGCGCACCGCAGGCGCACACTCAGCAAACCGGGGCATTGCGGCTCCGGCCTGTCACATGGGAAGCAGGTGGACGGCTTTAGTTCTGAACCTTGGTGTAGGTCCCTTCACCCGCCAGAATCCCACGGAACCCACCGGGTTCGTCCAGCGAAAACACGATGATCGGCAGGTTGTTGTCCCGCGCCAGCGCGATGGCCGAGGCGTCCATGACGCCCAGACGTTTGGCCAGCACGTCGTCATAGCTCACCTGATCATAGCGCTTGGCATCCTCGAACTTCACGGGGTCCCTGTCATAGACCCCATCCACCTTGGTGCCCTTGAAGATCGCCTCGCAGCTCATCTCGTTGGCGCGCAGTGTGGCGGCGGTGTCGGTGGTGAAATAGGGGTTGCCGGTCCCGGCGGCAAAGATGCACACCCGTTTCTTCTCAAGGTGGCGCACGGCACGGCGGCGGATATAGGGCTCACAAACCTGATCCATCGGAATGGCCGAGATCACGCGAGTGAACACCCCCAGCCCTTCCAGCGCTGACTGCATCGCCAGCGCATTCATCACCGTCGCCAGCATCCCCATGTAATCCGCCGTCGTCCGCTCCATCCCCTGCGCCGACCCACTGAGCCCGCGAAAGATGTTGCCGCCGCCGATGACCATGCAGATCTCGACACCCAGATCATGCACCGACTTCACCTCTTCGGCGATACGCTGGACGGTGGGCGGATGCAGACCGAATCCCTGATCCCCCATCAGCGCTTCGCCGGAAATCTTCAGCATGACGCGATTATAGGTAGTCTGGGGCTTTTCAAGGGTTTCCACGGGGGAGGATGAGGTCATGTTGCGCTCCGGGCTGGCACAGGGTTATTTTCCGGCGCAAAATGGAGCAAAAGCCCCGCAGGTTCAATGCGGCTTGGCAAGGAATGAGGCACCGGCCCGATGGCATCAGACACTGCGGCGCGATTGCTGGGGGCTCTGCCCCCGATTCCGGCGGATATGCCGGTGCTGATCGCGGGGCCGACGGCATCGGGCAAATCGGCGCTGGCACTGGCCATTGCCGAGCGCCATGGCGGTGTGATCATCAATGCCGATGCCAGTCAGGTCTATGATTGCTGGCGGGTAATCACCGCCCGCCCCTCGGCGCAGGAAGAAGCGCAGGCGCCGCATCAGCTTTACGGTCACGTGCCTTTTGACGCCCCCTATTCCGCCGGACACTGGCTGCGGGAGGTGCTGCCGCTGCTGACCGGGCCGCAGCGCCCGATCATCACCGGCGGCACCGGGCTCTATTTCAAGGCGCTGACCGAGGGGATGGCCGAGATCCCTGCCACCCCGCCCGAAATCCGGACCGAGGCCGATGCCATGACGCATGAAGCACTGCTGGCCGGGCTCGACGCGGCAACTGTCAGCGGGCTTGATCAACAGAATCGCGCCCGCGTGCAGCGCGCGTGGGAGGTGCAGCGTGCCACCGGGCGCCCTCTGAGCCAGTGGCAGGCCGAAACACCGCCACCGGCCCTGCCGCTGAGCGATGCGGTGCCGCTGGTGTTCGACGTGAACAAGGACTGGCTGCTCGAGCGCATCACTCGGCGTTTCGATCAGATGCTTCAACAGGGCGCGCTGGATGAGGTTGCCGCCATGCGCGACCGCTACGACCCCGCCCTGCCCTCGTGCAAGGCCATCGGGGTGCCCGAGCTGATGGCCCATCTGGACGGCACGCTGACACTCGATCAGGCGCGCGAGCGGGCGGACATCGCCACCCGGCAGTTCGCCAAGCGCCAGCGCACCTGGTTCCGGGCCCGGATGCAGGGCTGGCACCCGGTTAAAATGCCACTCTGACACTTCGTTCTCCCGGGTCGCTTGGGCGCGGAAAGTGATTCCCGCCCACCAAGACACCCGTGGACCGCAGTTTTGCGCGCTATCACGCTGCTTTTCCGTGGATTTTTGCCACGATGCTCCAGGAAGCCACATCCGGCCCGAGTCGTTTAATAGCGCTCAAGATGTCGTTTTTGTCTCATTGATGACGAAACCGAACATTGACGTGGCCCGCGATCTGGTGCCGAATACCGACTATGGGGATGCGTACGTTCCAAATGCAGGTCATCGACGATCGAACCGATTCGACGGATCGGTGAGCGATCCTGAAAACCTCCTCCAACAAAATCTACGTCACAGGGAGACTTACATGACAAATCAAACCATGACTGGAAATCCGGTCCACTGGGCAGCCGAGATGCACGCCCAGGAATACCGCGACGGCAAGCTGAGCCGCCGCGAATTCCTGACCCGTGCCACCGGCCTGGGTGTGACGGCAGCGGCCGCCTACGGGATGATCGGCCTGCCCACACCCGCCATGGCCCAAAGCGATGCGGCCAAGCAGGAAGGCGGCACCCTGCGCGTGCAGGCCGCTGTCCGTGCGCTGAAAGATCCGCGTACCTATGATTGGTCGGAAATGGGCAATCAGAGCCGCGGCACGCTGGAATACCTGGTCGAGTACAACTCGGACGGTACTTTCCGCGGCATGCTGCTGGAAGGCTGGGAAATCAACGAAGACGCCACCCAATACACGCTGAACGTCCGTCAGGGCGTGAAGTGGAACAATGGCGACGACTTCACCGCCGATGATGTGGCCCGCAACATCGCCCGCTGGTGCGACAAGAGCTCGGAAACCAACTCGATGGCGGGACGGTTCGCCACGCTGGTGGATGAAGGCACCGGACAGGCCATCGACGGCGCCATCGAGGTGGCCGACGCCAACACCGTAAAGCTGAACCTGCCGAAATCGGATATCTCGCTGATCGCGGGCATGTCGGATTATCCGGCGGCCATTGTGCACAGCTCGTTCAACGAGAACGATCTGACCAACAATGTCGGAACCGGCCCCTATCTGATCGAAGAGCTGGAAGTGGGCGTGAAATGCACACTGGTGCGCAACGAGAACCACAGCTGGTGGGGTGAAGCCGCGTTAGGGCGTCCCGCACTCGACCGGATCGAATATATCGATTACGGCACCGATCCGTCGGCCTGGCTGGCCGCCATCGAGTCGGACGAGGTCGACATGCTGCACGAATCGGTGGGCGAGTTCATCGACGTGCTGGATGGCCTGGGTTATGTGAAGTCCGAAGTGGTCACCATGGGTTCGATCGTGATCCGTCCGAACCAGCTGGCCGAAGTGGACGGCAAGCAGCCCTATGCCGACAAGCGCGTGCGTCAGGCCCTGCAGATGGCCGTGGACAACGCGATCTGCCTTGAGCTGGGCTACGGCGGGCGCGGTGCGGCCGCCGAGAACCACCATGTGGGTCCGATCCATCCGGAATATGCCGAACTGCCGCCGCAAAAGCATGACCCGGCGGGCGCTTTGGCCCTGATGGAAGAGGCCGGCATGGCCGACTACGAGCACGAGCTGCTCTCGATCGACGACGACTGGCGCCGCAACACCACCGATGCGGTGGCCGCGCAGCTGCGCGACGCAGGCATCAAGGTCAAGCGGACCGTGCTGCCGGGCAACACCTTCTGGAACGACTGGGCGAAATACCCCTACAGCTCGACCAACTGGAACCACCGTCCGCTGGGCGTGCAGATCTGGGCGCTGGCCTACAAGTCGGGTGAAGCCTGGAACGAGTTCGGCTGGGCCAATGCCGACTTCGACGCGATCCTCGACGAGGCGCTTGCCATCGCCGATGCTGAAAAGCGCAGCGAAGTTGCCGCAAAAGGCATGGCGCTGATCCAGGAGGAAGGCGTGACCGTTCAGCCCTATTGGCGGTCGCTCTATCGCCACATGAAGGAAGGCCTGGTCGGCACCGACATGCACATCTCGTTCGAGCACCATCACTACAAGTGGGGCTGGGCAGCCTGACCCCACCGCTGATGTAAAAAACCGGGGGCGCCTATAACGGGCGCCCCTCTCCAGCCGCAGACGTCCCGGCGCCACGCCGGATGTTCGAGGCCAGACAATGGTCCAATGATCTGCGGGATACCTGAAAAACAGGGGCCATCATGGGACTATTTCTCCTCCGGCGGGTCGGCGTGATGCTGTTGACGGCATTGTGTCTGACCTTTGTGGTCTTCTTCCTGACCAACCTCTATCCGAACCTCGAAAAACTGGCCAAGACCCAGGGCAACCAGCGGATGAGCGACGCACAGGTCGCCGCCTGGCTGGACAACCGGGGCTATGAACAGCCCATCGTCAAGCAATATGGCCAGTGGCTGGGGATCGTGCCCGGTTTCACCAACACGCTGGATGACGGCCAGTTCGTCGGCACCTGCGTCCGGCCCGGCTCAACCCCCGAGGACACGCCGACATTCTGCGGCCTGTTACAGGGCGAATGGGGTTATTCCACCGTTTTCAAGGACGATGTCGGAGGCATCGTGTGGAAACGTCTGGGCAATACCGGATACCTGATGTTCTGGGTTCTGGTGCTGATGGTCCCGATGGCGCTGATCGTTGGTGTGCTGGCGGGCATGAAGGAAGGCTCGGCCTTGGACCGGTCGCTATCGACCTTCTCGATCATCACCACCGCGACGCCTGAATACGTGTCGGGCGTGATCTTCATCGCGGTCTTCACCTCGTCCACGGTGGGCCTGAAATGGTTCAAGGGCACCGCGACGCAGGCGATGGACAACCCGACCTTTGAGAACTTCTTCCTGCCGGTGCTGACCATCGCGCTGTACGGCATGGGCTACATCGCTCGGATGACCCGCGCCTCGATGACCGAGGTGATGACGGCGCAGTATATCCGCACCGCACGGCTGAAAGGCGTCAGTTTCCCCAACGTCGTGATGAAACACGCGCTGCGCAACGCGCTGATCGCGCCCTTCACCGTCATCATGCTGCAGTTCCCTTGGCTGCTGAACGGCGTGGTGATCGTCGAGACGCTCTTCAACTACAAGGGCTTCGGCTGGGCGCTGGTTCAGGCCGCAGGCAACAACGACATCCAGCTGTTGCTGGCCATTTCGGTGGTGTCGGTCTTCGTGGTGCTGGTGACGCAGCTGATCTCGGATATCGGCTATGTCTACCTCAACCCGCGCATCCGCATTTCGTAAGGGAGGATAGATCATGGAACCTCTTAGCTGGACCGGCTCTATCGCCTTTCTGAACCCCCTGCTGATGATCGCGATCGCGGCGCTGGTGCTGTCGATACTGATCTGGATCGTGGGCAGCATTCTACTGCCCGAGGAACAGGTGAGCGTGAATGCCGATGGCACGGTTGCGGCCAGCGGCGGTATTCGCGGACTGACCCAACAGGCCTTGCGCTTTAGCTTCCTGGCCTGCGTCGGGCTGGCGCTGGCCTATCTGGTGCTGGGTATCCTGATGGGAACCAGCGCAGGCATTATCGGGGCGATGTCGCAGCAATTCCTGCCCGTCTGGGTCGCGCTGATCATCGTGTTTGCCATGTCCATCGCCTTCAAACGGCGGCTTGGTCTGTATGGCAAGCTCTATGACAGCCCGATCGGCATGATCGGCTTTGGCCTTGTCACCTTCTGGGTCTTTACCGGGATATTCGGAGCGCTAGACCTGATCGTCACCCACGACCCGCTGGTGCAGGTCTCGGGGATGAAGAACAAGGTGCCCGGGACACCGCTGCCGAACCTGGAAGAGGGCGAGTATGCTTGGTATCTGCTGGGCGGCGACAACCTTGCCCGCGACGTCTTTAGCCGGATGGTCAAAGGGGCCTGGATCGTGGTGCAGATCGCGCCGCTTGCGACGCTTTTCGCCTTCATGGTCGGTATCACGCTGGGTCTGCCCGCAGGGTATTACGGTGGTCGTCTGGACACGTTCCTGTCCTTCCTCGCTAACCTGATCCTGGCCTTCCCGGTCATCCTGCTGTTCTACCTGCTGGTTACGCCAGAGATCGTTGCCACGGGGGTTCCGAACTATATGGCCGCAGTGCTGTTCGTGTTCCCGATCCTCTTTATCGGCGTCTTGCTGAATTCGCGCTTTTACACGCGCCCGAATTTCCGCACGCCGCTGCTGATCGGGGTTCTGGGAGTTGCGATCTGGTTCTATCTGTCGCTGATTTCGACCGGTGGTTATGTCATCAATACCGACAGCTACCGGATCTGGGGTCTGCCGACCTATCTCGATCTGTTCGATATCCCCGGCGGTATTCTTGTGGTCTTCGTCTCGGTGGTCTTCGTGAACTCGCCCACGGTGTTCCGCATCGTCCGGGGCCTGGCGCTGGACATCAAGACCCGCGACTACGTGGCTGCGGCTCAGACACGCGGCGAGGGTCCGTGGTACATCATGCTGTGGGAAATCCTGCCCAACGCACGCGGGCCGCTGATCGTCGATTTCTGCCTGCGCATCGGCTATACCACCATCCTTCTGGGGACCTTGGGTTTCTTCGGGCTGGGCCTGCCACCGGAAAGCCCGGACTGGGGTTCGACGATCAACGAGGGGCGCAAGCTCTTGTCGATCTACCTGCACCCGGCTCTGCCACCCGCGCTGGCGCTGTTGTCACTGGTTCTGGGTCTGAACCTGCTGGCGGACGGTCTGCGCGAGGAAAGTCTGAAGGACTGATGTGATCGAGGCCGGGGGCGCTGCCCCCGGACCCCCGGAGTATTTTCGAAAAGATGAAGATGGGCCCCGCCCGCCTTTGTCTGGGAGAACCATAAATGAGCAAACTGGCGGATTATGACGGGCCAATTCTCGAGATCGACAAGCTGTCGATTTCATTCTTCACCCGCCTGCGGGAAATTCCGGCCGTGATGGATTTCTCGGTCTCGGTGATGCCGGGCGAGGCCGTGGGCCTCGTGGGCGAATCTGGGTGCGGCAAGTCCACCGTGGCGCTGGGCGTGATGCAGGATCTGGGCAAGAACGGCCGCATCGTCGGCGGCACGATCAAGTTCAAGGGCCGCGACCTGAGCGAGATGAGCACTGATGAGCTGCGCGACATTCGCGGCAACGAGATCGCGATGATCTATCAGGAACCGATGGCCAGCCTGAACCCGGCGATGAAGATCGGCAAGCAGCTGATGGAAGTGCCGATGATCCACGAGGGCGTCTCCAAGGAGGAGGCTTATGCCCGCGCGCTCGAGGTGGTGACCGATGTGCGCCTGCCCGACCCCGAGCGGATGCTGAACAGCTTTCCGCACCAGCTGTCGGGCGGTCAGCAGCAGCGGATCGTGATCGCCATGGCGCTGATGTCGAAACCGGCGCTGCTGATCCTCGATGAACCGACGACGGCGCTCGACGTGACGGTCGAGGCCGCCGTGGTGGAACTGGTCAAGGATCTGGGCAAGAAATACGGCACCTCGATGCTGTTCATCAGCCACAATCTGGGGCTGGTGCTTGAGACCTGCGACCGGCTCTGCGTGATGTATTCCGGCGAGGCGGTCGAGCGCGGCTCGATCCACGACGTGTTCGACGAGATGCAGCACCCTTACACGCAGGCGCTGTTCCGCTCGATCCCGCTGCCGGGGGCCGACAAGAACTCGCGCCCGCTGGTGGCGATTCCGGGCAACTTCCCCCTGCCCCATGAGCGGCCCAACGGGTGCAATTTCGGCCCGCGCTGCGACTATTTCGAAGAAGGCCGCTGTGACGCGCAGGAGATCACGATGGAGGCTGTGCCGGGCAACGACCGCCATCACACCCGCTGCCTCAAGTTCAAGGAGATCGACTGGAACGCGCCGATCACCGTGGGCGAGCAGAAAGAGAAGGGCGAGGTCGGCAATGTCGTCTTGAAGATGGACAACCTCAAGAAATATTATGAGGTGGCGGCCAATGCGCTGTTCGGCGGCGGCGAGAAGAAAGTGGTCAAGGCCAACGAAACGCTCAGCTTTGAGGCGCGCGAATCCGAGACGCTGGCCATTGTGGGCGAGTCCGGTTGCGGCAAGTCCACCTTCGCCAAGGTGCTGATGGGGCTTGAGACGGCGACCGAGGGCCAGATCCTGCTGGACAACCGCAATATCGAACAGGTGCCCATCGAGGAACGCGATGCCAAGACCGTGGGCGAAGTGCAGATGGTGTTCCAGAACCCGTTCGACACGCTGAACCCGTCGATGACCGTGGGACGGCAGATCATCCGGGCGCTGGAGATCTTTGGTATCGGCAATTCCGAGGCCGACCGGCGCCAGCGGATGCTGGAACTGCTCGATCTGGTGAAACTACCCCGCGCCTTTGCCGAGCGGATGCCGCGGCAGCTCTCGGGCGGGCAGAAGCAGCGTGTGGGCATCGCCCGCGCCTTTGCCGGTGACGCCCGGATCGTGGTGGCGGATGAGCCGGTCTCGGCGCTCGACGTCTCGGTGCAGGCCGCGGTGACCGATCTGCTGATGGAGATCCAGCGCGAGCAGAAGACGACGCTCTTGTTCATCTCTCATGACCTTTCCATCGTGCGCTATCTCAGCGACCGGGTGATGGTGATGTATCTGGGCCATGTGGTCGAGCTCGGCTCGACCGATCAGGTGTTCTCACCGCCCTACCATCCCTATACCGAGGCGCTGCTGTCGGCGGTGCCCATCGCCGATACCTCGGTCGAAAAGGAACACATCGTGCTCGAAGGCGATATTCCTTCCGCGATGAACCCGCCGTCGGGCTGCCCGTTCCAGACGCGCTGCCGCTGGAAGTCCGAAGTGGCGGACGGGCGTTGCGAGCGCGAGGTGCCACCGGTCAGAACGCTGGCCGAAGGGCATCAGGTCAAGTGCCATCTGGCCGAAGAAGTGCTGGCCCGCATGGAGCCGGTCATCAAGATCGCGGCGGAATAAATGCAGCCGCAAGACCACGAAGGAACCCGCCCGACGGCGGGTTCTTTCCTTTTGACGGCACAGTTTTTCTCATCACGAAACTATGACCCCAACGTGTGCGGGAAATGCCCTAGAGGCTGGTTTCACACCGCCGCGCCTGCCGGCGATTGGAAAAACAGCTTCCGGAAAGGACATTCATATGCCGCGCATTACCGTATACCTCTTTAGGGTCAGGATTCATAACCAGTAGATGACGGTTGCTGCGAGTGCGATGGCGGAC
>NZ_WPZY01000032.1 GCF_013031405.1 Ruegeria sp. HKCCD8929 | reverse complement strand
CGCGGGTGATCGGGTGGGCGGATTTCGGGGCAGGAGGGCGGGCAGCGGCGCGGCGCGCCTTGGCGCGGGCTTGCTTGACGATCGGCGCGTCAAACGGGGTGACGAGGTTCTTCATCCGGTGGAAGGCGCGCCAGGAGGCGATGCGCCGGTCCAGGGTCGACGGGGCCGGGCAGGGGAGGGCTCTGCGCAAGCCTTGAGCGATCAGAACCTCCGCGGTGTGCCGGGCGATGTCGTCCTCGGCCGCGTCCTGCAGATCGCGTGCATGATCGAGGATGAAGGCAAGGGCAACGTCCTGGTCTTCCGGCCAGGACAGGGGCTGGGAGAAGCGCGCCTGTTTCCAGGCGGTGATGTAGAGCAGGTCGCGCTCATAGGCCCGCAGCGTGTTCTCGGGGGTGCCGCGGACATAGAGATCGGTCAGCGCCTCCTGGTCGGCAGCGGAAAGGGCAGGGGGGCCATTGGGAACGATCGGGCTACCCATGGCTGCGCCTCCCCGGCTTTCCGGCCAATCGCCGGTTGCGGGGACACAGGGCCAACGTCACAGGTCTTGCGGCGTCGGACCAGCGAAGTGAGAGGCGGTTCAGCGGCATCATGGCGTGCAGTTTGCGCCGGAATGCGGGCCAAATCAATGAGAAATGATAAGCGATACTTATCAAGTGTAATTATAATTAGAAGAAACCTATAAGGTAACGATCAAAAAAAGAAGATTTTGCGCATAAAGTGGGTAAGGGGGGTTGTGTCGCAAACTTTGGGTCTGGATTGACGAGCATGTAGAATTCGACGTTTGCTGTCCGCGTATTGTTCTCCAAAAGGTTTCAGCATGATTTCCTTGAAAGGCTGCCATTTCCCCAAAGATGCGGTTTTGTACGCTGTTTACTTCTATCTGCGGTACACAGTTTCCTATCGTGATTTAGAAGAGATCATGGCTGAACGCGGTGTGCGAGTTGACCACGCCACACTGAATAGGTGGGTTGTGAAATACTCGCCGATAGTCGCTGCTCGTGCGCATTCAAAGAAGCGCGCAACTCAGAGTTCTTGGAGAATGGACGAAACCTACATTCGTGTGCGCGGGAAGTGGATGTATCTCTATCGAGCAGTGGACAAAGCGGGAAACACACTTGATTTCATGCTGTCTCAGCGACGTAATCGACCAGCAGCCACCAGGTTCTTTGCCAAAGCACTCTCCTCAAACGGGATCCCGACTAAAATCGTCATAGACAAGAGTGGCGCCAATGCAGCTGGCATTCGAGAAGTGAACAGAATCCTGAAGCGTTTCGGCTGTCAAGCCAAAGTACAGACGATCAGGTCCAAATACTTGAACAACATGATTGAACAGGATCACAGATTCATCAAACGGCGCGTACGGCACATGTGCGGGTTCAAATCTTTCGGATCAGCTTCCGCAACATTGGATGGCATTGAGGTAGCTAACATGATCCGCAAGAAGCAATTCTCTAGCAATAAGACTTCCGGCTTTCGGATGTTCGCAGAGATCGCAGGATAGCTGCATCTAGCATAGCGCCGGCCGCGGTCGTTAAAAAAGTTTGCGACACAACCGGGTGAAATCCGAGACCGAACGGCTGAAGGTCAGCACTATCGAATGGCAGGCCTGAACCTACTGGCCGCGATCATCATATATTGGAACACGGATCATCTCGGACGCGCGGTCACAGCAAGAATGGACGATGGTCGAGATAGCCCGCCGGAGCTTCTGTCGCACATCTCACCACTCGGATGGGCGCATATTCTTTTGACCGGCGAGTACAGGTGGCCAAAACGATAGCCCACCCAGCTTAGCGTACTATCCTGCCCCCTACCGGAGCAGACCCGGAGAGGCAAGATTGAATCGTTGAAGCTGGAACTAAAGGAAGTCTCTTAGCCTGCGCTGTCGATACCGTCGTCGTACGCCGATTGAGAAACACTGTCATATTGGAGCATCGCACCAATGATTTCGCCTCCGAATGGTATTTTCCGACCGGGTGAAACAGGGCCGGAAACTGCAATCTGTTACTTTTGATCGCCGCCTGAAACCAACGGTCAACCGGCCATCAAGAACGTCTCTCGCACCTTGTCGACCGTTTCCTTTAGTGCTTCAACGAAACGGTCTTTGCTTGCTTCCATTTCGCCCGTAGGAAATGCAATTCCTATCGTCGACAATACCACCCCACTCTTGTCAATTATCGGCATCGAAATTGAGGACAGGTGGTTGTCCAGAAGATCTGAGACGACACTATAGCCGTGCGCTTTCGCCTCCTGGCTGTCCTTCAAAAAACGATCAAGAGTCATTACGCGCTCACCTTGCCGAAAATAATCTTCTTCTGGAATGTTTCTGCGCAATGTTTCCTCGTCAAATCCATCGATTAGAAACCGGCTGGAAGATGTCAGTGGTAGCGGATAGCTGGCGCCTGGGTTCAATGGGAAAAAGTATGAACGCTTTCCATCCGCAGCATAAAGAATGCTTTGCTTCCAATCGACCAAACTATTGAGTTCAACCCGTTCTCCAAGTTCTTCGGCCAGTTCGTCGATGAATGGTCTGGAAAGTTCGATCAGGGAATATTGTTCCGGAACCGCGGATCCGTAGAGAAATAGTTTGCGCCCCAGAAACACGCGCCCACCGCTGTAAGAATCCAAAACCGAGCGATTGAGCAAGAGCTTGGTCGTTTGGTATATGGTCGAACGCGGTGCACCCATCGCGGCCGCAAGCTCATTCACCACCATTGGCCGTCTGTGATGGTGCAAGCAGTCAAGTATGTCGATTGCCCTGTCGATGCCGCGTTCGCGCGTGACCTTTGCCATCGCCTCCTACCTCACTCGCCTCATTGGTTGTGTCTGAATGTTCTTCAATCTCATGCGAATAGACCACTGCTTACTGTTTGGTTCTAGCGGTTCTGAATTGGGACCCCATTGGAAAGCTCAAACGTCATCGACGGTGAGCCAAGAACAATCATCTTGACTCGATTCACATGGTGGAGTTACCCTGTTGTGGACATAATGTCTGTTATAATGGACAACGTCAATACAAAAATGCGCCACGCGGCGCCCAAGACAGGAGAGGACGAACCATGAAATTTCGTAGAAATGCGATCAGCGCAATCTTAGGCCTGGCGCTTGCCGGTCTTGCTTCAACAGGTGCCATTGCCGACGAAATCACCCTCAAGATGGCCGGAGTTCGGCCGGTCGATGACCCATCACATGCAGCAATGGAGATGGTCGCCAAAGAAATCGAAGCGGCAGGTGTCGGCCTGTCGGTCAAGTTTTTCCCGGCCGGCCAACTCGGTTCCGGAGAGGAATTGATGGAGGATACAATCAGGGGCAATATCGATCTGGTCTTCACCTTCGTATATGCCCACAAGGATCCAGCTCTTGAAGCAAACAGCCTGCCATTCCTGGTTTCAAGCTGGGACGAGGTGGACAGCGTTTTCGGGGACCCGCAATCGACGTATTCTCAGATCATGAACGAGACACTGGATCGTATCGGGCTCGTCTATCTCGGCACAGGCGTTGAGGGATTGATCGGGGTCGTCCTGACAGAGGAACCCGAAAACGCAACAAGTGTCGGGCAAAAAGGCAAGCACATCCGCGTTTGGGCCTCCAATCTGGTCAAAGCCGCCTCCGAGGTGCTGGGCTTTCAGACAACCACGATGAATTGGTCCGAAGTTATTCCGGCAGTACAGGCAGGTACGGTTGATGGTGCGATCTGCTGCACTGCGAATGCAGCCTATACATTGTTTGCGAAAAGCGATGTCGGTCAGGTCTATATGCCCTACAACGCCTTTACCGAGTCCCAATCGTTTTATGCCAGTAAGAGAACTTGGGAAAACATGAGCGACGAGCAGCGCGCCGCCGTTGAAGCTGCTGTCGAGAAAGGCATGGCGTGGTACAATCAGCAGGCTCGGGAAACAGACGCAGCTAGCATGGCCAGTCTGAGGGAAGCGGGATGGACAATCATCGAGTTCACTCCTGAAGAACGCACCGCGATTTCCGAAGCTATCAAATCCGAAGTCTGGCCCATGGCGAAAGAGACGATCGGCGCCGATGTTTTCGACAGGTTGGTGTCCGGGCAATAAGCTGGACATCCATTGACAATGTCGGGTCCGGAGGAGCTTCGGGCCCGATCTGAATTCCCAGCCAGAGCGTTCATACCATGGAACTTGCAGATCAAATCCCAGCCCGTCTCCAACGGCCCGTCAGGATCATGCTTGCCGCAAAGGTAGTTTTCGTCAGTGTTTCATGCATGATCATGGCCTTCACTTTCTTCTTCGTGGTCATCTTCAGATACATATTGGAAACTGATCTATTTGCTTACGAAGAATGGCTGATGGTGATCTGCTTTTGGCTTTTCTTCATGGCGGGGGCTCTTGGCACCTACGATGAATCGCATATCAACGCGGATCTTCTGAGCGAGGTTTTACGCAACCCTCGAGTACTCCGGGTGCGGGCGCTTATTGTCACCTTGGTTGAGTTCATAGTTCTTCTCTTCGCGGTCTACTGGGCGGCGCTGATGATCATTGATGAGATCCAAAGCTACCCCTATTGGCAACAGACGATTGCCCTGAGAATTCCGTTTCTGGTGCCGCGGCTATCCATATTGGTGGGTTTTATGTTCATGGGCTTTTTTACTGGCCTCCGTCTCTATGTTCTGGCTTTCACGCAGCCTGGTGCAATTCAACCTGATGCGAATGAATAGGAGACTCCGGCAATGCTAATACTCGCCTCCATCGTATTGCTGATAGTTCTGCTCGTAATCGGGGTTTCGGTTCCGCTTGCCTTTGGCGCGGTCCTAATCCTCATTTCCGTTTTTGGCGGCCACGATGTTTCAGGGTTCATGCCGGCAGGGCACTGGAAGATGAACAGCGTGGTGCTTCTGGCGATCCCTCTATTTATTCTGGCCGGCGGCATTATGGAGCGCGGCAAGATCGCGGCGCCGCTCGTTGGCCTTGCCGAACTTTTCGTGGGTGGAATTAAGTCCGGATTAAGTGCCGCGGCTGTGTTTGCATCCGCAGTTTTCGGTTCGATATCCGGCAGTGCGGCGGCAACATTGACCTGCATCGGTTCGATAATGATGCCGCATTTGCGCCGGTCGAATTACCCGGAAGGAGTGTCGGCCGCCGTTCTCGTAGCCGCCAGCCCGCTCGGATTGTTGATCCCGCCAAGTGCTGCGCAGATCCTATACGCGTGGGTCACGCAACAATCCGTTCTACGGTGTTTTCTGGCTACGGTTGGCCCGGCATTTATCCTGGTCTTCCTTCTATGCGTGGTAAACTATGTCATGCTCCGAAACCGGCAGGATCTCCTGTTGGCCGAGCCGCCCGAGAGCTTTGCCGCCGAATTTGGAAAGAGAACCTGGTTCGCACTGCCGGCGCTGTTGATGCCCGTTATCATCCTGGGTGGCATCTACGGCGGCATCATGACTCCGACCGAGGCCGCCGGCGTCGCGGTTGTCTACGCCTTGCCGGTGGGATTTTGGATCTACAAGGGCCTGACCTGGACTACTTTCGTTTCGGTTCTGCGTGAATCCGCGGTCACAATCGGGGTGGTCATGGTTATGGTCTTCATGGTCCTAATCGTATCTCGGTTCCTGATCTTCGAAGACATTCCAGGAATGGCAAAATCGCTCGTTTTCTCGATCTCTGACAACCCGATAGTCATTCTTCTGATGGTCAACCTGGTTATGATCCTGATCGGCATGCTTATGGATGACGTTTCTGGAATCCTGCTGTCTGCGCCGCTCCTGCTGCCGGTGGTAACGAGCGTCGGGATGGATCCGGTCCACTTCGCTGCAGTTCTGGGGGTGAACTTGGGCATGGGGAACATAACGCCGCCCACGGCGCCGTTGCTCTACTTGGGTTGCCGCGTGACCGATGTTCCTGTCAACAAGGTGATCGGTCCTACGATCGTGATGATTGTGTTCGCTTGGTTGCCAACCCTGCTACTTACCACATTTTTCCCGCAAATCGCCCTGTGGCTGCCCAATCTGGTCTTCGGTGCATAACTGCGCCGTTTCCCAAACCGAGTTGAAAGGATCAACATGCACAAGTCTGTACCTTCAAACCTGCCTACACCTCCAGCACCGTTAAATTGGGCGGTCACAGCACCAGCCGATGGCGAAGTCCTTTACACAGCCCATTTGTCATTCGGCGAGGATGGAGCATTTGTCGACGGGACGATCGAAGAACAAACCCGGCGGACATTAACGAACATCAAGGCCTCGGTCGAAGCGGCGGGCGGTACAATGGCCGACATCACCCAGTGTCTGATCTACCTGGTCGATCTGGCTGACGCGCCTGGTATGAACACGGTTTACGCTGAGTTTTTCGACGGGGTCCTACCCAACAGAGCGACAGTTGTTGTAGCGGCTATTCTGGTGCCGGAAGCAAAGGTCGAAATCGTCGCCTACGCCCATATCTCTGGCCAATCGTGAACGTAGACGCGCTCATAATCGGCGGTGGTCTGTGTGGCATCACAACGGCCCATCGATTGGCCAAACGCGGCTGCTCGGTCGTGCTGGTGGAGGCTAGTGAAGATATCGGCACTGGGGCCAACTATGCAAATGGTGCGATGTTGGTGCCTTCACAGACCGCGCCGTGGAATTCGCCAGGGATATTGGCCACGCTCTTAAGGTCACTCGTGACACAAAATCCCACGGTGCGAATTAAGCCGAAAGCTATCCCGACCCTGCTCAAATGGGGCCTGTATTTTCTCAAAAACTCAAAGCCGCATCTGCACGAACTTCACAGGCGCCAATTGCTCGAACTCGCGCTCTTCTCCATGGATGTCTTTGAAGACTACTACAAAGGATACGCGGACCAATTCGACGCTAAAAAATGTGGCACCATCAAAATCTACCGCGACCAATCAAGTCTGGAAGCCCAGATCAGATCCAATCGTCACCTCAGTGAGGTCGGGCTCGATTGGGAGGTGCTGACGCCTGATCAAACTGTTGAGGCTGAGCCGCACCTTCAAGCGTTGGCCCCGCAGTTGGCAGGTGGAATTCGGTTTTCCGCTGATGTGGTGGCGGACTCGCGAAAGTTCTGCCAACTCCTCCGCGATGACCTCGTCGCTTCAGGTCAAAAAATACATGTCAATTGCCAAGCCAATGAACTGCTGATGTCAGGCGACAGGGTCATCGGCGCGCGTACAACAATTGGAGATATTCGGGCCAAAAATACCATTCTGGCCCTTGGAGCTAATACAAGAAAATTGGCTCCGAAGGATGCAAGATCAATCTTGATGCGCCCCGTGAAAGGGTACTCGGTCACATACGATACAACTGGCGTCAACGACCTGCCTTCGTATCCCATTATCGACGAAGGGATGCATGTCGGGATTGTTCCAATCAATGGCAAACTGCGCGCTGTCGGAATTGCCGAATTCGCCGGGCATGACGACACTCTAAGCCCCAAAATAACCCGGCAACTCGATCGCCTGACCAAATCCGTTTACCCAAACCTTGCGCAGACGATTGACTGCTGCAAGCGCGAGCCGTGGACTGGATTCCGCCCGATGAGTGCGGACGGTCTGCCCTATATTGGCGCAACATCCAGCA
This sequence comes from Ruegeria sp. HKCCD8929, assembly GCF_013031405.1. Taxonomy (GTDB): domain Bacteria; phylum Pseudomonadota; class Alphaproteobacteria; order Rhodobacterales; family Rhodobacteraceae; genus Ruegeria. Next base: position 27,306 of record NZ_WPZY01000032.1, on the reverse strand, counting down.
AGGGCCTTTGGGTCAATACCGGGCACGGCCATCTGGGTTGGACCCTCGCCACTGGGTCGGCAGAGTTGCTTGCTGATCTCATCTTGGACAAGCCAACGGCTCTGGACGCATCCACCTACGCGGTAACTCGATCACACTAGAGCGAAGAAAACCTACTGGAAGACAAGATCATGAAAATAAGAGATATTCGCCTCACGCCGCTCTTTTCCAAATTCAAGACAACCTATGTCTGGGCCATGGGAAAGAATCTTGGCCAAACAACAATCCTGGTCGAGATCGAAACGGATGCGGGCGTCGTCGGCTACGGCGAAACCGCTCCGACGATGACGTCCCCACAGGCAATCCATACGCTCTTGCTAACCGCAAAAACGGTCCTGTTGGGGCAGCCCATCACTCAGATCACCGATTTGATGAAACAGCTATTTACGCAAAATTTTGGGCATCATTACGCCAGCCAATCTCATCCAAGAATAGGCAATATTGCGTTTGCAGGTGTTGAATTGGCCCTTTGGGATGCGCTTGGCAAATCGGTGGGTCTGCCGGTTCACGCCCTGTTGGGTGGGAAGATACATGACACGGTGAGTTTCATGGGGTTTGTCCAAGGAGACAGTACGGAAGAAGTTGCAGCACATGCCAGCCAGTTGGTGCAGGACGGCTTTGAAGTGATTTATCTCAAGGCCGGACACGCCAACGATAAAGATATGGCCAATGTCGAAGCTGTCAGAAAGGCTATTGGCAACAAGCGACTTCGGATCGACCCGAACGAGGCCTGGGACTTGATGGAGGCCCAAGTGATGCTTCAAAAACTCGCCAAGTATGATCTCGAGATGGTTGAACAGCCGGTTTCGGCAATCTCCGGTGTGCCGGCACTTAAGGCGTTGAAACAGTCGTGTTCGGTACCTATTGCGGCAGATCAGTCGGTATTTACACCTGAGGAGGCTCACGCAATGTGTGCCAGCGGCGCGGCCAGTCTATTGACCGTGGGTCTGCACGAAACTGGCGGTATTCTCGGGTTTCGACGGGTCGCCGCGATAGCTCAGTTGTTTGACATCAACGTCTGTTTGCACGGCGTGTGGGAAACCGGCATCACAACCTGCGCCTCTATTCAGGCGGTTGCCGGAGTGCCCAATCTGGACGATGGCAATCAGATAATGTGGCAACTGCTAGAGGAAGACATCGTCGAGAACCCGGATCTGACGCCGAATGGCGGAAAAATTGCAGTTATGTCCGGCCCTGGTCTTGGATTTTCCCTGAATGAGGACGCAGTTGGCCGGGCCGCGGAAGCCTACAGCAAGAAGAATGGTATGGCAGTAACATGAAAGCATTGCACGACGGCGAGGAAGAAATTGCCAGCCTGCTGAGCAAGAGCCGGGCTGGGTACGAAATCACAGCAGAACGCCTCAACGCATTTTCGCGGGTGGAGTTCATTGAGCCGGATGGTGCCTTCTACTGCTTTTTCCGGGTTGACGGACTGACTGACAGTTTCGCTGCGGCTGGTGAAATCCTAGCGCAAACCAAGGTTGGGCTGGCGCCGGGCGTCGCGTTCGGTCCGCAAGGGGAAGGCTATCTGCGGCTCTGCTACGCGCAGCCAGCAGAAGTGTTGGAGGAGGCCTTCGAGCGGCTCGAGCCATTCCTCTCGAAGTGACGTCTTACGAATGGGAAGGAAAGACATGACAGATAATGGCAAAATTGCCGCTCTGACCGAACGCCTTGGAAAATGCTATAGCGGTGCTGTATTTGACGCTCTGCGTGAAAGAGGGATCGACAATATCGTTCTGCCCAAGGACATCCGCCCAATTGACGACACTCAAGTTTTGGCTGGTCCTGTTTTCACGATCTCCGGAACGCCGAAACCTGGTATCAGCGCTGATGATGCGCTGCTGGCCTGGACGGGTTTTCTGTCATTAGCTCCTTCAGGCCACGTGGTAGTTTGCAGTGGTTACACCGATGACTTCGCGCTGATGGGGGAGCTGTCTGCCGAGACACTCCAGGCTCGTGGCGTGCGCGGGTATGTGACCAATGGCGGATGCCGGGACAGCGACTTCATTCGCAAAATCGGTTTCCCTGTTTTTCACCGTTTCTACACCGCCAAAGATGTTGTGGGAGCGTGGTCGGTCGACAAAATGGAAGTACCCGTTCAGATCGGTGACGTTGTCGTCAAGCCCGGAGATTTTCTAATTGCCGACATCGATGGGGCCATCCTTATCCCCGATGAAATTGCTGAAGAGGTCGTGGCTGAGGTCGAGGAAGTGATGAACACCGAAAACAAGGTCCGCTCGGCTATCCGCAGCGGAACGGATCCGAAAGAAGCCTATCTGACCCACGGGCGCTTCTGAACGGTCAAATTGGCGCAACGGATAAGGAAATACGAGAATGCATGTCGGTTTGCCTGACCAGGGCTGTTTTGTTCTGCGGGTCTGGAACCCAGCGGTTTCGGGCCCTTCGGTTTGCCACCTGCGCGATGGACGCATTGTCGATGTGACCTCACGCGAAGTGGCGACTGTACGCGATCTGCTTGAGCAGGACAAACCGGCGGACTGGATCAAGTCTGCCTCAGGCGAAGTGATTTGCACGCTGGGCGGGCTCGAGGAGAACTCTGTCGAGCGGCCTGATCCTAAATTGCCCTATTTACTGGCGCCCTGCGATCTGCAGCCGGTCAAGGCGTGTGGTGTGACCTTCGTATCCTCAATGCTGGAGCGGGTGATTGAAGAGCAGGCACTTGGTGATCCAGCCAGGGCCAAGGCGATCCGCGAGCGTTGTGAAGCCATCATCGGCGATAGCCTGACCGGAATTGTTCCCGGATCAGATCAGGCAATTGAGCTGAAGAACGCGCTTCTGGCCGAGAAAGCATGGTCGCAATACCTCGAGGTTGGAATCGGCCCGGATGCAGAGGTTTTCTCCAAGGCTCAAGCGCTGTCTTCGGTCGGCTGGGGCGCAAGCGTCGGCCTGCATCCAATGTCGCGCTGGAATAACCCGGAACCGGAGGTGGTTCTGGCGGTAAACAGCCGGGGTGAGGTCAAGGGTGCTACGCTTGGCAACGACGTGAACCTTCGCGATGTCGAGGGCCGTTCGGCGCTGCTGCTCGGAAAGGCAAAAGACAACAATGCCGCCTGCTCAGTAGGACCTGCCATCCGCCTCTTTGATGAAACTTATTCCATTGCGGATGTGCGCAAAGCTGAACTTGATTTGCGGGTTGCCGGAGAGGATGGCTTTGTGATGGACGGTGATAGCACTATGGCCGAGATCAGCCGCGACCCGCTGGACCTGGTTGGGCAGGCCTATGGTGCACACCATCAGTATCCTGATGGGTTCATGCTGATGATGGGGACACTTTTCGCACCAATCCAAGACCGCGATCACCCCGGGGGTGGTTTCACACACAAAATGGGCGATGTCGTGAGCATCTCAAACCCCGAACTGGGTGCTTTGGTCAATACCGTGCGCCTTTCGACCGAATGCCCGCCTTGGGACTTCGCAGCTTCACATCTGATGCACAATTTGGCCCGCCGGGGCCTGCTCTGAACGGAGACACTCATGCTGAACGGAAAACATCTGATCGCCGGCGAATGGCTGGGCAGCGCCAGCACTTTTGCATCACAGCCTGCTCATGGCTCCGCCCATAACTTTGCCGTCGGAACGGTGGATCTTGTCGGGCGTGCCTGCGAGGCAGCAGAGGAAGCTTTCTGGTCCTTTGGCTATTCTAGCCGGGACAAGCGCGCAGAGTTTCTTCATCGAATTGCTGATGAGATCGACGCACTTGGAGATGAAATCACTGAAGTCGGAAGCCAGGAGACAGGTTTGCCCGAGGCTCGCTTGACCGGTGAGCGCGGTCGGACTGTCGGCCAGCTGCGCTTATTCGCGGAGCATATCCTGAAGGGGGACTATCTTGACCGTCGCCATGACACCGCGATGCCGGATCGGAAGCCCTTGCCACGACCGGACCTGAAGCTGGTTCAGCGCCCGATTGGTCCGGTCGCTGTTTTCGGCGCATCGAATTTTCCATTGGCGTTTTCGACGGCAGGCGGCGACACAGCTGCAGCGTTGGCGGCAGGCTGTCCTGTGGTGGTCAAAGGTCATTCTGCACATCCTGGAACAGGTGAGCTGGTCGCGCAGGCAATTGACCGGGCAACCAAAGCCCTGCAACTGCATCCGGGCGTATTCAGCTTGATCCAGGGCGGAAGCCGGAATGTGGGGGCCGCCCTGGTTCAGCATCCACGCATAAAGGCGGTGGGCTTCACCGGTTCGCTGGTGGGTGGACGGGCGCTCTTTGATCTGTGCGCCGCTCGGGACGAACCCATCCCTTTCTTTGGAGAGTTAGGTTCTGTGAACCCCATGTTCCTGCTACCTCATGCTCTGGCGTCACGCGCTGAAAAAATTGGCGAGAGCTGGGCGGCTTCACTGACGATGGGGGTCGGCCAGTTTTGCACCAAACCGGGGATTGTTGTTGTGCAGGCCAGTAATGATGCTGATCGTTTCCTTCGTGCCGCGTCTGAGACGCTGAAACAAATCAGCGCGCAGGCCATGCTTACCGATGGCATAGCCGCCGCCTATAGGGATGGTCGTGATCGGATTCGTGCCGATGCCAACGTGCAGGAAATCCTCACGACCTCCTGCGACTCTCGCAATGCAACGCCTAATCTGTTCCGAACAACGGCCCGCGAATGGTTTGCAAATGGAACACTTTCCGAAGAGGTCTTTGGTCCGCTCGGACTGGTTGTTGAGGCGGAAAATCATGAGCAGGTTGAAGAAGTCGCGCGAAGCCTGAAAGGCCAGCTGACTTGTACAACATTCATGGATGATGAAGATAAGGAGCTCGCGTTATCACTTTTACCGATCCTGGAACGCAAAGCCGGACGGGTTCTGTTCAATGGCTTTCCAACCGGAGTCGAAGTCTGCGATGCGATGGTGCATGGCGGACCCTATCCGGCTTCGACCAACTTTGGCGCGACCTCCGTGGGAACACTGTCGATCCGCCGTTTTTTGCGCCCGGTCTGCTATCAGAATGCCCCCATATCCCTTCTGACAGAAGATTTGGCTTGAGACCCGTTCGCGGGATCTAAGAAAGGAAAAATCATGCGCCTTGTCCAGTTTGAGACGGTTGAAGGAAAACGATCAGTAGCCGAAGTCAATGGCGACCAGCTCATGGTTCTTGGAAATGTGGAACGCATCGCTGATTTGGCTAAGATGGCAATAGCATCTCGCCAAAGTTTGGCTCAGGCGGTTCAGGCTGTCGGCATTTCCGGTAGCGTCTCTTATGAAGAGACGATTGCCGAAGGAAGACTTCTGCCTGTTATCGATCTGCCCGACCCCTCACATGTTATTGTAGCAGGTACGGGGCTGACCCATATGGGAAGCGCCGACACCCGCGACGCCATGCATGCCAAGGTCACCGGCGACGAAGATAATCTTTCGGATTCAATGAAGATTTTCAAAATGGGGCTGGAAGGCGGCAAACCATCCGACGGCGAAGTCGGTGTTCAGCCCGAGTGGTTCTGGAAAGGTGATGGTTCGATTTTGCGCGCAAGCGGCCAGGTCATGGAAAGCCCACATTGGGCGGACGACATGGGCGAAGAACCCGAGATTGCGGGCATCTACCTGAACGACAAGAATGGACAACCTTTTCGGCTCGGCTATGCGCTCGCCAATGAATTGTCCGACCATGTTATGGAACGGAAGAACTACCTCTTCCTCGCGCACTCGAAGCTACGTGTGTGTGGGCTGGGGCCGGAACTTCTGGTTGGCGACCTGCCATCGGATGTTCAGGGCATGAGCCGAATTTACCGGGACGGCGAGGTTCTGTGGGAAAAGCCATTTGTCTCGGGCGAGGACAATATGACCCATGCCTTGAGCAATCTTGAATATCATCACTTCAAGTATCCATTGTTCAGACAGCCTGGCCGCGTGAATGTGCACGTTTTTGGGACGGCCACGCTTAGTTTTGCGGACGGTATCACCTTGCAAGACAACGATATCATGGAGATCGATTGTCCTCAATTGGGACGACCACTGCGCAATGCAGTAAAGACGCAACACGTTGATGGTCCAACCGTCGTCCAACTGTGAGCCGTGTGCGCGATACCGAGAAACCAAAGGCTGGGGTCGACTGTCGGCCTATTCGTCCCTTTCAACTGCCCCGCAGAAAAATCCTAGCATGATCCAATCAGACCAACTTCTCAAGATACCAAAACCATGAAAGACACATATCAAGCGGTCGTTATCGGGGGCGGCATCGTTGGCGCTTCCGTCCTCTTTCACCTAGCAAAATTCGGCTGGAAGGATGTCTTGCTGGTTGAGCGTGCCGAGCTGACCGCTGGCTCCACATGGCACGCTGCGGCAGGGTATTTCGCTCTGAATTCGGACCCCAATATTGCCGCGCTGCAGTCCTATACGATCAAGCTCTACGACGAGACGAGGAGATTAGCGGCCAGAACGTGGGCAGGCACCATATCGGCGGCCTGCTGCTGGCCTCCGACCCGCGCCGCTGGGAGATGCTGAAAGCGAGCCTCTCGACATGTCTGACGTCAGCGCCAATGGGACAGTTTAGGTCGATTTGATAAGAGAGGGTTTCTGGCTCATCGTAACCGCCAAGGAGTGGAGATGAGAAAGAAACCCGGAACCAAGCAGAGCCACGGTGAGAAAGTTGTAAAAGACATCCGCCGCGCCACGCGTATGCGCTTGGTCGGGAGATGCGAACCTTCGACGAGGCGGATGATCTCCAGTTTTTCGGATGCGGGATACCTCATTCGTCGTCGCCCCCATCCGCGATCATGCTTTTTTTGAGCAACCGCAGTTCAAGAGCCTATTCGGCAACCACTTCCTTCAGATCGCGTGCCTCGCGGCGCAGATCTTTGACCTCGGTCGATGTCGCTGCACGGGCCGTGTCGCCTGCCAGACGTTTCTTGCCGGCTTCAAGGAACTCCTTGGACCAACTGTAGTAGAGGCTCTGGGCAATGCCTTCACGGCGGCACAGCTCTGAAATACTGTCTTCGCCCTTCAGGCCGTCCAGCACAATCCTGATCTTCTCTTCTGCTGAATATTGCTTACGCGTGGCGCGGCGGATGTCTTTTACAACTTTCTCACCGTGGCTCTGCTTGGTTCCGGGTTTCTTTCTCATCTCCACTCCTTGGCGGTTACGATGAGCCAGAAACCCTCTCTTATCAAATCGACCTAAACTGTCCCATTGGCGCTGACGTCAGACACGACGGTCCCTAGGCCACTCGGACGATAAGCGCAGACACCAGCCATTCGTCAGCGGAGGTCGACCGGCCGCAGTGTCCGCGTTTTAACGGTTCATGCAGCGCGCAGCGAAGGTCAGCATTTTTTATACGATCATGCCCCGAGCCGAACTCGTCCCCCAATACAGGAACTTTGGGAGGCAGGGCAGGCTACACCTGTTGGTAGTTCCGGCGGCCATCAAACTGCGGCGATCGAAATACAAGCCTGATCATTTACGGGCGCATTGAGGGAAGCGACCGTCTTGGCGAATTGAATTTGGACCAGCCTTCACTGTAGAGGACCCTTCAGTTTGAGATCGCGTGACCTGTCCCAATCCCGGCAGTTTTCGACGAAAGCCATATGGGGGCTCTCAAAACCAGAGTGGTCGCCCAAAACACCTACCGCGACGAATAGAAACTCCGGCATCTTCGACGTCGCTTTGTAGATCGGCGAACCACAGTCAGAACAATAACCCAGGCTGACAGTGTTCCCGGCGTCAGACTCCCAGCTATAGAGCTTCGGCTCGCCGCTAATTGCCACGTGCTGCCCAAGATACGCAGACTGTGGAAGATGGCCGCCACCGGAAATTTTCTGACAGTCCAGACAGAAACACAAAACCGAAAATTCAGGAGACGCTGAGATACGAACCTCAATTTTTCCACAAAGACACTGACCAGTGCAAATTGCCGCCGCCATTACAAGCCTCCAGATCGTGGTGTTTGGCGCATTTTTTGGATTGAAACCGAAACGGAGCGCAGCTTTCCGATACGGATGACGTCAAGAGCAGCGCCAAAATCACCAACTGTTTTTAGGCCGATTAGAGCCTCGATCCGAAACCGGTACAAGATAGGTCGAGTAATGAAGAAGTAGCTTGTGTGGTTTGAGGTTTTGCTGGCTCATCCTTTCAACTTCCTTGATTTGCTATCATACCAAAGGCTTATCTTCCTCCTATTGAGTGCGATGGACCCGCAGTCGTCGGTCATCGGCCCAACCGGTTCCTTACCGGGCCGTGGCGTACCGCGAGGTTCGCGCGGAACTTGATGCCTTGACTGCATGAGCCGTAAAACCTGGATTTTTGCCGCTTCGCGACCTCAAGGTTCATGGGCCGGTTCAGCAGGTTGGATATATACTTGCAAACTGCATTTAATTGCAGTACGCATTAAATAGGAGTTTACCTCTCCGCAATCAACGCGAAAAACTCTCCAGGGAGGAGATCATGACCTATAAGATGCTCAAGCCTTTGCTTGTGACAGCAGCCATGTTGCCGCTTGCGAGCGTGGCAACGGCTCAAAGCGAAGCTCGTACCGATCTGGTAATCGCAGACCTTGGCCAGCCGGAAACAAACCCTTGGGTAATCAACCGCCATCGTTTTGAACGCTGCGTCGCCGAAGCGCTTGGTGTCGAGCTGAAGGAGTTTGACGATCAGAACTCGGAAGAGCAGCACGCTGCGCAAGCTGAATCCATCATCGCAAGCGGCCCGGACGGGCTGATCTTCAACCCGCTGACGTCGCCGGCCGGTATCCAGGTCGCCCGTCTTCTGGAAGAGAATGACATTCCGGGCATTGCCGTCGGTCGACTGGTGGTGTCCAGCTACGACGATGACTATGAAGGTGAGGATTTCATCGCGCAGGTGACCCAGAACAATGACACTTGGGGGCAGGCGATTGGCAAAGCCACGGCAGATCTGGGGCACAAGAAAGTCGCGATGGTCTGGAACCAGAAGGGTGTGACTTCTGCGGAAGAAATCTGGGCTGGTGTCCAATCGGAACTGGACGCGGCAGGGGTCGAGGTGATCGCCGAGGCCTGGGATCGTCTGAACCGGGAGAATGGCCAGAAATATGCTGAACAGTTCATTGCCCGCTTCGGACCTGGCGAGATTGACGCGATCGTCGTGCTTGGTGCGGTCGCTGGCCTTGGCAGTCAATTTGCGGTGGAACAGGCCGGGCGAGATGACATCGCCATCATCACCACAGATATCGACGAGCAGGTGGCTCAGTTCATCAAGGACGGCAAGCTGGACTTCTCGATCGGTGGTCACTGGATGGTTGGCGGTTTCGGTCTTATCCAGCTCTATGACTATCTGCACGGTCACCCGATTGAGGACACCCAGCCGCGGGTCGGCCTCATCCCGGTAACGGCCGACAATGTGGATACCTATGCCAACAGTCTTCTGAACGGCTGTATACTTTCGCCGGACACCATTCGCAGTCTCAGCAAGGTCCATAATCCCGACGCTGATCTGCCTGGTTTCATCGACGCCTGGCAGGCAAACTGGCAAGACTACGTGCAATAACTCCCCTTGCACGCAGCATGCCCTCCCCCGGCTCAATGGGCCGGGGGACCCAGAAATATCAAACTCTTTTTCGAGGTCCGCAGATGAGACTTTTCGGATACGCTCCGGAGCGCGGTGCTGCCGCTGGTGATACAATGCCATTCTACCATGATGGCACGTGGCATCTGTTTTTTTCCCAACCCCCCGTAGGTGCCTGGGAATATGTTGAGCGGGCGCGCGTCTCGACCGCTTATCTTCGGTCAGATGACCTCGTAAACTGGGAAGTAATGCCCGACGCTTTTGGTCCCGGCGCGCATGGCGAATGCGACGGTGATGGGATCTGGACCGGCTCTGTCATTGAGCACGAGGGCGTTTTTCACTTCTTCTACACTGGCTACAACCGTCAATCGGCCTCGCCACAGTCAATTTGCAAAGCAACGTCGACCGATCTCAAGACCTGGGAGAAATCCGGATCCAACCCGATGATCTCCCCCGATCCCCGCTGGTACGAAACCGTTGATTGGCGAGACCCCTTTGTCTACCGCGACGAAGAGGCAGGGTGCTTCAAGATGCTGATCTCGGCACGCCTCAAGGAAGGTCCGCAGTTTCGTCGGGGCTGTGTTGCCGTAGCCACGTCCGATGATCTGGAAAGCTGGGAGGTCGGCCCGCCGCTGGCGTCCTCGATGCTGACGCATTGCCCGGAATGCCCGGAAATCTTCAAGCTGGGCGATTGGTGGTATCTGGTTGAAAGCCGCTACTCGGAACGAATGCAAACCGTGTATCGGGTGTCAAAGTCCCCGGATGGTCCTTGGGAAAGCCGCAAGCTCGACAGTCTTGACGGGCGTCGGTTCTACGCCGCCAAATCCGCCAGCGATGGCGACCGCCGCATGAGTTTCGCATGGATTCCGTTCCGCAAGCATCACGGCCCCAAACGTAGCTGGGTCTGGGGCGGAGAACTGGGCAGCCCGCGCGAACTTGTCTCGCTGCCAGACGGCACGCTGACCTGCAAACTGCCCGATAACGTGGACCAGAGTTACGCAGAGACCGTGCCCCACAAGCTGCGCCCCATGTTGGGAGACTGGACCGGCGATGCAAGCCCTCGGTGCGATGCGACAGGATCATACGGATACGCGTTCATCGACGGTCCGAACCGGGATGATGTGTTGCTCGATGTAGTGATTGAACCTGATCCCGCCACCGAAGCTGTGGGTATTCTCATCGAACCCCGAGGCGGCGATCATCTGGACAGCGGTTACAGCCTTTCAATCGAGCCCATGAAGGAGCGCGTCCTGTTTGATCGCTGGCCTGCCGCGATGGATCCACTTTGGGACAGCCTGGTGCTCAATGAACGGCATGGCATTGAGGTCCGTCAGGAGATCGACAGCCCATTGGTCGAGCGTCCGCTCGCCTTCACACCGGAGGATGGGTGTTACCGGGTCCAGATCCTGCGCAACGGGTCGGCCATCGAGTGCTTTGTGGCCGGGCAGGTTGTTGCATCCTTCAGGGTCTATGACATCTCCAATACCGATGCCTGGGGTCTCTTTGTTCAGGAAGGCTCGGCCAAATTCCACAATCTCAACTTCCGCAAGTAAAGGCCTTGCCATGCCCCTCATAACCCTCAGACAATTGCTTGATTATGCGGCGGATCAAGGATTTGGTGTGCCGGCGTTCAACATCTCCAATATGGAGCAGGGCCTTGCGATCATGAACGCTGCGCGCGCCTGCGACGCACCGGTGATCCTTCAGGCCAGTTTGAATGTTCGCAGGGCCTATGCCGGAGATCGGATGATCGTCGCCATAGTGAATGCACTGGCGTCCATGTATCCCGACAACCCAATCTGTCTGCACCAGGACCACGGCCATGATGAACAGGCCTGCGTCAGCGCCATCGCTGCGGGGTTCACCTCGGCTATGATGGATGGCTCCCTGATGGGCGACGGCAAGACACCCGCCAGCTATGCCCACAACGTCGATATCACGGCCCGCGTTGCACAGATCGCGCATTGGACGGGTGCGTCAATCGAAGGAGAGCTGGGTGTTCTTGGATCGCTGGAAACCGGCGAGGCGGGTGAAGAAGACGGGTCCGGGGCAGAGGGCAAACTGGATCACGATCAGCTATTGACCGACCCCGATCAGGCGGCGGAGTTTGTTGCTGCAACCAAGGTTGATGCGCTTGCGATAGCCTGTGGGACATCTCATGGCGCTTATAAGTTCACACGGGAACCGGATGGCGACATCCTGGCCATCAGCCAGATTGAGGCGATCCACCGTCGCGTACCGAATACTCATCTTGTGATGCATGGATCGAGCTCTGTGCCACAGGGATTGCAGGACCTGATAAACGCCTCTGGTGGTGAAATGCCACAAACCTGGGGTGTCCCCGTCGAAGAGATCGAACGTGGGATCCGACATGGTGTTCGAAAAATCAACATCGACACCGATTGCCGCATGGCCATGTCCGGCGCGATGCGGCGCTTCTCCCGGGACAACCCGTCGAACTTCGATCCGCGGGCGTTTATCCTGGCCGGGATGGCGGAGCTTGAGACGCTGGTCCGTGACAGGTTCGAGAGGTTCGGGGCAGCGGGCCACGGGTGTAAAATCAAGCCGATCCCAGTTGCCGAAATGGCAAAGCGGTATGCTGATGGCGGGCTCGATCCATCCCGGAAGGCCGCGTGAGCCGGGCGCTGTTCATAGGCCGCTCGGTGATGGATGTCACCGCGCTTGTCGAGGATTTTCCGGGTCCGGACGGGAAGACCAAGGCTTTGAGCAATGATGTGATCCCGGGCGGGTCTGCTTTGAACGCCGCCGTTACGTTCGCCCATCTTGGCGGAAGGGCGGCGCTGGCTACATCGCTGGGTGCGCCGGGCCCAATGAAGACAATGCTGACGTCCGATCTGAAGGACAGAAACGTTACGGTGCACGACATCTGTAATGACCCGGACTATCGCATCCCTCTTTCGACAGTTGTTTCAACCCGGAGCCTTGGGGCCAGGATGATTGTCAATGGCGCAGGGGATGAGTGCGAACTGGTGCATTCTCAAGAGGATCTGATCCTGACGGAAGGATACGGGTTGATTCAGATCGACCAGTACGAACGGCATTTTGTCGCGGCGCACGCTGACGCTTTGCGCGCGTTTGAAGGGCCAATCATTTTGGATGGCGGTGGCTGGAAAGACTGGTCACCGGACTTTCTAAAGCTGGCCGATATTCCAATTGTCAGCGACGTGTTTTGTCCCGAGGGACCGCGCGCCTTTGCCAATATGTGTGAGGACCTGGGCATCCATCGCTGGGCGATGACACGGGGTCACGCTGGGGTCGTCTGGCATGATCAGGGACGTCAGGGTGAGATACCCGCTTTGGAGGTGGACGTTGTCGATAGCTTGGGCGCAGGGGACATTTTCCACGGCGTTTTCTGCCACGCGTATCTCGAGATCGGGTCATTTATAGATGCGCTGAATATCGCCAACCAGATCGCGGGTAAGTCATGCACTCATGCGGGTACGCGGAGTTGGATGGATGCCTGAGCAGCTCGCCGACTATCCCAGCCTTCTGGGCGCAATTGAAAAGCGGATAGGTGCAGGTCAACCGCCGCTCATTGTCGCAATTGCGGGGCCTCCGGCGACGGGCAAATCTACGCTGTCCGAGCGGCTGGCCGAGGATTTACGCGCTGCCGGGCACATCGCTGCCTACTGCCCGATGGACGGGTTTCACAAAACAAACGCCCAGCTTGAGGCCGAAGGGCTTAGGAGCGTGAAAGGCCGTATCGATACATTTGATGGCAACGCGTTTGCCCGCGCGGTGGAACGTTTGTCCAAGGGAGATGCGTTCTGGTGGCCGCGATATTCCCGGCACATACATGACCCGGTCCCAGAAGGGACCCGGATCGAAGGAAACGAAGCCGTTTGCATAATCGAGGGCAACTACATTCTGATGAATGAAGCGCCCTGGCTTCAAGCGGCATCGCATTTCGACCTGCGTATCTTTGTAGATACGCCGGACGATCTCCTGAAGCAGCGCTTGATGCAACGCCACGAACGTGGCGGCAGAGGTGAAGTCGAGACGCGGGAAAAGATCACCAAGACCGACATGCCCAACGCGGAGAGGATCCGACAAAGTGCTACATTCGCCGACATCCTGTTTCAGGAGGTCGTCAATGCGTAGCACCCCACAGTTGATTGCAGGTCGCAAGCAAAACTCGCTATGTTTGAGCCAAATTGCAATAATTGGGGTTCGGACATGAAGCTTGCTCAAAAAGGCCTGTCGATCGAAGGCATTCAAGGCCACAACAGGCGCGCCATCCTTGCGGCTTTGCACGACATGGGAGAGTGCTCGCGCAAGGAAATCAGCGTAGCCACCGGATTGGATCAGGCGACCGTCACCCGTGCAATTGCACCCCTTATCGACAATGGCATCGTAGAGGAAGTGGGGCTTGTTCGCGGGGGGCGCGGCCGGCGATCGATCAACCTGGCCTTTGTCGGTTCCGGGCGATACATCCTCTGTCTCCGACTGCAGCGGCGTAGCTTTTCCATCGCTGCATTCAATCTGCGCGGTGACTTGCTGGAGACCAATGAATTCCCCATCGCACGAGACGGGTCCGCCAAGCAGACTTTCAAGGAGATCTCCGAGATACTGGATCGCCAGATTGGCAATTTGAAACAGGTCGATGGCATTGGCGTGGCTGTTCCTGGCCCGTTCCTGGAGCGGGATGAACGTGTCATCCTCATGACTGAAAGCCCGCAATGGCAGGGCTTCGATCTGATCCCCGAGCTGCGCTCCCGCTACCCCGACATTCCTGTTCACTCCACACACGACGCCAAGGCAGCAGCCTTGACTGAATGGCGCCATCATGGCCGGGCGCTGGGGGCCAAGGTCATGTTGTACGTGTCCGCCGGTCAGGGGATCGGCTCGGCGCTTGTCGTGGATGGCCATGTGCACCGCGGGGCGCAAGGACTTGCAGGTGAACTGGGGCATACGTCCATCAGCGTTGATGGCGAGCAGTGCAAATGTGGAAATCGAGGCTGTCTGGAACTCTTTACGTCACGCATTGCTCTACTGCGCGCCATTCGGGAGCGCGCGGGGGACGTCAGCGGCACGACATTGACTTCAGACGCTGATTTTTCTCAGGTCCTCGACGCATACGCGGCGGAAGACGGGCTTGCTAGCGAAGAGGTGGACAGGGTTGCACGCTATCTGGCGCAAGGCATCACCAACTGCATCAACTTCGTCAATCCGGATTTGGTGGTGATCGGAGACGAATATGCCGGGTTCGGTCAAAACTTTCTTGAACAAATCAAGACCCATGTAAGAGCGACGGTTTTGCCAAGCATCTATGATGCGGTCGACATCGAGCTGAGCCAGCAAAGCGAAGATACAGTTCTGCGCGGAGCCTTTCTGGACGTACTTGCACAAACCTATCTCGGTTCTCCCAGAGCCGAGCCAGAAGCCCTTGTTGCCGAAGCAAGCGGATAGGAATGAAGGAGAACCCACTATGAATGACCAGACGGCTCAACCTCTTCTTTCGGTGAAACACGTTTCGAAGTCATTCGGTGGTGTCCAGGCATTGCGTGACGGCTCCTTTGATCTTCATCGCGGTGAAGTTGTCGCGATCGTGGGCGGAAATGGTGCCGGAAAATCAACGTTGATGAAAGTTGTGGCTGGGGCCCATGTTCCGGACGGTGGAGAGATCATCATCAATGGCAAGGAAGTGTCCCGCGCTGAGCACAGCGTTTCTCATATGCAGGAATGCGGGATCGAAGTTGTCTATCAGGATCTGGCATTGGTTCCCAATATGACGGCGCCATACAACCTGTTTCTGGGGCGCATCCCCCGCAAATGGGGGATTTTTGTGGATGAACGAAAGATGCGCGAAAAAACCCGTGAAGCCCTCGCGCAGCTCAATGTCACCACCGTTCAGGATTTGTCACAACCAATCTCCTCGATGTCAGGAGGACAACAACAAAGTATCGCGATCGGGCGCGCCATTGCCTGGGGAAGCGACATCGTAATCCTTGACGAACCGACCGCTGCACTTGGACCGAATGAAACGGCGGAGGTCGAGCGATTGGTTGAGGATGTGCGCGACAAGCAGGGCACGTCATTCCTTTTGGTCAGCCACAATCTCGATCAGGTGCGCCGCCTCGCTGACCGTATCGTAGTGACCCATCACGGGGTCACATCGCGTGAATTCAAACGCGACGAGATTACTTCGGACCGGCTCGTGAAGGCCATAACTCTCGGCGAATGAGGAGAACGACATGACCGAAACAACCGCCTCCGGCCCCTTCCTGACGCCCAAACGCGCGGAAATGTTGCGAGACTATGTGCCTTTCATTGCCATTGTTCTGGTGATCTTGTTGTTCTGGGCGATTTCCGGCGACCGCTTCATGTCGATGCGCAACTGGACGTTCATCGCGCAGCAAACGCCTGTCTTGATGTTACTGGCATTTGCGCAGTTGATGATCGTTACAACCGGTTCAATTGATATCTCCATCGGGTCAAGCCTGGCATTTTCGGCGTTTCTGGGGGCACTTGGAATGCTCTGGTTCGGGGATGTGGGCTTGATCCTGGGAATTGTCGCAGGTGGCCTTGTTGGCATGGTCAACGGCCTGATTATTTCACTGCTCAAGATCCCATCATTTGTGACAACCTTGGCAATGCTGATCATCGTGCGCGCCGTTGTGATTATCGCGTCCGACGGCACCGCGATCTACATAACGGACGATAGCGTGTCAGGCGGCACCAACATCTCGTCTGTCGCAGCACCCTGGCTTTTATCGATGGGCAAATTCCCCGCGATCTTCATTCTTGCGGCGATTGTCGCGCTGTTCATGTGGGCCTTTTATGAGAAGACCGTTTTTGGTCAACAGTTGCGCGCCGTAGGTGGCAATGAGAAAGTCCTCCGCCTGGTCGGGATCAATGTCACGACGTTCAAGATCAAGGTCTTTGCCGCTGCAGGATTGATGGTGGGGTTGGCGGCTTGCGTCAACCTGGCAAGGGCAGGGGCGGCAACGCCTCAGGCGGGTCTGATGATTGAGCTCGACGCAATTGCTGCAGTTGCGCTTGGTGGTACGCCGCTGACAGGTGGCTATGGCAGTGTGGTCAAAACAATCATCGGCGCATTGACCCTGACAATCGTCCGCAACGGGCTGACAATCGCGGGCGTGCCACCATCATGGAGTCAGGTCGCTTTGGGTGTTTTGCTGATTGCGGCCATCGCTATTTCGCTGAACAGAAGCAAGGTGGACGTGGTGAAGTAACAGCGAATGACATCGTGGTGGGACTGCCTGAGCTGTGCGCAACGATGCCGAGGCATTGAATGTTGGCAGTGCGGCCGTCGACCTTTGCAACCACTCAACGGCTTGCGCAGAATCCGAGACGTGTAACCGTGGGGTAGGGCGTTGGTTGATTGCATTTGCTGGCGCACCTATCGTGCCAGAGGTCTAACATCACGTGTTCCATAGCGTTGGAGTAATCCCCCGATGAACATGTTCGAACTTCGCGTACCCTTCTTTCTTCCGCTCTGGCGGCGGGTTGCCGTCACACTCTTGAGCGTTGGATGGGCAATCTTGGAGCTTGTTACCGGGAACTTGTTCTGGGCCATTCTGTTTGGCGCGATTGGGGCCATCGCGACCTGGCAGTTTTTCCTTTCTGGTTGGCCCGACGAGGCGTCAGATCAAGAGACTAAAGGGTGAATAAAGGCGCTGTAGCTAAGCTTTGAACGTGACGCTTTTTCAGCAGAATCGGGGATTTCGAAACCGGAAATAGAGCGAGATCCACTACGGCGACACAGCGGTGTAAGCGAAATTATGTTAAATATTAGCTGCGCTTGGCCTGTTATCATGGACATTGTGCTGATCATTTTCAGAACTCTCTCGCTGCCCTTTGGCTGATACCTCTGACAATGGGCTCAAGCTACCGCGCAGCTAGCTCTCCAGTTCAGTGCTGTCTTTGCCTGCCTCGAGGGCAGCGCCAAATGGGGCTTCAAAACCCCGAAAACACCATGTCGAGGGCCCCTCGAATTTCGTAGTCAAACTCCGTCAGATCAGCCAGGGGTTGACCTTTCAGGAGGCTTGTTGGCACCGCGGCCAGTTCCGCTGTGTGCAGGACGTAGGCAACACCATTTACTTTGAGGATAGGTTCAAGGCGGTTGATCTGAGAGGGCCCTTGGGTCTCGCGAAACAAGGGGGCGACGACGCGGCTGCCGGTGTCGATCAAGTCTGATTGCAGGTCGAGCAACAAGCGGCCATCGGCAAGTTCGTAAACGTGAAACTGCGGCATCAATCGGTCCGCAGGACCTGAACGTCAGCCAGCGGCGTTCCGTTCTTTTTGATCCACTCTCGACGCTCTGCAATTGCCGCTGCGTTCTCTTCAGCCCACGCCTTTGCCTGAGCCTGCGCAACTGCGTCGGCCAATGCGGCATCACTGATCGCCGAAACGTTGAGACCAAATTCGCGGGCTTTCGCCAGGTTTTTGGCGTTCAGGGTCACATTTGTGCGTTGTTTTTCACTTGCAAGCTGAGACATGGCTGTTCCTGTTTGTCGCATGCAGTATGCACACGACAGGTGTGTATTACAAGTGAGCTAGCCGTCCTGCTACCATGGGAATCCTCGAGCAGGATCGCATTTACTTAAAACCCGAGGCGGTCGCGAGCCTCAATGGATAGAGATTGCTGCGGATTCGCAAAGATAAGGCCTGCGCAACAAACTTTGTCAGTTGATCTAACTCATAACCAACTGCGGCGCGGAGAACATCGACATATCGGCATCCTCATAGAAGTCGACTTCAAACACCTAATGCTCCCGATTAAGAGAAGGAGGTGGCGACGGGCACCGCCACCTCCCCCTGAGCATCGCCCATTGCGATGCCCAAGGCGTCGCATAAGCGCCTTCGACAACCTCATGGATGGCATTGCCGGAATGGCGCACCTTCACCTCGTTGAAGCTGTCTCCCACCATCAACCCATTGGCGCAGACGAAGCGAAAGAACCCCGGCACCATCTGATAGCTGCTGGTGCCATCGTTGGCGTTGACCAGAATGATCTCGAAAGCCTCGCCCTCAGCGTTGCTGATCGAACGGTGACGCAGGCGCATCATGTGCTTGGTGAAGGCCGCCTTGCCCTTGATGCGGGTGTTTGCCTGCTGCGCAAAAAACGGATCGAACCCTTCCTTGCGCAGTTCGCTCAGCACGTCGATGGTCGGCACCGGCACAAACCGCTCACTGCGGCTCTCGTGGGCTTCGGTTGCAAAAATCGACGGAACGGCCTTGCGCAGGTCGTCGTCGCTCAGGGCCTGACCCGTGACCAGACCGCCATTCGACATTCCGCGCATGTAACGATTGTAGCCCATTGTCTCATTCCTTTCGTGATAAGGGATTGCCGATCTCAGCATTCGCCATAGAGGTCTGCGGCTGCTTCGCTGATTGCCTTGCTTGCGCTGGACTGTAGTTCCCGGTCCTCGCAGGCAGCGAGTTCAGGCAGGCCAAATTCGTCCGCGCAGGCAGAGCGGAACTGCTGGTAATCCGTTGGGTTCTTGGTGAGCCCGATCTGTTGCGCCGCAATGCAAACAGCAGTGGAGACGTCGGCCATCCATGCTTCGTAGATCAAGCCCGGACGTATTTCCGCGAATGCGCCTTTCACACGCGTCATGGCCTCACGCCGAGCGGTCCTGCGCTTGACGGTGTTCCAGTATTCGGGGCTGTTGGGGTTCTGAATGAATGCTGCCATTTTTTTCTCCGCTTGTGGGTCCCGCTTCGCGCCGACTTTGAAGTCTGGTCAAATTGGGATGGGTCAGCCATTTGGCGATCCGCTTCTGCGCGGCCTTGCTCAGCTTCATCACCTCCCGGGTGCCGGGATCGTTGAAAAGGGAGTGCAGCTTGGCGACCTTGTCGCGCTTTTTCAGCTTCTCGAACGTGGTGATCGTCGGGTGATCGGCCTTGAAGCCCAGAACCTCGCGCCAGATGGCGTTGAGATACGGGCCGCCCACACGGCTGAAAAAATTCTCATCGGTCGGTGTCCAGACCTCGCGCACATCGGGTTTGACCTCCCGGTCGATCAGGGCGCACAGGTCTTTTTCGCCGCCGCTCAGAAGGCTGGCCAGATGCCGGATCAACTCGGCCTGAATATGGTCCGCACCTTTCTTGCGGAACGAACGGAACTCTTTGGCCACATCACGATCCCACTCATCGCCGGACCATTCGGCAAGCGTCGTCAAACGCTCATCCAGCGCATAGCCCACGGCCTCGGTCGTGGGCCAGTTCGGAACCTCGTTCTGGCTCAGACCAATCGGCTTGCCATAGGTGACACCCCCGGCAAGCTGGAAGGCCAGCAGCGCCATAATCAGATCGGGATCGCGCAGCGCCGCATGCTGGCGCGCGCCGGTAACCACACGGGCCAGATCGTCGGCCAGCTTCTGCGAGATCGGGGATTTGCGCTTGTCGTTGCCGCCGCTGATGTGGCTGGACCGCTGCAAGACCCCGGCCTCGATGGCGGCTTTCTTGTCCTCGCGGCGCACAAGACCCTCGATGGTCTGAAACCCGCCGCTCTGGTTGACGTGGATCAGAACACCGGCATGCGCTTTTTGCGCGTCCGTGAACACGCCATCCAGCGTCTCCTGCAGGGCGGCAAGTTCGGCTTCGCCTGCCGCGTCCAGCGCGTCACCCTCGGCCAGTTCCGCCAGTTCGTCATACCGCGCGGCATCGGCCTCGGACAGCACCCCTTCCTCGCGGTAGATGCGGTCCAGTTTGCGCTGTTCGATCTCGTAATAGCCGACATAGCTGGCATCCAGAACCTCGACCCATTTCCAGCCTGTGCCGGTCACGGCCTCGCCACTCTCGGCCAGCTTGGTGGCAAAGAGGTCGTCCAGAAGCGCCACATCGTCAAAGAAGGTCTGTTCGGCAAACAGATCGCCGCCCAGCCGGCCACCGGCGTCCTTGTAGGCCTCCTCGCCGACAAAGACCGCGCGGCGGTCGGAGCCTGTCACGCTGTCGGGTTTCAGCATGCTCTTGAGCTGGTGGTCGGACCAGTGATCGCCCCGCACACGCTCCAACACTTCCAGGCTCAGCTTTTCGTCGTTGCTGATCGTGAAGCACGCCGCCATGCTCAGGCTGATCTCGCCTGCGGCCAGCGCATCGATGATCTGCCCATGCAGGTTGGCCAGCGCAAGGCGGCGATAGACATGCTTTTCGGTCACCGCAAAAGCGCGGGCGATGCCGGGGACTGGTGCGCCCGCGTTGTGCATCTTGCCATACGCGCGGATTTCATCTGCCGGGGCGAGGTCCTTGCGGCTGATGTTTTCGGCGTTTGCCCACGTCTCGGCGGTTTCCGCATCCGGGGCCAGCATGACCATCGGGTTCGCCAGTCCGGGATGCGTCTTGGCGAGGGTTGGGTGCTGTTCTGCCAGATAGTGCAGCGCGCGCAGGCGACGGCCACCGGCCACGATCTCCGCCCCGCCCTTGTCATCGGCCAGACCCGCGATGCTCTGGATCAGGCCAGCCGCCCAGATGCTGTCCGCCAGTTCGACCACATCCGCCTCGGGCACGTCCTGCCGGGGATTCATGGGCGAGAGGGTCAGCCTGCCAAGCGGAATCCGGGCTTCTGTTGCAGTGATTTTGCTCTGTTCTGTCATGGGGACAATCCTTGTTTGAATGGTGAGTGTCGTGTTGTTGGTGCCCCGCTCCGAGAGGGTTGAGGCGAAAGGGTCACGTGACCCCATTCGTGGGTTCGCTCGAACCAATGGCGCTAACCGCCGAATTGGGTCAGGAAGCGGCATCTGATACCCAAATCATCGCCCTTCTTGACAAGCGCCCATGCCTCGGCGTTCCAGCGCGTTATCGGGTCTTTGCTCGGTGTTCTCACCGTCCTTTCCGTTTGTGGTGATGGGGTGGGAAGGGCGTTTACCGCCCTCCCCCTGGGCCTGCCCGACAGGCCAGCCTCGGCGCGGGGACAAAAGGAATGACTCCGCCGCCGGGTTCAGTAGTCGCTCGGGAACAGAATGGTCAGGACGCGGCGGGTCTTGGTGACGTCCGCCGGAGCCGGGGAGCCATACTCATAGGCCGCGTCATAAAGGTCGATCTTGAACCAGACGGTTTCGCCCTCGATCTCGAACGACCCCATCGCGCGTTCCCCATAGGGGTCCGCATCCTCGGTGAAAGCCTCGTATGCGCGCACCGCTGCGATGCAGGCCAGGACGAAACCCGGGCCTTTTTCATTCACCGCGCGGGTAATCACCCATCGGCCAATCGACTCGTCGGCGTGGGGATACTTGCGAAACGCATCGTTCTGCTGGGCGATGGCGTTGATCTCAAGCTGCCGGGCGATCTGTTCCGGCGTCATGTCCATCAGATTTGGCAAAGCCAATCCTCCTTGTGGTGAGACGGTGAGGATTTGGTGCCTCCTTCCGCCAGTGGCAGAGCCTCAACTGGTCTGTCAGATGAAAGGCCCCGTGCCTTTCGGCTGGACAGAGCAGCTGAGGGCGAAGCCCGATCTGCGGCCGGGCCCGGATCGAAGACAGGGGGCCGAGCGCCGAAAATTGGGGGGACCACCCGCGTGCGGGTGGGGGAGCCGGTTTTCTGCGCGACGGCTGACGCGCCTGCGCGGCATCACAACCCCTGTTGAGAACCGGGGGCTGCTGTCAGGCGGACATGGCATTGAAAAAGAGACTGGTCTGCCAGAGCGCCAGCGGAGGCGGGCCAGACCTTTAATATCCCCGATCCTCGCGCCTCACGCGGATCACCGCATCAGAGCTCCTTCGTCGGAAGGTCGCCGCGAATGTCAACATTAGTCAACAGGAGGAGGCTCACGAAGGCCGGTTTTGACAGATTTCAAACACCGCCGAACTTCAAAATTGCCCAAGAAATACAGGAAGTTGGCAATCAGCACTCTTGACACCTTGCCTTGCCAAGTGATGCATTCACAACATGAATCAGCTTAGAGTGGAGCGATGGATGCTATTGTCACGTGTGTTAAGAACTACCTTTGCCGCCCTTTCGGTCGGCATAGCATTTTCACAGGCAGCTACTTCGGAGACATTTGACTACGAACACGATATGCAAGTGAGAATTGGAGAAACCTGGAACCCTCTGTCTCCGTATTCCAGAGCTTCGTTATCTTCATGCTTTGAAACAACAGTACCCCAGGAAGCTCCAATAGCGGGGAACAGGATCGAAGAAAGATATGTTAATAACTTTTCAGAACTCGAAGAGAAGGCAAGCGTCAAAATAACCGCTAGAGGATCGACGTCATTTGGCTTGGCAAGTGTCAAGGCGAGCGCATCTCTCGACACACTGAAGGAAGCATTCAACAGTAACAGATCTATCGTGTACAGCGTGGTTGGAACCCGGGAGTACAGTGCCTTTTTCCTGGAAGAGGCGGATCTGAATGAACGAGGCCAAAAGGCACTTGATGATGCTAATACCACTGGAGATCCAGAGAAATTCTATCGCCGCTGCGGCAGGTCCTTGATCACATCAGTCAGAAAGAAGACAACATTCAGCATCCTTTATGTATTCTCGTTCTCGGATGCTTCCAGCAAAGAACGCATTGAGACCGCGATCTCCCTCTCGGCAAGTAGCGGTTCTAGTTCTGGAGAGGTGTCGTCTAACATGCTCGAAGAGGCCCGAAAAGTCGATCAATCTACCAGCCTAGATGTTTTGGTTTTTCAAGATGGCGTAAGAGATAGCAGCACAACGGCATCCAGTTTCTTAAGCATAGCACCTGGAGAAATCCGCAAAGTGCGAGTTGCTGTAGAAAAAGCCTTAAACGAAGTGATATTTCACAACGCTCCTACAATCCGCTTCTCGGCCGATCCAATATCGAATTTTTTCGATGTCCCAGCAGAGAGCAGCTGGGGTTATATCAGTAATGCTTACTCGTCTCTGGATGTCCTCAAAACCCAAGCAGACAGGATTGTTCGCCGGTATTACAAGCTTCAGGACATCCAGTCTGATGTCGATAGAGGACTCGTAACTTACAAAGAGAACATGGAGGCTGAACTGCTAAATGAAAAACAGGGCCTCATTGCAAGATTGGCGAATTTGGCTTCTACTGCTAGGCAGTGTTTCGACAATCCCGGTGTAACTTGCCCTACAGATGAATTACCGATCCAGACTTCTTTCCTGAAGTATATTGACGTCGTATTTGCAAATAACCTCGGCTGGAGATCCAGAGCATTCAACAACTACTACGATAGCCACGGGGAGAGGATTCACAGAAGTGCATCTTATTGGCCGGTGATTTCAGTCGAAAATCTAAGATTGATTAGGTCCATCGAGTTGTCCAGGAATGGTTCCGCCGTTTCGTACGTGGCGGAAGACAGCCTTGCCAACTTTGTTTCCGGTGGGATGCTTGATTTCTCTCCCGTCTGGACCTCAAATCATACAAAGGTTGACTATTGCTGGCGTGGCGATTGGACGGGTTGCGAAAATTGGGCCAAGAACACACAGGGTCACATGAATGAGTTGAAGGGTAACGAAGGTGGTTTTCAGTATTTTGTGACCATCACCGATGTCGAAGGAGGCAAGACAGCCGTAGAGTTAGGAAACGCCTCGGGGACGGCTTTCTAAGTTCTCATGAGAGCATAAGTCACGTAAGCGGCGGAGATTCCGTTCGCCGCCGTTTGCCCTCCATGCGCTGACCCGCATGAAGAAACTGCGCCCCTTCCTCGACCACGGTTTCCTGGAGATCGACAACAATTCTGCATTGCGGGCGATGAAATCCGTCGCCATCAGCAGGAAACCTACCTCTTTGTCGGTTCTGAAGGTGGCGGAATACCCGTTGCCATCGCTTTTCTTCCAATGCGCTCGCGCGATGAATGTCCGGTCTTTTCGGGCGCGACACGGCAGCCGCAAAACCAAGCTTGTCAATCCCGGAGCAAAAAGGGTCAAATTCCCGGTGTAATACTCCCCAGTTGTTCTGATCTTTTGTGGGCCTTGGTGCGTGTGCTCCCCAAATAGCTGACGCGTGCCAAACGGCAGCTGTGTGGCGCTCTTCACAGCAAGGACTGATACTCATCCATGACGGTCGCGACCTGAAGCAATCCCTGCGCCTCTGCCTTGTGAATGAGCGCCGCGACGTCGAGAGCCGGATTGTTGAACCGCTCGCGCATGCGCCTCAAAGCGAGGATGGCTTCCGATGGGTCGAGCTCGATCGTGTCGGCGATGAAGTCATCTGCCGAGATTGCATCGACGGCGTGCGGCACCAGTGATTCCGCAGGGAAGTCAGCGAGATTGTCGGTCACGATGACCGATGCGGAGGTTGATATGGCCGCCGCAAGGACATGATTATCGTCCGGATCAGGTAGGGCCAGCTTGTCCTCGAAGATCTCGTAGCCCGTCACGAGGGCTTCAGGAAACGCGACCTCGATCGCCGCCCGTTGCCGGGACCCATCTGTTGCGCCTTTGGTGATCTGACTGACCGCCTTCTGGGTCTCGTCAAGAATGCGCGCACTCCATCGCGGCCGGAACAACCCTGCCTCGGCCAAGCTAAGCAACATGTTTCGACGGAGCGCCCCGCCCAGGACACATGCATCGAGTAAGGCTGTGAACCGATCCGCATATCGGCTCATACAAGACCTTCCTCTGCATCAGTCCGCGCGAGGTCACTCAAGGCGTCCGACCGGGAGGCATCGCGCTTCTCTTTGTAGGCAAAAAGATCCTCCGCGCGGACGCGGCGATGTCGACCTGTCTTCGCGAACGGGATTTCGCCTTCCTCCAGAAGCTTCACCAGGAAGGGGCGAGACACATTCAGGAGATCTGCCGCCTGCTGTGTTGTCAATTCCGCCTCGACGGGGATCATGCGAAAGCCGCGTCCGCTTGAGACGAGCCGCAGCACCTCGAGCAAGGATGCCGTCAGCGCGGGCGCCAAGGTAACGGTTTGAACCTCGCCACCTTCAAGGGTGAGGGACAGTGTTGTCGGCTCGCCTTCCTTGATCTGGGAGGCGACAATCGTTCTGAGCTGTTCCGCGTTCCTGATCTCAACCTCGTCGGGCAAGCGATCAAAGAACGCCTCTTTCTTGAGGGCGTTCATCTTGTCTCTCCGGTTCTCGTTTCTTGGTTGTGATATAGAATATTCATCATTCGAAACAATCGCAACACTCGAAATATTCGAAACCGGTTGCAATTGTGTGAACGCGGCATTTCGGGCTCCGTGCTCAGCCAATGGCAGCAGCAGCAACCCCCGCATCCTCCATCTGTTCCCGATCCGGCAGATCGCGCAGGGTCTCCAGCCCGAAGGCGAGCAGGAAGGTCTCGGTGGTGACGAAGGTGTAGGGGGCACCGCGGCGGGGCGCGCGCGGACCGGTGGCGATGAGATCGCGAGCATGCAACCGCCCGATCAGATCGCGGCTGATTTCCTTGCCGAAGATGTCCTTGAGCCCGTCGCGGGTGATCGGCTGATGATAAGCGATGGCGGCCAGCACCGCGATGTCGAAGTCGCGCAAGCCCAGGTCCTGGGTGCCCACATCCGCCGCCGCCCGGATCGCAGGAGCGTAGGCCGTACGCGTCCTCAAAATCCATCCCGCCGACACGTTCACCACCTCGAAGGCCCGCCCTTCCAGATCGGCAGCGAGGTCTTCGACCAACAGATCCACCGACACCCCCTGCCCCACCACCCGCGCCAGGCCCTCACGCGGTACCGGAGAGGCCGAGGCGAACAGCACCCCCTCGATGCGCCGCATCCATTCGCGCCAGCGCAGCTCGGCCGGCAGCTCTTCCAACTCGCGGTCCAGGTCTGGCTCGGATCGGTCCTTCGGCATAGCTACATCCCATAGAGCCGGAACGTGTCCCGGCCTGTGAGCTCACGCACCGCGCCCAGCTCCACCAGCCGGTCGCAGAATCGTCGCGCGGCCCGGTCCGAATTCAGCGATGCGAGCGCCGATGGCGCCACCGCGTCCCGGGTCAGGAACAGCGTCACCGCCTCCCTTGCCCCCTTGGCGCGCAGCTTCGGTCGGACCGCCCGCAGCCGTGTCGCGCGCCGGGTCAGGTCCGCCGCCAGGCCGGTGGCTTCAACGGCAGAGGTGGTGACGGCGCGGCAACAGGCCAGTCGCAGTTCCTCCCCGGTCTTGCGCAGGTCTCGTGGATTCAGCCCACCCGCCAGCAGCGGCACCAGGGGGTCCCAACCCAAGGCCTGTGCCAGGGCCGCATCGGAGAACAACAATGCGGACATGTGGTCCCGCGGCCGCTCTTCCAGAACAGTCTGCAGCACCGCGGCCGCGCGCGGCACAGGACTCCCCTTTCCCGCATCAAGCCAAGCCGCAATCTGATCCGGCGACGCAACCGGCAGCGCCCGATGCAACCCTTTGATCGAGACGGGATGCTCCACTGCGCGCCGCCAGGACAGGTAGACCTCACCCGCAGGTCCCGCCTGATCGCCTGGCTGCAGAAACGCTGCCGCATCACGCAGCTCCCCTGCCCTCTCGGGCCGCCCGGACAACGCCACGCAGGCTTCTGCCGCGCGCAACGCCAACCGCTCTCGGAGCAAAGTCTGGGGTACATCTTCCCGGGTAAGCACAAGATCCAGGTGACTGAGCGCTGCCCCCGACAAAAACGCCACATCTTCAGGGGCTTCCGTGCGCGCGGAGGTGACCCAGGATGGCATCCGGGGTAGGATAGACGTGTCGTCTTCGATCGTCAGGCGTGCGTAGGTCATGCCACAAGACTATTCCATGACGGCGCTTTTGACCACCATATACTGTGGAAACCGCCCCGCTTTGTCGGTCTGCGCTATGTCCAATAATATTGAATTATCGGACATATACGGGATAAACTCGGAATCAGGCCCAACCGGCTTGAGGCTGTGAAATCGGACAAATTCTGGAACATTTGTGAAC
>NZ_WPZY01000031.1 GCF_013031405.1 Ruegeria sp. HKCCD8929 | reverse complement strand
TCGCGCTTTTGTCGGATGACATACTTTCGAAGGTGCCGAACAGCCCAGCCTATGCAGAAAAGCAGAGCATCGTTTCTGATGCCGAATGGTGGGCGGACAATCACGGTCGCCTCGAAGAGGCATTCCAGACCTGGCTTAATTCCGGGGGCCTGCAGGGCCCGTCTGGAACAACTCGATAAAGGGGGAGCAAAATGTCTGAAAAACAACAAAAAACGGCGGACAGCCTGATTGCAAAATCTGGACTGTTCACCGGAATGAATGCCACGATGGCCATTGCCTCGATGGCTATGATCATTGCCTTTGTGGCCTACACAATCATCGATGTGGAAAAATCGTCGGCCGTGTTCGCGGTCGGCAAGAACTTTATCATTGGCACATTGGACTGGTTCTATGTCCTGGTGGTTAACGCAGCCCTTTTCTTCTCCGTATGGCTGATGCTCAGCCGGTTCGGCGACGTTAAGCTGGGCAAGGACGATGATGAGCCTGACTTCTCAACCTTTTCCTGGATTGCCATGCTGTTTTCGGCGGGCCTGGGATCGGGTCTCATCTACTGGGGGGTTGCCGAGCCCATGTACCACATCCAGGGCAATCCGTTTAATGTACAGGCCGGGATTGAGGATGGGTCTACAGCGGCGGCCGTCAAGGCGGTCACCGTGACCATTTTCCACTGGGGGTTTCACGGCTGGGGGCTTTACGTCCTGACCGGTCTGGCTCTGGCATATTTCGCCTATCGCAATGATCTGCCGCTTACTCCCCGCTCGGCCCTCTACCCAATTTTGAAGGACCGTATCTACGGCCCGTGGGGAAATCTGGTTGACCTGATTGCCGTCTTCGGCACCATCTTTGGCATCGCCACATCACTTGGGCTGGGGATTGTTCCGATCGGTGCCGGTATCGAACGCCTTGGCATCATGGAAAACACTGTCTCAAACCAGTTGATACTCGTCGCCATCATTACCGTCCTGGGAACCGCGTCGGCGGCTTCGGGCGTCGGTAAGGGTGTTCGCATCCTGTCGGAAATGAATGTCATGGCCAGTCTGGGATTGCTGATCCTGTTCCTGATTCTGGGTCCGACCGCCTTTATCCTTGGCATCGTGATTTCCGGCATGGGCGACTATCTCTGGAATGTTGTCCCGATGGGGTTCTGGATCAACGGTGATCCCGAAAACCAGTGGCAGAGCTGGTGGACCATTTTCTATTGGGGCTGGTGGATCGCATGGTGCCCGTTTGTCGGCATGTTCATTGCCCGTGTCTCAAAGGGCCGGACAATCCGTGAATTCACCCTTGCCGTTTTGTTCGTACCGGTATCCGTTGTGATGATCTGGATGGGCGTCTTCGGCGGTGCGGCAGCTGGCGTCGATCTGTTTTACAACAGTGGTGTGGCTGAAACAGTGAACGAGGATTACGCGCGCGGCGTGTTCGCGACGGTCGCCGGGTTTGGCTATGATTGGCTGACTATTCCGGTCTACGTGCTGATCACGGTCCTGCTGATCTCATGGTTCGTGACCTCGTCAGACTCCGGCACGCTTGTCATGTGCACCATGCTATCGATGGGCGACGAACACCCGCCGATCAAATTCCGAATCTTTTGGGGTTTGACCTCGGGCGTCGTTGCGGCGGTGCTGATGCTGGCCGGAGGGCTGAGCGCGCTCCAGACAGCGTCTATCGTCGCCGGTCTACCCATTGCAGTGATCGTCCTATTGATGATTTACGGCATGGTCAGGACCCTGCATGAAGAGCATCCTTTGCCGGACGTCGAAGACAAGCGCGAGTTGGAGTTCCTGAACAGGTAACCGACTTGTTCTCTGCACAAAGGCGGGGCTGGTCATCTTGCCCCGCCTGTTCAATCGACTTGCGAGACCACCGTGCCTTCCAGACTGAAAAAACGGACATTTATCGTTCTCGAAACGAATGATGGCACCGGCAGGCTGGGCAAGGTGATCGATATTGTCCTCATAACGCTCATCGCCGCAAATGTGATGGCCGTTCTTTTTGAAACCTTGGACGGCCTGTACCGGCCATATGCCCATCTCTTTGCGCTTTTCGAGGTCTTCTCGGTTGCGGTGTTTTCGGTCGAATACGCCGTCCGTGTGTGGATAAGCTCCGAGCGCGCCGAATATTCCGGTGCCATATGGCCGAGGCTGCGCTACATGCTCTCGCCCATGGCACTGATAGACCTCTTTGCCATATTGCCCTTTTATCTGAGTTTCCTGGTTGCCTTCGATTTGCGGTTCCTGCGCGTGCTCCGGTTGCTGCGCGTGCTGAAACTGACGCGCTATTCCTCGGCGATGACCATGCTTCTGGACGTAATCCGTGAAGAGGCAAGCACATTTTTTGCCGCGTTCTTTCTGTTGCTTGTCTTGCTCATCCTGGCCGCAAGCGGTGCCTACATCGTCGAACATGACGCCCAGCCGGACAAATTCGCCTCAATCCCGCATGCCATGTGGTGGGCAATTATCACTCTGACCAGTGTTGGCTATGGGGATGTGTCGCCCATCACGCCGGCCGGGCAATTCTTCGGTTCTGTCGTCAGTGTGATCGGTGTCGGTGTGGCCGCTCTGCCTGCCGGCATTCTGGCCAGCGGACTTGCCGACCAGGTTCGCCGGAAACGCGAGGAAATGCGGCGAATGTTGCTGGAAGCATTGAAAGACGGTGTCATCGACGCTGAAGAAGAGCTTGAACTGGAAGCCTATAGAAGACGCCATGGTATCAGCGTGAAGATCTTGAACGAAGTGAAGTCCCAGCTTTCGTCGGAAAGCACCGTGCCCCGGGTCTTTGTCTGTCGGCATTGCGGAAAAGAGAATTGAAACCGGTCAGTTCGGGTCGCGATCAGGTCTTCCTTGTCCGCCTTCTATCAACACCCAATCCCCAGGCAGGCTATCTGTCACGGTATACACACCGTGTCGCCATCGGAAACAGCCGCATCATCGACTTTGACGGGCAAACCGTGCGGTTCCGTTGCCGCCGACCAAAGCTCCCGGGACAGCGCAAGCCCCGATATGGTGTGGAAATCCTCACCGCCGAGGCGTTCATTACCCGGTTCATGACCCATATTCTGCCAACCGGGTTCCACAGAATCCGCCACTTCGGCATATTTGCCAATGGCTGCCGCCGAAATACTCTCGACACCGCCCGCACAGCGCTTGATGACACCAACCCTGAACCGCAGTCGCAAAACGCAGACACGGCCACAAGTGCGCCGGGCGAAATCAGCGGCAAGGACATCGCAAAGCCCCCCAACTGTCCAGATTGCGGTACTCCCTTGCAGTATATCAGCGTCATTCCGGCCGGGTGGAAAAGACCGGGATCCAGTCGGGATCCTCCCCAGCCGGTTCAGGCACCCCTGACAAGGGCATCCTGCCTATGAATCCGATCTTCCCCAAAGGACCGGTTCCGCCGATCCAACACTACCGCTCGCGCAACGGGCCAACTCCAATCTGGGGTTCACCAATCATCAGGCTCTACACAGCACAAACAATCCAAAAAACGGTCAACCTTGCCGTTCTCACGCCCTCATACCAGCACCAAATGCCATACACCGTGCCCTTTGCGGGATAGCCGCTAAACCACTTTTTCCATAGGTCCACAAAAGCCAACCGCAGCCTCGTTCAATCAGGTTAGTTGCACTCCGCAAGCGCAACTAACCTTAAGTAGTCGATCCTGAACATCGCCTTCAGGCGGCAATTTTTTCGACCTGATCTCTTCGGCCGTACGCCATTTCCGCAGCAATGATGATGCACGCCTGATGGATCAGCGAGATAACCCGGCGCAAAATGTCTCTCAGGTGCCTGAGGATCATACGGATGTTGTGACCGCAACCGCAGAGCACGGCGAAGATTGCGTCGCCCTCGGTTCCCTTGAGCGGACATCGCGTCAGGCGGCCGTCAGTCTTCATATGCCCGATCATCGGCTCGATGGCGCTTCTGCGGCGCAGAAGTTTCGCGATGGCCTTGGTGACACCGCGCTTGGCACCGCTGATGAAGACCTTCACATTCCTTACGCCATGGCCCCGATATCCGCGGTCGACGAAGGCGAACTCCGGCTTTTGATCGGTCAGGATTTCAACCTGTTCCAGCGCCTCAGCCAGCGTGTGGCCGTCATAGGGATTACCGGGCAGCGCCCGCATTCCCACCACGAAGCCTCCCCGGTTGGTCGTGGCCACGCTGACCTTGGTTCCGAATTCGTACCGCTTGTGCGCCTTGCCCTTAGAGATGCAGTCCACCGCCGGCTCGTGCAGGCTGTAGAGCTTCTTTTTGTCCTTCGGCTTTTGCGCCAGAAGCCGGTTCACAAGCGCAATCATCTCCAGCAGGCGCTGCCGCAACGGACCCTCCGCAACCTTGCCCAGTTGCCGTTCGATGTCACGCAGCACCCGACCGGTGTAGCCCTTGAGCCGGCGTAACGCCTTGCGCATCCGTTTGAACTGACGGGCATGGGCGTAGCGTCCGACCTGTCTGGCCAACCGGGACCCGAGGCGGTTGTAATTCTGACGCAGGCCGATCCCGGCCTCGCGCTCCAGACCAACCAGCTTGCGCCGGGCCGCCTCATACAGGCGGGCGTCGGTCGGGTGCGCAATGTCCTTCTCCATCACCGTGGTATCAACCGTGACCCGCCTGAGGTCGTTGCCCTTCACCGTCCCGGCGCGTTTCCCGGCCTCGATCGTCTCGGTCAACATCCACTCGACACCTTCCTCGCCGATCCGCTTGCGCCAGCGCGTCATCGACGAAGCGTCAATCGGCAGACGATGTTGAAAGAACACCTCTCCGCAGAAATGCTGCCAATAAGGGTTCTCAGCCCATCGCGCCACGACAGCCTCGTCCGAGAGCCCGTAGGCATGTTGGAGGTAAAGCAGGCCCGCAACCAGGCGTGTCGATGTCGCCGGTCGGCCGGTGTGGGAGGGAAACAAACCAGCCCATTCCCGCTCGAACACCTCCCAATCGATCAGGGCGGCCAGCTTCACCAACTCGTGGCGCAGGTCGATCATCTCAACGAGGCGCGAGCGCCACAGATCGTCTTGTTCCGGGGGCAGCTTTCTGGGCTTCATATCACGGCTCGAAATTGCAGGGTTTCTGCCCCAACAATATCAAACCCTGCACTTTCAGCCTAACAAAATCGAGATATTACCAAATAAAATCAGCAAGATAAAACTTGTTCAGCGCGAACTAACACGGTACACGACGCAGTTGCGATGAGGAGCGAGACGGAGTCGAATAAAGATTCTTGACCAAAAGGATCTTCACTATGACTGGCCTGCTTCTCGCTCCTCTGATCGCAACGTTACGACCCCATTTTGATCTTGGGAAGACGCGACTTGAAACATTGGCAGTATTGCTGGTTGGGTTGGCGAATGGGCGTACGGTCAACCTGTCGCATTTGGCGAGCCAGTTCCCGGGCGGGGCCTTGCACACATCCAACTATCGTCGCCTGCAACGCTTCTTTCAGTTCGTCCGGCTCGACGTAGACACCTCCGCTCGGCTGATTGTGCGGATACTGAAGCTTGGGCAGCCAAGGCTGCTTGCGCTCGATCGGACGCAATGGGCGCTGGGATCGAGCCAGGTGAATATCTTGGTTCTGGCGATCGTGACACGCCGGTTCCGGGTGCCGCTGATGTGGACGTTGCTCGATCATCGCGGCTGCTCAAACACTGAGCAGCGGATCGCCTTGATGGAAAAGTATGTGCACCTGTTCGGTGTGTCCTCGATCAAGGCGCTCTTGGCCGATCGCGAGTTCATCGGTACCGATTGGATTGAATTCTTGAACAAAAACAATATCCCCTTCGTGATCCGCCTCAAGGAGAATATGCGGTTCCAACTCGAAGACGGCAGCGTGCGCGATTTTCCGACGCTCCTGCGCAAACGCCGCCGCGGAACATGGGCAGGCTGGCTCAGCGGCATGAAAACGATCTCTGAACGCAAACTGCGCTTCGCAGCGAAACGGATCCGGAGTGGCGAGTTGTTGATTGTTGCAACCAATCTCGATGATGGCTCGCGCGGCCTTAACCTTTACCGTCAACGGTGGGGCGTGGAGTGCCTCTTTGCCGATGCCAAGACACGAGGCTTCAATATCGAGGACACACATATTACCGATCCTGAAAAACTCGGAACCCTCCTCGTCGTCATCGCCCTCGCGGTCACTTGGGCCTATCGCTGTGCAACACGGGTCATGGGGCGCAAGGGCATCAGACGAAAAGTGCACGGTCGTCGTGAAAAGTCCTGGTTTCGAACCGGCTTTGACGCTCTGCGAAACTGGATCATGCACAAACCCGAGAAAGCTGTCGCCGCATGGACCCATAGGTACCCCGGAAAACCTCTCCAAACAGAGTGAGTCGTGTACCGTGGCGAACTAAGTATTATTCGAGCGAGAATCCGGGATGATTGCAATCCGCGCGCCGGATAAGTGCAATCCGTTACACGTATGGCGAGATCACAACATATGCGGTGGTCAGAGCAAGGTGCATACAACCTTCTGCAGGTGCGAACCCGCGACATCAACGGCACTCTCCAACGGGACTTGATGGCCGCATGACCCCCCAACTTCGGAACAGTCCCAACATGCTGCAGCTTCGTTACGAGAACCCCCTTTAAACGGCCGTCAGAAAATCCTTTGGCATCCGGTTGAGCGCCGGATGGCGCCCAACGGCGTAATGTCTCGCGGTGGCGCTCATGCGGCTGGTTCGGCGATTTCGGCAACAAGGTCGTAACCCAGCTGCAACAGCACATGCGGGATATCGAGCATGCACCGGCTTTCGACGATCCGGCCGGTCGGTATGAGCCCGGGAAACGGTATGACCCGCACCCCGGTGAGCTGCGGCCAGCCGCCGCTCATTTGACTGGCGGCAGTACGTTGAATCCGAACTGCAACAACGCATGGGGGACATCGACGAACACCCAGTTTTCAACCAGCAGATCGCCCTCGCGCCGCCACCAGTCACAGACCCGGAAAAATACGCGTTCATTGGTCGGACCGAAGCCCATGAACGGACTGACATTGACACCGGTCAACGAAGGCCACCCCCCGGAGCAGGTGTAATCGCCCTCTCCGTAGCGGGTGAAGTGCCGTGTCATGCCATTGTTCGCGGTCCCGCCGGACCAGCCTTCGAACTGGCTTTCGAACGGCACCTGAAAAGACCGGAAATGTTCGATACCGATGAAGGAGCCCCAGGCACCGGGGCCATACCACATCATGTTTTCGTGCCAATACGGCCGCCAGGCCTCGTCTTCAGTGGCAAGCCCCGACAGCATGTCGGTGACGATCTGATAGCTTTTCCGCCCCGCATCGGCATCCACCTCGCCACGCATGATGCCGTCCTGCGAAGCGGGGTCCTGAATCAACCCGGTATGGCCATACTCATTGCCCGGAACATAGCTGAGCGGCCACTGCCCGCAGGAGATCATCAGTTCCGGAATGTCGAGGAAGATGTAGCTCTCGACCGCCTTGCCATCTTCCACCCGGAAGAACTCGCCGAACCGCAGGTAGGTCAGCTTGTCGGTGGCGCGGATACCGATCCAGTCGCGGGCGAAATGACCGACATAATAGCCGGTGGCGCTGACCCAGGTGGCGCCTTCGAACTCGCCGGTCATGGCGATGTAGTGACGGCGGTAAAGTCCCTCGAATGCCGCATGCAAAGGCTTCAGGAAATGCTCGCAATAGGCGTCGGCCCCGGCGATCTCATTGAAGGGATGCACGATGTTGATATTTGCGTCTGCTGCAAAGAATCGCTGCGCGGCGGCGGCGAAATCGCCGGGATGCTGCAACGCATCGGAATAGGCGAAATAGGTGGTTTTGGCGGAAGACATCTGTCTTGGTCCTCTTGATAGGTTCAGGTTTGCGTGCGTGTGATCGACGTCACGCAACCCGGACCCGCCCGCATCTGCGCAAATGGAATCCGACCTGGCCGCCGCGCCCGGAGCGCCGCCAGATTCAGCCGGGCGGCGCACTCATGGGCGCGGAGGGATTGAGGTTGAATGCGACCCATGACGCTATCCCTTCACCGCCCCTGCGGTCAGGCCGCCGACGATCTGGCGCTGGAAGAACATCACCAGAATGAACAGCGGCACGGTGGCCGAGGCAACCGCCGCCACGGCGAACATAACGTTGCCTTCGGTTTGCGTGGTGCCGAGGAACGCCGCGATGGCAGGCACCATCGTGCGGTTGCTTTCAGATAGAAGCATCGCGCCGACGGCAAAATCGTTATAGGCTAGCAGGAAGGAAAACAAACCGGTGGTGATCACCCCCGGCCACATCACCGGAATGATCACCCACCGGAACGCCTGGAACTGGGTGCAGCCGTCGACCTTGGCGCTTTCGTCCAGTTCGCTCGGGATGTTTTTGAAGAAGGAATGAAGCATCCAGAGCGTGAACGGCTGGTTGATCGCCACCAGTACGATGATCGTGGTCGGCAGGATGCCCCAGATGTTCCATTCAAAGAACGGCAGCAGATAGCCTGAGACCAAGGTGATCGGTGGCATGGCGCGGAAAATCAATGCCGTGATCAGCAGCCAGAACGTGTAATTATAGGTCGACCGCGACAGGGCGTACCCTCCGAGCGTACCGATGGTAAGAGAGATGGTGACCACAAAGAAACACACAAATCCGGTATTCAGGACATTGCGCCAGAACTCTTCCTGAACCCAGGCGCCCTCGTACCCGGTGGTGGTGAATGGAGAGCCATAGACCGCTTCGGTCCGTGCGCCGGTGATGGCATTGGTCCAGTCGGCAATCGAGAAGAAATCCAGTTCCACCTTGAACGATCCCCATACCGTCCAGAAGAACGGAAAAGCGGCCAAGACAAACCAAAAGAGCACGAAAAGGGACGAGGCGATCCGAAGACCTTTGGGCATTCTTTGTGCGCGGCTGGCCATGTTATCTTGCTCCTTTGAAGTCGCGCCAGGTGCGAACAAGCACAGGCGACAAAAGAATGGCGACTCCGATAATTGTCATCACGGAAGTTGCGGCTGCGGAAGAAAGCTGCCGGGTCTCGCCGCCGAGATCGTAGAAGATGAACGTGCTGAGCGATTGTGCATGTGCCTGTGCGCTGAACCCGATTATCGGTTCAAACACCTTGAAATTGTCCATCAGCTGGATCAGCGCAACAAATGTGACCAGTGGCATGAGATGGGGAACAACCACAAACTTGACCTGTTGCCAGCGCGTAGCCCCGTCGATCTGGGCGGCCTCGATCTGATCTTGCGGCAAGGTTTGCAGCCCGGCATAGAACACGACAAAGGCAAACGGGGCGGCGTGCCAAACACCATAAACCATCAGCGCCACCCACATCAGCCCAGTTGAGGCCTTCAGGCTGAAATCCGGATCCCCGGCCAAGTATACAAGGGCGTTGCCGATGATGCCGCGACTGTCAATCATCCAAAACAGGATGAGCGAACCGATCAGCGGAGTCACGATCATCGGCAAAAGCGAGAAGAAGATCATCAATCCCTTGAGGTGTCGGTGCAGGGAGTTGACCGCTAGCGCAATTACCAAACCCAAAACGATGGTGAGTGGAGTCACAATAAACGTGAAGGTCAGCGTGAACGCCATTGCCCGGTAAAAGGGTAGATTCCCAAGCTCCGAAAAAAAGCCGCCCCATGTGTCGTTTGAGCCCCAGATTTGACCAAATTCCTGTATTGCCAGATGGCCGCGGTCAAAGTAAATGTCCAACCCCACAAACCGCCCCAATGGTTTCTCGGCGCGAAGGGCGGCCGTCGCCTGTTGGTCAATCTTGGTCTCTGTCGTGCATCCGATAAGGGGGGTGCAGTTTTCGACTTCCAACAGAACGGCCGGGTGGGGCGCGAAAATCGATTGAGTCACCACCGAGGCTATCGGCATCGCGATGAACAGCAGCATCGCAAGACCTGTGGGCAGGAAGAACCAGAGGAACGTCTTATGTCGCATGTCGCAATCCTCGCGTGAGATTGTTTGTGCGGGCGACTTTCATCGGCGCCCGCACAGAGGCACCTTATTCAAGGTATCCTTGCTCGGTTGCGGCGGCCCGATATGCTGCCTCGACATCGGCCAGTGCCTTTTCGGCGCTTTCCTTGCCTTGCATAAAGTCCGCAAGTTCGTTGCCGAGCGCCGTGTGCAAAAGGCCCATGTAAGGCAGCATCGGATAAGGCGGTGTTCCCATTTTGGCCGCAGCGAATACGCCCTCGGCATCTGCGCCGGGCTCGTAACCTTCGATCAGCCAGACCGCCAGCGGTGTAGTCTCATCATTCAGCATGTCCGGCCGGATACCGTGTTTCATGGCGATGAATGTGGCCTCGGCCTCTTCATCCGAAATGTTCTTGCCGACGGTCCAGCCATCCCACCACAGTGTCGATGCAGGGACCGAGCCGCCGCCGACTGTCAGCGGAGCCGCAATTGCGTGACCGTCGATCACTTCCTGCAGGACCCCTTCGGTCGAGGTTTGCTGCGACGCGCGCGATCCCCACATGTTCATGATCGCCACATTTCCTGCCCGGTATTCGGCATTGGTGGCGTTGGAATCGTGGGTCAGGAAGTCGGGGTTCATGTATTCCGACAACGCCTTCATCATGTTGAGAGCTTTGACGCCGGCCTCGGTATTGACGTTCGGCTCAGCCGTCCCGGGCTTGAAGTGGGTGCCGCCGTAGCCAAGGAACATGTTGTTGAATTCCTGCGCCAGGTTCCAACCCGCCGCGTAGGCGCCACCAACCGGGTTTTGCATGATGCCCTGCTCGCGAATTGCTTCGGCCACCTCGAGCAGCTCTTCATAGGTGCGTGGCACATCGACGCCGGCCTGTTCCAGAACATCCTTGCGATACATCAGATGCTGTGCATTGGCCATGAAGGCCACCGCCATGATATCATCACCGATTTTGATCAGCTGTCCCGGCTGCAGATCCTGACCATGTTGTTCAACCAGATCATTGAGCGGGCGAATGACGTCTACGTTCATCAGCGCCGCGATCGAGGCGTTGGCGATGATGGCCGTCGTATATTCCGACGGATTGCCCGACAGACCAGCCACGTTGATGGTTTGGTGCTCGGATGTCAGATTGGATTCCACCGATGCACCGGTGCATTCTTTCGTGCCAGCGGCAACGGCCTGAATGGCGGCGAATTCATTGCCAACAATGTTGACACGTGCGCCGATTTCGCAGGCATATCCCGTGCTTGCGACAAAGGCGGCTACCGAGCCGGCCAATGCAATTTTCTTCAGAAACATCAATATTCCTCCCTAGATGGATGGTGCATCTTCGAAGTCTGCACCCAGATTACCCCGTCCCAACGGGTATCGTTTGCGGTTCTCAGCCCTCCAGGCGAGCCCCGGTTTTCGCATCAAACAGATGGCAGTGATCGGTATGGATATGAATCGAGACCTGATCGTCGATTTCGGCCCCGTAAGTTTTGTCGGCTTTCACCGAGACCAGCGCGCCGCCGATCCGAACCGAAATCATGGTGGCGTCGCCCAGCAATTCCTGCGTGTAAATAGGTGCGTTGATCTCGCCGCCGCTATCCACAACATTGGCATCCTCGGCACGAAGTCCCAGCGTGATCGGCCCGTCCGGCGCATTCAGCCCCGACACCTCTGTGTTTTGCGCACGGAATATGCCGCCCCGGACCTCACCTTCCATAAGGTTCATCGCCGGGTTGCCGATAAAGCTGGCGACAAAGGTGTTGGCCGGTGTGTCGTAGATTTCGGTCGGGCTGCCGACCTGCTGCACCACGCCCTGTTTCATGACGACCACGCGATCGGCCTGCGTCATCGCCTCGATCTGGTCATGCGTCACATAGATGGTGGTCACTGCCAGTTCATGGCTGAGGTTCTTGATCTGGGCCCGCGTTGACACCCTGAGTTTGGCGTCCAGGTTCGACAGCGGCTCATCCATGAGAAATACATTCGGTTCCCTCACAATGGCACGCGCCAGCGCGACACGCTGGCGCTGACCGCCCGACAATTCTGCAGGCTTGCGGTGCAAGAAATCGTCCAGTTCGACCATTGCGGATGCGCGGCGTACTTTTTCGTCGTGAGTGGCGGGGTCGATGCCGCGGACCTTCAACGGGAACCGAATGTTCTCATAGACGTTCATGTTCGGGTAAAGCGCGTAAGACTGGAACACCATCGCGACGTCGCGATCCTTGGGTTCCATGTCGTTGACACGGGTGCCGTCGATCAGAATGTCGCCCTCGCTGGCGTCTTCGAGACCGGCGATCATGCGCATGGTCGTCGTTTTGCCGCAGCCTGAGGGGCCGAGAAGAACCAGAAACTCTTTGTTGGAAATCGTCAGGTCGAAATTGTCTACCCCAACAAACGAACCCCACCGCTTTCCGACGTTGCGAAGTTGAATCTCGGCCAATCTGCTCTTCCCCACGAAGGAATTACACGCTATGACTGCGTAGTCATATGCACTTTGTATTTGAGCTAGACTACGTAGTCAATATTTGATTATCTGACTCCAGATTTGGGATTGATGCGAGGAACAGGATCTTGATCAACGTTGAAGACGAGCTGTTCATGAACGAGGGGACGGGGTCACAAAGCGCGACTTCGCATGATGTGGCGCGCCTCGCGGGTGTGTCTCAAAGTACAGTTAGCCGGGTTTTTCGGCGCGGTGGCGTAGTTTCGCCAGACATGCGTGCACGGGTCATGGATGCGGCGCAGACGCTCGGCTATCGCCCCCACGCCTTTGCCCGGTCGCTCAGCACCGGTCAGAGCCGGATCATCGGCATTGTCATTTTGGAGAAAAATCGTCACCAGGATTATTCGGGATCGCTCATCACATGGCTTGGCAAAAATCTTGCAGAGAAGGGCTACCAGATCATGGTGTTTCTCGCACCGGAGGACATTGCCGATCCAGGTCCACTAATACAGACGATTCTCGAACACCGGGTAGACGGACTGGTCATTTCGGCCATCAATATATCCTCGCATTTTGCCGAAGAATGCCAGCGGGCCAGAATTCCTGTGCTTCTGTTCAACCGGCATCAGACGGACAGGTCGGTCACGTCGATCACAACGGATGACTATGGCGGCGCCCGCGCGATTGCAGAGCATTTCGTTGAGCGCGGCCACCAGCGGCTTTCCATCATTGTGGGTCGTGAAGACACATCGACGAGCCAGGACCGCGAGCAGGGGTTTCTTGACGGCGTGCATGCCGCGGGGCTGACTCTCTGCAGCCGTGGGGTTGGCGCTTATGATCCCACAATCGCAGCCGAGGCGGCCAGCGCCCTGATGGGCGTTCCCGCCGACAATCGCCCGAGCGCGGTGTTTGTCGCAGGTGACCAGATGGCGTTGGCTGTGATGGACACCCTCCGTTTCCGTCTGGGACTAAGAATACCCGAAGACGTGTCGGTGATCGGATTTGATGACATCCCGGAGGCCGCGATGCCCAGCTTTAACCTCACGACCTACCGGCTACCGTTTCGGAGGCTTGCCCGCGTCGCAACCGATCTTATCATCGAGCAAATTGAGTCAAGCAAAGTGGAACCGCGGCGGGAGGTCGTAGAAGGTGCAATCGTTGAGCGTGGTAGCGTCGCGTCACTTTGAAATACTGACCCTTGCTTGCCCCGAAACCCGATCGTTATCGTTCTGCTTTCAAAAGGAGCACGCCGCCCCGTTTCCTTCCAAGACCAGTGTAACTTAGGGGTTAGCCAGCTTGGACATGGTGCCTCTGACAAATTTCAATGACCGCTCCGTCGCAAACAAGCCTCGTCGCAGCAATCGGTTTGCCGCAGTTGCGAAGGATTGCTGCGCGAGCAGTAGCCGCGTCGGCAAACGGCGGCTGTGTCCCGCGTCCAGTGAGTTCGCCAACCAAACTCGAAGGTTTGCAACCACCCCAAACCTGACGAATGCAAACGCATCGGCCAAATAGATCGGGAAAGGCGGGTAAGGGCTCGACCAGCAGATACAAGTCGCCAAACGAATGTCGGCTCCCAAGAAACGGCTCAGAGTTTGCAAACTCTGCTTTTCTGCGCTGAGCTGCGCGCACATGAAAGTCCGATTGTCAGAAAAAGGCTCTGGGAGCGGACGAATAGCAACTCACAAGTAGAAGACATGAGTTCGACCAACTCACAACCTGGTCCGGATGCCCAGGCCACAGGCAAGAAGACGGGAACACTATCGCTCCTGGTTGCAGGACCATTTCCAATGCATCGATCTTTGTCCCGGCTTTCACCCACCCCTGCCGCTTGTCGGGGAGTTCCGGATCAGGGCAGATGACACCTTTCCAAACAGACATGCTCAACCTTATCGGCGAAAACGGTTACCAGGGGATTACTGATGACCCCGCATCGGAGGTTGCGCCTGTCTACTCCAAGAAAGCCGCACCGCAACACTAAAACGGCAATGAAGATCCTGGCTGAGCCACCCCGCCGACAAAGACCACATCGCTGCCTCAGCCACCTGTTTCAAACCGCAGCTTCCCTGTCTTTCTACGCCCCTGCGCTACTACGCCGTCACAGCTGTTGCCCATAGCCCAATACCGGTCTTCTTGATGGGTTCCGTACCTCAATGCGGGGCTTGTCATGACCGTCATCAATCTCAGACCGAACGCTTTATCACGCGGTGCAAGGATGCTGCGCACGGCGCTTGGTGCGGATATCGCCGCCTGGCTTGCAGATCCGGGCATCATCGAAGTGATGCTCAACCCCGACGGCCAACTCTGGATTGATCGGCTTGCCGAAGGCCTCTCCAATACCGGTGCCTGTCTTGCCCCCGCCGATGGCGAGCGGATCATCCGGCTTGTCGCCCATCATGTCGGCGCCGAGGTCCATGCCGCGGCGCCGCGGGTCTCGGCGGAACTGCCCGGGACCGGCGAGCGGTTTGAGGGGCTGCTGCCGCCGGTTGTGGCCGCTCCAGCCTTTGCCATCCGCAAACCGGCCGTTGCCGTGTTCTCCCTCGAGGATTATGTCGCCGCCGGGATCATGGACGCGCAGGCGGCGGACGCCCTGCACAAGGCTGTCGCCGGCCGCGCCAACATCCTTGTCGCAGGCGGCACCTCGACCGGCAAGACCACCCTGACCAATGCGCTTCTGGCCGAGGTCGCCAAGAGTTCCGACCGCGTGGTGCTGATCGAGGACACCCGCGAGTTGCAATGCCTGACGCCGAACCTGGTGGCGCTGCGCACCAAAGACGGCGTCGCCACGCTCTCCGATCTCGTGCGCTCCGCGCTGCGGCTGCGTCCGGACCGTATTCCCATCGGCGAGGTGCGCGGGCCCGAGGCGCTGGATCTGATCAAGGCCTGGGGCACCGGCCATCCCGGCGGGATCGGTACGATCCATGCCGGCTCCGCCCTGGGCGCGCTGCGCCGCCTCGAGCAACTGATCCAGGAAGCTGTTGTCACCGTTCCGCGCGTACTGATTGCCGAGACCATCGACCTGATCGCCGTGTTGTCGGGGCGTGGTCCTGACCGCCATCTCTCCGAGCTTGCGCGGGTCGGCGGCCTGGCCTCCTCGGGGGAGTATCACCTGGACCAGCTTCTGCCCCGTTCTCAGGGAGACCATCCGTGATGTTTCCCCTCCCCTCCCACTGGCTGTTCTGTGCCTCCGCGTTAGCCGTCACCATGCTCATCGTCGCCGACCCTGCCCTTGCCGCCGGGTCCGGCATGCCGTGGGAGGCGCCGCTGCAGTCGATCCTCGAGTCGATCGAAGGCCCGGTCGCCAAGATCGTTGCGGTGATCATCATCATCCTCACCGGCCTGACGCTGGCCTTTGGTGATAGCTCCGGCGGCTTCCGGCGTCTGGTGCAGATCGTGTTCGGGCTGTCCATCGCCTTTGCCGCCTCGAGCTTTTTCCTTTCGTTTTTCTCCTTCGGCGGCGGGGCGCTCTTCTGATGGACAGCCCGGCTGACATTCCCGGATTTGTGGCACCGGTGCACCGCGCTTTGACCGAGCCGATCCTGCTTGCCGGGGCGCCACGCGCCATTGCCATCACCAACGGCACACTTGCCGCTGCCATCGGCCTTGGCCTGCGATTGTGGCTGGTTGGTCTTCTCCTCTGGTGTGCCGGCCATCTCCTCGCGGTCTGGGCTGCGAAGCGCGATGCACAGATCGCCGAAGTGGCGCGGCGGCATCTGCGCTATCCGTCGTGGTTTGGGGTGTGAGGTGATGATGCGCCTCGCCGAATACCGCACCAAGCCCGCGCTTCTGGCAGACTTTCTGCCCTGGGCGGCGCTGGTGGCGCCGGGTATCCTCCTGAACAAGGATGGCAGCCTGCAGCGCACGGCGCAGATCCGGGGTCCCGATCTGGACTCCGCAACACCCACTGAGCTGGTTGCCACATCGGCCCGGCTCAACAGCGCGCTGCGCCGCCTTGGCTCCGGCTGGGCGGTGTTTGTGGAAGCGCAGCGGATCCCGGCGCGGGACTATCCGGCTTCCGACTTCCCCGATCCCGTGTCCGCGCTGGTCGATGCGGAACGGCGGGCACAGTTCGAGGGTGAGCCGGATCAGGGATCGCTCCGGTGGATCGATCCCCCGGCGAACGACACACATTTCGAAAGCCGGTATTATCTGACCCTTGTCTGGATGCCGCCGGCGGACGAGGCCAGCCGCGCGAGCCGCTGGCTCTTTGAGAACGCACCCGACAAGGGGGGCGACCCGCATGAACTTGTGTCGGCATTCACCAGTCGCACCAACCGGCTGCTTGATCTCCTCGACGGCTTCATGCCAGAGGCCATCTGGCTCTCCGACGCGGACAC
This sequence comes from Ruegeria sp. HKCCD8929, assembly GCF_013031405.1. Classification (GTDB taxonomy): domain Bacteria; phylum Pseudomonadota; class Alphaproteobacteria; order Rhodobacterales; family Rhodobacteraceae; genus Ruegeria. Next base: position 20,978 of record NZ_WPZY01000031.1, on the reverse strand, counting down.
ACTCACTTACCTGCATTCCACCGTTTCAACGCGGGCTCAGCACGTCCACGTGCCGGAGGTGCCGATGTTTCTCGACGCGGTGCTGGCCGACGAACCGCTTGCGGGCGGTCTCTCCCCACGCCTCGGATTCGCATACCTGAAGACGCTGACCCTTATCGGCTTTCCAGGCGCGACCTGGCCGGGGCTGCTCGATGAGCTCAATGGTCAGGCCTTCCCATATCGCTGGTGCACCCGTGCGATCTGCCTCGACAAGACCGATGCCGCGCGTCTCTTCACCCGCATCCGCCGCCAGTGGTTTGCCAAACGCAAATCCGTCGCTGCGATCCTGAAAGAGGTGATGACCAACGAAGCCTCGACGCTTCTGGACAGCGACGCCGCCAACAAGGCGGCGGATGCCGACGAGGCCTTGCAGGACCTTGGTGCGGATGTTGCCGGCGCCGCTTATGTCACCGCCACGATTACGGTCTGGGACGAAGATCCACGTGTCGCCGACGCGAGGCTCAGGTCGGTCGAGAAGATCATCCAGGGCCGCGACTTCACCTGCATCACCGAGACGCTGAACGCGCTTGAGGCCTGGCTCGGCGCGGTGCCCGGACATCTCTATGCAAATATCCGGCAACCGCCGATCTCAACCCTGAACCTGGCCCACATGATACCCGCCTCCGCGGTCTGGGCGGGACCAGAGCGCAATGATCATCTCGACGGCCCACCGCTGTTTTTTGCCGAGACCGTAGGCGCAACGCCGTTCCGCTTTTCCACCCATATCGGCGATGTCGGGCACACCCTGATCGTTGGCCCGACAGGTGCGGGCAAGTCCGTCTTGCTGGCCCTGATGGCGCTGCAATTCCGCCGCTATAAGGGGTCCCAGGTCTTCGCATTCGACTTCGGCGGCTCGATCCGCTGTGCAACGCCGGCCATGGATGGGGACTGGGAGAATCTCGGTGATGCCCTGTCCGAAGACGACCCCGCCGTTCAGCTGCAACCGCTGGCCCGCATCAATGCCCCCGCGGAGCGGGCCTGGGCGCAGGATTGGCTGGCCGGGCTTCTGTCCCGGGAAGGTGTGACTGTCGATCCGGTTGCGCGCGATCACCTCTGGTCGGCGCTCACCTCGCTGGCTTCCGCTCCGGTGGCCGAGCGCACGCTGACGGGCCTGTCGGTGCTGCTGCAATCAACGGAACTCAAGCGCGCCCTTGCGCCCTTCTGCCTCGGCGGGCCGTTCGGGCGGCTGCTCGATGCCGAGACCGAGCGGCTTGGAGAGGCGGATGTGCTGGCCTTTGAGACCGAAGGGTTGATCGGTTCTGCCGCCGCGCCCGCCGTGCTGGCCTATCTCTTCCACCGGATCGAGGCCCGGCTTGACGGGCGGCCGACGATGATCCTGATCGACGAGGGCTGGCTTGCGCTTGATGATGCAAGCTTCGGTGGCCAACTCCGCGACTGGCTGAAGACGCTGCGAAAGAAAAACGCCTGTGTTGTCTTCGCCACCCAATCGCTGGCCGATATTGACACCTCCCCCATTGCCCCCGCACTCATCGAAAGCTGCCCGACCCGGATCTTCCTGCCCAACGAACGGGCCTTCGAGCCGCAGATCGCCGAGACCTACCACCGCTTTGGCCTGAATGAGCGGCAGATCGGGATCGTCGCCCATGCGATGCCGAAGCGCGATTATTATTGCCAGTCCCGGCGCGGCAACCGGCTTTTTGCGCTTGGCCTCGGCGAGGTGACGCTTGCGTTCACCGCGACCTCTTCGAAGACCGACCAGGCCGCCATCAGCGCGATCCTCGCCGATCACGGACGCGACGGCTTCGCCGCCGCCTGGCTGCGTCATCGTGGCCTCGACTGGGCCACCGAGCTGCTCGGACCTGAAGCGGCAACCCCCCGTCCATCCACCACCGACCCCGACTCAAAGGAAACAGATGATGCACCGCACTCCTGACCGCCAAGCCCCATCCCTGACATTCACCGCCGCCCTGCTTGCAAGCGCCCTCGCGTTGACGCCCGTCCTGACCACACCGGCGCAAGCCTTCTTCTTTGGCGGCGGTGGTGGGCGCATCGTCTATGACCCGCAAAACCACGCCGAGAGCATTCTCTCTGCCGCCCGGGCGCTCGAGCAGATCAACAACCAGATCGCGCAGCTGCAGAACGAAGCACGGATGCTGGTGAACCAGGCCCAGAACCTCGCCCGCCTGCCGCAGTCCTCGCTGGCCCGCCTGCAGGGCGCGGTTGGCGAGACCCAGAAGCTTCTGTCGGATGCCGAGAGCCTTGCCTTCGATGTTGCTGCCATCGAGACCGCGTTTGCCGAAGACTACGGCACCGCCGCCTCGCGCGGCACCTTCGACGCAAGCCTGGCCGGCGCCCGCTCCCGCTGGGAGACCTCTGTTGCGAGCTTCAAGGACGCGCTGCGGGTACAGGCGGGGGTAGTTGGCAATATCGAAGACGCGCGCAGCCAGATGGATACACTGGTGCGCCAGAGCCAGGATGCGGTTGGCGCGTTGCAGGCCGCACAGGCCGGCAACCAATTGCTCGCATTGCAATCGGCGCAGCTGGCCGATCTCACCGCCGTCATCGCAGCGCAAAACCGTGCCGTGGCGCTTGAAGCCGCGCGGGCCGCCTCCGCCGAGGCGCAGGGCCGGGAGAATCTCGCGCGCTTTCTCGATTACGGAGCGGGCTACACGCCCGGCACCGTCCGCCTGTTCGGGAACTGAGGCAATGCAGATCACCGCGCCCCGAATCCTGCGGATCGTCGCCCTTGGGTTGGGTGGGTTGGCCATCCTTGCCGCCATGATCGAGCTGAGCCGCAATGTCCTTCCCGACAAGGCCCGGCCAGTCTTCTCGGACGACCCGCTCCGCGCCACACTTGCCCGCTGCCGTGACACTGCCGCCGAGGATTATGCGTCCGACGCGGCATGCCGCGCCGCCTGGGCAGAGGTCCGGCGCCACTTCCTCCAATTGCCATCCGATCCGGATGGGACGGAGTGAGCTCATGGGCGGCGTCAGTGTCATCGACCGTTTTCTCGAGGTCTTCGCCACCTACATCGAGTCCGGCTTTGGTCTGCTCGGCGGCGATGTCGCGTTTCTCGCCACCACGCTGATTGTCATCGACATCACGCTGGCCGCCCTGTTCTGGGCTTGGGGCGCCGATGACGACATCATCGCGCGCCTCATCAAGAAGACCCTGTTTGTGGGCGTCTTTGCCTATATTATCGGCAACTGGAACGCGCTGGCCCGCATCGTCTTCGACAGTTTTGCCGGGCTTGGCCTGATCGCTTCGGGCGGGTCGCTGTCATCAGGTGAGCTGCTGCAACCGGGCCGCATCGCCCAGGTGGGGCTGGAAGCGGGACAGCCGATCCTGGCCTCCATTGCCGATCTGACCGGCTTTGTCGCGTTTTTCGAGAACATCATCCAGATCGGCATCCTGTTCTTTGCCTGGCTGGTGCTGCTGCTGTCTTTCTTCATCCTTGCCATCCAGCTGTTTGTCACCCTCATCGAGTTCAAGCTCGCCACGCTGGCCGGCTTCATCCTTGTGCCCTTCGGCCTCTTCAACAAGACCGCTTTCATGGCCGAACGGGTTTTGGGCCTGGTGATCTCCTCCGGCATCAAGGTGCTGGTCCTTGCGGTGATCGTCGGCATCGGCTCCACCATCTTTGATGAGTTCACCACCGGCTTTACGGGTGAGCCGACCATCGAAGATGCCATGGCGGTGGTGCTCGGCGCGCTGTCGCTTCTTGCGCTTGGCATCTTTGGCCCCGGCATTGCCAATGGCATTGTTGCCGGTGGACCCCAGCTTGGCGCGGGAAGTGCCGTCGGCGCGGGCGTGGCAGCAGGCGGTGTTGTGCTGGGCGGCGCGGCAGCCGGACGCATGGCCCTGGGTGCAACAGGCGCTGCGGCCCGTGGTTCCGCTGCCGTTGCGGGCGGCGCACGTACCGCCTACCAGCTTGGGGCCGGTTCCCGCACGACGATGGCCGGCAAGGCTGCAGGCGGTATCATCTCCGTTGGTCGCGCCGGGGCCATGACGGCAATGAGCCCGCTGCGCCGGCGCCTATCCGAAAGCGCCCGATCCGGATCCCGGGCCGCTTATGCCGCCACCGGCGGCGCGTTTGCGGGTGCACATCCTCCCGCCCCTGCCAATGACGGCCCGCCCGCCTGGGCGCGGCGGATGAAGCAGCAGCAATCCCTGCGTCACGGCATCAGCACCGCGGCCCATGTGATCCGCTCCGGCGATCACGGCGGCAGCGGCACAACCATCCACCTGTTCGGGAGGTCGTCCTGATGTTCCGACGCCCCAGCGTGCGATACGCAACAACCCCGGAACCGGTCACGCCATATCAGAAGGCCGCGCAGGTCTGGGATGACCGCATCGGCGCGGCCCGCGTGCAGGCCCGCAACTGGCGGCTGATGGCCTTTGGCTGCCTGATACTTGCGGCCGGCCTCGGCGTGGCACTGATCTGGCATTCGACCCGCGGCAGCGTGGTGCCTTACGTGGTCGAGGTCGACGCTCTTGGCGCCGCGCAAGCCGTGGCGCCTGCCATGGCCGACTACAGCCCAAGCGATCCGCAGATCGCCTGGCATCTCGCCCGCTTCATCGAGAATGTCCGCCAGGTCCCCGCCGACCCGATCGTGCTGCGCAAGAACTGGCTGCGCGCTTATGACTTCGCCACCGACCGCGGCGCCCTCGCGTTGAACGATCACGCCCGGATCAACGACCCCTTTGCCCGAGTCGGCGACAGCCAGGTCTCGGTGGAGGTCTCCAGCGTCATCCGCGCCTCCGGGGAGAGTTTCCGCGTCGCCTGGACCGAGCGCCGCTACGAGACCGGCCAACTGGCCGCCACCGAACGCTGGACCGCGATCCTGACCGTGACGATCCAGCCGCCGCGCGATGCCGAGCAGCTGCGCGCCAACCCGCTCGGGATCTTTGTCCATGCCATCAACTGGTCGAAGGAGAGCGCCTTGTGAGACAGCCCATCCACTCAATCCCCGTGTTTCTTATCGCAGCCACCACGCTCATCGCCTGTACCCACCCGCGCCCGCCCGGGATCGCTTATGACGATGAGGTCCCGGCGCTGGCACCACCGCCGTCGCCCCCTGTCGAAGAGACCTCCCGCCCGCCGCACATACCCCCCGCCTGGACCCCCTCACGCGGCGGCAATCCGAAGGCTTCAACACCAAAGGCCCGCATCCTCGCTGCGAATGCCGCGGCCCGGATCGAGCCGCGCCGCGCGGGCTATTTCAACGCCCTGCAGATCTTTCCCTGGAGCGAAGGCGCGCTGTATCAGATCTATGCGACGCCCGGAAAGATCACCAATATCGCGCTGGAGCCCGGCGAACGTCTGACCGGGCCCGGACCCCTCGCCGCGGGCGACACTGCCCGCTGGATCATCGGCGACACGACCAGCGGTGCCGGACGCACGACCCGCGTTCACATCCTGATCAAACCCACGCGCCCCGACATCACCACCAACCTGGTGGTGAACACCCACCGGCGGACCTACCATCTCGAACTCCGCGCCAGCGACGAGACCTGGATGCCCGCCATTGCCTGGGCCTATCCGGAGAGAACTACGACACTCCCGACACCGATCGTTCGCCGCCCGGCCCTTCCACCACTGGCGCAACGCCATTATCGCTACACCCTGAAGGGCAAGTACCCGCCCTGGCGGCCCAAGTCCGTCTTCGACGATGGCCGCCGCGTCTATGTGGTCTTCCCGCCGGGGATTGCTCAGGGCGAGATACCACCGCTCTTTGTCATCACCCCGGAGGGGAAAGCTCAGATCGTCAACACCCGCATCCGCGGCAATGTCCTGATTGTCGACCACCTCTTTGGCGCGGCCGAACTCCGGCTTGGCGCGCGCAGGCAGCAGGTGGTTCGGATTGTCCGCACGGATGGTGCTCAGCGCAAACGCGCAGCGCCTCACGCCGGAGAGGAAGATGACCGATGACCCGTCCGGGTGACGATCCGCACACCGAGGCCGAACGCCCGCGAACGGAACAGGAGATTGCGCGAGATTTGCGCCTGCGTCCCGATCCGCCGCGGGTCATGCGCCTGTCGCGCCGGGCCATCACAGGTGCTGCCATCCTGGTTGGGCTGGGTCTTGGCGCGATCCTCATCGTCGCGCTGCAGGACAACCGCAGGGCGGAGACCACCACCGAGCTCTTCTCGACCGACCATATCCAGACCGCCGACGGATTGTCGCAACTGCCGCGGGACTATGGCGACATTCCCCGTCTCGGTCCGCCATTGCCCGGCGAGCTGGGTCGTCCGATCCTCAGCGCCCGGGAGCGTGGTTTGCCGGTCCCCGCGCCGCCTGTCTCCGGCCCCGCCCTGCCCGCGGCCGATCCGGAAGAACAGCGGCGATTGCAGGAAATCGAAGCCGCGCGTGTCAGCGCGCTTTTTGCCGAGGCCCAGACCACGCCGCGCGATGGAGCCGCATTGCCCGCGCCCGGCGCACTCCAAAACAGGCCGTCGTTTCCGGCGCAGGAGACAGGTCGGCGCGCGTCCGATGCTGCCGCCAGCCAGGAAGCCTTCCTCAATCGCGCCGCGGATACAGAGACCGTCAGCGCCGCAAGACTGACCGCCCCGCCAAGCCCCTACATCCTTCAAGCTGGCACCGTGATCCCGGCCGCCCTGATCACTGGTCTCCGGTCCGACCTCCCCGGCCGGATCACGGCACAGGTTACATCAAATGTCTATGACAGCCCGTCGGGGCGCTACCTACTGATCCCGCAAGGCGCGCGCCTCCTTGGCGACTATGACAGCCGCATCGCGGTCGGCCAGAACCGCCTCCTGCTGGTCTGGACTCGTCTCATCCTGCCCGATGGCCGCTCGATCCTCCTCGCGCGGGAGCCCGGCACCGATGGCGCGGGAACCGCCGGGCTGCGCGATCGGGTCAATCATCGCTGGGGCCGTGTCTTCCTCGCGGCGGGTCTTGCGACACTCCTGAACCTCGGTCTCGAAAGTGGCGCCGAAAACGAAGATGACGTTGCCGGCGCAATCCGGGACGCCGCCCGGGATACGATCGGCCGCACCGGGGACGAAATTGTCCGTCAACAAATCGCCCTGCCCCCAACCCTGACCGTCCGTCCGGGCTTCCCCGTCCGTGTCATGGTCACCCGCGATCTGATCCTCGAACCGCTGGGAGAAGTGCAATGACCAGGCTGAAGCTCGGCCCCATCCCCGACGACAAACCCGTGAAGCTCACCGTCGAGCTGCCCGCTGGCTTGCACCGGGATCTCATCGCTTATGCCGAAATCCTGGGTCAGCAGACTGGTCAAGACCTGAAGCCCGCCCGGCTCGTCGCTCCGATGCTGGCGCGGTTCATGGCAACCGATCGCGGCTTTGCCAAGGCGCGGCGAGGCCCAAACGCACCGCCAGGACGCAAAGAGCCATGAGCGTGTGGCAAGCGCGTCACAATGTTCACAGGCGGCCAAACCGTGGGAACCGTCAACAATGTCCAAGCAAAGGAAATCAATCTCCACAAGTCAAGCACCCCAACGAGCACAAACACCACCGCGGAATCTCGAGCGGCTAAGGACGGCTCACCACAAGCACGACGGCGATGCCGTTGAGGATGAATTGGAGGAGCTCTTACTGAAGTTGAACGCCCTACCCACTTGGCAGGAAAGGAGTGATGTGATGGCACAGCTGATCGCGGTGGACGCGGAGGCCCTCCTCGTTCTCGTACTGGAACTCCGCGCACTAAAGGACGAGGTTCGCGCCGCACGTATCCAACCGGACCCCAAATGGCTCACAATCAACGACTACGCCGAACATGTGGACCGGTCGGTGGCAACCGTGAACCGCTGGATTTCCGCGGGCAAGGTTGAATGCAAAACCTTTGGACAAACCAGAATGGTGCGGCTCTAATCCAGAAGCCGCGCCAGATCTTCTGCGCTTTCGTTGTAGTAGACCTTGATCAACATGTTCAAATCCGTGTGGCCGACCATTCGCGCCAACGGCAATACATCTAGTTTCCTGGCCAAATCAGTGATGGCCTTGTGGCGGCTGTCGTGAAATGTCAGGTCCTCGATCATCGCCTTGTCCCGTGATTTCCGGAACAACACATCAAGCTGACGACTCGACAGTCCAAACACCGGCTCCAGTTCCGGCAGTGCTTTCAAAAGCCGAATGGCCTCGGAAGACAAAGGCACAGACCGGGGGCGTCCGTTTTTGGTGTGAACCAGACGCGCGACCCGTTTGTCCAAATCAACCCGGTCCCAGACGAGCCCGGCAATCTCCCCAGCCCGCATGCCCGTCTGCATGGCAAACAGAAACGCATGGAATGCCCGAGCCGTCGCCTTGTTCAGATCCTCACCGGCGCAATGTCTCAAACGCTCGATTTCGTCAGCCGTCGGCAATCTGTCCCTTGGCGGCGGTTTTTTCGGCTTGCTGACATCGATGAGGGGGTTCTGTGCCACCAAACCCCATTCCCTTCGAGCGGTGTTCATGACCGACGACATCAACTGCATTTCGCGAATGACACTTGCCGGGGCAACGTCCCTCAGCCTGCGGTCCCGCCAATCGGCAAAGTCCCTGGCCACCAAGTCTTCAAGCTGGATGTCGGCAATCTTGTCGCGGCCCAGCTTTTCAAGCCGGATTGTCTCCCATCGGGCGCCGCGTTTCCTGGGTGAGACTTCCCGAGCGTACCGGTCGAACACTTCACCCAAGCGGAGCTTGGCCGCGATCCGTTCGCCGTTCAGTACCTCAAATTCAACGCGCGCAGCCCAGTCTTTCGCGGCCTGGCGAGTCGGCCACACCTTGGATTTTCGCACCCCCTTGCGTGCAATCTCGGCCCTGTATCCCGATTTGAGCTTTCGTATCGTCGCCATGGATTACGCACCGTGCGTAAATTATGCGTAATAAAATGCGTGAAACTACGCTTACAGTCAACGAAGCAAGAAAGGCAGGAAGCAAAATTCTCTTAAATTGCGCGAACTTAAGCCTATCGTTGTGCATTTCACAGAAGAACTTGGTGCGGTCGAGATGCATCTCCTGCATTTCTCACCGCGTCCCATACAAGAACATTTCCCTTTTTTTCTTATAGTTACCTCGTTTCACTTGACCAAAGGTTCACATAGTGTGACTCTTCTTCGCATGCACGAAGGGGGACCAAAAGGGGGACCGCGAAGTTCGACGCGGAGGTTGATCGCATGAACTACAACGCTCTCAGTGAACTGAAAGCCAGGTCGCTCGGCGCTGGCAAGCACTCCGATGGTCAAGGCCTTTGGCTTGTCAAACGGAACAAGACCTGCGGGAAGTGGGTGCTGCGTCTGACCGTGAGTGGCCGACGCCGCGAAATGGGTCTGGGACCATGGCCAGATGTGGCGATAGCCGATGCTAGGCGCCGCGCACGAGAGGCACGTCAGACGCTACGCGATGGCGAAGACCCAATCGTCCAGAGAGTGAAAGCTCGATCAACTCGCAACCATCTCACCTTAGAGCAAGCGATTGCTGGCTGCTTCGAAGCCCGTAAAGCTGAATTGAAACGCAATGGTGATGCAGGGCGTTGGATGTCGCCGCTTAAGACACACATCATTCCTCGTCTTGGGAAGATCCCAATAGAAGAGATCGACCAGCACCTCCTCCGAGAAACCTTGGAGCCGCTATGGCATAAGAAGCCAAATGCTGCCCAAAAGGCGCTCCAGCGGGTAAATCTGACGTTGAACTTTGCCGCCGCACTTGGCCTCGAAGTCGACCTCCAGGCTGCCACAAAGACCCGTGCCCTGCTTGGGAAGCAGCGTCACATAGTGCAACACATTCCCTCGATGCCCTACACAGAAGCCCCCGCCTTTTATCAGCGGCTAAGAACGAAATCCGGCGTGGGTCCTCTGGCACTGCGTTTCTTGATGTTGACTGTCGCCCGGACTAGCGAAGTACGCTTTGCGGAGTTTACCGAATTCCAGGAAGGTGTCTGGCATCTCGGGCCACAACGCACGAAGAGCGGCAGGTCACACCGCATCCCTCTCAGCGAAGAAGCTATAGGGATTGTCGAAACGGTACGAACAGAGAAACGCGGACCCTACTTGTTCACGTCCTACCGAGGTAAACCCATGTCTGATATGGCGATGTCCGTCTTCATGAAGCGTGAGGGTCACATTGCCAGACCTCATGGCTTTCGCGCGACCTTCAGAACTTGGGCAGAAGAACAAACGGACACGCCTTACGAGGTGAAAGAAAGCGCCTTGGGACACCAGGTGGACAGTGATGTTGTTCGAACTTATCAACGCTCCGATCGTTTGAAGAAACGTCAAATGCTCATGGTCGCTTGGGCGGGCTTTCTCTGTTCTGAGCGATAGCCACTTGGGCACCGAGGATCTTCAAACCTCAGATCAGTGGATTGCAGGTTCGAACCCTACGCGAATCAAAATTTTTTAAATTAGAAACAATACGTTGCAACGAGCGATGTTGTCACTCGGTTGCTCGCTGAACTTGTAAAAAGCAATACTGAAGCAACGCGCCGAGAACTCAAAGCGGTTTTTGGGTGGTGCGGAGAAGCAATACGCTGATTCCAGTTAGCGGTTGTTTGGCGCTCTTTTTTTTAACGGACCAATCGCAATTCCGAGTCAAAGGTCCCCGCTTTGGAACCGCTGTTCATCGACTTTCCGATGAGTGACCGCTGGTCCCAGGCCAGTTGGCGGGAACGGTCGGAACAATTCGGTAGCGCGCCCGACGTCCAGGGATCGGTCGCAGCCAAAGTGGACTCGACCTGCACCGCCATGCACGCTCCGCGGCTTTCCCAATGACGGTCGGAGGTGGACCATCTCTACATCGTACAACTGTGGTTGTTTTGGTTGCGACAAAGAATACTGCTTGAGTTATCAGTCGGCCTCCACCATCCAGATTGCAGGGTGTTTTAGGCCGTTCGGGAGTTTGGTTTCCTCATCCCCTAGCGCGGAATTGATTGACGCTTGGGTGAGATTTTTCGCACAATCCAAATTTGCGGAATGCAGCCGAGTAAATTGAATGTGCACCCGACTACATTCCGCTCCACACAGGTTCGACCTCCGGAGATCTGCCCCGCGCAGGTTTGCCCCGATCAGGCCTGCTTCGCGCAGGCTCGCTCCACGCAGGTTCGCCCAGCGTAGGTTCGCCCCGCACAGGTTCGCCCCGCGCAGGTTCGCGCCGATCAGGCCCGCCTCGCGTAGGTTCGTCTCGCTCAAGTTCGCCACGCTCAAGTTCGCTCCGTGCAGGCCCGCCCATCGCAGGTCCGCGCCGATCAGATCCGCCGCACGCAGGTTCGCCCCACGCAGGTCCGCTCCGATCAAGCCCGCTTCGCTCAGGTCCGCCCCGCGCAGGTCCGCCTCGCTAAGGTTCGCCCCACGCAGGTCCGCGCCGATCAGATCCGCCGCACGCAGGTTCGCCCCACGCAGGTCAGCCCCACGCAGGTCCGCCCCGATCAGATCCGCCTCGCTCAAGTTCGCCTCGCGCAGGGTTGCCCCGATCAGGCCCGCTTCGCACAGGTTCACTCCGCGCAGGTCCGCCCCGACCAGATCCGCCCCGCTCAGATTGATGCGCGTAAGAGCCAATCGAACGGCGAAGTTCGGCGTAAAAATCAACCTACACACGAGAGCGATAGCAGTTTCAGGAGATATACTTGTATTGATATTGACGGTCGGGCTAAGAGCCCTATCGCTGTTTTTCTGTTCCAGCGGAATAACAGAGGCTGATGCACATGCCACAGCGAGTAGAGCACTTTCAGCACAACGTTGGTACGTTTCAAGATTTCGCCAATTCAAACTTGGGAATGCTTTCGGCACCGGCAACCCATATTCAATGACCCAGTCCAACATTTTGGTCAATCCATCTTTGACCTTTGCGGCGCGCGGATGTGCTAACCTGCGGCGAACCTCATCATACAGAAAGCGAATAATGTAGGGAGTCAATTCCGCCCCGGCAACGAGTTTGGTCCAGGACTCAGCCTCTTGCGCAGGTTTGTAACCTTCGGCCAGTTTGTCGGCTAGCTTGCAAGTATGAGAAAGCAGGCCTCGTGCTGCAAGAAATTCGCCAAGGCTTTTATGTATGAACTCAAAGCCGTCGTCATCACCATTGCCACCGGGACGCGTATGGATATTAAGAGCGATGGATTTCAAGGATGCGGAACCGATTTTTTGAAAGTGCTTTTCTCTTTGGAGGTGCAGTTTTCGAACGGTTCGAAACTCCTCTTCGCTCCCCGTCCGGCCGTTGCCGCGCCAAGCTGCCAGGCCAAGCACGTCCATCAAATCAAAGAAGTCGTTACGCGTGATGTTATGCGTCGCAAAATGCCCTTTGCCACAGTTTCTTTCATAGATCTTTTCAAGGATGTCCTCGTAAACCAAATTGCGATTATCTGCTGCCCGTTCCCAATCTGTCCCACAGTACTTTGATATGATCAGCAGATGTAAAAGCAAGGGCTCCAAGTTCAGGGCCGACATACTTGCATGGGTTACGGGCTCTGGAATACTGTCAGGGTCCAGTCCCTTGGCTTGCGCCCATTGCTTCCAATAGGTTTCACGCTGGTCTTTCTGCATTAGACCATCTGGATCGAAAAGATCCTGCTCACCGTTCGGGCGGTTTGCGTCGAGCCCGCATGTCTCGCGCGTCACCGGCGCGATTGGCGCAACGTTCAACAATGTAGGCAAAGGCAAACCTGCGGCTTCCATAGCTTGTTCGCAGGCGATATTGCGTCCAAGAACAAGCGCACGCACAGGCGGGCCGTCCGCGTTCAGCGGTTGGAGCATGCGCATCAAGGACAGCAGGAATTCGTTTGCGTATTTTTCCGCGTCCCCTGAATTTGCCGTCAACTCATCCAGCCCATCAAAGATCAACAGCAAAGGGGTGACATCATCTTTTCGCCACTCCAGAGGACTTTGCGGTAAACCGGGGTTTCCCTTTTGAGCCACAAGTGTGTTGTATTTGTGAAAGTAGGCAGCGATGTCCCGATCCAGTTGGCCAGTCAGGTGGGTATGCTGTAACCTGATCAATGCGACCCTGTGTTTGTTCGTGTCTTGCATAAGTTCGTGTGCAAAGGCCCGGGCAAAAGATGATTTGCCGCAGCCAGGACCGCCTGCAACAACGCGGAGAGGAGCTGTGCCCGCACTTCCTTTGAGCCACTCATGCAAGGTCTCATGCAAATTTGAAACGTGGGCCGTGCGTCTGATCCCTTGCCTTTCGCTTTCATCCGTTTCGATTGAGATTTCTTCGTTCCAGAAACAGCGCAAGCGCAGATAGACAGTGGCAAGCGGTACGGTCTCGTCGGTACCAGGTGAAAAGACGGGTTCATCGGTAAACTGCGCCGAGACCCAGAAGTTGTGCCGCGCCCAATCCGCCTCGCGTCGGGCAAGCTCACCCCCAACGCCAACAAGTGCATCTTCGAGTGGCTTAAAATAGGCGGGGTTTTCGCAAATCACCCTGTTGGATGCGGCCTGCAATGCGCGGTCAAAACGCGTTTTTAATGTATCCAGATCAAGATTTTGGCCAGTCGTAGAGGTCAGCAACAGATCAGGAAGTGCGTCTCTCGCGGGTTCAAAGACCGATGACCAGGATGGTACTCTGAGTGTTGACTTGTCAAGTTGGGCATCGCCAAATTGTGTTGCCGCGTCGAGGAACACCTCAACTGATTTCTCGTTATTCGCGGATAAGGGGGCAAGGCGACGCGACTGGGCCAAGATTTCACCGCTGGCATACGTCAGTGTCCGCGCGGCCCAGTTCCAAGCTCGATTTGACGGCGTGTCAGTTTCACTTCCTACAAGTTCTGTCAACGCATCGTTTAACTGTAGAACAATGTTATGAATATTGGGGCCTACAGGGGGCGTAGCCTCAATCGCGGCCAGAATGCCGCGCATCACTGGACGCATCCAATCCCGATTAATCTGCGGTTTTTCAAAGGATATGGTCATCCAATTTTCCCTAAAATGCCCTTGTGCCACGTTAATGTAAGTTCATTTATGTCGCGTTTAAAAGGGCCGGTCGGCTTGTGCTCGGGTCAGCCATACATTACGATGCGCTTGAACTCCAGCTATGGGCCGACTGTACAGGGCGATCATGCGGCGTCTGCTCGATTTTGCAAAGTCGGTTTCCTTTTGATTGTGTTGAAAAAGTCCGATGGATCGATAAACAGATTGTTTCTCTGCACGGGCCTCCGGAGAGAGTTCACATATCCATAGCGGCAAAACCGGTCACGAGCGGAGCAGAGACTGCGAGTTCAAATCAAATACGTCGACCATCTAGATCAGCAGTTTTCCACCTACTTGGCAGAGCCAATGCTTCGGACCAATTTATTAAACTGCCCCTGAAATCTGTTTGCCACTTCTTTTCTTACTATTATCCATCAATACCTTGATTTCGCACGTACCCAAGAGTACGTAAAATGCCCAAAGTGGCACACAAAAACAATGACTGACGCAGATTGAAAAAGGCTGAGCTCTGAAAAGCCACCCCTCACCATGGCTGCACAAATATCCGAGATCAATATTGTCGTATGAATTTTAATCCACATTATCATCCTCCTTTTAACTCATGGCGGAGGAACTATGGTGAAACCATCCAGCTTAAAACAGCCCAATGACAACCCAACGGATGGTCAGGCGCAGACAGGTCTAGGTTGTCCACTTAGAGTCCACTTTCTGTACATGACTCGCATCGAACTTCTTTTTAAAGTACTCTGAACTTCACGCCGGTAAAAAAGTATGGTAGCGATGATACGTTGATTTTGGAAATAAATATACCGACCGCCAACATGCAGGCGACTGGAGAGAAAGCATGCGTCCACCACACCAAGATAAATTTGATGAAGAATACTGGAAGCATATCCGCCAAGATCCCGAATTTGGAACATTGCTGAAACAGTACTTCAGTGGCCGAAGACGCGAGCAAGCACCGACGCAAACACGATTTGTTGACTTATCGAATTCCGGTGAGCTGTCCACCCTGAATGGCGAAGTGATAAAAATTGGCGAAAAGGACATTCAAAGACTCGAACAGGGTCGTTTGCAGGAGATTTCATTTGAACGCTTCTCACTCCTAATTCGCACAATAGGATTAAAACCTTCACAAGTTTTAGCGACACTTGGGTACACTCCTCGTAACAACGTTTACGCGAAGGGGACTTATGAAACCCTTGGGACAGGATCCTCTAGGCAGCAACCCGTCACACACTCGTTTTCCCAAATGGGTGAGGCATTCATTCTTGCCTTGGGTGCCACCGGTAGCGTTCGAAGAGTCCGTACAATGCCTAACCCAGACCCCTTCCGTTTGAGACTTCTCAATTGGCAGACCTTTGGAGAAGGCATAGAGTTGCTTGCCCATCAAATCCGAAACGTTGGATATCATGTAACTGTAGATGCTTGCATTGGCATTAATGATGCCGGGCTCGCAATGGCGACGTTTCTAAACTACTCAGTTCTAAAAAGAGTACATCTAGGTCACGTTCGGTGCGGCATGTACCGAGGAAGGCTCCAGATTGACAGAGAGCATTCCATATTTCCCAACATCAAGCGAAACCCGGCAATAATGCTCTGCGATTTTGAGATAAAGCACGCAGAGGTTCTTCCCAAAATTGTAAAAGAGCTGCGAGAGAGATATAATGACCCTTCCATATACTTTTCTGTATTTGGAGCAATGACAGAATGTGAAGACCTGCGCATTAAGTCCCTCTCAGAACTTGCGTCTGCATCATTTTTGCCTCAAATTCGTTTGGAAGAGGTGTTTATCGCCTGTACGATGCACCCACCTGGAATTGAGCCCCCGCTGGATCTGAAATAGGTGTGTTAAAAAATGGAAAAATATTTCCCTACTATCGTAAATAGCGTCTGCGAGCTCGTGGAAAATATAATTCAAAAGTACTCGAAGAGACTAATCCATCTCGCAATGGACCAGGATAGATCGGAGATGTTCAATAGAAGACACAGTGACAACTTTTTGTCGGCTATTGATATTGAGTTGCATGAGGTGTATCGAAGAGAGATCGCCAAAATTATCCCCGAGTGTATTTATGCATCTGAAGAAGGCGACGCAGAATATCTTACCGAAAATCGATCAGGCTCCCCAGAATTCATAGCGATAATTGACCCACTCGATACTAGCGAGCTCGCTGTGCGTGGGTTAAATGGGTACACGCAAGTGGCGGTGTATTCGATACAACAAAAGCGGCCAATCGTGGCAGTTGTTGGTGACATGTTTCATGAAATTCGCCTTTATTGCGGCGCAATCACGAACGACGGTCGCGAAGTTGCATTTGCGAGAACAAGGAGTGGCGCGGTTCACGAGCTAAAGTGCAAAAGAGACGTTGCGATCAACCAGGCAATTTTGACAAGTTACTTTATGCGGCCCAAGGAGCGATTTAACGTGGTTGCATTGGAGAATGATCTACTCAATGCTTTGGCAGAGGAAAACGCAGACGGACAAAGACGTGGGCGCATAGGGATCGACTTTGGTTCTGCTGGCTTATGTCACGTTGCATCGGGAGGAACAGACGCATTTATTGAAATCGCCAAAGGCTTTTGGTTGTGGGACCTGTATCCTGGACATTTCATCCTTGAGGCATCAGGAGGGACGGTGGTAGATCTCGCTGGCAACAAGCTGTCATTGTCGCTACCGTCCAGTCTCGAAGGCATGCGATGCGCAATGAGAAAAAGGCAGAAATTTGTTTCGGCATCTAGCGAAGTATTGGCGAAATCAATCGCTTCTAAGCTGAACTGATTGTTAGGTACTGAAGGTTGACGGAAGCGATATTAACTGGAGCGCAGGCCATTGTTTCGATCTCCGTGCGCTTTGGAGCAACATATGCCTTTGCTTACCCAGGCACGTCAGAATTAGCGTTGTGCGGAGAGTATGATACTGCGGACGGGATCAATCTGATAAATGGACGGGGGGACCGCGAGAGCGCATTCATGGCGGCAGGTGCTTCTTGGAATATCCCCAATCACGCAGTTTCGGTGCTACATGCTGCTCGAGGTTTGACCAATGCTGCAGGTGCAATTGGGTGTGCGAACAGAAATGAAATAGGTGGCGTCCATATTGTCGGCTTGCCTTCAACACATTCAGTTCGATTTTTGCCTCCGCACGGCGAACCTAATTTACTTAGTGCTATGGGTCACTTTTCACGTTCATATTTTGAATTGCCTGGCCCACCCAATGTGGACGATGCAGAATTCGTTAACAAATCCGCATCTGCATTTAGATGCGCGGAAGAGAACCCAAAGGGCCCGGTGTTGCTGGGGTTGCCTCAGGATGTTTCCGAGTTAAGGTGGATTTCGGAAAAAGCTATTCAAGAGGGGCTCAAATTTGAGAGCTGTGGACCGCGAAGAAAGACTCAGTCCTTCCAGCTAGCTGAAAAAATGCTTGCGGTCGCTGAGAACATTCTCATCATTGTAGATGACTTTGCCTTGAGATTGGAGGATTTTGAGTTAGTTCTTGCGGAGTTTGCGCAGCGGGCAGACGCTCAAGTTCTTCAGGTGAAATATCAACGTGGTCCAATGTTGTTCCAAAGGATAAGCCTTGACCGTGTACCCTCCTTCATTGGTTACTTGGACACGAGAGAGCAGCGTTCGATATTGAACAAATGCGACCTCCTAATAACAATTGAGGATCGCAACATGTATCCTCGAGTCGTCGGTTCGTTACCCGAGTGTAGAAAGATAGCAATTACATCGAATGCAAGAATGACACGAAAGAATGAATATCTCAACGAGCATGATGTATTGATTGAGGGTTCAGTTGTTGAGGTATTGGCGTCTCTTTCAAATAGGTTACCCCAAGATCGGCAGGTAAGCCACATTTCGCCAGTTCAACTTAAGAAGTCTGGTAGCTCAAGGCAGGCTGCAGTTGTTGGTTGTCTTGGAGATTTTTTGGGGACCGTACGTTCACCGACCGTCATCGATGATAGTCAAATGTTTGGAGGGCTTGTTAGAGAACATTACGACCTTTTGCCAAGGGGTGTTCAGGTAATTGGTGATCATAGTGGTTTTGTGGGAGGCGGAATAGCATTCTCCTGCGGTTTTTCGTTGGCGAACCCGGGTCGGAGTGTAATTTGCTTGTTGGGAGATCAGGCATTTGTCAATGGGATTCAAGGACTTATCTCCTGCAAGGAAGAAAATGTACGTATCGTCTTTATAGTTTGCGACAACGGTCGAAGTGTATCGCTCGCAAAGCAGCTGGATTCGCTGGAACAGCCTGCTGGCCGACACACCTACCTAGAGAACCCTACATCGTTTTCCTGTGTTGATGCAGCTGAAGGCCTCGGGATTAGGACTTGGTCGGTGCACTACACACAAACTACTGAGTTCACGCGTGCACTTTACGCAGCATTCCAAGCGAAAGGACCTACACTAGTTCATCTCAAGATTGACGCTGGAAGCGATTTTTGGTCAGGGATTTGGGAGACAAGCGGATTGGATGAATAGTTTCCCGTAGCCACCAATCGCCCACACACTTGCTGCACAATCTCTAGATGTCATTGGATGCGTTCGCCTTCTATCGTTCGCTATATCTGACGAAGTTGGATATCGAGATACAGGCAGGTGATCAAGATTCGCCATTTAGGTGTCATGTCAATATGATAACTGATGTAGAAATTGAAGTTATTGTGGTGCTTTTGGCCTCGTAGGTTCGAGTACTTCGGTTTGAACCACGAATCTAATAACAGTCCTATTGTCATCCGCCCTTTGAGTTCGAATCCCATATAGGTTTTTATTTTAGAGGAGGTGCTATTACGCAAACTCGATCTGCTCTTCTTCGAATAACCCGCAGCCAATCATTTCTTTTTGGAAATCCTTTGGGATAGGTGTGAAGAGCAGGATGCACAAGTTTTCTTGAGTGCGTGGAAAACTGACGTATGCGAGCCTTCTTGACCCCTGAGTGTTTGGTGTTCTTAGGTTGCTAATTCTGGGCCCTCATTCGTAAGCGCTGTTTTGACCTCACCTTCTTAATGGTTTCCTGATCTGCGAGTCTGTTGCCGAGAGTGGTTTGGCAATGGAGGTGGGATTGGGAGGATATATAGAGCACCATATGGAGGAGATTTGCCGGATGGAGGTCATGGTTGGCCTGTCCGGCAAGCGGCGGTGGTCGGATGAATACAAGGGCCAGGTTGTCGCGGAAACGCCTGTGCCGGGCGTGACGGTCACCGAAGTTGCGCGGCGGCTTGATCTGAGGCCCAATCATCTATCGTCATGGCGGCGGTTGGCAAAGGAAGGCAAGCTGCTGGTGCCTGATCTGGCGGGGGCGGAGTTTGCGCCGGTGGTGATTGAGCCGATTGATCCCGAACCATGGGCCGCCGTGGTGTCTCAAGTTGAGATCACCTGCGGGGACATCGTTGTCCGTCTGGATGCGGCGACAGCCACGAAAACAGGAGTTGGGACGGCGAAGGGGGTCATGGACCAATCCGGTTCGTTATGAACCATCGAGGATATCCGGGTGAGGAGGAGGATTTCGATCCGGCGTTTGTGCTGGAGGTCTGAACGCCATGAGCAGACTTTGGCCGTCACGCAACTCCAACCTCAGAAATCTTATTCGAAGAGCTAAGAAAGCAAAAATCTGAAATTATGAGCGTCGGCGTCAGTACCTTTTATGATCTCATATTCCATGCCAGATGCGTCAGCCATCTGCTCAGCATACTCACGTTTGGCCTGCACAATCGGATCGTCGATCATGTTGTCGCCTTTCACCTCAACGATCACGTAAGAGCCGTCGTCTTTTTCGAACAAGAAATCAGGATAGTAGCTTCGGACAATTCTTGATTCCGGATCCACATACTGGATGAAAAACTCAGACTGGCCATGGGTAAGCATCCCGGTAAAGTACAGTTTTTTGACGGCTCCTTCCCGGATCAAATCCAAAAAGAGGGTCTGCTCTGGCCGCGAGTCAAAGGCATATGTATCCAGGTGGAACGATTTCGAGGAAACAAGCCCATCTTCGACATCGTCATCTCTCACCACCAGCTTTGGATCAGCCATTACGGAGTATGAGCCATTCTCCGGCAATCGCACGAGTTCGACATCATGCTCTTCTGTGATCTCGTGTTGCTCCAATTCATACAAGAGCCCAAAGAGACGCGGGATCACCACGTCGTAGAGCAATTCGTTGTACTCGTTGATCGCGTCGAGGATGTTTTGGATGCCTTCACCGGTGGACTGAAGGATCGCTTCGATTTCCAACGGGCTTCGCCCCAAATACCGCGCGACTTCGGAAACAAGCATGGTTCCGTCAGAGACTGTGATGCCAGGTGAGACAGTATTCGGCTGACGCGCACACCTTCATTTGCGATCCAGTTGATCATGTCATCGCCTTGAGCGCGATTCCAAGGTTGACCAATGCGGTTCATGACCCTGCCGTTTATGATCTCAGGAACTCCAGCGTGATGCAGGACTACAACCTCCCAAACGTTGTTATAGCAGGGCGAACCCGAAGACCCCGGTTCTGTATCCGTTGTGTAATGAAGAAAATCGGGTAGTCGATCCACTACCAGATTGTTGGTTGAAGCGTACTTCTTGGGTCCGCCATTGGGATGTTGAATAATTGATATCGGATGCCCGATCAGGATTTTTCCGGTTTCGCCAATGAGCTTCTGGTGGCCCCATCTCGACAGGGAAGTGCCGTCGAGACTTGTCGATTTAACGGCCACAATCGCGTAATCGAGATCCTTGTCGGAGACAAAGAACCGTGCGGCATCGAACTCAAATGTCTCGCCGGTGTTCAAAGCACCCTGTTTGCGTTCGTAGCCAAATTGTGCACCGCAATTCTGTGTATCTGATGCGTTCTCGAAAACATGATGATTGGTCATCATCAACCCAGGCGCAATAAGGAAACCAGTTCCAAAGCCGCGATGAGTGCCGTCAACTCCCAATTGGCAAACACGGCAGACGGCTCTCCCGGCATGTTCCTCGGCAACCGATCCCGGCAGGTCCCTGAAATCCACAGCTCCAATAATTCGCTCTTGGGCAAGTTCCAAATCTCGGGAGCTAAAGCATCCCGCCGAAAACTTGAATCGGGGGATTCCCAAATGGTTGTCAGTGTG
>NZ_WPZY01000030.1 GCF_013031405.1 Ruegeria sp. HKCCD8929 | reverse complement strand
CGCCCTGCTCGCCGGACAGTGCATCCGCGCCATCCCCGCCCGAAAGCGTATCGGCGCCATCGCCCCCCCACAGCACGTCCTGATCCCCTTCCCCGGCCAGAACGTCGTTCCCAGCGCCGCCAAAAAGCGTGTCGTTGCCGAACCAGCCCCGCAGCACGTCATCCCCGTTCTCGCCCCGCTGGATGTCGTTGCCCATGCCCCCCCAAAGCGTGTCCGAACCCTCCCCGCCGGACAGGTCGTCATGGCCAAACTGGCCGCTCAACGTGTCATTCCCGGACCCGCCCAGAAGCGTGTCGTTGCCAGCCCCGCCCTGCAGTTCGTCGTGATCGTCATCACCCGTCAGGATATCCTGTCCGTCACCCCCCTTGATAAAATCCGCACCGTTGCCCCCCAAAAGCGTATCGTCGCCCTCATAGCCGAATACGGTATCCGCTCCCTTGTATAAGACGATGAAATCGCGCCCGCGGCTGCCCTGCACCAGGTCATTGGCATGAGTGGCGTGCCTGGAAATCGCGACTGACTTCGTGGCGCTGCTGACAACCGCTTCATGGGTACCCAACTCGTCAAGATACGTCACCCGGATCGACACCTGAGCACCGACATCCTTCGACGTGAGGCGATAATCCAGCCCGGTGGCGCCCTCGATCTCTTGCCCGTCACGCAACCACTGGTATCTGAAGACACCCAACCCATCGGCATCCTGCAAGGTATCCGCACCGGCTGTCAGATAAAATCCCGTCGCCGCCCAGCCCGACATCTCAACCGTGCCGATGGGTGCGGAATTGGCGGAAAGCCCCGTGATCAGTAGCGTGGAACTGTCACCCAGGGTGATGAGCCGACCTGTTTCCAGCTGGACCGAGGTCAGGGCCGCGAGTTCGACCGCATCCAGCGCCGAGAAATCCAGGCGGTCCCGGTCGGGGTCGAAATCGGTGATCGTGTCAGCGCCCATATTCGGGGTCAGGACGAATATATCCGCCCCCTCCCCGCCGGTGATCTCTTCGTTGGCGGACGTGCCCTCGATCCGGTCATCCTCATCGGTGGCGATCAGGGTTACGGGCCGCCCCGGTGTCTGCCCTCCGACGGGGAAATGATCGGCGCCCCCGAAGCTGTCGCCGGGCAGGAGGTCACTGATGGTCAATGACCCGCCGGTGACCGAGGTCACTTGGATCTCGGTATCGCCATAGCGCAGCAGCGCCCCGTCCGCGAGCGCTTCGTACTGCAGCTGTGCCGCGCTGCGCAGGAAGGGCAGGCCGCTCAGGTCCAGGCGGTCCTGGCCCGGTTCGAAATCGAGGATGTGGTGCTGCGCCTCGCCGCCGCTGATCACGAACCGGTCGTCGCCGGCCCCGCCCTGCAGATCGGTTCCCTCGCCTGCGCTGACCAGCGTATCGTCCCCTGCTCCGCCTTCCAGCCGGTCGCGGGCACCGGTGGCCGTGGCCAGGAGCACGTCGTCCCCGACCGTGCCCGTCAGGGTCTGCCCGGCCGGGTCGATATCGCGGATCACCTGCCCCAGATCGTCCAGCGGCACGGTGAATTGCGACAGTCCCCCTGCCCCCTCGCCCGCGGCAAAGATCTGCAGCTCGTCCCCCACCCGCACCAGTTCCAGCGCGGTCACATCCTCGAGCCCCCGCCCCGGCGCATGGGCCAGCGTGGCGGCATGAATCAGCCGCCCGTTGGGCAGCAGGGAAAAGAGCGTGAACCCGTCATCGCCGCCGCCCGCCACCACGAAGACATGGCCATCGGTTTCCAGCATCGCCAGCGCCTGCACATTGCCGAACCGGGTATCCTGCGTGTCGATCAGGTAATCGGTGGGCATCAGGCTGCCATCCGGTCCCAGCCGCAGCACGCTGAGCGACTGGCTGGCGGCATCGGCCATGACCACCCAAGCCACGCCATCCGCCGTTGCCGAGGCCATGGCGGCGGGCGTGTTGATGCCCAGCCCGTCCACCGCTCCGGTACTGTCGCGTGCCTCAAGCGCGCCGGTGGCCGGGTCGACCCGGTAGCTGGCCACCGTGCCGGGGCCGGACCAGTCGCTGCCCGCCACCAGCACGTGATGCGCCCCGTCCACCACGACATTCAGAACCTGCCCGGCCTTCTGCGTCTCAAGCAGGATCGGCGCCACCCCCGGCACCGGCGACAGATCGCCCGCCGCATCCTCGGCATAGGCCCGCAATTGCCCGCCCCCGGCATCGAGGACGTAATGCACCGTTCCGCCGTCGGCGAGCCGGGCCGAGGCCAGCCCGTCCATCGCCCCGGGTCCCGCCGGCAGGTCCAGCCGGACCTGATCGCCCAGCCCGCCGTCATTTTCCAGATCATAACCGGTCAGCCGCCCGCCCGGCCCCGAGCTCAGCATCAGCCGCGGTCCGTCATCGGTCTGAACCACTGTCAGGTTGCCGGTCGTGATGCCGACATCGTTGGGTGAAAAGAACACCGGGTCCGGCATTGCCGAGGCCAGCCCGCCCTCGGTCAGATCAAAGGCGCTTAGCCCTCCGTTCTGGCCGGTCACCGCATAGAGCATCGGCCCGCCCGGTCCATTCACGATCTGAAGATCCCGCAGGTCGCCATCCAGCACGACCTGCCCGGCTGAGAGCCGCCCCCGAAGCTCAGGCTCCATGGCCTGTCCCCCTCACCTAAATTTTCACCACACCGGAGGCAGGTCTGACAGGAGGGACCGTTGCGCGGGCGGCGGAAACCGGGCAAAATCTGGGCGTTTGCTTAGAATACAAGGGGTTACGGTTAACCCATTCTTGCCGGACCGGGCGGGCTGGTCAGGCGGTCTTTACGTTTCGGGCGGCAGGGTGGCGCGCAACGACACCTTTGCAAACGACACCCCCGGAGGACCCGCCATGCCCGATATCTCACCGCTTCTGGACCTGCCCTATCTGCAGCCCTCGCAGGCCCAGAAACACGTGACCCATAACGAGGCGCTGCGGCGGCTGGATCTGGTGGTGCAGCTGACCCTGGCTGCGACCGGGGCCGAGACCCCGCCGGGCGCGCCCTCCGAGGGGGACATTCACGCCCTGGGAACCTCACCGAACGCCGCCTGGTCCGGTCAGGCGGGCCGGCTGGCGGCCTGGCTCGACGGCGCCTGGCATTTCTTCGACCCCCGCCCCGGCTGGCGCGCCTGGGACCAAGGTGCCGGGCGGCTGCGCGTGTGGGATGGCGGTGCTTGGGCCGAGCCCCCTGCCCCGACCCAGAATCTGGACGGGATCGGCATCGCCACCAGCTCGGACGCCACCAACCGCCTGTCAGTGCGCAGCCCGGCAACGCTCTTCAGCCATGAAGGCGCGGGCCATCAGATCAAGGTGAACAAGGCAAGCGACGGCGATACCGCCTCGTTGCTGTTTCAGTCGAACTGGACCGGCCATGCCGAGATGGGGCTGGCGGGCAATACGGGTTTTTCCATCAAGGTGTCCCCTGATGGCGGCACATGGACTGAGGCATTGGCCTTTGATCCCGCCACCGGCATCGCGGATGGGGCCGCGGTGCAGGCCAGTGCCGGGGACACCACCCCGGGCCGCCTGATGCGGGCCGATTACGGATATGGGCCGGGCAATCTGCTGGGGACGGTGTCGGAAAGTGGCGGCACCCCCACCGGCGCGGCGATCGAGCGCGGCAGCACTGCCAATGGCGATTATGTGCGCTTTGCCGACGGCACCCAGATCTGCACCGCCACACTGAGCGCGGTGGCCTGCACCACCGCACAAGGGGCGCTTTTTACCAATGATACGGCTCTAACATGGGATTTTCCGGCAGATTTCGCGCCCGGTACCACCCCTGCCCTCAGCGGCAGCGGCGGTACGGCGCTGCGGTTTCCGGGCTTTGATGCCCCCTCGAACACGCAGGCAACCTGTCAGGTTCTGTCGGCAGTCTCGGATGCCACGCCCCATGCGCCGACCGTGATGGCAGTCGGGCGCTGGATCTGACCCGCGAGTTGCGAAAATGGCCGTCATCCGGGCAAAGGCCAGGATGGCGGCACGCGGCCCTGCGCCGGTCCCGTCAGCCTATGAGCTGAAGATATTCTTCGCGCACGTCCTCATCGATCCGGACGTCCAGATGACCGTCATACAGGCGGTCCTGCCGGTCCTTGCGCGGCCCGGAAATCCAATAGTGATCTCCGCTGGCCATCTCGAAATAGTTCGCCTTGTAAGCGGTCCCCTTGAGGCTTTGAAACCTGAGCCCCCGGTAATACAGGGTTTTGCCGGATTTTGAG
This sequence comes from Ruegeria sp. HKCCD8929, assembly GCF_013031405.1. GTDB lineage: Bacteria > Pseudomonadota > Alphaproteobacteria > Rhodobacterales > Rhodobacteraceae > Ruegeria. The sequence continues at coordinate 34,639 of NZ_WPZY01000030.1, read as the reverse complement.
AAATAAACCCGGCCGATCACCGCGGGCCCGTCCAGACCGTCCGCCTTGTTCTCGATATACATTATGCGCGAACGCGACAGCCTGCACTCTGACGGCATCCGCTCATCAGGTCGAAGGTCGTCGGTCCAATGATCAGCGCGTCCGGGCATGGTGGCGCGACCATATCCCGCACACAGGCGAATGTCGGTAACACCCCGTTACCGAAGTCCTGACCCTGGCTCGTTACGCGTCGAAACCCTTCCAAACCTTGAGAGCAGCTCGCTTAAGCCAACCGGAACCGGAAACGCTTTAGACGAACAGGAAATCATCGCTATCCAGTTGGCCCGGGGTAATGCCATCCAGAAATACGCTACCGCCTCCGGTGTCAATCAAGGTGCCGGACCCGTCCAGCGAAATCTGCAGGGCCCCAAAATTCTGGCCCGGAATCTCGATGCGGATCAGATCCTCCCCCAGGGTGAAGTCCATTATCCTGTCGTTTCCATGCGCTGACGCGAAAACAAAAACATCGGCGCCATCGCCGCCCCACAGCTCGTCCTGATCCCCTTCCCCGGCCAAAACGTCGTTCCCATCTCCGCCAACAAGCGTATCGTTGCCGAACCAGCCACGGAGCACATCGTTCCCGTTTTCGCCCCGGTGGATGTCGTTGCCCATTCCACCGAAAAGCGCGTCGTTGCCATCCCCGCCAGACAGGTCATCATCGCCAAGCTGGCCATTCAACGTGTCGTGTCCACTGCCACCCGACAGCGTATCATTGCCGTTGCCGCCCCACAGCGCATCCTGATCTCCTTCTCCGGCCAGAATGTCATTCCCATTCCCGCCCAGAAGCGTGTCGTTGCCATACCAGCCACGCAGCACGTCGTTCCCGTTCTCGCCTCGCTGCACATCATGACCCATGCCACCGAAAAGCATGTCGGCGCCATCGCCGCCGGACAGGTCATCTCGGCCAAACTGGCCATTCAATGTGTCATCCCCGCTGCCGCCCGAAAGCGTATCGGCGCCATCGCCGCCCCACAACTCGTCCTGGTCCCCTTCTCCGGCCAGAACGTCATTATCGGCCCCGCCATAAAGCGTGTCGTTGCCATACCAGCCACGCAGCACGTCGTTCCCGTTCTCGCCTCGCTGCACATCATGACCCATGCCACCGAAAAGCGCGTCGTTTCCAGCCCCGCCAGTCAGGTCATCATCGCCAAGCTGGCCATTCAATGTGTCGTGACCGCTGCCACCTGAAAGCGTATCGGCGCCATCGCCGCCCCACAGCGCGTCCTGATCCGCTTCTCCAGCCAGAACGTCATTCCCATTCCCGCCCAGAAGCGTGTCGTTGCCATACCAGCCATGGAGCACGTCGTTCCCGTTCTCGCCCCGCTGGATATCATGACCCATGCCACCGAAAAGCGTGTCCGCGCCATCGCCGCCAGACAGGTCATCTCGGCCAAACTGGCCACTTAATGTGTCATCCCCGCTGCCGCCCGCAAGCGTATCATTGCCGTTGCCGCCCCACAGCGCGTCCCGACCCCCTTGTCCGGTCACAACGTCATTCCCGTTCTCGCCCAAAAGCGTGTCGTTGCCGCCATTCCCGTACATTTGATCGTTGCTGCCGCCGCCAAAGACAACATTCGCCTGATTGTTGCCAATCACAGTGTCGTTGCCGGACCCAAGCCTTGCATTCTCGATCACGGTTCCGCGGGCGATGCCGACATTGCCGATAAGGCCACCGACATTGGAAAACGTCGCAGAGTTGAGATTAACCCGGTCATTTGTGGTGCTGTAGGAAAAGTCCAGCGTGTCGATCCCGTCGCGGTCGTAGATCGTGAACGTCACGGGGTCTCCCCAGTAATTTGATGTGCGGGACCCGTTTACCAGCGATGAAAACAAAGTTGACATATACCCGCCAACGTTGCTGTTGGCGCCGCCCCACGTTGTGTTGCCGCCCGTCGCACTCGAAGCACCAGGCGCCCCGTAGAGGTTCTGAATGGCGATGATGTCAACCATCTGCGCCGAAGTAACCAGAGCACCGCTGGCATTGACCGTGGTGTTTTCCGTTTGGCTGAAATAGGACATTATCGACAACTGCCAGCTGTCATTTGCAAATGTCTCGTCCACACCGTAGGTGGCGCTGCCGTTGTAGTTGCCCTGATGCCCGAGACCCAGCGCATGTCCGATCTCGTGCACATAGGTCTGGAAAGAATAGCTGTCGATGGTGGTATCAAAACGGTCCAGCCACCCTGTCGTGACCATCACATTCGACGAGATAATCGTGCTGCCCGAGGTGGACGAATACGCATACGCGTTCAGCCCGCCCGCATTATCGTCAAAGGTGATCTTGGCACTGCCGGAAACTTCGACGAAGTCGAGGTTGGCCACGGTCTCCCAGGCTTCGAATGCCCAGCGTGCGAATTTTTTGCCGTCTGCTGTCAGACCATTGATGTTGACCGTGATGACATTGCTCGACGAGGTGTCGAACTTGGCGGGTATCTCGCCGAAATCCTGCGCGAACCCGTGGGTGAGATACCGGGCCATCTGATCAAGCGTTCCGGGCGAAGACGCCGCCAGAGCGTTCGAAGGAGCTGCGTTTACTTGCGCGGATGCGTCGTTCTGAGTATCGCCGGAGCGAAAATTCGAGATCAGTTTCATGGAGAGGCTTCTGTACTGGTTCGCAATTGGATCGGTCGGTGTGCCGTATCAGCTTTCAATGGTTTCTATCGGTAAAATCCAGGCGGCTCAATTCGCACCTGACGCACAATGGCATTTCTCAAAAATGCAGAGCCCCGGAATTCACCGCTCACCATCGGTACTGCTTCATCTTTCGGTTGTTTTTCTGTCGGCATTGCGTCAATTGCTGGGCAATTCAGGTCACATATTTGCCGCCGGACCGAGCTCATTGCATATCGGTTTGTTGGTAGCGGTTCCCAATAAGCCAAACCTGCCGCTGATCATCCGATCAAGTCAGGTGCTCATTTCATCCGCAACCCATCCCGGGGCTGCGCGAGATACCAGTCATAGGTCTCGCGTATCCCGTCCTCAAGCGCGATCCGCGCGCGCCAGCCCATATCGGCCAGCCGCGTGACATCCATCAGCTTGCGCATCGTGCCGTCGGGTTTGGAGCTATCCTGCGTGATCCGGCCCGCAAAACCGGTAACCTTGGCCACCAGCGCGGCCAGATCGGCGATCGAAATGTCCTCGCCGCAGCCCACATTGATATGGCTCAGCATCGGCTGGGTATTGGCCTCATAGTCTTCGCGCGGCAGGTCGAGCACGAACAGCGAGGCCTCGGCCATGTCGTCCACATGCAGGAACTCGCGCCGGGGCTTGCCGGTACCCCAGATCACCACCTCGTCCCGCCCGTCGCGCGCCGCCTCGTGAAACCGGCGGATCAGGGCGGGCAGCACGTGGGAATTGTCGGGGTGGAAATTGTCGCCCGGCCCGTAGAGGTTGGTCGGCATGACCGAGCGGTAATCCACCCCGTGCTGCCGGTTGTAGCTTTCGCACAGCTTGATGCCCGCGATCTTGGCGATGGCGTAAGGCTCGTTGGTGGGCTCCAGCGTGCCGGTCAGCAGCGCATCCTCGCGCATCGGCTGGGCCGCCGCCTTGGGATAGATGCAGGAGCTGCCCAGTTGCAGCAGGCACATGACCCCGGCGGCAAAGGCCTGATGGATCACATTGCACTCGATCATCAGGTTTTCATAGATGAAATCCGCCGGATAGGTGTTGTTGGCATGAATGCCGCCCACCCGCGCCGCGGCCAGGATCACCACATCCGGGCGCTCGGTTTCCATGAAACCGCGCACGGCGGCCTGATCGGTCAGATCCAGCTCGGCATGGGTGCGGGTGATCAGCTCCAGCGCCTCGCCCTGCGCCTTGCGGGCCTCCAATTGGCGCAGGATCGCACCGCCCACCATGCCGCGATGGCCTGCCACATAGATCTTGCGCATGACGCCCCTCCTCAGCCGTTTTCCAGGCTGACCGGCAGCTCGAACCCGTGCTCTTTCAGCAGCGCATGGCGTTGCGCGGTCTTGAGATCCTCGCCGACCATCTCGGCGCACATCTCCTGCACGGTGATCTCGGGCACCCAGCCCAGCTTGGCCTTGGCGTTGGCCGGATCGCCCAGCAGGGTCTCGACCTCGGCGGGGCGGAAATATTGCGGGTCGATGCGCATGATCACGTCACCGGGCTTCAGCGCGCGGGCCTTGTTGCCCTCGATGGCGGTGACGGTGGCGATCTCATCCACCCCCTGCCCGGTAAACTCCAGCGAAACGCCCAGCTCGGCCGCCGACCATTCGATGAACTGGCGCACGGAATACTGTTTGCCGGTGGCGATGACGAAATCCTCGGGCGCGTCCTGCTGCAGCATCATCCACTGCATCCGCACGTAATCCTTGGCATGGCCCCAGTCGCGCAAACTGTCGATATTGCCCATATAGAGACAGGATTCGAGCCCCTGCGCGATATTGGCCAGCCCCCGCGTGATCTTGCGGGTCACGAAGGTTTCGCCGCGCCGGGGGCTTTCGTGATTGAACAGGATCCCGTTGCAGGCATACATGCCATAGGCCTCACGATAATTGACCGTGATCCAGTAGGAATAGAGCTTGGCCACCGCGTAAGGGCTGCGCGGATAGAACGGCGTGGTCTCACGCTGGGGGGTTTCCTGCACCAGGCCATAAAGCTCGGATGTCGAGGCCTGATAGAAGCGGGTCTTTTCCTCAAGCCCCAAAAAGCGGATCGCCTCGAGCAGGCGCAGGGTGCCAAGGGCGTCCACATCCGCCGTGTATTCGGGCGCTTCGAAACTGACCGCCACATGGGACTGGGCGCCGAGATTATAGACCTCGTCAGGCTCCACCTCGCGAATGATGCGGGTCAGGTTCGAGGTGTCGGAAAGATCGCCGTAATGCAGCCGCATCCTGGGGTTCGGCTCATGCGGGTCCTGATAGATATGGTCGATCCGCTGGGTGTTGAACGACGAGGCGCGGCGCTTGATGCCATGCACCTCATAGCCCTTGGCCAGCAGGAACTCGGCCAGATAGGACCCGTCCTGCCCCGTAATCCCGGTGATCAAAGCTGTCTTGGTCATGAAATACCCGCCAAATTGTCGCTCTCTGGAGCCCCTTTTCAAGGTCGCGCCAAAGAACCTGATGTCGGCGGGGATTGCAAGCTGCGGGGACAGGGCCGCGCCACACCTTGAAGTCGAGCAGCTTTTTGGGGCTGTCCGAGTTCAATCCTGTTCGGCATTGCCCGGAACGCCCGGTGTCACTGCAACAATTGCAGATGCAGCGCAATTGCCTCTTCAAGATCCTCGAAATACGTCAGCCGCCCGTCAGCCAGCACGATGCCGGCATCGCAGAACTGGCGCACCTGGGCCATTTCATGGGTGACCATGATGGCACTTGTCGTCTTGACCCGCTCGGCAAAGACCTGCCGGCTCTTGCGGCGGAAGGCGGCATCGCCCACCGCCGTCACCTCGTCCACCAGATAAGTGTCGAAGGGGATGCCCATCGAGGCGCCGAAGGTCAGGCGCGACCGCATCCCGGCGGAATAGGACCGCACCGGCATGTGGAAATGTTTGCCTAACTCGGCGAAATCCTGAACAAAGACCAGCAATTCCTCGGAATCGACCCCGTAGATCCGGGCCAGAAAGCGCACGTTCTGCGCCCCGGTCAGATCCGGATGGAACGAGCCGCCGAACCCCACCGGCCACGAGATCGTGCCGTCGCTGATCACCCGGCCGCAATCGGGCCGCATGCTGCCGGCCACGATCTGCAGCAGCGTGCTCTTGCCCGCACCGTTGCGCCCCAGAAGCGCCAGCGACGTGCCGGTGGGCAGGGTGGCGTTGAGATTGTCGATGACGGTCTTGCGCTCGCCCCGCACCCAGAAGCTTTTGGACAGGTTCTCGAAACGGATCATCGGTCTGGTCCGGTCTCAGCCCCGGTCACGGATACTGTAGTAGATCAGCGTCATGATCGACCAGGCCATCAGCAGAAACAGCGCCGCCATCGCCAGCAGGACAAAGCGGCGGGGATATTCCGAGTCCTCGGCAAGGGTCGGCCGGATATAGGTGGCCAGATAGCGGCTCTGCCGGGCGGCGGTGTCGCGGGCCAGATCCAGCGCCGCCTGCGCCAGCTGATAGGCCTCGGCGGCAAATTCGCCATCCACGACCAGGCTTTCATATTCGGCCAGCAGCGTCGGGTAATCCTCGCCGATCGCCCCGGTATCGGTGTTGGCGCTGGTGAAGGTCTGCCGTTCGACCGCGATACGCTCGCGGATCACGTCGATCCGGCGCTGCGCCTTTTCAACCCGGGGATCCGAGGGGCTGACGGTGTCGCGCAGCAGATCGTATTCGATCAGCGCCTCGGCCAGCTGCTGCTGCAGGTTCGACATCACGCCCATGCGGCCCTCGATATCGGCCTCGGGGTCGACGATGCGGGTGCGGCTGCGGAACTCCATCAGATCCTCGCGGATCGATTTCAGCCGGGCCTCCGCCTGTTCCAGGTTGTCACGGGCATACCCGATAGCATCCTCACGCGCCTGGATGTTCAGATCGTTGACCAGATCCTGGCTCAGGCGCACGATCTCACCGGCGATGGTCTGTGCAGTTTCACGGTCAAAGGCCAGCACCCGCACCTCGATCAGGCCGCTGCTCTGGTCATACGAGATGGTCACCATCCGCTGCCAGTACCACAGCAGATCCTCGAGCGAGGCGTCGGGCCAGATCGAGAACAGGAAATCGTCGGGCCAGTGCTGGGCGTAATGGGCGCGCAGATCGATCTGTTCGTTGACCTGCCGCACCAGATCCTGGCTCTGGATATATTCATACAGGATATCGCCATCCGTGGCTGTCGGATTGCCGGTGAACTGAGCCAGCCCGCCCAGCATCTCGGCCGCGGCCGCCCCTTCCTCGGAACGGACAGTAAAGCCGGTCACCGAGCTGTACTGATCTTCGGCAATGGACCACAGGTAGAACGCCAGCGCCGCCAGCGGCGCCAGGACCAGCGCCACGAAACTGGCGATCAGCCCCCAGTGGCGGTTCCGCATCCGGGCCGGGCTGGCCACGGGCAGAACCGGCGGCCCGGAGGCCTGCGGAGGCGGAGATTTGGGGGCTGCGGGAACCCCGGCCGGTTTCGTTTTCGCCGGCACCGGGGCAGGTCTTGCCGTGGCCGGTACGGCAGCCGGTTTCGGCACCGGAAGTTTGCGTTCGGGCGCCGGTCCCGGGACCGATTTCAGGCGCCATTTGCCCGGCTTGCCGGTCTCATCCGGTTTATCCCCTTCATCGCGGCCGGACGGCCCGTCGGCGCCCGCCGGAGAAAGGGGTCGAATGTTGTCAGCCATGCAAAACGTCCCGGTTTGAAGCCGTTTGAAATCCCAAACCCTTTCTTACATACTCGCATCGTTTTTGACCAGCACGAGCAAATCCTGAATGCCCGAGGCCCCGCCCCTGCCCCAATCCCGGCCGGTTTCCGCCGGACAGCTTATCCATGGCCGCCGGTTCGCCACCGGGCGCACGGTCCTGGCGCTGATCCTGCGCGAAATGACGTCGCGCTATGGCCGTTCGCCGGGCGGATATCTGTGGGCCGTTCTCGAACCGCTCGGCGGTATCGTGATTCTGGTGCTGGGCTTCTCGCTCATCATCCGGTCCCCGCCACTGGGCAGCAGTTTCATGCTGTTCTATGCGACCGGTTTTCTGCCCTTCAACCTGTACCAGTCGCTGGCCGGGACGGTCTCGCAATCGATCAACTTCTCCAAACCGCTGCTGCGCTATCCGGCGGTGACATGGATGGATGCGGTGCTGGCCCGCTTCATCCTGAACGCGCTGACCGGATTGCTGGTCATATACCTGTTGCTGGTTGGCATCCTGGCGCTTGAAAAAACCCGGGTTTCGGTCGAATTCGAGCCCATTGCCCAGTCACTGGGCCTGGCCATGCTGCTGGGGCTGGGAATCGGCACGCTCAATTGCGCGCTGATCGGACTGTTCACGGTATGGGGGCAGATCTGGTCCATCATCACCCGGCCCCTGTTTCTGGCCGCCGGCGTGTTCTTTCTGTTCGAGGATCTGCCGCGGGCGGTGCAGGATGTCCTGTGGTACATTCCCCTGGTTCATGTCACCGGGCTGATCCGAACCGGGTTCTACCCGATGTACGAGGCGCAATATGTCAGCATCACCTACGCAACCGCCGTGGGCCTGATCACCCTGTTCATGGGCCTTGTTCTGCTTGGGCGCTATCATCGCGATATTCTGAACCGCTGACGGCGGCCAGCGCCAGCACCTCGTCATGCGGCACATCAATCCGGCCCCGCAGCCCGTCACGAATGGCCCGCCCCATCAGCCGCATGAACGCTCGCCGCTCGCCGGAATGGTGGCGCACTTTCATCAGCCATTTCGGCATGAAGACCAGACAGGTCAGCCCGAACATCCAGCCCGCCGCCATGCGATAGAGCAGCAGCAGGTTGCGGTGATGGTAATACACCTTCCAGAGCGGCCGGAACCGCTGGCCCTTGGCCAGACCGGAGCCGCCGAAGGTGGTGAAATCATGCTCGAACCGGATCTGCGGCACAAAGGCGATGCGCCCGCCCGCCTTGCTGAGGCCCAGCGTGTAAAGCCCGTCATCGCCATAGATGAACAGCCGCCCGTCCGGGTAGCCGACCCGCTCGATGGCCCGGCGCGAGACGAAGAACCCCACGAACGAGGTCACGTCGATGGGCCGGATATCGCCGTCATAGGCGGAATGCGAGATATGGAACCCGTCTCGCCCCTTTCCCGCCGTGCCCAGAAACTCGCGCAAATGCCAGAACGGGTTGCGCGACGGGCGGTTCATCTCGCAGATCTCGCCCGAGGGGAAATAGACCGCCGACGCCAGCGCGTCCCAGGGCGCGACATCCATGGCGTGAAACGCCGCCAGCGCCCCCGGTGCGGGCCGGCCGTCATCGTCCGTCACCATCAGCCAGTCGGGATCATGACGATCCACCGCATGGCGCATGCCCCGTTCGAACCCGCCGGCCCCGCCCCGGTTCGTTTCGCTGCGAAGCACGTCGAGACGCGGATCCGTCTGCGCCATCAGCCACTCGGCGGTGCCATCGGTCGAGGCATTGTCGACCACGACCACCATGCTCAGATGTTCCGGATCGGACCCGAGCAGCCGATCCAGCGTGGCCCGCAGCTTGTCCAGCCGGTTATGGGTCACCACCACCGCCACAAGGCGGCGCGAAGGGGTTTGGGTATCTGGGAATTCGGAAGGCACGGAAGGTGAAGCTCTTTGACAGGGTCTGCCCCCCTGAACTCACAAATCGGCCCGCATGTCAAACATCACCCCGAGGCCGGGCTCGGTTCTGCGGTTTTGCAGCGTATCGCCAATTGACGGGGGTCCCCTTCACAAGGCATTGAAACCGGGGGCGTCTTCTTTGAAGGTAAGTGTGCCCAGGTTTGTTTGAGTGAGAAGGATTTGAAATATGCGTATTGCAATGATCGGCACCGGCTATGTGGGCCTGGTGTCGGGGGTCTGTTTTTCCGATTTCGGCCATGATGTGATCTGCGTCGACAAGGCCGCCCCCAAGATCGAGATGCTGCAGGCCGGAACGGTGCCGATCTATGAGCCGGGTCTCGATGTGCTGATGGCCAAGAACGTGGCGGCGGGGCGGCTGAGCTTTACCACCGATCTGGCCGCCGCCGTGGATGGAGCCGACGCGGTTTTCATCGCCGTGGGCACCCCGACCCGGCGCGGCGACGGGCATGCCGATCTGACTTACGTGATGGCCGCCGCCGAAGAGATCGCCCAAGCACTCACCGGCTATACAGTGGTGGTGACCAAATCCACCGTGCCAGTCGGCACCAACCGGCAGGTCCGCGAGGCGGTGGCCCGCGCCAACCCGGAGGCCGAATTCGATGTGGCCTCGAATCCCGAGTTCCTGCGCGAGGGCGCGGCGATTGACGATTTCATGCGTCCGGACCGGGTGGTGGTGGGTGTCGAAAGTGACCGCGCCGCCGAGGTGATGGCCAATATCTACCGCCCGCTCTACCTGCGTGACTTCCCGATCCTGACCACCGATCTGGAAAGCGCCGAGATGATCAAATACGCCGCCAACGCCTTTCTGGCCGCCAAGATCACCTTCATCAACGAAATCGCCGGTCTCTGCGAGCGGGTCGGGGCGGACGTCAAGGAAGTGTCGCGCGGCATTGGCCTCGACGGCCGGATCGGCAACAAGTTCCTGCATGCGGGACCGGGCTATGGCGGCTCGTGCTTTCCCAAGGACACCGCGGCCCTGGCGCGGATCGGGCAGGAACATGCCTTTCCCATGCAGATCACCGAGACCGTCATGCGCGTCAATGACGAGATCAAGAAGCGAATGATCGAAAAGATCCGCGAGGCCTGCGGCGACTCGTTCAACGGCAAGACCATCGCCGTGCTGGGGGTGACCTTCAAACCCAATACCGACGACATGCGCGAGGCGCCCTCGCTGACCATCGTGCCGGCGCTGATCGGCGGCGGCGCCAAGGTACGGGTGGTCGATCCGCAGGGCCGTACCGAAGGAGAAGAGCTGTTGCCCGGGGTGATCTGGGAGGACGACCCCTATACCGCCGCGCAGGGCGCGGATGCGGTGGTGCTGCTGACCGAATGGAACGAGTTCCGTGCGCTCAACCTCGATCAGCTGGCGGACAGTATGACAACGCCGCGCATGGTCGATCTGCGCAATATCTATTCGGAGCAGGCCGCGCAGAAAGCCGGGTTCGAGCTCTATGCCGGGGTCGGGCGGTAAATGTTTCGCGCGCGAAACATTCTGCGGATGTTAGCGGAGTGACCTTTTGCGAGGCTCTGCCTCGCGCTCCGGGATATTTTCAAACAGAAGAAGGGGCAGGGGAGCGCCCCTTTTTTCATGGCAAGCCGTCTGGAGACGTAACCCGTCAGAGGGTGCGCAGCCAGTCCTGCAGCGCCTCGGCAAGCTGGTCAGAAACACCGTCCCCCACCAGCTCGATGCGGCTCTGATCCGGGGTGAATCGCATTTCTATGCCAGCCGTCACCCGGGTCACGATCCGTTCACCCGCCGCCGTGGCCGGACCGGCGGAGCGCAGGCGGGGCCGCGTGGGCAGGTCGGGGTCGGTGGGCGGAGCAGGGGGGACCTGCCGCTCGGTCAGGGCCTCTGCCAGAATCCGCATCTCGGCCTCGGCACTGTCGCGGGGGCTGCCCTGCAGCCGCTTTTTCAGCGCATCGGCAAAACCCGGATCGCGGCCCATTTCACGCGCCAGTGCCAGACCCAGCTTTTCGCTGATGGCCGAAGGGAACCAGAGCACCGCGTCAAACGCCTCGACCAGCAGGATGAACGTGCCGATCTTTGAGCGTTTCGACCGCGTGGCATTGCCGAAGAGCCCCTGCAGCGCTGCCTTCTGAGTGGGATAGACCCCCTCCTTCATCGCCCGCACCGCGATGCGCGCGCGTTCGTAATGGCTGAGGTTCACCCGGATCTCGTTTTCCTCGACCATCGACACATAGGCATCCTGCGCGGTGTCCGGCGTGATCACCATCGCCCGCACGGTGCCGAATTTCGGGTCCGAGGTTTCCTTGTAAAGCCGCCGCAGCGCCGTCAGCCGCCGCCAGCCCGAGATCAGGCCGTGGCTGCAACCACCGGCAGGCGAGGGCAGGGCGACCACCTCGATGGGCATCTGCTGGCCGCGGGCGCGCAGGCTGTCCACCAGCGAGGCCATCTCGTCCTCGTTCTGCTCCAGACGGTCGCGCACCAGATGGCGCTCGTCGACCGCCTCAAGCGGCAGAAGCTCGATCATTCGGCCCTCGGTCCGGGCGCTCTGCAATTCCTGCGCCACCTCTTCCAGCGCTGCCGTGGCCGAGGCCTCACCTGCCACCTGCGCAATTGGCGCGGCACCCGCACCCAGAGGCATCGCCTTGGTCTCGGGCGCCCGCTGGCCAGAGGCGGGGCCGCTCAGATAGCTGGGCTGGGCCGGGGTCAGTCGTTTGCGTTTTGCCATCTCTGCTCTCCTCACCTGTCCCTTTGCGGGATCATTCCGCCGCCTGCTGCGCCGCCAGCTCATCCCGCCGCCACACACCCAGCAACAGGCGCTTGAAGGCGGCATAGGTGGCATCGAATGTTTCACGACCGCGCGCATAGGTCTCGCGGTTGAAATCGCGGTAATCGGCCTCGTAGATGCCGTTCACCTGTTCGCCCGCCTGCCCGATCAGCGCGGTGAAATCCTGCCGGTGCGGGGACAGTGTTTTGCCCAAATATGCCTGCATCAGAGCCGAAAGTTCGCCCTGCTGCGCCCCGTCATAGCGGGTGACCACCGCGCGCACCGCATCCCATTCGAACGCCATCTCGGGGCGGCCCAGGGCGCGGGCGGCGACATTCTCGCCCTCTTCGATGGACTGGAAGGTGGAATGCAGCATGTCGAAGAACCGGCCCGTGGAATCAAACTCCAGAAACGACGCCCCGAGCGGCACCAGCAGGATGTCCGAGGCCGCCAGCCCGTTGATGGTCAGATAGCCGAGGGCAGGGGGGGTGTCGATGAACACCAGATCGTAGCGGTCCAACACCCCATCCGCCTCGAGCCGGTCGGTCAGCGCATCCCACAGCTTCCAGCCGCGCGCCTGCATCCGCCAGACGGGGATCTGGAACTCGGCCCAGTAGAGGTTCAGCTGCGCGCCGATCAGGTCGATATTGGGCCAGTGGGTGGGCTGGATCACGTCGCTGGCGGTCATCTCCAGCGACGCGGTCAGCGCTTCGTCCAGCGGCTGGGGCGGATCGCCCCGGTCCATACGGCGCTGGTTCTCGATGCGCAGATATTCCGCATAGTGGCGGGCCAGAAGAGGGAAAGCGGTCTGCCACTCATCCTCGACCCGGCCGCCGAAGATCGAGGTCATCGAGCCCTGACTGTCGAGATCGACCACCAGCACCTTGTAGCCGTCGAGTGCTGCCGACATCGCCAGATGCGCCGCCGTGCTGGTCTTGCCCACGCCGCCTTTGAAATTGGCCACCGCCACCATCTTGGCGGGCTGACCGGCAGGGCGATAGGGCAGGTAGTTCTTGGCCTTCGACCCTTGCGCCCCGAAAAACGCGCGCAGCCGCAGTACCTCATCCAGCGTGAACCACTTGGCACCGCCCTCGGTCTCGGACTGGCCCTGCGGCAGTTCGGGGTTCTGCTTCAGCACGCGGCGGAAATGGGCCTGGGCCACGGGGATCAGATAGCGGGTGATTTCCCAGGTGGAGAACAGGCGCAGCGATTTGCGTCCTTTTTCATCCATGCCCCGGCTGGCCAGATCGGCCCGGCCCCGCGTACAGGCCTCGGCAATCTCGGCAAAGCCGCCAGTGCTTGTGGGTAAGTCCAGGTCCGCCAGTGCCGCATCGGGGTCGATGTTGAAATAAGGGGGGAGGGGAGTGCTGTCCTTGGCCATGATGAAAACCGCTCGATGTATTGTGTTTTCCTCATGATACCGAAAAACGCAGCACATGGAAGGAAAACGCGCACAAGAAGCGATTTTTCTCAGCAAATAAGGGGAATATCAGGGCCATCCTAGCGCATCCGTGGGATGTAAGCGATTTTTTATAGTGTTAGATTCGTGTTATTTACTGTTACGGGGATGTTCTGCTGTCCGCTTTTGCGTTGAAAAACAGGATATTGTGCGGATTTTTCGGTAAGCGCCCGACTCTGAAACCCCGAAGAAGCGATTCCGAACCCCCGCTCAGGCGACTCCGAACCCCCGTTGTGCGGGCATGTGGATAACTCTAGGGTAGGTGTCACTAAAACCACGAAAGAAAACGAGTCGGATACCGACCGCGAGAGGGCCATGGGCAGGGCAGTGACAGACGGGGCAGGGGGGCTTCTTCCCGACCGGACACGGCAGGGCGATTTCTTCCTCTGCGATATTTTCGATGCGATCCCCAAGGATGACCTCGCCAGCATGGAACATCCGCTGTTCTCGCTGGCGACGCGGCCCGACCGGCGCATTCTGGACTACCGGCATAACGGGGTGCAGATCACGGTGACGCCCTCGGTCAAGGGGCTGGCGACGATCCATGACAAGGACATCCTGATCTTTTGCATCAGCCAGCTGATGGCGGCGCTCAATGCTGGCCGCGCGGTCAGCCGGACGCTGCATCTGAAGGCGCATGATCTGCTGGTGGCCACCAATCGCGAAACCTCTGGTGACGCTTACCGGCGGCTGCGTGAGGCGTTCGAGCGGCTGGCGGGCACCCGCATCACCACCAATATCGTTACCGGCGAGCAGGAGACCACCACCGGCTTCGGCCTGATCGAACGCTGGGAGATCGTGCGGAAAACCCGGGGCGGGCGCATGGTCAGCGTGGCGGTAACGCTGTCGGACTGGCTCTATCGCGCGGTGCTGTCGAAATCGGTCCTGACGCTCAGCCGCGATTACTTCCGGCTGCGCAAACCGCTGGAACGGCGGATCTACGAGCTGGCGCGCAAACATTGCGGACGCCAGCCCGGTTGGACCGTTTCCGTGGACACGCTGTGCAAGAAATCCGGCAGCGCCTCGCCCCGCCGGGTGTTCCGCAAGATGCTGCGCGACATGATCGAGGCCGACCACCTGCCCGATTACGAGATGCGCGAGGAGCCGGGCGACCTGATCCGGTTCACCCCGCGCGCGGGCCTGATCGAACCGGACGCGCCGCCGCCCGTGCTGGGCTCGGAGGCGCTGGAGCAGGCGCGCCGCCTGATGCCGGGGGCGGATGTCTACGCGCTCGAGGCCGAGTGGCGCGGTGTCTGGGCCCGCTCAGGCGCGCCGCGGCTGCGCAAGCCGGATGCCGCCTTTCTGGGCTGGGTCAAGAAGCGGGCAGGGGGCTGAGGCCGGAGATGCGGGGGCTGTACTGGACCCGGTTTCGATCTAGGATCGCTGCGCGCCCCCCGTTTGGGCCGGTCCTGAAAGAGGCGGTTTGATCATGCAGGTGGATGACACCCCCTTGCCCGGTCTGCGGGTGCTGACCCCGCGCCGCATTGCCGATGCACGTGGGTTTTTCTGCGAAAGCTGGAACCAGAGGACATTGGCCGGGCACGGGATCGGGCTGGATTTCGTTCAGGACAACCAGTCGGTGTCCGACCGTGCGGGCACGTTGCGCGGGCTGCATTTCCAGGCGCCGCCCCATGCGCAGGCCAAGCTGGTGCGCTGTGGGCATGGCGCGCTTTTTGATGTGGCGGTCGATATCCGCAAGGGCTCACCCACTTATGGGCGCTGGTTCGGGATCGAGCTGAGCGCCGGGAACGGCCGGCAGTTGTTCATCCCTGCCGGGTTCCTGCACGGCTTCGTCACCCGGGCGCCGGGGACCGAGGCGCTTTACAAATGCTCGGCCGCTTATGCGCCCGATTGCGACGGTGCGGTGCGCTGGGACAGCTGCGGCATCGACTGGGGGCTGGGCGGCACTCCGGTGTTGAGCGAGAAAGACGCCGCCGCGCCGCCGCTGGCCGAGTTTGACAGCCCCTTTGTCTGGGAGGGCGCGCCATGAGGCTGTTGATCACCGGCGGGGCCGGGTTCATCGGATCGGCGTTGGTGCGGCAGGCGCTGCGGGCCGGGCACCAGGTCGTCACTGTGGATGCGCTGACTTATGCGGCCACGCGGGACAGCCTGGCCGAGGTGGAGGATCACCCCGAACACCGCTTTTTAGAGACTGATATTCGCGACCGCGCGGCAATGGATGCGGCCTTGGCGGCGCATCGTCCGCAGGCGATCCTGAACCTGGCTGCCGAATCCCATGTGGACCGTTCGATCGACGACCCCACCCCCTTCGTCGAGACCAATGTGACAGGCACCTTCACTCTGCTCGAGGCCGCGCGCGCCTATTGGGCCGGGCTGGGCAAGCCGCCGGAGTTCCGATTCCTGCAGGTCTCGACCGATGAGGTCTATGGCTCGCTGGACGGGGAGGGGACGTTCACCGAACACGCGCCTTATGCCCCCCGCTCGCCCTATTCCGCCTCGAAGGCGGGGGGCGATCATCTGGTGCAGGCCTGGGCCGAGACCTATGGGCTGCCGGTGATGATCAGCCATGGTTCGAACACCTACGGGCCGCGCCAGTTTCCCGAAAAGCTGATCCCGGTGGTGATCATGGCGGCGTTGGCGGGGCGGCCGATCCCGGTCTACGGGCAGGGCGAGAACCGGCGCGAGTGGCTTTATGTCGAGGATCATGCCGAGGCGCTGCTGCAGCTGGCGCAGAAGGGCCGGGCGGGGCGTAGCTACAATATCGGCGGCGGGCAGGAGGCGCGCAATATCGATCTGGTGCGCCAAATCTGCGCCATCCTCGACGAGCTTCGCCCGGGGCCCGCGCCTTATGCGGAGCAAATCCGTTTTGTCACCGACCGACCCGGTCATGACCTACGCTATGCGCTCGACACCACGCGCTTGCGGCAGGAACTGGGCTGGCAGCCGCGCGTGGCACTGGACGAGGGGCTCAAGCGCACGGTGGGATGGTATCTCGACAATACCGGCTGGTGGCAGGCGCTGCTGGGCCGCGATGGGGTCGGCGAACGGCTGGGGGCCGGGTAATGCGAAGCGTTCTTCCTCTTGCTGCAAATATCCCCGCCGGAGGCATCGAAATTCGGCTTTCCGACGGAAAGCCGAGCCTCCGGCGGGCGTATTTTTTGCAAGAAGAAGTGGGGGAGGGGGGCGCATGACCCTGTTGGTGTTCGGGCGGACCGGTCAGCTGGCGCAGGCGTTGGCGGCGCAGGCGCAGGTGACATGCCTTGGGCGCGACCGGGCCGATCTGTCCGATCCGACGGCCTGTGTCGCGGCGATCCGGGTGATCAAACCCCGGGCGGTGATCAACGCCGCCGCCTATACCGCCGTCGACCGGGCCGAGGCGGAAGAGGCGCAGGCGATAGTGGTCAATGCCGAAACCCCCGGGGCGATGGCACAGGAATGCGCGCGGCTTGGAGTGCCGTTTGTCTCGGTGTCGACCGATTACGTCTTTGACGGCAGCGGTGCGGCGCCGTGGGGGCCCGGGGACCGCCCCGCCCCGCTCAACGCCTATGGCCGCTCCAAACTGGCCGGTGAGCGGGCGGTGGCCGGGGCAGGGGGCGCCTGGGCGGTGATCCGCACCGCTTGGGTATTTTCCGGGCAGGACGGCAATTTCGTCACCACCCTGCTGGCCCGCGCGCGGGAGCGCGAGCGCCTGGCAGTGGTGGATGACCAGATCGGCGGGCCGACCCCGGCGCGGGCGCTGGCGGCGGCCTGTCTGGCGGTGGCTGACCAGCTAGCCGGCGATTCGGGCAAGGCGGGGCTTTATCATTTCGCGGGCACCCCGGAGGTGAGCCGGGCCGGGTTTGCCCGCGAGATCGTGGCGCAGGCGGGGCTGGCCTGCGAGATCGAGGATGTGCCCTCATCCCATTATCCCGCCCCGGCACGGCGGCCGTTGAATTCCCGCCTCGACTGCACCGCGTTTACCGCCACCTTCGGTCTGGCCCGCCCCGACTGGCGGCAGGACCTGCGTATCCTGTTGCAGGAGAGAGGAGAGGCCGCATGACCGGAGAGGATACCGCGCGCAAGGGGATCATTCTGGCCGGAGGGCAGAATACAAGGCTCTATCCCGTGACTTTGGCGGTCTCGAAGCAGTTGCTGCCGGTCTATGACAAGCCGATGATCTATTACCCCCTGTCGGTGCTGATGCTGGCGGGCATCCGCGAGATCTGCGTGATCACCACGCCGCGGGATCGGGCGCAGTTCGAGAACACCCTGGGCGATGGCAGCCAGTGGGGGGTGCGGCTGAGCTATCTGACGCAGCCCAGCCCCGACGGGCTGGCGCAGGCCTATCTGCTGGCCGAAGAATTCCTTGCGGGCAGCCCCTCGGCGCTGGTGCTGGGGGACAACCTGTTTTTCGGGCAGGGGTTGCAGCAGATGCTGGCGGCGGCGGATGCGCGGGACCCGGGCGGCACCGTCTTCGGCTACCGCGCCGCTGATCCGCGGCGCTATGGCGTGCTGGATTTCGATGCCCAAGGCCGGGCCCGCGGGATCGTCGAAAAGCCCGAACACCCGCCCTCGGATTACGCGGTGACGGGGCTGTATTTCCTGGACGGCAGCGCGCCCGGGCGGGCGCGGCAGATCCGCCCCTCGGCCCGGGGCGAGCTGGAGATCACCGATCTGTTGCAGCTTTATCTCGACGATGGGCTGCTGACGGTCGAAACCCTGGGGCGGGGCCATGCCTGGTTCGATGTGGGCACGCCTTCGGCGCTGCTGGATGCGGGCAATTTCGTGCGCACGCTGGAGGCGCGGCAGGGGTTGCAGATCGGCTGTCTGGAAGAGATCGCCCATGCGCGCGGCTGGATCGATGCCGACCGGCTGCGGGCGCAGGCGCGGATCTTTGCCCATAACGATTACGGTGCGTATCTGGAGGGGCTGCTCAGATGAAAATCCTGTTCGTGCATCAGAACATGCCCGGCCAATACCGCGAACTGATCCAGTGGCTGGCGGCGCAGGGCGGGCATGAGCTGGTGTTTCTGACCCAGCGCACCCCGGCACCCGAGATACCGGGCGTCACATCGGTGGTCTACCGTGCCCACCATACCCCGGCCGCGGATGCTTACGGGTTGTCGAAGGTCTGGGAAGAGGCCGCCGGCGCCGGTTTCGGCGCGGCGATGGCGGCGCGGCGGCTGGACCGGGACGAGGGGTTCCGTCCGGATCTGGTGCTGGGCCATACCGGCTGGGGCGAGCTGCTGTTTTTCAAGGATATCTGGCCGGATGTGCCGGTGCTGGGGTTCTTTGAATATTTCTACCGGATGAAGGGCGGTCTGGTCGGGTTCGACCCCGCTGATCCGCCCTCGGATCACGCGCCGTTCCTGATGCGGGCACGCAATACGGTGCCGTATGCCAATTTCGACGCGGTGGATCTGGGGCAGGTGCCGACCGAATGGCAGAAGGGCACCTTTCCGGCGCATTTTCACTCGAAATTCTACACCTGCCATGACGGCATCCGCACCGATTTGCTGCGCCCGGATCCGGAGGTGACGCTGGGCCTGTCCCGGCTGGAGCGGCCGGTGACGCGGCAGGACGAGGTGTTCACCTACATGGCCCGTAACCTCGAACATTCCCGCGGGTTCCACATCTTCATGCGCGCCCTGCCCAAGATCCTGTCGGCCCGGCCCAATGCGCGGGTGCTGGTGCTGGGCGGCAACGAAGTCTCATACGGGTCGCCCAGCAAGCATCCGGGCGGGCTGCGCGGTGAGATGGAGGCCGAGGTCGGCGCCGAGATCGACTGGGACAGGGTGCATTTCCTGGGCCGGGTGCCCTATTCGGATTTCTGCAAGGTGGTGCAGCTGAGCCGCTGCCATATCTACCTGACCATGCCCTTCGTGCTCAGCTGGTCGCTGCTCGAGGCGATGGCGATGCAGGCCACGGTGGTCAGCTCGGACGTGGCGCCGGTGCGCGAGGTGGTCACCCATGGCGAGACCGGGATGCTGGTGGATTTCTTCGACGTGGACAGGCTGGCCGCGCAGGTGATCGAGGTGCTGACCGACCCGGGCGGTTTTGCCCATCTGGGCCGGGCGGCGCGGGCGCATGTGGTGGAGAAATACGATTTCCTCAGCCGCTGCCTGCCCGAGCATGTGGCGCGGATGAACAGCCTGGTTCCGGCGGCGCGCCGGATCGTGCTGCCGGACCAGAAGGTGGGGGCCGGTCTTATTCCACCAGATTCTGCGTCGCGTTGAAGACGCCGACGAAGTTGCCGACGATGTTCGATACGGTCAGCACATCGTTGATCGGGGCCTCGGTGGCGATGATCAGGTCATCGGGGTTGATCTGGAACTTGCGCGCCGAAAAGATCCCGTCGGCGGTGTTGAGGTTGACCGAGAACACCACCCGCGTCTGTTGCGGCCCGCTTGTATCCGCCCGCACCGCCGAAGACGGGTATTCGCGCAGGATCAGCAGCCCGCCGGGATCGGCCTTGCTGTCCTGCAGCCCGCCCATGATAGACACCGCATCCATGGCCGAGACCTCGTCCTTGCTGAAGATATGCAGCGCTTCGGTTCCGGCGGCCCCGAAGGACAGGAAATAGCGCTCATCCTCTTCGACAAAGACCTGATCGCCGCCCCTGAGCAGTGTGTTGAGGCGCGGATTGTTCAGCAGCCGATCTACGGATGTTCCATAAAGCTGGCCACCTCGAATCAGCCGAATCTGCGGGTTGTTGAGGCCTGCGTTGATGCCGCCGCCCGCGGAAATGAGACCCAAAACCGTATAATTCCGGTTCGGCATCGGATAGGTGCCGGGCTGGGCCACACCGCTGACCAGATCGACCGAGTTGTTGCGCCCCTCGGCCATGTTGAGCTGGAGCTGCGCCGAGGGCACGATCGCCTCGAGCGCCGATTGCAGCTCTTCCCGGGCCAGATCCGGGGTCAGGCCGATGACGCTGATGCTGCCCACATAGGGCATGAAGATGGTGCCGTTCGAGGCCACCTTGACCTCTTGCAGCTGCACGTCCTTTTCATCGAGGGCGGTCAGCAGAGAATTGTCGGAACTGTCCCAGATGCGCAGCGACAGCAGGTCGCCGGGCTGGATGATCTGGGTCTTGGCGCCCTGGCTGGTGCCGATCCAGCGCAGGTTCTCCTGCTTGCCGGTGGGGGGCCAGTGGCTCACGGCGGGCAAAAAGGCGCGGGTGACCGGGTAAAGCGCGAAATCCGGGCTTTCGGCGCTGGCCTGTTTCAGGATGTCCCGGCTGACCGGGGCGCCCCCGGGCAGGTTGCTGCACCCTGCCATGAGCGAGACAACGCTCATGGCGACGTATATGTGAGACAGTAAGCGCATATATGGAGGGTCCAGTTGCGAAACGGCTTGGTTTTTTCGTCGTCGCAAGATACTGCCCAAGAACACTCGGTCAACCGGAACAAGAATATAGATGGGAATTTCGGAAACTTTGGTTCTTGGCGCAACGGGGCGTCTGGGCGAGGTTCTGCGCAAACGCTGGCCTGACGGATCGGCGCGCTGGCAGGCCCGCCGCCCGCAGCCCGGCCCCGGCTGGTATGTGCTGGATCCACTCTCCGAACCCGGGGCACTGACGCGCGCAGCTTCCGGTTGCGGCACCATCCTGTGCCTGGCCGGTGCGGTGCCGGGCCGCAGCGACGAAATGGAAGACAATCGCCGCCTGGCCATCGCCGCGGTCCGGGCCGGTGCGTCGGCCGGGGTGCGGGTTCTGCTGGCCTCGTCGGCGGCGGTCTATGGCGCCCGCCCGGGGATACTGACCGAGGAAACACCCCCGGCGCCGGTGGCGGAATATGGCCGCTCGAAAGCGGTGATGGAGGAACAGGCGGTCGCCCTGGCCGAGGCCCTGGGTGTGTCGGTGACCTGCCTGAGGATCGGCAACGTGGCGGGCAGCGACGCGATCCTGGGCGGCTGGCAGCCGGGTTTCAAGCTGGACCGCTTTCCCGATGGCAGCACCCCGCGCCGCAGCTATATCGGCCCGGTGACGCTGGCCCGGGTCCTGTGGGATCTGGTGCATACACCCGAACTGCCCAAAGTGATGAACCTGGCCGCGCCCGGCGCGGTCGAGATGGGCGCGCTCCTGGATGCCGCCGGTCTGGAATGGACCCCGCGCCCCGCCCCCGAAAGCGCCATCGCCGAGGTGCGCCTGTCCACCACGCGGCTTGAGGACGTGAACCCGTTCGGGGAAACCGACAGCCATCCGGAAACCATTGTCAGGGAGTGGCAGGACGTTCGGGCATGACCTGGAGCAAACGTCTGTTCGACCTGTTCTTCGCCGCGCTTCTGGTGGTGATCCTGGGCCCGGTTCTGCTGGGCCTTCTGCTGTGGCTGCTGCTGAAAGAGGGCCGCCCGATCTTTTACGTGGCCGAGCGGATGAAGGGCGTGGATAAGCCCTTTTCCCTGTGGAAGCTGCGCACCATGACCGTGGTCGACACCGACAGCGGCGTCTCGGGCGGCGACAAGAGTGCGCGGATCACCCGCACCGGGGCCTGGCTGCGGTCAAAACGGCTGGACGAGTTTCCGCAGCTCTGGAACATCCTCAAGGGGGATCTGAGTTTTGTCGGCCCGCGCCCGCCCCTGCGCCAATATGTCGAGCAGAACCCCGAGCTTTACGCCCAGGTGCTGAAATCGCGGCCCGGGGTCACCGGGCTGGCCTCGATCACCTATCACAAACACGAGGCGGCGCTGTTGTCGCGCTGCCGCACGCGCGAAGAAACCGACGCGGTCTATTCCCGCGTCTGCGTGCCCGCCAAGGCGCGGCTGGATCTGATCTATCAGAAACACCAGTGCATGTGCTATGATTTCGACCTGGTATTTCAGACGATCGGCAATTTGTTTCGCCGGAACCGGGGGTAATGACCGGTTTTCCGCCGGGGGGAAAAATCCAGAGCCGGTAACATTGATTCATATATCGTTTCGCGCCTATTACGGGAAACCAGGTTCAGGGGCTGACACAGCAAAGAGTTGGATTTGAGAGCATCATGACACGCAAGGTTACCAAGGCGATTTTCCCGGTTGCGGGGCTGGGCACACGGTTTCTGCCGGCCACCAAATCGGTCCCGAAAGAGATCATGACCCTGGTCGACCGTCCCCTGGTGCAATACGCCATCGACGAGGCCCGCGCCGCCGGGATCAAGGAGTTCATCTTTGTCACCTCGCGCGGCAAGGGCGCGCTCGAGGATTATTTCGACCACAACCTGACCCTCGAGCAGGAGCTTCGGAAAAAGGGCAAGGACGAGCTGCTGGAAACACTCGAGTCCACCAACATGGAATCGGGTGCCATCGCCTATATCCGCCAGCACCGGGCGCTGGGGCTGGGGCATGCGGTCTGGTGCGCGCGCCGGCTGATTGCCAACGAGCCCTTTGCGGTGATGCTGCCCGATGACGTGATCGCCGCCGAACAGCCCTGCCTGCAGCAGATGGTCGAGGCCTATGAGGAAACCGGCGGCAACATGGTCGCCGCGATGGAAGTGCCCCCCGAAAAGGCCAGCTCTTACGGTGTGCTCGACGTGGCGCAGGACATGGGATCGGTCGTTTCGGTCAAGGGCATGGTGGAAAAGCCCAAACAGGAAGAAGCGCCCTCGAATCTGGCGGTGATCGGCCGCTATATCCTGGCCCCGTCGGTGCTGCGCAATCTCAGCCGGATGAAATCGGGCGCCGGCGGCGAGATCCAGCTGACCGACGCGATCGCCGAGGATATCGGCAGCGACAACCCGGTCTATGGCTACCGCTTCCGCGGCCAGCGTTTCGATTGCGGCTCAAAAGCGGGATTCCTGCAGGCCACCGTGGCCTTTGCCCTGGCCCGCGACGATCTGCGCGACGATCTGAGTTCTTATCTCCAGCAGGTTCTTCAGAGCGCGCAGGCGGCCCAGTAACGCCGGGCCCGCAAGCTTCATGTCTTTTCAAGAGGTTCACTAAAGCGTTTCGGGAAATACCTGACACATCGTTGATCGCCAATATCCCGAGAGCGCGAAGCGCGGCAGGGTATTGGTGATTCAAGTTTTTCCCGAAACGCTATAAGGCAACAGTGGCGGCTTTTTGCCGGGTGTGCATTGGCCCCGTCTCGGGATTTGCGGTAGAGGTGAAACGGTCCTTTTCAACCTGTGGCAGGGATGCGTTCCGGCGCCGGTCACGGACATAAGGGCCATGGACGTGTCACGAGGGACAGCCTCCGGATGTATGAATTTCTCAGCGCTCTGAGCCGCAAGCAGAAGGCGCGCATCTTTCTGGCCATCGATCTCGGCCTGATCCCGGTGGCGTTGTTCTTTACCTATACGGTGCAGTCGCTGCCCACCGGGCCGCTGGACACGCTGGCCATGACGCTGCCGGTGCTGCCCTATCTGGTGGCGGTGGCCGGGGGGCTGTCGCTGTGGCTGGGGCTGCCGCAGATCCAGCTGGTCTCGTTCGAACGCCACGCGGTGGGGCTGGCGGCGGTGCTGGCGCTGGGGCTGGCCGGGGCCTCGGCCCTGCTGACCGGGCTGATGGGGCCGGACCTGCCGCCGGGCACCCATGTGATGTTCGGCATCATCTATTTCCTGCTCATGGTGGCGGCGCGGGTCGTGATGTACCAGACCGTGACCATGATCTACCGCCGGGCACAGCCGAACCGGCGGGTGCTGATCTACGGCGCGGGTGCCACCGGCACCCAGCTGGCCAAGGCGCTCAAGGCACATCAGAGCATCGATCCGCTGGCCTTTGTCGACGACAACACCTCGCTGCAGGGGATGCGGCTTGAGGGGTTGCAGGTCTTCCCGCCCGCCCGCATCGCCGAGATCGTGGCGGACCGTGACATCAAGCGGGTGCTGCTGGCGATGCCGTCGCAGAGCCAGCCGAAACAGGCTCAGATCATCAAGCGGCTGCAGAAGCTGGGGCTTGAGGTGCAGGCACTGCCCAGCTTCGCACAACTCGTCGGGGAAGAGGCGCTGGTGGACAAGCTGACCCCGGTGGCACCGCAAAACTTCCTGGGCCGCGAGGCGCGCGACGTGACGCTGGACCGGGCCTGCGGCAGCTATGCGAGCCGGGTGGTTCTGGTCTCGGGCGCGGGCGGCTCGATCGGCTCCGAGCTGTGCCGGCAGGTGCTGGCCTGCCGCCCGGCCAGGCTGGTGCTTTATGAGCTTTCCGAACTGGCGCTTTACAACGTGCATCAGGAGCTGGAACAGCTGACCGAAGGCACCGGCGTCGAGGTGGTGCCGGTGCTGGGCTCGGTCACCGATCCGCGTCAGGTGCGCAAGGTGCTAACCGAACATGGCGTGCAGGTGGTGCTGCACGCTGCCGCCTACAAACATGTGCCGTTGGTCGAGGCCAACCCGCTGCCGGGGCTGGCCAACAATGTCTTCGGCACCCAGACGCTGGCGCATGAGGCCGCCCGGGCCGGGGTGGAACGGTTCATCCTGATTTCCTCGGACAAGGCGGTGCGCCCGACCAATGTGATGGGCGCCTCCAAACGGATGGCCGAGCTGGTGGTGCAGGATCTGGCCACGCGGCACGCGCAGACAGTCTTTACCATGGTCCGGTTCGGCAATGTGCTGGGATCAAGCGGTTCCGTGGTGCCGCTGTTTCAGGACCAGATCAGCCGCGGCGGCCCGGTCACCGTGACCGATCCGGCGGTCAAACGCTATTTCATGACCATCCGCGAGGCGGTGCAGCTGGTGCTGACCGCAGGCGCCGAGGCCAGGGGCGGCGAGGTCTTTGTGCTGGATATGGGCGAGCCGGTGCCGATCCTGCAACTGGCCCGCCAGGTGATCCAGAGCGCGGGCTATACCGTGCGGGATGCCGACACCCCCGATGGCGATATCGCCATCGAGATCATCGGCCTGCGCCCCGGCGAGAAGATGGAAGAGGAACTGACGCTGACCGGCGATCTGACCGGCACCCGCCATCCCAAGATCTTCTGCGCGCAGGAAGAGCGGCTCTCCGAGATCGAGGTGGCCACGCTGCTGCGCGGGCTGCGCCATGCGCTGGCCGCCAGCGATGAAGAGGATGCGCGCCGGATGGTCCGCCGCTGGGTCGAGGGCTATACCGACACGCCGCAGGCCGGTATCCGCTGACGCCCGGCAGGACAGCCACAGGTGGCCGGAATGTGGACCCGGGGCCCGGCGAAACCGCTTGGATGCCCGACAAAAACGGGGGATAAGGCATGTGGCCCGATTGCCCAAAACAGTTTGCGAGCAGGAAAATGCATCCTTTGACCCGTCTCTTGTCTCCGGTTTTTCGCCCCGAACGGCCCTTGCGATCGCGCATCGGAACGGCCTGCGCCGTGGCTCTGCTGGCCACCGGGTCCGCGCAGGCGCAGGATGAGGACGGGCTGAGCCTTTATCTGGGCGGCATCACCGACCCCTATCTGGGGCTGAGCGAGCAATATGGCAATCTCGCCTTCAACTCGGCCGCCATCCGCTACCGGCAGCAGTTTGGCCAGCTCACCTTCGATGTCACCGCAGCCGAGCTGCAGCACGGGCGCGACAGCACCATTCCGCGCTATGAGCTGTCCTACAGCTTTGCGGGCGACACCTGGGAGGTTGGCGTTGCCAAGCGGCTGCGCAACTGGGGCCCGTCGCGCTACAGCTCGCTGTTTCTGTCGCGCAACGCGCCGGCGATGCATTCGGCCTATATCGCCAAGACCGAAGCCACTGCCTTTGACGTGCCGGTTCTGGAATGGCTGGGCCCCTGGGACGGCGAGTTCTTTGTCGGCACCACCGATGACGCGGGCCAGCCAAGTGATGCGCTTTTCATGGGAATGCGGTTTGCCTTTCAGCCGGTCACCGGGCTGGAGATCGAACTGGTCCGCACCGCGCAATGGGGCGGCGACGGGTTCTCGAACAGTCTGGGCACCTTCTGGGACGTGCTGATCGGCAACACCAATGAAGGGCCCGCCGCCAACGCCAACCAGCTGGCGGGGCTGGGCCTGTCCTACAGCTTCCCGATCTACGACAACACCCTGCGCCTTTACGGCCAGATCGCGGGCGAGGACGAATCCGGCAACCTGCCGTCCTGCCGGTTCTACATGGCCGGGGTCGAGCTTGAGACCCGCCTGTTTGGCGCCCCCACCAATGTCACCGTGGAAACGGTGGACACCCGGACCAACGAGTCCGCAGCCGGCTTCTGCGGACCGAACGAGGCCTATAACAACAGTGTCTATTCCTACGCCAACAAGGGTGTGGTCATGGGGGCCGCCGTGGACACGCAGGGGCAGTCGACCAACCTTTATGTCAGCCACGAGTTTGCCGATTTCACCCTGAACTGGAGCGCCGGGCATTACCTGGTCAACGACACTTCGGACCCGAACCACCGGCTCAGCTCGACCCGGACCAGCGGTATGCTGGCCACCGTCGGCATCTCCAAGCAGTTCGACCGCATCCGGGTGGACGGGATCATCGCGCATCAGGGGTTCGAACTGGATCGCGCGGAGATGAAAGAGGGGCTGCGCGCCGGTGTCGGCCTGACCGTCTCGTTCTGAAAAGGGCACTGACATCATGACGACCGTTCATCCCGTCATTCTCTGTGGTGGCTCGGGCACAAGGCTGTGGCCGCTGTCGCGCAAGAGCTATCCCAAGCAATTCGTGCCGCTGGTGGGCGACGAGACGCTGTTTCAGGCCTGCGCCGAACGGATGCGCGGGCCCGATGACGCGCCCTATGCGCCGCCGATGGTGCTGACCAACGCCGCCTTCCGCTTCATCGTGACCGAACAGCTGGCCGCCGCCGGGATCGATCCCGGCCCGGTGCTGATCGAGCCCGAGGGCCGCAACACCGCCCCCGCGGTTCTGGCCGCGGCGCTGCATCTGGCCGCCACCGATCCGGATGCGGTGATGCTGGTCGCACCCTCGGACCACGTGGTGCCGGATGCCGCCGCCTTTCACGCCGCCGTGGCCGAAGGAGTCCGCGCCACCCGTGAGCAGGGCGACCTGATCACCTTTGGCATCACTCCCGACCGGGCCGAAACCGGCTATGGCTATCTGCAGCTCAGCGCCCGCCCCGATGGCTCGGGCACGGCGCAAAAGCTCAGCCGTTTCGTCGAAAAACCCCATTTAGAGACGGCTGAGGCGATGTCGGCCGATGGCAGCTACCTGTGGAATTCGGGGATTTTCCTCTTTGCCGTGCGCGATGTCCTCGCCGCGTTCGAGGCCCACGCACCGGCGCTGATGGCGCCGGTGCGGGCGGCTGTCGAACAGGCTGAGACCGATCTGGGCTTTCTGCGGCTCGATCCCGCTGCCTGGGGCGGGGCCGAAGATATCTCGATCGATTATGCGGTGATGGAAAAGGCCGCCAATCTCAGCGTCGTGCCTTATTCGGCGGGCTGGTCCGATCTGGGCAGCTGGTCGGCGGTGCAGGAGCTGAGCCACCCGGACGCGGACGGTGTCGCCGCCTCGGGCGAGGTGACGGCGCTTGAGTGCCGCAATGTGCTGTTGCGCTCGGAATCCGGTGCCCAGGAGCTGGTGGCGATGGGGCTTGAGAACATGATCGCCGTGGCGATGCCGGACGCGGTGCTGGTGGCCAGTATGGACAAGGCGCAGGACGTTAAACAGGCGGTCACCGCGCTGAAGGCCAAGGGCGCCAAACAGGCCGAGGCGCTGCCGGTGGATCACCGCCCCTGGGGCTGGTTCGAAAGCCTGGTGGTCGGCGAGCGGTTCCAGGTCAAACGCATCCATGTCCATCCCGGCGCCGCCCTCAGCCTGCAAAGCCATCACCACCGGTCCGAACACTGGATCGTGGTCGAGGGCACGGCGAAGGTGACGGTGGATGACGAGGTGCGGCTGGTGACCGAGAACCAGTCGGTCTACATCCCGCTGGGCGCGGTGCATCGGATGGAAAACCCCGGCAAGGTGCCGATGGTGCTGATCGAGGTGCAGACCGGATCCTATCTGGGTGAAGACGACATCATCCGCTACGAGGATGTATACGCCCGAAAATAGGCTCTAATATGGACGATTTTTGGGAAAATTTTTACATAACACAGATTACAAGGCGCGCATCTGTTGCGACCAAGTAGCAATGCCTCAGTTGCCGCGGAATGGTAGCGCAGCCGCGGCGCGCCATTCGGCCCCGAGCGCATGGACATCCGCCCCGGCATCAGGCGGCGATCAAGCTGCGGGACTGTCAGCACGGTCACGCGGACCGGCATCGATCTGCCCAGCCAACTGCCCCAAGGGGCCTATTTAACGGAAAACCGCTCCACCCCGAATTGCAAACGACCCCAATCGGCTCTCCTCCACCGCTCTGGGACTATGATAAGTTATCTTGTTGCGGTGGAACCGAAAAAAAGCCAAAGACGGCCTCAGTACCACAACCCCGGGAAGGGTAGTTCGAATGCAGTTCCGACCGGAATATCTCGAGGGCGAGATTAAAGATATCTCGTATATCTATGAGACGGCATTCCCGCAGCATCAGATCCGGTTGCACCTGCACAAACATGACGGGCCGGTTCCCGAACGGGCAAAGGTGGTTATGGAAGACATGACCCTCAAGGCACAGGATCTGGATGCAGATTACCTGGGACTTAGGATTGCCGGAAAAGCGACACCAGAGGCACCCGTTGTCAGCGTGCATGCCTGGGTCGCGCGGCAGGCGATGGCAGAAGAGCTGGAAACGCATGATGAGGGCGGCATCATGCGGAGCTGGAAAACCCGTGCCCTGTACCGCTTGTCGCCCTATCTTCTCGAGAACCTCAAATACCGCCTGGAAAAATGGTGGGAAGCCAAGCATTTCCATGATGAATCCTGGGAGAACATGCCGCGGGCCAAGGACGCATTCCTACCCGATCCGAAAGCGTATGGCCCGCTTGGTTGTGATAAGAAACCGGCAATCCTGATCGGCTTTCACTGGCTGGAACATGGCGGGGCCGAGAAACTGGCCTTCGACACGGTTCAGTGGGCGTTGAGGGCTGGACTGCGGGTTTTTGTGATCAGCCAGCTCGACGGGCTACAGCGTCTGCACGGCAGGTTGCCGGAAGAGGTCCGGTTTGTGCGCATCGATCGCTATCTGCCCGAGGAAAAGATCGCGGTCTTTCTGCGCAACTTTGTGCTGCGTGAAAACATACGGCTGATCCACAACCATCATTGCGTGCCGCTTTACCAAAGCCTGCCGACGATCAAGGCGGTAGTGCCTGATGTCAAAATCATCAGTTCCACCCATATTCTGGAATACGAGAATGGCGGTTTCGTTCGGCTGGATGGAATCTGGTCCGATTTCATCGATCTTCACCACGTGATCAGTGGTGATCTCGTGACGCTGTTTCAGCAGAAATTCCATGCCCGTGACAGGGTGGTTCTGGGACGCCTCCTGGATGGCAGGGATGCGCCTGCATCGGCCCCGGATTTTCCGGCATCGCTGTCCGGCAAGCCCCTTACGGTCGCCTTTATCGGGCGCATGGTGCATCAGAAACGCCCGGTTCTGCTGGCCATGATGATGAAGGCCCTCAAACGCTGGGCTGGTGGTGCGGGTATTTCTCTGAGTTTCCAGATCGTGGGCGAAGGGCCTTATCTGCCGCATTTCTCGAAACTGCTGTCCCGCTATGGGCTGTCGGAGATGACGGTACTGCATCCCGCGAGTTCCGATGTTCCGGCGATCCTCAGGGCGTCCGACATCATGCTGCTGCCCTCGGCCAATGAAGGGCTGGCGCTGGTTTGCTATGAAGCGATCGAGAATGGTGCTGTGCCGATCTCCAGCAATGTGGGGGCGCAGTCCGAACTGATACCGCCCGAACTGCTTTTGGACCGTGCCCCGGGCACGGCCATCCGCCAGGTTGTCGGGATCGTGGAAAAGCTCACAACCGATGCGGGGTTCTATCAGGACGCCGTGGCATCGCTCAAAACACGATATGAGGCAATTTCGGCAGAACCCACCGCGCGCGAGGTTCTCATGCCGATCTACCGCCAGGCAGTCGGAGAAGCTGAAGAATGACACAAGGCGCCGAAGACGCGAGGTCGCTCGCTGCGGTCATCGTGACATACAACCGTTCGGACAAGCTCAGGAAGGTGCTTGATGCCGTACTCGCGCAGACCCGGAAATTCGACAAGATCTATGTGGTCGACAATGCCTCGACGGATGGCACGCCCGAGGTGGTTGCCTCGTACACCGACCCGAGCGTCGTTCATGTGCGCCTGCCCAGGAATGCCGGTGGGGCCGGCGGGTTTCACAAGGGCATTCGTACCGCCTATGAGGCGGGACATGACTATTTCTGGATTTCGGATGACGATGCCTATCCGCAGCCGGATGCCCTTGAGCTTTTGCTGAAGAACCTCGAGAGCTTCGATGCCGAGACCAAGTGGCGGGCGCCTTTTGCCTGTTCGCGGGTAAACTGGGTGGATGGCTCGCTATGCGAGATGAATGTCCCCAACCCGGTCTGGGACTGGCCGCGTTGGTATCGCAAGGACAACGCACAGTTTCTGGTCCGGTCCTGTTCATTTGTGTCGGTTCTGGTGGCGCGGTGGGCGGTCAAGGCACATGGCCTGCCGATTCAGGACTATTTCATCTGGCATGATGACGTGGAATACACGATGCGGTTGGCGCGCTCTTATCCCGGTCTCTATTGTCCGGATTCGATCGTGATCCACGACACCCCCGAGAACAAGGGGGTCAATTTCGCGCTGGTCACCGAAGAGAACCTGTGGAAGTTCAAATTTGGTGCCCGCAACGAGGCGTCGCGCCAGTTGCGGGATCGGGGAAAATACGGCTATCTGGCCTTTGCGCATCACATCCGCCAGCAGATGAAAGGCGGCAAGGTTCCCTGGCGTCTGCGCCGGCAGATCTACCGTTCGCTTCTGCGCGGCTATTTGTTTCGGCCCGGGATCGTGAAGGTATGAGACACAGGGCCACATCCGCGTGGTTCAGATGCACGCGGCGTTGAAGCGGATCATAAGGGCGATGGGGATGTGGATTTCGGTGGTTTAACGCTTCTAGACCGCCCATGTCTGCGGATCACCTCCAACCATGGCGGCCCGGGACAGAACCGTTACGTATCTATTCCACATCCTGATAGTAGGACAAAAGCAATTGGTGCAGCCGTGCGTCATTGGCGCTTCTGTTCAGAACCAGTTCACGGATGTGGGATGGAACTTCGGCCGAGGTCTTCACCCCCACATTCTGACTGTGCTCCGTCATCTTGCGAAGACCGTGCGATCGCGACAGATGGGCGAGTGAGGCCGGCATGTTCTCGGTCACCCCAAGAAAACTGTAATGGGCCGTCAGCTTTTCCAAGGCATCTTCAAAGGACGGTACGGGCCCGACGAGCTGGGTTAACTGCACATCCAGCGGCAATACTTCCGCATATTCTTGCAGCGTTGGATAACGCTCCTTGAACTCGGCGTTTCTGGGGTGTTTCTCGGAACAGTTATAATTGTAGTTCGACACGAAACGCTCAAGCGGATCCCGTAACACGCTGATGGCCCGAATTGGCAATGCGTTGTTGCGCCAGACCAGCATGTCACCCCAGTTGAAATGCCCGGCAATGACCTGCCGTTGTGGCGACAGGGTCCGCTGATAGAGAGCCTGTCTCGTTTCCTGCCCCAATGATCCACGGGGATTTTCCCAGTGCACTCCACGAAACTGGTCAAAGGCCTTCCGAAGACTCTTGCCGAACGACATACCGGCAGTCTTGGGGATATGAACAAAAAGCAAAATGTCATTGGGGTCGCGGAAGGTATCCGGAGCCACCATTTTGGGGTGGAATCTGGCCCGAAAGTTCCGCTCTGCATCCATTCGATCCGGGAACTGCAATGGCGTCTCGGTCATCTTGCTTGTCCATTTGAGCATGAATGCAAACCCACCCGGAGAATATGTTGATACTGTTGGTCGGGGTCCATGTTCCAAGGCAGAACACCAGTGGGTTAACTGACGGCAATGTGATGCGAAGTCAAGATAGCTTCCGGTTTGGGTCTAACAGGCCCGAAGCTGCGAAAACAGGCGCCTTTCGATACCCCGGCGCGTCATCCGGGTGTTCGGTACAAGCATCTGTCACCCCGGTGAATTCTGCTCGTGCCACAAGGAGGGAACCGTGGCGATGAGTGGGCAGTTGGACGACAACATCCCCCTGCCCGGCCTTGGCCATTTCAAGCGAACGGCCCTCCAGATCAGCGGCACCGCACCTCGCCGAGATCGGCTTTGCCCCGGTCCTCGTGCGCACATCGCACAACGGGAAACATGCGCAGGAAATCTATGCCTTTTTCACGCGCACCTGGAATGCCTCTACCTCTGCCCCGCTATGCTTCTTTCTCTTGTATGTATGGATCTTCGCCTCGCAACCATGTTCTGAAAAGTCAAACAGAACATCGTTTTGAAGATTCCAAATCCTGATACAACCTTCAGAATGCGGTTCCAGATTCCACTTGTGGAAACCATGATAGTTTTGGTTTTCGGCTTCATTGCTGTAGTGCTCAAACTGAGCAGCTCCGCCGCTGCGTAACGCTTTGCAAATCTGATCGAATGCCGATGCCGGATCGTAGCTGTGATCAATCGAGTTCTGCGCGAGAATGAAATCGAAGCGATCTTCCCCGAAAATTGTCGCAGTTTGCTCGGCAACGCCAAAAACCAGGTTGTACTGCCGCTCGATTCCGAACAAATCCATAAGCCTGTTATACCCGGTCGCCAGGGGATCTGCCGCCGTCACGTGCACAGTCTGATTGCCAAAATTCCTGCCAATGGCCGGGAACAATGCGCAGCCGATGTCCAGAACCTCAATATCCCTTGGCCCACCGTCAAGCTGGTCGCCATAAGCGAAATCATGCTTCAACAGGAACTTTTCCAGGAACACGGCTTTCTCTGGAGATCTGGTGCGCTTTGCAAGGATATTCCACCAAAACCTCAACTCGTCGAGAATGCCCGACTTCCACTCTTCTGTGCCGACATTATGCTGTGCGCAGTCATTCAAAACGGCATCCGTCAACATGCTCAGAGAGCCGGTCACCGATTCCTCGTATGCCCGCAGTTGAAAAATGCGCCCTTTGGGAATCACGACATGGTTTGCACGCCCAGCCAGTTTTCGCAGGCCCTTGATAACGCTATCCTTGTAGAAGCGATTATTCATACGCACCATCCGGTTTCCATTTGTCCATCGTTTCCTCAATGTCGGTTATCTGCACGCGATTTCGCCGGCTCCACCGCAAAGCACCACTCGTCTTTTGGAACCATGCAGACACTCGACCGCCCATTTGGCCCAAGCAGTACGCGCTAAGAAGATGTTTCACAAGCACCAAAGGGGCGAGAGAGCAGGTCGCAGCCGAGGCATTTGCGTGGCGTTGAACTGAGGCGGTTGCAGGAGCAGTAAGTGGCTTATTTTACTGTGAAACCCATCCGAACATTGGAGAGTGGCTCACCATGGGCTGGTTCCCGATATCCCTGCCGCCGAGGGCCGGGCGTAACCGCAAGCGCAGCCTGCACCTCGTCAAGGAAGACCGCGAATGGGAAGAAATCAGACCTTGTTCCGGACGGATGCTTCAGACGAACAGAAAATCATCGCTATCCAACTGGTCCGGGGTAATGCCCTCCAGAAATACGCTACCGCCTCCGGTGTCAATCAAGGTTCCGGAACCGTCCAGAGAGATTTGCAGGGCCTCAAAATTCTGGCCGGGAATCTCGATGTGGATCAGATCCTCCCCCGGGGTGAAATCCATTATCCGGTCGTTTCCATGCGCTGACGCGAAAACAAAAACATCGGCGCCATCGCCGCCCCACAACTCGTCCTGATCCCCTTCCCCGGCCAGAACGTCATTCCCATCTCCGCCAACAAGCGTATCGTTGCCGTACCAGCCACGGAGCACGTCGTTCCCGTTCTCGCCCCGCTGGATATCGTTGCCCATGCCCCCCCAAAGCGTGTCCGAACCCTCCCCGCCGGACAGGTCGTCATGGCCAAACTGGCCGCTCAATATGTCGTCCTCGCCGCCGCCCGACAGCGTGTCATCACCATTCCCGCCCGAAAGCGTATCGGCACCATCGCCGCCCCACAGCACGTCCTGATCCCCTTCCCCGGCCAGAACGTCATTCCCATCTCCGCCAAAAAGCGTGTCGTTGCCGTACCAGCCCCGCAGCACATCGTCCCCGTTCTCGCCCCGCTGGATGTCGTTGCCCATGCCTCCCCAAAGCGTGTCCGCACCCTCCCCGCCGGACAGGTCGTCATGGCCAAACTGGCCGCTCAATATGTCGTCCTCGCCGCCGCCCGACAGCGTGTCATCACCATTCCCGCCCTGCAGAAAATCGGCGCCCTGCTCGCCGGACAGTGCATCCGCGCCATCCCCGCCCGAAAGCGTATCGGC
>NZ_WPZY01000003.1 GCF_013031405.1 Ruegeria sp. HKCCD8929 | reverse complement strand
GACACCCAACCGGAAGATTCCAGATCAAACCGGCCCTGATCGCGGGGGAAGGTCAATGCGAAGTACTTTGGCCGAGGCACAGGCCACAGAGAGCTCTCGCCACAGAATCATCTTGCTGCAATTTTACGTGTCAAACGCTGAAAAAAGTTCTGTCACGCTACAGCGTGTCAAACGCTGAAAAAAGCTCTGTCACGCTACACCGATTCACACCGGACGGCGCAACAAGGGAAAATCATGGCTGGGGTGGTAGGATTCGAACCTACGATACACGGTACCAAAAACCGCTGCCTTACCACTTGGCTACACCCCAACGGTGAGCGGCTATCTACGCGTGTTGAACTTGGGGTTCAAGAGCCGCCCGCCAAAAAAATGTCGCCCAAAGTGCATTTTTTGGCGGGGTCAGGAACCGGTTCTGATCAGCACCGCGCCGGTGCGTCCTCCGGCCTCGACCTCTTCGTGGGCGGCGGCGGTGTTGGACAGGTCGTACACTGATTGAATCGGGCAATCGAGAGCGCCTTCCTTTAGCGCGCAGGTCAGCTGCGCGATGGTTTGGTTACGGATTTCGGGGGGTTGCAGATAGATGAGAACCATCTCAAGTGTCACGGACTTGAACATCAACGGGTAGAAGGGCAGGGGCGGTGTCGTCGCCTTGGCTGAGCCATAGGCGTTGATACGCCCGTTCTCGGTGATGACAGCCGCATCGGTTTCCGCGTTCCGGCCGAATTCCACTTCGACGATTCGATGTACCGGCTGGCCGTTATTGGCATCGAGAATCTGCTCGGCCAGATCGGGGGTGGTGTAGTCCAGCGCGATATCTGCTCCGGCGGACCGCACCCGGTTCAGGCTGCCGCTGCCGGCGGTGGCGATGACCCGGGCGCCGCCCCATTTGACGAGTTGCACGGCAAGATATCCGACGGTGCCTGCACCGCCCTGGACCAGCACCGTCTGCCCGGCGATGTCGTCGCCCGAGAAAACCGTGTGGCAGGCGGTCAAGCCGGGTATGCCCAGAACCGCGCCGGTTTCCAGCGAGACAGAGTCCGGCAGCCGGACGGCCTGTTCCGATCGTAGCGCGATCTGCTCTGCCGCGGTCCCGAAAGGGCGTTGCCATTGGCCATTCCAAATCCACACCCGCTCTCCGATCCTGCCTTCAGGCACGCCGTCGCCGACGGCGGAGATCACGCCCGACCCGTCGCTATGCGGTACGATCACGGGGTAGGGCGGTTTGGTCACGCCGGGTCGGGCGCCTGCGCGGGCTTTTACATCGGACGGGTTCACGCCAGAGAACGCAACATCGACCAGCACCTCGCCGGGCCCCGGAGTGGGGCTTTCGAGGTCTTCAACCTGCAACACGTCTCGTGCCGCCCCGAATGCGCGATAGGTGATGGCTTTCATTGCGGTGCCTCTGCAAATGCCGTGACGTCCACCCTAGCCGGGTCGGCGGCGAATGCTAGGCTTGATCCTGTAACAGGGAGGATCCGACATGAAGGCGCTGCGCACACCGGACGACCGTTTCGAAGGGCTGAGGGACTATCCTTTTGCGCCGAACTATCTGGAGGTGGACGATGCCGAGGGTGGCACTCTACGGGTCCATTACGTCGATGAAGGTCCGCGTGATGCGGCACCGGTTCTGGTGATGCATGGCGAGCCGAGTTGGTCCTATCTCTATCGCCACATGATCCCACGTTTTGCCGCTGCGGGGCATCGGGTGATTGCGCCGGATCTTGTGGGCTTTGGCAAGTCAGACAAGCCTGCGCAACGCGAGGATTATACCTATGCCCGCCATGTGTTCTGGATGGGCGAGGTTTTGCGCCAGCTTGACCTGACAGACATCACCATAGTGTGCCAGGACTGGGGTGGGCTGATCGGGCTGCGGCTCTGGGCCGAGATGCCCGAACGGTTTGCCCGCGTCGTGGTCGCCAACACGGCGTTGCCGACCGGGGACCAGCCGTTGGGGGAGGCGTTTGCCCTGTGGCGCACATTCAGCCAGGAGGTGCCCGACTTCAACGCGGGCCGGATCGTATATGGCGGGACTGTTTCGAAGCTGTCCGACGAGGAGGTCGCGGCCTACAACGCCCCATTTCCGAATGACAGCTACAAGGCGGGTGCACGGCAGTTTCCGATGTTGGTACCGGACGGGCCGGACGATCCGGCGGCGGAGCCGAACCGGCAGGCGTGGCAAGTGATCCGGGGGCTCGACACGCCGGTGCTGACGGCGTTTGGCGCCGAGGACAAGATCATGGCCGGGATCGACAAGGTGTTTCAGACCCTGTGTCCCGGCGCGACGGGGCAGCCGCATGTGGTGCTGCCGGGGGCGGGTCACTTCCTGCAGGAGGATGTGGGCGAGGCGCTGGCTGATCTGACCAATGATTTCATCGCCCGCACGTCCTGAAACAGGTTCCGATCAGTCGCGTAACTCGGTGGCGTCAACGCCCCACAAGTTGCTCTTGCGGGTCCATCCGCGATAGCCGCCTGCCGATATGCGGCACCAGTCGAGACTGCATTTGCCCAGCCGCGCGACGACTCCCAATTCGAAATGCGCGTTGATTGGCGCGTTCTGATCCGGGCTGGCATAGACCGGCAGCATGTCCTGCTCGACCAGCACGGTGCGGACGCCGGACAGCAGCGCGTAGTGCACCCACCCGCCGGCGCCGTCGCGGTCCTGGACCTTGCGCCAGTTGCCGTATTCGGCGGTGATCTGCAGCGGCATGTCGCGGCGCTTGAACACCCAATCGATTCGATGGGTCAGGGACGGGCCCCGGCGCACATTGCCCTCGGCCGCCTTCATCGAGACATAGCGCGGCAACGGCAGGTTGGTGACCTGACCGCGCTGCGCCTCGGCGCTGGCGGCCTGGACGCAGAAAACGAGAAAGAGAAACGAAACCGCCGCCAGACACTGGCGTTTCACCGATACCGACTGCCTCACTGTCTGTCCGCTCTTATGCCTGTTGACCCGGGTCGGAAAAAAGGCTGCGTCAATTCCGCTTGGGGTTCTTGTGCCCCGCCTGATCCTGCGCCACGATGCCATGGCGCGCGCCTGAATGCAAAGCTGTGGGAGAGCTCAAGTGGCAAGAGAACGTCTGAGTGTTGTCGTTACGCGACGGTTGCCCGAGGCGGTGGAAACGCGGTTGAGCGAGCTTTTCGATGTCGCGCTGCGTGAGGATGACACGCCGATGACGCGCACCGAACTGGTCGCTGCGGTCAAGTCCGCCGATGTGCTGGTGCCGACCGTGACGGATACCATCGACGCGGGTCTGATGGGGCAAGCGGGTGAGCAGTTACGGCTGATCGCCAACTATGGCGCCGGGGTGGACCATATCGACGTGTCCACCGCGCGGCAGCGGGGCATTCTCATCTCGAACACGCCCGGGGTTCTGACCGACGACACGGCGGACATGACCATGGCGCTGATCCTTGCCGTGACCCGCCGCATCCCCGAGGGGCTGTCGATCATGCAGAAAAGCGAGTGGACCGGCTGGGCGCCCACCGCGCTGCTGGGCGGGCGTATCGGCGGGCGACGCCTTGGCATTCTGGGCATGGGCCGCATCGGACAGGCGGTTGCCCGCCGGGCCCGGGCCTTTGGCATGCAGGTGCATTACCACAACCGCCGCCGCCTGCGCCCCGAGGTCGAGGATGAGCTTGAGGCGACTTATTGGGACAGTCTCGATCAGATGGTGGCGCGGATGGATGTGATCTCGGTCAATTGCCCGTCGACGCCCTCGACCTTTCACCTGATGAATGCGCGGCGTCTGAAACTGATGAAACCGTCGGCGGTGATCGTGAATACGTCCCGTGGCGAGGTGATTGACGAAAACGCGCTGACCCGCATGGTCCGCTCGGGCGAGATCGCGGGGGCAGGGCTGGATGTGTACGAACACGGCATCAACGTGAACCCCAGGCTGCGGCAACTGCCCAATGTGGTGCTGCTGCCGCATATGGGCTCGGCCACGCTGGAGGGGCGGATCGAGATGGGCGAAAAGGTGATCATCAACATCAAGACATTTGAGGATGGCCACCGCCCGCCCGATCAGGTTGTGCCCTCGATGTTGTAAATTCAACACCCGGCCATCGCGCCGGGTGTTTTCGTCTCAGAGGGAAAGGCGAAACTCCGCCGGTGGGCTTGCAAGGCTCAACCGTTGATTGTGACCCCCGAGTTCGGCTGGCAGGATCGCCTGAGTTATCAGCAAAAATTTGGGAGGGAAGAATGCGCGTTGGATTGATTTCAGGTCTGCTTTTGTCCGCCATGACCACGGTTGCCCCGGCCTTGGCGCAGGAAACCGCCGACGCGGTGGCACCCGAAGCCGCGGCCACCGGGCAGGTTCAGGCCCTGTCGCCCGAAGCGACGGCGGCGCAAGAGGCCAAGGCCAACGGTCAGCCGGTCGAGGCGCAGAACTGGATGGTTGCTGCCGCCAATCCGCTGGCGGTCGAGGCCGGGGCCAATATCCTGCGCGCAGGTGGCACGGCCGCTGATGCGATGGTTGCAGTGCAGGTCGTTCTGGGGCTGGTCGAGCCGCAATCCTCGGGCCTTGGCGGCGGCGCGTTTCTGGTCTGGTATGATGCAACATCGGGAGAGATGACCACGCTCGATGCCCGCGAAACCGCCCCGCGTGCGGCCACGCCGACGCTATTCCAAGATGAGAGCGGCGAGCCGCTCAAATTCTTCGATGCCGTGGTCGGTGGTCTCTCGGTCGGCACACCCGGCACGCCCGCCCTGCTCGAAGAGGCGCATCGCCGCTGGGGCAGCACGCCTTGGCCGAGCCTCTTTGCCGACGGCATCCGGTTGGCCGAGGGTGGATTCGCGGTCTCGCCCCGTCTGGCGGGTCTGGTCGAAGGCGACGCCGAGCGCCTGTCCCGTTTCCCGGCCACGGCCGAGTATTTCCTGCCCGGCGGCACGCCGCTGGCCGAGGGCGATCTGCTGAAAAACCCGGCCTATGCCGAAACCCTGCGCGTGCTGGCGCAAGAGGGCGCGGCGGGCTTCTATGGCGGCGATATTGCCGCCGGGATCGTCAACACGGTGCGGTCCGCTCCGGGCAATCCGGGCGTTCTGGCCGGGATCGACCTGGCACTCTATCAGGTGATCGAGCGCGAACCCGTTTGCGCCACCTATCGTGCCTTTGAGGTCTGCGGCATGGGGCCGCCATCCTCGGGCGCGCTGACCGTCGGGCAAATCCTCGGCACGCTTAACAGTTACGATCTGGCCGCGCTGGGGGCCGACAGCACCGAAGCCTGGCGGTTGATCGGCGACGCCTCGCGCCTCGCCTTCGCGGACCGGGGCCGCTACATGGCCGACAGCGATTTCGTGCCGGTGCCCACAAGCGGATTGGTCGATCCGGACTATCTGGCCGGGCGTGCGGCGCTGCTGAATGCCGAAGCCGCGCTGGCGGAGGTGTCCGCAGGCAGCCCCGAGTTCGACCACGCCTTGAATTGGGCCGATGACGAATCGATCGAACTGCCCTCGACCTCGCATATCTCGATCGTGGACGCGCAGGGCAACGTCCTGTCGATGACCACCACCATCGAGAACGGTTTCGGCTCACGGCTGATGACCAACGGGTTCCTGCTGAACAACGAACTCACCGATTTCTCGTTCCGCAGCCATTCGGACGGCGTGCCCATCGCCAACCGGATGGAACCGGGCAAGCGCCCGCGCTCGTCGATGAGCCCGACCATCGTGATGCAGGACGGCAAGCCGGTTCTGGCCATCGGCTCGCCCGGGGGCAGCCGGATCATCGGCTACGTGGCCAAGTCGATCATTGCCTGGGCGGATTGGGGCATGGATGTGCAGCAGGCGCTGGCGCTGCCGCATCTGGTCAACCGCTTCGGCACCTATGATGTGGAAGAGGGTACCTCGGCTGCCGACATGGCTGACGCCCTGACGGCGCTGGGATATGAGGTCAATGCTCGCGACCTGACCTCGGGCCTGCACGCCATCGAGATCGGCGACACCCTACGCGGCGGTGCAGATCCCCGGCGTGAAGGCATCGCACTGGGCGAGTGACCGGCCTTGCCCCGGCCTTCGGGCTGGGGCACAACCGGTCCGTCAGGGGAGGGAACGGACATGGTTCAGGCCAGCGCATTGCCACGTAACGAGACCGGTATCGAGACGGTCGTCGGCATTCTGAAACAGCGCTTCGGCGACCTGCTGCAAACCGGCACCTCGATTCGCGAACAGCATGGCCACACGACAACCTGGATTCAGAACCAGTCGCCCGATGCGGTGGTGTTTCCGCACTCGACCGATGAGGTCGCGGAGATCGTCAAAACATGCGCGGCCCACAAAGTGCCCGTCATCCCGTTCGGCACCGGCACGTCGCTTGAAGGGCACGTAAACGCGCCGGCTGGTGGGATCTCCATGGATCTCACTCAGATGAACCGCATCCTTTCCGTGCATGCCGAGGATCTGGATTGCGTAGTCCAGCCTGGCGTGACCCGTGAGGATCTGAACATCCACCTGCGCGATCAGGGCCTGTTCTTTCCCATCGACCCGGGCGCCAACGCCTCGCTGGGCGGCATGGCCGCGACACGCGCCTCGGGCACCAACGCGGTGCGTTATGGCACGATGAAGGACAATATCCTCAGCCTCGAAGCGGTCATGCCCGATGGACAGATCATCCGCACCGGGCAACGGGCCAAGAAATCCTCGGCAGGCTATGACCTGACCCGACTGCTGATCGGGGCCGAGGGCACTTTGGGTATCATCACCGAAATAACCCTCCGCCTTCAGGGCATCCCCGAGGCGATCAGTTCGGCCCGCTGCTCCTTCCCAACAGTCGACGCCGCCTGCCGCGCGGTGATGATGACCATCCAATTCGGCATTCCGGTGGCCCGGATCGAGCTGCTGGACGAACGCTCGGTCAGCGCCGCGAACGCCTATTCCAAACTCGACCTTCCCGAAACGCCCCTGCTGCTGCTGGAGTTCCATGGGTCTGACGCGGGCGTGGTGGAACAGGCCGAAACCTTCGGTCAGATTGCCGAGGAATTCGGCGGCACCGACTTCGCCGCCACCACCTCGACCGAGGAGCGCAACAAGCTCTGGCAGGCGCGCCACGACATGTACTGGGCGTCGCTGCAACTGCGCCCCGGCGCCAGCGGCATCTCGACCGATGTCTGTGTCCCGATCTCACGGTTGGCTGAATGCGTGACCGCCGCGCAGGACAAGGCGGCTGAGCTAAACCTGCTGGCCCCCATCGTGGGCCATGTCGGAGATGGAAACTTCCACACCTTGCTGCTGATCGATATGGAAAATGCCGATGAGGTAGCCAACGCCGAGACCTTCGTCGGCTGGCTCAACGATCTGGCCATCTCGATGGACGGCACCTGCACCGGTGAGCATGGGATCGGGCAGGGCAAGAAACCCTATCTGGAAAAAGAGCTTGGGGCCGCCACGCAGTACATGGCGATGATCAAGGCCGCGCTCGATCCCGACAACATCATGAACCCCGGTAAAATCCTGCCTGGTTGACCCGGGCACCACGACGATCTTCCGGGGCACGGGCCCTGCTTCTTCTTGCCCCAAATACGCATTCCCGGCCAAATGCCGCCGCATAATCGGCGGGTGCGGGGCGCCAAGGTCGGTTTTGCACATTTTTGCGTCGGATGGACTTGGCGGTTCGCGGCGGGCTTGGGCATAAACCTTGCCAAACAGACTCAATCCGGAGAGCGGGCTTATGAAAACCCAAGTCAAAGCACTGGTCGTTGGCGGTGGCGCCGTCGGTACCTCGATTGCCTATCATCTGGCCAAGGCGGGCTGGGACGATGTGATGCTGATCGAGCGCGACGAGCTTACGTCGGGCTCGACTTGGCACGCGGCCGGTCTGCTGCCGCTCTTCAACATGTCCTATGCGACGACTCACATCCACAAATACTCGGTCGACTTCTACAAGACGCTTGAGGAAGAAACTGGTTTGAACGCAGGCTTCGCCGTGGTGGGCAACCTGCGTATGGCGCAGACACAAGAGCGTATGGACGAATACATGCTTTATGCGTCCACCGCTGAGACCTGTGACGTTGCATATGAGTGGCTGACCCCGGAGCAGATCAAGGAACGCTGGCCGCTGATCGAAACCTCGGATCTGAAGGGCGCAATCTACCACACCGAGGACGGCTATATTAACCCTGCCGACGTGACCCAGGCGATGGCCAAGGGTGCCCGTCAGCGCGGTGTTGATATCGTCCGCAAGCTGCAGGCCGACGCCTTCCACTGGAACGGCACCCATTGGGAAGTCACCTGCACCAAGATGGTCGAAAAGGGCGGTAATCTGGTCGAAAGCGACGAGCAGGTGGTGATCACTGCCGAGCATGTCGTGACCGCTTCGGGCAACCACGCGCAGCGCACCGCCAAGATGCTGGGCATCAAGATGCCCGCGATCCCGGTCGAGCACACCTTCATCGTCATGGACAAGGACCCCGAGCTGGTCAAATGGCGCGAAGCGGGCAACCCTGAACACCCCGTTGTCCGCGACGCCGACAACGAATCCTATGCACGCGAAGAACGCGGTGGCTGGATTCTGGGCATCTATGAACACGGCGCGCCTGCGCGCTTTGAACATGGTGTGCCGGACAGCTTTCGCGCGGATCTGTTCCCGTTGGATCTGGACCGGATTGCCGATCAGTACATGGCAATGGCCGAACGCGTCCCGTCTTGTGCTGAATCCGGCCTGAAAGACGATTTCAACGGCCCGATCTGCTACACGCCCGACGGCAACCCGTTGGTTGGCCCGGCACCGGGCCTGCGCAACATGTGGCTGGCCGAAGGCTTCTCGTTCGGGATCACCGCTGCTGGCGGCACCGGCTACTACCTGGCGCAGATGATGGTCGATGGCGAAGCCGAGATCGACATGGCCTCGCTGGACCCCAAGCGTTACTCGTCGAATTGGATGACCACCGAGTTCGCGGCACGCAAGAACGAAGAATGCTACGAACACGTCTACATCCTGCACCACCCAGATGAAGAGCGTGAGGCATGCCGTCCGCTGCGTACCGTGCCGGCGTACGACCGTCAGAAAGCTCGTGGCGCACAGTTCGGTTGGGTCAACGGCTGGGAACGCCCGAACTACTTCGGCCCGCTGGACGCGTCGGACAACTTCGACAAGGAAAGCCGTTCGTTCCGCCGTGGCGGCTGGTGGCAATATGCCGTCGAAGAGGCCAAAGCGATCCGCGAAGGCGTTGGCCTGATCGACGCCTCGGCCTTCACCAAGCATGCCGTCAAAGGCCCCGGTGCCACCCAATTCCTGGACTGGTTCACCTGCAACAAGCTGCCCAAGGTCGGTCGCATCAACCTGACCTACGCGCTGACCTCGCACGGCACCACCCGCACCGAATACACCGTCGTCCGCAACGGCGAGAACAACTACTACATCGTTTCTGCCGGTGCCTGGACCGAATACGACGCCGACTATCTGCGCAAGGCTGCCGAGGACAAGATGGAGGAGTTCGGCTATATCGAGATCCAGGACGTGACCACCCAGTGGGGCGTCTTCGCCATCGCGGGACCCAAATCGCGTGACGTTCTGAAAGAGGTCATCAAGGACGCCGATCCGGAAACCGCGCTGTCCAATAAACGCTTCCCATGGCTGTCGGCCCGTCAGATCGAGCTGGGCATGTGCCCGGTCAACGCGATCCGCGTGGCTTATACCGGTGAGTTGGGCTGGGAACTGCACCATCCGATCGAGATGCAGAACTACCTGTTCGACCTGTTGGAAAAAGCCGGT
Organism: Ruegeria sp. HKCCD8929; assembly: GCF_013031405.1. Lineage (GTDB taxonomy): Bacteria > Pseudomonadota > Alphaproteobacteria > Rhodobacterales > Rhodobacteraceae > Ruegeria. The sequence continues at coordinate 453,579 of NZ_WPZY01000003.1, read as the reverse complement.
GAGAAGCATGGCATGAAGCTGGTCGGTGCGCGCGCTCAGAACTGGCTGCGTCAGGAGAAATCCTATCGCGCCTTCGGTACCGAACTGGGCCGCGACGCAACTCCGCTGGAGGCCGACCTGCCGCGCTTTGTTGATCTGTCCAAGGATTTCCAAGGCAAAGCCAAGCTGGAAGAGACCGGCATCCGCGTGAAATGCTGTACCCTGCTGATCGACGGTCCGGACGATGCCGACCCGTGGGGCCGCGAGGCGCTGTACACGCCGGAAGGCGAGCGCGTAGGTCGTCTGACCTCGGGCGGTTACTCGGTGGCGTTCGAGAAATCCATCGGCATGGGTTATGTGAAGCCTGAGCTGGCGGCCGAAGGAACCAAGCTGAAGGTCAAGATGCAGGATAAGCTGTGGGATGCTGTCGTCACCTGCGACAGCCCTTACGATCCCAAGAACGAAACCATCCGCAAGGATGGCTGAGCATCGCCCCGTGCGAATGGCGGTCCTCGCACTTTGCGCGGGGATCGCTCTTTTGGCGACGGTCTTCTACCGCGCCAACCCGGTGACCGAGGCCGCTCGCGACTATGCCGGGGATGTGGCCACTGCCAGCGCCGGCATCTACGTCTCGCTCAGGACATTGAACGCGGTTCTGTCCGCCGCGCAGGAGGTCGAGGTCGGGGGCTCGCTGGTCGCCTCTGCTTCGGCTCAGTCATTCCGGTTTCTCGAACCGATAGACGACACGGTGGAGCGGATTGCGTCCGTCGTATTCAACGTGATGATCGTGACCGGAGTGCTGTCGGTGGCGATGGGGCCTGTCAGCGCGGTCGGTGCCGGGATGGTGGCCGTGGCGTTATGCATATGGATGATGGATCGGGGGATCGGGCGGCACGATGTGGTCGTGGCGCTGTCCCGGCGTCTGGTGTGGTATGGCCTGTTTCTGGCGCTGGCGCTGCCGGCGGCGGTTCTGCTGTCCGGCGTTCTCGCTGACGGTCTGACCCTCGATGTCTGGGACGAAAACGCTGCGGTCATTGCCGAAATCAGCGCCGAGGCCGAAGGGGCGATGCCCGAAGGTTCCACCCCGGACGGTTGGTGGCAGAACCTGAGCGGTGCGATGGAAGAGGCGGAGCGGTATCAGGAAATCGTCAGGAACGTTTCGGACCGCGCGGATGACCTGCTGCGCAGCTACGTGGCCATCCTTGCGGTCTTCATCTTCAAGATCCTGGTGTTGCCCGCACTGCTGGTGGGCGCGTTCTTTGTCATCGCCCGGTTCCTGTCGCGCGGGGGCAGGGCGCCTTAGCCGCCCTCTTTCATCCTCTGAAAGTCCCGGAGCGTGACCACGCCGTTGCCGTCATGGTCCAGCTTGACGAACCAGGCCTCGGTTCCATCGCGGAACTCGGCCTTGCTGACCAGCCCATCTCCGTCCGCATCGTTGAACTCGCGCTTCAAGGCATTGGCCGGACCCTTGAACGATTTTGGCATGTCATTGGCTGCGATGTCAGCGGCGCGGGTCTCATCAAACAGGTCGTATTCCGCGGCATCAAGGTGGTCGTTTTCGTCCGCGTCGAACATGTAGAACACGTCCATGCGCTTTTCGCGCGCTTCGTCCAGTGTCACGCTGCCATCCCCGTCTGCATCCCAGTTTTCGATGAAATGGGCGCCGCCCTGTGCCATGGCCATCCCGGCTATCAGGCAGAAAACGGGGAGCGCGATTGTCAGGCCCTTCATCTCGAAATCCTTCCTTTTCGGTTGGTGTCTGGTTTCAACGGTTAGCCTCGTCCGAACCGTCGGCGCCAAATCGCCGCAGGTCATGCGCTCGACAATTCGTCAAAGCATTCCAGGGCCTTGGCGGCGTACATCATCGACGGGCCGCCACCCATCTGGATGCACATGCCCAGCACATCCGCGACCTCATCCCGGTTGGCGCCTGCCTTGACCAGCGCTTCGGTGTGCAACGAGATGCAGGGCTCGCAACGGATTCCGATCGAAATGCCGAGCGCGATGAATTCCTTGGTTTTGAAGTCCAGCACGCCGCCCTTTTTGACCGCCTTGCCGAGCGACCCAAAGGTCCGGGCCGTGTCCGGCATGGCCGTGTTTAGGTTGCGCAGACCCGCGCGTGTGGCGGACAGTTTATCGTTCCAGATCACGGATGAGGTCTCCTTGCAAACATCTCGTTATCTGCATGTGTAAGGAGGTGCTTGTCCCGTGACTTTGATCTTGATCAGGTGAGGGGTTTTGCTGCGATCAGGGCGAGATTGTTGGCGGGCATCTCGATGACTTCGGCCATTTCCAGCCCCGCGGCCTGCATCAGGTCGATCATGTCGAAATCGTCCTTATAGCCGATTTCGGCGTCCTGCATGGTTAGCGCGGCGTGAAAGCGCTTGTCGCCCTCGCTGGTCAGTTGGCCGCCGCGCATGAAGGGGCCGTAGAGGACGAACCGTCCGCCGGGCGCCAGCGCTCGTGCGGTCTCGGTGATCAGGGTTTCGGTCTCGGGCAAGCTAATGAGGTGCAGCAGGTTGATCAGCACGATCAGGTCGTAACCCGTGTGTTCGGTGCTCCAGCCGGGTTGGAGTGCGTCCAGAGTGTGAGCGGGCAGGATATTGGGTATACCTTGCGCATAAGCGTCGATACTGGTGATGCGCTCCGCGATCACTTCGGTCGGTTGCCAGAGCAGGCCGGGCAGACGAGCGGCAAAGGCGACGACGTGTTGGCCGGTGCCGCTTGCCAGCTCCAGCGCCCGGCCGTCCTGCGGGGCGACCTGAGCCAGCAGATCGCAGAGCACGTCCACATTGCGGCTGGCGGCGGGGGCGATCAGCTTGGCGCCGTCCCCCTGTTCGGCGACGCTGGCATTGGGGGGCAGGGTTCGCTTACTCATCGGCGCAGCCTTTCTGGCCGCAGGGCAGCGACCATGTCCGGCGCCAGTTCCGGCGCGGTGCCGGTCACAAGATCCGCCACCAGTTGCCCGGCAGCGGGGGCGGTCTGAAACCCGTATCCACCCTGGCCTGCGACCCAGACAAAGGACGGCTGATCAGGGTCAGGACCCAGCACAAGCGTCTTGTCGGGGGCGAAACTGCGCAGCCCGGCCCAGTTGGTTTCGACCCGTGTCACCGGCTCGGTCACATATTCTTCATAGCGCGCCAACCCCTCGGCCAGCACCATGTCGTCGGCATAGACGTCATGTGGCTCGACCGGGTCGGCATCGGCGGGCGAGACCAGCAGCTTGCCCGCATCCGGTTTCGCATACCAGCTTTCGCCGACACCCAGCATCATTGGCCAGCCCGATACGTCATGACCGCCCGGCGCGGGCAGGCGGGCCATCGACCGGCGGCACGGGGTGATTCCGATGGGCGCAATCCCGGCCATCTGCGCTACCTGATCCGCCCAGGCGCCTGCGGCGTTGACAAGGTTGCGGGCCTCGAACATCTCGCCCGCCTCGACCTGCCAGCGCTGCTCCTTGGTGATGCCTGTCACTCGTCGCTTGGTTAGAACCTGCCCGGCATTGGAGCGGATCTCGCGCGCGAAATCCTGCAGCATCCTGTCGGTGTCGATGTCCTGCGCATCCTCGTGATAGGCGGCAAAGGCCACGGCGTCGGGGTTCAGAATGGGGATGCGGGCGCGGGCCTCGTCAAAGGTGATCTCGTGCATGCCAAGATCACGTACATCCGCCCTGAAGGAGGCACTCTGGTCCGGTCCACCGATCAACAGCAGCCCCCGGGGGCTGAGATAGCCACCATTGGCGGTCTGGTGATAGTTCGCACTGGCCCGACTCAGCGCCACGGTGGGCGGCAGGCCGTAATTCTGCTCGAACAAGGCCGCCGAGCGGCCCGACGCGTGATACCCCAGCGCATCCTCGGCCTCGAGCACGGTGACCGAGCCATGCGTGGACAGATGCGCGCCCACGCTCAACCCGGCGATGCCGCCGCCGATAATCAGAAAGTCGATCATGTCCGCTCCTCAAGACGGTCAGTTGCAGGGGGCGGTGTTGGGCTGAGCGCCGCGATCCGGTTGTGGAGCTCTGGCGTCAGGTCATAATCCAGCGCCGCCAGCGACGGCGCGATCTGCTCAGCGCCGCGGCTCGAGATGATCGGCATGGGCTGGCACGGATGGGCCGCAACCCACGCCACCGCCAGCGTGGCGGGGGAGGTACCCAGCTCATCAGCCAGTTCCGCCAACGCCGCAGCAGTACCCGCCATCCACTCCTGCCCATAGCGCGCGGCATACCGGCTGTCCTCGCTTAGCCGCCCGACGCCGCCCCGGGTGTATTTGCCGGTCAGCAACCCACCCCCCAGCGGAGAATAGGGCGCCACCGCGATGCCCTGATCGGCGCACATCGGCAGGATCTCGACCTCGGCCTGACGCTTCACCAGGCTGTACATCGGTTGCAGGATGTCGATGCGCAGATCGAACCGGGCGGCAATCGCCACCGCCTTCATCACCTGCCAGGCGGCGAAATTCGACAGGCCCACATAGCGGACCTGCCCGGCCTGCTTCAGTTTGGCAAAACACGCCATGGTCTCGGCTAGATCGGTTTCCGGGTCGAACCGGTGGAGATAGAGGATGTCCACCGCATCCAGCCCCAGCCGCCGCCGAGAGGCATCGAACTGCGCCCGCATATTCGCGGCCCCCGCACCGCCCTGATAGCCGACCTTGGTAGCGACCAGCACGCGGTCGCGTTCGGCGCCGATCATCCCGCCCAGCAGCGTCTCGGAATAGCCATCTGTATAGGCATGCGCGGTATCGAAATGGGTAATGCCCGCCGCCCGGCACGCATCGTACATGGCCCGGCTCTGCGCCGCATCGGCGCGGCCGCCGAACTGCATGGTGCCAAAGGCGAACGAACTGGCTGGCGTGCCGTTGGGGCTGGTCAATCTGCAAATCATGGGCGGAGAATTGCACGCCCCCGGCGCGGCGAAAAGAGCCAACAGAGGCCCACAGGAAACTTGCCCGCTCTGGCTTGGGCACGCATAGTGGCCCAAAGCCCGCAAAAGGGCCGAAGATGGAGCGAGAGATGGACACAGCCGCCTTACACCCGATGGCGACGGGGCACATACCTGCATACGTGACAGCGGCGGACGGGTCCGATTATCTGTTCAACTTCATGGTGATATTTACCGTCGTCTTGATCGTGCTTCTGGGGGTCGGCTATTTCACATTGCACGCGCTACCCGAGCGCATGGCGCACAAGTCGAACCATTCGCAGTTCCAATTCGTGGGCATTCTGGCCCTTCTGGCGCTGTTCACCCACAATAATATTTTCTGGGTCATAGCAATCCTCGTGGCCGGGTTCCGCATTCCTGATTACCTCAGCCCGATCCGGTCCATGGCGACCTCGCTTTCGGCGCTTGCCGCGCAGGGAAATCAGGCCACGACAGAGCGGGAGGCAGTTGAACCGGAAGCCGTCCCACTCGAAGTGGAGGCTAAGGCAGAGACCGAAGCAGACGCCGAAGCGAAGGGGCACTGAGCAATGCTGGAGACACTGATCTGCGCCCTCTTCACCATTCTGCCCGACTTCCTGTTCCGCCGTTATGTGCAGGGTAAGCGGATCGGGCATGAGATCACCTTTTTCACGATGTGGTACGAACTTCGCTGGGGGCTGACCACCTGTGCGATGGCAGCGATCACGGTGATTACGACCCTGTTCTATTTTCATCCGGCAACGGCTTCGGTGACGTCCTATTTCCGCACGGTGACGATCCTGCCGCAGGTCGGGGGACGCGTGGCTGAGATCTATGTCGAGAACAATCAGCAGGTTCAGGCGGGAGATCCGATCTTCCGTCTCGACGGTCTATCGCAGAAGGCTGCGGTCGAGACGGCCAAGGCCAATCTGGCCGAGGTTGATGCCTCGATGAAGGTTGCCGAAACCGATCTGGCGGCGGCCCGGGCGGGTGTTGTGCAGGCCGAGGCCTCGCTGGCGCAGGCCAATGAGGATCTCGCCCGAAATCAGGAACTGCGCGAGAAAGGTTCGAGCGCTGTGCGCCTGACCGAGATCGAACGTTTGGAAAACCTGGTGAAAGAACGGACCGGGCGTCTGGATGCCGCGCGCGCGAATGAGGCGGCGGTACAGCAGCAGATTGACGTCCTGATCCCGGCGCAGCATGCCAGCGCCGAGGCGCAGCTGGAGCAGGCCGAGGCGGAACTGGACAAGACGCTGATCGTTGCGGGTGTCGAAGGGCGGATCGAACAGTTCTCGTTGCAGGTGGGCGATTATGTCAGCCCCTTGCTGCGCCCGGCTGGCATTCTGGTGCCCAGCTTCTCGGGACGGCAGCGGTTTCAGGCGGGTTTCAATCAGCTTTCGGCGCAGGTCATCCGCCCCGGCATGGTTGCCGAGATCGGCTGCATGACCAAGCCGTTCACCGTGGTTCCGATGGTCGTCGTTGCGGTACAGGATGTAATCCCGTCGGGGCAGATCCGCCCCTCGGATCAACTGCTTGAGCCGCAGAACAGCCCCCCGCCGGGTTCGATCCTGGTCTATCTCGAACCGCTTTACGACGGCATGGCCGATGCGCTGCCGCCGGGCAGCAACTGTCTGGCCAATGTCTACACCTCCAACCACCACAGGCTGGAGCATGAAGAGCTGGGCACGGGCCGGCGGATCTTACTGCATGTGGTGGACACGATCGGCGTGGTTCACGCGGCGGGGCTGCGTCTGCGGCTGCTGTTGATGCCGGTCCAGACGCTGGTGTTCAGCGGGCACTGACGGGCGTGGCTGATCAATTCGTGATTGGAAGCCGACCCTCGGCTCGGGTTAGGTAGCGCCATGTTCGACGCCATGCTCCGCCCCATCATCGACCCGCCCTTGCAGGCGCAAGGCCGCATGCTGGCCGGTTGGGGCGTCAGCGCCAATCAGGTGACGCTGGCCGGGCTGGCCGCAGGTTTAACCTCTGCGTTGCTTATCGCGCTGGGGCTGACCGGCTGGGCGCTACTGCCGCTGCTGCTCTCGCGTCTGGCCGACGGGCTGGATGGGGCAGTGGCGCGGGTGACACAGCCCAGCTCGTTCGGCGGATATCTGGACATCACTTGCGACTTTGCCTTTTACGGGGCGGTGCCGATGGCCTTTGTCTGGCTCGATCCTGCAGCCAACGGCGCAGCGGGGGCTTTCCTGCTGACCGCATTCTACGTGAATGGTGCGAGCTTTCTGGGCTATGCGGTTCTGGCCGAGCGTCACGGGATGAAGTCGCGGCGCCATGGGGTCAAGACGCTCTATTTCACCGGCGGTCTGTTGGAAGGGGCCGAGACCATCGCGTTCTTCGTGGCGCTTTGCCTATGGCCTGCGTGGTTCTCGGTTCTGGCCTGGGTGTTCGGCGCGCTCTGCCTTGTCACCGCCGTTTCCCGCATTCTGCTGGCGATGCAGGTGTTCGGGCCCGAATAGGTGGGCTCCGCCAGACCCCAAATAGATGAGCGGCGCGTTTTGTAAAACACCTTTCGCGTGTTACGCTGGAAAGACCAAACGCATTTTCCGAAGCTCGTTTCTGGGAGTGCATTCATGGGCCATTCCGAACCCCATACCAAAGGTCAATCCGCACCCACCGAGCCATTGGACCCAGATAACTATCCGCCGATGGAGTTCCGGATGGCCGATCTGCAGGTTGGCGCGGCCGACCCGCGCGGACGTATGGTCTTAGAGATTCTATGGGCGGTAAACGAGTTCAAGATCTACAAAACCACCAACGGAATATCACCCTTCTTCTCAGATGTGCCGACAGAGGCCCGCACCCAGAAACTAGCCTATCTTGAGCTCGGATCAGGCATTGCCGAGTTCAACCACCTGATCCAGATCCTTGAGCCGCCATTTATCCCGTTCATCAGCAAGATATTCATCAACAAAACCTCGCACGAGAATCTCGTGTACTACGAACGCGAACTGGCCAGATGCATCGCTCAGGCACTGCTGGGTCAAGTCGAGCAGGCCGAGGCATCGCTGGCTGAACTTCTGGACCGGCTGGCCGCGCGCATCAGCAACCGGGGGCGGGTTGCCCACCTGCTGGTCAACATCGTGCTTGTGCTTTTGATCATTCTTGCCAGCATGGTTTTGTTGCAGTCGGACTACGTGTCGAAGTTTGGCTTCAACTTTCAGGAGATCAGCCTCGCCATCATGATGGGTAGCGTCGGCGCATTGTTTTCAACAACTGTCCGGCTACAAAGTATGGCTGTCGATCCATCGGTCACCCAGTACATGCACTGGGTCTACGCTTTCCAGAGGGTCATTGTCGGAGCGTTGGGGGCACTGATCCTGTATTTTGGCTTCCAGTCAGGCGTTCTGCGCGACCTGCTGACCGGATCGGGCAACCTTCCACCCTCGACCGTGGGCATCAACCCCTACTGGTTGTCCTTCGTCTGCCTTCTCGCCGGATTCAGCGAGCGGTTGGTGCCCAACTTGCTTGAGGCAAGAACATCGCCAGAATATGGAGCCGAAGCCACCTCATAAAGAAAAGACCCCGCCGCCGCGGGGTCTTTGTATCCAAGCGTTTCGCAGGTTTACTGCGGGATATCGCCTTCCAGCCCTTCGACGTAGAAGTTCATGCCCGCCAGCGTGCCGTCATCGGCGGTCTCACCCTCGCCGAGCCAATCGCTGCCGTCCTGCTTTTTCAGCGGGCCGGTGAAAGGGTGATAGCTGCCATCGGCGATCGACGCTTTCAGCGCCAGCGCCTCTTCTTTGACATCCGCCGGAACCGCGTCCGAAATCTCGCCGATTTCAACCATACCCTGGGCGATACCGTCCCAGGTGTTCACGGTCTCCCAGTTGCCATCCATGACCGCCTGCGTGCGGGCGACATAGTAGGGTGCCCAGTTGTCGATGATCGAGCTAACGCGCGGTTTGGGGGCATATTCGCTCATGTCCGAGGCCTGACCGAAGGTGATCACATTGCCCGCTGTCTGCGCCGCGGCCTGAGGCGCGGTCGAGTCGGTGTGCTGCAGGATCACGTCGGCGCCCTGTTCGATCAGCACCTTGGCCGCATCGGCCTCTTTCGCCGGGTCGAACCAGGTGTAGGCCCAGACGATCTTGAACTGCACATCCGGGTTGACCTTCTTGGCGTGGATATAGGCCGAGTTGATGCCCCGGATCACTTCGGGGATCGGGTACGAGCCGATATAACCGATGACGTTCGACTCAGTCATCTTGCCCGCGATATGACCCTGCACTGCGCGGCCTTCATAGAAGCGGGCTGAATAGACCGACACGTTGGGTGCGGTCTTGTAACCGGTGGCATGCTCGAACTTCACGTTCGGGAACTTCTTGGCCACGTTGATGGTCGGGTCCATGTAGCCGAACGAGGTCGTAAAGATCAGGTCCGCGCCCTCCAGCGCCATCTGGGTCATTACACGCTCGGCATCCGGGCCTTCGGGCACGGATTCGACGAAGACGGTCTCGACCTTGTCGCCGAAATGCTCCTCGACGGCCTGACGGCCCTTGTCGTGTTCATAGGTCCAGCCGCCGTCGCCGACGGGGCCGACATAGACAAAACCGACCTTGGTCTTGTCCTGTGCCACGGCGCCGGTCGCCAGACCGATCACCATTGCGGCCGTTGCCAGAAGTGAATTGAATTTCATCAGGTTACTCCCCAGGTTGGTACAATTTCCCTCGTCTAGTGCGAGGCATGGAAGGTCCGGCCAAGCGACGCAGGCGCGCTGCTCTTGTCGGCCGAAAGGATCACAAGCACAAGGATCGTGATGATGTAGGGCGACATTGCCAGATACTCGACGGGAATGGCAACGCCTGCCGCCTGCAGATTGAGCTGCACCACGGTCACTCCGCCGAAAAGATAGGCACCCAGCAGGGCACGCCACGGTTTCCAGCTGGCAAACACCACTAGCGCCAGGGCGATCCAGCCGACACCGGCGGTCATGCCCTCGGTCCACTGCGGCACGCGGATCAGGCTGATATAGGCCCCGCCCAGACCGGCACAGGCGCCGCCGAACAGGATCGCCATGATCCGGATGCGGATCACCTTGTAACCCAGCGCGTGGGCGGCATCGTGGTTTTCGCCGACCGCGCGCAAGACTAGACCCACGCGGGTGTATTTCAGCAGGGCCCACACGGCGGCGGTCAGCGCGATGCCGAGATAGAGGATCGGGTCATGGGAAAACAGAACCGGCCCGACCACCGGCAGATCGCTGATCACCGGAATATCCAGCTTGCCCATCTGCGGCGGCTTGATGCCCACATAGCTCTGCCCCATCAGGGCGCTGAGGCCCAGACCAAACAGCGTCAGCGCCAGACCGCTCGCCACCTGATTGGCCAGCGCCACTTGCGTCAGCAGCACGAAAAGCAGCGACAGCACAGCGCCACCGATGGCCGAGGCGATGAACCCCAGCCAGGGTGAGCCGGTCTCAACCGATATGGCAAAACCGCTGATGGCGCCCACGATCATCATGCCCTCGACGCCGAGGTTCAGGACCCCGGCCTTTTCCACCACCAACTCGCCAATGGCGGCCAGCAGGAGAGGGGTGGCAGCCACCATCAGCGAGGCTACCAGCAGAACTGGATTGATTGCGGATAGGTCCATTACACTGCCCCCAAAAATTTGACACCAACCAGCGAGCCGGCAATCGCGCCGACCCAAACACCGGAAAGAGCGGCTATCTCATTCGTCCGCTCGTTGTGTCGACTGAACAACAGAACGAACAGGAACCCGCCGAACGGCGCCGCCATGACTATCAGGACGGCAGCAACCCCCTCCCAACCAATTGTCACGAGGTTCAACAGCGCCGGGATGAACGCTAGCGGCGTGAACGAAAGCCCTGCCAGCACCAGAAAGGCGATGGCCGTGGATACTGCGAATCTGCGTATAAGCCGTTGCATCACGCCACCTCCCTGCGAGCCACGCGAACGCGGTAATTGGTCAGAAGATCCAGCGCCAACAGGAAGAACAGCAGCATCCCCTGGAACACCTGGATGGCGGCGGCGGGCAGGCCGAGGCTGCCCTGCGCGATCTCGCCGCCGATATAGGTCAGCGCCATCAGCCCCCCGGCCAGCAGGATGCCGACGGGATGCAGGCGGCCCAGAAAGGCCACGATGATCGCGGTAAAGCCATAGCCCACGTTGAAGTCGATCGAGATCTGACCTGAGGGACCCGCCACCTCAAACAGCCCCGCCAGCCCGGCCAGCGCGCCGGACAGACCCAGACAGAACAGGATCAACCGCGAGGGGTTGACGCCCGCGAACCGGGCCGCGCGCGGCGCCTCTCCGGTCAGCCGGATGTGAAAGCCCAGCATGTGACGGTTGAGCAGCACATAGGCAAAGATCACCGCGACAAAGGCCGCGACCACACCCCAATGCATGCCCGAGCCCGTGATGATCTCGGCATTATGCGCGCTGGCATAGGATTGCAGGTTGCGCGAGCCCGGAAAGCCGAAGCCTTCGGGGTTCTTCAGCAACCCCAGCGAGACCGAGGCCAGCATCTGCTCGGCCACATAGACCAGCATCAACGAGACCAGAATCTCGTTGGTGCCGAACCGCACCTTCAGAAAGGCCGGGATCGTCGCCCAGATCCAGCCGCCAAGCGCCCCGGCGATGACCATCAGCGGAAAGATGTACCACGCCTCAAGCGGATAAAAGGCAAGACCAGCACCTGCGCCAAAGATGGCCCCCATGATGTACTGGCCCTCGGCCCCGATATTCCAGATCCCGGCGCGAAAACCCAGCGACAGCCCGATGGCGATCAGTACCAGCGGCGCGCCCTTCACCAAAAGCTGAGGGCGGTAGAAAAAGGCGAACTCGCCAAACAGAGGCTCCCAGAAAATGGTCCGGATCGCCTCGACCGGGTTCTTGCCGAGCGCCGCGAACAGCAGCCCTCCGAACAGCATCGTCGCCAGCACCGCCACCAGCGGCGTCGCCATCGACCACGCCTGTGATGGCTGTGGCCGTTTCTCCAACACAATCATCCGCTCACCCCCTCATCGCTTCTTCTTGCTTCAAATACGCATGGTGCAACGGGTCAAACATGCGCCACCTCCATGCCATGGGCGCCACCCATCATCAGACCGATCTCGTCAACGGTCAGACCCGTCGCCGGGCGCGGCGCGCTCAGGCGGCCCTCGTTCAGGGCCGCGAAACTGTCCGAGATTTCCATCAGCTCATCCAGATCCTGGCTGATGCAGACCACCGCCGCGCCCTTGGCGGCCAGATCCAGAATGGCCTGACGGATCGCCGCTGCCGCCGCCGCATCCACGCCCCAGGTCGGTTGGTTCACCACCAGCACATCGGGGTTCTGCAACACCTCTCGGCCAATTACGAATTTCTGCAGATTGCCGCCCGACAGCGACCGCGCAGCATTGTCCGGCCCGGGCGTGCGCACGTCGAACGCCTCGATGATCTTCTCGGCAAAACCCTGGCTCTCGGACCATTTCAGAAAACCCCGGCTCTCCAGCCCCTCGCGCACCGATCCGGTCAGCAACGCGTTTTCGGTCAGGCTCATGTCCGGCGCCGCAGCATGACCCAGCCGCTCTTCCGGCGCCGTCAGCAGCCCCAGCTTGCGCCGCGCAGTCGGGCCCAGCCTGCCCACGGCCTGTCCGTCCATCTTCACCGCGTCCGCATCGGTCACGATCTCGCCCGAAAGCACGCCCAGCAACTCATCCTGCCCGTTGCCCGCCACCCCGCCGATGCCCAGCACCTCGCCCTTGCGCACGGTCAGGTGCAGGTTCTTCAGCGCGGTGCCGAATTCCGAGGGCGAGGGCACCGAAAGCCCGGTGATGTCCAGCGCCACCTCGCCGAACTCGCGGCCCGCGCGTTCCGGCGTCTGCAGGGTTGAACCCACCATCAGTTCAGCCATTTCCCGCGCCGAGGTTTCGGACGGCACGCATTCACCCACATTCTTGCCCAGCCGTAGAATGGTGGCGTGGTCACACAGCGTGCGGATTTCCTCAAGCTTATGAGAAATATAGAGAATCGAGGTTCCCTCCGATCGCAGCTTCTGCAGCGTCTCGAACAGGATCTCCACCTCCTGCGGCGTCAAAACACTGGTCGGCTCGTCCATGATCAGCAGCTTGGGATCCTGCAGCAGGCAGCGGATGATCTCGACCCGTTGCCGCTCACCCGCCGACAGGTCCCCCACCGTGCGGTAAGGGTCGAGCGGCAACCCATAGGTCTCGGACACTTCGCGGATACGCGCAGCCAGATCGGACATCGCCGGCGGGTTCTCCATCCCCAGCGCGATGTTCTCGGCCACGTTCAGCGCGTCGAACAGTGAAAAATGCTGAAACACCATCGCGATACCGTCGGCACGTGCGGCCCGCGGTTCGGGCGGCGCATAAGGCTGGCCGTTCAGCAGCATGGCGCCGCTGTCGGGCTTGACCAGCCCGTAGATCATCTTGACCAGCGTCGATTTTCCGGCGCCGTTCTCGCCCAGCAGGGCGTGCACCTCGCCCTCGCCGATATCGAAGGACACGGTGTCATTGGCCACGACGCCGGGATAGGCCTTGGTCAGGCCTTGCAAGCTCAACAATGGGGTGGTCACGCGCTCAGGTCCTTCTTTCGTGTCTCGGTCAGGGCAGGGCGCAAGAGCTGCGCGGCGACGCCCACGGCGATCATTTGCGGATGTTTGCCCAAGGACGGATCGCCGATCGGGCAGGTGATGCGGCCGATCCGCCCGGGCGTGTGCCCCAGCGCTTTCAGCCGCGACCGGAACCGCGCCCATTTCGTAGCCGAGCCGATCAGCCCCGCAAAGCGAAAATCGTGTCCCAGCAAGCGGTTGCACAATTCCAGGTCCAGAGTGTGCGAATAGGTCAACACCAGATGCTCGGCATCGCGGGGGGCATAAGGCACCAATTCTACCGGTTTCGCCGCCGGAATGGCAGTGACGCCTGCCGGAATATCCGCCGGAAACCGCTCGGGTCCGGTATCGACCCAGGTGATGGCCAGATCGGGCAGCGGCGACAGCACATCGACCAGCGCCCGGCCCACATGGCCCGCACCCCAGATCCAGAGGTTGCGCGCCGGTTTGTGCACCGGCTCGATCATCCAGCCGTCGATCAGCTGCGGCTCGGGCGGCACCCCTTGCCCGCGCGCCTGTGCCAGCAGACGCTTGACCGACAGGGGCATCCCTCCGCCCGCCGTGGGCCGGGCAATGACGTCACCCTCCAGCGCGGCCAGCGCCTCGGCATCGTAAACCTCACTCAGCAGCGTCACCGCGCCGCCGCAGCACTGCCCCAGATCGGGACCCAGCGCATGGTGGCTGAGCTGACGCGGGGCGGTCTGTCCCCGCGCCGCCTCAGCGGCTTGATATTCCAGCGTACCGCCGCCGACGGTGCCCGACTGCCCATCCCGCCACACCAGCATCGCGGCGCCGACCTCGCGCGGGGATGACCCCCGCAACGCGGCGATGACTACACGGGTGACTTGCCCATGGATTTCGACCGCTTCCCTCAAAGCCTCCAGGTCAAATCCCATGGGTTATCCTCCCTTTACCCTTCGAATGCCGCGCCAGACCTCTTCCGCCGTGGCAGGCGCATTCAGCGCCGGATAGGCTGCGCCACAGGCCGCCACCGCATCGGATAGCGCCAGCCAAGCCGAGATCCCCAGCATGAAGGGCGGCTCACCCACCGCTTTCGAGCGATAGATCGTGTTCTCGCGGTTCTCGCCGTCCCACAGCGCCACATTGAACACATCCGGACGGTCCGAACAGGCCGGGATCTTGTAGGTCGAGGGCGCATGGGTGTGCAGACGGCCCATGTCGTCCCAGACCAGCTCCTCGGTCGTCAGCCAGCCGGCGCCCTGAACATAACCGCCTTCGACCTGGCCCACATCCAGCGCCGGGTTCAGCGAAGCGCCCGCATCATGCAGGATGTCGGTGCGCAAAATGCGGTTCTCACCGGTCAGCGTATCCACCGCCACCTCGGTCACCGAGGCGCCGTAGGCGAAGTAGTAGAATGGCCGCCCATGGCCCTTGATCCGGTCCCACTCGATCTTCGGCGTCTTGTAGAACCCGGTGGCCGACAGGCTGACCCGGCCCTGATAGACCAGCGCCGCCGCCTCGGCGAAGCTATACCGCGCCTCGCCTACCTCGACATGACCCTCCGCAAAGCGCACGGAACCCGCATCCGCCTGATGCCGCTCCGCCAGAAACTCTGCCATGCGGTCGCGGACCGTGTCGCAGGCCGCCTTGACCGCCATACCGTTCAAATCTGAGCCTGACGAGGCCGCCGTGGCCGACGTATTAGGCACCTTGGCAGTATCGGTCGCGGTGATCTTGACCAGGTCCAGCGGAATGCCGAACCGGCTGGCCGCCACCTGCGCCACCTTCTGGAACAGACCCTGACCCATCTCGGTGCCGCCATGGTTCAGATGTACCGAGCCGTCCTGATA
The DNA here is from genome assembly GCF_013031405.1 of Ruegeria sp. HKCCD8929. Lineage (GTDB taxonomy): Bacteria > Pseudomonadota > Alphaproteobacteria > Rhodobacterales > Rhodobacteraceae > Ruegeria. Next base: position 438,296 of record NZ_WPZY01000003.1, on the reverse strand, counting down.
GACATGCACCAGCGCGCCCGCCTGATTGAGATGCGTCAGGGTAAACGAAATCCCGAACTTCACCGGCGAAAAGGCGATGCCTTTCTTGACAACCCGGTTCTCGGCATTCCACCGCGCCACCGCCTCTTTCCGCGCCGCATAATCAGACGAGGCCAACAGCGCCTCGGTCATCTCATGCAGTTCGAAATCCTCGACCTCCATGCCATAAGGCGTGGTGTTCTTCACCTTTTTCGAAATACTCCGGGGGGCTTGGGGGGCAGCGCCCCCCTGCGACGGCGCCGCATAGTAATTCCGCCGCCGCAGCTCGGCCGGGTCCAGCCCCAGTTCATGCGCAGCATGATCCATCACCCGCTCGATCCCGACCATCCCCTGCGGCCCGCCGAACCCGCGATAGGCGGTGGCGGACTGAGTGTTGGTCTTCAACCTATGGCTCTCGATCCGCGCATTGGGCAGCAGATAGGCGTTATCGGAATGCAGCATGGCGCGGTCGGCCACCGGCAGCGACAGGTCCTGCGCCCAGCCGCAGATCGCGTGATGCAGGAAGGAAACGCCCTGAATGCGACCCTCCTCATCGAACCCGGCGCGATAGGCGATGCGGAAGGCGTGGCGCTTGCCGGTGATGACCATGTCGTCGTCGCGGTCATAACGCATCTTACAGGCCTTGCCGGTGGCACGGGCCGCGATGGCGCAGGAGACGGCCAGCGCGTTGCCCTGGCTCTCCTTGCCGCCAAAGCCGCCGCCCATCCGTCGGGTCTCGACGCGGACGGCATGCATGGGCACGCCCAACGCCTCGGCCACCTTGTGCTGGATCTCGGTCGGATGCTGGGTCGAGCTGTGCACCAGCATGTCGCCCTCGTTCGGCACCGCCAGCGCGGCCTGACCTTCGAGGTAGAAATGCTCCTGCCCGCCCAGTTCGAACGATGCTTCGATCACGCGAGGTGCCGCTGAAATCGCGGCCTCGGCATCGCCTTTTTCATAGATGCGCGGGCCTTCCTCAAAGCGGGAATCTGCGGCCAGCGCCTCTTCGATGGTCAGGATCGGGGTCTCTTCCGTATACTCCACCTTGCCCAGCTGCGCCGCCTTGCGCGCGGCCAGATGGCTGGTGGCCACGACCAGAAAGACGGGCTGGCCGATGTAGTTCACGGTGCCATCCGACAGAAGCGGCTCGTCATGGATCGAGGGCGAGACATCGTTGGTGAAAGGCAGATCCTCGGCGGTCATCACCATGACCACGCCCGGTGCTGCCTTTACGTCCGACAGGTCCATCGCCGTGATGCGGCCCTTGGCAATCGGGCTGAGGCCAAAGGCCAGATGCAACGCGCCTTTGGGCGTCGGGATATCGTCCACATAGCGCGCCGATCCGGTCACGTGCAGCGGCGCGGCGTCATGGGGCAGGGGCTTGGTTACGCTCATGCCGACACCTCCAGCACATTCACCGCCTCACCCTGATCTTCGGCGAAGTAACGTTCCAGCATCGCCTTGGCGGTCTCCAACCGGTATTCCGCCGAGGCGCGCATGTCGGTGAGCGGAGTGAAATCCGCACCGAACGCGGGCACGGCGGCCTGCACGGTTTCAGTGCTCCAAGGCTTGCCGATAAGTGCCGCTTCAACGGTTGAGGCGCGTTTCGGAATACCGGCCATGCCGCCAAAGGCAATGCGCGCCTCGGACACCGTGCCATCGCTGATCGTGATGTTGAAGCAACCACAGACCGCTGAGATATCCTGATCGAACCGCTTGGAGAGCTTGTAGCATTTCAGCCGGTCCGCCTGACGCGGAAAGCTCACGGTCTCGACGAACTCGCCGGGGTGAAGGTCCTGTTTGCCGTAGTCGATGAAGAAGTCCTCGAGCGGCAGGTCTCGGCGGGTGTCGCCCTTGCGCAAATGCAGCGTTGCCCCCAACGCGATCAGGGCTGGAGGGTTGTCGCCGATGGGCGAGCCGTTGGCGATATTGCCGCCGACGGTGGCCGCGTGGCGGACCTGCACCGAAGCGTAGCGACGGATCATTTCGGCGTAGGATGGGTGTTGATCGTTGAGCGCGTCGCCCATCCGGTTCATGTCCACCATGGCACCGAAACGCATGGTGTCTTCGGTGATGACTATCTCTTTCAGATCCTCGCAACCGCTGAGGAAGATCACCGGGTCAAGATCACGCAATTGCTTAGTCACCCAAAGGCCGACATCGGTGGCGCCAGCGACAAGCGTGGCGTCTGGATGAGCGGCGTAGATCTCGGCCAGCTCGTCAGCGTTGCGCGGGAGGAAGCGGGAGGAGGGGGGTTCTGCCCCCCGGTCTTCGACCTGCCCTCGGGATATTTCCGGCAAGAGGAAGGACTTGTCAGTTTCGATCCAGTCGGGGACCGGTGTGCCCTCAACTGCCTGTGCGGCGCGGATGATCGGGGCATAGCCGGTGCAGCGGCAGAGATTGCCCGCCAGCTGGGTGTCGTGATCGGTGGCGCCGTTGGTGTGGCTTGCGACCATGGACATCACGAAACCGGGGGTGCAGAAGCCGCATTGCGAGCCGTGATGCTCTACCATCGCCTTTTGGACGGGATGCATTTGACCACCGGGACCACTGGCGCCTTCGACAGTGCGGACCGCTTTGCCATGGAGTTGCGGCAGGAACAGGATGCAGGCATTCAGCGCCTTGGCGCCGTCCTCATCCGTCACCATAACCGTGCAGGCGCCGCAATCGCCCTCGTTGCAGCCTTCCTTGGTGCCAGTCAGGCCGCGCTCTTCGCGCAGCCAGTCCAGCAGCGTGGCGGTGGGATCGACCCCCGCCAGGTCCACAGTCTCTCCGTTCAGAAGAAACGTGATGTCCATAATGTGAAACCCGTCGCCTTACCCTGTTATGCCCCTGAACGTTCTCCCTCGATGCGACGTAGAAGAAGAAGCGGGCGTGTCTTCGTTCACAACGTTAGAAAGAGCGCGGGCGATCTGGCAAGAAAAACTGCCCTTGGGATGTGGGTTTTGGGCGGTTTTGGGTGCTTCTGGCCCTTGACTGATGTCAATTACAGTTATGTTTTCTCAGGATATTTTGTCACATCGCGTGTGGCGGGGTCAGAAGCTCCTTCAAGAATTCCAGAATAATCCGGTCCGATCTTTCGGGAAAATAAGCGCCCGGTTCCCGCTTTCTCAGCGCGGATCGCTGGGGTAGCTTCGGCGTCATGAGCAGTACTCCGCGATTCATCCATCTCCGCGTCCACACCGAATATTCCCTTCTCGAAGGCGCCGTGCGGCTGAAGAAGCTGCCGGATCTGTGCCGGAAGATGGAGATGCCCGCCGTTGCCGTCACCGACACCAACAACATGTTCTCGGCGCTCGAGTTCTCTGTTGGCGCCAGCGGGGCCGGTATCCAGCCGATCATCGGGTGTCAGGTCGATCTGGCCTACGTGCAGGCGCAGCCCGGGGAGAAGCCGAAACCGCCCGCCCCGCTGGTACTGCTGGCGCAGAGCGAGGCGGGGTATGAGAACCTGATGCAACTCAGCTCGTGCCTGTATGTGGACAAGGGTGGGCAGCTGCCACAGGTGTCTCTGGCCGAGCTGGAGCAGCATTCGGACGGGCTGATCTGCCTGACCGGAGGCCCGGACGGGCCGGTGGGGGCGCTGTTGCAGGCGGGGCAGCGCCCGGCGGCCGAGGCGCTGGTGGACCGGCTGGCGGCGACGTTCCCCGACCGACTCTATATCGAATTGCAGCGCCATCCGGGCGAGGGCGGGCAGCCCGAGGCCGAGCGGCTGACCGAACGCGGTCATGTCGAGATGGCCTATGCCAAGAACCTGCCGCTGGTGGCCACCAATGACGTCTATTTCCCGACCTCGGACATGTATGAAGCGCATGACGCGCTGATCTGCATTTCCGAAGGCGCCTATGTGGACCAGCAGGAGGGGAGGCGGCGCTTGACCGCGCAGCACTATATGAAGTCGCCGCAGGAGATGGCGACACTGTTCGCCGACCTGCCGGAGGCGATCGAGAACACGGTCGAGATCGCCAGGCGCTGCGCCTTCATGGCCTATCGCCGCGATCCGATCTTGCCGAAATTCGCCGATGACGAGGTCGAGGAATTGCGGCGGCAGGCCAATGAGGGCCTGCAGAAGCGTCTGGCCGTGATCCCCCACGCGGTGACGTCCGAGGAATATCAGGAGCGGCTGGATTTCGAACTTGGCATCATCGAAGGCATGGGCTTTCCCGGCTACTTCCTGATCGTGGCAGATTTCATCAAATGGGCCAAGGATCAAGATATTCCGGTGGGGCCGGGACGGGGGTCCGGTGCGGGCTCGCTGGTGGCTTATGCGCTGACGATCACCGACCTCGATCCGCTGCGTTATTCGCTGCTGTTCGAACGCTTTCTGAACCCGGAACGAGTGTCGATGCCCGACTTTGATATCGACTTCTGCATGGATCGCCGCGAAGAGGTGATCCGCTATGTGCAGGAGAAATACGGGCGGGACAAGGTCGGGCAGATCATCACCTTTGGTGCGTTGCTGTCCAAGGCCGCTGTGCGCGATATCGGGCGCGTGCTGCAGATGCCCTACGGGCAGGTGGACCGGCTGTCCAAGATGATCCCGGTCGAGGGGGTCAAACCAGTTTCCATCGAAAAGGCGCTGAAGGACGAGCCGCGTCTACGTGAGGAAGCGCGCAGTGAAGAAGTGGTGGACCGCCTACTCACTTACGGCCGACAGGTCGAGGGGCTGCTGCGGAACGCCTCGACCCACGCCGCCGGTGTGGTGATCGGCGACCGGCCTCTGGACGCTTTGGTGCCGCTTTATCAGGACCCGCGTTCAGACATGCCCGCGACCCAGTTCAACATGAAATGGGTCGAGCAGGCGGGGCTGGTGAAGTTCGACTTTCTGGGCCTCAAGACCCTGACCGTCATTCAGAATGCCGTCGACCTGATCCTCAAATCGGGCCGCGACCTGCATGTGGCCGCCGATGGCACGCAGCTATATGATCCGCCCGAAGGTGCGGTGAACGAAATCAACGCCATCCCGCTGGATGACGAGGCGACCTATAAGCTCTACTCGGCGGCCAAGACGGTGGCGGTGTTCCAGGTGGAATCCACCGGCATGATGGACGCGCTCAAGCGCATGAAACCCACTTGTATCGAGGATATCGTGGCGCTGGTGGCGCTCTACCGTCCCGGCCCGATGGAGAACATCCCCACCTATTGCGAGGTCAAGAACGGCCAACGCGAGATCACCTCGGTCCACCCCCTGATCGACCATATCCTGTCGGAAACCCAGGGCATCATCGTCTATCAGGAACAGGTGATGCAGATCGCGCAGGTGATGGCGGGGTACAGCCTTGGCGGTGCTGACCTACTGCGCCGCGCGATGGGGAAAAAGATCAAAGAGGCAATGGATGCCGAGCGCCCGAAATTCGAAAAGGGCGCGGCAGAGAACGGTGTGGACGCTAGGAAAGCCTCCGAAGTCTTTGACTTGCTGGAGAAATTCGCCAATTATGGCTTCAACAAATCCCACGCTGCGGCCTATGCGGTGGTGTCCTACCAGACCGGCTGGCTGAAGGCGAACCACCCGGTCGAGTTCATGGCCGGTGTCATGAACTGCGATATCCACCTGACCGACAAGCTGGCCACTTACTTTGAAGAGGTGAAGAAGGGGCTGGATCTGCCCTACGTGCCGCCCTGCGTGAACCGCTCGCAGGCAACCTTCGACGTGATGGATGGTGAGCTTGTCTATGCGCTGGGGGCGCTCAAGAATGTGGGTGTCGAGGCAATGAGCCTTGTGGTCAAGGGGCGCGACGGCAAGCCCTTCGTGAACCTCTTCGACCTTGCGCGCCGGGTGGATCTGAAGAAGGTCGGCAAGCGGCCTCTGGAGATGATGGCCCGCGCGGGTGCCTTCGACCAGCTCGACGGCAACCGGCGGCGGGTGTTCGAAAGCCTCGATGCGCTGGTGAATTACTCGGTGGCGATCCATGAACAGAAGAACTCGAACCAGGTGTCGCTGTTCGGTGAGGCGGGCGACGACCTGCCCGAACCGCGCCTGTCGCCGACACCCGACTGGCTGCCCGCCGAACGGCTGAGCGAGGAATTCAAGGCGATCGGGTTCTACCTGTCCGGCCATCCGCTGGACGACTACATGCCTGCGCTCAAGCGCAAGCAGGTGCTGACGCTGGATCAGGTCATTGAACGCGTTCAAGTTCAGCGTGCAATGGGCGCAAAAATGGCCGGTGTCGTCGCTGGACGGCAAGAACGCAAGTCGGCGCGTGGCAACCGGTTTGCCTTTACCCAGCTCTCGGACCCGACCGGAGCCTACGAGGTCACGCTGTTCTCGGAAACGCTTGAGAAAAGCCGCGAGTTTCTGGAAACCGGCGCCCATGTGGTGCTGACGGTAGAGGCGACGATGGAGGCGGATCAGCTCAAGCTGCTGGGCCGCTCGGTCGGCCCCATCGACGCCGCCGTGGCCGAGGCCGGGGCGACAGGCCTGCGGATTTTCGTGGACCAGGCGCAGGCTTTGCCGACGGTGGCCAAGGTTCTCGAAGAAGCCGCCTCGGCCGCGCGCGGGGCCTCCAAGGGGCCGATCCAGCTCTGCCTGTTGGACCCGGGACTTCCGGGGGATGTTGAGATGGAGCTGGGCCAGGATTTTCCGATCACGCCGCAGATCAAGGGGGCGATCAAATCCTTGGAAGGCGTGCTGTCGGTCGAGGAAATGTAGCTGAGCGCACGTTTGGCCTGATGACGGTTTTCAGCCATTGTGAAACTTGCCGAACAGCACAACCATCTACTGGCTTCAGCCGGTCGGTAAAAGCGACCGCGTTCAGGCCATCCGATTCCAGAGCTCTTCACACATCCGACCCACGCGCGCTTCGATGGCTGCTGCTGCATCCACCGCGATATCCTCACGCCAGCGCCGGGCAACGATCTGAACACTGATCGGCTGCGGTCCCTTGGGCAGATTTGCCAGCCGCGCCGGAACACAAGCCGACGGAAGTCCGATGAAGTTCATCGCATAGGAGTAGACGGCACAGCCCAGCACCTCATGCACCCCGGGTGCCCCTTCCGTGTCGCGGTCGGGCTTGAAAAAGGGCTGCGGCAGGAAGGGTGTCAGCACCAGCGGGTAGTCCTCCAGAAACAGGGACCATCGCCGCGCATAGTGGCTGCGCTTGGCCATCATCTGCACTAGCTCGGTGTCCAGAAAGGGCGGGAACTCCTGAAAATAGACCTCGAAGATATCGCGGACGGTTTGGGAGCCGTAGGCGTCGATATCGCCCTTCATCAGCGTCCACACCTCGCCCATCAGGGCGCGATAGCCGGTGCGACCGCAGTCGAACACATCGGGCGGTTCGACCTCTTCGAAGTGATAACCGGCATCCTCCAGCGCTGCGCGGGCGGCGTCGAGCGCGGCCTCGACCTCGGGGTGCAGGTCGTAACCGAAGGTGTTCTTGGTGAAGGCGACCTTGATCGGGCCATCCACCGGCTCACCGCGCCAGGGCAGGGGGACATGGAAGGGGTCGCGCGGATCGGAGGCGATCATGGTGGGCATCGACAGATGCAGGTCCTCTGCGCTGCGGGTGATCAGCCCCTGCACCGACATGGATTGCGCCAGCATGCCACGCTCGACGGTCTGGCTGGGGTTCCAGGCGGGCACGCGGCCCAGCCCGGGCTTGACGGTCACCGCTCCGTTGGCGGCTGCGGGAAAGCGCAGACTGCCGCCGATGTCGTTGCCATGCGCCAGCGCCCCGATCCCGGCCATCACCGCAGCCCCAGCACCGCCCGAGGAACCGCCGGGCGAGATATGTTTGCCCCAAGGGTTGTGGGTGCGGCCATGCAGCGGATTGTCGGTGTCGGCCCGGAACGAAAACTCCGGCGTGTTGGTGCGTCCGATCACGACCGCGCCCGCCTTTTGCAGATTGGCGACGATGGGGGCGTCATCGGGGGCGATCAGATCCTTCAGCGCGGTAACGCCATTGGTCGTTGCGTGTCCCTTCTGGTCGACATTCACCTTGATGGTAACCGGCACCCCATGCAGCGGCCCGATTGGTGCACCGTCTCTGCGTGTCTTGTCCAGCGCCCACGCTTGTTCCAGTGCCACAGCGCTGCAATCGCCCACCACCGCGTTGAGTGCAGGGTTGACCGTCTGCATCCGCTGGATCGCCGCTGAAACGCTGTCTTCGGCGGAAATCTCGCCTGCCTTGATGCGTGCGGCAAGGTCGGTGGCGCTGAGGCGCCAGATCTCTGTGTCGGTCATGAAATATCTCCCGCCGGGCAGCCTAAGCCGGGCGGGAGAGAAGGCAAGAGCCTTTGCGCGGACCTGCTGACTAGCGCCGCGTCTGCGATCAGGCCTGTGCGTAACCGATGGTCTGCAGGGCCGACTTGATCTCGTCCAGAATGACCGGATCGTCGATGGTGGCGGGCATCTTGTAGTCCCTACCATCCGCGATCGAGACCATGGTGCCGCGCAGGATCTTGCCCGAGCGGGTTTTCGGCAGGCGGTCCACGACGACGGCCAGCTTGAAGGCCGCGACGGGGCCGATCTTTTCCCGCACTAGCTTGACCACTTCGCCCACGATGTCCGAGTGATCGCGCTCTGCTCCTGCATTCAGGCAAAGGAACCCGACCGGCATCTGCCCCTTGAGCTGATCCGACACCCCGATCACCGCGCATTCGGCCACATCGGGATGGGCGGCCAGAACCTCTTCCATCCCGCCGGTCGACAGGCGATGCCCGGCCACGTTGATGACGTCATCGGTGCGCGCCATGATGTAGAGGTATCCGTCCTCGTCGATCATCCCGGCATCGCCGGTCTCATAGTAGCCGGGAAACTGGTGCAGGTAGGATTTGCGAAACCGGTCCTCGGCATTCCACAGCGTCGGCAGGGTGCCCGGCGGCAGCGGCAGTTTCACTGCGATGGCGCCCAACTCGCCCGGTTTCATCGGGTGTCCGCCCTCATCCAGGATATGCACGTCATAACCCGGCATCGGTTTGGCAGGCGAGCCCAGCTTGACCGGCAGTTCCTCGATCCCCAACGGGTTGCCCGCGATGGCCCAGCCGGTCTCGGTCTGCCACCAATGGTCGATCACCGGCACCTTCAGCGCCTCCTGCGCCCATTCGATGGTGTCCGGGTCTGCGCGCTCTCCAGCCAAATAAAGGGCGCTGAGGCAGGACAAGTCGTATTTCGCTAGCATCTCGCCCTTGGGATCCTCGCGTTTGACGGCGCGGATGGCAGTGGGGGCGGTGAAAAAGCTTTTGACCTTGTGCTCGGAGATCACCCGCCAGAACGTGCCCGCGTCGGGGGTGCCCACCGGCTTGCCCTCGAACACGATAGTGGTGTTGCCGTGGATCAGGGGGGCGTAGCAGATGTAGGAATGCCCCACGACCCAGCCCACATCCGAGGCGGCCCAGAACACATCGCCCGGGTCGACATTGTAGATGTTCTTCATCGTCCAGTTCAGTGCCACCAGATGGCCCGCAGTTGGGCGCACCACGCCCTTGGGTGCGCCGGTGGTGCCGGAGGTGTAGAGGATATAGGCCGGATCGTTGCCCGCGACCGGCACGCATTCCGCCGGTTCGACGCCGTATTGGAAGCCGTGCCAGTTGTAGTCGCGACCCTCGATTAGCTGGGCCACCTCCTGTTCGCGCTGGAAGACGACGCAGAAATCGGGCTTGTGCGTGGCCATCTCGATGGCGCCGTCGAGGAGGGGTTTGTAATGCACCACACGTCCTGGTTCGATCCCGCAGGAAGCGGCGATAATCGCCTTGGGCCGGGCATCGTCGATCCGAACCGCCAGTTCATTCGACGCAAAGCCGCCGAACACGACCGAATGCACCGCACCCAGGCGGGCGCAGGCCAGCATCGCCTCAAGCGCCTCGGGGATCATCGGCATGTAGATGATGACCCGGTCGCCTTTTTCGACCCCCTTGGCCCTCAGCGCCCCGGCCAGGGTGGCCACACGGTTGCGCAGCTCCATGTACGAGATCTCGCGCTTGGTGTGGGTGATGGGGCTGTCATAGATGATCGCGGCCTGTTCGCCCCGGCCATTCTCGACATGACGGTCCACGGCATTCCAGCACGTGTTCACCTTGGCATCCGAGAACCATTCATAGAGCGGGGCGTTGTCGTCATAAAGCGCCCGGGTCGGGGCCTCGACCCAGTCGATCCCCTTTGCGGCTTCCATCCAGAAGGCCTCGGGGTCGTTCTTCCAGCTCTCGTAAACATCCCTGTATGCCATGGCGTCCTCCTCACGTTCGGCTTGCAGAATGTGTTAGGCATCCGAATGCCACCGGGCAAGCAGCCGCTGCGACGTCGCGTCAGATTATCGCAACGAATTTGCAAGATAGGCGGATTTTCACCTGCAAATTTTTGCAAACCATATATTTTCGCAAGCATTACAGTAAATGTATATAGACTTTGCAAACTTGCTAATTTTTGAACTGCAAATGCAAGTGAATCGGCTGATTGCCGCTGCGTCAGCCGCAAGAGCGAAAATCGTACTTGTGACGCTGCGTTCACTTTGGCGTGATCTCTACAAAGTGACGCCCGATCCCCATCTCCGATTCAGCAGGCGGGCAGGATATTTCTGCCGCCGATGCGCCCCACCCGGACGGTGTATTTAAAAGGGATTACCAAGATGAAGAAACTGATGTTTGTCGCCCTGCTCGGCCTTGCAGCCTGTGGCCAGTATCCGATGCAGAAACCGCTGGCGGTGGACGGCACGCGCAACGCAAATTTCGGCTTTGACGAGGTCGAGTGCCGGGCCCTGGCCGCAAATTACCATCCGGGCAAGCAGGGCGCGGATATTGCCTATGGCGCGGTCAGCGGTGCGGTCACCGGCTGGACCATCGGTGAGAGCGAGGATGTTGTCGCGGGGGCGTTGAGCGGCGCCATTATCGGGGCCGCAAAGGGGCAGTATAATGACGAGCTGATCCGGCGTCAGGTGATGGTCAACTGCATGCAGGGGCGGGGGCACCGAGTAATCGGCTGACCTGTCCGCAAGCGCCGCACGCGTTGGATCTGCCGGGGCCTACCCGGCAGATTTGGCGTAGCGCGGCAGCGTGTCCTGAATGTTGAGCCAGCTCAGATGGTCGGCATGGAAGACATGGAAGCGGGACGGCAGCTCGTTCGGGTCCTCCAGGGTAGCGGTATAGAGGTGGATGTTCACCTTATCCGTGGCTTTGCGGTACGCCATCTGCGTACCGCAGGTGCCGCAGAACAGGCGTTCGACCCCTTCGGATGAGTTGTAGATGCGTGGCGCGTCGCCGGACCAGGTGACTGACCCGTGCGGCAGTCCGAAAAATGCGGTGACGGGTGCCGCGCAGTTCCGGCGGCAGTCGGTGCAGTGGCAATAACAGCTCCACGCCACCTCACCATCGCTTTCCCAGTGCACCGCGCCGCAATGGCAATGCCCTTTCATGGTGACCTCCCGTGATGGGCGGCCGGAAATGCGACCGCCGGCATCAACCGTAATGCGCAACCGGCGTTCCGGCAATGGCTGCCATGTTCAACAGACCCCGCGCGGTGATCGAGGGTGTCACGATATGCGCCTTGTTGCCCATGCCCATCAGGATCGGGCCAACCTCGATCCCGTCCGCCTTCATCTTCAGGATGTTGCGCACGCCGCTTGCCGCGTCGGCATGGGCAAAGATCAGCACATTGGCCGCACCCTCCAGCCGGGAGTTCGGGAAAATCCGCTGCCGCAATTCCGGATCGAGCGCGGTGTCCAAGTTCATCTCACCCTCGTAGGAGAAATCGCGCGGCTCGCTGTCGAGAAGCGCGAGCGCGTCCCGCAACCGCTTGCCCGAGCCCTCGTACTGATTGCCAAACTGCGATTGCGAGCAAAAGGCGATCTTGGGCTCGACGCCGAACCGACGCGCGTGACGAGCAGCGCCGATGGTGATTTCGGCCAGTTCTTCGGGCGTGGGCAGTTGCCGAACATGAGTGTCAGCGATGAACAGTGGGCCGTCCTCAAGGATCATCAGCGACATGGCGCCATGCGGGCGCAGATCGCCATTGCCCAGCACCTGTTCGACGTAGTTGAGATGCCAGCGGAACTCGCCGAATGTGCCGCAGATCATGCTGTCGGCCTCGCCGCGATGCACCATGATGGCGCCGATAGCGGTGGTGTTGGTGCGCATGATCGCCTTGGCCAGATCCGGGGTGACGCCCCGGCGCTGCATGAGCTGGTGATACGAGGTCCAATAATCGTAGTAGCGCGGGTCGTTTTCCGGGTTCACGATCTGGAAATCCTGCCCGGGGCGCACCGACAGGCCCATCCGTTCGCAACGTGCCTCGATCACCTCGGGGCGGCCGATCAGGATCGGGGTTTCGGTGGTCTCTTCCAGCACGGCCTGGGCGGCGCGCAGCACCCGCTCATCCTCGCCCTCGGCATAGACGATCCGGCGCGAGGCGGCGGTGGCGGCCTCGAATACGGGGCGCATCAGCAAGGCCGACTTGAAGACGGTCTGGTTCAGCTTCTCTTTATAGGCTTCCATATCCTCGATGGGCCGTTTGGCCACGCCGCTTTCCATAGCGGCCCGGGCCACCGACGACGACACCACGCCCACCAGGCGCGGGTCGAAGGGTTTTGGGATCAGGTAATCCACACCGAATGTCAGCTGCTCGCCCTTGTAAGCCGCCGCCGCCTCGGCGCTGGTGGTGGCGCGGGCAAGTTCCGCGATGCCGTCGACACAGGCGATCTGCATCTCGTCATTGATCTCGGTCGCGCCGACGTCCAGCGCGCCCCGGAAGATGAACGGAAAGCAAAGCACGTTGTTGACCTGATTGGGAAAATCGCTCCGCCCGGTGGCGATGATCGCCTTTGGGGCCACCTCGCGCGCGACGTCGGGCAGGATCTCGGGCGTCGGATTGGCCAGCGCAAAGATGATGGGCCTGTCGGCCATTTTTGCGACCATCTCGGATTTCAGTACATTGGGGCCGGAAAGGCCCAGGAACAGGTCCGCCCCGTCGATGACCTCATCCAGCGTGCGCAGATCGCTGTTCTGTGCAAAGGCCGCCTTCTGCGGGTTCATGTCCTCGGTGCGGCCCTCATAGACCAGCCCGTGAATGTCACACAGCCAGATGTTCTCGCGCTTAACGCCCAGCTTGACCAGCATGTTGAGGCAGGCGATGCCCGCCGCCCCGCCGCCGGTCGAGACGATCTTGATATCCCCGAACGATTTACCCGCCACATGCAGCGCGTTCTTGGCGGCGGCGCCGACCACGATGGCGGTGCCGTGCTGGTCGTCGTGGAAAACCGGGATATTCATCCGCTCACGGCAGAGCTTTTCGACGATGAAACAGTCTGGCGCTTTAATGTCTTCCAGATTGATGGCGCCGAAGGTGGGGCCGAGGGCACAGACGATATCCGCCAGTTTCTCTGGGTCCTGCTCATCCACCTCGATATCGAAGCAATCGATGCCGGCGAACTTCTTGAACAGGACCGCCTTGCCCTCCATCACCGGTTTGCTGGCCAGCGCGCCGATATTGCCCAGCCCCAGCACGGCGGTGCCGTTCGACACCACCGCCACCAGATTGCCCCGCGCGGTATAGCGTTCGGCGCTGGAGGCGTCCTGCTTGATCTCGATGCAGGCCTCGGCCACGCCGGGAGAGTAGGCGCGCGACAGATCCCGCCCGTTCGCCATCGGCTTCGTCGCCTTGATCTCGAGTTTTCCGGGTTTGGGGAATTCGTGATAATCGAGGGCGGCCTGGCGCTGGCTGGGGGTGTCGGACATGAAGGCGCTCCTTGAGAAATTTAGTTTAGCATTAAACTACTTTTGACGCCGGGGAAACAGGGGTTTTCGCGAATCTCTGCCGCAGGCGGCTTCTTGCAAATCTGTCAGGCCCCGGTCACTGTCCCGGCCAGAGGAGACGAAGATGACGGACACCATAGCGGAAATGCGCCTGCCAACACGCGAGCTGCGTGATGATATCCCGTTTTTCACCAAGGTTCTGGGGATGCGGATGGACATGATCTATCCCGCCGACGACCCGCGCACGGCGGTGTTTTCCGGTCACGGGCTGCGGTTGCGGGTGGAAAAGGACGCGCCCGAGCCGCCGGGCACGATCCGCATCCTGACCGAGGATCCGGACGGGTTTGCGGCGGGTAAACGCTCAATGGTGGCGCCGAACGGCACCCGCATCGAGATCGAAGAGCGCAACCCGCCGATGGTCATGCCCGAAACGGTGCATTCCTTCGTCGTGCGCCGCCTCAAGGATCAGGCGTCATGGATCATCGGGCGGGCGGGGATGCATTACCGCGATCTGGTGCCCTCGCGTCTGGGCGGGTCGATCATTGCCAGCCATATCCGCATCCCGGACGGCGGCCCGGTGCCGGACATGGTGCATTTTCACAAGGTGGGCTTTCAACTCATCTTCTGCATCCATGGCTGGGTCGACGTGGTCTATGAGGATCAGGGGGAAAGGATGCGCCTGACCGCGGGGGATTGCTTCATCCAGCCACCCGAGATTCGCCACCGCGTGCTTGAGGCCAGCGACAATGTGCAGGTGATCGAGATCGGCGTTCCGGCGGAACACGTGACCGAGATCGACCACGAGATGACCCTGCCCACACCGCACTATCGCCCCGACCGCGAATGGCAGGGGCAGCGGTTCGTTTACAACCAGGCCGAAGGAGCCGAATGGATGCCCTTTCGCCTGCCGGGCTATGTCTGCCGTGACACCACGATTGACGAGAACACTAAGGGCGTCGCGGGCGTGCAAGTGGTGCGTCGGGGTGACGGCGATCCGGTCTGGGCGAGTCATGACACCGATATCCACTTCACCTTCGTCATGAACGGCGAGGTGACGCTCGAGGGCGAAGGGCGCGATCCCTACCGGTTGGAACAGGGCGATGCCTTTGTCATCCCACCGGGGATGAAGACGCGGCTTGCCGATCCGTCCGACGACGTGGAACTGCTCGAAGTGACGTTGCCCGGCGTGTTCAACACCACCTTGGCCTGAGGACGCGGCGCGCCTGTGGAGGCCGTGGATGCGAGGCTCTGCCTCGCGCTCCGGGATATTTTCAAACAGAAGAAGAGCAGAACGCCTATCCTGCTTCTTCTGTTCATAAATATCCCGGGGGAGTCGCGCGGAACGCGCGGCGGGGGCAGCGCCCCCTTTCCCATGGTCCAGACTTCACCTCGCGCCGGTCCTTCCTTTAGGGTATGCCATTCTGACCAGATGATCAAAAAATCGGGGAATCGCTCATGAGCCTGAAAGACGCCGCCCTCGCAGTTCGCGAAAACGCGCATGCGCCTTACTCCAAGTTCAAGGTGGGGGCCGCGATCCGTTCGGCCTCGGGCGCAGTCCATGCCGGGTGCAATGTCGAGAACGCGGCCTATCCCGAAGGCACCTGTGCCGAGGCGGGCGCCATTGCTGCGATGGTTGCCGCGGGCGAGACTGAGCTGACTGAGGTCTACGTGGTTGCGGGCAGTCCGCAGCCGGTGCCGCCCTGTGGCGGGTGCCGCCAGAAACTGGCCGAATTCGGCAAGGCGGACGTTGTCGTCACCATGGCCACCGTGGATGGCACCGAGATGCATACGACCATCGGCGATCTGCTGCCGGGGGCCTTTGGTGCTGCGCATATGGAGGAGCCCTGAGCGCATGGACGCCCGTTCGATCATTGCCCGGCTACGCCGCCGGGAAGTGCCTTCAAGCGAGGAACTGCGCTGGTTCGCCCAAGGCCTGGCCGATGGCGGCGTGAGCGACGCGCAGGCCGGGGCCTTTGCCATGGCGGTTTGCATGGGCGGGCTGGGCGCTGAGGCCCGCGCCGCGCTGACGCTGGCGATGCGAGACAGTGGCGATGTGCTGAGCTGGGATCTGGACGGCCCGGTGATCGACAAGCATTCGACTGGCGGGGTCGGCGATTGCGTGTCGCTGGTGCTGGCGCCTGCGTTGGCGGAATGCGGGGTTTATGTGCCGATGATTTCGGGGCGCGGGCTGGGCCATACCGGCGGCACGCTCGACAAGATGGAGGCCATTCCCGGCGTCACCACGCAGGTGGGGCAGGAGCGGCTGGCACAGATCGTGGGCGATGTGGGCGCGGCGATCGTCGGCGCCACGGCGACTATCGCGCCCGCCGACAAGCGCCTTTATGCGATCCGGGACGTGACCGCGACCGTGGAAAGCCTTGACCTGATCACCGCCTCGATCCTGTCGAAGAAGCTGGCCGCCAGCCCGGATGCGCTGGTGCTGGATGTCAAGGTTGGCAGCGGCGCGTTCATGAAAACACCGGATGAAGCGCGGGCACTTGCAAGCGCCCTGGCCGGGACCGCGAATGCCGCCGGATGTCGGACCTCGGCCGTGATTACTGACATGAACCAGCCGCTTGCGCCCTCGCTGGGCAACGCGCTGGAAGTGGCCGAGGTGATGCGGGCGTTGACCAGCGGACAAGACAGCCCGTTGGCCGGGCTGTCGGCGGAACTGGGTGGCGTGCTGCTGGTTGATGCCGGACTGGCAAGCGATGTCGAAGAGGGTTCCGTGCTTATAGCCGAGATCATCCGCGATGGCCGCGCCGCCGAACGGTTTGGCCGCATGATTGCCGCCGTGGGCGGGCCGGTGAAGTTCGTCGAGAACTGGGCACGGTTCCTGCCCGAAGCCACTGTGGTTCAGGAAGTGCAGGCGCGCAAAGCGGGCTATATCACTGCCATCGATGGCGAGGCGTTGGGCCTCGCCGTGGTGGCGCTGGGTGGCGGGCGTCAGGTGGAAGACGATGTGATCGACCCGAGTGTCGGCCTGTCAGGCATGGTTCGGCTGGGCGACAAGGTTGGCAAGGGAGAGCCGTTCGCCGTGATCCACGCTGCCCGCGAAGATGCGGCGCGGCAGGCCGAGGCTGCCGTGCGCGCGGCGATCACGCTGGGCGACAATCCTACGGACCTGCCGCCTCTGGTACATGAAAGGATTACCGCATGACCCGGGCCTTTCTGGTGGTGATGGACTCGGTGGGCATCGGCGGCGCGCCGGATGCGGACCGGTTTTTCAATGGCACGACCCCGGATACCGGTGCCAACACGCTGGCCCATATCGCGCAGGCCTGCGCTGCCGGGGAGGCAGAGGAGGGGCGGAGCGGTCCCCTGCAACTGCCCAATCTGGAGGCGCAGGGGCTCGCGGCGGCCGTTCGGCTGGCCTCGGGCGACGATGCACCGGGGTTTGATGCAGAGCCCACCGGTCTCTGGGGGTGCGCGCGCGAGCACAGTCCGGGCAAGGACACGCCCTCGGGACATTGGGAGTTGGCCGGGCTGCCGGTGCCGTGGGACTGGCACTATTTCCGGGACACGGTGCCTGCATTTCCCGACGATCTCAGCCGCGCGGTGGCCGAGGTTGCTGGCACGGACGGTATCCTCGGCGATTGTCACGCATCGGGCACGGTGATCATCGACCGCCACGGCGCCGAGCATATGCAGACCTGCAAGCCGATCTGCTACACCTCCGCCGACAGCGTGTTTCAGATCGCGGCGCATGAGGAGACGTTCGGCCTCGACCGCCTGCTGGATCTATGCCGCGCTATCGCTCCGCGCCTGCACGAGATGAAGGTGGGCCGCGTCATCGCGCGCCCCTTCGTGGGCAGCCCGGATCAGGGCTTTACCCGCACCACTAACCGCAAGGATTTCGCCATCACTCCGCCTGCGCCGGTGCTGACCAACTGGGCGCAGGACGCAGGACGCCGGGTGCACGCGGTCGGCAAGATTGGTGACATCTTCTCGATGCAGGGGATCGACACATTGCGCAAGGGTTCGGATGCCGAGCTGATGGGGCATCTGTCGGCGCTGGTCGATGAGGCCGAAGAGGGCAGCCTGACCTTCGCCAATTTCGTCGAGTTCGACAGCCTCTATGGCCACCGCCGCGATATCAGCGGCTATGCCCGTGCGCTGGAATGGTTCGATGTCGAGATCGGCAAGGTCCTGCAAAAACTACGCCCCGGCGACCTGATGCTGCTGACCGCCGATCACGGCAATGACCCGAGCTGGACTGGCACCGATCACACCCGAGAACAGGTGCCGGTTCTGATCGCCGGGCGCGGTGCGGGTGAAATCGGCGCCGTGAACTTTGCCGATGTTGCCGCCAGTATCGCCCAACATCTTGATGTTCCGGCGCATGGGCCGGGGAGGAGCTTTCTTTGACTGCTGCTGATACTCCGGTTGCCGACCTGCCAAAGGTTGAACTGCACCTGCATCACGAAGGCGCGGCCCCACCGGCCTTTATCCGCCAGTTGGCGCATGAGAAACGCATTGACCTGAGTGGAATCTTCAAACCCGACGGCTCCTACGATTTCCGCGATTTTGCGCATTTCCTCAGCGTCTATGAGGCCGCCAGCCAGGTGCTGACCGGGCCCGAGGAGTTCCGCCGCCTGACCTGGGCGATTCTCCAAGAAAGTGCCGCAAACGGCGTTGTTTATTCGGAATCCTTTCTCAGCCCGGATTTCTGCGGCGGCGGAGACGTGGCGGCCTGGCGCGACTATCTGGCCGCGATTCAGGATGCCGCTGACGAGGCCGAGGCCAAGCTGGGCATCACCCTGCGCGGCGTTGTCACCTGCGTGCGCCATTTCGGCCCGGAACAGGCTAAGGCCTCGGCCCGCTGCGCTGCCGAAACCGCCGGGGACTGGATCACCGGCTTCGGCATGGGCGGGAACGAAGGCATGCACCGTCAGGGCGATTTTGCCTGGGCCTTCGACTGCGCCCGCGAAGCCGGGCTGCAACTGACCACCCATGCGGGCGAGTTCGGCGGGCCCGAGAGCGTGCGTGATGCGGTGCGCGATCTGAAAGTCGAGCGGATCGGCCACGGTGTTCGCGCCATAGAGGACCCCGATCTGGTGTACGAACTGGCCGACCGGGGCATCACGCTTGAGGTCTGCCCGGGCTCGAACGTGGTTCTGGGCCTCTATCCCGATTTCGCCGCCCACCCGATCGCCCGTCTGCGCGAGGCGGGTGTCAAGGTCACGGTCTCGACCGACGATCCGCCGTTTTTTCATACAACCATGCGGCGGGAATACGAGATGCTGAACAGGGCCTTCGGATGGGGGCCCGAGGATTTCGCCGTGCTCAACGCCACAGCGCTTGAGGCGGCCTTTTGCGATGAAGATACCCGCGCGCGGGTCGAGAAAAGACTGGAGACAACATGAGCGAACACCTGACCATCGTCGATCACCCGCTGGTGCAGCACAAGCTGACGCTCATGCGGGACAAGGGCACCTCGACCGCCGGGTTCCGGCAGTTGCTGCGCGAGATCACCGAGTTGCTCGCCTATGAGATCACCCGCGAGATGCCGCTGACCACCCGCCATATCGAAACGCCGATGGAAGAGATGGACGCGCCAATTCTGGCCGGCAAGAAACTGGCGCTGGTGTCGATCCTGCGCGCCGGAAACGGGATGCTGGACGGAGTGTTGGAACTTGTACCATCTGCCCGGGTGGGGTTTGTCGGATTGTACCGCGATGAAGAGACGCTGAAACCCGTGCAGTACTACTTCAAGGCGCCCGAGGGGCTGAAGGACCGTCTGGTGATCGCGGTCGACCCGATGCTGGCCACCGGCAACAGCTCGGCTGCCGCCATCGATCTGCTCAAAGAGGCAGGCGCCACCGATATCCGTTTCCTCTGCCTGCTGGCCGCGCCTGAGGGTGTTGCGCGGATGAAAGAGGCACATCCGGATGTGCCCATAGTCACTGCCTCGCTGGATCGCGAGTTGAACTCCAAGGGCTACATCATGCCCGGGCTGGGCGATGCGGGTGATCGGATGTTCGGGACAAAGTAGAGCAAATTCATCGAACTGGCCGCTTTACTCATGTCCCGTCCTGGGGCAACGTTGAGGTTCCATTTTCGGGAGGGCGGCCATGAAAGTGATACGTTTGTTTGCAGCCGGGCTGATGGCGGCGCTGGTCGGTACGGGCGGGCTCATGGCCGATACTCCGCTTACGCCGGATGGAACGCCGCTGTCGCTCGACACCCGCGTCGTGCCGCGCCATGTCTATGAGCAGCGCAAGCGAGTGGGCCAGCCGGTTATCCCACGCGGTTACCGCAGCGTCTGGACCGATGGCCGCCTGAACCAGCACCGCGCCGAACACACGTTGCGCTCTGCGGTGGCGCCGCAGAGCTTTGTCGCCCCGCGCGGCTATCGGGCGGTACGGCGCCAGGATGATCGGCTCAACCCGCGCCGGGGTCTGCGTTCGGCCTATGGCGATGCTCAGACCGATCTTGTTTGGCAGAGCACCACGCCACGCAAACTGAACCCAGCGTCCTCGGGCGGCGGAATCGCAACCGTGCAGCGCGTGGGGCCTACCTATCTGGGCCAGAAGCGGCAGGAGACCAGCATCGACGTCTTCTCCGGCAACGTATCGGGGGTCACCGGGTATAACCGGTAGACAGCGACCCGGGATTAGCCGCCGCAGATATTTTGCAGCCGGACCCAGTCGCGGTCCGGCAGCACAGGTTCGAGCGTGCGGCCCGCCATCGGATCGGCTTCGATCAGCCCCAGAACGGTTTCTCCGGTGATGTCGCGGGCATAGGCGTAGGGCGTCGAGGGGATCGCCGCCTGCCCGAAGAGCCCCAGCAGCACCTCGTCCGAAACCTGCGGGCGAGGTTCGGTCAGCACCTGCTCGGTGTAGAGATCAAGGATATCCGGCGTCAGCTCTCCGGTCGTGAGCAACCGGAACGACGCCTGCGGCCCCGCCCTGCCCAGCAGGTCGGCCAGCGGGTCCATCGCCGCGGCCCGGGTCCGCTCGGCCAGAACGTATCCGGCTGCGACGGCGGGGTCCTCGTGATCCTCGATCAGCGCCCGGTTCAGCAACACGATGCCGCCGGGCAGGATCAGGCTGTCGGCCACACCAGCGGGCAGAACCACCAGGCGCCGCACGCCGGTACGCTGCGCCAGGCGGCCCAGCACCGCCTGCGCCTCGTCCGTGCTGCAGGCCCGCCCCGCGACCCGTTCGATCCGGTGCAGCACCATGCGACCGATGTCCTGACGTTTGATCGCGGGCACGACCGACACCGTGTGACGCTGCAGTGCGCCCGGCAGCCAAAAGACCAGTGCCGCGATCACCACGGCCAGAACCCCCGCCACGCTCAGCCAGCGCAGCCGCCCGGGATGCGGGCGGGCCCGTTCGATGGCGCGTTGCAGGCGGTCGATCGCCTCTATCATGGTCTGTTCGGTGTCAGGTAGCTCCAAAGTTTCGCCCGGGTCGCCATCGGGACTGTAGATCGCCGGGGTCTCGCCGGGGTTCTGCCGTTCCAGCGCTCCCAGCGACCAGTGGGTCAGCGCCCGGTCGTTGAAATCCGAGATCGTCAGGGTCGCCTCGCCGATCGAGATGACCACCTCGCGGCGCTGATCCTCGTGCGAGGCCCGCCACAGACCGGTGGCTTCGATCCGTTCGTATTCTTTCAGAGCCGTCATGGGGTTGGGTTGTGCTCGTCCTCTTTTAGCCAAGCTTAAAGCGTTTTGCGTTTGATTTGAATCGAAATACGCGGCCACTCCCTTCGGTCGAACGCGCATTTCGATAAAAACGCCTCAGGTAAAGCGCAAGGCGCTGTAGCGTGGCTCGCGCGCGGCAAGTGAGTTGCACGCCTGCGCGGTGGGCAAATGCGGGGTCGCAAACCGGCATGCGGTGTCGCGGATCGCTCAGAGCCGGGGCAGGGCGGCTGATAGGGGAAGGGGATGCAGGCCCCTAGTTCCTCATACCCGGTCTCCGCCTCGATTCTGATGGTGGCGGCGATGGCAATCCTGGGGGTGATCGACAATGTCGTCGTCCTTCTGGCCGAGACCATCGGGCTGTGGCAATTCCAACTCACCCGCACGTTGATGATGTTGCCGCTGATCGGGGGCATGTCCCTGATCGGGTTGGGAGGTCTGAGGCCGCAGCGGTTGGGCGCGGTCATTCTGCGCAGCGTGTTGGTGGCAACCGCCCTGATGTTCTATTTCAGCGCGCTGGCGGTGATGCCCATCGCCCAAGCCTTGGCGGGTCTCTTCACGTCACCGATGTTCGTGCTGCTGATCTCATCGCTTGGTATGGGTCAGAGGATCGGCATCTGGCGCATTCTGGCGGTTGTTGTGGGCTTTGCCGGCATTCTCTGCGTATTGCAGCCCGATCCGCAGGATTTTGACTTCAAGGTGCTGCTGCCGGTGGCGGGCGGGTTTTTCTACGCGCTGGGAGCCGTCACCACGCGGCACATGTGCGCCGGCGAAAGCACCGTGGTGCTGCTGGGCGCGCTGGTGATTGCGCTGGGACTGGCCGGGTCAGCAGGGCTGATCGGGCTGGCGGCGTTTCCGAGCGAGACAGTTAGCGGCCCCGCAGGCTTTGTCACCCGGGGCTGGGTCTGGCCGATGTCCGAGGCGATCCCTTGGGTGATGGTGCAAGCCGTCGGTTCGTCGCTGGCGGTGTTCATGCTGATCAAGGCCTATCAACTGGGTGAGCCATCCTATGTGTCTGTTTTCGAATACTCGGTGATGATCTTTGGCCCGCTTTTTGCCTGGGCGGCGCTGGGGCAGCCGGTGGGGATGATGCAGATCGCCGGTATCGCATTGATCGCGACGGCGGGCAGCGTGATTGCGCTTCGCTCCGGCTAGGGGTTCAGCTTGCCCCGAAACGCAGCTAGCGTGACGGCATGATCATCTCGACCGGCCGTTCCTATGTCTTTGTTCATATCCCCAAGACGGGCGGCACGTCTCTCGCGCTGGCACTTGAGGGGCGGGCGATGAAAGACGATATCCTGCTGGGCGACACGCCCAGGGCCAAGCGCCGCCGCAAGCGGGTGAAAGATGCCCCAAGTCGGGGACGCTTGTGGAAACATTCGACGCTGAGCGATATCGACGGGCTGATCGCGCCGGACGTGCTGCGCGGGCTTTTCGCCTTTACCCTCGTGCGCAACCCGTGGGACCGGGTCGTCAGCTACTACCATTGGCTGCGCGAGCAGCGGTTCGACCACATCGCGGTAACCCACGCCAAACGGCTCGAGTTCGAGCCCTTTGTGATGCATCCGGACATTCTGACCTCGTTGCGCGCCAGCCCGGCGCGGTCCTACATGCAAAGGGCGGACGGGGTCGAGCAATGCGCGGCCTATATCCGGATCGAACACTTTGCCGAAGATGCAGTGCCTCTGTTCGCGCATTTGGGGTTTTCGGTCGAGATGCCCCATCTGAACCGGTCCGAGCGGGAAACGGATTACCGGCGCTACTATTCGGATCGCGGGATGGAGGCGGTGGCGCAGGCCTGTGCCGAAGACATTAATAAATTCGGCTATCGTTTTGAATAATATGTAACTTTGTTTGTCGGGGTAAGAACATTCGGCGCGCCCTTAAGACGCGCCGACAATCAGTTCAGTCTCAGGCTGCCTTGGCCTCGGGGTTGAAGCGGCCATAAAAGCTCTGGCCCTTCTCCGCCATCTCGCGCAGCAGCGGCGGGCAGGCGAAGCGTTCCCCATATTTCTCGGCCAGTTGATCGCAGCGCTCGGCAGCGTACGGCGTGCCGATGATGTCGAGCCAGCTGAGCGGGCCACCCGACCAAGGCGCAAAGCCCCAAGCGAGAATAGCACCCACGTCGCCTTCGCGGATGTCTTCCAGCACGCCTTCTTCCAGCGCGCGCACCGCTTCCAGAACCTGCGCGAACATCAGGCGTTCCTGCACCTCGATCAGGTCGGGCTGATCCTCCGCATGCGGGTATTTCTCTTGTAGGCCTTTCCAGTATTCGACGCGCTTGCCCTTTTCGTCATAGTCGAAGAAGCCCGCGTTGGCCTTGCGGCCCAGACGGCCCTGTTCCTCCATCCAGAAGATCAGATCGTCCGCGGCACTTTCAGGATAGGCGTCGCCCATCGCAGCCTTGGTTGCCCGTGCGATCTTGGCGCCGAGATCAATCGAAGTCTCATCGGTCAGTTGGATCGGCCCGACGGGGAAGCCCAGCTGACGCGCCGCGTTGTCGATCAGCACCGGCGAGACGCCCTCGGTGATCATCCGAGCGCCTTCGTTGACGTAGGGAATGATGCAGCGGTTGCAGTAGAAGAAGCGCGCATCGTTGACCACAATCGGCGTCTTGCGGATCTGGCGCACATAGTCCAGCGCCTTGGCCACCGCGCGATCCCCGGTTTCCTTGCCCTTGATGATCTCGACCAAGAACATCTTCTCGACTGGCGAGAAGAAGTGGATGCCGATGAACTGCTCGGGCCGTTGCGAGGCCTTGGCCAGACCAGTGATCGGCAGGGTCGAGGTGTTGGAGGCAAAGATGCAGTCCTCGGGGATGATCGCCTCGACCTTTTGGGTCATCTCGGCCTTGACGCCCGGGTCTTCGAACACCGCCTCGATGATCAGGTCGCAGCCCTTGAGCTGTTCCAGATCCGGCGTTGCGGTGATCTGGCCCAGCATCGCCTCTTTCTTCTCTGCCGTGGTCTTGCCGCGCTTGATGCCCTTGTCGAGATAGGCCTCGGTATAGGCCTTGCCCTTGTCGGCGGCGGCCTGATCGCGGTCGATCAGGATGACTTCCATTCCAGCCTGCGCGCTGACCAAGGCGATGCCCGCGCCCATCATGCCCGCGCCCAGAACGCCGATCTTCTTCACCGACTGGTCCGGGATACCCTGCGGGCGGACCGCGCCTTTTTCCAGCGCCTCCTTGTTCAGGAACAGCGACCGGATCATTGCGCCCGAAGACGGGTTCATCAGAACAGAGGTGAACCAGCGTGCTTCGATCTTAAGCGCGGTGTCGAAATCGACCAGCGCGCCCTCATAGACCGCGCTCAGCAGCGCCTTGGCTGCCGGGAACGCGCCCTGCGTCTTGCCGTTCACCATGGCCGAGGCACCGACGAAATTCATGAAGCCTGCGGGGTGATAGGGCGCACCGCCGGGCATCTTGTAGCCCTTGGCGTCCCACGGCTTGACCAGATCGGTGTCCTTGGCGTTCAGTACCCATTCTTTCGCCGCAGCCACCGGATCGGCGGCAATCTCGTCGATGTAACCGGCACCCTTGGCCTTTTTCACGTCCAGCATCTTGCCTTCCAGCAGCAGCGGAGCCGCGGCAATCGCGCCGACCTTGCGCACCATCCGCGTGGTGCCACCAGCGCCGGGGAAGATGCCAACCATGATCTCGGGCAGGCCGAACTTGGCCTTGGGGTTCTCGGCGGCAAAGATGCGGTGTGTTGAGAGAGGCAGTTCCATGCCAATGCCTGCGGCGGTGCCGGGCAGGGCGGCCGCGATCGGTTTGCCGCCCTTCTTGGTTTTGGGATCCATGCCCGCCAGCTCGATCTTGCGCAGCAGGGCATGCATCTGCATCGTGCCTTCGAACAGACCCTTGGCAGGGTCGTCGCCCGCCTGTTCCTTCATCACGGCCAGCAGGTTCAGGTCCATGCCGCCGGCGAACGAGCCGTCCTTGCCCGAAGTGATGACCACCCCCTTGATCTCATCGTCGGCCAGCGCCTGATCGATGCAATCGTTGAGTTGCTGAAGCCCCTCAAAGGACATCACGTTCATTGTTTTCCCGGGCACATCCCAGGTGATGATGCCAACGCTATCGGCGTCTTTGGTCAGAGTAAACTCGGTCATCCGTCGTCTCCAATCTGTTCAGCCGTCAAGGGGCTGCCGTCTTTGCGGGTGAAGGAAAAGCCATCGGCATCGAACTTCACCATCATGTCTAAGTCGCTGTAATAGCCGGTCTCGGTCGGGGTCCGTGTGCCCGCCACCAGAAAGGTCGCGGGCGCATCGGTCTTGTTCACAAGGTGGTGGCCATTAGCCTCACCTGCCGGAAAAGCGGCGCAATCGCCGGGCAGCATCTCGTGTTCACCATCATCATCGATCAGCACGCATTTGCCGCTGAGCATGATGGCAAACTCGTCCTGCTCCATATGGTAGTGGCGCAGCGAGGATAGGCCTTCGGGCTCCAGCCGCACGATGTTGACCCCGTATTGGGTCAGCCCGCCCGCATCCCCGATACGCTGAACAAAGCGGCCATCGCCTGCCTTGGCCAGCCTGCCGGGATAACCCGAGCCGCCCTGAAACGGGATCTGAGAGAGATCCAGCTTGGGCATCAGACCCGCTCGATAATCGTTGCCGCACCCATTCCGGACGCAATGCAGAGCGTGGCGAGGCCAGTTTCCTTGTCCTGGCGCTCCAGTTCATCCAGCAGCGTGCCGATGATCATCGCGCCGGTCGCGCCCAGCGGGTGACCCATCGCGATCGAGCCGCCGTTGACGTTGACCAGTTCCGGGTCGACGTCGAATGCCTGCTGGAACCGCAGCACGACCGAGGCGAAGGCTTCGTTCACCTCGAACAGGTCCAGATCGCTGATCTTCATGCCATTGTCGGCCAGGATCTTCTCGGTCACCGGAACCGGGCCGGTCAGCATGATCGTCGGATCAGTGCCAATTTTAGCGGTTGCCTTGATGCGGGCGCGTGGTTTCAGGCCGTATTTCTCACCGAATTCCTTGTTGCCGATCAGAACAGCGGCGGCGCCATCCACGATGCCCGAGCTGTTGCCCGCGTGGTGGATATGGTTGACCCGCTCCAGATGCGGGTATTTGAGCATCGCCACCTTGTCGAAGCCCGGCATCTGTTCACCCATCATCTGGAAGGACGGGTTCAGCGCGCCAAGGCTTTGCATGTCGGTGCCGGGGCGCATGTATTCGTCGCGGTCCAGAATGGTCAGGCCGTTCTGGTCCTTGACGGTGATGACCGATTTTTCGAACCGGTTGTCTGCCCATGCTTCCGCGGCGCGTTTTTGCGATTCAACCGCCAGAGCGTCTGCGTCATCACGGGAGAATCCGTATTCGGTCGCAATAATGTCGGCCGAGATGCCCTGCGGCACGAAATAAGTGTCCATCGCCAGCGAGGGGTCAACGGCAATAGCCGCACCGTCGCTGCCCATGGCCACGCGGCCCATCATTTCGACGCCACCAGCGATGTAGGCCTCGCCCGCTCCGCCTTTGACCTGATTTGCGGCCAGGTTCACGGCTTCCATGCCCGACGCACAGAAACGGTTGATCGCCAGACCGGGGATCGATTCATCCAGATCCGAGGCTAGAACGGCCGAGCGAGCCAGACAGCCGCCTTGCTCCATCACTTGCGTGACGTTCCCCCAGATCACGTCTTCCACGGCGTGGCCTTCGAGGTTGTTCCGCTCTTTCATCGCGTTCAGGGTCAATGCAGACAGACGCACCGAGGTTACCTCGTGCAGGCTGCCATCCTTGCGGCCCTTGCCGCGCGGAGTGCGCAGGGCGTCATAGATATATGCTTCGGTCATAGGGGTCTCCTCAGGCGCGGTCCGACGGTTTGCCGGGCATCAGGTCATAGGGGTGTTTCCAGCCGGGCTGCTCGGACAGGCGAGTCAGCCAGGCATCGATATGGGGCCAGTCGGCGCGGTCAAAGCCGAACGGTTCGGGGTAATAGAGGTAACCGCAGCAGCTGAGATCGGCATTGGTCACGCCATCGCTGACGATCCAGTCGCGACCCTCAAGATGGGCATTCAGAACCTGGTAAGCCGCCTTCAAACGGCCCTGGTTGAAGCCGATCACGTCGGGGTTGCGGTGTTCCTCGGGAAGGAAATTGATCAGGAACCGGGTCATCCCGGCAATCGAGCTGAGCTTGTGGTTGTCCCACAGCACCCAGCGGAAAATGTCATAGTTCTCGTCGCGGGTCTTGCCGCCGAACTTGCCGGATTTCTCGGTCACATAGGCTTGAATGGTGCCGGACTGCGTTGTGCGGAAGTCGCCGTCAACCATGACCGGGGCTTCGCCCATTTCGTTGACCTCGGTACGGTATTCCGGCGTGCGGGTCTGGCCATTGAAGAAATCGACAAAAACCGGTTCCCAGTCCAGCCCGGACAGCTCCAGCGCCAGTGCCGCCTTGTAGCAATTCCCGCTTTCTCCGAAACAATGAAGTTTGATGGTCATGCGATCACCCCTCCCAAGGCGCGTGTGGCTAAGCCGGATTTGAGTATTTTTGAAAAGATGAAGATCTGACGGTAACCTTTTATCAACCATCGTCGGTTTCAATGGTCGCACGGTACAGGCTGGAGAGCCGATGACCGCAAAAGGTGAAGTCGTCCCTGTCCTGATGGGGAGCGCCCGGTGGCAGGGGCGCATCCTGTCTTCATCTTTTCACAAATACTCCCGCCGGAGGCGTCCGGCGTTGATATCGGCGCTGGCCGATGTTTGGTCGCGGTTGGTCTTCACTTTTTGCGCGCCTCAAGCTCGGAATTGAACAGGCGCAGCCGGTGGGTCAGGTTCTCCTCGTCGATGACGCTGTTGAAGTTCTCGAACAGAAAGGACAGCGCCTCACCTTCATCCAGACCGGCCTCGCGGGCGAACCCCTTGAGCTTGCGATACCCGTCCTCGGTCATGGCGACGGGAAAGCGGCGGGTCAGGCGAAAGCGTTTGGGCATTTAATGTCCTCCGGTGAACGGGTTCCGGGCAAAGATGCCCGAAACCACACTGGGTTCAGAAGTTTGCCGCGTCCAGTGCCATTACCGTGTCCGCGCCGGTTTGAATGCGAGCCAGATGCATACCCGTGGCGGGCAGTTGGCGCGCCATGTAGTAGCGGCCGGTATTGATCTTGGTCTCGTAGAACTCCTTGTCCGACGCGCCGGCGTCCAGCGCGCCTTGGGCGGCCTTGGCCATCCGGGCCCACATCAGGCCCAGGCAGACATGGCCGAACATGTGCATGAAGTCATACGATCCCGACAGTGCATTGTTGGGATTCTTCATGCCTTCCTGCATGAAATACATCCCCGCCGCCTGCAGATCCTTCGACGCCGCCTTGAGCGGTTCGATGAAGGCCTTGTCATAGGCTTCGTCCTGACCGCCGTTCTCCTTGCAGAAGCTTTTGACCATTTCGAAGAACGCCATGACGTGCTTGCCGCCATCTTGCGCCAGCTTGCGGCCCACCAGATCCAGCGCTTGCACGCCGTTGGCACCTTCGTAGATCATCGCGATGCGGGCGTCGCGGGTGTATTGCGACATGCCCCATTCCTCAATGTAGCCGTGGCCGCCATAGACCTGCTGGGCCTGCACGGTCATGTCGTATCCCTTGTCGGTCAGGAACCCCTTGATGACCGGTGTCAGCAGCGAGATCAGACCGTCCGCGTCCTTGTCACCCGACCGGTGCGCCTTGTCGATCATCGTGGCACCCCACAGGATGAACGCGCGCGCGCCTTCGGTAAAGCTCTTCTGGTCCATCAGGTTGCGGCGGATATCCGGGTGCACGATCAGCGGATCGGCGGGGCCATCTGGGTTCTTCGGCCCGGTCACGTCGCGGCCCTGCAGGCGGTCCTTGGCGTATTCCAGCGCGTTCTGATAGGCGGCCTCGGCCTGGCTCAGGCCTTGCATGCCGACGCCTAGGCGCGCTTCGTTCATCATGGTGAACATGGCGCGCATGCCCTTGTGCTCTTCTCCGATCAGGTAACCGGTTGCGCCGTCATAGTTCATCACGCAGGTCGAGTTGCCGTGGATGCCCATCTTTTCCTCGATCTTGCCGACCGAGACGCCGTTGCGTTCACCCAAGGAGCCGTCCTCTTTGACCAGGAACTTGGGCACGATGAACAGCGACACGCCCTTGATCCCCTCGGGGCCGCCCACGATCTTGCCCAGCACCAGATGAATGATGTTATCGGCCATGTCGTGATCGCCGGACGAGATAAAGATCTTTTGCCCGGTGATCTTGTAGGATCCATCCGCCTGCGGCTCGGCCTTGGTGCGCATCAGGCCCAGATCGGTGCCGCAATGGGGTTCGGTCAGGTTCATGGTGCCGGTCCATTCACAGCTGACCATCTTGGGCAGGTAGGTGTTCTTCTGCTCGTCGGTGCCATGCGCAAGGATCGCCGAGGCCGCGCCGTGGGTCAGGCCCTGATACATCACGAAGGCCTGGTTTGCGGCGGAGAACATCTCGCCCACGGCAGTGCCGAGAACATATGGCATGTTCTGCCCGCCATATTCCTCGGGCATGTCCAGCCCCGTCCAGCCGCCTTCCTTCATCTGCGCGAACGCGTCCTTGAACCCTGTGGGCGTGTAGACGATGCCATTCTCCAGCCGACAGCCTTCGGTGTCGCCCACCACGTTGAGCGGGTGCAGCACGTTGGTTGCGACCTTTCCGGCCTCTTCCAGTACCGCGCCGGTGAACTCGGACTCCAACTCGTCATATCCGGGAATGCCGGCTTCCGAGATCTTCAGTACATCATGCAGGATGAACTGAGCATCCTTGGTCGGGGCGTTGTAGACGGGCATTGGGGTCTCCCTGGTTATTCAAATGTCCGTGGGGGCAGGGGCCGAATGGATCACTCGGCCGCCTTTTTGTCTTCTTTCATCGAGTCGATGACCCGCTCGCCCCACCGAAGCTGCTCGCGCAGGTCCTCGATGGCCTGAGTCAGCTCGTCGCGGCGCGATTCCATGTCGGCCAGCCGCTCGCACGCGATCTCGTATGTGCGGGTCAGCTGGGTCAGTTGCTGGTCGCCTGCATGGTACAGGTCCAGAAGCTGGCGGATTTCCTCAAGGCTGAAGCCAAAGCGCTTGCCGCGCAGAATCAGCTTCAACCGCGCCCGGTCGCGCTTGGTGAAAAGTCGCTTTTGACCTTCGCGGATCGGAAACAGCAGTTCCTTGGACTCGTAAAAGCGCAGCGTGCGCGGAGTCACGTCGTATGTTTCGCACATCTCGCGAATGGTCATCAAATCGTCGGTCATGTCTCAAACTCTCATCACTGGCGTCGTGGGCGTGAGGTGTTGGGTCACTGCCCGTTTTACAACACTTGATTGACGTTTACGTAACCCAGACGCTACGTCACAAAATGATTGACGTTAGATCAGGTCGCGTAAAGCCACTTTTTTCGAAACAATATTTTGACATGGCTGTCACCACAGAGGGCTTTGCCGGTCACAAAAACGCAATCGGCGTAAGATTCCGAACGAAGGTCGGGCAACATGCTAACAACCCAGCAGAAAAACACCCGATCACCCTCGGGGCACGAACGGCGGTCGAAGCGGGTTCAACGAGCGGACGACCGCATTACGGGGTTTTGATCCGATTTGTAGAAGGAGGGGGGGGTTACTTGATGCTGTTTGCCGTCTGGTCACGAAGGCGCTGGAGCTCGTCCATGGCTTCGTCCAGTTGCTCGCGCTGTTGCCGCAGCTCTTCCATTTGGCGATCCGCCATCTCGACAAAGGTCGCCATTTGCGCGGCGTTCCCTTCATCTTCGTAGATCAGCAGCCACTGACGGATTTCTTCCAGCGGGAAACCGAATTTGCGGCCGCGCATGATCAGCTTCATACGGGCGCGTTCGCGGGGGCCGTAGTACCGGGATCGGCCATCCCGGTCCGGTTGCAGCAACTCGATATATTCGTAATAGCGCAGGGTGCGCGGTGTTACGTCGAATTCCACGCACATCTCTTTGAATGACAAACGGCTGTCGGACATTCCTATTCTCCTTGCCCGCAACCTATGGTGTCGCGCGGCCAAGCGCAACAGCCGGGCTTGCCCTTTGCGCGGGCAGCGGCTCATAAAGGGGCGACCCAAGGACAGGACCCAAGCATATGGTCGACAAGATAAAACTGGCGCGCCAATTCATCGAGGCGATTCCCCATGCCAAGGCATTGGGGCTGGAGCTGACGCATATCGGCGCGGGCGAGGCGGAGATCTCGATGCCCTACAATACCGATCTGATCGGCGACCCTCGCACTGGCGTCATCCACGGCGGGGCGGTGTCGGCGATGCTCGACACCTGCTGTGGTGCTGCGGTGATGAGCCATCCGTCGGCACCCGGGGGCACTGCCACCATCGACCTGCGCATCGACTACATGCGTGCGGCAACGCCGGGGCAGACCATCACCACCAAGGCGACCTGCTATCACATCACCCGCAACGTGGCCTTTGTCCGCGCCACCGCGATGGACGAAGACGCCGACCGCCCCGTGGCCACCGCCGCGGGCGCCTTTACCGTGGAGGGCAAGTGATGCCTCGTCCCCGCCCCGAACCCATGCAGGTGGTCAAGCAGCGCCGCGATGCCGCGCTCAAGGCGCTGGTCGAAGGCGTACCCTATATCCGCTTTCTCGACATCAGCTTCGACCGCCGCGGCGATGAGCTGACCGGCGTGCTGAATTTCGACGACAAGCTGATCGGAAACCCGTTCCTGCCCGCGATCCATGGCGGGGTGACGGCCGCCTTTCTTGAGGTGACGGCGATCATCACGCTTAGCTGGGCGCACCTGTTCCCGCAGATCGAAAGCGGCGAGGTGAACCCCGAGGATATCCTGAACGACGCGCGGATGCGGTTTCCCAAGACCATCGATTTCACCGTCGATTACCTGCGCTCGGGTCTGCCGCGCGATGCTTATGCGCGCGCCTTCATCAGCCGATCCGGACGCCGGTACGCCTCGGTCCGGGTCGAGGCGTGGCAGGACAATCACGCCAAATTGTTCGCGCAGGCCACCGGTCATTTCCTGATGCCCCAGCCTCGTGTGACCGAGGGCTGATCTGACGTGTCCGATGCTTCGGCACCCATCACCCATTGCCGGGTGCTGAAGATCGCGCTGCCAATTGTACTGTCCAATGCGACCGTGCCGATTCTGGGGGCGGTGGATACCGGCGTTGTGGGACAGATGGGACAGGCCGCGCCCATCGGAGCCGTTGGCATCGGCGCGGTGATCCTGGCCACTATCTACTGGATCTTCGGGTTCCTACGCATGGGCACCACTGGCCTCGCCGCGCAGGCGCGCGGAGCCGGGGACATGGCCGAGACCGGCGCTTTGCTGATGCGGGGTCTGCTCCTCGCCTTTCTCGCTGGCGGTATCTTCATCGTCACGCAGGTGGCGCTATTCTGGGGTGCCTTCGCCTTGGCCCCGGCCAGTGCCGAGGTCGAAGGTCTCGCCCGCGACTATCTGGAGATCCGCATCTGGGGGGCGCCTGCCACCATCGCGCTTTATGCCGTCACCGGCTGGCTGATCGCGGTCGAGCGAACCCGGGGCGTGTTCGTCTTGCAGATCTGGATGAACGGGCTCAACATCGTGCTGGATCTGTGGTTTGTGCTGGGGCTGGGCTGGGGTGTCGAGGGCGTGGCCACTGCGACCCTGATTGCCGAATGGACCGGTCTGGCGCTGGGCCTGTGGCTCTGCCGCGATGCCTTTGCCGGGGATCAATGGCACGACTGGGCGCGCATTTTCGACCCCGCCCGTTTGCGCCGGATGCTGCAGGTGAATGCCGATATCATGGTGCGTTCGGTGCTGCTGACCGTGTCCTTTACCACTTTCCTGTTCATAGGCTCGGATCTGGGCGACGTAAATCTCGCCGCCAATCAGGTGCTGCTGCAGTTCCTGGAGATCACCGCCTTTGCGCTCGACGGGTTCGCATTCTCTGCCGAGGCGCTGGTGGGTGGAGCGGTCGGAGCCAGGGACCGCCATCAGGTGCGCCGCGCGTCGGTTGTGGCATCGCAATGGGGCGTGGGCGGAGCGTTTGTGTTGGCGGCACTCTTCATGTTTGCCGGATCGCTGCTCATCGACATCATGACCACCTCGCCCGAGGTGCGTGCAGCCGGGCGCGAGTTCCTGTTCTGGGCCGCCATCGCGCCGGTTCTGGGCGTGGCGAGTTGGATGTTCGACGGCATCTATATCGGCGCCACCTGGACCCGCGACATGCGCTGGGCGATGATCCAGTCGGTCGCCGTCTATGTGCTGGCGCTGGTGGTGCTGGTGCCCGCATTTGGCAATCACGGGCTCTGGGCGTCGCTGATGGTGCTCAACATCACCCGCGGGCTGACGCTGGGCCTGCGCTACCCGCGCCTTGAGGCGCAGGTGGGTTAGAGCAGGTCCAGCAGCGCCTCGGTCGGTCGTCCAATCACGGCCTTGCCGTCGCTTAGGGCCAGCGGACGTTCGATTAGGATTGGGTGCACGGCCATCGCGGCCAGCAGCACCTCGTCCGCATCCGATTTGCTCAGTTCCAACTCATTGAAAAGCTTTTCGCCCGTCCGCATCATCTGGATCGCAGGGATGCCAGCCGCAGCTTGCGCCGCCCTCAGCTCCTCCAGCGATGGCGCGTCTTCAAGGTACTTGCGCACCGTCACCTCTGCCCCGCGCTCCTCCAGCAAGGCCAGACCCAAACGGGATTTGGAGCAGCGGGGGTTATGCCAATATTCGATCACAGCCAGTCCTCTCTTTTGCTGCCAACAGCCTGCGCGACATTCTCGAACCCGTCGCGAGCCAGCAACTTGTCCAGCCCGCGCGCGATCTCGCCCGCCAGTGACAGCCCGCCATAGACCATGGCCGTATAGAACTGCACCGCCGAGGCGCCCGCGCAGATCTTGGCATAGGCCTGTTCCGCAGTGCTGATGCCGCCCACGCCGATCAGCGGGATTTCTCCCTTGGTCAGCGCGCTGAGGCGGGCCAGAACGCGGGTGGATTTCTCGAAGAGAGGCGCGCCGGACAGGCCACCAGCCTCGCCCCTGTGTGCGCTGGCCAGCCCCTCGCGCGACAGGGTGGTATTGGTGGCGATCACCGCATCTACGCCGGTTTCACGGGCGACCGCGGCGATGTCCTCCAACTCGGCCTCGGTCAAATCCGGAGCGATCTTGAGGAAGACGGGCAGGGGGCGGGGCAGGGCGTCGCGGGTCTCGATCACGCCCGCCAGCAGCGCCGTCAGTGCCGCCTTGCCCTGCAAATCCCGCAGCTTTTCGGTGTTTGGGGACGAGACATTGACGGTGGCGAAATCCAGATGCGCGGCGCAGTGGGCCAGCACCTTGGCGAAATCGCCGGGCCGATCGTCGCTATCCTTGTTGGCGCCAAGGTTCAGGCCGATCACCGCGTCCCTGGGCCGGGCGGCCAGACGGGCGCCGATGGCCTCCATCCCCTCGTTGTTGAAGCCGAAGCGGTTGATGGCCGCCCGATCCTCGGTCAGCCGGAACAGGCGCGGCTTCGGGTTGCCGGGCTGCGGACGCGGGGTTGCGGCGCCGACCTCTACGAAGCCGAAGCCGGATCGCGACAAGGGCGCCAAGGCCTCGGCGTTCTTGTCGAACCCGGCGGCAAGGCCCACCGGGTTGGGCAGGTCCAGCCCGGCCACACGCGTGCACAAACGCGGCGAGGTCACCGGCCCGGGCGCCGGGGTCAGCCCCATCTTCAGCGCCCTGATCGACATCCCGTGCGCAGCTTCCGGGTCCATCCGGTGCAGGGCAGCAAGGCCCAGCTTCTCAATCATGTTCATCCGAATGTCCTTCTCCCTTCGGCGGGTGCACAGCGAATCAGACGCGAGGTTTCGGCGGCCGCCTGCCGGTGTATGACGGCCTGTTTGTAGTCGGGATCTGTGACCATCTCGAGAAACGCATGCGCAGAAGGATACCGGGCTATGAACATCTCATCCCAGGCCTCACCCTCCGGCCCGATCAGCACCGTCTGAAACGCGCCGCGCCAGAGGATCGAGGCACCCAGCCGTGCGATGATCGGCGCGGTCTCGGCGCCATAACGCCTGTAGGCCTCGGCCCCGCTCAGCCCAGCCCCGGCCAGATCGTGCCCTTCAGGATAGGCCGCCAGATCGTTGAATTTCAAGAGATTCAGCATTTCGATAGGCTGGTCCCTGTCGAGCGATTTGAATGCCTCGAACTGGGCGCGGTCGGGATCGACATGGCCGCTCATACCACGTCCGGCGGGAAGCGATGCGCCCCGTCCACCAGCGGCAGCGGCTTGGCCCAGACCACATCCGACATCCGGATGTTGCGGTAGAGATGCGGGAACAGGGCACCGCCCCGCGACACCTCCCATTTCAGCGCCTCACCCATCGCGTCGGCGTCACAGGCCAGCAAGGTCAGCCCTTCGGCCCCGGTGAAGTGCTTGGCGGCGGTCTCGGCGGCCTGCTCGGCAGTCGAAAAATGCACGAACCCGTCGCTCACATCGATCGGTGCGCCCGGCGTTTCCCTTTGGGCCTGCAGGGCGGCCCATTCGTCCGCCCGGAAAATCTTGTAGATCAGCATGAGGGCGTGATGCCTTGGGGCCGGGGCGGAATCAAGCGGCAATTCCCGCTACGTCGCCGCAACTCACCCTTTGACTCCGCGCCGTCCCCGTCGCACCATCGCTGCAAAACGACAATAGGGAGTTTCTATCGATGTTGACCCGTTTTCTGACCACGGTGGCCGCACTTGGCCTGACCGCCGGCATGGCTGCGGCCGATTACAAACTGACGATCCTGCACACCAACGATTTCCATTCGCGCTTTGAGCCCATCAACAAGTATGACAGCGGCTGCGGCGCGGAAGACAATGCCGAGGGCAAATGCTTCGGCGGCTCGGCCCGTCTGGTGACCGCCATTGAAGAGGCGCGCGGGCGAGCGGAAAACTCGATCCTGGTGGATGGCGGCGACCAGTTCCAGGGCTCGCTCTTCTACACCTATTACAAGGGCAAGATTGCCGCCGAGATGATGAACAAGCTCGGCTATGACGGCATGACCGTGGGCAACCACGAGTTTGACGATGGGCCCGAAGTGCTGCGCGGTTTCATGGATGCGGTCGAGTTCCCGGTGCTGATGTCCAACGCCGATGTCACCAAAGAGGAACTGCTGGCCGATACGCTGATGAAATCGGCGGTGATCGAAAAAGGCGGTGAAAAGATCGGCCTGATCGGTCTGACGCCGGAGGATACGCCGGATCTGGCCTCGCCCGGTCCCAATATCACTTTCAGCGATCCGGCAGCCGCAGTGCAGGCCGAAGTGGACAGGCTGACCGCCGAAGGCGTGAACAAGATCGTCGTGCTCAGCCATTCCGGCTATGGCGTCGATCAGCGCGTTGCCGCGGAAACTACCGGGGTCGACGTGATCGTTGGCGGACATTCCAACACCTATCTCTCCAATACGTCCGACAAGGCCGTGGGCCCGTACCCGACCGTTGTCAACGGCGTCCAGATCGTTCAGGCCTATGCCTATGGCAAGTTCCTGGGTGAGTTGAACGTGACCTTCGACGATGACGGCAACGTGGTCGAAGCCGTCGGAGAACCGCTGGTCATGGACGGCACCGTGTCCGAGGATGAGGGCACCGTGGCCCGCATCAAGGAACTGGCCCAGCCGCTGGAAGAGATCCGCAACAAGGTGGTTGCCGATGCTGCCGCACCGATCGAGGGCGACCGTGCCGTATGCCGCGTGCAGGAATGCGAGATGGGCAATCTGGTGGCCGACGCCATGCTGGACCGCGTTGCCGATCAGGGCGTGACCATCGCCATTGCCAACTCGGGCGGTCTGCGGGCCTCGATTGACACCGGCGAGGTGACCATGGGCGAGGTGCTGACCGTGCTGCCATTCCAGAACACGCTCTCGACCTTCGAGATCAGCGGGCAGGGCGTCATCGACGCACTGGAAAACGGTGTGAGCCAGGTGGAAGAGGTCAAGGGACGGTTCCCGCAGGTCTCGGGCCTGACCTTTACCTGGGACCCGGCGGTTGCTCCCAACGAGGGTCGCATTCAGGAGGTCATGGTGGCCAGCGAGGACGGCTTTGTGCCGATTGACCCGGCGCAGACCTATCTGGTGGTGACCAACAACTATGTCCGCAATGGCGGCGACGGCTACAAGATGTTCTCGGGCGACGACAAGAACGCTTATGATTTCGGCCCCGATCTGGCGGATGTGACCGCTGAGTATCTGGCCGCGAACGCGCCGTATCAGCCTTATCTGGACGGGCGGATCAAGCAGAAATAAGGCTAGGTTTACGAACCTGCCCAAGGGGCCGCGCCATCCGGTGCGGCCCTATTTCATTGCGGGGCGGGGATTGACTCGTAAGGTATATCCTTTTATTTAACTTAAATGTTAAAAAGAAGGATATCCAATGAAACTGCATGTCTTTCCCGCCTCACCCAACACCCGCAAAGTTCTGGTTGTGAATTCTCTGCTGGGCCTGGACCTGCCAGCCGAGATCGTCGATCTGCAATCCGGCGCGCAGCGCGCGCCCGAGTTTCTGGCGCTCAACCCCAATGGCAGGGTGCCGGTGCTGGAATATGACGACGGCTCCACGCTCTGGGAATCGAATGCGATCATCAACCGGCTGTGCGCCGAGGTGGACACCCCGCTCTGGCCGAAATCGAATGCGCGCTATGACATCATGCGTTGGCAATTCTGGGAATCCTGCCACTGGACCCCGGCCTGCTCCAAGTTCATCTCGCGCTACATCTTCGGCAATGAGGGTGTCGATTTGGAGGAAGCCACCCAGACCTTCCACCAGTTCGCCGCCGTGCTGGATGGGCATCTGAAAGGCCGCGACTGGCTGTCAGGCGACGGGATGACCACCGCCGATATCTCGGTCGGCGCGATCCTTTGCTATCGTGAGCCCTGCCATTTCCCGGTGGCGAATTACGCCAACATCCAGCGCTGGATTGCCGCTCTTGAGGCGCTTGATGCATGGCAGGCGGCGAATCCCGCGCCGCAAGCGGCCTGAGCTCTGGCGACGGGCGGGGCGGAAGGTTAAGCTCCGCCCCATGTGCGGACGTTTCACCATCACTCTGCCCAATGACGCTATGGGCCAGCATTTTGACGCGCGCGTGGCCAATACTGTGCCTTATGCGCCCAACTACAACGTATGCCCGACCAATCAGGTACATGTGGTGAAATCGGGCGAGACCGGGCGGCAACTGGTGGCGATGCGCTGGGGCTTCCTACCGCGGTGGTACGAGACCGAGAATGGCGGCCCGCTGCTGATCAACGCCCGGTCCGAGACCATTGCCAATAAACGCGCGTTTGGTGAAGCCTGCCGCCAGCGTCGCTGTATCCTGGTGGCAACCGGGTTCTACGAATGGACCAAAACGGCAGAGGGTAAGCGTCTGCCGTGGTACATTCAGCGCCGCGACGGCGCGCCCATCGCATTTGCAGGGGTCTGGCAGGACTGGGGGCCGGTCGAGACGCGGCAGAGCACCTGCGCCATCGTCACCACACCCGCGAACCGGACACTATCACAGATCCATCACCGCATGCCGTTGATTCTAGAGCCCGAGAATTGGGCGCTCTGGCTCGGCGAGCTGGGCAAGGGCGCAGCGCCTCTGATGCGGCCCGGGGCCGAGGACATCCTGCAATTCCACCGCGTTCCGGTGGCCGTTAACTCAAACCGGGCTAGCGGGCCGGAGCTGATCGAGCCATTACCGGTGCAGGCTGAGTAGCCACCGCTGGTGGTTCAGTTGCGATTCGGCGTCAGAGGCGCGCGGCTCAGGTCATTTCCCGCCATGATGATCTTGTTCAGCAGCGCCAGAAACTGTTCTTGCTCAGCTTGATCCAGGCCAATCAGCATATCCGGCTGAACTGCTTCGACATGCGGCGTGGCCTGATCCAACAGCGCTTCTCCTTGCGGGCTCAGGCGTAACGACCGGGCGCGGCGGTCGTTTTCGGACACGGTCCGCGTGACCAGACCGCGCGTCTCAAGCCTGTCGACCACCTTGCCCAACGTGGCCCGATCATAACCAATCAGCCCCGCAACCGAGGCCTGATCGATGCCCGGATGCGTTCGGATCACGGTCAACGCAGAGAATTGAACCGGAGTCAGCCTGATCCCGGCACGCTCCATCCGGTCCAGGAACAACGCGACCGAGATTTGATTCAGCCGCCGGATCAGATGACCCGGCATCAGGTGAAGGTCCATCGATACCATTCAGACAACCAATTATATACTCGTCGGTCCTTAACCTGTGTCATAGAATTGTTAAGAACGATAGGGATCGGATTCGCCTATCTTTCCCCCCTGACACGAGCGCGTTAGACCGGCACTATGCCACTAAAATTTTCGTCCCTCTCTGAACTCTATTCTCACGGCTTCGACACCGTCATCGACGTGCGCAGCCCGGCGGAATACGCCGAGGATCATCTGCCCGGCGCCATTAGCCTGCCGGTTCTCGACAATGAGGAACGCGCCCGGGTCGGCACCATCTATGTGCAACAGAGCCCGTTTCTGGCCCGCAAGCTGGGCGCGGCGCTGGTGTTCCGCAATGCGGCCAACCATGTGGAGCATCGTCTGAGCCATCACGAGGGCGGTTGGCGGCCTCTGGTCTATTGCTGGCGGGGCGGGCAGCGGTCGGGCTCGTTCACTTGGTTGCTGCAGCAGATCGGTTGGCGCGCCGAAGTGATCGAAGGTGGCTATCGCACCTACCGGCGGCTGGTGAACCGCTATCTATACGACGATCCGCTGCCGCACCGCCTGGTGGCGCTGGACGGTTATACCGGCACGGCCAAGACCAAACTTCTGGAAAGGCTGAGCGCGCGTGGCGTGCAGGTGGTGGATCTGGAGGGGCTGGCCAATCATCGCGGCTCGCTGCTGGGCGAGAGGCCGGGCGGGCAGCCCAGCCAGAAAGCCTTCGAATCGCGGTTGGCTGGGGTGCTCTGCGGGCTAAATCCGGCGCGGCCCGTGGTGGTCGAGGCGGAATCGTCCAAGATCGGAGACCGCATCCTGCCGCCCAGCCTGTGGAACGCCCTGCGCGCCGCGCCGCGGATTGAGGTGTCGGCGCCGCTTGAGGCCCGCACCGTCTATCTGGTTGAGGCCTATGACGATATCCTTTCCGACGCCGACCGGTTGCGCGCTCGGCTCGACCCGCTGCGCCATCATCGCGGGCACGAGGTGGTCGATGGCTGGGTCGAGCGGATCGAGGCGGGCGACAAGTTCGGGTTGACCCGGATGCTGATGGAGCAGCATTACGACCCCGCCTACCTGAAGTCCCGCAAGGCCCATGGCGCCGAGGTGATTGCACGGGTCGAGGCACCGGCGCTGGACGCCGCCGGGCTCGAGACGGCGGCGGCGGGGATCGAAGAGATCGTCGCTCAGCTTTGAAGTGTCAGGCCCGGCGTGCCGGTCAGATGGCCGATGATCGCGGCGGGATAGCCCGCGTCCTGCAATTCGGCCAGCAGGCGTTCTGCATCGGACGCGGCCACTGCGGCCAGCAAGCCGCCTGCCGTTTGCGGATCGTAGAGCAGATCGGCCTTGCCGCCCGTTGGCAGCTCCGGCGCCAGCGCCCGGTTGTCGGCATAGATGGTCGAGCGGATGCCCTGTTCGGAAAGGTCCAGCGCGCCCTCCATCACGGGCACCGCGTCCAGATCCAGCACCGCGCCGCAGCCCGAGGTCTCAGCCAGCCCCTGCAAATGCCCGGCCAGCCCGAACCCGGTCACATCCGTCATTGCATGGGCGCTGCGCAGTATCTTCGCTGCCTGCCCCTGCGACCGGGTCACGAGATCATAAGCGGCCGCAACCCATGCGCCCCGCGCCTTGCCCGCCATTTCGGCCGCCATCAGCACGCCGCTGCCCAGCGGTTTGGTCAGGATCAGTGCATCCCCAGGCTGCCCGCCCGCCAGCGTGATCGGGTCAGCGTCACACAGGCCGGTCACGGTGAAGCCGATGGTCATCTCGTCACCCATCGAGCTGTGCCCGCCGACGATCTCGGCCCCGGCCTCGCGCATGACTTCAGTCGCGGTCGCCATGATCTCGGCCATCGTGCGTTGCTGCAACTCAGGTGACAGGCGCGGCAGGATCAGCGTGGCTGTGGCAGCCTGCGGGCGTGCGCCCATGGCCCAGATATCGCCCAAGGCGTGCACCGCGGCGATCCGGGTCATCAGTACCGGATCATCCGTCACGCTGCGCAGATGGTCCGAGGTCATCACCTGACGCGCGCCACCCGTGGTCAGCAACGCCGCGTCATCGCCGGGCAGGGGGGTGATGTCCTCGCGCTGCGTAGCCGGTAACGCCGACAGCGCTGTGCGCAACGCACCGCGTCCAACCTTGGCACCGCAGCCGCCGCACATCGGTTTGTCACCCAGAGCCTCAGCTAACCCAGCGGCATGGACGCGGGGCAGCGGAGCCGGTTTCATCTGCGGCAGGTCGCGGAACCTGTTCATAAATTTCTGGTCGATATGGTCTTTCCACCGCCACATCAGCCTGCCGCTCAGCGCGGTTCCAAACCGCTCGGCCAGTGCCGACTTGCCGCCCAGAGACACCAGCTTTAGGTAATCCTTCTGTGGCACATACCGGCGCATCTGGCCTGCGTCGAGAGCCGCCCGGAGATTGTCGAACAGCACCGGCGCCTCACGCACCGCGTAGACACCCGCCTTGGGGCGCGGGTCCTCGTTCAGATGCGCGCAATCCCCGGCGGCGAATACATGCGGGTCGCTCGACTGCAGATGCCCATTCACCGCGATATAACAGTCCTGCAAGGCCAGCCCGGTCTTGGCGATCCAGCGATAGGGCCGGGCGCCTGCGGCACCGGTCGTGAACTCGGCTTCGATCCGGTGCCCGTCGGCCAGTTGCAGGTAATCCGAAGTGATGTGCTCGATCTGCGTTTGCTCAATCAGGTCGACCCCCAGCCCCGCCATCGCGCGCCGGATTGAGGCGGCGGCCTTGGGGCCGGTCGCGCTCAGCGCGGTGGCGCTGTCGATCAGCGTGACCTTTGCGGATCGCCCCCGCGCCTTCAAGGCATGGGCCATGGCCATAACCAGTTCGGCTCCAGCAACCCCACCACCGATCACCGCGACCGAGGCGGGACCGTCGCCTTCCAGATACTCGGCCCATCGCGCCGCAAAAGGCCCCAGAGGTTTGGCAGGAACCGCATGTTCGGCAAAACCCGGCAGTGCCGGCATGTCCGAGGTGATGCCCACATTGACCGAGGCCACGTCGAACCCCACCGGCGGACGGCCTGGCACATTTACCTCGCGCCGGTCGAGGTCGATCCCTTCGACCCCGCCAAGGATCACCCGTGCACCAGCAAAACGCGCCAGCCGCACCAAGTCTATATCCAGCTCCCATCGTTCATAATGACCGGCGACAAAGCCGGGCAGCATCCCAGAATACGGTGCCGTCGGGCCGGGATTGATCACGGTGACACGCGCGCCCGGCAGAGGGTCCATGCCCCATTTTCGCAGCACCAGGGCATGGGTGTGTCCCCCGCCGATCAGCACCAGATCACGGGTCAGAGGCAGGGGAGGTGTGTGCATGGGGCCTCAGGTTGCAGAGTGGTCCGGTACGTCTTCGTCCTGCTCGACGGCGTGGGTGGCCCACAGCTCATCCTCGCCCGCATCCGGCAGGTTTTCGGGCTTCTCATGGCGATGAATGTGCCATTTTGCAATGAACAGCGCCGTGATCGGAGCGGTGAGGAACAGAAACAGGGTGATCAGCAACTCATGCAGCGACACGTGCTGCTCAAGCAGGATCGAGTGGAAGATCGACGCCAGCAGCACCCCGCCCACGCCCAGCGTC
The DNA here is from genome assembly GCF_013031405.1 of Ruegeria sp. HKCCD8929. Lineage (GTDB taxonomy): Bacteria > Pseudomonadota > Alphaproteobacteria > Rhodobacterales > Rhodobacteraceae > Ruegeria. The sequence goes on along the minus strand of NZ_WPZY01000003.1, from coordinate 395,234 downwards.
GTCGCCTTGGTCGGTGCGTGCAGGCGCGACATCGGGTCCTTGAGCTTGATCATCCCGAAGGACCCGACAAAGCCGAAGATGCCGGAAACGATCAGGAAGAAGGCGATCAGGAGTTCGAACAGATACTGCATGGCTGCCTCACTCGATAATGTTGCCGCGCAGCATGAAGCGCGCATAGGCGACGGTTGAGACAAAGCCCAGCATGGCAATGATCATCGCGGATTCGAAAAAGATCTCGGTGCCGAGGTTCAGCCCGTAGAGGATCAGGAGTGCGATTGTGTTGATCACCATCGTATCCAGCGCCAGGACGCGGGTTCCCACGCCCTCGGCGGTGATGATCCGCCACAGACACATCATGATCGCCGCGCCGAAACAGGCGAAGGTGAAGTAGAGCGCATAGGTGATCATTCGAAAATCTCCTTCAGGCGGCGTTCGTAGCGGGATTTGATCTGGTCGCGCACGGCGTCCGGATCGGGTGCGTCAAGGCAGTGAACCAGCAGGTTGTGGCCTTGGGCCGACAGGTCACAGCTGACCGTGCCCGGGGTCATGGTGATGGTTCCGGCCAGAACCGTGATCGCCTCGGGCGTGCGCAGTTCGAGCGGTACGCAGATCCAGTTCGGTTCGCGATCCTCGTCCCGCTTGAACAGGATGATCCGCGCAACCGTGATGTTCGCCATGATGATGTCCCAGAGCACGACGAGAATGTATTCGACCACCATCGGCCAGTTGTGCAGCTTGGGCCGGTCCGGCCAGTAGGGTTGGGTGATGAACGGGATCACGATCCCAAGCAGCAGGCCGAACAACAGCGAATTGAGCGAGGGTTCATTTGCCAAAAGCTGCCAGACCAGCGTGAGCAGCACGGTCAGATGCGGGTGGGGGAAGATGCGACGCAGAAGTTTCATTCCTTCTCCCCTTTCAGAACGGCCGTGATGTAATCCTGCGGCGCGAAGAGCTGCGCGGCAATCCCTCCGGTGTATTTCGTGGCTGGCCCGGCAAAGATCGTCAGCGCGGCAAGCCCGGCCACCAGTACGAAGACCGAAGCGAATGCCAGGCCGGGATAGGGTTCGGGCGCGGCAGGAGCGGGTGCCTCCTCAGGTTCTTCGTCTACCACCTCAGCTTGCACATAGGCGGGATCGTGACTTTTCCAGAAAATCAGCGAACCCGCACGGGCAAGGCCCACGATGGTGACGAAGGAGCCTCCGAGGATCACGGCCCAGATCGTGGCATAGTTCTCGACATGCCGCGCGGCATCCATGACCAGCAGCTTGCCGACGAAACCCGAAAGCGGCGGCATTCCCGCCATGGCAATGGCACTGACAAAGAAGATCGAGGCGATCAACCCGGTTTGCGCCATCGGGCTTTGCGGTATGATCGCGCCGCCGCGACGCTCCATCACCATGTCTGCGATCAGGAACAGTAGGGCGGCGGCAAAGGTCGAGTGCGCGGTGTAATAGAGCGCTGCGGCCGTCGCGTCTGGCGTGAACAGCGACACGGCGATCAGCAGAGTACCCATCGAGGCGATGGCCCCGAACGCTGCCAGCCGACCGATCTGCCGCGCGCCCAGAATGCCGATGGCACCCACGGCCAGTGTCAGCATCGCCGCAGGCAGCAGCCAGTCACCGACCAGCCCTTCGGTCGCGTCAACATTGGGGCCAAAGATCAGCGTATAGACCCGCAGGATCGAATAGGCCCCCACCTTGGTCATGATGGCAAACAGCGCAGCGACCGGCAAAGGCGCGTTTGCATAGCTGGCGGGCAGCCAGAAATGCAGCGGCAAAACGGCGGCCTTGATGGCAAAGACCAGCAGCAGCAGCACCGCGCCCACACGCAGCAGGGCTGTGTCCTCGGGCGGGATCTCGGCCACGCGCACCGCCAGATCGGCCATGTTCAGCGTACCGGTCACCGCGTAAAGCGTGCCGAGTGCGAACAGGAACAAGGTCGAGCCCAGCAGATTGAAGGTCACGTATTGCACGCCCGCCTTCAGCCGCACCGCGCCGCCCCCATGGGTCATCAACCCGTATGAGGCGATCAGCAGCACTTCGAAAAAGACGAACAGGTTGAAGGCGTCGCCGGTCAGAAAGGCACCGGTCACCCCCATCAATTGGAACTGAAACAGCGCATGGAAATGCTGCCCCCTTGTGTCCCAGCCCGATCCAATGGCGTAGAGAACCACCGGCAGGGCCAGCATCGCTGTCAACCCCACCATCAGCGCCGACAGCCGGTCGAGCACCAGCACAATGCCGAAGGGCGCAGGCCAGTTGCCCAGCTCATAGGTTTGAATCTCACCGGTCGAGGCCTGCGCCAGCAGGGTGGCGGCAATCGCCAGCAGGCCAACGCTGCCCGCCACCGAAAAGACCCGCTGCAGGTCCAGATGGTGACGCAGCACCATGATGATGAAGGGTGCAAGGATCGCGGGCAGGACAATCGGAGCAATGATCCAGTGGTTCATTCGTCTTCTCCTGCCTCTTCCGCCAGCGGCAGGTCGATGTGATCGGTCTTCGAGGACAGATACGCGCTGAGCGCGATCATCACGATCACCGCTGTCATTCCGAACGAGATCACGATGGCGGTCAGCACCAGCGCCTGAGGCAGCGGATCGGTATAAGCGACCTCCTTGTATTTGTTCAGCACCGGCGGGGCGTTCAGCGCCAGCCGCCCGGTGGCAAACAAGAAGGCGTTCACCGCATAGGTCAGCAGGGACAGGCCGAGGATGACCGGAAAGGTCCGGCGGCGCAGGATCAGAAAGATGCCCGCAGCGGTCAACACGCCCACGGCGGATGCAAACAGCGCTTCCATGTCAGGCCTCCTCCCTTTCTTGCTCGCCTTCCGGTTCAGGAGGGTCGTCCCGCTGCGGGTTGATATCCATGGCGTGTTCCTGCACCATTCCCGGCTGCCAGGCAAAGCGTGACAGGCTGTCGAGGGCCAGCATCACCGCCCCCAGAACCGCCAGAAATACCCCTGTGTCGAACAGGATCGCGGTGGCCCATTCGAACTCTTCCAGCGGCGGCCAGTGAATGTAGCCGAAATCGCTGGTCAGGAAGGGGCGCTCGTTGAACCACGCGCCCACACCGGTGGCCGCCGCGATCAGGACGCCCCAGCCAATGCTGCCGTGATAGTAGAAACGCTGCCGCTCGATGGCCCAGGTGTAACCGCTTGCCATGTATTGCATCAGATAGGCGATGGCGACGACCAGACCAGCAATGAACCCGCCGCCCGGTTGGTTGTGACCGCGGAAAAAGATATAGGCGCCGACCATCAGCGCGATGGGCATCATCACGCGGGTCGCCACAACCATCATCAGCGGATGTGCGTCACCCGATTGCGGCCAGTGCGGCTTGCGGTTCAGCAGATAGGCGCGCACTTTGGTGCCCAGAACGCTCTCGGTCAAGGCAAAGATCACCAGCGCAGCGATACCCAGCACGATGATCTCGCCAAAGGTGTCAAAGCCCCGGAAATCCACCAGGATCACGTTCACCACATTGGTGCCGCCGCCGCCCTTGTAGGAATTGGCCAGATGGAAGTCCGAGATCGTCGGCAGGGCGAAGTCGCGCAGCATGAGCGCATAGATCAGGCCGCCGGCGCCCAACCCGGCAAAGACCGAGATCACCGCATCGCGGACCTTGCGCGCATTGGTGCTGTCCACCGGCGTCACTGTCGGCATGAAGTTCAGCGACAGCAGCAGCAGGATCATCGTCACCACCTCGACCGAGATCTGGGTCAGCGCCAGGTCCGGGGCCGAGAGGTAGTTGAACGCCATCGACACGATCAGACCCACGACTCCGATCAGCACCAGCGACAGCAGGCGGTTGCGGTGGAAATACATGATTGCCACTGTCGCGCCGACCAGGCAAATCCAGCCGATGATCGGAATGATCGTGGCGGGCAGTGGCACGCGTGTCGGCACGCTGATGGTGCCCGTGGAATAGGCGTAGTAGCCCAGCCCAACCGTGAAGGCGACCATGATCGCGGCATAGCGGCTGATGACGCCATTGTGCAGCGTGTCCGAGAGTGTCCGGCTGGCCCATGTTGCAGCGCCGATGACGGCATCAAAGATCACCTTGGCCTCGGGCCTTGGTGCGGCGTTCCACAGGCGTTCAGCATGGCGGTGCAACGCCAGCAGGATCAGACCGCCGATGGTGGCGGCAATGGACATGTAGAGCGCGGGCGTGAACCCGTGCCAGAGCTTGAGCGAGTAATAGGGCAGCTTGTCTCCACCGATCACGGCGGTCGAGGCGATGGCCACCAGCGGCCCGACGATGGCTTTGGAAAAGAAGCCAATGGCAACCACCAGAACCACCAGAAACGCAGGCGCCAGCCACATGCCGACACCGGGATCATGCGGATGCGCCGGATAGTCGTCGCGTTTGGGGCCCAGGAACACATGCGCAATGTAGCGGAACGAATAGGCCGCCGAGAACAACGCCCCGATCAACGCCAACCCCGGCACCAGCAAGTGCGAGTGGTTCCAGACCGTGTGCACGGTCTCTTCCAGCATCATCTCCTTGCTGAGGAAGCCGTTGAGCGGTGGCAGACCGGCCATGGACAGGGCGGCGATCAGGGCGATGGTGAAGGTCACCGGCATCAGGTGGCGCAGACCGCCCAGACGTTTGATGTCGCGGGTATGCGCCTCGTGATCGACGATACCGGCGGTCATGAAGAGCGCCGCCTTGAAGGTGGCGTGGTTGATGATGTGAAACACGGCGGCCACGGCGGCGATCTTGGTGCCAAAGCCCAAGAGCATGGTGATCAGACCCAGATGGCTGACCGTCGAGAACGCAAGCAGCGCCTTGAGGTCGTCCTTGAAAAGCGCAATCGCGGCGCCGATTACCATGGTGACCAGACCGGTGGTCGCGACGATGTAGAACCATTCCGGCGTACCCGCCAGCACCGGCCACATCCGTGCCATCAGGAACAGGCCCGCCTTTACCATCGTGGCCGAGTGCAGATAGGCCGAAACCGGTGTCGGCGCCGCCATCGCGTGCGGCAGCCAGAAATGGAACGGGAACTGTGCCGATTTGGTGAAACAGCCCAGCAGGATCAGGATCAGTGCAGGCAGGTAGAACGGCGAGGCCTGGATCAGTTCCTTGTTTTGCAGGATCACGCTCAGATCATAAGACCCGACGATGTTGCCCAAAATCAGCATGCCCCCGATCATCGCCAGCCCGCCCGAGCCGGTCACTGCCAACGCCATGCGCGCGCCCTGCCGCCCTGCGGGCAGGTGCTTCCAATAGCCGATCAGCAGAAAGGAACTGAGCGAGGTCAGCTCCCAGAAAATCAGCAAAAGCAGGATGTTGTCGCTGAGCACGATCCCCACCATCGCGCCCTGAAACAGCAGCAGATAAGTGTAAAACTGTCCCATCGGGTCCTCGCGCGAGAGGTAAAATCGCGCATAGAGGATAATCAGTAACCCGATCCCGAGGATCAGCGAGGCAAAGAGCAACCCCAGCCCGTCCAGCATGAAGTTGGTGTTCAGCCCGAGCAGCGGGATCCAGTCGAACCGGGCGGTGACAAGCTCTCCGCGCATCACGGCGGGTGCGTTGATCAGCAACCCCACCAGCGCCAGAAAGCTTGTCAGCCCGGCGGCCGAGGCGGCCGCGTTGCGCCCCGCACGGATCAGGAGGGCGGGAAAAACAGCTCCGAGAAAGGGAAGGGCCGCGATGAGAAATAGGGACACCAGCAGGACTCCGGGTTTGACGGGCAAATGATGTAATCTCAGTAAAGATATTTTCCGGGCTGTCCAGCTATTGCAAGTTTGCATTGATTTCCTAGGGCATAAGACTGCGACGTTATGGCCGGGCGAACACGTCCCGCCGCTGACGCGAACTTGATCACCTTGGGCTTTCGACAGGGCGGCGCGCCGGTTCCGTTTGTGCTAAGCCGGTGTTGAGCCATTTGGATGAGGTGCGCGAATGAGTGTCAGTCAGGCCGTTTCCCGATCTCCGACGCGCCGCTGGGTTCTGCTGGGCGCGGCGGCGGTTGCCGGGACATGGGCGGTGCGCGAATACCGCCTGACGCCTCCGGATTACGCGGGTGGCAAGCTGAGCGTTTCTAACGCGCACCGGAGTGCCGTGGCCGGAGAGGTCGTGCTGATCGACATCCGTACGCCGCGCGAATGGCGGGCCTCCGGGATCGGCGAGGGTGCGCATCCCATCGACATGCGGCGCGCGGATTTCGTGCAGGCGTTGACGGCGGTGGTGGGCCCCGACCGAAGCCAACCCATCGCGCTGATCTGCGCGCGCGGCGTGCGCTCGGCCCGGTTGAGCCTGCACCTGACCGAGGCGGGCTTTACCAATATCATCGACGTGCCCGAAGGCATGCTCGGCTCGCGCGCCGGGCCGGGCTGGGTGCGGGTCGGGCTGCCGTTGCATGATTACGAAGGAGACGCGGGATGATCCGGGCGCTGTGGCTGGCCGCAGGGCTGGGGTTGGCGGGTCAGGTGGCACAGGCGGGCTGCGCCGATGCGCCCGAGCCGTGCGAGATCGAAACCGGTATCTACCATATCGAACTGCCGCAGGCGGAAAACCCGCCGCTGGTGGTGTTCCTGCACGGCTATGGCAGCAGCGGCGCCAATGTCATGAAGAACCGGGGCATGGTCGACCGCCTGCTGGCGCGCGGTTATGCGGTGATGGCACCTGCCGGGGCCGAGCGTGTCGGGCGGCGCGGGCGCAGTTGGAATTTCTATCCCGGCTGGGAGGGCCGGGATGAAACCGCGTTCCTCACCGCCGTTGTTGCCGATGCCGCCAGCCGGTTCGGCGTCGATGATGACCGCGTGGTGCTGAGCGGCTTCTCTGCCGGCGGGTTCATGGTGAACTATTTGGCCTGCGATGCGCCGGACACCTTCTCGGCCTATGCGCCGGTTTCGGGCGGATTCTGGCGCCCCCATCCCGTAAGCTGCGAGGGGCCGGTCCGCATGTTCCACACCCATGGCTGGACCGACAATGTGGTGCCCCTGGAAGGGCGTCAGTTGGGTGGCGGGCGCTTCATTCAGGGCGATATCTTTGCCGGGCTGGAGATCTGGCGCGCTGCCAATGAATGCCTCGACAACCGCCCCGATGGATTCTCGAAGACCGACCAGTTCATGCGCCGCAAATGGACCCGCTGTGCCGAGGGCAGTGCGCTGGAGTTCGCGCTGTTTCCCGGTGGACATATGGTGCCCAAAGGCTGGGCCGACATGATGCTGGATTGGTATGAGGGGCTGCCGGGGGGCTGATCACTCCGCCGGGGTGAACTTGCCCTTACCTTCGAGCAATGCCCGCAACTCGCTGCGATAGGCCCGTGCCGAACGGGTGATCGCTGGTTCGCTGAAATCCTCGCGCATCCCCAGCAGCCGCCGGGCCGAGCCCGCAGACACCCCGCTGAGCGCAGAAAGCGGCACCGCCAGCGCCAGGCTGATCGCGATGGGCGCAAGCCAAATCGAGACCAGCCCCGCAAAGATACCCGCGCTCAACGCCAGCCCGCTCACCGTTTCTAGCGCGTGGCAGAGCAGCAGCGTACCCAGACCATACCGCCCGCCGTCGCGTGTCTGCGGCGACCAGCCTTTTTGCAGGCCCAAAGCGGTGCGGAACACGGCGATCATCTGCTGCACCATCAGGATCGGGGCGTAGAGGATCGACAGGATCACCTCGGACAGGAACGACAGCGCAAAACGCCAGCCGCCACCAAAATCCGCATAGCGCGCGCCGCTCAGGGGCAGGGCGGCAATGCCCAGCAGTTTCGGCGCCAGTAGCATCGCGTACATCACCAGAATGATCAGCACGTGACGGCCTTCGGTCATCTCCGGCCATTGCGGGAACAGCGGATTGTCGGGGCTGAAATAATGCAGGACGGAGGCATCCTTGCCCTGACCGATCAGTGCCCACATCACCAGCAGCGCAAACCAGAGCGGCGACAACAGATACCCCACCGCGCCATGGAACATGTGAAAACGCGAGATCGGGCGGAACCCGCGCGAGCCCAGCAGTTTCAGGTGCTGCAGATTGCCCTGACACCAGCGCCGGTCACGCAGCACGTGGTCGATCAGGGTGGGGGGCGTTTCTTCATACGAGCCCCGGATGCGCGGCAGGAACCGCACGCTCCACCCGGCGCGGCGCAGCAAGCCCGCCTCGACGAAATCGTGGCTCATGATCAGCCGTTCTTGCCCATTCAGCGCGCGCAGCCGGGGCAGACCGGCGCAATTGGCGAAGGCGGCGGTACGGATAATGGCGTTGTGGCCCCAGTAGTTGCCCTCCTGCCCGCACCAGCGCGCGAGACCCTCGGCGAAGGACACGCCATAGACGCCATTTGCGAATTGCTGCATCCGGGCAAAGACCGACTGGGCGCCGATCAGTTGCGGATAGCTCTGGATCAGTCCCGCGCCGGGATCGCGCGACAGCGCATCGGTCAGCCGGGCGATGGCGCGGCCGGTCATCAGACTGTCGGCATCCAGTACCAGCATCGCGTCCCAGGCACTGCCCCAGCGGCTGACCCAATCGGCGATATTGCCCACCTTGCGGTCGGTATTCTGTTCCCGGCGGCGGTAATACAGCTCCAGCCCCGGCGCCAGCGTGGTGCGCAGCGCCTCGACACTGGCCTGTTCCTGCGCCGCTATTGCGTCATCACGGGTATCGGACAGGATGAACATCGCATAGTGGTGCTGCCCGCCGCGCGCGCGCAGCTCTTCCAGCATCGAGCGGGCATTGCCCAGCACGTACCACGGCACCTCGTTGTGAACCGGCATCAGCAGCGCCACTTGCAGCGGTTGCGACCGTGTCTTGCGCTCGGGCCGGGCCTGACGGGATAGAGAGATCATGCCCAGCAGCACGGTGCTGACGGTGAAGGTGATCCAGAAGAAGTTGAACGAGATCAGGGTCAGCAGCACGCCCTCGATGACGCTGATCCCCTCGTCCGAGAACCAGTCCTGCATGATCCAGACCAGCGCTAATGTGGCCGCCATCGCGGGCGAAAAGACCAGCACCCGCCACCATGCCACCATGCGCGGCGCCTCGCGCGCGGGCGCGTCCGCGTCCCGGAACCCGGCGCGGAAATCCTGCGCGGGCATCCGCAGCGGCGCCTCGGGCGGCATGATATGCAGCTCGTGGCTCATGCGATCCACCGGTAGAGCCAGACTTCGGAAGCGGGCTGTTTGCCCTTGCGCAGTTGCGCCCGCAGCTCCACGTGATCGCGCTCGCCCGGCTCAAAAGAAAAGGCCAGCCGCAACCCGCCGGTATCGGGGTTGCGCTGCAGCACGCCTTTCGAGACCTCGACATGCGGAGACTGCACGAAGATATCCAGCGTGTCGGGGTCGTCAAACATGTCGCTGGCCTCAAAATCCACAACCACCAGACGGCCCGAGCCAAAGGTCTTGTCGCCCATCGCGGTGTTGATCACCCTGGGCATGGCCGTGCGCTGGGGTTCCTCGCCCCATGTCAGGCGGTAGGACAGGTCCACCTGTTCATCCGCCGCATAGGCCTGTGCAGGCCGCCAGTAGGCGACGATATTGTCATATATCTCCTGATCCGCCGGGATCTCAACCAGCCGTACCGTGCCCTTGCCCCAGTCGCCCTTGGGCTCGACCCAGAGACCCGGGCGTTTATGATAAAGCGCTTCGAGATCAGCGAAATCGGAAAACTCGCGCGTCCGCTGCATCAGGCCGAACCCGCGCGGGTTCATGTCGACGAAGGACGACACCTGCAATGTCTTCGGGTTTGCAAGCGGCCGCCACAGCACCTCACCCGCGCCGTTGCGGATCATCAGGCCGTCGCTGTCATGCACAGCGGGGCGGAAATCGTCGAACCGGGTGCGGTTGGTCTGATCGTAGAGGAACATAGAGGTCAGCGGTCCGATGCCCACATGGTCCAGTTCCTCGCGCGGGAACAGCGTCGCCTCGACCTCCATCACGCAGTCAGCGCCCGGGGTGATGTCGAACCGATAGGCACCGGTCACGCTGGGGCTGTCCATCAGGGCATGCACGATCATGTTGCGCTGGCCGGGGGCGGGGCGCTCCAGCCAGAAGCGGATGAAGTCGGGGAATTCTTCGCCATCCGGATCGCCGGTTTTAAGCGCCAGCCCGCGTGCCGAGAGGCCATAGACCTCGTGCAGACCAATGGCGCGGAAATAGCTTGCCCCCTGAAAGACGCAGAACTCATCCGTCAGGCCGGGCCGGTGCATCTCGGTGCGCAGGCGCAGGCCGGAAAAGCCCAGCGTGTCGTCCACCGGCAGGGTCGGGACCTCGTCCGATTTTGTGAACATCGACAGATCGAAGCTCACAGGTGTGGCCATGCCGTTTTCGACGGAGAATACTTTAACCGCGCGCGGGAAGTACAGGCCCGGCGTAAAGAAATCCACATTGTAGGGCGTTTCGGCCCCGTACCACAGGGCCTTATCCAGCTTGAACCGGATCGAGCGGTATTGCTCATAGCTCAGATCGCGCCACTCCTGCGGCACCTGCGCACGCGCGGTATAAGGACGGCTGGCCAGATCGCGGGCTTCGGCAATGACCGCGTCGTGGTCAAACGGCGTGCCTGAGCCGGTGGCAAAGGCGGCACCGGGGGTCAGCGCCAGCGCCGATGTCGAGGCCAGAAATGTGCGGCGGGTCAGTTTCATTTCTTGGACTTCCACGGGTGTGCTTTGAACCAGGCGGCCAGATAGGCCACGCCGATGATCATGGCAAAGCCGATCAGGTTTGCGGCCAGAACACTGGCAGGATTCCGCCCGGCCTCATCCAGCCCCACGCCGATCAGCCGCGCCGCGGCCATCGAAAAGACGAAGACTGCCAGCGACTGCTGTCCGACCTTGGTGATGACCGCCAGCAACCGCTGCCAGATCTGTGCGCCGATCCCGTGACCGGTGGCCACCAAGCGCGAGCCCCGCTCGCCCGCCACCACCCAGCCCAGATAGGCCAGCGCCAGGAAATGCATGTAGCGCAGCAGCCCGAACTCGGTCTTGGAGCGGAATTCCTTGGTCAGTGGCCAGACCTTGCGGATCTCTTCGGCCAGATCGGCGTTCCAGGCCTCAACCCACAGGAACACTTTCCACGACCCGAAGGGCGCCGACAGCACCAGAAACAGGGCGCTGGCCCAGATCAGTACCTTGGACACCGGCGGGGCCGGCAGCCAGCCGCGCATGAAGGCGAAGCCGGTGAAGAACAGCAATTGCCAGCCGAACGGGTTGAAGAACCACTGCCGGTCCGACCAAGGCTCGGCGGGCAGGGCCAGCGCACCGGTTTGCGCCACCACCCAGATTGCGATCGAGGTCAGTGCAACCGCCCAGAACCCGATCTGCGACAGCCCCATGAACAGAGGCATCATCGCCAGCACCACCAGATACATCGGCAGGATGTCAAAGTAGTTGGGCACGTAGGTGAGGGTGAACATCCCCACCAACTGCGGCATCGGATTGTTAAAGAAATGCTGCAGGTTCAGGGACGAGATATAATCCTTCTCGAACAGACCTGAGAGGTCCAGCGCCGCCATCGACATGGCGACGAAGAAAAACAGACCGATATGGGCCCAATAGACCTGCCAGATGCGAAAGGCGACGCGCGCCGTGCCCATCCACCAGCCCCGGCGCATGAAGGCACCGCCAAAGGCGATGGCCGATGCCATGCCCGAGCAGAACACAAAGATCTCGGTCGCGTCCGAGAACCCGAACCGCGCCGGAATCCACCGTGCCCAGGGATCGTTCGGAATATGGGCGATCAGGATAATGAACATCGCGATGCCGCGATAGAAATCCAGCCGCGGGTCGCGCGTGCGGGCAGGGGCCGCGGTCATGTTCGCGGCCGGGGCAAAATCAGTGGCGGGCGAAACGGTCGCCATGCGTTTTCTGTCCTTCTTGGTCTTTATTATTCGGCGGGTACGCTTTGCGCGTCATCCTCGCCGCGCGCCGTCGTGATCAGTTCACGACGCGCGAGGGCGTAATTGTCCTCGCCACCGGCCCGCTTGGCGCGGCGGTCGTCCAGAATGCGCTCGACGGCGTCCAGGCGACCCGCGCGCAGGCCCGAGTCGATGGTAATGCGCTCGAACACATCGCGCTGGGCATGGCTGCCGCCCGCCAGTTGCATCGACCCGCGCGCCGCGAGCAGATGGTCAAAGGCCTGCCCGTAGAGTCCATCGCCAAAGGCTTCGAGCCCCAGCGCCGCCTCGACCCCGGGATCGGCCATGCGGCGGGTGGTGTCGTCGTTGGCAAGCTTGGCGTCGCGGTGAATGCGTTGCAACATCTTGGCGGTGGCGTCCTCGCGATTGTCGCCGGTCAGCGCCAGCAGATAGTGCAGATCGGCAAAAATCAGGCAGCCATCCTCGGTGCGCGCGGCACTCAGGTCGGCCATCTCTTCCCAGCGGTTGCCGACATCGACGCCCTCAAGCTCGAGCCGCATCAGCAGCGAAGTGCCGTTCGAGATGTCGCGATAGTCGTCAGTCTTGTCCTTACGGACCTCTGCGTCATAAAGTTCGAGCACCTGATCGATCTGACCGAGGTCCAGATGCATAAGCGCCTTGTGCCACCACACATGGTAGCGGAAGTTGTTGCAATGGGCCCAGGCCGCTTCCCGGCCCGCCAGCCATTCCAAACCTTGGGCGGCATTGCCGGTCATGTCGTGAACATGCGCCACCGCATGCAGGCCCCAGGCATCGTCCGAGACCATCCACAGCGCCTGACGGCCCGCGATCTCGGCCTTTTCGTAAGCGCCGGTTTCCTCAAGCGCGAAGGCGTGGCAGCCCAGCAGATAACCGCGACCGGCGTGATCGGGGGCATAAGCCGGCATCACCCGCTCGATCGAGCGGCGCATGCCGTCGGGATCGCCCAGCACGAACCGGGTGGCGTGGCTGAGTTTCATCGCCAGCGTGTCCTCGGGGTGCTCGCGCAGCACGGCCTCGAAATTCTGTACCGATTGCGTGGGGTTGCCCGCCAGCCAGAGGCGCAGCGCGTCCACATAATGACGCTCACGGGGAGATATCGGATGCGCCTTCATCGCGGCTTCCGCAGTGGCCAGCGCCTCGGCCGCGACCGGCAAAAGCTCCCGGCGGCCCAGCAACACGGTGAACAGCCCCTTGACCGCGTGACCCAGCGCGAACCCCGGCTCAAGCTCCAGAACCTTGGCCAGATGCTGGGGGGTGATCGCGGCATGGGCCATGAACCCCAGCAGAACGCCGTCCCACGCCTCGGCACTGTCCGCGCGGGTCAAGCTGTTCATCTGTCCGAAAATGTCTTGTTTCATGCCAGGGTCCAATCCGATTTCGTTTTGTGGCTACCATTGCAATAGCAAACTGTATTGGTGCGCCGTATCAGTATCGACGTCGCTCGCGAATTGGTGAAAACCCGTGTGCGAAGAATCTGAGAAATCCCGCCGATTCAAGGGCATGTTTCAGCGATTTGCCGCGCATGACCCCGGGGATGTTTCAGTCTTCAAACGGGTTTTCAGAGCTCAGCACCGCCTCGGTATCGGCGCCGAAGGTGGGCGGGGCGTGGCGATAGGTGACCGGCGTGCGCGACAGGTTGAGCGGATTGCCGATCAGTTGCACCTCGCCCGGAGCGGCCTGCATCGCGATCTGCATCTGCCGCGCGGCCACCTGATCCGAGGCAAAAACCTGATCCAGCGTCCGCACCGGTCCGACCGGCACCCGCAGCGATTCGAGCCCTTCGATCACCTCGGTCGTCCGGCGTGTTCGCATGGCCGGGCGCAGCTCCGCGTTGAGCGTGTCGCGGTGTTCCAGCCGCGCCGGGTTGGTGGCGAAACGGGTGTCCCCGGACAGGTGCGGAAGATCAAGATAGTCGCAGAACCGTTTGAACTGGCTGTCATTCCCAACAGCAAGGATCACATGACCATCAGCGGTTTCATAGACATCATAGGGCACGATGTTCGGATGCCCGTTGCCGCGCCGCCGCGGCACCTGTCCGCTGGTCAGGTAGTTCACGCCCTCGTTGATCAGCCAAGCCACCTGCGCATCGACCAGCGCCAAATCGATCTGCTGCCCCTCGCCGGTCAGGTCGCGGTGACGCAGAGCGGCAAGGATGCCCACGGCGGCGTACATGCCGCACATCACGTCGGCGATGCCCACGCCTACCTTCATCGGCGCGCCATCGGGTTCACCGGTCAGCGACATGATCCCGCCATAGCCCTGCGCCATTAGGTCATAACCGGGCTTGGTGGAATTCGGCCCGGTTTGCCCGTAACCCGAGATCGAGCAATAGACGAGCCCCGGCAGGCCGCCGCGCAGGCTGTCGTAATCCAGGCCGTATTTCGCCAGCCCGCCGGGCTTGAAATTTTCGATCAGGATATCCGCGTGCCCCGCCAGCCGCCTGATCTCGGCCTGCCCCTCAGGCGTCGCGATGTCCACCGCCACCGATTTCTTGTTGCGGTTGGCGGACATGAAATAGGCGCTCAGGTCGGATCGGTTGCCGTCGGCATCCTCGACGTAAGGCGGACCCCACTGGCGGGTGTCGTCGCCGCCGGTTGCCGGGTTTTCGACCTTGATCACGCTGGCGCCCAGATCGCCCAGCAACTGCGTGCAGGTCGGGCCGGCCAGAATGCGGCTGAGGTCCAGAACCTTGACGCCTTTCAGCGGTCCGTCAGATGCGGCCATCGTAGCTTCCCCGGTCGATCTCGGCGGCGATGACGGTAAAGGTATCGGCCTGCATCGCCGCTTCCAGCGCCGTGCGCAGCTCGGCCCGGTTGCGGACGGTATGGCCATTGCCGCCAAACGCGCGACCCATGGCGGCAAAGTCGTGGCGGTCGAAATCCACGCCCCGGTTCGCCATCTGCCGTCCGCGCTGTTTCAACTCGATCAGCGCCAGCGAGGCATCGACGAAGACCAGAAAGATCGGATTGCCGCCCATCTCCGCTGCCGTTGAAAGCTCCCCGGCCACCATCAGGAACCCGGCGTCGCCGGAAAAGCTGATCACGGGCCGGTCGGGGGCGGCCAGTTTCAACCCAATCGCCATCGGCACCGCACAGCCCATGGTGCAGAGCGCCGACGATTGGATCAGCCCGCGCGGCTCGGTGCATTGCCACATCTGGCTCAGCAGGATGCGATGCGCGCCGCTATCGGCGGTGGCCAGCGTGTCTGCGGGCAGTACGTCGCGCGCCTCGGCGATGATCCCCGCAGGCCCCCAGTCATCATCCATGGGAAAGGCCCGGGCCAGCGCCTCGCGCACCGCCTGCGGTTCCCCGCCCGGCCAGGTCTCCCGCGCAGGGTTGCCCTTGGCGATCGCCTCCAGTGTGGCGCCCGTATCGGCCACGAAATTGAGCCCGGCCTGATGCATGTAGTGGTCATTTACCGCCGCCGAGATGTCGATCACGCGTTGCGTGTCCGGGTGCCACACCTCGCGCCAGCCGGGGCGCATCTCGATGGGGTCATAGCCCAGACACAGGATCAGGTCGGCCTGTTCGACCAGCGGCAACAGATGCTGGTCGGCCAGTGGCGACAGTCCCGCGCCGCCCAGACACAGGGGATGATCCTCGGGCACGATCCCCTTGGCCTTGTAGGTGGTGACGAAGGGAATGCGGAAATGCTCAAGAAACGCCTGCAGGACGCGGTTGGAATTTCCCTCCAGCAAGTCCAGGCCAACGACAGCCAACGGGCGCTCCGCCTCGGCCACCCATTTCCGCGCCTTTTCCAGACAGGTGCCTTCGGGCGAAACCGGAGCCGCCCGTTTGAGGCGACGGCGTTTCGGGTCTCGCACACGGGTGTCGGCGACCGAGATCGGCACGTCGATATGTACCGGGCCCGGGCGGGCCTGCGTGGCCAGCGACACCGCCTTGTCGGCGATGATATCCGCGCCCTCCGGCGTCATGCGAAAGGTGCCCTTGGTAATCGAGCGATAGATTTGCTGGTGGTCCATCACCTGATGGGTATAGGTCTGCGCTTCGTCCGCATCGACGCAGCCCGTCAGCACGATCATCGGCACCCGGTCCTGCAGGGCGTTGGCCACCACGTTGATCCCGTTCATGGCGCCGGGTCCCAGCGTTGCCACCAGAATCGCGGGCGCGCCGTCCCGGTGATGCACGCCCTCGGCCATGAAACCGGCGGCGTTTTCGTGCTTGGCCAGATGAAAGGTGATGCCCGCCTGCTCAAGCGCGTCCACCAGCGTCAGGACCTCGCCGCCCGGCATTCCGAAAGCGTGGCGGCATCCGGCCTCGCAGAGCCGTTTGGCCAGAAGATCCGCGGCGCGGGGCATGAGGTCCTGCATCATTTGTGCTCCGTTTCAGTCCTGAAACCGCAGATTGCGGAGGCAGCGGGCAGGCGCAAGTCGGATCACGTCAGTGTGACTAATTGGCGGCCGTTTCGGCGATCATCTGAAACTTTTTGTCCAATTCCTGGGCAATCCCCTCCAGCGCCGGGCCGCCTTCTTCCATGTAGGGTGCGAAGACGTGGCTGGGGAGTTTGTAGGACAGCGTGGCGGTACCGTCCTCGTTTTCGGTAACATACAGGCGGATCGGCGCCTCGATCATCGCGGCGGTCGAGGTTTCCAGTACTCGCACGGCGAAGTCGTTGTTGAAGATGCCGATGACCCGGTTACCCGGTATGGCGATGCCGCGCGCGGCGGCGGCCTTGGTCGGCCCGGCCTGGGTCACCACGATCAACCCGTTCGCTTTCACCGCCGTTTTCGCATCCGCTACGAGGGCGTCATAGCTCTTGCCGGTCCGGTGCATGGCCCAGCCGTCGCGCGGGTTAAGATCGGAGGCCCAGCCGGGCAGGGTGGCGAGGATAAGGGCGAGGAAGGCGAGGGTAATCCGTTTCATCTGTCCGGCTCCGGTCATCATGATGTTGGATTGATGCCAGATATTGCTGCGAGATGCTGTCACAATCTCGTGGCCCGCAACGTCAGATGCCCGATCGAAGAGACCCTGAGGCAGAGGTGCTCCCGCCCGTCGCTCGATATGCCTGGCGGCACGTCTCCTCCCGTTGGGCCCGGCAGCGCCGTCCGCAGGACGCAAGGCCGAAGGCCGCGCAGGCTCCGTCAGTCAGAGGCGCAGGCCGCAGGTTTCAAAGGCGGCCCGGGTCGTTGCTTTTTCTTCTTCCGTCAACTCCAGCATCGGGAAACGAACCCTGCCGCCGATCTGGCCCAACAGTTCCTGCCAGTATTTGCCATGCGCATGTGGTTTTCCGGCAGGCTTGGTTTCCCGGATGGCCTGCCGCACCGGTTCCAGACTGTCGCGGATCGCGCGGGCCTCGTCGATGCGTCCGTCAAGGGCAAGCCTTGTATAGTCATGCATCCGTCGGTCATTGGCTGTTTGCAGCAGGTAGGGCGGAGAGGAACACAGGTAGAGCTGCCATCCCAGCTCCACGATATTGTCAAACCATTCCTCTTCGGACGCGGTCGAGACCTGTATCCGGTCCCCGGCCAGCTCCGTCAGCCGCACATACATCTCGCGCGGAACCGAGTATTTGATCGCTACCACATTGGGCAGATCGGCGATGCGGGCGCAGAGCTCGGGGCTCATCAGATACCCGCTGTCGGGGTGGCTCCACATGGCGATGCCGATATCGACCGCATCGCTGATCGCCTTGTAGTAACGATAAACCGTCTCGTCCTGATCCTTGACGAAGTTCAGAACCGGCGCGTGCACGACGACGTAATCCGCCCCGCAATCCTGCGCATGCCGGGCCAGTTCCATCACCGTGTCGAAATTCTGGTCCGAGACCGACATGATCGTGCCGGCCTTGCCGTCCACCTCTTCCACCGCGATCTCAAGGTTGCGCTTGCGCTCTTCGACCGACATCGAAAAGAACTCGCCCTGCTTGCCGGCGATAAACAGGCCCGCGATGCCCAGATCGTCGATCCAGTGGCGGATGTTGTGGCAAAATCCGGCCTCGTCGAAACTCAGATCCGGCCGGAAGGGATTGAGGGCCGCTGCCCAGATGCCGCGCATGTGTTCGCGGGCGTGATCTTTGGCGTCGAGCTTGCTGTATTTCATCCGTCATCTCTCCGTTTCGGCGGCGCGGATCGCCTGCCACAAGGACAGGCTGGTCAGCGGCATTTGCAGATCGGTCACGCCCAGCGGGCTGAGCGCGTCGATGGCGGCATTCAGAAGAGCCGCAGGCGCGCCGATGGTGCCAGCCTCGCCCACACCCTTGGCCCCCAGCGCGTTGGCATCGGTCGGCGTTTCCATCTTGTGTATCTCCAGCGGAGGCAGGTCGGCGGCGCGGGGCAGGGCGTAATCCATCAGCGATCCGGTCAAAAGCTGACCGTCTTCGTAGTGTAGCGCCTCCATCATCGCCTCGCCGAACCCCTGCGCGAAGCCGCCCCGGATCTGACCCTCGACCATCATTGGGTTGATCAGGCGTCCGGCGTCATCCATGCATGAGAGATGGTGGATCGTGGGGACACCGGTCTCGCGGTCGATGTGCATCGCGGCAAGATGGCAGCCATACCCCCAGGCCTCGTGCGGCGCGTCATAGCGCAGTTCGGCGGTCAGGGGCAGGGCCTCACCTTTCGCCCTGCGGGACAGTATCTCGGCGCAGGCGGTCTGCACCGCGCTGGCCCCGATGGGCGTGCTGCGGCTGGCCAGCGCACCGATGCCGGTCGGGCAACTTTCGGTGTCGCCGTGCCGGACGGTGACCTGCTCCGGGTTTAGGCTAAGCGTGTCCGCTGTCACTTGAGCGAGCGCCGTTTCGCGCCCGTGCCCCTGCGTGCTGCCACCTGTTGCCACGACCGCGCCGCTTTCCGTCAATGTCACGCGCGCGCTTTCCCAGCCAGTGCCCGAAGGTTCGACATAGAAGGCCAGCCCCAGCCCGAACAGTTTTCCTTCGGCCCGGCGCTTTTTTCGCTCGGCAAGCAATGAGGCATAATCCGCCGAGGCGAGCAGCCGGTCCAGCGCCTCGGTATAGCGCCCGGAATCCAGCCGGTATCCGGTGGGAGTGCCGCAGGGCAGAGTTTCGGGCGGCAATAGATTGCGTCGCCGGATCTCAGCCGGGTCCAGCCCGGTGGCCCGCGCCGCCTTGTCCACCAGCCGCTCCATCAGCGTGCAGGCCTCGGGCCGCCCCGCGCCGCGATAGATGCCGACCGGCGCAGTATTGGCCATTCGCGCGCGGGTCGAGATGTCGACGGCATCCACCCGGTATCCGCCCGGCAGAATGCGCGCCGCGTTCCAGGCCGGGATCAGTGCCGAGTTTGGCAGCCAATGGCCCAGCGGGGCCTCCGCCTCTGTCCGGAGACCAAGGAACCTGCCCGCGCCATTCACAGCCAAGTCCCCGCGCATGCGCAGGCCGCGCCCGTGGGTGGCGGACAGGAAATCCTCGTTGCGGGTCGCGGTCCAGCACACCGGGCGCCGCAGCCGCTGGGCGGCCCAGACCGCCACGACCTCTTCGGGATAGAGCGAGGCTTTCATCCCGAACGCGCCGCCCACATCCGGGGCGATCACCCGAAGCCGCTCGGGGGGCACTCTTAGAATACGCGCCAGTTCGGACCGGGCCCGGTGCGGGGTCTGGGTCGAGAGCCAGACTGTCAGCGCATTGCCCTCCGGCGCCACTGCAATCGCACGTGGCTCCAGCGGCGAGGGGGCCAGCCGGGGGTGACGGAGCTCTGCCGAAACCACATGCGCGGCCTGCTCAAATGCTGCTTCGGTATCGCCGCTGGTCCAGCTTTGCCCGGCTGCGGCTTGATCGAGCGCCACGCCGTCTTCCTCTATATCGAGCCACATCGCCTCTACCGCATCCTGCGCCTGCTCTGCCGTCTCTGCCAGCACGGCGGCCACCGGTTGCCCGACCGCTTCGACTCTCGCATCGGCCAGCAGCGGATACGGTGGCTCAATTTGCAGCGGCAGGACCGGATTTACGCTCAGCGCGCGGGTCTCGCCCAGATCCGCTGCCCGGAAAATGGCCGCGATACCCGGCAGTTCGGCGGCGTCCCTCACGTCGCACTCCACGATCCGGCCACGGGGCAGAGGGCTGCGCAGGAATGTCAGATGCAGCGCGTCGGACAGCTGGATATCGTCCACGAAGCGCCCTTCACCGCGCAGCAGGCGCGGGTCTTCGCGGCGACGCATGGGTCGGCCGATATGGGCTTGTGGGGCATCGCGCAAGGATACGGTCTCCGCTGGGTCGCGTCCGATCCTGCGGGGGCAGTGCCTGCCGGGCAAATCGGGAAATTCTATCTGGATATCGGAAAAGCGGATAGCACTGAGGCCTGGATATGTGAAAACCATGAGGGCAGCGGGAGGAAACATCATGATGCTCATCGCCTTCATAGGACACGGCGCCATCGCCAGTCATGCGGCTCGTCGCTGCCCGGACGGTGCCGAGATCATCGCCGTTATCTGCCGGCCGGGGCGCGAGGCTGCAGCGCGTCAGGTGATGGGCGCACCTGCCATAACTGAGATTGCCGATCTGCCAAAACGTCCCGATCTGCTGATCGACTGCGCCGGGCATGCGGGGCTCAGGGCGCATGGTTTGGCCGCCTTGCGGGCGGGGATCGATGTGCTGACGGTCTCGGTCGGTGCGCTGGCGGACGCGGAACTGCACTCCGATCTGGTTGAAGCGGCAGAGGCGGGACAGGCGCAACTCAGCGTCGCGTCAGGAGCCATCGGCTCGCTTGATGCTCTGTCCGCCGCTGCCGAGGGTGGGGCGCTGAGCGTGACCTATACCGGACGCAAGCCACCGCTCGGCTGGCGCGGATCGTGGGCCGAAGAGGTGCTGGACCTCGGCGCCCTGACCGCAGCCGCCACTCATTTCGAAGGCTCGGCACGCGAGGCCGCGCGGCTTTATCCAAGGAACGCGAACGTGGCCGCTGCCGTGGCGCTGGCCGGGGCTGGGTTGGACAACACCCGCGCCGTTCTGATCGCTGACCCGGACGCCACCCGCAACATCCACGAGGTACAGGCCGAGGGCGCCTTTGGTCGGTTCCGCTTTGAAATCCAGGGCAATGCGCTGCCCGATAATCCCAGCTCTTCGGCGCTGACCGCAATGAGCGTGGTGCGCGAAATCCGCAGGCGGATTTCTCCGATCCAGATATAGCTTTGACGGATATCTGGCTTCGGTGCTATCAGAAATTCCATGAGTCACTCCCAGATCCGCATTGTTGAACGGGTCCTGACCCGGCTGAAGCTCAAGCAACTGCGCCTGCTGGTGGCCGTGGGCGAGCAGCGTTCGATCCTGCACGCCGCGCAGTCGCTGCATATCTCGCAGCCCGCCGCCACCAAGCTGATCAAGGATCTGGAACTGGATTTTGGCGTCCAGCTCTTTGATCGCACCAATCGCGGCATGGTGCCCACGGTCTTCGGCAAGGCGCTGATCCGGCATGGCAAGTTGATCCTGGCGCAGATTTCGCATGCCGCGCAGGAGCTTGACGACCTGAACGAAGGCAATGGCGGGCGCGTGGTCGTGGGCACGTTGCTGGCCGCCTCGGCCGAGTTCCTGCCCCGGGTGATGCAACGCCTGCTGACCGAAAAGCCCGAACTGGTAGTCAAGCTGGTCGAAGGGACGAACGAGGTGCTGATGCCTGCCTTACGCGCGGGCGAGGTCGATCTGGTCGTGGGCCGCCTGCCGGTGCACCGCCACCGCAGCGAAATCGTGCAGGAACGCCTGTTCGACGAGCAGGTGATCTGTGTTGCCTGGGCCGGGCACCCGGCGCATGATCTTCCCGCGCCGGAACTGGCCGACCTGATGGCCTACCCGTGGATCCTGCCGCCCGCCGAGACCACGCTGCGTCGCCAACTGGACCAGATCTTTGCCACCGCCGGCGGCGATGCGCCGCGATTCCCGGTCGAATCGGTTTCGTACCTGACCAATCGCAGCCTGCTGGTGTCTTCCGATATGCTGGCCATCATGCCCGCCCATGTACCGACACGGGATATCGAGGCCGGTCTTCTGCGCCAAGTGAACTGGATGGTCCCCATTCCGATTGGCCCGGTGGGGGTGTCGATGCGGAAATCGGTGGCGCTGTCGCCGCCGGTCGATGGCTTCCTCGCAGCACTGCGGCGCGAAGCGGTGGATATGACCGGTTGAGCTTGCGCTCTGGTTCCGAAGCAGTCACAACGCGAGGCCAACAGAGGATCAGGCCCGGCATGCCCAACTCCAGAATTCGACTGCTCTTGTGTGCAAGCTGTACCGGTGCGCGGGACCGTGCTGCCGAGCGGAAGGCGGTGACCGATGCGCTGGCCGACGTCGGGCTGGATGGGCAAGTGGAGCTTGGCGATCACGCCTGTTTCAGTGCCTGCGCCGGGCCGGTCTCGTTGGCGCTGCAGGGGCAGGGAATGGCGTCATATGTGTTTTCAGGGCTCGATCCGGTGGCCGATGCCACCGACATCGCGGCGACCTGCCGGACCTACCTGGATGCCCCGGCAGGCTGGATCGAAGACGCCCGGCCCTGCGGGCGGCTTCGGGAGTGTCTGCGGGCGAGGGTACCTGCGCTTCAGTCCACCTGAATCGTCGTCGAGACCGCGACGGGCACATTGTCCACCATCAGCGGGCTGTGGCTGTTGGCATTCAGCGAGACCTCGATCTCGACCTCGCCCTTGGGCAGGTTGGTCAGGTGATACCAGTTGCTGTAGAGCCGACCCAGCTTGGTGCCGTTGACGTAGATGTGCGCGTGGCCTTCCCCAGGGATGTCGGTTCTTGAGGCGTTCTCGGGCGAGAACCGGAAATTCTGCGGCATCACGTGCAGGTTCCATCCAGCCATCGGGTCCTTGATCACGTCGATCTGAAGGCCCGGCGCGTCCTCGCCCGCAGGCAGGTTGACGGCGGTGGAGTGGTCGTGGGCGGCGGCTTCGGCGCTGCCGCCGTGCTGGGACGGGTCGGAGTGGTCATGGCCATCGAAGGTGACGCCGTTGCCTGCGGCGATCACGAAACCGGCGCCGCCGCCGAAGACGAGGCCTATGGCGAAGAGTGCGAGTGAGCGGGACATATCTGTTCCTTGGACAAAGAAAGACCCCGCCGGGACGGGCCCGGCGGGGATCATGCAGGTCGGATCAGGCTGCGGCTTCGGCCCGGGCGCTTTCGGATTGCCAGAAATATCCGGCAAATGTGCCCAACAGAACCCAGGCTGCCATGCCGATGCCAAAGGCGCGCGCGGCGAACAGCGCGCCGATCTCGGTCGGCACCGGACCCGAGAAGCTGTCGGGCTCGGGCGCGCCGATCAGATGCGGGGCCAGCAGCAGTGCGGCGGCGATCAGGTAGCTTACCAGATTGCCGCCAAAGGCGATCAGCCACATGGCGATCCCGGCGGCGGCCACCGTTGCGGTCCACCAGATCTGGCGCACGGCCACATCAGCGGCGGCGACACCCGGCACCTCGGGCGCCAGCGACAGGCCGGGCGCGAAGTGGAAGGTGATGAACCCGGCCAGACCCCAGAGCAGGCCCGAGCGCGCGTTGACCGCGTGGCCCTGACGTTCTGCCATCGACATCAGCGCAACCATGACCAGCGCATAGCCGGTATAGGTCAGCATGGTGAAGACGATGCTCAGCCCGTCGCGCATGGCGTTGAACCCGGGCAGCTCGGGATGGGCGCTAATCGCCTCACCTCCGAAATGCACAAGCTCACCGGACTCATAAAGCTCGGCGTGAAGCAGAACGGGCTGCACAAAAACCAGCTGCAGCAGGGCGGCAATCAACCCTGCTGCAGCGCCAGCGAACAACGCGCTGGTCAGAATACGACTGAACATGGGTCAGTGGCAGGGAAAGCCGGTTGCGTGGCGCACGTCGTGAGCGGCGTCATGCAGGGCGGATGCCTGAACATGGCCGGTCAGGGTGATGACCCCCAGGCCCAGAACCACAGCAAACAGAACAGGAGCAAAGGTACCTGCCGCGGATGCCTTGATCGTTTTGGTCGTCATTTCATGTCCTCCTAAGCCGCCGCACCCGACGGCCGGTGTTTCATTTTACGCCTGGCAGGTCTCCTGGCTCGCGGGTCGGTGCCTCTGTTCGCCTTCCCCCCGGTTGGGCCCGGGAGTGGCTGGTTGAACAGGGGCTCACCGCTTACAGTCGCGGGGGCGGCTTGGGCTTTGAACGCTTGCGCGCCCGCACCCAATTCCCTCTTAGCATCCGGATTGCTCCGGCAGGACCAGACCCGCCCATTTAGCCGCGATACACCCCTCGGCGCAATCGTCATTTGCGACCTCTTGAGTCAATTCCCGCGCTTTTTGAGCAGGTAGATATCCATGATCCACCCGTGGTCGGCCCGCGCCTGCGCCCGGGTGTCGAGAATCCGTTGCGCCACATCGGCCAGCGGGCCGTGGATCAGAATTTCTTCCTTCATTCCCACATATGCGCCCCACCAGATGTCGTAGTCGTCCATTTGCAGGCTCTGGAACGAGCACTCGCCATCCAGCATCACGGCCAGTTTCTCAACGCCTGCGGGGCAGCCCTCGTCCCGGATACGCCGCCCGGTGGTCACCAGATAAGGCGCGCCGATCTCGTTGATCGGGATCGCATGCGCCGCCGTCAGCGCCTGCAACGCGGTGATGCCGGGAACCACCTTCGTCTTCGGCTGCGGTTCCAGTCGCGAGGCGATTCGCAAGGAGCTGTCATAGAGCGACGGGTCGCCCCAGATCAGCAGAGCCACCTGTTTCGCCTGGCTGTGCGCCGCAATCGCCTCCTGCCAGCGCAGCGCGATGGAGTCATGCCATTCGTCCACCCCGCGCAGATAGCCATCCTCAGCGCGGCGCTTGGGGATATCGAAATAGGCGATCTGTGGGGTGGTCTCGGTCACCTGCGCGATGATCTCCTCACGCAGCCCCGCCAGATCCGCCTTGTTCTCGCCCTTGCGAGGGATCAGGATCAGGTCCGCCGCCCGGATCGCCTGCGCGCCCTGAAAGGTCACGTGATCCGGGTTGCCGGTGCCGATGCCGATCAGGTTCAGCTCATACATCCCCGAACTCCGCAAGTGGGCCATAGAGGATCAGGGCCGGGGCGGAGCCGATCTCGTCGCTCAGCTTCTCGGCCAGCGCCCCGACGGTAGCACGGTGCAAGGTCTGGTCGGGGGTCGAGACCGATTCCGCCATCAGCGCCGGAGTGTCGAACGGCAGGCCGTGGGCGTGCAGCGCCTCGACCAACAGCGGAAAGGTGCTCTTGCCCATGAAGACGACGGTGGTGGCGCCGGGATCGGCCAGCGCGGGCAGGTTAAGGTCCTCGGGCAGTTTACCGCTGATGTCGTGGCCGGTGACGAACTGCACCCGCCGCGCGGTCAGGCGCCGGGTCAGCGGAATGCCGGCCGCTGCCGCCGCTGCAACGGCGGATGGAATACCGGGGATGATCTCGTACTCGATCCCGGCGTCGCGCAGAGCTATCAGTTCTTCCTCCAGCCGTCCGAACAATCCGCCATCGCCGGATTTCAGACGCACCACCTGCGCGCCGGTTTGTGCATAGTCCACCAGCAACCGGCTCACGTGGTCCTGCTTGGGCGAGGGGCGGCCCGCGCGCTTGCCGACGCCCACCAGATCGGCCTCGTCCCGCGCATGGGTCAGGATCGGCCCACTGCTCAGGTCATCGAACAGCACCGCATCGGCCTTTTGCAACCGATCCACCGCCTTGAGCGTAAGCAGTTCCGGATCGCCCGGGCCGGAGCCGATAAACGAAACGAACCCGCTCACTGGCTGGCCTCGGCGATCAGGTGAAAGAAGGTTCCGGTCACATTGCCGCGCACCGATCCCGTTTGCGGCCCCTCGGCGCCTTCGGCGTCGAAGACCCGCGCGAGCGGCGCATCTGGCTGGTCGATGATCGAGGAATAGTGGAACTCGTGCCCGCGCAGAGCCGTACCCGTATCGAACCCCGGCATCGGTGCGGTCAGATGCGCTTTGCGGTAGCCAAGATTGAACTTGCGCTTCTCATAGGACGTCACCAGCCCGAGCAGCCCGGCCATCTTGTGTCGGGTCCCGTCCTTGTCGATCAGCACATCGCCCAACGCCATGTAGCCGCCGCACTCGCCATGAACCGGTTTGGTCTCGGCATGTTTGCGCAGACCGGTCAGAAAGCTCTCTGCCGCCGCCAGGGTGCCTGCATGCAACTCTGGATATCCGCCGGGCAGCCAGACCAGATCGGCATCTGCCGCCGGGGCCTCATCGGCCAGCGGTAAAAACGGCAGAATCTCCGCCCCTGCCGCACGCCAGCCCTCCAGCAGATGCGGGTAGGTAAAGGAAAACGCTGCGTCCCGCGCCAATGCGATCCGCTGGGCCGGTGGCCGCGGCAGCGCGACCGACGACGACCCCTTGGGGCTTGAGGAGGCCGCCAGCTTGATCGCTTCCAGATCCACATGCTCGCGTAGAAACGCCGCATACCTGGCAATCGCGCTTTCCAGATCGGGATGCTCGACCGCCTGGATCAGACCCAGATGCCGCTCGGGCAGTGTCAGATCGCCCCGGCGCGGCAGCACGCCCAGCACGGGCAGACCCGCGCGCTCCATGCCCAGCCGGGTCAGGCGCTCATGACGCGGGCTGGCGCAGCGGTTCAGGATTACCCCGGCAAAGGGCAGATCCGGGTTGTACATCCGGAACCCCAGCGCCGTGGCCGCTGCCGACTGCGCCTGACCGCCGACATCCAGCACCAGCACCACCGGCCAGCCCATGCGCAGAGCAGTCTCGGCGCTCGACCCGTGACCCAGCTCACCCGGCTTGGCGACACCGTCAAACAGACCCATCGAGCCCTCGGCCACCACGATATCCGCGCCTTCGGCTTGGGCCGAAATTGCGTTCATCAGCGGCTCGCCCATTGCCCAGCTGTCCAGATTAAACGAGGCCCGTCCCGCTGCTGCCCGGTGAAAGGCCGGGTCAATGTAATCCGGCCCACTTTTGAACGGCTGTACGGCCAGCCCGTCCTCGGCCAGCGCACGCAGCAGACCCAGCATGACGGTGGTTTTGCCCGTCCCCGAAGAGGGTGCGGAGATCAAAAGGCCCTGCGGATTAGTCATCACCATGGCTCCAACTCGACCAAGGACTGTCCGCGCTCTGCGGGCGGTAGCGGCGGTCATAAGTCTTGGAATAGAGGCAGCTCTCGTCGAAGCCTTCGCCCGCCAGCGCCGGCCCCACCATGATCAGCGCGGTGCGCGAGATGCTCTCGTCCAGCACCTCCTTCAGCGTGGCCAGCGTGGCGCGAATGATCCGCTCATCCGGCCAACTGGCACGATAGACCACCGCTACGGGACAATCCGCGCCATAATGCGGTGTCAGATCGGCGATCACCTTGCCCAGATTTCCGATCGACAGGTGGATCGCCAGTGTCGCGCCGGTGCGGGCGAAGTTGTCCAGCGTCTCGCCCTCGGGCATGGACGAGGCGCGCCCCGGCGTGCGGGTCAGCACCACTGATTGTGCCAAGCCGGGCAGGGTCAGTTCGGTGCCAAGCGCCGCTGCGGCGGCGGCAAAGGAGGGCACGCCGGGCGTCACGCTGACCGGGATGCCCATTGCCTTCAGGCGCCGGATCTGTTCACCCATCGCCGACCAGACCGACAGATCGCCCGAATGCAGCCGCGCCACGTCGTGACCTGCCTCATGCGCGGCCTCGATCTCAACCATGATCTGATCCAGATCCATCGGTGCGGTGTTGACGATCTTTGCGTCCTCTGGGCAGTGGCCCAGAATTTCCTCGGGCACCAGCGAGCCTGCATAGAGACAGACCGGACAGGACGCGATGATGTCGCGCCCGCGCAGGGTCAGCAGGTCGGCGGCACCCGGTCCGGCACCGATGAAATGAACGGTCATGTCTGTTCTCCTGTGGCGACCGCGCAGGTGGCAAGGCGGTCGGTCGACATATGTCGGGTGGAAACCAGCCGCGCACCCGGTCCGGCTGCGGCAAGAGCAGCGGCCTCGGCGACGCTACCGGTGTTACGTTCCTTAAGGCTGCGCAAGGATCGGGTCACGGGCTCCACGGCTTCAAGCGCGGCCTCGGAAACGGGATGAACGGTCAGGCCAAGCCGGGTGGCCAGATCGGTGAAGGCCGGGTGGGTGGCCTTGTCCTCAGCCGTGGCCAACGCCGTCACGGGATGCCCGCCCGCTGCTGCGTGATAGGCGTCGATCAGGCTGGCCGCCGTGGCAGCGGACGAAAACCCGAATCCCGCAACGATCATAGCGTCACGCTCCACTGCACCACCGGATAGGCCGATTTCCAGCCCCGGCGCGGCCCCAGCGGTGCGGCCTGTGCCAGTTCGATCCGCAGCAGGTCTCCGCCCAGCTTTTCCTGCCACTGTGCCAGCAGCGCCTCGCTTTCCAACGTCACCGAGTTGGCGACAATGCGGGTTCCAGCGGGCAGGTGTTCCGTCAGCCAACCCAGCAGCGCTTCACTCAGCCCGCCGCCGATGAACACGACATTCGGCAGCGCCAGCCCGTCCAGAGCCTCCGGGGCCGTGCCGTGAACTACTTCCAGCCGGTCCTGCCCCAAAGCGTCCGCATTGCGCCGGATGCGGTCCGCCCGATCTGCAAGCGGTTCGATGCTGGTTGCGGTCAGGCTGGGATCGCTCATCAGCCACTCGATGCTGATCGAGCCGGTGCCGCCGCCGATATCCCACAGATGCTCGCCCCGCTGCGGCGCCAGCGCCGACAGGGTCAGCGCCCGCACCGGGCGTTTGGTGATCTGCCCGTCGGTTTCAAATATCTCGTCGGGCTTTCCGGACGCCTTGGGAACGGCCTGACCCGGGCCTGCGACCTCCAGTCCCACGCAGATCGGATGTGCGAAGGACCCCAGCAGAGCTTCGGTCAGCGATATTTTCTGCGTGCGTTCGCGTGGCCCGCCAAGTGCCTCCAGAATGTGCAGAGAGCTGTCGGCAAAGCCGGTCTCGTTCAGATACGTCGCCAGCTCGGCCACCGCGGCTCCGTTGCGCAGCAAGAGGATGGCGCGCAAACCCCGGGCCAGATGGGGACGCAGACGGGTCAAAGGGGCGGCGTGCAGTCCGAAGGTCAGGATATCTTCCAGCGGCCAGGCCAGACGCGCGGCTGCCAGCGAAAAGGTCGACTGCCCGGGCAGGGCGGTCCATTCGCCCGCCTTGAAATGCCGCGCGATGACCGAACCTGCGCCGAACCAGAACGGATCGCCCGAGGCCAGGACGACCGTATGGCGCCCCCGAAAACCGGTCAGGATCGGGATGCCTTCCGAAAAGGGAACCGGCCATTCCACCCGCTCGGCGCCGGTTTCCGGCAGCAGAGACAGATGGCGCGGCGGCCCCATGATCACTTCGGCCCGGTCCAGCACTTGACGGCTTGCAGGGGACAAGCCATCCAGTCCATCTTCGCCCAACCCGACGACGGTCAGCCACGGAGCTTCAGTCATGTTTCACCTCCTGATCCTTGGCGGCACGACCGAGGCCAACATTTTGGCCAAAGCCGTTTCCGATCAAGGGGTAGCGGCGACCTATTCCTACGCGGGCCGCGTCGACAATCCCCGTCCGCAACCGTTGCCATCGCGCGTGGGTGGTTTTGGCGGCGCCGAAGGGCTGGCGCGCTACATCCGCGATCATGGCATCAGCCATGTGGTGGACGCCACCCATCCCTTTGCCGCGCAGATGAGCCGCAACGCCGCCACCGCCTGCGCCGAGACTGGCACGCCGCTCGCCGCGCTGACCCGCCCAGCTTGGGACGCGCAAGAGGGTGATCGCTGGCGCCGTGTGCCCGACATCCCGGCGGCGGTTGCGGCACTCTCCGGCGCGCGCAAACGGATATTCCTCGCTGTGGGCCGGATGCATCTTGAGGATTTCGCCGCCCAGCCCCAGCACCACTACCTGCTGCGGCTGGTTGACGCGCCCACCACGCTGCCGTTGCCGGAATGTGAGGTGGTGGTCTCGCGCGGCCCCTTCACCGTGGACGGGGACAGGGCGCTGATGGAGCGCCACGGAACCCAACTGATCGTGTCCAAGAACGCGGGCGGCACCGGCGCGCTGGCCAAGCTCGATGCGGCGCGTGCGCTGGGCTTGCCGGTGCTGATGATCGATCGCCCGGCAATGCCGGAGCGGGTCGAACTGGCAACCGTGCCTGAGGTTCTGGACTGGCTGGCTCATTCTTGATCCCCGGTAGACGTGAATCTCGGTGTATAGACGATCAGCGCCCCCTTGCGCTCGATCACCCGCGTCCGCGACGAGCCCACGATCACCACGGTTTGCATATCCGCCATCTCAGACGTCGCCTCCGCCAGAGTTGAGATGCGGATGGCCTCGTCTTCCCGCGACACAGCGCGGGCAAACAGGATCAGGCGTTCGGGTTCGCACTCCTCGCGCAGGATTTCCAGCGTCTTTACAAAGCCTTCGGGCCGGGACTTCGAGCGCGGATTGTAGAACGCCATGGCGAAATCCCCCTGCGCGGCCAGACGCAGGCGCTTTTCGATCAGCTTCCACGGTTTCAAGTTATCGCTGAGGTTGATGGCGCAGAAATCATGGCCCAGCGGAGCGCCCGCGCGGGCGGATGCCGCCAGCATCGCAGTGATGCCGGGCAGTACCGAAATCTCCAGATCGCGCCACTCGGAGGGGCCATTCTCCAGCGCCTCATAAACGGCTGCCGCCATAGCGAACACGCCGGGATCGCCTGAGGATACCACGACCACCCGCTTGCCCCCGGCGGCCATCCGCAACGCGTGCTGCGAGCGGTCGATTTCCACCCGGTTGTCGCTGGCGTGCAGCGTCAGCCCCTCGCGCTCGGCAACCCGCGCCACGTAGGGGACGTAGCCCACCACATCCGTCGCCTCGGCCAACGCCTCGGTCACTTCGGGGGTCACAAGCGCCTCATTGCCCGGTCCGAGTCCGGCAATTTTGACCCATCCGCGCTCGTTTGAGTCCGTCATGGTCGCCGCCCCTGTCCGTGCACGATGATGATCGAGAAATAGGGGGTGATCTTGTCACAGGCCTCACACAGTCTAGTCACCGTCTGGTTCGGCATCTGCGCATATTCCACGATCCAGGCCCGGTCATACAGTCCAGCGGTCTTCAGCGCCCGCTTCACCTTGTCGATATTGCGCCCGATCTTCATCACCACCAGCGCGTCGGTCTGCGCCATTCGGGTGGCCAGCAGATCCTCTGGCAGGGTGCCGACCAGCACGGTCAGCACATCGTCGCCCCAGGTGATCGGATCGCCGGTCGCCGTCCAGGCACCGGACATACCGGTGATGGCAGGCACCACTTCCACCGGAGCTTCGTTGCGCAAGCGGCTGTAAAGATGCATGAAAGAGCCATAGAAGAACGGATCGCCCTCACACAGCACAACCACATCCTTGCCCTGATCCGACAGCTCTTTCAGCCGTTTTGTGCAATCCTTGTAGAACGCGGCCAGCAGTTCATTGTAACGCGGGTCGGTCACCGGGATTTCCGTGGTGACTGGGTATTCCATCGGGAACTCGACGGCATCACCGGGGATCATACCGTTGACGATCTTGCGCGCCTGTCCGGTGCGGCCCGGTTTGCGGAAATAGGCCACGTGCCGGGCACCGCGCAGCAGCCGGTCGGCGCGGACACTCATCAGATCCGGATCGCCGGGGCCGAGGCCCACGCCATATATGGTTCCCATCTTCATTCCGCCCGGCTTGCGATGGCGTTGATGGCGGCCACGGTAATGGCGCTGCCGCCCAGACGGCCCTTGACGATGCAGGACGGCACCGGTTGTGCCTCCCACAGAGCGTCTTTCGACTCGATCGCACCAACGAACCCGACCGGGCAGCCGATGATGGCGGCGGGGCGGGGACAGGCGGGATCTTCGAGCATATTGAGCAGGTGGAAGAGCGCCGTGGGCGCGTTGCCGACGGCCACCAGCGCACCCTCCAGCCGGGGCCGCCACAATTCCAGCGCCGCCGCCGAGCGGGTGTTGCCCATCTCCGCCGCCAGCGGCCGCACACGCTCGTCATGCAGCGTGCAGATCACCTCGTTATCGGCAGGCAGGCGAAAGCGGGTGACGCCTTCGGAGACCATGCGCGCATCGCATAGGATTGGCGCCCCTCCTTCCAGAGCGTTGCGGGCGGCCTGTACGAAGCCGGGCGAGAAATGCACGTATTCCTCAAGCCCTACCATCCCGGCGGCGTGTATCATCCGGACGGCAACCTGCTCCTCATCGGCGTCGAACCGGGCCAGATCGGCCTCGGACCGGATGGTGGCAAAGCTCTGTTTATAGATCGCCGCGCCGTCGGTTTCGTATTCGTAGGGCATCAGGTCAGGTCCATGGTCATCAGTGTTTCGGGGCTCAGGCCGCGCTGGCAGGGCTCATCCCCCGCGCGGCCGTCCTTTACAAGGTCAAATCGTCCGGCACTGCCCACCAGCGTCACATCTGCCTTGCCCATGCGGGCGCACCCCTTGGGGCAACCCGAGACATGCAGCGATCCGTTGATGCGCGGAGCCAAAGCGCGAGCGATGTCGCGCGTCTCCACCTGCGCCTGCGGGCAGAACGGCGCCCCGGGGCAGGCGTCGGTGGTCAGGAGCGGGTCGGTGCCGCCGGTGACAAAGGCCCGAGCGGGTATCGCCGCCCCGCCTTCCAGCAGGACCAGCCGCCACGGGGTGATCCGCAGGGCCCCTGCGCCGCTCTTGGCGATCAGCCCTGCCAAATCGTCGGCGGGCAACTGCCCGAAAACCGCGCCATAGAGCGGTCCGAGCGGCGTTTCGCCCGGTTGCAGAGGTGTACCGACCGGGCCGGGGGCTGCGCATTGCCAGTCCTGCGGCAGCGGTTTGGCCCGCATCAGCCGCGCCATGCGGCGGGTGTCCTGTGTGTGGTTCTCCGAAAACCAACTGGCAAGATCGAGCAGCCGGTCGATGGCCTCTTCCTCGCGCACCGCTCGTCCGGTCTCCACACCATCGGCGCGCAGAATCAAGCCGTCGGCGCCGGCCTCCAGCCGGATATCGGCGGAGTCGTGGCTGAGCAGCCGCTCCGGCCCGGTATCTACGGCAAAACCGAACTTCGCAGGCAGATCAGGGAGTTCGCCTAACCGGTCGATCAATTCCTGCGCCAGCCGCGCCGTCAACTCTCCCGCCCGGTAGAGCGGCGTGACGAGGATGTTGCGCCGAACCTCGATCCCCGGTTCCGCATCCAGCAGATCCAGCGTCGCCAGTTCAGCCAGCAGTGGCGGGTGATCCGCCTCGGCCACGCCGCGCAGTTGCAGATTGGCGCGGTTGGTCAGGTCGATGGTGCCGTTGCCGAACCGCTCCGCCGCCGTACACAACCCCAGAACCTGCTTTGTCGTCAGCCGCGCCAGCCGCGGCCGCACCCGCACCACCAGCCCGTCGCCGGACATCATCGGGCGGTGGGCGCCGGGGCACCAGCCTTGGACAATCGGCTTTACGGGCGCGCTCATAGCAGCCCCTCCATCCCGGCCCGGATCGAGTTCCGGCGGGTGTCCCACAAACCCGCCTCGTAAAGCGCGCGGAACTTGTCCTGCATCGCCTTGCGCGCCTGCGGGTTGGCCTCGGTCAAGAACGCATCCACCTGCGGATCGCCCAGCGTGGCGTCGTGATAGAGGTCGAAGAGATGCGGCGCGACGGTGCCCGACAGATGCGCGAATGAGGCCATGTGATCAAGCGTCGCCGCGATCTCGGCGGCGCCCCGGAACCCGTGCCGCTGCATGCCGGCGATCCAGCCCGGATTTGCGGCGCGGGCATGGACGACGCGGCTGATTTCCTCGGGCAGGGTGCGGGCGCGGGGCGTCTCGGGGTTGGTGTTGTCCAGATGATAAAGCTGCGCGGTGCCGCCCGTGACCTGTTTGGCCGCAGCGAACCCGGCCTCATGGGTGGCATAGTCATTGGCCAGCAGCAGGTCGGTTTCGCTGAGGTCTTGCAAATGAACGAAACTGTCCGCATTGGCGACACGCTCGGTGATGCCTTGAGCGTCGCGGGCAATATGCCCGCCCTCCAGCGCGAAGGAACTGGCATCCAGCCAGGCCTGCCCAGCGGCGGTACGGGCATCGTCGGTATAGGTCTCCGAGAGATGCTGCATCCCCAACCCGTAGCTGCCCGGCGCAGGCCCGTAGACGCGCGCGGACGGCTCCTGCCCGGCATAGGGGTTCCAGTCTGATGCCTCATCCCGGGCGCACAGCGCGCGGATCGCCTGGCCATAAAGCGCCGAGAGCGTCGGGAACACGTCCCGGAACAGGCCCGAGACCCGCAGCGTCACGTCCAGACGCGGGTGGTCCAGATCGGTGATCGGCAGCACTTCGATGCCCGAGACCCGCTCGGACCCGGCATCCCAGACCGGTTTCACACCCAGCAGGTGCAGCGCCATGGCAAACTCCTCGCCGGCGGTGCGCATGGTGGCCGAGCCCCAGAGATCGACGATCAGCCCCTTGGGGTAATCGCCCTCTTCCTGCAGATGCCGTCGCACCAATTCCTCGGCCAGCTTTACCCCCTGCGCATAGGCCGCGCGTGTGGGCACCGAGCGGGGGTCGGTGGTGTAGAGGTTGCGCCCGGTCGGCAGCACGTCCGAGCGTCCGCGATAGGGCGAACCGGACGGACCTGCCTCGATCCGTTTGCCCGACAGCGCGTCCAGCAAGGCTGCGCGTTCGGCATGGGCCGAGGGGGCTGCGTCGAAATTGCCTGCCACGTCCGGAACACGGCCAAACACATGCAGCCCGTCGCCGAACTGGCTCTCCTTGATGTCGCAGACGAAGCGGTCGATGCGCGTGATCGCCTCGGCGGTCGAGGTGGCACGGTCGAGACCCAGATCGCCCTCAAGCCCGATGGCCTGCGCCTCGTCGCGGATATCGGCCTGCAGCCGGTCGCGGCGTTTCGGGTCCAGCCCGTCGGCGTTCGAGAACTCGTCCAGCAGCGCCTCAAGCCGCACCATCCGGTCCGGCGTGCCGCTTGCCCGCAGGGGCGGGGGGATGTGGCCCAGCGTGACGGCGCCGATACGGCGCTTGGCCTGCGCGGCCTCGCCCGGGTCGTTGACGATGAACGGATAGATCACCGGCAGATCGCCGATCAGCGCCTCGGGCCAGCAGGCGCCGGAGAGCGCCACCGACTTGCCGGGCAGCCATTCCAGCGTGCCGTGCGCGCCGATATGGATCAGCGCGTCGGCCTGCGCCGCGTGCCGCAGCCATAGGTAGAAGGCGACGTAGCCGTGGCGCGGGGTGCGTGACAGGTCATGGTACTCGTCATCGCGCAGCTCGGGCGTGCCCCGTTCGGGTTGCAGGGCGATGATGGCCTTGCCGCGCCGCAGGGCGGTGAAGTGCAGGGTGTCATCCGCATAGGCTGGATCGTCTTCGGGCTTACCCCAGACGATTTGGAGGTCCCGCTGCAGGCTGTTAGGCAGGGCAGCGAGGGCCTTGTGATACTCCGCAAGCGGCCAGCTCATCCGCGCACCTTGCAGTGCCTGGGCAATTGGTTCCGCAGGTGCCGCGTCATAACCCTCGGTGGCCATGTCCCCCAGCATCGCCTCAGCCGAGGCCAGTGCATCCAGACCCACCGCGTGGGCCATCTGCCAGTCCTTGCCGGGATAAGTCGAGAGCACCAGCATCGGCACCTGTTCCGCTTTGGGTTTCCCAGCCAACCCTACCCAGCCGCTGACCCGGTCCACCAGCGCCTCGATCCGGTCGGGTTCGGGCGTGTGCAGGGCGCGGGCGAATTGCAGGTGTTCGTCGCGCTGGTCGGGCTCCTTGAACGAGACAACGCTACCGGTGATGCGCCCGTCCACCTCTGGCAACACCACATGCATCGCCAGATCGGCGGGCGACAGGCCCCGCTCAGCCTCATCCCATGCCTTGCGGTTCGAAGTGGCGAGCATGGCCTGAAATATCGGCACGCCTGCGGCATCGAGCGGAGACGTGCCGCTGTCGCCCTTGCCCGAGAAGGCGGTGGCGTTGACGATGGCCGCAGGGATCAGCGCGGCGGTCTGCTCGGCCAGCCATTTGGCCGATGCGGGCGCTTTCAGCGACGGCGCGAACAGCCCCACCGCATCGAAACCGCGCGCGCGGAAGGCGCGGATCAGGGCGGCGATGGGGGCGGTGTCGGCGGCGGTCAGATAGGCGCGGTAGAAGGTGATGAGGATGCGCGGCTTGCCGCCTTCGAACGCAGTCTCGACCGGGATCACGCCCCGGTCCGGGCACCACGCGCCGCATTCGGGCAGCACCTTCGATCCCATCACCGGCCCGGCATAAAGCCCGGTGGCGAGCGCCATCTGCGCTAACGCCGCCTGTGCTGCCACCTCGCCGCCAGTATCGCAGAGATGCGCCAGACGGCGCAGGGTGGAGACGGGCAGGGTGGAATAGTCGTCCAACCGTGTATCCTCGCGCCCATCGGCGGGCAGGACGGCCAGCGCCAGCCCTCTGGCCTGCGCCAGCGCGTAAACCTGCTGCAGCCCGTAGGACCAGTAGGGCACCCCGCCGATCAGGCGGATCAGGATGCCTTTGACGCCCTCCAGCGTTTGTTCGACATAGGTATCGACCGACAGCGGATGTTTCAGCGCCGCCAGATTGGCCAGCCGCAGGGTCGGCATCCGCCCCTCGGGCCCGCCGCCACGATGCCAGCCCGCCGCGAACGCGCCGAGATCGCTGTCCGAGAAGGACAGCACCACCAGATCGCCCGGGCTCTGGCCCAGATCAGTCGGGGTCTCGCTTTCCTCTAACCCGTGGCTTTCGCGGAAGACAACATGCATCGGCGGGCAGTTCCCTTATTCGGCGGCCTCTGTGACAGCGGTGAGGATCTCGCGGATCGCGCCCTCGCTGATGTCGTCATGTTCGGCGATCACCACCAGCCGGCTCTGGCGCGCTTCATCCGGTTGCCACGGGCGGTCATACTGGTGCCGTACCCGGGCGCCCACGGCCTGCACCAGAAGGCGCATCGGTTTACCGGTGACAGCGGCATAGCCCTTGACGCGCAGGATGTTCAGCTCATTGGCGAGACGCTCGATCCTGGCGACCAACTCTGCCGGAGCGCTCTGTTCCGGCAGGTCGATGACCACGCTTTCGAAATCTTCATGCTCGTGATCATCGGCGCCATCGTGGTGCGAGGGGCGAGCGTCCATGTCATCCTCGGCGGCAGCTTCCAGACCCAGCACCACGCGCGCATCCACCGCACCTTCGGCGACCTCGACCACCGGCAGCGGGCGCGGCGCCTCGGTGGCGATGATCTCTTTCGCCTTGGCCACACCCTCGGGTCCCGCCAGATCCGGCTTGGTCAGCAGGATGATGTCGGCGCATGAGATCTGATCCTCGAACACTTCGGACAGAGGCGTTTCGTGGTCAATCGAGTCATCGGCCAGCCGCTGCGCATCCACCGCCGCCACGTTGGGCGCGAACCGGCCCGCCGCCACGGCCTCGGCATCGGCCAAGGCAATCACGCCATCTACGGTGATCTTGGAGCGGATATCGGGCCAGTCGAACGCCTTGAGCAACGGTTTCGGCAGCGCCAGACCGCTGGTTTCGATCAGGATGTGATCGGGGCGCGGCTCCAGCGCCATCAGCGCCTCGATAGTGGGGATGAAATCGTCGGCCACGGTG
Source organism: Ruegeria sp. HKCCD8929 (assembly GCF_013031405.1). Lineage (GTDB taxonomy): Bacteria > Pseudomonadota > Alphaproteobacteria > Rhodobacterales > Rhodobacteraceae > Ruegeria. The sequence continues at coordinate 357,951 of NZ_WPZY01000003.1, read as the reverse complement.
CAGCAGATGCAGCCATTGGCCAGTTCCATGATGTTCTCGGCAGGGCAATCCGGGATGGCGCAGGATTTTAGGATCTCGCCATCGACGCCCACATCGCCGAATTCATTGACCACTACGGCCAGCCGCTTGCCCTGCGGGTTCTGCATCAGGTGGCGGATCAGTGTGGTCTTGCCCGAGCCGAGAAAGCCGGTGATCACAGTGACGGGGAGTTTTTCGAGGGTGCTCATTCTCAGGCTCCAATCGGGGGAATGCGGGCAGCGCAGTTCTTGCGGAAATGTTCGGGGCGGTCGCGCCACTTCACCAGGCCATCGGTTGTAGCCAGGTATTTGGTGGCGCCTTCGACGATGATCTCGACATCGTCGGCTTCGTTCAGGTTTTCGTAGACGAAGGTCCAGCGCGACGGCCCGCCGCGCAGCACGATGGAACAACCCTGATCGCAGTTCGACAGGCACTCGACGGGTCTCAGCCGAATGCCTTCGGGCAACTCGGCCTGTGTCAGTGCCTTGTGCAGCAGGGAGCCTGGGCGCTGATCATCCTCTTCGATGGGCAGGCCACGACGGCAGGTGGTGCAGACCAGCAATTCGACTGGTGCGGTCTCGGTCACGTCTCTCATCCCCCCATACAGGTTTCGGGGGACGGGGTATGCGCGGGCCATTAGCCCGACACCGGAACACCCCGTCCGGTCTGGTCTTCGGGCGTTGGCAGGTCTCCCGGCTTGCGGATGTCAGAGGCCCCTCATTTGGGTGCTTCTCTGTCGGATGTCCCGCCTTCCCGGCTATCAGGCCAGTGGCTTTGGGCACCCTCTCCGGTCACGGTCGCGGGGGCGGCTGCGTTTGACGGCCCGTTCCTTGGTTCCGGCCGCTGACGCATTCCCTTTTCATCCGTCTTGCGACGGACACCAACGGATGGGACATGCGGCATGGCATGGGGCCTTGTCAAGCGCGCCGGAACCGGGCGCTGCGACCAGAGCGAAAAAGCGACCCGCCGGGGTCAGGGAGCGGCATCGCGCGCCAGCCGTTCACGCAGCCACGCGGAGTAGAGCTGCGCCAGCGGCGATGGCGCCGCCGCGCCGTCCGGATTGATGAGGTAATGCGACTGCGCGAAGGGAATCGGTGGGCCGGCGACTTGCAGCGGCGCGCCTTGCGCGATGGCATTGCGGGCAAAGCGGGTGAGGATCGTGGCATAGCCCGCGCCCGCCATCACCAGTTGCAGCGCCGCGACGGTGGTGTCCACCGAATGGCGTACTGCTGCTTCGTTGGGCGGCAGGTCATGAGCCTCGAAATAGCGGGCCCAGTTGTCTTCATAGCCCAGAATGTGAATCAGCGGGCCTTGCCGCATTTTCTCCAGCGCGGGCAGGGGCGCATTCGCCGGGCAGACCGGCACGATCGTCTCGTCGCACAGCTTCTCGGCCCGCAGCCCCGGCCAGTCGCCGTATCCCAGCCGGATTTCCACATCCACGTCCCCCGGCGCAGCGCTGTCGGCCCAGATGTTCGAGACCAGCCGCACCGGCACCTCCGGATAAAGCGCCGAGAACTCCGGCAGTTCAGCGGCCAGCCAGTAGGTCGCGGTCGAAATCGGCGCCCGCAGCGTCAGGGTCTGCCGCGTGGCCGGACCAAACAGGCTGTTGGTGGACAGCGCGATATCGGACAGCGCCCGCCGCACGGTCAGGGCGTAGGATTGTCCCAACTCAGTCAGGTCCAGCCTGCGGGCGGCACGGCTGAACAGTTTTTCCCCCAGTTCCGCCTCCAGCGACCGGATGTGAAGCGACACGGCGGTCTGGGTCAGCCCAAGCTCCCGTGCGGCCTCGGTAAAGTTCAAATGCCGCGCGGCCGCCTCGAAACTGCGCAGCCAGACGGGGTTGGGCAGGCGATCCATGTCAGAACTCCACCTGCGCGCGGAACGGTGCGCGACCAAGAAAATTCGAATTTTCTTGGTCAAAATTCTTCGAAGAATTTTGGTCGCACAGTGGGGAGAACTTCGGCATTTATCACCAAAATTTTTTGCATATAAATAGTGTTATTATTCGTTTCTCTTGGGGAATGTCACGCGGAATACTGACTGCAGGAATCGTATACGCGGGTACATGCTCGCCGGGGAGGATTGAGACATGAAAGTCGGCTTTATCGGTCTGGGCAATGTGGGCGGCAAGCTCTCGGGCTCGCTTTTGCGCAATGGCATCGACCTGACCGTGCATGACCTGAGCGAGGATCTGGTCGCGGATTTCGTCGCGCGCGGCGCCAAGGCTGCGACGGGCCCGGCGCAACTGATGCGCGAGTGCGATGCGGTGATCACCTGCCTGCCGTCGCCCGCCGCCTCGGACGCGGTGATGCAGGAGATGCTGCCCGAGGTTACCGATGGCAAGATCTGGATGGAGATGTCCACTACCGACGAGGCCGAGGTCAAACGTTTGGGCGCGATGGTGATGGAACGCGGCGGCGCGGCGGTGGATTGCCCGGTCTCGGGCGGCTGCCACCGGGCGGCGACCGGCAATATCTCGATCTTCGCAGGCTGCGACCGGGTGACCTTTGACCGTATCGCGCCGTTCCTGAAAACCATGGGTCGCCGCATCCTGCATACCGGCGATCTGGGTTCGGCCTCTGTCCTCAAGGTGGTGACCAATTATCTGGCCACCGCCAATCTAGTCACCTGCTGCGAGGCGCTGGTGGTGGCCAAGGCTGCTGGCATGGACCTAAACACCGCATATGAAGCCATGAAGATCTCATCCGGCACCTCCTTCGTGCATGAAACCGAAAGCCAGGTGATCCTGAACGGCTCGCGCGATATCTCCTTCACCATGGATCTGGTGAAAAAGGACATCGGCCTGTTTCAGGAGGTCGCCGACCGCGCGAATGTCCCGCTCGAGGTCAGCCCGGTGCTGATCGACATCTTCAACGACGGCATTGCCCGCTACGGCGACCGAGAACTGTCGCCCAACATCATCAAACGGCTGGAAGAAGCCACCGGCCTCGATATCCGTGCGCCGGGCTTCCCGCCGGAAATGCTGGACTATGAGCCGGAAGAGCCCGGCTATGAGGTCATCCCGCAGGGCGCGAAGCGTTAACCGGACAGCCGCGCCAGATCAGCACTGAGCGCGCGGGCATCGGCAATACTGCGCTGCAGGGCCGCCAACCGCGCTTCGGGTGTCGAACCGGTCGGGTTCGAGTTCAGAACCCGGTCGATACGGGCCGCGGTGGCGGCATCGCCGCCCCCTGTTGCGTCGCGCTGTTGCAGGATTTTCAGCTTCAACTGCGCCAGTTCCGATTCCGAGGACCGGATCTGCGCCGCCAGCGCTTCGTTTCGGGCCTCGGCGGCGGCTACATCGGCCTCGGCGGTCTCGATCCGTTCGTCATAGGCGCCGGAGGTGATGCCGGACACTCCGGAAAAGAACCCGCCCTCGGCAGGATCGGTGGTTGTCTCGCAGGCGGCGAGCAGCAGACAGGGCAGGGCGATCAGACGGTTCATGACACCCCCCTTCACAGCGACGCCGCCAGATCGTTGGCGATCCCGCGCATCTGCGCGATCTGGTTCGAGAGCGCGGCCAGATCGCCGTCGATGGGGGACGCGGCCTGACCCCGGGCGACGGTCAGCCCCCGCGCCTCGTTGAACTCGGCCTGCCGCTTGGTGGCGCCGTCGATGGCGATCTGCATCTGCGACAGGTTGCCATTGGCCTCGGCCAGTTCTCGCTGCAATTGCGCTTGATCCGAGGCACCTGTTGCTGCACTTGCGCGCAGTGCCGTTAGCTCTGCCTTTTGTGCCGCCAGAACCTGGTTCATCACATTGATCGTCGTCTGCATTTCGGCGGCGTTGCGGTCCAGATCGCTCTTGATCTGGTTCAGCCGCGCCTCGCGCCGGGCATATTTGCGCTGAACGAAGGCCACATAGGTCCCGGCCAGCGCCCCGGCGCCCAACCCGATCGAGAACCCGGTGCCGACATCGTCGCTGTCGCCCAATCCAAATCCGATCAGACCGCCCGCCGCTCCGCCGGCTGCAGCGCCTTGCAGAATGGTTTTCTGCATCGCGGCGGCCTGTTTGGCCAGATCCGCCTCGGCCTGCGTGGTGCCGCCGCTACCCGTGGCCGGCGCTGCGGTCTGGCTGGTCTCACCACAGGCCGACAGGGCCAGTGACACCGAGATCAGCGCGGCGCTCAGCCGGGTGGAATGAGGTCTGCCAGCCATTGGTAACTCCCTTTCTTGCTGTCATCCGCCTGCGCTACGTGCCGCAGGAAAAGGGCGGCGTTTTCGGTCAGTTGCGCCCCGGCATGGTCCAAGTCGCGCACGCGGGTTTCGCCGCCGACCAGTACTTTGCTCGCGTCAGGCGGAAAGAAGACCACCGCGCGGCCCAACAGTTCGTCATAGTAACTGCGGCTCTGGTCCAGACGGCGCAGGATAACGCCGCGCGAGCGGTGGATGTCGTAGATATCGTTGCGCGCCTGTTGCAGCACTGGCAAGGCGTCGGGGTTCGAGCGCACGATCTCCTCGATCTGCCCCAGCGCGTCTTCGGCAACGGTCAGCGTGCGCTCGACACTGCGCAAAGCGACGATATCGGTGCGCAGCCGTTGCAGCGTCGTTGCCGCCAGAAACACCGACACTTGTGCTGCGTCCTGATAGAGCCGCTCGGCGGTGGCGGTTTCGTTCGCGGGCAGCCAGCGGCGGTAGCCCTCAAGCGCCGGACCAAGATCGCGGGCGGGACCATCGCTCAGCAAGCCCAATGCCACCAGCGCGGCGGCCAGCTTGTCGGGCTCGGCGGCGGCCAGCGTTGCCGCAACCGGTGCGGCAGCCGGGGCTGTGCGGGATGCCAGCCGCTCAATCCGGTCCCGGGCGAAAGGGGCGAACAGCCCCTCGGGGTAGCTGCGCAGATAGGATTCGAAATCGCTTGCGTCGCTGCTGGAGGCAATGTCGCGCCATAGGGCAAGTTCGGCAGCGGTCTCGTCCTGTGGTGCGCTGGTGGGCAGGGTTGGCGCGAAGCTGTGTTCGTCCAGCACGGATTCCTCCACCCAGGGCACCTGGCGGCCATCTGTGTCCAGCACGACCTGCTGGCGCACGCGGCCCAGCATCAGCCGCACATCCAGGCCGGGCGTGGCGATATGTTCGAGCAGACCGGTGGTAAAGATGCTGTTCTCGCCGATGCCATCATAAGCGACATTGCCCGGATCGGTGGCATAGGCAATCAGCAGCCCGGCACCACCGCGAGCCCGGACAAGCCCCTGTTCGACCATACCTCGTTCCGAGAACGGGTTGTTGCGGCAGGCGTCCAGCAGCAGGATGCCGATCTCGGGTCCCGCCCGGGCGATCACATCCCGGACCCGCCCCATCGTCACGGAACTCCGGCGCAGCGCCCCAAGATCGCTGCCCGCGAAATCCGTGCCGATCAGGTGGTTTTCGCCTCCGATCTGCACGCCATGCCCGGCATAGAAGAACACCGCCATCTCAGCCCCCTGCGCCGCCGACCCGAATTGCTCAAGTGCGCGCGTCATCGCAGCGGCATCCTGATCGGTGGTCTCGGTGACTGCGAACCCAAGCTCTCTGAGCGCCTCCGCCAGCGCGGTCACATCATTGACGGGATTGCGCAAGGCCATGTCGGGCGCGTCATAGGCCGAGTTACCGATCAACAGGGCGACGCGCCCCGAGGCCAATGCCGGCATCGCCGCGAGCGAAAGGATCAACAGCCAGAACAGGATGTGGATCGGCATGAATGGGAGACGCAGGGACCTCATGCCGCCACGTTAGCGCAAAGAAATGATACGCGCACCATGGATGATGCCGGGATTTCTCCTCGGCACCTCCAAGAGAACCCGCTGCTACAAGCAACCGGTCCTGACGTCATTCGACCTTGATGACCTTTCTGGAAAGAACGGCCTTGTTTGTCAGGTCCAGCAGCCGGATCTCATAAACACCGGGGTCGTCAGGCATCGTGAGTTCAACCGGCGGATCGCCGGTGATCTTCTGGGCGGAAATCCATGTAAAAATGGCCTGCTCCCCTCGGGCCAGCGTAATGCGTTGATCGGCGCTTTGGCTGTCGGTGGTCCATCCCACGGTGATCGTTGCGCCTGGGGCCGCGGTATCCGGCGCGTCGAGCTGCGCACCGGTTTCCAGCGCGGCATCCTGCGCCAGAACCTCGACCGTCTGGCGGGCCAGGACGCGGCTGCCCTCGCGCATGAGATACCGGATCTCATAAAGCCCGGTTTCTTCCGGCGTGTTCAGGTCGAGCTCCGTCTTGTTGCGTACTTGCGAGTACACGCCGAACGCGTCGTCAGGCGTGCCCACCGGAACCAGATTGACATAGTCGCTGCTGTTGATGGTTCCGGTCCACGAGACACGCAGCTTGTCGCCCGCCCGCACTTGGTCTGCGGCACTGATGGTCACCTCGGGTTCGGTAACTTCCACTGTCGCCGTTGCGACGGTCTTGGAGCCCTCCCTCAGCAGGTACCGGATCTCGTAGAGGCCCGTTTCGGCAGGCGCCTGAAGGTCGTTGCTGGTGACGTCGCGCACAACTATGTAGTTGCCGAACGCTCCTTCCTCGGTGCCCATGGGGACGATGTTGATGTAATCCTGCGAGCTGACGGCGCCTGTCCAGGACACTTTGAATTTGCTTCCGGCCAACACGGTTTCGGGCGCGTCGATTGTGACTTGCGGTTCGGTGACCTCGATCGACGACGTGGCAAGGGTCTTGGACCCCTCGCGCAGAATATAGCGCAGCTCGTAAATTCCGGGATCAGCCGGGGCGGTCAGTACGCCTTTACCTGCATCCCGAACGACGATGTAGTTGCCGAACTCACCCTCATCCGAACCGGCGGGAACGATTGCGACATAATCCTGAGTGTTGACGGTCCCGGTCCAGGACGCGTCGAACTTTTCGCCCGTCACCACTTTTTCGGGGCCCGATACGGTGACCTCCGGCGCGGCGATCTCAATCGTTTCGCTGGCGAGTGTCTTGCCGCCCTCGCGCAGCACATAGCGCACTTCGTACATGCCGGTTTCGGCCGGGGCCTTGAGCAGGTCTTTGGAGTTATCCCTGACGACGATGTAATTGCCGAATTCCCCTTCGTCAGTGCCCACGGGAACGATGTTGATATAGTCCTGCGTGTTCACGGTGCCCGACCAGCTGACCTCGAACGCCGCGCCGGTCAAAGCCGTTTCCGGCACCTGCAGGACGACCTGCGGATCGGTCACCTCGATCTGTCGCGAGGCGACGGTGCGCTTGTCGACATTCAGGATGTAACGCAGCTCGTACAGTCCGGGATCGGCTGGCGCACTAAGGTTGGTCGCCTCGTTGTTGCCAACGTTCTGGTAATTCCCGAACGTGCCGGCGTCGGAGCCCAGCGGCACAATCGCCACGTAATCCCGTTTGTTGATCGTGGGGGTCCACTCAACCCTGAACTTCGCGCCGGTCTGAACCGTGTCTGCGGCGCTGAGGGTCACTTCGGGTTTGGTAACCTCAATCGTGTCGTGCCCCAGAGTGTCTTTGCTTTGATTGTGCAGATAGCGGATTTCATACAATCCCTCGCTGCCCGGGACAGGCAAGTTCGCTTCGGTGGACTTGCCGATACGCACATAGTTTCCGAAGACGCCGGGATCGGTGCCCACCGGCACAATGTTGATATAGTCACTCTCGGCGACCGTAGGCGCCCAGGTCACCCGAATGTCCGCACCGCCTACCGCCGTGTCCGGTCCGTCAACGACAACCTCCGGTGAGGCCGGCTCTGGCTCGGGCTCAGGTTCCGGCGCGGCCTGAGCGACAGCCGTTCCAACCGTGCTGAGCGCGGCGCCAAGCTCTTCGGCGCTTCCGGCGGTGATGTACTGCCCGCCAGTGTTTTCAGCGATGCAGGCGAGCGAACTGGCATCCTCATCGCTGGCCAGTCCGAACCCTACGACATGCGCGGTAAAGGCCACCCCGCTGTTCTCCAGCGCCTGCGCCAACGTGCAGGGATCGCGCTGGCAGCTTTCCAGTCCGTCGGAGATCAGGACGACGGTCGCGGGTTGATCGGTATAAGACATGGCCTTCGCGGCGGCCTCGACCGCGTCGGTCAGGGGGGTCTTGCCGGTTGGTGTGATCGCATTGATTCGGTCCAGTATGTTCTGTCGTGCCTGCTGACCGGGCTCCACCAATACCTCGATATCGCTGCAATCGCCCCGACGCCGATGGCCATAGGCCATGAGCCCCACGCTTCGCTCTTCGACCCATTCCCCCAACAAGTTTTCCATCACATCGCGGGCAATTTCGATCTTGGCCTGACCTTCGATCTGGCCCCACATCGAGTTCGACCCATCGAAAACGACCATCACGTTTTCATTTGCTGTGACCGATGAGGCGACAAAAATTGCAGCAGAGAAAACTGCACCGCGAATGGCGTTCATACCCAAGGCTACCCCTCCCAAACAGAATGCGTTCAATAATCCGAATTCAACCACACTATCAGCTTCGGAATCAAAGTCATTGGTTTGGTTGCCCGAGCCTGATCCGGCTGCCCGTGATCCGGGGCGCCGGACAGGTTGGAAAAGCCTCGATGAAAATGCTCAACATAGGCCATGCGGCCTGTGCGGCGGTCAGGTTTGCAGGCAGTCTTTACGGGAAAAAACCGGTCTAGCCTGCCAACCGACCAAATGCCCTGTCCAGCCCTTCGTATACCTGATCGACATCTGCCGCAGACAAACACATCGGTGGCACCAGACGCAGGCAGGACTGGTACGGGCCGGATTTTGACAGGATAAGCCCGCTTTCGCGGCAGGCCTCGAACACGGCAGCCGTGGTTTGCGGGTCAGGCTCCTTGGTGTTGCGGTCCTTGACCATTTCGATGGCCAGCATCAGGCCGCGCCCGCGAACATCCCCGATGACGGGGTGGTTCTCCTTCAACTGGTGAAGACGTTCCAGAAGCGCTGCACCGACGACCCGGGCGTTTTCCTGCACTTTCTCTTCTTTGATCACCTGAAGAACCGCACGGCCTGCAGCACAAGAGGTTGGATTGGCCCCATAGGTGTGGAACATGAACTTCTCCGCCATCGGCGCGGCAATCTCCTTGCGCGCGACCACTGCGCCAAGGGGGAAGCCGTTGCCGATCCCCTTGGCCATGACCACGATGTCGGGGATGACGCCGTCGGCTTCGAACCCCCACATATGCTCACCGGTGCGGCCAAAGCCGGCTTGAACCTCATCCGCGATCAGCAGTCCGCCCCTGGCGCGGACACGCTCGGCGGCGCCGGACATGTACCCTTTGGGCATCTCAATGATGCCGCCGTAACCCTGCACGCTTTCGATGATGATGCCCGCGACCTGACCAGAGGTTGCAGCGTGGATCGTGCGGTCGATCTCATCCAGGTAAGGACCCGCCCCGGCATTTTCCCCGAAGATACCGCGATACTGGTTCGGGTCGGGCACGAAAGCGACATTGCCCGGCATGCCGGGATGTCGCCAGCCCGATATTCCGGTGACCGACTGGGCCGCGGCGGTTGGGCCGTGATAGGCCGACCGAAGGGCCAGCAGATCGAGATTTCCGGTATAGCCGCGGGCCATGGTCATGGCGAGGTCGACCGCCTCGGACCCGGAATTGGTGAAGTGCACCACCCATTCGATATTGCCATTCGGATTGGGCATGGCAGCGGCCAGTTCCTCGGCAAAATGCGCAGGCACAGGGTGATAGAACATGGCGGTGCAATGGGTCAGTTCCTGCGCCTGTTCCATTGCGGCAGCCACGACCTTAGGGTGACTATGGCCCACGGAAATACAGACGTTCATGCCCAGCAGGTCGATGTATTTGCGGCCTTCCGCGTCCCAGAGGTACTGCATCGACCCCTTTCTGAACACCATTGGCTCATTGAAGGGGACGAACCTGCGCTGCGAGGCGGCATAGTAGGTGCCGCGCCGTCGCGCGGTCTCGTCCAGGGTCCAGTCTGTCTGCAGGCTCACGTGTTACCTCCTTCGATTTCCCGGCTGCGCCGTGCAACGAAATCATCCAGCGCCTCTCGAATTCCGATATCCATCGGCGGTGCTTCATACTCGTTGATCAGTTGCCGGACCCGGGCGCTGGCGCGGTCATGCTGCCATCGCGCTCCCTCGGCCCGCCACTGTTCGTACGTCTTGTTGTCGGACATCTCGCCCATCCAGAAGGCGGTTTCAAAATTGTCCCGGGTATGCTGCGCGCCAAGGAAATGGCCGCCGGGCTCAACCTCGAAAAACGCATCCATCGCCTGAGCCGCTTCCGAGAAATCGACCCCTTGCGCAAAACGTTGCATGGCCGAGCAGCGGTCCGCATCCATCACGATCTTTTCGTAACCCGTGGTCAGCAGCCCTTCGAGGCAGCCGGTGGCATGGATGATGAAATTCACCCCCGCCATCGCCGCCCCCATCAACTGCGCCTGACTTTCGTAACCGGCCTGCGCGTCGGGCACCTTGGACGCGGTCAGCCCCCCGACCGAGTGGAAGGGCAAGCCGAGCCTGTCGGCCAGGGTTTTTGCGCACATCTGGAACTGGGTTCCTTCTGGGGTGCCGAACGTAGGTGCGCCGGTTCTCAGGCTGATCGGCGAAAAGAATGTGCCGAAGGCGGCCGGGGCACCTGGACGGATCAACTGGATCAGGGCCACCGCGGCCATCACCTCGGCCAGAACTTGCGACAGGGTGGCAGCAACCGTCACCGGAGACATCGTACCGCCAAGGACAAAAGGCGATACCACAGTGCATTGCCCGGCGCGGGCATATTCCTTGAGCGCCCAGAGCATGGTTTCATCCATCACCAGCGGGGCGTTTGTGTTGACCACCGAATAGAGCACGCAATTCCGGTCGACGAACTCCCTCCCCATGACGATGCGGCACATTTTGATCGTGTCGCGGGCCCTTTCTGGCGCCGTCACCGCCCCCATGAACGGTTTGTCGTTCAGGGTGAGATGGGCATGGGCCATGTGCAGGTGACGCATGGAGACCGGGATATCCACCGGCTCCACCACAACCCCGCCCGAGTGATTTATGGCGCCAAGCTGATGGTGCAGTTTGGTGATGTTCCTGAAGTCCTCCATCGTCGCATAGCGGCGGCCGTTTTTCATGTCATGCACAAAGGGCGGGCCGAAACTCGGCGCATAAACCTGTGCATCGCCGCCGATCTGGACCGAGCGTTCCGGGTTGCGTGCGTGCTGCGTGAACACCGGTGGAGCGGTTTTGATCCTGTCGCGGCACCAGCCAGGGTCAAAGCGCACGCGCTCGCCCGTTACCCGCGCGCCGTGACGTTTGAACAACTTCAGTGTCTCGGCGTCTCCTCTGAACTCCATGCCGATCTCGTCCAGGATGCGGTCGGCGTTGTGTTCGATGATGGCGACGGCGTCCTCGTCTATCAGGCTGACCTTGCCGATCTTGCGGATCGTGTATGGCGCGTAGACGTCGGCCCCGGCTGCTCGGGCGGCCATACGAGCCTGTCGGCCAGCGCGTCTGGATTCTCCTGCCGTCATTTTTCCCCGCATGGACGTGACGGTAAAAACATTGCAGGGAACCCATTGTCGGAATAGCCAAACCGGGCAACATTAGCACGAATAATGTTCCTGATTAGGTCTGGTAAATGACCTGCTCAGCAACTTGCGGCAGCAGCTTTTCGAAACTCAGACGCAGCAGGCGACCGCTTTCCTCGGCAAGCTGCTGAGGGATGTCTCCCAGATCGCCGCTGCGATGGACCGCGAGGATCGAGCGTTTGAAGCCCGCGAAGGGGAGCGGTTCGATGCGTAGGTTCATCCCTTCGGCAACGGCGTCGATCAACAAGGTGGGGCTGAGGATGGCAAAGCATTTTCCGGTGTTCACGCCTGCAACAACCATCGAGGCGCGGTCGGCCTCCATCGAGCGGGGCAGGTCCAGGCGGCAGCGTTGCAGGTGCTGATCGGTACGGCGGCCAACCGGTGCGTCCGAACTGAAACGCACAAAGGACAGGCGTTGGGCGATTTGCTGCATGTCATCTGTTTGGCCGTCGTAACTCTCTGGCAGGACGAGAAAAAAGGGCTCCTCAAGAATCGGGATGCAGTCGTAATCGGTCAGATCGAACTGCGGGTCCGAGGTGATGGCGATGTCGGTCTGACGGGCATCGAGGGCAATTTGGTGGTCCGTCGCTAGACCGGCGGCCAGGCTAAGCTCCGGAATGTTCAGCCGGTCATGTACGAGTTCGTGAATTCCGGTCGTCAGGGTGGTGGCAATGGAGGCCAGCATGGAGACCCTGAGGATCGGCAGCGAACTGGATTGCATATGGCGCAGATCCGATCGCAGATCCTCGACCTCGTTGAGAATGCGAAAGGCACGGCGACGCAGAAGCTCGCCCGCATGAGTCAATTCCACCGGGCGGTGTGCCCGGTCGAAGAGCTGCGTGTTTAGCGCCTGTTCGAGCTTTTTTATCTGTTGCGACACTGCCGACTGCGTCATGCCAAGGGCGGATGCGGCCAGCGTGATATGGCGCGTGTCGGAAACAGCCATGAAAACTTCAAGCGCCCGGAACAGGTTTATCTCCGCTTCCGACTGCTGTTTCTTCATTTGGTTCTCGGCTTCATTAGTTTTTCTTATTTTTTGCGTGAATTCTTGTGCTTGAGATAAGCCGAAGTCAATCCTGCCCGAAAGACGCAAGGTTTTGGGCATGACGCAAATCATCATCGTGGGGGGCGGGATTATCGGGCTCAGCTTGGCCTATCACCTGGCCGGACGTGCGAAAGTCGTGCTTTTGGAGCGCAACCAGCTGACCAGTGGGACAAGCTGGCATGCGGCGGGGATTGTCGGACCGTTGCGGGCCACGCCCGGCATGACCAGACTGGCGATGTATGCGCTTGAATTGTTTCCCAGGCTCGAACAGGAATGTGGTCTCTCGACAGGGTATCGGCAAACCGGCGGGTATTGGCTGGCGCGCGATGTCGCGCGAATGGATGAGTTGCACCGGATAGGGTCCTTGGGCCGGCATCTCGGTCTGACGCCCTCCATTCTGGAGCCCGGGCAGATCGACGTGCCGGGCCTGCACCTGAACGGTGTGGTCGGTGCATTGCATGTCGAAGAAGACGCCAATGTAAATCCGGTCGATCTGTGCATGGCCTACGCCAAGGCGGCGCGGGCCAAGGGGGTTGAAATCCGCGAAAACGCCCAGGTTGCGGAATTGCTGGTCGAGAATGGGTCGGCCAAGGGCGTTCGGATGGCCGACGGGTCCGAGCTTCCGGCCGATCAGGTTGCACTTTGTGCGGGCGCCTGGTCGAAACGTCTGGCTGACAACGCGGGTGTTGCGCTGCCGCTGCAGGCGGTCGAGCACATGTACGTGGTCACCGAGCCGATGGCGGGTATCCCGCATCCATACCCGGTGCTGCGCGATCTGGACCGTGGCTTTTACGTCAAGGGCGACGCGGGCAAGCTGGTGATCGGCGGCTTTGAGCCCAATGCCAAGATCTGGGATGCCTTCGGACCGGAGGGTGACCGCCCGTTTCTGGAACTACCCGAAGACTGGGATCAGTTCATGCCGTTCATGGAAGGCGCTCTGGATCTGATCCCAGCCTTAGCCGAGACTGGCATTCAGCATTTCATGAACGGGCCCGAGAGTTTTACCGCAGACACCAAACCCCTGATTGGTCAGACACCGGAAGTGAACGGGCTGTTTGTGGCGGCGGGCATGAATTCGGTCGGTGTCATGAGCTCGGCGGGCATAGGACGCGCCTTGGCCGACTGGATGCTTCTTGGCGAACTGCCGATGGATCTTTGGGAGGTCGATATCGCCCGGGTCGACCCGTTGACTGCAGACAGGGATCATATCGAAACCCGCATGGAAGAAGCCGTCAGCGACGCGTTCGCCCTGCACTGGCCCTTCAAGCAGCCCGGCGCGGGGAGGGGATTGCGCAAATCCGCACTGCATGACCGGTGGCAGGCGGCGGGCGCGCAGTTCGGCCTGACCGCCGGGTGGGAGCGTGGCCTGTGGTATGCGCAGAACAAAGACGAGCGCAATCTGTCTTACTCGGTGGGCGACCAGCCCTGGCACCCGATTGCCGTGCGCGAGGCGGCGCAGATGCAGGATGGCATCGCGCTGATCGATCTGTCCCCGTTCAGCAAGTTCGACATTCGGGGGCCGGATGCCCTGACGCTCATGCAGTATCTGGCCAACGCCAATTTGGATGTTCCGGTGGGGCAGGCGGTGTACACCCCGTTGACCAATGCAAAAGGTGGGATCGAGGCGGATGTCACCATTGTTCGCGTCGCTGCGGATCGTTTTCGCATGACATCTGGTGCTGCGACCCGGCGCAAGGACCTCGCCTGGCTGCGCCGCCACGCCACCGGTAAGAATGTGAAGATAGAGGATGTGACCGAAGCCGAGGTTGTGATCGGTGTGATGGGGGTGGGGTCTCGGGAATTTCTCAAATCTCTGTCGCCCGATGATTGGGACGCATTCCCGTTCTCGACGTCCCGGGACGTCACTGTTGCCAGCCAGCCGGTCACAGCGACGCGGCTCAGCTTTGTCGGTGAACTGGGGTGGGAACTCTCCATTGACGCCAACCAAGCCGGTCCGGTGTTCGATGCGCTCTATGATCGTGGGGCGCGGCCTTTGGGGCATTTCGCAGTGGACGCCTGCCGGATCGAGAAAGGGTTCCGGCATTGGGGTCACGATTTGGGCCCCGAGATCACCCCGCTGGAGGCGGGGCTCGGTTTTGCCGTCGACCTGGACAAGCGATTTCTGGGACGTGCAGCATTGGCTGCCCAGAAAGCGCAGGGGCTAACGCGCAAACTGGTGTTGTTCGATATCCCTTCGCATCCGCTGGTTTTGCATGACGAACCGATATGGGAGGGCGGGCGCGTGGTTGGTCTGACGACAAGCGGCGCGCGCGGTGCGCGAACGGGCCAAACCTTGGCTTTAGGGCTGATTGTGATCGCGCCGGGCGAAGATATCTCGGCCACATGCGACCGGAGCTTCGAGATTGAAATCGCGGGGACGTTTCACAAGGCTCATGCGATGAAGCGGTCTACATTCGATCCCGCAGGTAAAAGGATGCGCGGATGAAAACGACCGATGCTCAGATCCTGATTATCGGCGGCGGCGTCATGGGTGTCTCGCTCATGTATCATCTGACCAAGCTCGGCTGGGGCGACGTGGTTCTGACCGAAAAGAACGACCTGACCCATGGCTCGACCTGGCACGCCGCCGGGTTGTGCACTCACTTCGCCCACAACCCGACCATTCAAGAACTACGCGCCGCATCCGTCAGGCTGTATCGCGACATTCTTCCGGCCGAAACCGGTGATACCTGCGGGTTCCACCGCTCGGGCGCGATGCGGATCACCTCGAATCCCGACCGGATGGATGAATTTGCGCATGTGGCAGGCCTCAGCCGGTTTACCGGCTACGACCTGCAGATATTGACCGTAGATGACATCGAACGCCTGCATCCGCTGGCGCGGACTGAGGGCCTGCTGGGCGGGATATACGAGCCCGATGACGGTCACGTGGACCCTTCGCTGGCGACCAATGCGATGGCCAGAGTTGCGCGCAAAAATGGCGCAACGATCCTGCGGTACAACCCGGTAACCTCGATCCGGCGCGAAGGCGGTATCTGGATTGCCGAGACCGAAAAAGGCACGGTTCGCGCGAAACATATCGTCAATGCAGCGGGAACCTGGGGCTGGGAGGTCGGCCATATGATTGGGCTGAATATCCCGTCGGTGCCGGTCCTGCACCAGTATCTGGTGACGGATACGGTTTCGGCGGTGGCCGAGCGGGCCGAGCAGGGTCAGCCCGAATTGGCGATGATCCGTGACCCGGAAGAAAGCTGGTATGTCCGGCAGGAGCGCGACGGGCTGATCCTCGGGCCTTATGAAAAAGAGGCGCAACCCTGGTCGGTCGATGGCTGCCCACCGGATTTCGGCGCCGATCTGATGCCGCCCGATCTGGACCGGGTCGAGCACATCATCATGGCTGCGATGGAACGTATTCCCGCGCTTGGAACCGGTGGCATCAAATCGGTCGTGAACGGTCCGATCACCTTCACACCGGACGCCAACCCGCTGATCGGCCCGGCGCATGGCCTGCCAAACGCTTGGCTGTTGACCGGATCCAGCATGGGGGTGATGGAAGGTGGCGGCGCCGGTTGGTTTCTGGCGCACTGGATGACCCATGACGCCCCGCCCATGGACGCGCTCGCGGTGGACAGTCGCCGTTTCGGCAGCTGGGCTGACCGCGATTATCGGGTGAAGAAGGCGGTCGAATGTTTTGGCCTGCAATTCGGGGTGCATTATCCGCACGAAGAACGCCCTGCCGCCCGCAACAAACGTGTATCGCCCATACATGATCTGCTGCTGGAGCGCGGCGCCGTGATGGGTGCCGCCTTTGGCTGGGAACGCCCCAACTGGTTCGGCGACCGGCCCGGCGACGAGGCCGTACCGAGTTTTCGCCGGTCGAACTGGTTCCAACCGGTTGCTCAGGAATGCGCCACGGTGACAGACGCCGTCGGACTGGCCGACATGTCCGTCTTCTCGAAATTCGAAGTGAGTGGACCGGACGCGCGCCGCTTTGTTGACGCTTTAGGAACCAATCGCGCACCCGTATCGGGGCGCATCGCCTTGACGCATGCGCTTACACCTGCGGGTGGGGTACGATCCGAGTTCACGGTCAGCGCTCTGGCCGCGGATCATTTCTATCTCACTTCCGCTGCTGCCGCCGAGGATGTGGACGATGACCTTCTGCGCACCCATGCCGACGCCTTCGACGTGACCCTCCACCGCGTCACCGAGGATTTCGGAGTGCTGGGCCTTATGGGGCCGAAGTCCCGGGACGTGCTTGCAGCGCTGACAACTGCCGATCTGAGTCCTGGGTTTCCCTGGCTCTCGGTGCGCGAAATCACTGTTGCCGGCATTCCCGTCCGGGCTCTGCGCATGTCCTATGTCGGCGAGTTGGGGTGGGAGTTGCACGTCGCCGTGTACCGGATGCAGGAGCTGTTTCTGGCCCTTGAGACGGCAGGCAAATCCCACGGGTTGGGGTTGTTCGGTGCATATGCCATGAATGCGATGCGGTTGGAAAAGGGCTACCGGGCCTGGGGTTCGGACCTCACGACCGAGCGGACGCCCGAAGAGGCGGGCGTCGGTTTTCTGATCAGGCTGGACCATGACTTCATCGGGAAAGCAGCGCTGACAAACCGGATGGGTGCCGATGACCGCTGGGACATGGTCTTGCTTGATATCGAGGCAGGCGATGTCGACCCATACTACGCTCACAGCGTCATGCGGGGCGACCAAATCGTCGGCGTGGTCACATCGGCGGCTTACGGACATCGCACGGACAAAACGCTGGCTTTGGCATATCTGCGCGACCGAACCGCGCGGGATCAGTTGGAGGTCGAAATCCTCGGGCGCCGGCGGTCTGCGATTATACTACCGCAGGTACCGTTCGATCCGCTGAGCATCCGGCTTAAATCTTGACCGGATCACCGGTGACATATGCCGCTGATCAACCCTATTGTTCGAGCGTTTAGATACGCTGGGCCCTCACGTAGCCCAGTCGCATCTTAGGTCAAAAACCCCTGACTGCAGGCAGAATCGGCAAAAACGCTTGATCGTTGACCGATTCCCGTGTCTTCATGTGGGAAGATTTGGATTTTTTGGGGAAAGATGTGAAAAAGCGGGCACCTCATACCCATCGTGAGCTGGAGTTGCTGGATGTGTTGCGCCGTTTGGGCGGTGCCGCGCGGAATTCGGATCTGGCCAAGACACTGGACGTGTCCGAAGAGACCGTGCGGCGTACTATCAAGGCGCTGTCGAAATCCGGGGCAATCGAGCGGGTGCATGGCGGCGCTTATCTGGCAGGCACCCAGGGCGACCCGAGTTTTTTCCGCCGGATTGCTCAGCACTCTGACGAAAAGCGTCTGATCGGAGCAAAAGTCGCCTCAATGGTGCGCGAAGGCATGACGCTGTTTCTGGATGTCGGCTCGACCACGGCCTTTGTTGCCGAAGAACTGCGTCAGCGCAGCAATCTGACCGTTGTCACGAATTCCATCGGAGTGGCGCAGACACTGGTCGGTGTGAACAACAACCGGGTGCATCTGCTAGGCGGTGAAATGCAAAGTGATGAGCGGGGATCGTTCGGGCACGTCACGCACCGGCAGGCGCGGCGATTTGCATTCGACCTTGCGGTTTTGAGCACGGATGCAATTTCGGCCCGTCAGGGGTTCCTGTACTTAAGCGCCGCCGAAGCCGATCTCGCGTCGGTTGTTGCCGACAGCGCCGAGCGGTCCTTGGTCGCCGTGGCGCATTTCAAATATGGCGAGACAGCCCCTTATTGCGGCCCTGACCCCCGCCGGGTGCACGACATGGTGACGGATCAGGCGCCCGAGGGTGAACTGGCGGCAGCGTTCAGAGACTGGGGGATCAAGATTCATTTGGCGACCGGAGCAGAAAGCCGTGCTGGTAAGAAATGATTATGCGGCGCATGCAGCGCAGATGGCCGAGCTTGCCGCCGAGGCGGCCCGCGGCTACTTCCGTGGCCGTCTGGGAATTGAGTTCAAGGCCGATGAAAGCCCGGTAACGCAAGCCGACAAGGGCGTCGAGGCGCAGGTGCGCGCGTATCTGGCAGAGCATTTTCCCGAACACGGCGTCTTTGGCGAAGAGCATGGGATCGAAGGGCTGGACCGCAAGCATGTCTGGATCATCGACCCCATCGACGGGACGCGCTCGTTCCTGTCCGGTCATCCGTTATTCGGTTTTCTGCTGGGGCATCTGGTGGATGGCGTACCGCAGCTCGGTGTGATCGGCATGCCGGCGCTGGGTGAGGTGTTTCTGGGCGTGCAGGGGCAGGGGACGACACTGAATGGCGAGCCTGTTCGCGTGTCGGACAAGACCCGGCTGGACCGTTCAATCCTGTTCGTGAACGAGGGCGACAAGATCCACCGTGACCATCCGGCGCTGTTCGACCGGCTGATGCGGTCGGGGCAGACCCGGCGCTTTGCCTATGACTGCTATCCGCACGCCCTGTTGGCGGCGGGGCATGTGGATGCGGTAATCGACTATGACCTGCAACCCTATGATTTCCTTCCGGTTCTAGCGGTTGTCGAAGCCGCAGGCGGAGTAATGACCGATTGGGACTGCAAGCCCCTGAACCTGAGTTCGGATGGCCGTGTGATCTCGGCGGCGACGCCGGAACTGCATGCCGAGATGCTGGAACTGGTGTGTGGGTAGGCCATGGCGATCGTCAGTTTCCTCATAAGCCTTGCCGGAGCGACGATGCTGCTGCTCTACGCCGTGCGCATGGTGCGCACGGGGATCGAGCGCAGCTATGGCGCTTCGTTCCAGCGGGTGATGACCGGGCAGCGTAGCTATGCGCAGGCCAGCCTTGTGGGCATCGTGATGGCCATTGTGCTGCAAAGCTCGGCGGCGGTGGCGCTGCTGACCTCGGGCTTTGCCGCCGGTGGGATGCTGAGCTTTCCGGCCGGGCTGGCCATCGTGCTGGGCGGCGATCTGGGCTCGGCCCTGATCATCCAGATCCTGTCGTTCCGGCTGGACTGGCTGGTGCCGATGCTGCTGGCGGTGGGCGGTTATCTTTTCGTCAAGACCGAGGCCAAGCGGCCACGCCAGATGGGGCGCATCCTGATGGGGATTGCCTTCATCCTAATCTCACTGCGCTTTCTGCGTGAGGCGATGGACCCGATCCGCGACAGCGCCTTTCTGCCTGCCATCGCCGGGTATCTGGCACGCGACTACATCACCGCGTTTCTAGTGGGTGGCGCGCTGGCCTTTGTCATGCATTCCTCGGTTGCGGTGATCCTGATGTGCGTGACGCTGGTGCAGATTGACGCCATCCCGTTCGCAGCCGGCCTCTCGCTGGTACTGGGCGCCAATTTCGGCTCGGCCTTCATTCCGGCGTGGCTGACGCGGGGCATGGAATTGCCAGCGCGGCGTATCCCCTTCGCCAATCTGGCGCTGCGCGGCACATGGGCAGTGGTCACCCTGTTTGCCGCGAACATGGCGCTGCGCAACGGGCTTTTGGGCGATCTGCAGGGTGGGCAGATGCTGGTCAACGCGCATCTGGCGTTTAACGCCTCGCTCTTGGTGCTGGCCCTGCCGTTCTGCGCCCGCCTGCGCGCGCCGTTTGAACAGTTGCTGCCCGAACCGAAGAACGCCGATGCGACCCTGCAGCCGGGCCGCCCCGCCAGCGCGCTGGACCTGCGCAATATCGGCAGCCCCAGCCAAGCGCTCTCAAGCCTCAAACGCGAACTCTTACGGATGAGTGATCTGGTCGAGGCGATGTTTCGACCGTCGCTGGAGCTTTATCGCAGCGGCGACAAGGAGCAGATCCGCACAGTCCGGGATGTCGATGAGGACGTGAATGATTGCCTCTCGGGCGTGCGGAAGTTCGTCGCCGCCATTCCGGCGGAGGAGTTTGGCAAGGAAAACGCCAAGGTGGCGCGGGATCTGATGGAATACGCCATCCGGCTGGAAACTGCGGGCGATGTGGTGGCCAAGCGCCTGACCGTGCTGGCGGGGGACATGCGCAAGAAGGGCGCCTCGTTCTCAAAGGACGGCTGGTCGGAATTGGTTGAGATGCATGAGAGTATTCTGGCCAATATGAAGCTGGCATCGAACGTGCTGATCTCGGACGACCTGGAAAGTGCCCGGCTGTTGAGCCTTGAGAAAACCGAGATCAAGCGGGCCGAACGCGATAGCCGCAAGCGCCACCTCAAGCGCCTGCAGCACGGAACCACCGAGAGCTTTGAGACCAGTGATATCCATCTGGAAACCCTGCGTGCGTTCCGCGAGTTCAACAGCCATATCGCCGCCGTGGCCTATCCGATCCTCTATCGCAACGGCCAGCTGCTGGAGACGCGGCTGATCGAAGAAATGCCGCAGATGGAAGATAGCCCAGATGCGGAGGTCAAAGGATGACGGCTCCGGTCGAGGTTCTGAATGCGGCGGGCAGGGGCCGGGTGGTTCTGCTGTGCGAACATGCCAGCAACCGTATTCCGGCGGAGTATGACGGGTTGGGCCTGTCTGAGGCGGATCGTGCCAGCCATGCTGCCTGGGACCCGGGCGCGCGGACGCTGACGTTGCGCTTGTCACGGGCGCTGGACGCGCCGGTTGTGGCCTCGACCGTGTCGCGGCTGGTCTACGACTGCAACCGCCCGCCCGAGGCGGCCAGCGCCACGCCGGAGAGATCGGAAACGATCGGGGTGCCGGGCAACGTGGGGCTCAGCCAACAGGCGCGCGATGCGCGCGCCGCAGCGATCTACGCGCCTTTTTGCAAGGCGGTCGCGCAGGTGCTCGATGCGCGCGGACCCGAGACGGTGCTGGTGACTGTACATTCCTTCACACCGGTCTATTTCGGCCAGCCACGGGCGGTAGAGCTGGGCCTCTTGCACGATGAGGACAGCCGATTGGTCGATGCCATGCTCGATCATGTGGACCACGTCCCGCACCGCCACACCGAACGCAATGAACCTTATGGCCCTGCGGATGGGGTCACCCATTCGCTGCGGTTGCACGCGCTTGGTCGGGGGCTGGCCAATGTGATGCTCGAAGTACGCAACGATTTGCTGCGCACAGACAAACAGGTTGCCGCAATGGCACAGGACATTCTGGCGCTGCTCGACCCGGCGCTGAAAGAAATCGCGATCAAGGAGGAGGCATCGTGAGCGGAACTCTCGGTTTTGAGGACCTCAGGGCGCAGGTGGCCGCCGGAGAGGTGGATACGGTTCTGGTCTGCATGGTCGACATGCAGGGCCGCCTGATGGGCAAACGCTTTCACGCCGGTCATTTCGTGGCCGGTGCCTGGGAAGAGACCCATTGCTGCAACTACCTGCTGGCCACCGATCTGGAGATGGGCACGCCCGACGGGTATGCGTCAACCAGTTGGGAGCGGGGCTATGGCGATTACGTCATGAAACCCGATCTCGAAACCCTGCGCCCGGTGCCGTGGCTAGAGGGCACGGTGATGGTGATGTGCGACGTGCTGGATCATCATACGCATGAAGAGGTGCCGCATTCTCCGCGCGCGATCTTGAGACGCCAGGTGAACCGGTTGAAGGGCACGGGCTATGACGCCATGGCCGCGACCGAGCTGGAGTTTTTCCTGTTCGAAAAAAGCTTTGATCAGATCCGTGGGGAAGGCTTTCGCGATCTGGAGCCGATCTCGGGCTATAACGAGGATTACCACATCCTGCAGACCACCAAGGAAGAGCATGTGATGCGCCCGATCCGCAACCATCTGTGGGATGCGGGGATACCGGTCGAAAACTCGAAAGGTGAAGCCGAGACCGGGCAGGAAGAGTTGAACATCAAATACGCGCCTGCGATGGACACGGCCGAGTATCACTCGATCGCGAAGAACGCGGTGAAGGAAATCGCCTGGCAGCATGGGCACGCCGCGACCTTTCTGCCGAAATGGCATCACGACAAGGTGGGCAGTTCTTCGCACGTACACCAGTCGTTGTGGCGGGACGGCAAGCCCGCCTTCTACGACGAGGGCGACGATCTGGGCATGTCAGCGCTGATGAAGCGCTATGTGGCCGGTCTGCTGAAATACGCCGCCGATTACACTTATTTCATGGCGCCATACATCAACAGCTACAAGCGGTTCATGAAGGGCACCTTCGCGCCGACGCGGATCATCTGGTCGGTGGACAACCGCACCGCCGGGTTCCGCCTGTGCGGCGAAGGCACCAAGGCGGTGCGGATCGAGTGCCGGATTCCGGGCTCGGACATGAACCCCTATCTCGCCATGGCCGGGATGCTGGCTGCAGGGATCGCGGGGATCGAGGAGGGGCTGGAGTTGCAGCCGCCCGCCAAGGGCGATGTCTATCAGGGCGAGACGGGAATGATCCCCGGCACGCTGAAGGACGCGCGCGATGCATTGGACGGCTCGGCCATGCTGCGGGCAGCGATGGGGGATGACGTGGTCGATCACTACACCCGCGCCGCCGAGGTGGAGATCGAGGAATTCGAGCGCGTGGTGACCGATTGGGAAGTGGCCCGCGGATTTGAGCGGGCGTGAACCGGCGGGTCCGGGCGCGGCGCGCCCGGAGGCCTTCGGCGAGAGTATTTGGAAAAAGATGAAGCAGGGCGTGCCCTGCGAACAGTCAAGAGGTTGGGATGGCCCAGACACTGAAATGTATCTCACCGATCGACGGGTCGGTGTTTGCCGAGCGCGGAACCTTGTCGCGTGAGGCGGCGTTCGAGGCTGCGGTGCGGGCGCGGGCGGCGCAGGCGGAATGGGCCGCGCGTCCGTTGCAGGAGCGGATCAATCTGGTGATGGCGGGCGTGGCCGCTGTGGGCGCGATGAATGGCGAGATCGTGCCGGAACTGGCCCATATGATGGGGTGCCCGGTGCGCTACGGCGGCGAGTTTGGCGGCTTCAACGAACGTGCCGGTCACATGGCGGAGATTGCTGAAACGTCTTTGGCCGATATCGCCGTGGGTGAGGATGAGACGTTCAAGCGCTATATCAAGCGAATCCCGCATGGAGTGGTCTTTGTAGTAGCGCCTTGGAACTACCCGTACATGACAGCGATCAACACGGTGGCGCCGGCGCTGATCGCGGGCAACACGGTGATCCTGAAACACGCCACGCAGACCCTGCTGGTGGGCGAGCGCATGGCGCAGGCTTTCCATGGGGCGGGCGTGCCCCAAGATGTGTTCCAGAACGTGTTCCTGACCCATGGCGTGACCAATGAGCTGATTGCGGGCAATGCGTTCGACTTCGTGAACTTCACCGGCTCGGTCGGGGGCGGTCAGGCGATGGAGCGTGCGGCGGCGGGCACCTTTATCGGTGTGGGCACCGAGCTGGGCGGCAAGGACCCGGGCTATGTGATGGAAGACGCCGATCTGGATGCAGCGGTCGATACGCTGATCGATGGGGCGATGTTCAACTCGGGTCAGTGCTGCTGTGGGATCGAGCGGATCTACGTGCATGAAAGCCTCCATGACGATTTCCTCGCCAAGGCGGTGGAGATCGTGAAGGGCTATAAGCTAGGCAATCCGCTGGACAGCGACACCACGATTGGCCCGATGGCCAATGTGCGCTTTGCCGATGAGGTGAGGGCCCAGATCGCAGAGGCGGTCGAGGCCGGCGCCGTGGCCCATATTGACACATTCGCCGAGGATGATGGCGGGGCCTATCTGACTCCGCAGATCCTGACAAACGTCACCCATGACATGCGGGTGATGCGGGATGAGAGCTTTGGCCCGGTTGTGGGCATCATGAAAGTGTCCTCGGACGAAGAGGCGATTGCGCTGATGAATGACAGCGAGTTCGGCCTGACGGCCAGCCTCTGGACCCGCGACGTGGATCGTGCGGCACGGGTCGGCGACCAGATTGAAACCGGCACCGTGTTCATGAACCGGGCCGATTATCTGGACCCGGGCCTCTGCTGGACCGGCTGCAAGAATACCGGGCGCGGCGGTGGATTGTCCGTCATCGGCTATCACAACCTGACCCGTCCCAAATCCTACCATCTGAAGAAGGTGACACCATGAGCCTTGTTGGAAACTGGTCCTACCCGACCGCGATCAAGTTCGGCGCAGGCCGCATCCGGGAACTGCCCGAGGCCTGTGCAGCGGCGGGCATGAAGCGCCCCCTACTGGTCACCGACAAGGGGTTGGCCGATCTGCCGATTACCAAGGCGACTCTGGATATCATGGAGGCCGCTGGCCTGGGCCGGGGTCTGTTCAGCGATGTGGACCCGAACCCGAACGAACAGAACCTCGACGCAGGGGTCGCGGCCTACAAGGCGGGCGGCCATGACGGGGTAGTCGCGTTCGGCGGCGGCTCGGGTCTGGATCTAGGTAAGATGGTGGCCTTCATGGCCGGCCAGACGCGGCCCGTGTGGGATTTTGAGGATATCGGCGACTGGTGGACCCGCGCCGACGCCGACGCCATCGCACCGATCATCGCGGTGCCGACAACAGCCGGCACGGGCTCGGAGGTGGGCCGCGCCAGCGTGATCACCAATTCCGAAACCCACGCCAAGAAGATCATCTTCCATCCCAAGGTTTTGCCGACCGTGGTGATCTGCGATCCGGAGCTGACGGTGGGGATGCCGAAATTCATCACTGCCGGCACCGGGCTTGACGCTTTTGCGCATTGCGTCGAGGCGTTCTCGAGCCCGCATTACCACCCGATGTCTCAGGGCATTGCGCTGGAGGGGATGCGGCTGGTCAAAGACTACCTGCCGCGCGCCTATGCCAACGGCACTGATATCGAGGCCCGCGCCCAGATGATGAGCGCGGCGGCAATGGGGGCTACCGCCTTCCAGAAAGGCCTTGGCGCAATCCACGCCATGAGCCATCCGGTAGGCGCGCATTTCAACACTCATCACGGCACCACCAACGCGGTCTGCATGCCTGCGGTGCTCGACTTCAATGCGTCTGCCATTGCCGCCCGCTTCGACACTGCAGCGGCCTATCTGGGGATCGGCGGTGGCTTTGATGGCTTCCGCGCCTTCGTGCAGGAGTTCAACGACAGCCTCGGCATCCCGCGCAAGCTCTCGGATCTGGGCGTGACAGCCAGGGCGATCCCGGAACTCGTCAAAGGCGCGATCATTGATCCGTCCTGCGGCGGCAACCCGATCGAACTGACCGAAGAGAACCTGACCGGCCTCTTCGACGCGGCGCTGTGACCGGCGGCCTGACATACGATCTGACCAACCGGCCCGCGTTGACGGCCGGTCCTTCCTCGCGCGAAAGGCCCGCACGTGACATTCTTCGTCATCGCCATCATCCTGTCGGCGGCGCTGCTGCACGCCGTCTGGAACGCCATCGTGAAAACGGCGGCCGACCGGACCACCACGCTGGGGCTTGTAGCCTTTGGCCATGTCATCCCCGCCGGGATCATGGTGATACTGCTGCCGCTGCCCAGTGCCGAGAGCTTTCCCTACATCCTGCTCTCGACCGTGGTGCATTTCGGATACTACTTCATGCTGGGCAAGGCCTATCAGCATGGAGATCTGAGTGTCGTCTATCCCATCGCACGCGGCATCGTGCCCGCGCTGGTATCGCTCTGGGCGATGGTCCTGGTGGGCGAGGTGCTGCCATGGCAGGCCTGGGGTGGGATCGCCCTGATCGCCCTAGGCATCCAACTGAGCAGTTGGAAGGCGCTGCGCTCGGGCGTCGGCCGGGTGGCACTGGGCTTTGCGCTGGGCACCGGGTTCTGCATCTCGATCTATTCGGTGGTGGACGGAATCGGGGTACGGCTGTCGGGCAATACGCTCAGCTATTGGGCCTGGGGCGCTTTTTTGCACCTCTTCATCGCCGGTTTCGTGGGTATCCGGAAACGCGCCGTTCTGGCGCAACTGCCCGCCAAGGTCTGGATGACCGGCATTGTCGGCGGACTGGTGTCGATGACGGCGTACGGGCTGGTGCTATATGCCAAGAACTTCGCGCCGCTCGGAGCGGTGTCGGCGCTCAGGGAAACCTCGGTGATCTTTGCTGCGCTGATCGGGTTCATCTTCCTCAAGGAAGGCAACTGGATGCGGCGGCTGGGAGCAGCAGTTCTGATGGCCTTGGGCGTCGCACTGATCGGCATGGCGGTCTGAGGCTCGGGGGCCGGTCGCTGTTACCTCGCAGGAGGTCGCGCCGGACCGCGATACGGCCGAAAAATGTGCTAGATTGGTACGGTGATGCCGGACCACCTGCTTTGCTGTCAGGCCAATGCGCCGGGAGCGACAGGAAACGGCGGTCGCGCAGTCACATCAGGGGGAAGCAGACGTGAGATTGACCTGCGAGATGACCCGTCGGCACAAAAGGCCTGAAACTGCGTTTCAGCAATGGTTTTAGGACCATGCAAAGACAAAGCGCGCCAATTCGGCGGCTGCGCCGGTCCCAAGACTCCGGCAAAAAACGGGTGATCGCATCTGGACCTACCAAAATATGAAACTGTCACTTTAGGAGAGTAGAAAGCACCGCAAAGACTTCACGTATAACCAAGAAAAACAACGCCAAATCAGTCCAAAAACGGGAGAGTAACTAATGGCTGTAAAATCAACTGTAACCCGCCGCTCGGTTCTGAAGGGGGCTGGCGCTGCGGCACTGGCCGCACCGCTTTATTCCAAGAGCGCGCTGGCATCCTCGGGTGAGATCAACATCCTGATGTGGTCGGACTACCTTCCGCCGTCTTTCATTTCCGAGTTCGAGAGCGAAACCGGCATTAAGGTGAACTACACAGGCATCGGTTCGAACGAGGAAATCATCAACAAGATGAAGGCCACCAAGGGTCAGGGTTTCGACATCGTGTCGCCGACCAACAACCGCTCGCTTCAGTGGGAACCGCTGGAGCTACTGCAGCCCTTCGACATGGGCAAGGTCAATGTCGACGCGGTGAACCCGGCAATGGCCAAGATCGGCACCGACGCGTGGAACTTCGGCGGCAACGGCGTGCACTGGCTGCCGCATATCTGGGGCACCGAGGGCATCGCCTATCGCACCGACAAGTGGCTGCCCGAGGGCGACGCACCGTCTTACGGCGACGTCTGGTCGGAAGAGAACGCGGGCAAGACCATGGGCCGCGCGCATTCGATGATGCTGGGCGCTGGCCTTTACATGGAGCGCTCGGGCGAAATGGAGCCGGGCTCGATCTGGGCCGCTTACGGCGACGAGGAAACCATGCGCAAGGTCTGGGGTCAGGTGGCCGATTGGTGCATTGCCCGCAAGGATCGCATCAAGCTAATCTGGAACGATGCCGACACCCAGAAGAATGGTCTGCTGAACGAAGGCGTGATCGTGGGCCAGACTTGGGACGGCCCGCCACTGGCACTGAAGGCCGCCGGTGAGCCGGTGCATTATCAGGCCCCGGTCGAGGGTGCGATGGCGTGGGTCGACGGTATCTCGATGCCGACCGGTGCCGCCAACACGGACCAGATCTATGCGTTCCTTGAGTTTGCCTATCGCAAGGAGCCCGCAGGCGTGGCCATTGACAGCCACGGCTACAACTCGCCGGTTCTGGGCGCTGATACCTTCGCGGGCGACGTCTACAAGAAGAACTTTGCCGAGGCCTATCCCGGCGACTCGCTGGCCAACCTGAATCCGTGGCCGGCCGAGGCACCCTGGTATGCCGAGGTCCGGACCGAGTTCGTCAACAAGTTCAAGAGCGCCTGACCGGCGGTGAACGCGGGCCCCCTGTGCGTGCGCAGGGGGCCCTCTTTGTATGTGCCGCGCGCAAAGACAACAAACAGATGCGGTCGCACCAAGCGGAACCGCATTGCGAGGGAGAACCCAAAGATGAGTGCTGGGGTCGGAGTCGATCTGGAAAACCTTTGGATCCGGTTCGGAGATTTTGTCGCCGTGCGCGACGCGAATGTGAACATCAACGGGGGCGATTTCTTTTCGTTCCTCGGGCCCTCGGGCTGCGGCAAGACGACGATCCTGCGTGCGGTCTCGGGCTTTCTCGAGCCGTCCGAGGGCAATGTCCTGATCGGCGGCAACAACATGAAGGGCATCGGGCCAAACAAGCGCCCGACTGCGCTGATCTTTCAGAACCTGGCGCTTTTCCCGCTGATGAAGGTGTGGGAGAACATCACCTTCTCAATGGAGATCAAGGGCGCCAGCAGCGCCGAGCGCCGCAAGCGCGCCGACGAGCTGCTGGACATGATCGCGCTACCGGATCAGGGCGACAAGCTGCCCAGCGAGTTGTCGGGCGGTCAGCGTCAGCGGGTGGCGATTGCCCGGGCGCTTTGTGCCGAACCGGACGTGCTTCTGCTGGACGAGCCGCTCTCGGCGCTGGATCTCAAGCTGCGCCAGCACATGCGCACCGAACTCCGCGAGATTCAGAAACGTGTCGGCATCACCTTTATCTACATCACCCATGACCAGGGCGAAGCGCTGACCATGTCGGACGACATTGCCGTGATGCGCGCCGGTGTGATCGACCAGATCGCCGATGGCAAGACCATCTACAACGACCCCTCGACCGCATTCGCGGCCTCTTTTGTTGGTGAAAACAACGTCTTCCGCGGCAAGGTTAAACAGGTCATGGGAAGCGAGGCGCTGATCACCACCAACCGTTCGGGCGATCTGGTGGCGCGGATCTCGACCGCCAATCAGGGCAAGATGAAAGAGGGGGACGAGGCGATGATGTTCATCCGTCCCGAGGCTTTCGCCATCGCGCCCGACGGCGCCACCGGTGATCATTTCGTGACCGCCTCGGTCACCCATGAAGAGTTCGAGGGCAACGTCTTCAACATCTTCACCGAGGGCGAGGGCGGCAAGGAGATCAAGGTGTCGATCCCGAACCTGGGCCAATCCTTCGAATCCCATACCGGTCAGGCGATCACGCTGGAATACGAGACCCGCAACGCGGTGATCGTTCCGGCGGGCGAACTGGCCGCAGAATAAGGAGGCCTGACAATGCCCGGCTTCCTCAAGGAGTTTCTTAACCGCAACGGCACCGGCATGGGGCTGGCGATCCTCGGTCTGGTCCTCTTCTGGACCATCGGCCTGATCATCCTGCCGCAGCTGTCGATGCTCGACTTTTCGTTCCGTCCCAACCTGCCGCCGCCCGAGATCGGCGGGCCCAAGGACGTCTACACGCTGGAGAACTACAAATACCTTGTCTACGGCCCCGAGGGGGGCAGCCAGGACTATAACGTGGTGGATCTGAGGATCTTTTTCCGCACGTTGATCGCGGCGGTCTGTGTGACGATCTTCAACCTGATCCTGTGCTATCCCATTGCCTATTATCTGGGTCAGACCAAGGGCAATCACATCCGCGTCTTCGCGCTGATGCTGATCATCCCCTACTGGATCAACGAGATCCTGCGCGCTTTCGCGCTGCGCATCATCTTTGGCGAGACCGGCGTGCTGAACACGGTGCTGGTGGGTCTGGGTGTCTTCGACACACCCTTCGACTTCATCCGCAACGACATCGCGCTCTATGCCGGTCTGGGCTATGCCTACATCCTGTTGATGATCTTCCCGATCTACAACGTGATCGAAAGTCTGGATCACAACCAGATCGAGGCGGCACGGGATCTGGGCGCGCCCTGGTGGCGCATCCACTGGCGGGTGGTCGTGCCTTACGCCAAGCCGGGCATCAGCTCGGGTTGCACGATGGTGTTCATGCTGAGCGCGGGCGCACTGGCGGCGCCGCAGATCCTTGGTGGGCCATCGTCGCTGTGGTTCACTCAGCTGATCTATCAGCAGTTCAATGACAACAATGACTGGCCGCAGGGTGCTGCCTACGCCATCGTGCTGCTGGTGACCTGTATCCTGTTCGTGCTCGCCGCGATGCGGCTGTTCAAGGTGAACATGGGGGATATCGGGAAATGAACACTTCCTTCCTCCGTGTAAGCGTCTGGGTCTATCTCGCGATCTTCTTCGCCTATCTGCTGGGCCCGCTGGTGATCATGTCGGTCACCGCGTTCAACTCATCCGAGTTCCCGCGGGCGACGCCGTGGGAATGCCTGACCTTCGACTGGTTCAGCGCGCTGTTTCAGGATCAGCGCATCCTGAATGGCATCAAGAACTCGCTGATCATCGGGCTGGGCACGGTGGTGCTGTCGGTAGCGATGGGTCTGGCGGGGGCGCTGATGCTCACCCAGATCTGGCCCAAGCTGCGCGCCACCTACTACACGATCATTATCGCACCGATCCTGATCCCGGGCGTGGTCTTGGGTATCTCGACGCTGGTGTTCTGGGACCGGATCAACCGGTTCCTGGGGCTGGGGGCGGATAGCTTCCTGTCCAACGGCATCTTCCTGACGGTGATCGGCCAGTCCACCTTCATCGCCAGCTACTGCATGCTGGTGCTGGTGGCGCGGCTGCAGCGTTATGACGTGGCGCTGACCGAGGCGGCGCTGGATCTGGGCGCGACCCACGCGCAGGCGTTCCGCAAGATCTTGCTGCCCTTCATGCGTCCGGCGATTGCCTCGGCTGCGGTGTTGGCGTTCCTGGCGTCGTTCGAGAACTACAACACCACGACCTTCACCTTTGGCGAATACCCGACGCTTACCATCGAACTGGCGCAGAAGGTGCGCTACGGCATCACCCCGGCGATCTCGGCGCTTGCCTTCATCATCGTGGTGCTGACGGTGTTCTTTGCGCTGCTCAACGAAGCGGGCATCAAGCGCAAGGAGGTCGTCGCCGCCGCGCGCCGTCAGGCGACGGTAGGTGAGATGACCGGCAAGGTCAGATTGCCCGGCTTCTTCACCGGCAACGCGGCTGCGGTGGTGCTGGTGGTCTTTGCCATCGCCACGATCTCGGTCGTGGGCACGGCGACGGTCTACAGCCCTGCGCAGTGCATCGCCGACGTCAAGGAGCAGAAGCGCCTTGAGGCCGAGAAGCGCATTCAGGAACTGCGCAAAAAGCGCGAGGAGCAGCGCAAGCAACGTGAGGCCGAACAGGCCGAACAGGGCGAAGCGCAGCAGTCTGCTCCGAAACCGTCCAACAACAGCGGCTTCGGCAATGTCTTCGCTCCGAACACGCTAAGCGGTGAGGGAGAGGACGACGCACCAGAGACCGATACTGATGAGCAGCCGTCCGGCGGCAATGGCGGTTTCGGAGGGGCCTTCGATCCGAACTCACTGCAAAGTCCGAGCGATTAACCCGGTCGGCACGCGCAATAGAACCTCCGGGCCGGATCGGTCCGGGGGTTTTTTCTTGCCCGCGCAATGGAGGCAGCAACATCGCGTAAAAACAGCGTGATCTGTGAGGCTATCATGATAGGCGGAGAAAAGTGGCAGCCCGTAGGGGAATCGAACCCCTCTTTCCAGGTTGAAAACCTGGCGTCCTAACCGATAGACGAACGGGCCACGCTGGCTTGTGGAGCGCCTTTTACGTATTACCGCCCAACCCCGCAAGCGGAAAAATGCGGTTTGGTGAAAGTTTTTTGCGCGGTTCCTGAGGGCCCATGTTTTCAGCCATTTCCGGCGTCTGCGACATCCTCAAGACGCAGTTGAACGCTTTGCCGGCCACCCCATGTGTTGATCTCAAGCCGCCCGGCAAAATGGAACCGCGCGCCGCCATGATTGGACAGACGCTCTCCTAGCGGGCCGTCGAAGGCGCCAAAGGCGATGGCGTCCAGTCCGCCGGACATCCCGTCCGACAGCGAGAGTTTCAGATGCGAGTCTCCCACCCGCTTGGCAAAGCGCACTTGGAGGTCGGGCAGAGCAAAGCGCGGGGCAGGGGCGCCGGCACCAAACGGGCCGGCCTGTTCGATCTGTTCGATCAGGTCGACGGTGGCGGCCTTGGGCATCAGCGCCCCGTCGAGTTTCAGGTCAGCGGGCCCACCCTGACCGGCGCCTTGCTTGGCCAGCAGCTCTGACAGACGCTCCATCGCCGGTTCCAGCTTGTCCCGCATCACGGTCAGCCCGGCAGCCATCTTGTGCCCGCCGCCCTTGACCAGCAGCCCTTCGGCGGCCAGCCGCTGGATCGACGCGCCCAAGTCGACACCCGAGACCGACCTACCCGAACCCTTGCCCTCATCTCCGTCAAAGCCGATGACGATGGCGGGGCGGTTGGCCGCCTCCTTGAGCCGCGAGGCGACGATGCCGACGACGCCCGGGTGCCAGCCGTCAGCAGCCGCCCAGACCAGCGGCGCCTCCAGCCCCCGTTGCTCGGCCTGCTCAAGTGCGGCGGCGCGCACGGCGTTTTCAATCTCGCGCCGCTCTGTGTTCAGCTCATCCAGCCGTTGCGCCAGCGCTTCGGCCTCGACCATCGAGTCGGTGGACAGCAGCCGCGCGCCCAGATCCGCCTGGCCGATCCGCCCGCCCGCATTGACGCGCGGACCCAGCAGAAAACCCAGATGGTAAGAGCTTGGTGCCGCATCCATCCGCGACACATCCGACAGCGCCACCAGCCCGGGCCGATGCCGCTGCGCCATCACCTTGAGCCCCTGCCGCACCAACGCCCGGTTCGCCTCGATCAGCGGCGCCACATCGGCCACCGTGGCCAGCGCCACCAGATCCAGCAGGGCCATCAGATCGGGCCCTTTCGCCCTGGTCTCACGCAGTTGCCGCCCGGCCTCGACCAGCATCAGGAACACGACACCGGCGGCGCAGAGATAGCCCAGATCGCCGCTTTCGTCCTGCCGGTTGGGGTTCACTACGGCCACGCAGTCGGGCAAGGTCTCGCCGCCCAGATGGTGATCCAGAACGATGACATCCGCTTCCTCTGCGGCGGCGATGGGCTCATGACTCAGCGTGCCGCAATCAACACAAATGATCAGATCGTGGCGCGCCGCAAGCTCCTGCATGGCGGGCACATTGGGGCCATAACCCTCGTCGATCCGGTCCGGCACATAGAGCGTCGCCTGCAGCCCCATCTGCCGCAGCCAGACCAGCAGTAACGCCGCCGAACTGCCGCCATCCACGTCATAATCGGCAAAGACCGCGACCCGTTCCTTACGCTGCACCGCCTGCAGAAATCGCGTGGCGGCGACCTCCATATCCCTCATTCCGCGCGGATCAGGCAGCAACTCCTTCAGCGTCGGCGCCAGGAACCCCTTGGCCTCCATCGCCGGAACGCCCCTTCGGGCCAACACCTGACAGACCGCGCGCGGCAGGCTGGTCTGTTGTGCCATCATCTCGGACGCGCGCTCCAGCTCAACCGACGGCCCGACCCAGCGCCGCCCGGTCAGTGACTGCTCAACCCCAAGAAAACTCACCGCGTCCCCCAATGTACCAAGACCGGGCCCATCGCGGACCCGGCCCTTCATCTTTTTATAAATACTCCCGCCGGAGGCAGCGGCGCAAGCCGCTTACTGGTGCGGCGCAAGCGGCGTGCGATAAGACATGCGTCGGACCGACCCTGTCTTGGACCGCATCAGCAGCGTCGTGGTCTCGACCCAGCCTGGCTCGCGTTTGATACGCGGCAGCAGCGAGCCGCCGGTCACACCGGTGGCGGCAAAGATCACGTCCTGCGTCACCATCTCGTCGCGGGCATAGACTCGGTCCAGATCGGTGATGCCCGCCTTGGCGGCGCGGCCACGCTCGTCATCGTTGCGGAAGAGGAGGCGGCCAAAAATCTGCCCGCCCATGCATTTCAGCGCGGCAGCGGCCAGAACGCCCTCGGGCGCACCGCCCTGGCCCATATACATGTCGATGCCGGTCTCTTCAGCCTCCGCACAGTGCATGACACCGGCCACGTCGCCGTCGGTGATCAGCCGGATCGAGGCGCCGGTTTCACGCACCTCAGAGATCATCGCTTCGTGACGCGGACGCTCCAGAATGCAAACGGTTATGTCGGAAGAATCACAGCTCTTGGCTTTGGCCAGCGCCTCGACCCGTTCACGGGGCGACATGTCCAGCATCACCACGCCCGGCTCATAGCCCGGACCGATGGCCAGCTTGTCCATGTACACATCCGGCGCGTGCAGCATCGAGCCGCGCGGGCCCATGGCGATCACGGTCAGCGCGTTCGGCATGTCCTTGGCGGTCAGCGTGGTGCCCTCGAGCGGGTCCAGCGCGATATCGACGCCGGGGCCTTTGCCGGTGCCGACCTCTTCGCCGATAAATAGCATCGGCGCCTCGTCACGCTCGCCTTCGCCGATCACCACCACACCTGCGATGTCCAGCAGGTTCAGCTGTTCGCGCATGGCGTTCACGGCGGCCTGGTCGGCGGCCTTTTCATCGCCACGGCCCACCAGCGAGGCCGAGGCCAGCGCCGCCTGTTCGGCAACGCGGGCCAGACCCAGCGACAGCATGCGGTCATGGAAGGTGGTGTCGTCAGAGCTCATTTCACTATCCCTTGGTCATTGAAGACGTTTCAACGGGCATAGCCCGTCCCGCCCGGCCTCTGCAAGAGGAAGGCTCAGAGCTCTTCGATGCGCAGGGCGACGGGCTCAAGCGCGACGACGTCCGTTTCCTTCAGCGCCGAAAGCGCCTCATCCAACGCCGCACGGGTTGTCTTGTGGGTCACGATCAGCACCGGTGCCGTGCTGTTGGTGTGCCCATACTGGCGCATCCGATCGATCGAGATGCCGGCCTCACCCAGAATGGCCGCGACCTTGGCCAGCGCGCCGGGTTTGTCCAGCAGCGCCGTGCGTAGGTAATATGGCGCGGGCAGGCCGGTGCGGGCCGGTTGCGCCGCTTCCAGCGTATCGGCGGGCTGGCCGAAAGTCGGAATGTGCAGCCCGCGCGCCAGATCGCAGATATCGCCCAGCACGGCGCTGGCGGTGGGACCTTCGCCCGCGCCGGGGCCGCGCAGCACGATCTGTTCGACCGCGTCGCCCTCGACCACCACCATATTGGTGCCGCCCTCAAGCTGCCCCAGCGGCGAGTCGGCAGGCACCAGACAGGGCTGCATGCGCTGCTCAAGCCCACGGGGCGAACGCTGCGCCACGCCCAAAAGCTTGATACGATAGCCCATGTCGGAGGCCTGCCGGATATCTTCCAGTTCGATCCGCTGGATGCCTTCAACTTCGATGCCGTCGAAATTGGGCCTGGTGCCATAGGCGATCGAGGCCAGCAGCGTCAGCTTGTGCGCCGCATCGATGCCGCCGACGTCCAGATTGGGATCGGCTTCGAGATACCCCAGCTTGGCGCATTCGTCGAACAGCGCATTATAGCCCAGCCCCTGCGATTCCATCCGGGTCAGGATATAGTTGCAGGTGCCGTTCATGACGCCCATGACCCGGGTGATGCCGTTTCCGGCCAGCCCTTCGGTCAGCGCCTTGATCACCGGGATGCCACCCGCAACGGCGGCCTCGAACCGGATCACGCGGCCCGCCGCCTCGGCCTGTTCGGCCAGTGCTTGCCCGTGAACGGCCAGCAGCGCCTTGTTGGCGGTGACGACATCCTTGCCGCTGGCCAGCGCCGCCTCGGTCGCGTCCTTTGCGGCCCCTTCCGAGCCGCCCATCAGTTCGACAAAGATGTCGATATCGTCGCGTTTGGCCAGCGCCACGGGGTCGGTTTCCCAGGCATATCCCGACAGGCTGACGCCCCTATCCTTGTCCGCGTCGCGGGCCGAGACCGCCACGATCTCGATCCGGCGGCCCGTGCGCGCCGCAAGCAGATCGGCCTGGCGCCGGATGATCCGGACCACCCCCACGCCAACGGTCCCCAAACCTGCAATCCCAAGCCGCAGCGCCTGTGTCATTCTGAGGGTCCCTTTCTGCTCGAAAATCCGGCCGCCACCGGCCCGTCCGTTGCCGCGTGCCTTAGCCGGTTCGGGGCAGGGGCGCAATGCGCCGATGTGGGATCAGCCGTCGATATCCTGTTCCAGACGGCCGCGGGCGGCGTCATCGACCACCGGAGCCTGCAAAAGCCGGGCGCGCGCCGCCAACTGGTCGCGGCGCGCGGTCAGCTGATCCTCCAAATCGGCGGCCTCCTGCTGTGGATTGGGCGGTGGTCCAAGCGCGTCATCCAAAGGGATCAGCCGGGGATAGGGCGCGTTGCGCAGGTCCGGGGTCAGCCGTTCGTCCAGCTCGGGCACCTGCGTGCATCCGGCAAGGGCAATCAGCAATATAGCGCGGGACAAAACGGGCATCGGGGTCTCTTTGGATATGGCCTGAGTGTTTGATGCCCGTTTCGGTGCGGCGGATCAAGCGGGGTTCTATCTGAACGTATGTTCAGATAGCTTGGCGGCATGGCACGTACCCAAGGTTCCCATTCCGATATAACCGGCCCGCGTATTCAGGCTGCGGCGCTACGGCTGTTTGCACAATATGGCTATGCCGCCGTCTCGATGCGCCAGATCGCGGGTGAGGTCGGCGTGCAGGCGGGGGCGCTTTATAACTACATACCCGACAAGCAGAGCCTGCTGTTTCGTCTGATGAAGACCCATATGGACGAGCTGCTCGCGGCATGGGCGGGTCAGGACCGCTCGGGCGATCCGCTGCGGCGGCTCGAGGCGTTCACCCGATTTCACATCGGCTATCACCTGCAGCGCCCCGATGAGGTGTTCATCGCCTATATGGAGCTGCGCAATCTGGACCCGGAGAATTTCTCGGCCATCGAAGGGCTGCGCCGGGCATACGAGAATGAGTTGGAAGCGATCCTGCAGGATGGTGTGGCGCAGGGACAGTTCGATGTGCCCGATCCGCGCATCGCGACGCTGGGCGTGATCGCGATGCTGACCGGGGTAAACACCTGGTACCGGCCCGAGGGGCGCTTGTCGGGCGAGCAGGTGGCTGACGCCTACTGGCAGATGGTGTGTAAGACCGTGGGCGCGCGCGGTCGGAGCTGAGCGCGCCCACACGGGTCAATGCGCAGGCTGGATGAACGTTCCGTTGCGCAGATCGCGAAAGGCCTGCCGCAATTCCTCTTTCGTGTTCATCACGATCGGTCCGTGCCACGCCACCGGCTCGGCAATCGGCGCGCCTGAGATCAGCAGAAACCGCACACCCTCGGGCCCGGCCTGCACGGTGATCTCATCCCCGGTGCCAAAGCGCACCAGCGTCCGGTCGCCGGACATGTCGCGGATGTTGACCTCTTGTCCGGCCACCTCTTTTTCGAGCAGCACGCCGGTTGGCGCCGAGGCATCGGAAAAGGCAGCCTGACCTTCGAACACATAGGCGAAGGCGCGGCGATAGGTGTCGATCCGAAAGGTCTTCCTTACCCCGGCAGGCACGGAGATATCCAGATATTGGGGATCCGTCGCGATCCCGTCCACCGGCCCTCTCTTGCCCCAGAACTCACCTACGACCACCCGAACGCGGGTGCCGTCATCATCGACCACCTCTGGGATATCGCTGCCTCGTACATCCTGATAGCGCGGGGCGGTCATCTTCTGGCTGGCGGGCAGGTTGCCCCAGAGCTGGAACCCATGCATCTGGCCGTTCGCGTTCCCTTTGGGCATCTCCTTATGCAGGATGCCCGAGCCTGCGGTCATCCACTGCACGTCGCCTGCTCCAAGCGTGCCGGTATTGCCCAGCGAGTCGCCGTGCTCAACTGTGCCGGACAGGACATAGGCGATGGTCTCGATGCCGCGATGCGGGTGCCAGGGAAACCCTTTAAGGTAATCCTCGGGCCGTTCATTGCGGAAATCGTCGAACAGCAGGAAAGGATCGAGCTCTTCCGGATCCTGAAACCCGAAGGCGCGGTGAAGTTTGACGCCTGCGCCCTCCATCGTGGGCACAGCCTTGCGGGCTTCGATCATGGGTCTGAGGGACATATCGGCCTCCTGTAGCTTTACCCCAAGATAAATCGTGCGTTGCTGCGATCAATTCGCGCTCT
The DNA here is from genome assembly GCF_013031405.1 of Ruegeria sp. HKCCD8929. Taxonomy (GTDB): domain Bacteria; phylum Pseudomonadota; class Alphaproteobacteria; order Rhodobacterales; family Rhodobacteraceae; genus Ruegeria. Next base: position 319,894 of record NZ_WPZY01000003.1, on the reverse strand, counting down.
GGCACCGAGACTGTGCAAATTTGTGAGGGCCAGATGGTGGCAGCAAGGCCCTGTCGCTTGCCCTGGATTTGCAGTATCCGACAGTCAGAACAAAACGGAGAGGTGCGATGCAGGACGAGATACTTGCAGTGGTCGAGGCTTCGGCGCCCCGCCGCTGGATCGGGGTGGGGATGCTGGTGACCGTGGGCGTGCTGGTGATCTACGTGGCGCTTGCGACGCCACCTGCACTCGGGTGGCAGGTATTTCTGATCGTGATGGGCATTCTGGCGCTTTGGCTAGCGCAGCGGATGTACCAGGCAACCGCGCACCGGATCGAACTCACTACAACAGAGCTTCGCTCAAGCGCCGGGGTTGTCATAGCCCAGGTTACCGATGTCGAGGCGATGGATCGCGGCGTGTTTGCCTTCAAGCCCTCCAATGGCTTTCTGATTCGGACCCGAACCGCAGGGGAGGGCGCCTGGGCCCCCGGTCTCTGGTGGCGCCTGGGCCGCAGAATCGGTGTCGGCGGCGTTACCGCCGCCGCACAAACCAAGTTCATGTCGGAAACTCTGGCCGCCTTGATGGCGGAACGAGACGGCGTTTAAACGCTGGCCGCAATCTCGTTGGTGAAACGGGGACGGGTGAAGATGAAGTTGTTCAGCTCGATCTCACCAATGAGGCCCCAATTGAACAAGACACCAAAGACCAGCGGTGGCTGAAAGTCGTTGCTGGTTTCAACAACGATCAGAGTGTCGGCGTTGGGCATGGGCGGCAGCCGGTCGCGCATCAGATGGATGTTGCCGTCGGTCCATTCAGTATCGAATCCTCGCACGGTCGACCATCTGACGAAGTGTCTGTCTTCCTCCTCGTCAAAGGCGATGAGGGTCAGACGCATGCTTACGTTTTCGGTGTTGCGGATCATGATCTGCATCAGCTGATGCATCGAATCCACGTAAGTTTCGTCGATCTCCTGGGTTTCGCGGGAAATCAGGTCTCCAATCGTGTAAGCGGCTTTCAGGTTCGATGCGCTCTGCCGGTACGCATCGAAAAAGGTGTAACACCCGATAATGGTCCAGAAGATGATGGGAAGGGTGAGCATCGTCTCAATCGCGATGACCCCTTCGGTATCTCGTGCGAATTTCCTCAGGTGGTTGCGGAGTTTAGCCATGAACATGTCTTACCTCGGCTCCTGAACAAAAACGGTCGTGGCCGTCAGCGCGTATTGCCCGTCTGCATTATCCCCAAGCCTCCGGCCAAGTGCGGAGGTCGGAAAAACGGGCGAGATTTTTGCGCATGCGCGCAGTACCATCAGTTCGTTGCTCTGCCCGTTTGCGAATGAACGGACCGGCCGGACCTCTTCCGATTTGTCCGTGCAATCCGGATCGGCGGGCAGGGCTACACCGGCAAACGGATCCAGCTGTATCATTTCCAACTTCAGGTTGGCGTCACAATTCGGGATGAAAGCCGCTCGAACGCAAACGGTGTCCTTGATCGCGTCATGGGTAAAGGCCGTGCCGGTTCCGATGCGAATGTCCCTGACCGTCAGGTCCACGGCCCGCTCAAGCATCGCGTGGTTAAGAGCGACAAAGCCCAACTCGATCCCAGAGAGCGCAGTCACCATGACGATCGGAAAGACAATGACAAATTCAACGACGATGTTGCCGGATTCGTTGCGCCGGAAGCGGCGCAGAAAGTTTGCCACACGGCGGATCATTGAGTCAGCCTCAGCTTGCGGATCGACGATGCGATCGAGGCAAACACATCCGAGATGCTTACACCTGGTTCCGTCTCATAGTAATGGCTGTCCGAGCTGGCGCAGTTTTGCAGCTGGTAGACACCGCCGGACGGCGCTTCAAAGCCTATTGTGTATACAATCACGCCCGCGTCCTTGGCTGCCGAGCAGATGGACTGAGTGCGCGAGTTTTTGACGCCGGCATCGATGCCTTTGCGAATATCATAGTACCACGGATAGTTCGCCGCCGAACCCATCCAAGGCTGAAAGTTCGTATAATAGTTGCTCAAAATCGAGGTATAGGCCCAGAGTTCCCCAAAGGAGAGTTCAGTGGCGGTTCCAGTTTCTTCCGTTTCACGAGTGTCAGTGCAGTTGCCCCACTGGTTTGTGCTGATGCAACGCTCGTATGTGCCGTTACCGTACGCGTGGTCCTGCCAATTGCTGAGCGCGTCCAACTCGGAAGTGGCATTGTCCCAATAGTAGCGGTTGTTGTTTTCGTCAAAGGTGGAGTACCTCTTTGCCTGTTCGTTCCACCAGACTGTGGAGTTGTCCCCACGATAACCTTCAGGAATATAGTATTGTGTGGTGTTTGCCCCGTCGGTCATCAGCACGATGACCTTGAGGGTTTCGCTTGTGCCATATGCGCCAGGGCGGTCGCCGAAAACACTGGGGATTTCGTTGTTGGCCGCCAACTGCGAAACAACAGGACGCATGCTCGGGTCCAGAAGGGCGGTGCCCCATTTCATGCCGATTTCCAGCGAGGTATTGCCACGGGCAATGAAGCCTTCGATGTAGTTTTTGAGCACGGTTGCGTCTTTTTGCAGCGGCAAAATCTCGCGGGACTCGCGCGCTTCACAGACCGGCAATGAGGAACCGGAACTCGTACCTTCGCCCAAAATGTCTGGAGATGCGTTGATGCGGGCATCATAATTGTACCAGGGATCGAAATGCATCGTGCGCGTCAGCGGATCCGTCGGTGAAAGCGTGCGGCTCGAGAACTGCGAAGACGTGAAGTTCACGCAGTTGGAATAGTCGTGCTCGGTGGACACGTTGAGCTGGTCAAAAATGCTATCCGGCACCGAAACTTGCGATGCATAGGGAATAATGGAAATCGAGAGCTTGCCGTCCTCGGAGTTCTCGATCATCTGGTCCACGAATTCCTTGGCCGCAACCTTCAGCCGCGGCAGCCGGTTGTTGCTGTTCATTGAGCCTGACACGTCCAGCACCAGCGAGATCTCGACGCCGCCGATGCTTTCCTCAGCCGCGCTTGCAGCCGGTGCGCTGAACGACCGAACGCCGGTGAAGTTCACAAAATGCGTTGGAACCTCCATCTCGGCGGTCGCCGTCACTTTCCGGTAGCCGATGCTTTCCTGCACATCCACGCCAGTGAGGTATTCGCCCAGACCGGCTTTGTCCAAATAAGCCTCGACCACCTGTTGCGGAGGAATCGTCTGGTCGAGGTCAGCCGCCGCCAGCACTGCCCTGTCGACGGTGTATTGCAGGATTGACCGGTTCCGCTCGAAGCGCATCAGGTCGACGCCCAGACCGGTGATCGCCAGGATGGTGATAAAGAGGAAAAGTGCGTTGATCGTCATGCTGCCATCCTCGCCGGACGCGAACTTTCCGATCTCCGATCTGGCAAAAGGGGCTGTTTTCTTTTGTTCAACCACCGACTTCCAAGAACCCATGCGCATGACAAACCCTCTGATGGCCGAGCAGCCGACCTTAGATAAATTGACCTGAGAAAACTATAGATAGAAGATGGCAGGATTTGGGCGAAGTTGTTGCTATATAGCCATTATTGTGCAGAAACGGGGGATACTTTGCGCCGCTGGCGGATTTCTGTTTCTCAGCATGGGACAATGACACGCCCTCGCCGATGAGAAGCCCGACTCGCTAATAAAATGTAAACAGACCAAAGCCTTTGCCGAAAAAATTGGCACTTCTTAATTGAACCGTCATAAGCTGGGTGCGACAAAACGCCATGACGTGAGTCGGAAACGGGCAGGGAGGATTGCATGACCCGAACAACCGAACCCAGCTTTCGCGAGAGTGTGGATCTGATGTTCAACAGGGCGGCGGCCCTTATGGATTTGCCGCCTGGCCTCGAAGAGAAAATCCGCGTTTGCAACGCGACCTATACGGTCCGGTTCGGGGTGCGCTTACGTGGGCAGATGCACACCTTCGTGGGGTACAGATCGGTGCATTCCGAGCATATGGAGCCCGTCAAGGGCGGCATCCGTTTCGCGACCGCTGTGAACCAGGATGAGGTCGAGGCGCTGGCCGCGCTGATGACATACAAATGCGCGCTGGTCGAAGCGCCGTTTGGCGGTTCAAAGGGCGGATTGTGCATCGATCCCCGCGAGTACGAAGAATATGAGATGGAGCAGATCACCCGCCGCTTTGCCTATGAACTGGCCAAGCGCGATCTGATCAACCCTTCTCAGAATGTGCCAGCCCCCGACATGGGGACGGGCGAGCGTGAGATGGCGTGGATCGCGGATCAGTATGCGCGGATGAACACGACCGACATCAACTCGCGCGCCTGTGTGACCGGCAAGCCGCTGAATGCGGGCGGGATCGCCGGGCGTGTTGAGGCCACGGGCCGAGGGGTCCAATACGCGCTGCGCGAGTTCTTCCGGCATCCCAAGGATGTGGCGGCTGCGGGCCTTGAGGGTTCGCTGGACGGCAAGCGGGTGATCGTGCAGGGGCTTGGAAACGTGGGCTACCACGCCGCCAAGTTCCTGAGCGAAGAGGATGGCTCCAAGATCATCGGCATTATCGAACGGGACGGCGCCCTGTTCGACACGGACGGCCTGGATGTCGAGGCGGTGCGGCAATGGATTGTCAAGCATGGCGGTGTGACCGGGTTCCCCGACGCCACGCATGTGCCTGACGGCGGGACCGTGCTTGAGGAAGAATGCGATATTCTCGTTCCTGCCGCGCTGGAAGGGGTGATCAACCTATCCAACGCGGATCGGGTCAAGGCGCCGCTGATCATCGAGGCGGCAAACGGGCCTGTCACCGCTGGCGCCGACGAGATTCTGCGCAAGAAGGGCACCGTGATTATCCCTGACATGTATGCCAATGCTGGCGGGGTGACTGTGTCCTATTTCGAATGGGTCAAGAACCTCAGTCACATCCGCTTTGGCCGTATGCAGCGCCGCCAGGAAGAGGCACGCCATGAACTGATTGTGAGCGAGCTACAGCGATTGGACCGTTATCTGGGCGATGCTTGGTCGATGTCACCGAACTTCAAGGCTCAGTATCTGCGCGGGGCTGGGGAGCTGGAGTTGGTGCGCTCGGGCCTTGATGACACGATGCGGATCGCCTATCAGTCGATGGCCGAGGTCTGGCATGACCGGTCGGACGTTGGGGATCTGCGGACCGCGGCCTACATCGTGGCGATTGACAAGGTGGCCAAGAGCTATCGGGCCAAAGGTCTGTAGGGTCTCCGCGATCAAACAGAGCCGAGACGCGCTCCATTTGGGGCGCGTTTTGTTTTTGAACCTGCAGGTTGGGTCTCGAGGCCATCCACCGTGCGCTGCGTGTCTCAAGCACGGCGAAAACGGTCGCGCGTGGGACAGTATTTGTCGAAAAGCGATATGGCCCGGCCCATGGCGGGTTGATAGGTATTTCCCGGTGGTTCAGTTTCAGCCTGCGACAAGGGGAGAGCACATGCGGTTTTCAGCGCTCCGAATTCTGAAGGAAGGCTTGACCGGCAACAAGGGCTGGACGCCGCATTGGCGCGATCCCGAGCCCAAGGCCGAGTACGACGTCGTCATCATCGGCGGCGGCGGGCATGGTCTGGCCACGGCCTATTACCTGGCCAAGGAGCATGGGCTGACCAATGTGGCGGTGCTCGAAAAGGGCTATCTGGGTGGCGGCAATGTGGGACGGAACACCACCATCGTGCGGGCCAATTACTTCCTGCAGGGTAATTCCGAGTTCTATTCGCACTCGTTGAAACTGTGGGAGGGGCTGGAAGAGGATCTGAACTATAACTTGATGCATTCGCAGCGGGGGATCATCAACCTGTTCCACTCCGACGGGCAGCGGGACGCGGCGGCGCGGCGCGGGAACATGATGATCAGCCAGGGGGACGATGCGATCCTGCTGGACCGCGAAGAGTTGCGCAAGATGCTGCCCTATCTGAACCACGACAATCTGCGCTTTCCGCTATATGGCGGGCTCTACCACCCGCGCGGCGGCACCGCGCGCCACGACGCGGTGGCGTGGGGTTTTGCACGGGGCGCCGATCAGAGGGGCGTCGACCTGATCCAGAATTGCGAGGTCACCGGTATCGACATCGAGAACGGTGCGGTCCGCGGCGTGCAGACCTCGCGCGGCGCGATCCGGGCCAAGAAGGTGGCTATGGTGGTTGCGGGCCGGTCGGGTCAGGTGGCGGCCATGGCGGGGATGCGCCTGCCGATCGAAAGCCACGTGTTGCAGGCCTTTGTCACCGAGGGGCTGAAGCCCTGCATCGACCATGTGGTGACCTTTGGCATGGGCCACTTCTATATCAGCCAGTCGGACAAGGGTGGCCTTGTCTTTGGCGGCGACCTGGATTTCTACGCCTCATATGCGGCGCGCGGTAACCTGCCCACGGTGGAAAACGTGATGGAGGCGGGCATGGCGCTGATGCCGATGATCGGCAAGGCCAAGGTGCTGCGCAGTTGGGGTGGGATCATGGACATGTCGCCCGACGGCTCTCCGATCATCGACCGAACCCATATCGACGGGCTCTATCTGAACTGCGGCTGGAACTATGGCGGGTTCAAGGCGGTGCCGGGCTCGGGGAATGTGTTTGCGCATCTGATCGCTACGGATCGGTATCACGAGAATGCCACGCGGTTCCGCCTGGATCGGTTCCGGACCGGGCGCGGGATCATCGATGAAGAGGGCAAGGGCTCTCAGCACAACCTGCACTAGGGGCGCGTGGCAGATGTCGAATTTGAGTATTTGTAAAAAGATGAAGATGGGGGCGCGGCCATGAGGATCACCTGTCCGCATTGCGGCGAGCGGGACCGCCGGGAGTTCTATTATCGTGGTGCCGCCGTGGATCTGGACCGGCCGGCACCGGATGCCGGGGAGGAAGCGTGGGACAATTTCGTCTATCTGCGCGAGAATCCGGCGGGGGTGACGCGAGACCTGTGGTATCACGAGAGCGGCTGCGGCGCCTGGGTGGTGGTGACCCGCAATACCGTGACTCATGAGGTTCTGGGCTCCGAACTGGCATCGGAGGCGCGGTCATGAGGGTGGATGGCAGGGGCCTGCTGGACCGGTCGAAATCGGTGCCGTTCCTGTTCGATGGCGTGCGCTACTCCGGGTATGAGGGCGACACGCTGGCCTCGGCCCTGCTGGCCAATGGCATCCGGTTGATGGGACGCTCGTTCAAGTATCACCGCCCGCGCGGAGTGCTGACGGCGGGCAGCGAAGAGCCGAACGCGCTGGTGACCGTGGGGCAGGGCGCCTCGCAGGAGCCCAATGTGCGGGCGACCATGCAGGAGATCTATGCCGGGCTTGACGCACGCAGCCAAAACCGCTGGCCGTCGCTGAATTTCGATGTGTTGGGGATGAACGATCTGGCCGCACCCTTCTTTGGCGCGGGGTTCTATTACAAGACCTTCATGTGGCCCAAGAGTTTTTGGGAAAAGGTTTATGAGCCCGCGATCCGGCGCGCGGCGGGGCTGGGCGCGCTCTCGGGTCAGGACAATGTGGACAAATATGAGCGCGCCTATGCGTTCTGCGATCTGTTGGTGATCGGCGCCGGGCCTGCCGGGTTGATAGCGGCGCTGGTGGCGGGCCGGGCTGGGGCGGATGTGATCCTGGCCGATGAGGGCAGCCGCATGGGCGGCCGTCTGCTGGCCGAGACCTATGAGGTCGACGGCAAGCCCGGCCCTGTCTGGGCCGATGAGGTTCTGGCCGAACTCGGGGCGATGGACAATGTGCGCCTGATGACCCGAACCACGGTGGCGGGTGCCTATGATCAGGGCACCTATGGTGCGCTGGAGCGGGTACTGCATCACGAAGGGCGCCGCCCCCATGGCGCGCCGCTCGAGACGTTCTGGCACATCGTGGCCAAGCGCTCGGTGCTGGCGGCGGGGGCGCTGGAGCGGCCCGTGGCGTTCCGTGACAATGACCGGCCCGGGATCATGAACGCGGGCGCGGTGCGGGCCTATCTCAACCGGTGGGGTGTGAGCGCGGGGCGTAACGTGACCGTGTTCGGCAATACCGACGACATCCACCGTACCGCGCGCGATCTATTGGAGGCAGGTGTGCATGTGGCCGCCGTGATCGACAGCCGCCACGATGCGCCCTTGTCGGACGACTATCCGGTCCTGCGTGGGGCGCAGGTTTGTGGCAGTTCCGGGCGCAAGGGGTTGGAGAGCATCACCGTGCGTCGTCCGAGCGGCGAGGAGAAGATCCAGACCGATTGTCTGGCGATGACCGGCGGGTGGAACCCGTCCGTGCATCTGACCTGTCACATGAACGGGCGCCCCACCTGGCAGCGCGACATTGCTGCTTTCGTGCCGACGCCGGGCGCAGTGCCGGGCATGGTCGTGGCCGGGGCCTGCAACGGCGCGTTCTCGACCGCGGCTTGTCTGCGCGAAGGGGCGGCTGCCGCAGGCGAGGCGCTGGGTGAACTGGGGTTCACGGTGCCCAATCTAGCCCCGCCTCAGGCCGAGGATGCGCCGAATGAGATCGCGCCGCTCTGGGCCGTGCCGGGCAAGGGCCGCGCGTGGCTGGATTTCCAGAACGACGTGACCGTCAAGGATGTGATACAGGCGGCGGTCGAGAACTTCCGCTCGGTCGAGCACATGAAACGCTACACCACGCAAGGCATGGCGACCGATCAGGGCAAGAACTCGAACGTCGCCGCGCTGGCGGTGCTGGCCGATGCGACGGGGCGGGGGATACCCGAGACCGGGACCACCACGTTCCGCCCACCCTATTCTCCGGTCGCCATCGCCGCATTCGGTGCCGGTGCCGAAGGGATGGGGTTCAAGCCGCAGCGCTTCACCACCTCGCACAAGGCGACCGTCGCGCGCGGGGCGCCGATGATCGAGGCGGGGCTCTGGTATCGCCCGAGCTATTTCCCCAAGGCCGGTGAAACCACCTGGCGGCAATCCTGCGACCGCGAGGTGCGGATGGTGCGTGAGGCGGTGGGCGTGGCCGATGTCTCGACCTTGGGTAAGATCGACATTCAGGGGCCCGATGCGGGCGAGTTTCTCGATTTCGTCTATACCAACATGTTCTCGACGCTGAAGGTGGGGCGCACGCGCTATGGCCTGATGCTGCGCGAGGACGGGCATGTGATGGATGACGGCACCACTGCGCGGCTGGACGAGCATCACTATGTGATGACCACCACCACGGCGGGCGCGGGCGATGTGATGAAGCATCTGGAATTTGTGACCCAGGGGCTGCGGCCCGATCTGGATGTCGCGTTCACGTCGGTCACTGAGCAATGGGCGCAGTTCGCCGCCGCCGGCCCGAAATCGCGCGAGTTGATGAACGGGCTGCTCGAGGCACCGCTGACCGATGAGGACTGGCCCTTCATGGCCTGTGGCCCTGTCAAGGTGCTGGGAGTCGAGGGGCGGCTGTTCCGCATCTCGTTCTCGGGTGAGCATGCCTATGAGATCGCAGTGCCCGCGCGGTATGGCGCTAGCCTCTTCGACGTGCTGACCGAGCGGGCTGAGGCGTTGGGTGGCGGGCTCTACGGGATGGAGGCGCTGAATGTGCTCAGGATCGAGAAAGGGTTCATCACCCATGCCGAGATTCACGGGCGCACGACTGCCTTCGACATCGGCATGGGCCGGATGGTTTCGGCCAAGAAGGACTGCATCGGCAAGACCATGTCCGAGCGTCCCGGTCTGGAAGAGGACGGACGAGAGCAGCTTGTGGGGCTCAAGCCCATCGGCGAAAGCAGGGAATTGCTGGCCGGGGCGCATCTCTACAAGGAAGAGGCCGAGCCGGTTCGTGTGAACGACCAGGGCTATATCACTTCGGTCTGCTACTCACCGACGCTGGGCAGCATGCTAGGGCTGGGCTTTCTGGCCGACGGACCGGCGCGCTATGGCGAGATCGTCAAGATGGTGGACGGGCTGCGCGGGGTAACGACGCTCTGCGAAGTGGTGAACCCGGTGTTCTTTGACCCCGAAGGAGGGCGCGTGCGTGGATAAGCTGAGTGCCAATACCCCCTGCGAGGGGCTGCTGCCGCTGACGGTCGGATCGGTGAACCTGACCGAGGAAGACCCCGGCGCGATGACCTCGATCGCGCCTTACAAGGGCCGGGTCAAGGATCTGTCGGCAGCGCTGAAAGCCGCGCATGGCATGACCTATCCGGCGGCGAACAGGGCAACCGGAAAGGCCGGGGCGCGGGCGGTCTGGTTCGGGCATGCGCAGGCGATGCTGATGGGACCCGCGCCGGATGCGTCTCTGGCCGAACACGCGGCCCTTGTGGATCAGTCGGATGCCTGGGCCGTGGTGCGGCTTGAGGGCGACGGGGTCGAGGATGTGCTGGCGCGTCTGGTGCCGGTCGATCTGCGCCCGGCACAGTTCAAGCGCGGGCACACGGTGCGCAGCCTGCTGTTTCACATGTCCGCCTCGATCACGAAAGTGGGCGAAAAGACGTTTCAGATCATGGTGTTCCGCTCTATGGCCGAGACACTGGTTCACGATCTGAAAACGGCCATGGAAGGTGTCGCCGCACGCGGATAGACTGCGCCCGAGTTTTAACGATTCACGGAGACACGCATGTTTCGCCTCGCCATTGCCGCCACTATTTTGATGGCCGCGCCCGTCCATGCCGCCGAGACCAAAGAGCAAAGCTGCCAGTACCAGGCGGATGTGGTCGCCGCGGTCCAACAGGCGCGGCTGGATCGGGTGAAGGAACGCGACGTGCCCGCCGCCATCGCCAAGACCGGCCCGGAATGGCCCGAGAACTACAACGCCGCCATTCCGCTGATCACCCCGTGGGTCTACGAGCAGAAGATGCGCGACGTGCGCAAAAAGGACCTGAGCGCGGCCTGGCTTGAGCTCTGTCTGCAGCAGTAATCCACCGCCGCCGCAATTGCCTGTGGACAACGCGCGCCGGGTGCTTGGCGTGCGTGTCGGTTTCTGTCAGATTTGACCCATGTCACTGCCCCCCGGATTTCTGGACGAGTTGCGCACCCGCCTGAGCCTGACACAGGTTGTCGGGCGCAAGGTGATGTGGGATCAGCGCAAGTCCAATCAGGGCAAGGGCGACATGTGGGCACCATGCCCGTTCCACCAGGAAAAGACCGCCTCGTTCCACGTCGATGACCGCAAGGGATTCTATTACTGCTTCGGCTGTCATGCGAAGGGCGACGCGATCAGCTTTGTGAAAGAGACCGAGAATGTCTCGTTCATCGAAGCGGTCGAGATTCTGGCGCGCGAGGCTGGGATGACCATGCCCGCACGCGACCCGCGCGCGCAGGAGAAACAGAACCGCCGCACCCAACTGGCCGAGGTGATGGAGCAGGCGGTGCAGTTCTTCCGCCTGCAGCTCAACACTGGCGCGGGGGCCGCGGCGCGCGATTACCTGACGCGGCGGGGGCTCGCCGAGCCTGCGCTCGAGCGGTGGGAGATCGGATTTGCCCCCGACGGCTGGCAGAACCTTTGGGATCATCTGCGCGGCAAGAGCGTGGCCGAAGATCTAATCATGGGCGCGGGGCTCGCCAAACCCTCGACCAAGGGCGGCAATCCCTACGACACGTTCCGCAACCGGATCATGTTCCCCATTCGTGACGTGCGCGGCCGCTGCATCGCCTGCGGCGGTCGGGCGATGGATCCGAATGATAACGCCAAATATCTGAACTCGCCCGAGACCGATCTGTTCGACAAGGGCCGCAGTCTCTACAACCACGGACCCGCGCGCACTGCGGCGGGGCGGGGCCAGCCACTGATCGTGGCCGAGGGCTATATGGACGTGATCGCACTGGCCGAGGGCGGGTTCGGCGCCTCGGTCGCGCCCTTGGGCACCGCGATCACCGAAAACCAGTTGCAACTGCTCTGGCGGATCGCGGATGAGCCGATCATCGCGCTCGACGGCGACACCGCCGGTCTGCGCGCGGCGATGCGGGTGATCGACCTGGCGCTGCCTCTGCTCGAGGCGGGCAAATCCCTCCGCTTTGCCCTGATGCCCGAGGGCAAGGACCCCGACGACCTGATCCGGACCGAAGGGGCGCCTGCGGTGCAGGCGGTGCTGGATCAGGCCATTCCGATGGTCAAACTGCTCTGGCAGCGCGAAACCGAAGGCCGCGTATTCGACAGCCCCGAGCGCAAGGCAGCGCTGGACAAGGCGCTACGCGAAAAGATCAGGCTGATCCGCGACCCCTCGATCCGCTCGCATTACGGGCAGGAAATCAAGGACCTGCGCTGGCAGCTTTTCCGCCCGCAGCGGGGGGGTAAAAAAGGCAAATGGCAGCCGCGTGGGCAATGGGAACGGGCTAAGCCTGGCGCGGTTTCGACCACCAAAGCCTCGCTCTTGGCCTCGTCCGGCGAAGACAGCCAGATCCGCATGCGCGAGGCGGTGATCCTCGCTGCCACCATTGCCACCCCGCAGGTGGTGATCCAGTTCGAGCATGAGATCGAAAAAATGGAGTGCCGCGATCCCGACCATGCCGCTCTGCGCGATGTGATCTTGCGCCACGCCATCGACGCGCCCGAGATGCTGCAGGATCACATCGAACAGATTTTGGGTCCTGAGGCCCTTGAAAACCTTCATGCTCTTCGCCATGTGGCCATCAGCCCCTGTGTGCGCCGTCCCGGCGATCTTGAAGCGGCCGAGATGACCCTGGCCGAAGAACTCGCAAAACTCTCTGCGCTCCGTGGGCATGCCGCTGAAATCGCCGAAGCCCGAGAAGAAATCGCTGAACTGGATGACGAGGCCCTGACTTGGCGCGTGGCCCAGGCCGCCGAAGAGCGTAACCGCGCAAGCCGCAGCGAGAACGAGGACAAGGCGATTTTCGATGTCGCCGACAACGGCGCCCGAATCAACCGGGACGAGCGCGAGGCGTTCGAGGCGATCATGGCGGGCATTAACTTTGACCGGAAACGCCGGTGATTGTGCGTTTTCCTAAGGAACCGACAAAGAAAAACGGGTAAACGGGTGGCCGAATCACTTCTTCGCGCTAATGATTCGGTTCCAACGAATCACCCATCCCTGCAGGAGCACTGAATGGCCGCCAAGGACACCAACGAGGAACGCAAATCCGACGAGCAGGATCAGGAAATCTCGCTGGACATGAGTCAGACCCAGGTCAAGAAGATGATCGCGGAGGCTCGCGAGAAGGGTTACATCACCTACGATCAGCTCAATCAGGTTCTGCCGCCGGATCAGGTGAGCTCGGAACAGATCGAAGACGTGATGTCGATGCTGTCCGAAATGGGCATCAACATAATCGAGGATGAAGAGGCGGAAGAGGAAGAGCAAAAGGGCTCGACCGAGATCGTCACCACCGAAGGCGCGCGTGAGATCACGCTGGCCGGGGCCCAGACCGAAAAGCTGGACCGCACCGACGACCCTGTGCGCATGTATCTGCGCGAAATGGGCAGCGTCGAACTGCTGAGCCGCGAGGGTGAGATCGCCATCGCCAAGCGGATCGAGGCGGGCCGTAACACGATGATTCTCGGGCTCTGCGAAAGCCCGCTGACCTTCCAGGCGATCACCATCTGGCACGACGAATTGCTGAGCGAGGACATCCTCCTGCGCGACGTCATCGATCTGGAGGCCACGTTCGGCAACCAGATGGACGAAGAGGGCGATGTCGAAGAGCCGGTCGTCGATACTTCGGCGGTGCAGGCCGCGAAACCCGCCAAGGATACTGGTCCGGAACTGGATGCCGACGGCAACCCGATTGCCACTGACGATGATGACGACGAGGACGATCAGGCCAACATGTCACTGGCCGCGATGGAGGCCGCGCTCAAGGATCAGGTGCTGACCACGCTCGAGCGTATCTCGACCGATTTCGCCATGTTGTCGGAAATGCAGGACAGCCGCATCTCGGCCACCCTGAACGAGGATGGCTCGTTCAGCGAAAAGGATGAGGCCACGTACCAGAAGCTGCGCGCCGAGATCGTGGAGTTGGTGAACGGGCTGCATTTGCACAACAACCGGATCGAGGCGCTGATCGACCAGCTTTACGGGATCAACAAGCGCGTGATGTCGCTGGACAGCGCGATGGTGAAACTGGCCGACCAGGCCCGCATCAACCGGCGTGAGTTCATCGAGGCCTATCGCGGGCGAGAGTTGGACCCCAACTGGCTGTCCGAAATGGCCGAAAAGCCGGGCCGGGGCTGGCAGATGTTCATCGAACGCTCGTCGGAAAAGGTCGAGGAACTGCGCAACGACATGGCGCAGGTCGGCCAGTATGTCGGTCTGGATATCAGCGAATTCCGTCGCATCGTCCAGCAGGTCCAGAAGGGCGAGAAAGAGGCACGTCAGGCCAAGAAGGAAATGGTCGAAGCCAACCTGCGTCTGGTGATCTCGATCGCTAAAAAGTACACGAACCGCGGCCTGCAATTCCTTGATCTTATTCAGGAAGGTAACATCGGCTTGATGAAGGCGGTGGATAAGTTCGAATACCGCCGCGGCTACAAGTTCTCGACCTACGCGACTTGGTGGATCCGTCAGGCGATCACGCGCTCGATCGCGGATCAGGCGCGCACGATCCGTATCCCGGTCCATATGATCGAAACGATCAACAAGCTGGTCCGCACCGGCCGCCAGATGCTGCACGAGATTGGTCGCGAGCCGACGCCGGAAGAACTGGCCGAAAAGCTGCAGATGCCGCTCGAGAAGGTTCGCAAGGTGATGAAGATCGCCAAGGAACCGATCTCTCTCGAAACCCCCATCGGCGACGAGGAAGACAGCCAACTGGGCGATTTCATCGAGGACAAGAATGCCGTGCTGCCGCTCGACAGCGCCATTCAGGAAAACCTCAAGGAAACCACCACCCGGGTTCTGGCCTCGCTCACGCCTCGTGAGGAACGGGTTCTGCGGATGCGGTTCGGCATCGGCATGAACACCGACCACACGCTGGAAGAGGTCGGTCAACAGTTCAGCGTGACCCGCGAGCGTATCCGCCAGATCGAGGCGAAGGCGCTCAGGAAGCTGAAGCATCCCAGCCGGTCGCGCAAGCTGCGGTCGTTCCTGGATCAGTAGAGCAACGGCGCCTCTCCGGAGGCGCCTTTTTTTGTTTGAGGTTTTTTGGTTGAGAAAGCTGAGCTTCGACTGGAACTGCGTAATCGCAGTAGAAAAGCAGGACGCAGATTCTCGTTACATTAAAAAGATCATCAGCTTGCACAACCAAGGTGTGCACGAAGTAGGTTTGGTTGCCACATCTGCGAGCGAAAGCCTGAGAGGCAGCAAATCACTCCCTGCTTCAACAAACGATTTTTTCGAACGGATCGAAAAGCTAGGTTGGGGGAATTTGCCTATTGTGCCGACACCGGCGGCGTGGGGTATGACTTATTGGAGTTTCGGTTTTTGGCCTGATGAGGATGCTGATGCAACTATCGATAAACTCTGGCGTCTGATTGCCAAAGCGAGGGTTCCCAAAGATGTAGCCGAATTTAGAAACACGCACGAAATCCCAGAAGACGTACCCATTTCCTCTGCCCCGTTTTCCAAGTGGAGGAATAGTTGGTGTGATGTGTATTCGGCTTATGCGCACATGCACGCTGAAAGGGATTTCTTCATTACAACAAACACAAGAGATTTTCAGAAGAATGCCGACAAGTTAGCGGAGGTGGGCTTCCGCGAAGCTCTGACGCCGGGACAGTACCTTTCGAAGTTTGGTTTGTAGGAACTCTTTTATGAGGCAGAATCCGGTCAAAAGTGCAGAACCTCACGACCTCATCGTCTTCGACGGCGAATGTGTGCTCTGCTCTGGCTTCTTCCGCTTCATGTTGCACCGTGACCGGGCACGGAAATTTGCCTTCGCCACCGCGCAATCCCCGCTTGGTCAGCGCCTCTATCGCCAACTCGGCCTGCCCATAGACGAGTTCGAAACCAACCTGGTGATTGTCCGAGGCCGTGTGCATCAGCGGCTCGATGCATTTGCTGCCGCCATGCGGGCCCTGCCGGGGTTGTGGCCGCTGCTTTCCGCCTGCCGCTTCCTGCCCAAGGTGGTCAAGGACCCGCTCTATCACGCCATCGCCCGTAACCGGTACGCGATCTTTGGCCGGTACGCGCAATGCATGATCCCGGATGCGGCTGTGCGGGCGCGGTTTGCGCCCGAGGGATTCTGAAGCATGGACGATCCGTTTCTGCAAGCCTTGGCTCCGGGCGCGGACCTGCCGGAAGCGGTATACGCGCTGCATCGGTTTCAGGGGCGGCTGCAAGGCCGGTGTCGGATCGAGCGGGGACGGGGCTGGCTTATCGCCGCGCTGCTGTGGCTGGGTCGGTTTCCTTCATCCGGACGGGACGTGCCGGTAAGCCTGACCATCACGCGTGACCACGGGACATGGGTTTGGGTCCGTGACTTCGGCGGCCATGTGACCCGCTCGGCTCTCACCTTCGATGCCAAATCAGGAACCGTGCGCGAGCAATTGGGGGCGCTGACCCTATGGCTCTCCTCACGCAGAACAGAAGAGGGTCTGGCCATCGACATATCCCGACTGGCGGTCGGTGGGCTACCATGCCCGCGCTGGCTGCTACCCCGCTCAACCACGACCGAACGGCAGGATTCCGATGGTCGGTTTTGCTTTGATGTGGCTGCCGCGCTGCCCTTTCTGGGGCGCCTGATCCGCTATCGAGGCTGGTTGCAACCGGCAAAGGATGGTACTTACGGGTTCTGAATTTGCCGTGAATTGATCTGTGCGGATCCTGGTGACGTAACTAGTTTTGTCGCAAAGGCACCAAAAGAGAGATTTAGACCAATGAAACTCAGATTGTTATTGACCGTTGCCGCAACATTCACGCTTGCTGCCGAGGCGCAGGCTTTCAGCGCTAAGAACGGCGCGCGCGTGAACCCCATCAATGGCTCCGTGTTCGAGGTTATCCCACGCACTGATACCAGCTCGGATGCCATCTGGTGTGCGGCGTCCGACTTCTCCCGCCGCGCTGCCGGAGCCCCCTGGAATCAGAAGATATATGTGGT
The DNA here is from genome assembly GCF_013031405.1 of Ruegeria sp. HKCCD8929. Taxonomy (GTDB): domain Bacteria; phylum Pseudomonadota; class Alphaproteobacteria; order Rhodobacterales; family Rhodobacteraceae; genus Ruegeria. Next base: position 303,049 of record NZ_WPZY01000003.1, on the reverse strand, counting down.
CAACGGCCGTGGGCGGAGCGTCACAACCGGTCGGCGCACCGCGGTGCAATTCACGCTTAACCCAACCGCCGCAGGTGTCACACCGCTGCAGGGAGGTGGGCTTCGCACCGGTTTCCCTGTGGGCGATAGCATGAGCGTTCAGAGGGCTAATTCCCTCTGTAACGTCATCCCGTTTTTTCGGTGAATGCGTGTTCCTCGACTGCGACGACTAGCGAGCACTTGAACGCAGTCAGCCCCACGGGCATCTAGGGAACATGCAGACCGAATTTCAGATCGCGACCCGGGGCCCCGGCCTCTATGAGTTCACGGCGCAGTTGCGAGAGTGGCTGCGCCCCATGGGCAAGGATGGGCTGCTGACGTTGTTTGTCCGCCATACCTCATGCTCGCTGCTGATCCAGGAAAACGCCGATCCCGAGGTGCAAACCGATCTGCACGCCTTTTTCGAACGGCTGGTGCCGCCCTCGGATCATCCCTCGATGGCCTATCTGCGGCATACATACGAGGGCCCGGATGACATGCCTGCCCATATCAAGGCAGCGATGATGCCGGTATCCCTGTCAATCCCGGTCGCAAACGGGGCGCCCGCGCTGGGCACCTGGCAGGGCGTTTATTTGTTCGAACACCGCCGTGCCGCGCACACGCGCCGGGTCGCGGCGCATTTCGCCTGACATCCTTTATCTTGCGGTGTGAAATTCCGGCTACCCAAACCCTAGCGGTTATCCTATAGTTGTGGATAAGTGGGCCGGAGCGCTCACAAAAAGAGGCGGACAAGGGACGAGGAGACGGCGAATGCGCTGCCCGTTTTGCGGAAATATCGATACTCAGGTCAAGGATTCACGGCCCGCAGAGGATCACGTGGCGATCCGCAGGCGGCGGTTCTGTCCGGCGTGCGGCGGCCGGTTCACAACCTATGAACGCGTGCAGTTGCGCGATCTGGTAGTGATCAAGTCGAACGGAAAGCGCGAGGATTTCGATCGCGACAAGTTGGAGCGGTCGATCCGCATCTCGATGCAGAAACGTCCCATTGACCCGGATCGCATCGATCAGATGATCTCAGGCATCGTGCGGCGGCTTGAGAGTATGGGCGAGACCGATATCGCCTCGAACAAGATCGGTGAGATCGTGATGGAAGCGCTGGCGCGGATCGACACGGTGGCCTATGTTCGCTTTGCGAGCGTCTACAAGAATTTCCAGGCGGCCGACGATTTCGAGGAGTTTGTCCATGAATTGCGCCCGCCGCAACCTCCGGCTGAAGAGTGAACGACACAGATAAGCGTTTCATGGCGTTGGCCCTGTCACTGGGCCGGCGCGGACAAGGAACATGCTGGCCCAACCCCGCAGTGGGTTGCGTGATCGTGCAAGGTGGCCGGATCGTCGGGCGCGGCTGGACTCAGCCGGGCGGGCGTCCGCATGGGGAAACCGAGGCGCTGGCGCAGGCCGGAGAGGCCGCGCGCGGCGCGACCGCCTATGTCTCGCTGGAACCCTGCGCCCATCACGGAGAAACTCCGCCCTGCGCCGAGGCGCTGGTCTCGGCGGGCGTGGCCCGGGTGGTCTGCGCGGTCGAGGACAGTGACCCGCGCGTTGCCGGACAGGGCTTTGCACTGCTGCGTGAGGCCGGGATCGAGGTGACGACCGGTGTGCTGCGCGATCAGGCCGCGCGGGATCATGCCGGGTTCTTTCTGAAAACCGAACAGGGCCGTCCGCTGGTGACGCTAAAACTGGCCAGCAGTTTCGACGGTCGGATTGCCACGGCGACTGGACAGAGCAAGTGGATCACCGGACCCGAGGCGCGGCGGGTGGTGCATGCCATGAGGGCGCGCCACGATGCGGTCATCGTCGGCGCTGGCACGGCGCGGGCGGACGATCCGTCGCTGACGGTGCGCGATCTGGGGGTCGAGCATCAGCCGGTTCGGGTCGTGGTCTCGCGCCATCTGGACCTGCCGCTGATGGGACAACTGGCGCGGACGGCCAACGATGTTCCCGTCTGGTTGTGTCATGGACCTGGCGCGGATGCTGAGCGCATGCGCGCCTGGGAGGGGCTTGGTGCGCGACTGATTTCCTGCGCGGTGCATGGTGTGCAGCTTGATGCGGCGGACCTGCTGCAACAGTTGGGGCTGGCCGGGCTGACCCGGGTGTTCTGCGAGGGTGGTTCGGCACTGGCGGCTTCGTTGCTGGCTGAGGATCTGGTGGATGAGCTGATCGGTTTTTCGGCGGGGATCGCAATCGGAGCCGAGGGGTTGCCCGCGGTTGGTGCGTTGGGTCTGGACCGGCTGGAGGATGCGCCCCGGTTCGAGCTGGTCGAAACCCGGCCCGTTGGTGCGGATATCCTGCACCGTTGGACGCGCGCCCTGAGATAAGCATCCCGGGAAACACAGAGCGGAAAAGGCGTTTGAAAACGCCTTCAAGCGGTTTGGAAACCGCTTAAGCCGCTTGCAAGCGGCTTTGCTGCCTATCTCCAGAGATGCGCGTAGGTGGCGAAGGTGCCCTGCAGCTTGGACAAGAGCCGGTTGGCCAGCCCCGGATGCGGGATATGTCCCGCACTCAGCCGCTCCACTGCCACTTCGACCGGGCAAGGCAGGCCGGTCACCGGGTCCAGATAGCGCGGATAGTCGATCAGCGCCGCGTGCACAAGGCCCATGAGCGACGGTCGCGCGCCCCTGCGTGCAGGCACCTGTCCCAGATCGGTCGTCAGCCCCCAGCCCGCGTAGAACGGCGCGCCCAGCGTGGTCACCTTGACCTCGCGCAACAGCGCCTCGAACCCGGTGAGCGAGGTGATGGTCCAGACCTCCTGCACCTGCTTCAGCAGCGCCGCCGGATCGGAGCCGCCGGCGATCACATCCGCCAGATCGGTCGGCGCGATGTCACCGGTGCGCAGCCCGGCCTCGACATCCGGATGGGGCTTGTAGATGATCACTGCCTTCGGATTGGCCTCACGTGCCGCGCGCAGCAGCTCAAGATTGGTCTGGATGCTCCCCGCACCCTTGTGGATCGAGGCGTCATCTTCGACCTGTCCGGGCACCAGGATGCGGTGCCCTTCCGGCAGATCGGGCACGGCGCCGCCCAGATTGTACTTGCTGAGCCCGCCCTCGGTCAGCCGTGCCACCAGACGCTCGGCCCTGAGCTGCTGATCGGGGCGGAGCGTTTCACGCGCAGCGATCAGCGCTTCCAACCGGCTGGTCCGGGTCGGATCGTAGTAGATGCCCAGATCGTCGGTCACCAGCGACACCGGAGGTACTAGCTCGGCTCCTAGCCCGCGCGAGCGCAAAAACCCGTCTTCAACCCGGACTACGTCGTCCTGGTCTCCGACCCGGTTGGCCCAGCTCATGTGCGGGCGGGGATCGGCGGGATCCGGTGCGTCGGTAAAACCGATTTTCTTCTGCTGTCCGAACATCTTCTGCAAGGGGCGCCGCTTCCACAGCCGCATGCCCGAGGCGGTCCAGCCCCGGTGATCCTGCCGCCATGCGCGGGTCAGCGCCTCGAGCGTGTCCAGCACGGTTTCCAACTCACACAGCCGGTCACGATAAGGATCGTACCAGGCCGGGTAGAGCAGCATCGCCGCCGCAAACAACTGCGCGCGGGTCAGGTGGCGCTGGCGGCGGGGCAGGGGGCGTTCGTCCTGTGTCAGACCCCAGCCCGCATAGAAGGGCTGCCCGAACACCCGCGGTTTATGCCCGGCCAGTATCGCCTCGAATCCCAATTGCGAGGACAGCGTATAGACCCCGACCGCGCTTTCGAGCAGAGCCCAGGGGCTAACCGGCTGGTCCAGCAAGGTGACGCGCCCGGTTGCATCCTGCGATGTGTAATGTCCAGACCGGTGCCCGGCGGCGGTCTCAGGGTGGGTCTTGATGATCACCCGCGCGCCGGGATGCTCCTCTTGCGCGAAGACCAGCATCTCGCGAAACAGCGCCTCGTCGCCGCCGCTTGCGGTGACGGCGGCGTCGCCACGCGTCTGATCCACCACCAGCACATAGCCGGGATCGGGCACGGGCACCTCGGGGTCAAAGGCGGAATACTTGCTCAGATGCAGCTCTCGCATCCGCTCAGTCGCGCCGCGTGCGCGGTTCAGCAGTGCGGTGTCGTCCAGTGGATGGGTGGCCAGCAGGGTCTCCAGATCGGAGGGCGCGGCAGGGTCGAAATGCACCCCGGACCGGTCGAGCAGCAGCCCCAACGGCGGCTCGCCTGAGCGCCCGGGATGAAGCGAGCGCAGAAAGGCGTCCTCTACTCGCAAGAGCGGCGCATTGCGGCGCATAGCCACTGCGCGCCCGCGATGGGCGGTGGGGCTGGTGCCCCAGATGCCGACCATGTCTGATGGTCCGGGCAGGCCAAGGCGCAGGTCATACCCTGCCAGCGACAGGATACGGCGGATGCGGCGTTGGGTCAGGAAGCCCCCGTTATAAACGAATAGCCGGGAGCGTTCGCCCCCGGCTGCCGAATCCGGATCATGGCTCATGCCGTCAGTTGCCGGTCAGCGTCGCGACATTGGCAACAGGGGTCAGACCGCCGGCGATCAGCGAAATGGTCTTGGTCCATTGTGCGTAGGGCGCTTCGGTCACATAGATCGTGTCGTCGTCCCGGATCACGAAATCACGGGCTTCGAACAATCCGTTGGGCTCGGTCAGGTTCAGCACATAGATCATGCGTTGCGCCCCCTGAAGATCGTTCCGGCCCAGAACCTGACCGGCGATTTCGGCCGGCTCGTTGCGCAAAATGAAGATGCCCGTCGGATCGGACGAAAGGGATTGCAGGCCACCGACCTGCGCAATCGCCTCAAGCGCGGAAAGGTCCTGACTTTCAAACGGAACCCGGGCCTGGCTGGCGGTGGCGCCAAGCGCGGTAAAGGACCGGGTATCCTGTTCGACCAGAATGCGGTCGCCGCCGCGGAGTGCGATGTCGAGCTGCGGATTGGTGAACAGATCCTGATACCAGACTTGTCCTTTTTGGTTGCCGCGGATCACGGTGACCTGCGCGATTTCCGGTTCGACCGAAACTCCACCGGCCTTGGCCAACATGTTGGCGAGTGTCCGGGTCGGGCGTTCGATCGGATAGACGCCGGGCACGCCAACGGCGCCGGTCAGTGAAACGGTAGCGCCGTCGCCAGCAACGCGGCGGACCTGAACCTGTGGATCCGGCGTCTGCTCTTCCAGTTCTTTGGTGATCACGGCGCGCAGTTGCTCGGGCGTGTTGCCCGAGGCGCGGACCCGCCCGGCATAAGGCACGAAGATAAACCCGTCGCTGTCGACCTGCACTTCTTCCAGAATGGTTGCGTTGCTGGTCTCGCCGGCCAGCAGGCCATCATCGACGTTTTCCCAGACCGTCAGGCCCAGAACGTCACCGGGTCGGATCGTGTCCGCGGTCAGGTTGGACGCGCTCTGGAAGGCAGAGGAAAACCCTAGCGCCGGAACCACCGCAGTAGCGCGCGTGACACGGTCGTTCACTTCGACAACGAACGCGTCGCCATTGTTCAGCACGGAACCTTCGAAGATTTCGCGCTTGTTCGGCCCGACTTTGGGCAGCGTGCACGCGGCCACAATGGAAAGCGCGGCCAGAAGGGCGGTGCATTTGGCCCAACGGAAAGAGGGGGTTTTCACTGTTTGGGGTCCTCGACCGGTTCTGTTTCTGCCTCAGGAGTTGGCGGCAAAGTACCGAAATCGGCTGCGGTTATCCAGCCTCACGGCGCGCTTCGCTCAGGTCACAACCTGCAAGTGTTGCCGTGCTGCCGCTTTTCCCGAGGTCAAGGCCTGATAGGGATCTTCGTGGCTGAGCATCATGTCGACCACCCGGCGCAACAGTTGCCGGCGCCCGCGGCGCGAATAGAAACCGCCCGGAATCTGGCTGGTTTCAAGCAGATAGTGGCGGTAATCGCGATAGGCACGGCTGTCGGGGCGGTCGGGGGCTGTAAAAAATGCGCTGATCGGTTGGGTCGAAACGAACTCCGCTTTCGCATAAACAGCGGCTCCAAACACACGCAGCGGAATTCCCCGCCAAAGCGCCTGCTGACCGGCGGTGGAATTCACCGTGACCGCGCTACGTGCATCGTCAAGCAACTGGGCCAGCTTGCCCCCGGGCACGTAGTGGATGCGATCGGTCAGGCCATACCGCTTTGCCAATTGCCGGATTTCCCGGCGCAGCGGAACCCGGTAGTTTTCCAGCGGATGCGCCTTGATGACCAGATGATGGTGACGCGGTGCACCGTGCGCAAACCCCTCGAACACGCGATCGAGAAACTCTGTCATTGACGCAAAGGGCGAGTGATTCTGGAAAGAGCTGTCATGTTCCAGTTGCAGCAGCACCAGATGATAGGGGAAGCCGCCATTGCGAATGTTGCGCGTTGCCTGCCTGCGCTGAAGCCAGTGCAGCGGCATCATCAGCAAGCGCTTGAGATACAGATGAAACTCGCGCGACACCGGCAGGTCGCGATGGGGTTGGAAATTGCGATAGCGGCGGTTCCAGAACATCACGAACCAGTGGTAAAGCGCCCCATAGAACACATGCTGGCGCATGTCGCCCCAATGTGATGGAGGCGGGGGAGCTTCAGCGTCAGACTGAACCAGCGCGGCCTGCATGTGGGCGACCGACATCTCCATCAGTCGCGAATGCCCGTTCGAACCGCCGCGTTCGTAAGTGACCCACCAGGGACGCAGATACCCCTCCTCAAACACATGCAGGGCCAGCCCGCGTGTCCGTGCGGCTTTGGCGGCGCGGGCATGGATGGGCCGGGTGTCGCCATAGAGTACGATGTCGGTCACACCGTGCTCTGCCAGCAGGGTATCAAGGGTGTCCGGCCATTCAGCAAGTGTGCCCCGATAGGGAATATAACTGTCCTTGTGGAACCAAAAGGCACGGTCACCGGCATTGAACCCGACACGCAGCACGGTGGCTCCAGCAGTCCGCAGCATCTTCGCCAACGCATCGAAGAACGGGCCGTGCGGCCCCTGGAGAAACAGGAACACACGTCCGGAAGGGGCCTCGTTAAGCGTCATGCGGTCCATTTGCGATGGTGGCGGTTGCTTCAGTCTGGCAGAAAATTCCGTCGAAACTACGGCATGGTGCATCCCGATGGCAAGGTGGGGGCTTGTCCGCGGCGGCAGGGAGCGTTACCCCGGCCATGAATGCTGGTCCTGAAAGGGTTGAGAACATGTTTACGGGCATTGTCACAGATATCGGCACCGTGGTGGAACTGGAAAAGCGGGGCGATCTGCGGGCGCGGATCGCGACGTGCTACGACACTGCGAGTATCGATATCGGCGCCTCGATTGCAAGCGACGGTGTCTGTCTGACGGTGATCGCGCTGGGCGAGGACTGGTACGATGTCGAGATCAGTGCCGAGACGGTGTCCACGACCAATCTGGGGACCTGGACCGAAGGCAAACGGCTCAACCTGGAGCGGGCTTTGAAAGTCGGGGACGAATTGGGCGGGCACATCGTCTCAGGACATGTGGATGGCGTGGCCGAGGTGATGGCCGTCGCGGACGAGGGGGACAGCACCCGCGTGACCTTGCGGGCGCCCAAGGAACTCGCACGGTTCATCGCTCCGAAAGGCTCGGTGGCACTGAACGGTACGTCGCTGACGGTGAACGATGTCGATGGCTGCGATTTCGGCATCAACTTCATTCCGCACACCAAAGAGGTGACCACCTGGGGCGACGTGGCGGTGGGCGATGCCGTCAACCTCGAGATCGACACGCTGGCCCGTTACGTGGCCAGGCTTGCCGACTGCGGATAGTTTTCGGTCGCGCCGAACCGCCGCGTCAGGATCTTGGCCACCCACCAGAACAGCGCTGCCAATCCGATCGAGAGATATCCGTCGACCGCGTAATGCCATCCCAAATGGACCGATCCGATCAGGATGACGCCGGCAAAGGCCGTCAGCAGCCACCCCAGCACCCGCGAATAGCTGAAACCGAACAGGGCAATGACCGCGCTGGTGGCCACATGCATGCTGGGCATGGCCGAAATACCACGCATGCCGCTTTGGGACTGATAGCCCTCAAGCAGCTTCTGCTGCAGTTCAAGCGCCCAAACGGGGCTGATTTCGTTCAGTTGCTTCAGCCTCTCCATCTGTCCGGCATAGGTGTCGCCAAAGCCGAAGGCTTCGTAATAGACCGGGCCAACAGAGGAAAAGAGCGTCGCAAGCAGGCTGCCGCCGACGGCCCAAGTCAGTGCGAACGAGACCAGAAAGACGGTCCCGCGCTCGGGATCGCGGCGGTCGAAGGCGGCCGCAAACACAGCTAGGTAAATCAGCGCGAACCAGGCGTGATAAGCCACGTTGATTAAGCTCGTCGCGGTCGGAGAGCCAAATAGCGGCCAAAGCAAGGTCCACACATCGGCCCCGCCATGCAGGCTTCGGTCCAGAGCGGCAAAATACGTGTCCCACTGAAACGGATTTACGACCGGGATCAGATCTTTGAAAAACGCGTAACTTGCGGACATTAGCGCGATAAGCATAAAGCACAGGATGCCGTCTACCGGATGCGTAACGTCGCGCAGGATTGAGCGCAAATCGGACATCAGCCATCGGACCGGCTTGTCGGGTTTAACCCGCAACAGGCAGTGGATGAAACGCCAGACAATAATGCTGGTGCCAATGATGATCAGGAACAACTTCAGGATATCCAGAATAGTCAGCACGACCGGCGGCACCCTGGCCCAAAAAGGGATCCCCATGAAAAGGCCTACCGCTGCGGCTGCAAATGTGTAGATCAGCACCAGAGACAAGAACAGACGATTTCGTCTCAGCGTCGCACCCAACGCTGAGCCTGCGGTCGAGAGCGCAGTCAGTACATGCGTCATGTCTTTTGCCCCCTCCGGCTTGCGGCAACAGTTTGTTGCGAAAACAGATACGGTGGGGCTTTGACGCTCGTTCGACAGGATTCGGGCATTTTTGCGGCGTGCGTGCCCGCCACCGGGTTACGCCGTTGGCCCTTCGCTACCACATGTCTCCGACCTTGTAGCCTGCGGGAAACGGGTCAGAGGGATCGAGTGTCCAGTTCGCTGTGCCGTGAATCCAGCCCTGACCAGACAGTGTGGGGATGATGGCCGGGTAGGGGCCGACGGTTGAGGTATCGACGATGCGCCCCGTGAAAGAGGTGCTCAAGGGTCCCGCGTTCACGTAATCCTCGCCCACCTTCAGCAGCCCGCGTGCATGCAGCGCCGCCATCTTGGCGCAGGTGCCGGTGCCGCAAGGGGAGCGGTCGAGGATGCCCGAGGCGTCCTGTGGACGCGCAGGATTGTAAGGGCCAGTCGAAATGGTGATGGCGCCGCGGCCATGGGTGCCTTGGGCAACCGGCGGCCCCCAGAGATTGGTGATCGTTGGTCCGGTGATTTGGGGGTTTTCCGGGTGGACCACCGGGAGTTGTTCAGCCGTGGCATGACGGATCGCTTCCGAGACGCGGACGATTTCGGCGCCATTCTCCGCATCAGGCGACACGCCCAGTTTTGCCGCCTCGACCAGCACGAAGAACATCCCGCCCCAGGCCACGTCCACATGGACCGTGCCCAAACCCGGCACCTCGACCGGCGCATCCAGATGCATGGCGAAGGCGGGGACGTTGCGAAACTCGACGCGTTTGACCTTGCCGTCCCGGCATTCCGCCTTCACCCGGATCAAACCCGCCGGGGCCTCAAGCGTCAGTTCGGTCACCGGCTCGACCATCGGCAGAACGCCGGTTTCCAGCAGCACCGTGACAACGCAGATCGTGTTCGAGCCGGACATGGGCGGATACTCCATCTGCTCCATGATGATGAACCCCGCATCGGCGGACGGATCGCAGGGCGGCACCAGCGCATTGCAGCAGAGACCGGGATTGCCGCGCGGCTCGCGCAGCATCAGCAGGCGCACCTCGTCGAGGTTTTCCTGCATCCAACGCATCTTTGCGAACACCGTCTCACCCGGGATGTGCGGCAGGCCGCCGGTGATGACGCGGCCCGGTTCGCCCTCGGCATGGGCCTCGACGGCGGTGATCATGCGGGATACGCGCATCCGGAACTCCTCTCTTCCTTTGCCGGGACGCTATCCGCCCTTTCTACGCCGCGTCCAGCCCTGCCGATGCCGTTTGCGGTCTGGCCTTTGGCGCATGGGTGGTCTATCCCGCCACGCAAGAGATGCTCAGCGAAAGGCTGCCCCATGAGCTTTGAAACCCCGGGTCCGGTCGAGGCCCAGCTGCGCGACGCGATCAGCCCGATCGAAGAGATCATCGACGAGGCGCGCAAGGGCCGGATGTATATCCTGGTCGATCATGAGGATCGCGAGAACGAGGGCGATCTGGTGATCGCCGCCGAGTTCGCCGATGCCGAGGCGATCAACTTCATGGCCACGCATGGGCGCGGGCTGATCTGCCTGCCGATGACCGCCGAGCGGATCGACCTGCTGGGCCTGCCGATGATGGCGGTCAATAATTCGTCCCGGCACGAAACCGCCTTTACCGTCTCGATCGAGGCGCGCGAGGGGGTGAGCACCGGGATTTCCGCCGCCGACCGGGCGCTGACCGTGGCAACCGCGATCAACGAGCAGAACACGATGGCCCATATCGCTACGCCAGGCCATGTCTTCCCCCTGCGGGCCAAGCGGGGCGGGGTGCTGGTGCGTGCGGGCCATACCGAGGCGGCTGTGGATATCTCGCGTCTGGCCGGGCTGAACCCCTCGGGCGTGATCTGCGAGATCATGAAGCCGGACGGCACCATGGCGCGGCTGCCCGATCTGGTGGCGTTCGCCAAAGAACACGGACTCAAGATCGGCACCATTAGCGACCTGATTGCCTACCGGTCGCGCAACGACAATCTGGTGGTCGAAACCTCGCGAGAGACCGTCGCCTCGGAATATGGCGGCGAGTGGGAGCTGCGGATCTTCACCGACCAGACCCACGGCATCGAGCACGTAGTGATGATCAAGGGCGATATCTCCACCCCCGAGCCGGTGCTGACTCGCACCCATGCGCTGCATGAGGCGTCGGATGTGCTGGGCCTGGGGCCAAAATCGCCTCAGGAACTGCCGCGCGCGATGCAGAAGATCGCCGCCGAGGGACGGGGCGTGGTCTGCCTGTTCCGCCAGCCGCGCAACTCGCTTTACGCCAGCGAGGACGAAGGGCCGCGCACCATCAAGCAGACCGGGCTGGGGGCGCAGATCCTGTCCAAGATGGGGCTACACGAATTGGTGCTGCTGACCGACACGCCCGAGACGAAATACCTGGGTCTGGATGCTTATGGGCTGTCCATCGTCGGGACCCGACCGATTCTGAAGGATGACTGACATGGCCGGACAAGAAACCCACTACATCCTGCCCCGAGCCGAGTTCGACGCACCGGTGAAGCTGCTTATCGTGGTGGCGCCCTATTACAAGGACATCGCCGACAATCTGGTCGCGGGCGCGAAGGCTGAGATCGAGGCCGCCGGCGGCACCTGGGACATCGCCGAAGTGCCCGGCGCCCTGGAGGTACCAACCGCCATCGCCATGGCCGACCGGCAGTGCAATTTCGACGGTTACGCGGCACTGGGCTGCGTGATCCGGGGCGAGACCACGCATTACGACACGGTCTGCAATGACAGCAGCCGCGCCATCCAGTTGATGGGCCTGCAGGGGCTTTGCATCGGCAACGGCATCCTGACGGTCGAGAACCGCAAACAGGCCGAAGTGCGCGCCGATCCCGCCGATCAGAACAAAGGCGGTGGGGCTGCGGCTGCGGCCTTGCATCTGATCGCGCTCAGCCGTAAGTGGGGCGCTTCCAGAAAGGGGGTCGGCTTTAAACCGCCGTCCGAGTCGATCCTTCTGGCAGGCGACAGCAACGGACCCAAGACCGCATGAGTACCAAAGACGCGCCCAAGCCGGGCAACCGGAAACGCTTGATGAAATCCGCCGCGCGGCTCTACGCCGTGCAGGCGCTGTTTCAGATGGAGCAGTCGGGCCAGACCATCGAAGCCGTCGTCAACGAGTTTCTGGATCACCGGTTCGGTGCGGTCTACGAGGGGGACGAGATGCTGGACGGAGATATCTCGCTGTTCCGCAAGCTGGTCGATGACGCGGTGAACTATCAGGCCCAGATCGACCAGATGACCGACCGGGCGCTGGTGGCGAAATGGCCGATTGCCCGCATCGACCCGACTCTGCGCGCCGCTTTTCGCGCCGCAGGCGCCGAGTTGACGCATCACGACACCCCGCCCAAGGTGGTGATCAACGAATTCGTGGACATCGCGCGGGCCTTCTTCCCCGAGGGCCGCGAGCCGAAATTCGTCAACGCCGTGCTGGATCACATGGCGCGCGAAGCTCAGCCCGAGGCGTTCTGACACGCCTTTGTGTGCTGTAACCCGGGCCTAATATGCGCTAAACTGAATGTCAGAGCGCAAGGAGACTCACCATGCCCAAACTGATCCGCCTCTACATCACCCAAGTGGCTATCGGATTCGTGATCTCGGCGGTGTTCGTCGCGCTGCTGCTGGTGCTGAACGTGGCCAACCTGCGGGGCCTCATCTTTGGCTCTGACAGCGGACTGATCGCGCTGGGCATGATCTGGTTCATGAACGGGATTGTCTTTGCCGGGGTGCAGTTCGCGTGGAAGATCATGAGCATGGCGGAAAAACCGAAAGGTCCCCGCCGTGGCACGCCCGTTGCGCACGCGATCAAACCGACGCTGATCCGGCAGGAGGCCGGCGCGAAACGCTGATCCCGATCTGGGCGAAAAGGGAAAATGTGGCGGGACCACCAGTCAACCGTGCGGCTTTGATTCCCGAGGACCTGTATTTACAGGTGGGCGCCAGGTAATCAGGCCAGGACCTGAACAGAGCCAGCTCCCTCGGAATTGCTTAAGGCCACCGGAATGCTACCTGTCACGAGAAGGGCAGACCCCGCCGACCGCCTAAGTAGGCCTCCCGGCGGGGTTGCACAAGGGGTTAGGCAGGAACAGTTTCGTTGAGCGCTTCGCGCATCTCGCCTAAATGACCGTCCCAGCCCTTGTCCAGCGCCAGAACCAGACCGAACGCCTCGGCGCCCTGCGGCAGGCCCTCATGCAGCAGCGACAGCTTGGTGCCGCCCGCGACTGGCTCCAGCGTCCATTTCACCACGCTGACGGCATCCCCCATGGGTTTGACGGTGAATGTGTATTCCAGATATTCCGGCGGCCGCGCCGCCCGCACCTCGCCCCAGATCAGCAGGTCGCCGCTGGTGGTGCCGTACATCTCCAGCTTTTGCCCCGCCGCCAGCGGACGTTCGGGCTTGTGAAACCATTCGGCCAGCCGGTCCGGTTCGGTCAGATAGGCCCAGACGGTTTCGGGTTCGGCGCGCAGATAAATGGATTTCTCCAGAACGGTTTGGGTCATTTCTTGTTCCTTTCAATGGCTTCTTTCAGATCAGCAAGGCGGTCGTCCCAGAACTGGTCGAAATAGCTGAACCAGTCGAGAACCGGCTCCATGCCCTGCGGGTTGAGCCGGTTGACGCGCTCGCGCCCCCTTGGCTCGACAGTGATGAGGCCGCCATCCGAGAGCACTGTCAGATGCTTTTTCACTGCCGCGCGGGTCATGTCGAACCGCTCGGTCAACTGCGCGATGGTCATCTCGTCCGCGGCCAGCATCCGCACGATGTCGCGCCGGGTCGGGTCGGCCAGGGCGCGAAAGGCGTATTGGGTCTGGTCTGTCATGGTACCTCCTTAAGTGATACCGTTTGGTATCTCATTTAATAAGATACCTTTTAGTATCATGTCAAGTACGCCACGCGCCCTTGATTTTTGTTCATGAATTGTTCACCTTTGGCGCATGACACTGGATTTGCAGCCCGGACAGAAACTGGCGCGCGGCGTGGCGCGGCACCTGGCGAGCCATGGCTTTGTTTCCGTTGAGGAATTTGTGCCCGCCCGCGGATTGCGCGTGGACGTTATGGGGTTGGGCCCCAAGGGCGAGCTGTGGGTTGTCGAGTGCAAATCCAGCCGCGCCGATTATCAGTCGGATGCCAAGTGGCAGGGCTATCTGGAATGGTGCGACCGGTTCTTCTGGGCGGTCGATACCGACTTTCCGACCGATCTGCTGCCATCGGAAACGGGATTGATCATCGCCGACGCCTATGACGCCGAGGTCATCCGCATGGCGCCCGAGGACAAGGTTGCCCCGGCGCGGCGCAAGAAGCTGATCCAGAAATTTGCAATGGACGCGGCGCGGCGACTGCGCGCCCTGCGCGACCCGAGGCTGTAGGGCTTAGCCTTTCACGGCGCGCGCGGCATGAGCGGCTGCACGAATCTCCTCGGCGATTTCCTCGGCCTCTTCCGGGTCGAAATCCATCGGGATCTCGATATCTCCTGCCTCGATGAACAGGCGCACCATGCCCTGATCGGTCGGCCCGATCTGCAGATTCGCCTCGATATCGCGCTCGGTATTGATGCTCATGTCAGCCTCCGGAGATGAGCGTTTGTGCTAGCCCGCAACGGGTTGAGAATCAAGCGGGCTTTGCGTTCAGATGGGGCATGAATGATGTCACCCTGCGCCCGTTCCGCCCCGATGACGCCCCCTGGCTGGTTGAGTGTCACGGTACTCTATATGCCCGTGACGAAGGGTTTGACGACACCTTTGGGCAACTGGTCGCGCAAATCCTCGACGATTTCATCGCCGATCATGACCCGACGCTCGAAAGGGGCTGGATTGCCAAGCAGGACGGCCACCGGCTGGGCAGTATCTTCTGCGTCAAAGCTGGAGAGTCCACGGCCAAACTGCGCCTGTTCCTGCTACTGCCCGAGGCGCGGGGCAGGGGACTGGGCAAGCGTTTGCTGCACACCTGTATGGGGTTCGCACGGGACGCCGGATATCGCGACATGCGGCTCTGGACCCATGAAAGCCACCGTGCTGCCTGCGCGCTTTATGCGGCGACCGGCTGGCAGTTGGAGGACAGCAAACCGGTGCATTCCTTCGGGGTCGATCTGGTCGAACAAAGCTGGAAAATTCAACTCTAAGCCCCTTGCATTCCGCAGGCCGGTTGGGTACATCGCCCTTCACAAGTGCCGCCTTAGCTCAGTTGGTTAGAGCGCTGGATTGTGGATCCAGAGGTCCCCTGTTCAAGCCAGGGAGGCGGTACCATCCACCAAACTCGCGAATGTCTTTGCAACCGTCCAGTAAGGGGCGTGTTTCGGTTACTCGATTGTGATTTCCTGCCGCATCCGGCCGGTGGTTTTATCGAAAATCAGAATTCGATTGTCGTCGGTCACCACTGCATACCAGTTCGAGCCGATCGTAACCGCCTGGGCCTTGGCACCGTCGGGCAATTCGACCTGATCGGGCAAGGTGGGGGTACGATCCGACAGGCGGATGACAATCAGTGCGAATGTGACTAGAACCCCGCCAATCATCACCGCGGTCAGCAGCATGACCATGCGCCGAAGCAGCCTCAGCTGCGGTGTTTCCTGCGGTTCCTGGGGGTCGGAAGGGACAGTCATGGGCACCCGCCTGATAGAATTCACCATTGCGGCCGCGCCGCCGCCCCGCCTTGATAAGGCGCTTTCACGGGATGTGCCAGCCGAGGCAGCCCTGTCGCGGACCCGGCTGGCGCGGCTGATCGCCGAAGGCGCCGTCCAGGTGGATGGCGCGGTGCTGACCGACGCCAAGGCGCGGGTGGCCGCGGGGGCAGGGATCACCATCACAGTGGAAGAGGCCGAGGACAGCCATATTGGCCCCGAGGATATCCCGCTGGATATCGTGTTCGAGGATGCCGATCTGATCGTGGTCAACAAACCTGCGGGCATGGTCGTGCACCCGGCGCCGGGCTCGCCCAGCGGCACGCTGGTCAACGCGCTGCTGCACCATTGCGGCGACGATTTGTCCGGGGTGGGCGGCGTCAAGCGTCCCGGCATCGTGCACCGGATCGACAAGGAAACCAGCGGGTTGCTGGTCGTGGCCAAATCCGATGCCGCCCATCAGGGACTGGCCCCGCAGTTCGAGGCACATAGCGTCGAGCGCTATTATCGCGCACTCTGCTACGGGGTGCCGGACGCCAACGATCCCCGGCTGCGCGGGATCAAGGGGGTGAGTTTCGAGCCGGGCAATGTCCTGCGCCTGACCACGCAATTGGCGCGGCACAAGACCGACCGGCAGAAACAGGCGGTGCTGTTTCACGGCGGCCGCCACGCGGTGACGCGGGCGCGGATTGTCGAGCCGTTCGGTACGCCTGCCGTTGTGGCGCTGATCGAATGCTGGCTGGAGACCGGCCGTACCCACCAAATCCGCGTGCATATGGCCCATGCAGGCCACGGCCTGATCGGCGATCCGGTCTATGGCGGCAAGCGCAAACTGGCACAGAAGGCGCTATCTGCGCAAGCGGCAGAAGCCGTGCATGCGTTTCCCCGGCAGGCCCTGCACGCGGCGATCCTGGGCTTTGAACATCCCGTAACGGGGGAACATCTGCGGTTCGAGGCCCCGATTCCTGACGATATGGCAAACCTGATCGCCGCTTTACGTGCGCCACTGACATGATTAGCACATGCGCGTGATACACGCATTCTCATGTTTCCTTAATGGAAGCTTAATCACAATATAGTAGCCCCACCTCTTGAAAGGGCAACATGGATGACCCATATCCATGTTAAAGCCATAAACATTACAAGGAGGGACACGGAACATGGCAAACTATGCAAACCTCCCCGCACCCACTCCGGAAGGCGGCCTGAACCGCTATATGCAGGAAATCCGCAAGTTTCCGCTGCTGGAGCCGGAAGAAGAGTACATGCTGGCCAAGCGCTGGGTCGAGGAGCAGGACACCGAGGCCGCGCATAAGATGGTTACCTCGCACCTGCGGCTGGCCGCCAAGATCGCCATGGGATACCGTGGTTACGGCTTGCCGCAGGCCGAGGTGATTTCCGAGGCCAATGTCGGCCTGATGCAGGCGGTCAAGAAGTTCGACCCGGAAAAGGGTTTCCGGCTGGCGACTTATGCGATGTGGTGGATCCGCGCTTCGATCCAGGAATATGTCCTGCGGTCGTGGTCGATGGTGAAGCTGGGCACGACCTCGGCGCAGAAAAAGCTGTTCTTCAACCTGCGCAAGGCCAAGGCCCGCATCGGTGCACTGGAAGAGGGCGACCTGCGTCCCGAGAACGTGGCGCAGATCGCCACCGATCTGGGCGTGTCCGAAGAGGACGTGATTAGCATGAACCGCCGCATGTCCGGTGGTGACGCGTCGTTGAACGCCACGGTCGGAACCGAGGGCGAAGGCTCGATGCAGTGGCAGGACTGGCTTGAGGACGAAGACGCCGACCAGGCGGGCGATTACGAGGCCCGCGATGAGCTCGAGGCGCGGCGCGAGTTGCTGGCCGAGGCCCTGGCGGTGCTGAATGACCGGGAAAAGGACATCCTGACCCAGCGCCGTCTGATGGATCAGGCGGTGACGCTGGAAGAGCTGAGCACGCAGTACAAGGTCAGCCGCGAGCGCATTCGCCAGATCGAGGTGCGGGCGTTCGAGAAGCTGCAGAAGAAGATGCGCGAACTGGCCCGTGAGAAGGGGATGCTGACCTCGGCCTGACCTTACGCTTCTATCAACCAAAACAGCCCGCTAATCACGGCGGGCTGTTTCATTTGGCTTCGGCCTGCGATCACGCGAAGATAAAGTCGCTTTCCGAAAGCTGGCTCTCCCAGACACCCAAAAGCTTGATGCTGTCGCCGTTTTCCAGCTCGATGGTGGTTCTGAAGAACCCACCATCGATATCGTCCTCGATATCCGCAAAACTGGTAATGCCGTCGTAACCCGACAGGTCGATCTTATCGCGGCCCGCCCGGAACCCGACGATTGTATCGTCGCCATCGCCTTGCTCGAAAACGAACGTGTCGCTACCCCAGCCGCCGGACAGCAGGTCGTTTCCTGCGCCACCGTCGATCAGGTCCTTGCCGCGGCCACCGTGAATGACGTCGTTGCCGTCGTCACCCCTAAGTATGTCGTTTCCGCGCCCGCCTTTCAGCAGATCGTTGCCGGAACCGCCATCGATCGTGTCCTTGCCCGAACCGCCGTGGATGATGTCATGGCCGTCTTCGCCGCGCAGCAGGTCAGCCCCGCGGCCGCCGAACATCAGGTCGTTGCCGGTGCCGCCAAGTGCCACGTCGTTGCCCTGGCCGGTTCTGATCACATCATTGCCGCCGTTGCCATCGACGAAGTCATTGCCCTTGCCGGTGAAGTAGAATTCATCCGAGTCGCCGCCCAGGATGAAGTCGGTGTTTTTCTGCGTCAGAATATCCGTCACCGAAATCGGCAACAGCACGCCGTCCAGAACGTGGATTATCCCGTTTGTGGCCTTGATATCAAAGGCGATGAGGCCGGGATCATCGATACCATCATCCGCGTCACCCAAGCTCGGCGGTGTGCTTGCCAGATTGAGCGTCAGATCCCCGCCTTGCAGCGTTCCAATGGCCGCGCCGTTTCCCAGACCTGCCACTGCCTCAAGGTTGAACTTGCTGTCAACCACATGATATTTCAGGATTTCCGACATAAGCGGGATCGGATCGCCGCCGCCAAGAAGCGTCAGCGCCTCGATGATATAGCTGAGCGCTCCGTTTTCGTCCGAGCCTTTGAAACCCAGGGTCTGGGCAAGTTCGATAAAGGCCGCGTCGTTCGGGGCAAATACCGTCAACGCGACGTCGTCGCTGTTCAGCGTGTCCGCCAGCCCTGCGGCAATGACCGCTTCGCGGAGCAGGTCGAAATCGCTGTTGTCGGTGTCAAAAGTCCCCGGTGCACCGCTGTTCAGCACGATACCGGTCAATGTTTGTGTCGCTTCCATTCTGCTTTGTCTCCCACCCTGTTTGCACGTCCTCGCAACAGAAGGGCGCAAGGGATGGCCGGCATCTGATTTGCAAGGACGTTTGGGGTACGGGGCAAATGATGCCGTGGATCAAAGGCCGGGGAGGCCACTGACGGTGATGGCCGATTTCCGCCAGCCGAGTTCACTGGCAATCACAGTCGGGCCTCTTCGGGGCAAGATCAGCTTTCTTGAGATTCCAAGTGCCTTGACGCCGGCAACATACGGCCCGCAAGGACGTGTTTTTCAGGCGGCTTGCCAGTGCAAACTGTCAGGCTCTCCCGCAATCCGATGTTATTGCAAGCGGTCCCGCAAAACGCGCATCATGTTCTCTCCCATGACTTTGCGGATCTGCGCTTCGGTCAGTCCGGTCTCCATCAGGCCAGATGTCAGTGCGGCCAGTTCCGATGTATCGAACGCGGTTTCCACGGACCCGTCGTAGTCCGAGCCCAGCGAGACGTGGTCTTCGCCAACGGTCTCGATCGCGGCCACGATCATCTTGGCGATGCCTGCGGGCGTGATGTCGCCACAGGTCACATCGGCCCAGTACCCCATGCCGATCACGCCGCCGGTGGCGGCGATGTCGCGCATCAGGTCATCGGGATAATTGCGCTTGACCGGGCAGAAGCCGTGCAGGCCGGTGTGACTGACAACCAGTGGGATTTCGGTCATCTCCAGCACGTCGCGGGCAACCTGCGGGCTGGAATGGGCCAGATCGATCACCACCGGGCGTTTGGCCAGTTCCGCCACCACTTCACGCCCGAAATCGCTAAGGCCGGAATTGGCCTGCCCGTGCAGCGAGCCGCCAAGTTCGTTGTCGAAGAAGTGCTGCAGGCCGAACAACCGGTGCCCGGCATCGTATATCGGGTCCAGGTTGGCCAGATCGCCTTCCAGAGGGTGTCCGCCTTCGATGCCGAGAAGGCCACCAACCACCTGTTCGCCGTTTGCCTTGGCGGCCAGAACCGCCTCCAGATCGGCGGCGGATTTGATGATCTTCAGGCGGCCGTCCGAATTGGCCTCGAAGGCGTGCAGCTTTTCGGCCTGATAGATCGCACGCTCACGCAGGGAACCCCAGGTGCGCAGGGGCCAACGCTGGCCCACGGCAAGCACAGTGATGTTGTCAAAGGCGTCTGCGGCGTTGTTGTCATAGTTCTGACCGGCGGGTGATTTGGTGACGGCGGTAAAGACCTGCACGGCCACGTTGCCCTCGATCAGACGCGGGATGTCCACCTGGCCACGGGTGCCCCGCTTGGTCAGATCACGGCTCCAGAGCAGCGGATCGGCGTGCAGGTCGCCCACGATCAGTGTTTCATGCAGCGCCGCAGCCGCATCGGAAACCGGATAGGGGGCATGGTCGATGACATTGTTGCGCTTGTCTTCGATATAGGCGGGCATAAACCTGAAAAAGACCACCGCACCGACGACAAGCGCAACCAGCGCAAGGCCGCAGAGCCATTTGACCAATCGAAGCATAGTTCCATCTCCCTGAGCTGTTGCTGAAAGAGTACGCGCCTCGTCGTGAGAAAAAAGAACGACTTTGCGTCGGGCCACATCGGCATGAGCCGGACGGCGCTGACGGTGCGTGTACCGGACGGGGTTGCGGGGGCGGTTTGCCCAACTATGGTGGTGATCGATTGCAGGGAGAGGACACATGAACGAACCGGTCCGCTGGGGCATCTTGGGCGCGGCAAAGTTTGCACGTGAATACATGGGGCCGGCAATCCATGCCGCAAATGGGGCGGCGCTGACGGCCCTGGCCACGTCCAGCCCGGAAAAGGCGCACCCGTTTCAGGCGTTTTGCCCGGACCTGCAAACCCATCTGAACTACGAGGATCTGCTTGCGGACCCCGATGTGGACGCGGTCTATGTCCCGCTACCAAATCACATGCATGCGGAATGGAGCCTGCGGGCGCTCGAAGCGGGCAAGCATTTGTTGTGCGAAAAGCCGATGGGCATGCGGGCCCCGGACTTCGATGCCCTGATCGCAAAACGCGATGAGACCGGCTTGCTCGCCGCCGAGGGCTACATGATCGTACATCACCCGCAATGGCAGTTGGTCCGGCAACTCATCTCCGACGGGGCAATCGGTGCACTGGTGCATGTCTCGGGCGCGTTCAGCTTCGACAATCGCGCCGACACCGGGAATATCCGCAATCGGGCGGAAACCGGCGGCGGCGCGCTGCGCGATATCGGGGTGTATGTCATCGGTTCAACGCGATTTGCGACCGGGCAGGAACCGATCTCGGTCACCTCGCGGATCCGCTGGGAGGACGGGATCGACGCGTTCACTGAAATCCAGGCGACCTTCCCGGGATTTACCTATTCTAGCTATGTTTCGATCCGCATGCACCCCTATCAGGAGATGGTGTTTCACGGTGAGAAGGGGCTGATCCGCCTGACAGCGCCGTTCAATGCCCGCGTGTTTGGCGAGGCAAGGGTGGAGTTGCATCGCCCCGGTTTGGAAGTCCTCGTGACGCGGTTCCCGGCGGATGATCACTACAAGCTGCAGGTCGAGGCATTTGCCCGGTCCGTGCGCGACGGCGTCCCCTATGCCTGCCCGCTGGAGTTCTCGCGCGGGACACAGGATATGATCGACCAGGTTTTCGACAAGGCCGCCGCGCTGTGACACATGGCGGTTGTGCGGCCCTGGGCGGCTTGCCTCGCGCGGGCCGTGTCATCTACTCTGTTCGGACATCGAACAACGGATTTGAGTCATGGCCGGAGGTTGGGCGCGCGACGGCGCGGTAAGCGAACAGATCGAAGCCTCGATCAGCGATGAACTGGCGCGGATGCAGGCGCAAAAACGCCCCTCAGGCGAGAGCCTGACCCATTGCGCCGAATGCGAAGAGCCGATCCCCGAAGCACGGCGCGTGGCGCTGCCGGGGGTGAAGCTGTGCATCGAGTGCCAACAGGAACGGGACGGCGCCTTCAAAGCACGCGGCGGCATCAACCGGCGGGGATCGAAAGACAGTCAGTTGAAGTGAGTTTGGCGATGGTCCGCATTGAGTTCGCAATCAACGAAAGCCGCAATGCAGTCCATATGAGTTGACTTTGGTCTGGCTCCTCAACGCTAGAAATCCAGGCTGCGCCTGCCTTACTTATTGCCGATCTCTGCCTGCAGGATCTTGGCGACTTCCTGATATGTCTTGCGAGATGGTAAATCGGGAAACTCATCAAATGCACCTGTCGCCGCTCGTCGCGCGAGCTCCAGTCGGCCATCGGTGTCGGCATCGCGATTGATCAGCATGCGGACAATGTCCATTCGCCCATACATGATTGCGTAGTCGAGCGGCGTGGCGCCGCGATCCTGATCTTTCCTTTCAATGTCTGCACCGTAGTCGAGAAGCAATTCGACGATCTGAAGCCGGTTACGAAAAATCGCCCAATGGATAGGCGGCGGCGTTTCATCCGGCGCATTCGCCAGCTCCTTGTTCGTGTCTAGAACGTCGCGGGCCAGTTCAGGCTGGTTATCATCGATTGCGCGATAAAGACACTGCAAAGAGTGCATTTCGGCAGACCTCGTTGAGGGGGTGCTCAATGCTAACACGGGCATCCGAAAACAGCCAATGACCGCTCTGTTCGCCACAATATACAGCCGCCCAGGCCGTTGGCGGCCTGGATCAACATCTCACCCTTCCATCGCCTCCAATTCGTCGATTAAGCCCGAGATCATGCTGAGGCCCTTGTCCCAGAACTTGGGGTCGCTCGCATCAAGGCCGAAGGGTGCCAGCAGGTCCTTGTGGTGTTTTGAGCCGCCCGCCTCGAGCATTTCGAAATACTTGTCCTCGAACCCGTCAGCGCCGGACGCGTAGACCGAGTAGAGCGCGTTCACCAACCCGTCGCCGAAGGCATAGGCGTAGACGTAGAAGGGCGAGTGGACGAAGTGGGGGATATAAGACCAGAAGGTCTCATACCCTTCCATGAACTCGAAAGCGGGGCCGAGGGATTCGGCCTGCACGGACATCCACAGCGCGTTGATGTCGTCGGGGGTCAGTTCGCCATCGCGGCGGGCGGCGTGGAGTTTGCATTCGAAATCGTAGAACGCGATCTGGCGGACCACCGTGTTGATCATGTCCTCGACCTTTCCCGCCAGCAGCACCTTGCGCTGTTCCGGCGTCTCAGCAGCGTCCAGCATCTTGCGGAAGGTCAGCATCTCGCCGAACACCGAAGCGGTTTCGGCCAGCGTCAGCGGGGTGGAACTGAGCATCTCGCCCTGACCGGCGGCCAGCACCTGGTGCACGCCATGGCCCAGCTCATGCGCCAGGGTCATCACGTCGCGCGGTTTGCCGAGGTAGTTGAGCATCACGTAAGGATGCACCTCGGTGATCGTCGGGTGGGCGAAAGCGCCCGGAGCCTTGCCGGGTTTAACGGCGGCGTCGATCCAGCCTTTCGAGAAGAACGGCGCCGCGATCTCACCCATGCGCGGGTCGAAGGCGTTATAGGCGTCCATCACCGTTTTCTCGGCCTCGGTCCAGTTCACGATGCGGGTGTCTTCCATCGGCAGCGGCGCGTTGCGGTCCCAGACCTGCATCTTGTCGAGGCCCAGCCATTTGCGTTTTAGCTCATAATAGCGGTGCGAAAGCTTGGGGTAGGCGGCCACCACGGCCTCGCGCAGGGCCTCGACCACCTCGGGTTCGACATCGTTCGACAGGTGCCGCCCGGTCTGCGCCGTGGGCATCCCGCGCCAGCGGTCGATGATTTCCTTTTCCTTGGACTGGGTGTTGTGGACACGGGCGAATGTCTTCACGTTCTCCTGAAACACCCGTGCCAACTCGCGCGAGGCGGCCTCGCGTTTGGTCCGGTCCTGTTCGGTCAGCAGGTTCAGCGTGCCCTCGATGTTCAGTTCTTCGCCATCGACAGTAAAGGTCAGCCCGGCGATGGTTTCATCGAAGAGACGCTCCCACGCGTCGCCGACAACGCCCAGATCGTGCAGGAATTTCTCCAGCTCATCGGATAGCTGATAGGGCTTCATCGCGCGGATGCGGCGGAAGACGGGTTCGTACCGGGCCAGGTCCGCGTTGGCGTCGAAATGGGCCTTGAGCGCGTCATCCTCGATCCGGTTCAGCTCCAGCGTGAAAAAGACCAGCGGCGTGGTCGAGATGGTGACCCGTTCCTGCATGTCCGACATGAACTTGGCCCGGTCGGCATCGGTGGTCAGCTGGTAATAGCGCAGGCCCGCAAAGGACATGACACGGCCTGCGATGGCGCTGATCTTTTCGTTGCGCAGCACGCAGGTCAGCAGGCCGTCGGCGTCCAGATCGGCCAGTTTGCCCTCGTAATCGGCTGCGAAACCGGCGCATTCCTGTTCCAGCCAGTCCAGATCGCGGGTCAGTTCCGGGGCGCCTTCCGAGGTATAAAGATCGGTCAGATCCCATTCGGGCAGATTGCCCAGATCGTCGGCGCCGCCGGCGGCGTTGGCATCGCGAACGGGGAAGGGAAGGTTGAGCATCGGACACCTCGTGAAACTGCGTTTGCCAACATCTAAGCGTGGGGCGCAGGGATCACAAGCGAGCAGCCCGGGTCAAGCGCTCTGACGGGCGCCGTCCGGCTGATCGCCCGAGAACAGCGCGGCCAGTTGGTCGAAGACCGGGCCGCGAATGTCGGCGGGTTCCATCAGTACCTCGTGCTCACCATCGGGAATTTCGATCAGTGTGCCGCGCGGCCAATTGGCCATGCGCCGCCGAATCGCCTTGCGGTCCACGATCTGCTCATGGCTGCCCAAGAAGGTCAGGCAGGGCACGTCCGGGGCGGGCTTGGCCATCAGATACTGGCATTCTTCCAGTGCTTCGCGCAGCCAGATGGTCGAGGGCGCTCCCAATGCAAGTTCGGGATGCGCCGCCAGTTGATCCTTCATCATCTGGTACATGTCCGGATCGCGGGTCAGCATGTTGCCCTCGAAAGGTTGCGAGACCACATAGCTTTCAAGTGTTGTCGTCGGCGGCGTTTTTTCTCCCAGCCCGATCCTTGGCCCCCAATACGCGGTCAACCGGCTGAGCGGCTTCATGATCGGCGTAAAGAAAATGCCCCACATCGGCCCGGTAAAGCCGCAGGACGCGAAACAGCCGCGCTCGTAAACCGCCCGCAGCCCGATGGCGCCACCCATCGAATGGCCGATCACGTGCCAGGGCTTCGGGAGTTCCAGCGCCTCGGCAAGCTCCAGTGCCACTGCCACATCGTGTTGATAGTCGGGAAAATTCTCAACATGGCCCACGCGCGGATCGGGCAGCAAGCGGTCGGCCAGCCCCTGACCACGCCAGTCCACCGCCAGAAAGGCGAAACCGCGCGATACGAATTCGCCCGCGGCGTTGCCATATTTTTCTATGTATTCAGTCCGGCCCGGAAACATCATCACCGTGCCATGTTCCTGATCCTTGGGGCGCCAGTGGCCCACGCGAATCCGGAAACCGTCGGCGGTCTGCAGCCAGTGGGCCTGACCGCCGTCGGGTCCGCCGGCCATATCGTCGAACAAAGGGGCCGGCGTCAGTGTCATCAGGCCAACACCGATGCAAGCTTCATGGCGATGCCCATGTCGCCGTCCACGCTCAGCTTGCCGGACATGAAGGCGCCGGTCGGGTTCAGATCACCGCTCAGGATTTGCTCGAAGGTGTCAGCGTCGGCGCTCAGCGTCACGTCCGCCTCTTCGTCGCCAACCCGCGCGCCGTTGGCGTCCAGGATGATCGCGCCCAGATCGGCGATGGCAAACTTGGCCGAGGCGTCGAAATCGCCGCCCGACAGTTTTTCGTTCAGTGCGGCCGCGGCCTGCTCAAGAATGTCGCTCATGTTCTTCCTCATGTTGAAACGGCGCCGTGATTGGACTCCGACAGGCGCCACGCTACAGTGACCTTTGTTATGAGCATTGCACACCCCAATCTCAAAGGTACCGTTGCGGCAATCATGTTCATAGTCATGTATTCCGTGACTGGACATGCACAAGAGGCGGATTCCAGCAACGAATCCGCCCTGCTCGGCGCATTATTGCGGGCCGATCCGGCGCAGGCGCAGCGGCTGGATCGGCAGTTGCAGGCGTTGTGGGACAAATCCGGTTCGGCCTCGGCTGACTTGCTGCTGGAACGTGGCCGCGATGCGCTCGAGGCCGGTGACACCCATGCCGCGATCGAGCATCTGACGGCGCTGACCGATCATGCACCGGATTTTGCCGAAGGCTGGCACGCCCGCGCGTCGGTCTTTTTCGGCATGGAACGCTATGGTCTGGCGCTGGCCGATCTTGAGCATGCGCTGACGCTCAACCCCAATAATTACGATGCGATCTATGGGCTTGGCCTGATCTTCGAGGCCTTGGAACGGCCCGAGCAGGCCTATGAGGCCTACTCCCGCGCGCTGGCTATACATCCCCATCACGAGGAAGTAACCAAGGCCGTGAATCGGCTGAAGCCCCAGATCGCGGGCAAGGCACTCTAAAGTCCCGGACAGCGGGGCAGGGGGCAAAGGTGAGCGGGTCATCCCGAATCGTGGCCGTCTTGGGCCCGACCAACACAGGCAAAACGCATTACGCAATCGAACGGATGCTGGGGCACCGCACCGGTGTGATCGGCCTGCCGCTGCGGCTGCTGGCGCGCGAGGTCTATGACAAGATCGTGACGATCCGTGGCCCCTCGGTGGTGGCGCTGGTGACCGGAGAAGAGCGAATCGTGCCACCCCGCGCCCAATACTGGGTTTGCACGGTCGAGGCGATGCCCGAGGGCATGGGCGCCGATTTCGTCGCCATCGACGAAATTCAGCTCTGCGCCGACCCGGAACGCGGCCATGTCTTCACCGACCGCCTGCTGCGCGCGCGTGGCACGCATGAGACGCTGTTTCTGGGGTCCGACACCATGCGCGCGCCCATCGCGGCGCTGGTACCGCAGGCGCAATTCGTTCGCCGCGAGCGGATGTCGCAGTTAGTCTATTCCGGCTCGAAAAAGATCAGCCGCATGCCGGCGCGCAGCGCCATCGTGGGGTTTTCGGTCGAAAACGTCTATGCCATCGCCGAGTTGCTTCGGCGGCAAAAAGGGGGCGCTGCGGTGGTGATGGGTGCACTATCCCCACGCACGCGCAACGCTCAGGTAGCGCTCTACCAGGATGGCGAGGTCGATTATCTGGTCGCCACCGATGCCATTGGCATGGGTCTGAATCTGGACATCAACCACGTGGCCTTTTCCGCGCTCAGCAAGTTCGACGGGCGGCGGATGCGGCCTCTGGCCCCGAACGAGTTGGCACAGATCGCGGGCCGGGCCGGGCGCGGTATGTCCGACGGCACCTTTGGCGTCACCGGTGAGGCGCCGCCGCTGGATGACGGTGTGGCGCAGGCGATCATGGATAGCCGGTTCACGCCGCTGAAAAAGCTCAACTGGCGCAATGCGGCGCTGCGATTCGGTTCGATTGACGCCCTGATCGCCTCGCTCGAGGCCAGTCCGGACGGCGAACATCTGCTCAAAGCACGCCCGGCGGACGACCTGAATGCGCTCAAATCGTTGGCACAAGTGGCCGAGGTTGCGGCGCGTGCCAGCGACGGTGCCTCGGTTCGGCTGCTGTGGGATGTCTGCCGCATCCCCGATTTCCGGGGCATCAGTCACGCCGAACATGCCGGGCTGCTAGAGGTGATTTACGGCCATTTGCATGAACGCGGCGCCATACCCGAGGATTTCATGGCGCGGCAAATCCGCCGGATCGACCGCACCGACGGAGACATTGATGCCCTTTCCAAACGGTTGGCATATATTCGCACGTGGACATATGTCGCGCAGCGGAATGGCTGGGTGCGCAACGAAACCCATTGGCGTGCCGAAACACGCGCTGTAGAAGACAGGGTGTCGGACGCTCTGCACGAGCGTCTGACACAAAGATTTGTGGACCGGCGGACATCAGTTCTGCTGCGCCGGCTCAAGCAAAAGGAGGCCCTTTTGGCCGAAGTGAATGACAAGGGTGAAGTGACCGTCGAAGGCGAATTCGTCGGGCGTCTGGAAGGGTTCCGGTTCATCCCGGACAAAAGCGCACAAGGCGCCGAGGCGAAAGCGTTGAAAGCTGCGTCTCTGCAGGCGCTGGCGCCGCAATTCCACCTGCGTGCCGACCGCTTCTACAACGCACCCGATACCGAAATTGATTTCACCGATCAGGGCGGCCTGATGTGGGGCGAATATGCCGTGGGCAAGCTGGTTGCCGGGGCGGAACCGCTCAAGCCGATGGTCGAGGTGTTTGTGGATGAGGCCGCAGGCCCGGATGTCGAACAGAAGGTGCAACGCCGTCTGCAGCACTTCATCGACCGCAAGGTTGCGGCCCTGTTCGAGCCGCTGCTGGGCCTGTCGCGCGACGAGGAGCTGACCGGACTGGCCCGTGGCTTCGCCTTCCGCATGGTCGAGGCACTCGGCATTCTACCGCGCGCGGATGTGGCGCAAGAGGTAAAGGACCTGGATCAGGACGCCCGCGGCGCGTTGCGCAAGCACGGCATCCGGTTCGGCCAGTTCACCATCTTCATGCCGCTTCTGCTGAAACCGGCGCCGACCCGTCTGCGTCTGGTGCTCTGGTCGCTTGCCGGCGGCCTACAGGAATTCCCCGAAGCGCCGCCGCCGGGCCTGGTCACCGTGCCCACCGCCAACGATGCGCCAACGGGTTACGACACCATGTGCGGCTACCGCGCTGCCGGCGAACGGGCGATCCGGATCGACATGCTGGAGCGTCTGGCTGACATGCTGCGCTCCGAGGATAGCCGTGGCGGGTTCGAGGCCAAGGCCGATATGCTTTCGATCACCGGCATGACGCTGGAGCAATTCGCTGACCTGATGCAGGGGCTGGGCTATAAGGCCGAGCGCGGTGAGCGTGAAAAGGTCAAACCGGCGCCGGTCGAAGCCACACCCGAAACAGCGGAAGCCACCCCGACCGAAGCAGAGGCAGAAGCGCCCGAGCAACCTGCCGCCGAAGAGACCCCGGCACCCGAGACCGCACCGGAGGAGGTCGCTGCGCCCGCCGAGGCGGCAGCCGAGGCCACCGACAGCACCGAGGCGGCAGCCGAGGCTCCTCCGGCCTCCGATGCCGCAGTCGACGAGCCTGAGATCGAAGTGTTCTATACCTTCACCTGGGGTCGTCAGCGGCAGTCAAATCGCGGCCAGGGTCATCGGGGCCGCGAGCAACGTCAGGGACAGAGCAAAGGCAAGCCGCGCGGCAAACCGCAGGACGGCCCCAGAAAATCCCATGGCAAACCACATGGCAAGAAGGGCGGCAAGCCTCAGCAGGGCGCCAAGACTTTCTCATCTCGCCCGCCGAAAAAAGAAAAGGCCATCGACCCTGACAACCCCTTTGCCGCGGCGCTGATGGGGCTGAAGGAGGGCAACTGACCTCCCATGGCCGACGCACCGGCAAAGCTGCGGATCGACAAGTGGCTGTGGCATGCGCGGTTCTTCAAAACCCGCAGCCTGGCCGCCAAACAGGTCAGCGGCGGCCATGTGCGCGTCAACTCCAACCGGGTCCTGAAACCGGCGCAGACCGTCGGGCCCGGTGATGTCCTAACCTTTGCCCAGGGGCGGCAGGTGCGGGTTGTCCGTATCAACGCGCTGGGCGAGCGGCGCGGTCCGGCGCCCGAGGCGCAGACGCTGTATACGGATTTGACGGAAAAACAGGACGCTCCGCCGCCAAATCCGAAATATGAGGGAAAGGGTCGTCCCTCCAAGCGGGAAAGGCGGGCGCTTGATCTTTCTCGCCGCTCTGACGACTGATCCTCCCTTGAAGAAGGGGGCACTCTGATTTAGCTAGTCGCCCAAACCACAAGTGGATTCCGACCATGACCTACGTTGTCACCGATAACTGCATCGCCTGCAAATACACCGACTGTGTTGAGGTGTGCCCGGTCGACTGTTTCTACGAAGGTGAGAACGCGCTGGTCATCCATCCCGACGAATGCATCGACTGCGGTGTGTGCGAGCCAGAATGCCCCGCCGACGCGATCCGACCCGACACCGAGCCGGGGATGGAGGAGTGGGTGGAATTCAACCGCAAATTCTCGGAGCAATGGCCGGTGATCGTGACCAAGAAAGACCCGCTGCCCAACGCCGAGGAACGCGATGGCGAAGAGGGCAAGCTCGAGAAATACTTCTCGGAAGCGCCGGGCGAGGGCGGCTGAGCGATTCGCGCGCGCTCTTAGGGGGACTGTTGGCCAGAGCGGCGGTCAGGCCCCTGAAAACATGAGACTTACCAGAAGGTGACCCATGGTCAGCTTCCGGTCTGTTGGTTTTTGTGATATGTTAATACTTCAAATGATGAAAAAGATCGGGATGCGCTCCGAAAGTATGCTCGCTTTGGGGTTCTGATGTTATGACAACCACGCTGCCTGTCGGGGCCTTATTCGCCCCGCTTGTGGCTTTTTGTCGCCCGTTTACCGGTCTGCAGACAAGGAAAGACTGAATGACCAAGTCGAAAAAGCTCGAATTCCGCCCGAACGACTATGTGGTCTATCCGGCGCATGGCGTTGGCCAGATCATCTCGATCGAAGAGCAGGAAGTCGCGGGATATGCGCTCGAGCTGTTCGTGATTTCCTTCGAGAAGGACAAGATGACGCTTCGGGTGCCGACCAACAAGGCCACCGAATCCGGACTGCGCTCGCTCAGCTCGCCGGACGTCATCAGCCAGGCGATGAAGACGCTCAAGGGTAAGGCCAAGGTCAAGCGCGCCATGTGGTCCCGCCGGGCGCAGGAATATGAACAAAAGATCAACTCAGGCGATCTAATCTCGATCGCCGAGGTGGTCCGCGATCTGCACCGCACCGATGACCAGCGCGAGCAGAGCTACTCCGAGCGTCAACTCTATGAAGCGGCGCTGGAACGCTTGACACGCGAAGTGGCCGCCGTGTCGGGTGGCGACGAAATTTCCGCGGCCAAGCAGGTGGACGACGTCCTAACCTCGCGCGCCGCGTAAGAGACAGGGATTTCTCAAGGAAGGGCCGCTCCTCGACGGGGCGGCCTTTTCGTTTGGGCAGGTGCTAGAGCTGAGCCAACACCGTCAGCAAAAACGCGATCTCGCCCAACTGCTGCGCCGCACCCAAAATGTCGCCAGTCTGGCCCCCGATCTTCGCTCTGACGACCACCGCCAGCATAGCCGCGGCGAAACCGGCCAACAAAGCAGGGATCAGTACGGACACCCCGGACACCGCCAGCCCGAGACTTAGCGCCAGCGCCAGCCCGGTAGCGCAGGTGGTGGGGGACGGGGCGCCGACCCCGTGGCTCAGACCCGATCCGCGCGCATTGGGCAGGGCGGTCATTAGCACCGGCATCAGCGCGCGGGACCACAGCGCTGCAGCCAGAACAGACCACAGCGCGCCTGCCGCGATCAGCGCCGCAAGTGCTGAGAACCGCAAGAGCTGCGACAGGATCAGCGCCAGCACACCGTAAGTGCCGATGTGGCTGTCTTTCATGATTTCCAGTCGCCGCTCGGGCGTGAAACCGCCCCAGAGCCCGTCCGCCGTGTCGGCCAGCCCATCCTCGTGCATCGCACCCGTGGTGACGATCAGAGCCGCCAGCATCAGCCCGGCACTAGCCGCAGGCGGCAGATGCACCGCCATTCCGGCCCAGCCCACCAGACAGGCCAGCAGCCCCACCGCCAACCCGGCGAGCGGAAAGGCCCAGGCGGCGGCGGCTTGCCGGTCAAACACACGCTCGGGCAGATGCGGCAGCGGCAGCCGCGTCAGCAACACCAGCGCCAACGGAATATCCCAGGCCG
Source organism: Ruegeria sp. HKCCD8929 (assembly GCF_013031405.1). Lineage (GTDB taxonomy): Bacteria > Pseudomonadota > Alphaproteobacteria > Rhodobacterales > Rhodobacteraceae > Ruegeria. The sequence goes on along the minus strand of NZ_WPZY01000003.1, from coordinate 271,606 downwards.
AGAACAATCGCGTGTCGTTTTTGGTCACTCCCAGGCCTTTCAGGGTGTTGTGGCTTTCGGTGCAATGGTTAAACACGCAGGAACACTCTGATGCAACGAGGCTTTCCATGCTGCCCGAACTCACCGACCTGACCACGTTCCGCGATCTTCTGGCGGGCGCATCCGGGCCTGACACCGCCGCCGCGCAAGGTGCCGAGGAGCGGAATGAGCAGTTGACCAAGCCGCCGGGCGCGCTGGGGCGGCTTGAGGATCTGGCGATCTGGTATGCGAGTTGGCGCGGCGATGCGCGGCCCGCAATCAACGCGCCGCAGGTGATCGTGTTTGCGGGTAATCACGGGGTGACGGTGCAGGGTGTGTCGGCCTTTCCGCCGGAAGTGACCGAGCAGATGGTGCTGAACTTTCAGCATGGTGGAGCTGCAATCAACCAGTTGGCCAAGGCGGCGGGCGCCAAGATGGATGTGCACGCATTGGAACTGGACCGGCCTACGGCAGACTTCACGGCAAGCCCGGCGATGAATGAAGAGGACCTGCTCGCCGCGCTGTGCACCGGTTGGAGCGCTGTCGATCCGCAGGCGGACCTGCTGGTCGTGGGCGAGATGGGCATCGGCAATACCACTCCGGCGGCGGCCATCGCCTGCGCGCTGTTTGGCGGCGAGGCGGGCGACTGGACGGGGCGGGGCACCGGCGTCGATGATGCGGGGCTGGCCAACAAGACGAGGGTCGTGGCCGAGGGCGTGGCACGGCATGGCGGCAGCGGCGACGGGCTGGAAGTCCTGCGCCGTCTCGGCGGGCGTGAGCTTGCGGCCATGGCCGGAGCGATTGCAGCCGCCCGGGTGCTGCGCATTCCGGTCATTCTCGACGGGTTCATCTGTTCGGCAGCGGCAGCCTGTCTGGCAGCGACCACCGAGGGTGCGTTGGATCACGCCGTTGCCGGTCATCAGAGCGCCGAAAGCGCCCATGCCGCAATGCTGGCAAAACTGGGTAAGCAGCCACTTCTGTCGCTGGGCCTACGGCTCGGCGAGGGCTCGGGCGGGGCGCTGGCGATTAACATCTTCAAAAGCGCAGTGGCTTGCCATTCCGGTATGGCAACCTTTGCCGAAGCGGGCGTGTCAGACGGGTAACCCAGCGGTAAATGTGAACAAAGTAGCCCCGGTTCGCTACCGGGGCTTTTTCATGCGGATTGCTTCGCGTGCTCTTCGGCAAGCTCCAACAGGGCCGTTTCCAGATCCCGCTCCATCTGACGCGCGCGCTCGATGTATTTCTTGTTCTCTGCTGTTGGCATGCCGGGGATCCACAGATCGGCCAGTTCGCGCAGCGAGCCCCGGTCGTGGTGATAAAAGGTCTGCTCGGCCTGCGCGGCCTCGTATTCGCTCAGGCCGATATTCTCGAGGACATAGCGCCCGGCGCGCAGCGATCCGTCGAACATCTCACGCACGATGTCGTTAGCACCCGCCTGATAGAGCTCATAAACATGGGTCCGGTCGCGGGCGCGGGCAATGATGTGCAAATCCGGGCGGGCGCGCCGGGCGTAAGAGACCAGCCGCGTCACCTGCTTGTGGTCGTCCATGGCAGCCACCAGCACCTCGGCCTTTTCCAGCCCGGCGGCTTTGAGCAGCTCAGGCCGGGTCGGATCGCCCAGAAAGCCTTTGACCCCGAACCGGCGCATCAACTGGATGGTTTCGATGTCGTGGTCCAGAACGATGGTTTTGAACCCGCTGGCGCGCACCAGTCGGTTGACGATCTGTCCGAACCGCCCGATCCCCGCGATGATCACAGGGCCTTTCTCGTCAATCTCGTCAGGCGCGACTTGTTGCCGGTGCTCGCGCATGTTGCGCGACAGGATATCGTAGATGATGAACAGAAGCGGAGTGATCAGCATGGTCAGCGCGATGATCATCAAGAGCTTTTGCGCCAGCCCCGGCGGGATCACGTTCTGCTGGGTTGAGAATGCCAGCAACACAAACCCGAACTCGCCCGCCTGCGCCAGCCCCAGTGTGAACAGCCACCGGTCGCGGCCCTTCAGTTTGAAGGCGCGGCCTACAACGTACAGGATGACCCCCTTGGCAAAGATCACCAGCAGGGCCAGCCCGATCAGGTCCAGCGGGTCGGCGAAGAAAAAACCGAGGTCGATGCCTGCGCCGACGGTGATGAAGAACAGCCCTAGCAACAGGCCCTTGAACGGCTCAAGGTCGCTTTCCAGCTCATGCCGGAATTCCGAGCTGGCCAGAACCACGCCCGCCAGAAAGGCGCCCAATGCAGGGGACAGGCCCACCAGCGTCATCAGAAACGAGATGCCCACGACGATCATCAGCGCCAGTGCGGTATACATCTCGCGCAGGCGGGTCGTATGGATGTAACGGAACAGGGGCCGCGTCAGGTAGATGCCCGCCAGCACCACGAAGACCACTGCACCGATGGTAACCAGTGTCACTGCCCAGCCAGGCAACCCTTCGACCAGCGACAGCGTGTGGTGGTGCGCATCTCCGCCTTCGCCGCCACGGCTGATTGACCCGTCATCGCGTATACGCAGAACCGCGTCCGAGGCCAGCAGGGGCAGGAAAGCGAGGATCGGGATTACCGCGATGTCCTGAGTCAGCAGCACCGAGAAGGTCGCGCGCCCGCCGTTTGTCTGCATCAGGCCTTTTTCGGACAGGGTCTGTAGCACGATGGCGGTCGAGGAAAGTGACAGCGTCAGGCCCACGGCCAACGCGACGCTCAAGGGCTGGCCCGCGAACATCGCCACTGCGGTGATCACCAGTGTCGATATCATCACCTGCAGGCCGCCCAAGCCCAACAGCTTGTCCCGCATGTCCCAGAGCGCCTTGGGCTCCAGTTCAAGCCCGATCAGGAACAGCATCATGACCACGCCGAACTCGGCCACATGTTGCAGGCTTTCGGTTTCCGCCCCAACCAGGCCCAGAATCGGCCCGATGAAGATGCCGGCAGCCAGATAGCCCAGCACCGACCCCAGACCCAGCCGTGCCGATAACGGCACGGCGATCACGGCTGCCGCCAGATAGATCGAGGCTTGGTAGAGGAAGCTTTCCATTTTCGTCCTTTCGCCGGGTCAGGTGGGCAGCGGCGCGTCGCGCTTGAGTTGATCCATCACGATCTGGCTTTGTACACGGGCAACCGCAGGATGCGGCAGGATCACCTCGTGAAGCAAGCGGTTGAGGGCGGGCAGATCAACGCAATACACATGTAGGAGGTAATCCGCCTCTCCGGTCATGGTCCATGCGCTGGTAATCTCCGGTCGGGTATCGACCATGCGGGCAAAACTGGCGGATTGGTCAGGCCCGTGGGTGCCCAGATGCACCTGCACAAAGCCCTGCACATGCAACCCCAGCTTCAGCGGGTCGAGCCGCGCGGCATAGCTGGTGATATAGCCATCGCTTTCCAGCCGCTGCCGTCGTCGCCCGGCCTGACTGGGCGACAGGTTCAGCAACTCACCCAACTGATGCGCGGTCAGATGCGCGTTCTTTTGCAGCGCGGCTAGAAGGCGGGTGTCGATGGCATCCAGCATGTGCGGGAAATCCTCGATATCATGTCACTTGATGCGGTATCTCCGCATGTAATCGGATGTTACCTGAAAACAATGCGCAGAAACAGCGCGAACTAAGGCGTATTCTTGAGTCAGCTAAACAGACACTCTCGCCATAGGAGACGCGCCATGGGTCCGTTCCCGCACAATGCCCCGAAATCCGTAATCAGCGACGAAAACCCCGCCGGCACCGACGGGTTCGAATTCGTCGAGTTTGCCCACCCAGAGCCGCAGGAACTGCGCGACCTGTTCGAACGCATGGGGTACGAACTGGTTGCCCGCCACAAAGACAAGCCCGCAGTCGAGCTATGGCAGCAGGGCGACGTGACTTACATCCTGAATGCCGACCCCGACAGCTTTGCTGCCAAGTTCGTGGCCGAACACGGCCCCTGCGCCCCCGCAATGGGCTGGCGCGTGGTGGATGCGAAACAGGCCTATGAGCACGCCGTGTCGAAAGGGGCCGAGCCCTATGATGCGCCTGACAAGACCATGGACGTGCCTGCGATCAAGGGTATCGGCGGCTCGCTGATCTACTTCATCGACCAGTACTACGAAACCTCGCCCTACAACACTGAGTTCGAGTGGCTCAAACAATCCAAGCCGCGCGGCGACGGGTTCTATTACCTCGATCACCTGACCCACAATGTCTACAAGGGCAACATGGACAAGTGGTTCAGGTTTTATGGCGAGTTGTTCAACTTCAAGGAAATCCGTTTCTTCGACATTCAGGGCAAATTCACCGGCCTCTACAGCCGCGCGCTGACCTCGCCTTGTGGCCGCATCCGCATCCCGATCAACGAGGACCGCGGCGAGACCGGGCAGATCGTGTCGTATCTGAAGAAGTACAAGGGCGAGGGCATCCAGCATATCGCCGTGGGCACCGACGACATCTACGACTCGACCGATGCGATTGCGGCGAAGGGCCTGAAATTCATGCCGGGTCCGAACGAGACCTATTACGACATGTCCTATGACCGCGTGCAGGGCCATGATGAGCCCAAGGACCGGATGATGAAACACGGCATCCTGATCGACGGCGAGGGGGTCGTGGATGGCGGCGAGACCAAGATCCTGCTGCAAATCTTTTCGAAAACCGTGATCGGGCCGATCTTCTTCGAGTTCATCCAGCGCAAGGGCGATGACGGGTTTGGTGAGGGCAACTTCAAGGCGCTGTTCGAATCCATCGAGCGGGAGCAGATCGAGAGCGGTGAGATCACCGCCGCCGAGTGACGGTACACGGGAGGCCGGGGCAGGGTATTCTTGCGCCGGAAACGGAGAGCGCCTCGGCTGTTGGCCGGGGCGTTTTCTCTTTTAGTTGCAACGGTGAAGAATTATGACGGTCATGCAGATGAACTGAGTGCTCTAATGTGCTTAGCAGAAAGCTCTTGGAATCTTTCTTTGTTCCGGAAGTGCGAGCACCTGCCGGCTGTCTTCCCAGATTATTCTTCCCGGGTCGTTAAGTTTGATTTCTCGAATCTCGCATCCCGCTAGCGTGATTGCCGCAGCAAGTTCGCGCGCTCGCATGACTACGCTTCCCGCTTCACGGCTGAAGAGGAGCGCATCCTCTCTGAACCAGAACAAGGATTTCCTTACGTTTGGGGTTCGAGCTTTGCCTTTCAGGCGCGGATACATCAGCTCACCGCCACCGTCCCCAGTGAACCAATAAAAAGCATCTTCCTGTGCCCGCTGGACGCTTCCGCGTTGCCAAGAGAAATCTATTTCGTTTCTTGCCGCGAACATACCGAGTTCCGCGTCGGCGCTGGGATGGGGACGATTGCAGACAAATCTAACGAACATATCTTCGTCGATTTCTATTGTTTGAACACTCGCTAATCAACGGAATAGAAATGGGTTTTATCCGATAGATCAAAATACTAGTCGCATCTTGCAGCCGCCTCAGAAAAAGCGCCGTATGCTATTTCAACTGAGCTCAGCCACTCGGCATCTTCAGGGTCAGGTTGCGCTTGCCCTTCTGGTAGCGCAGTTCGCTGTCACCGATGGCCACCACCCTGCCACCATCGACCCGGTCGCCCACTTTGACCTTCTTGTAGCGCCCGCTGGGCAGCCGGATCAGCGCCCGGCGGTTGGCGGGCGTGCCATAGACCCCGATCAGGTTGATGCGCCGCAGGTTGATGGCGTTGTCCAGCGTGGCCTGTCGTGCCACGGATGCCGATGACGGCGCCTTGGGCTTTACCGCCCGGGGCGCGAACGTGCCGCTTTCGTCGGACGATGAATCACCGCTCAAGCCAGCTGTTGAGCCCAGGTTCCGATTGTTCGCCGCCGCTGCGGCGGCCACTGCCACAGCCAGATTGGCAGGTCGCCGCTTCGGCTTGGGAGAGACTAGGACCGCCGGTGTCGAAGCCACAGCCGCCACTTGCCGGGACTGCGCCGAGGCCGGGCGCAGTTTCGGTCTGACCGAGGCCAGTTCCTCAAGCGACCGGCCACCCAGCCGCAGCCGTTCATTCTGTTCCACCAGTGTTTCAGGCCGCGTACGCGGCCGCAGCTCTGCCAACCGGTCCTGCGCGACATCCACCTCGGGCTCGGTCTCGAACCGGACCGGCACTGGTGGTGGCACGACGCTTGGGCGCCCGAGATACACCATAACCCCATCCGGGTTGAGCGTGCCCTCGGGTGTGGGTTCCACCAGCCCCTGCGCGTCCAATGCGTATTCAGCCCCGGCTACGCCAGGCACACCGATCCGATCAATGGGCTGATCGGTGTCGAACTCCTGGGCCAGGGGCAACGCCAGCGCATCTTGTGACAGATCGGTGCGGTCGATGGATGCGACATAGACATTGTCCACCGGTATGATTGTCGGAGCCTCGGGCGTTTGCGGGGCGTCACTGGCGATGCCGGTCGCCGCATACAGCGCCTCTTCCTGTTCGGGGTCGAAATCCAATTGCTCCACCGGCTGTGGCGCGACATTCAAAGCGTCCAGCACGGCGTTGTCGGTGTCGCTCAGGCCGGGTAGGGCGGCGACATCCTGCTGTGTGTCCGGTTCGCTGAGGGCGGGCGTGGGTTCGGCAGTGTCCTCCAATGCGATGTCGGAACCGATCGGTCCTTCGACGTCCGACGGACCCAATGCGGCCCAGCCGACCACCGCCAGAACGGTAACAAACGACGCCGCCAAGGCCGGATACCGGTACTTGCTGCGGTGAGACAGCTGACCCCGGGCACCGAAAATCGTGAGCCGCTCGGCTTCGTCGCGCGGATCGACACCGGGGATCGTGGGGGCCGCAAATACCGGAGCCTTCGAAGGCTCTGCAATCGGATGAATCTCTGCGGCAGGGGGCGCAGGGTCATCGACGCTGCTTTCGACAAAATCGACAGCCTTCTCCGCACGCATCGGTGCGGTTGTCGGGGCCTCAGTTTCGGCAATGGGCTCCGGAGTAAGCGGCGGTGCAGGGGACTCGTCCAGAGTCGGGCGACGGCAGGATGAGAAGCCGGGCGCTGGGGCATCATCAGAATGCTCTTCGGCATGTTCTTCGATCTCTTCGGTTTCGGTGTCGCTGACATCTTCGGCCTGCTCCTCGTCCGAAACCTCTTCCGCAGAGGCCTGTTCATCTTCCGGCAACTCTGCGTCGCCGATCACGACAATCGCGATGCCGTCGGGTTCAACGGCGTCAGCGCCGGTCAGCTGCGCGGCGGCGGGAGAGGGGCCAAAGAACGGCTCACCCGGAAACTCCTCGGGTTCGGGAATGGCGACGTAACTGACCGGCTCGAACCCGTATTGCACCGCAAATCCCGTGGCCTCGATCAGCGTCATGCGCGTCACCGCTGCAACATAGGTGCGCGAGCCTTCATCGACGGTGTCGAAGACCAGCTTGTCCAGCTCATAAGGCGTTGCGGTCGCCACCTCGGCCTCGATCAGAAACTGCCGTTCGTCCTCGGGTTGGTCGCCGGTTTCGACGCTCAGATAGCGGATCTGGTCGTTCGGGATGATCACCTTGCAGCGCAGATCATCCGCCAGTTCCAGCGCGCGTTCGCGCAACTGATGCATGGCTTCGTTCAGGTCAGCAGTATCCACGGGAACATCGCCGACGCTGCGCCAGCCGCCTTCGGCCCGGTGCAGCAGCGAAATACCCTCGATTGACAATGACAGCGCAAAGCCGGGTTTCATGGTCTGAAAAACCGCATAGACAAGTTCTTGCGCAGACCCCGAAAGGCCCACGCGCCGAGATTAAAGCAGGTTCCCGCCGAGGGAAAGAAAAACACTCATTCTCCCCTTGCCCGGCAAAGCCCCGCGCACCCATCTTGATGGGGTAGCAATGGGAGAAAGCGGTTTGAAGACATTTACTTTTCTGGCGGCGGCCCTGCTGGCAGCCACGGTGAGCCTGGCCCACGCCGAAGAGCGCCGGATCACGGTCAATGGCACCGGTATGGTCGAAGCCGTGCCCGACATGGCAACAATTACTCTTGGCGTGACCAACGAGAACGCCGAGGCAGTACAGGCCATGCAGGCAACGTCGGAGGCGGTGACGCAGATCCTGGCCCGGCTGGAAGAAATGGGAATCGAACCCCGCGACGTCCAAACCCGCGACCTGTCTTTGTCGCCGGTGTGGACCGGTCGGCGCGGGCTGGAAGGCGAGGTGCCGAGAATCACCGGTTTTGTCGCATCCAACCGTGTATTTGTGCGGGTACGGGACCTGGATGCGTTGGGAAGTGTTCTGGACGCGGTGATACGGGACGGCGCCAATGATTTCGGTGGTCTGAGCTTCGGAGTGCAGAACCCTGACCCGCTATCGGCCGAGGCGCGTGCCAAAGCCGTGCAGAACGCAATGGAAAAGGCCCGGCAATTGGCCGAGGCCGCCGGTGTGCCGCTGGGACAGGTGATCTCGATCAGCGATCACGGCGGCGGCGGACGGCCGATGATGCGGATGGCCGAGATGTCGATGGCGGATGCCGGGGGCGTACCCGTGGCCGCCGGAGAGGTGACGGTCGAGGCGTCGGTCTCGATGGTATTTGCCATTGGGGATGACTAAAAGCCGAACTTGGGGAAGGAGCTGGAGAAGCTCCTTTTTTCATTGGCGACGGCTGGGCGTCACTAGGATGTCTGTGAGTTCTTGAATGCAATATTTGTCAACATGTTGCAATGTGAAGTTCATGCGAAACCTCCCCGCCGGGTGTGGCTTCAGTGAAGTGCTTTAAGTCGGCGTCAGTCAGCGTGCTGGCCCGATAAGGTCAGAGGACCTAGAATGGCTTCATGAAACTCACCGCACAGGCCTTCGACAACTTGCCGTCAGATCGGCTCAAACCCGCATTCGATCTCATCCACTACATGCTGGGCGAGGCTTTGCAGGCCGAGGATGCCGACGACGTCCTGACCGAGATGTCCGAACGTATTTGCCGGGCGGGCGTTCCGTTGGCGCGGGCCACATCCATTGTCCCGCTTTTGCATGCCGAGGCGGTCGCCAGTGCCCGGTTCTGGGAGGTCGAAAGCGGCGCGCGCAGCTACCTGTTCCCCTACACCAAGGAAAGCGGGGAGGAATACACACGCTCACCGGCGGCCGTCGTGCACGAAACCGGAGAATGGGTCACCCTGTGGTTGCCGGACACACCGGATGAGACCTACGACATCGTGCCCGAGCTCAAGCAGGCCGGTCACACCCACTACATCATGGCGCCGGTTTTCATGAAAAGCGGGATGGCAGGCACGTTCAGCTTTGCCACGCGGTCACCGGACGGGTTTTCGCCCGCCGACATCGCCTTTCTCCGCACGGTGCTTCCGGCCTTGGCCGCGTGTCAGGACATTCTGGCCACAACCCGCGCGATGCGCGAGGTTATGCGGATGTATGTCGGGGCCGAGCCGCAGCAACGCATCCTGTCCGGCGACGTGCACCGGGGCGAGGTCATGCATATCCGTTCTGCCATTTTATTCGCCGATATGCGCCGGTTCACCGAACTGACCTCGGAGATGAGCGCCGAGCAGGCGACGCAACTGCTTAACGCTTATTACGACTGCATCGTACCGCCTATCGAAGACGCCGGGGGCGAAGTGCTGAAATTCATGGGCGACGGTGTTCTGGCGATTTTCCGGGCGGAAGGCGAGGGCAAGCAGACCTGCATCCGTGCCATGGAAGCCGCGCGCGAGGGGCTGACGCGGGTAAACGCAGCCGACACGTCCCCGCGCTTTGACGTGGGTGTCGCCCTGCATTTCGGCGAGGTGGCCTACGGGAATGTCGGGTCGGGGTTGCGGCTCGATTACACAGTGATCGGTCGGGACGTGAATCTGGCGGCCCGGGTTGCAAGCCTGTGCGGCAACCTCAGCGAACCCCTGTTGGTCTCAAACGATTTTCAACGACAGGCGGGAATACCGGCCCGGTCGGTTGGGACGCACGCCCTGAAAGGTTTGAAAACCCCGCAAGAGGTATTTGCCGTGCGGGGTGACGGTTGATCCGGTTCGAGCGACGGTCCCGCCTTGATGGGCAGGTTTGTATTTTCGATCAATTTTTGCTCCACGGCCCGTTGTCATTGGGTTGCTTTGGATAAGAAAGCTTGGACTGGTCTACTTCTGGCCCCAGAGGTTCTGCCCAGCATCGTTTCGCAACCGAGGTCCCTCCAACAAGCCGACAAGAAGCCTCGCCGGGAAACTCAATGTTGCTGGGCGGCTTATTGCGCCGGCAAGCGTATGCGCAAAGTCTGAATTGTGCGCAGGACTAGGCTTGGTGCCATAAATCACATCCCGCTGCCAACCCATGCTGCCGAATGCCAGCTCTTGGGGAGTGAAATAGCAAGTCGCTACAAGCAAAAGAAAATTCCCGCATGGCACTTCCAGCCATGCGGGAACACTGTCTTGGCGATCTCTTTAAGCCTACGCCGTCAGGCGCACGCTTTGGCGAGGGCTTGATCCAGATCGGCGATCAGGTCGTCTGCATCCTCGATCCCGATCGACACCCGTACCACGTTCGGGCTGGCGCCCGCCGCTTCCTGCTGCTCCGCCGTCAGTTGCCGGTGGGTGGTCGAGGCCGAGTGGATGATCAGGGAACGCGCATCGCCCAGATTGGCGACATGGCTGAAGATCTCCAGCGCGTTCACCAGTTTCACGCAGGCCTCGTATCCGCCCTTGACCGCAAAGGTGAAGAGCGCGCCTGCGCCTTTGGGATAATGCTGTTTCGCCCTTTCCTGATAGGGCGACGAGGGCAGCCCGGCATAGGTCACATACTCGACCCGATCATCGGTCTCGAGCCAGGCGGCGATCTTTTCCGCGTTCTCCACATGGCGCTGCATGCGAAGGGACAGGGTTTCGATCCCCAACAGGGTATAATGCGCCGCCTGCGGGTTCATGGTCATGCCCAGATCGCGCAGACCAACGGCGATGCCATGGAAGGTAAAGGCCAACGGGCCAAAGGTCTCGTGGAATTTCAGCCCGTGATACGCCGGTTCCGGTGTGCTGAGCGAGGGGAACTTGTCGCTGGCCGACCAGTCGAACTTGCCTGAATCGACGATGCAGCCGCCGGTGACTGTGCCATTGCCTGTCAGGTACTTGGTGGTCGAATGCACCACCAGCGTCGCGCCCTGTTCGATGGGGCGGCACAGATAGGGCGTGGCCGAGGTGTTGTCGACGATCACCGGAATGTCCGCCGCGTCGGCGATATCGGCCAGCGCCCGGATATCGGTGACATAGCCGCCCGGGTTGGCAATGGATTCGCAGAACACCGCGCGGGTGTTGTCGTCGATGGCGGCCTTCACCGCGTCCAGATCGTCGGTATCGACGAATTTGGCCGACCAGCCAAAGCGTTTGATCGTCTGGGTGAACTGGGTCACCGTGCCGCCATAGAGCCGGGTCGAAGCCACCACGTTGCAGCCCGGCCCCATCAGCGGGAACAGCGCCATGATCTGGGCCGCGTGACCAGACGAGCAGCAGACCGCGCCAACGCCACCTTCCAGCGTCGCGACGCGCTCTTGCAGAACTGCCACGGTCGGGTTGGTCAGGCGCGAATAGATATAGCCCACCTCTTGCAGGTTGAAGAGGGCGGCGGCGTGATCGGCATCGCGGAACACATAGGCCGTGGTCTGGTAAATGGGCGTCTGCCGCGCGCCGGTCGCGGGATCGGGGCGGGCGCCTGCATGAATCTGCAGCGTATCAAAGCCATAAGTGGGGCCGTTGGACATGTTCAAAGTCTCCCTCGCGAATATTGATTGACGCAATGTGTAGGGCATCAATCGCACTCACACAACGTAGCCATATCAGGCGGCTACGATTTGTTCGCAAGCGCGCCTAGCTCACCCCCCGGTGTCCCCTCCACCTGCCGGGTCCGGAATCAAGGCGCGCAGTGCCGCCGGGCCGCGCCCTCCCTACCCATTGGGAGGGCGCATTGGCGATGCCCCGCGCCATTCATTCGGTGTCCTGGGCTTTTGAGATAAACTGCTGACCACACGCCGAGCGAGCGCCTACCCGAGGGAGGGCGCGGCCCTCCGCCGGGGCTAAAATGCAAAGACTGCAATCGGGACAATCCGGATCGAACATGATGCCCGGCAAGCTCGCGCCCCTAACGCAGCCAGAGCCCCGCGGATTTGATGCGGTTGCGGATCGCTTGTTCCTTGCGTGGCAGGTTGTCCTGATCGAACAGCGCACGCACCTTGGCTCCCTTGTTCTGAAAAATCAGCTTCTTCATAGGTTCGTAATTCTTCAGAACCTTCTTGAATTTGTTGGGCGCGGCAACGGTTTCCAGAACATCGATCACATGGTCGCTCTCGCGCGCATAAAGCATTGGAAACAGGCGGTAGTGACAACTGATCGAACCGTCCAGAAGGCCGGGGGGAAGAGTGTCCCGGCCACCGCGGAGCGAATGGATGACCAGCGGCAGGGCCACCTGGTCGAGCCATGGATCAAGGCTCTGCCCGGCCAGTTCCGGGATGTCCTCCCAGCGGATGGTTTTGGCGTAGTCCAGATATCTTTGGCCGAAGACGCGCGGGCAGCCATAGTAGAAGTATCCGGCGTTGAAATAGAGGTAGCGGCGCCAGTAGCCTTCGGGCTGGCTCAAGTCCAGAGAGCTTTCGAAATCCAGCCCGAACCGTTCATAGAGCGCCTTCCAGATCCCGTCATATCCGGGGCCGTAAAGCGTCGGGTTCGGCCATGTCCCCTCGCACTTTAGCGATGCGCTCGGGCGGTCGAAATCGAACGGAACCGATGTCAGATCGCCGGTGATCAGCGTGTCGGTGTCGAAAAAGACAAACGGCTCACCCTCGGGCAGGGCCGCGAGCGCTTCGATCTTGTTGCCGTAGGGATAGGCGTCGCCGAAAACCCGGTTTTCGAACGGAAGAACTTCGGCATCCAACTGCTTGAGTGCCTTCAGGACATCTGCATTTCTGATGCTCGGATCATTCCGCCACTTGGGGCCGGGCTGCGGTGTTGCTACGAACAGGCGACCTTGGAAATCTGGGGACGTGTGACGCAGGGAGGCGGCAAACAGCACCGCCTCGTATTGCAAGCGATTGTTTTGCCCGATTATGACGATGTTGAAGGGTGAGTTCGGCGCCTGATTGCGTGCCATTCTTTGTTCCAGCCGCCTGTCTGTTTTTCATAGAAAGTGTTGCGTTGGCGGGCACTATACGAGGTCGGCTGACGTGCAAAAAGCCCCGAAATTGCCCGGCTTGGCGCCTGGGCGAACGGCGCTCGGCCTTAAATCAGCGCGGTGCTGAGGATCGGGAAATAGCTGAGCAGGATCAGCACCCCTGCGACCGCCAGAAGAAATGGCCAGAGGGCGGTGAAGATCGTGAAGGGCCGTACCCCGGACATGGCCGAGGCGATGTAGAGCCCCACACCCACCGGCGGTGTCAGCAGCCCCAGCACGAGATTCAGGCTGATGACGACACCAAACTGGAACGGGTTGATGCCGTAGGTGTTCATTGCAATTGGCAAAAGGATCGGCGTGATCAGAATAAGCGCCGCGATGCCGTCGATCAGCATGCCGACAAACAGCAGGCAGGCATTCACGATCAGCAGGAAGGTGAACGGGTCCGATGTCACCGTCGAGATAAACGCGGCCAGTTTCTGCGGCAGCTCCTCGTAGACCACCACCCAGCCGAACACGTTGGCGGCGGCGATCATGAAGATCACCAGTGAGGAGTTAGTGGCCGTGCGCACGAACAGCCGCCCCAGATCGCGCGGGTTGATCTCGCGATAGATCAGCCAGCCCACGGCAAAGGCGATCAGCGAGGCGACAGCGGCGGACTCGGTGGGGGTAGCGATGCCAAAGAGGATGCCGCCCACGATGGCAAGCGGGATCAGAAAGGCGGGCAGGGCATCACGCAGGGCCCGCGCGGCTTGTGTCAGATTCATCCACTCGCCTTTGGGGAAGTTCTGCGCCAGCCCGATCAGGGCCACAACGACAAAGAACGCCGCCGCCATGATCAGGCCGGGGATGATGCCTGCGATGAACAGGTCTCCGATCGGCAATTGCGCCAGAACGCCATAGATCACGAACAGCATCGAGGGCGGGATGACCGGGGCGAGCAGCCCTCCGGCAGCGGTGGTGGCGGCGGAAAAGCCGGGGTCATAGCCCTCCTTCGTCATCGCCGGGACCATCGCGCGAGACATTACTGCGATCTGGCTTGCAGCCGAGCCGATGATGGCGGCCATAAACATGTTGGCGAGCAGGTTGATATAGGCGAGCCCACCGCGAAACCCGCCGACAAAGACGCGAGCGGCGCGTACCAGCCTTTGGGTCATACCACCCTCGTTCATCAGCTCTCCGGTCAGGATGAACAGCGGGATGGCGAGCAGGCCGTAATTTTCGACGCCCGAGAAGATCTGCTGCGCATAGCTGTCGTAGAGCACCAGATTGCCGCTGTCATAGATGTACCAGAGCGCGGTCAGCGCCAGCACAAAGGCAATCGGGACCGAGGCGAAGAGCAGGATCAGAAACAGGATCGGGGTCATTCGGCGGCCTCCATCTGCGCCGTCTCGCCGGGGTGGAACAGGTTTGAGGTTGCGTGCAGCAGGGCGCCCAGCGTGAAGAGCGGCATGACCAGCCAGATCCACACTTTCCTGACGCCGATGGTATTGGTGGGTTCTGCGTAGATGAAGTTGAAGGTCTGCCCTTGAAACACTTTCACGTCCCATCCGGCCTGCATCAGCTGCCACGGCATGAACCAGCGCAGGCAGATCCAGACCATCAGGCAGGCGAATACAAAGAGTACCAGATCGACAAAGCGTGTCAGCCAGCGGCGCGCGTGATCGGGCAGCACCTCGTTGATGAGCGTGACCGAAATGGCCGAGCGATAATGGATCGCAGCCGAGGCCGCCAGGAAACTCATCCAGACCATGGCATAGATCGCCGCCTCATCGACCCAGTAGATCGCATTGCCTGCCGCGCGGGTGACCACGTTCAATAGGATCAGCCCGGTGATCGAGGCCGCAAACGCCGCCGCTAGAAAGATCTCAACCCGTGCCCAGAAGTGGGATGCCCTGTGGAGCATGTACCTGCCTATTCCTACACAAATCGGGCCGGAACGTGCCCGGCCCGTTTCGCATCATTTTAGTACCTTACTTGGTGTCCTCGGCGGCCTTGCGCAGATCGGGCAGGGACGGGGCCTTGGCGGTCCAGGTTTCCTCCCATTGGCCGATGGCATCACCGAAGAAACTGGAATCGACCTCTTTGAAGGTCTTGCCGACCTTGGTCAGCGAATCCGTCCATTCCGGTTCCTTGGCGATATAGACGTCCAGCGTGCTGTCCACATGCTTGGCCATCAGTTCCGAGATCATCGCCTTGTCTTCATCGCTGAGGCCCGCATAGACCCGGGCCGAGATCAGACCCACCATCGGGAACATCATGTGGTTCGAGATCAGGATCGTGTCCGCATGCTCGTGGTATTTCAGCACGTTGATAAGTTCGACATCCATGTCGATGGCGTCCACCTGCCCGTTGGCCAGCGCGTCATAAACGGCGGGCAGGGGCATCGGCGTCGGCGCGGCACCCAGAGCGTTGTAGAAATCGAGGATCGGGTCGAACGGCGTGATCCGCAGCTTCAGCCCTTTGAGGTCATCGGCCGAGTTCACCTCTCCCCGGCTCAGGATCTGGCGCATCCCCGCCGAGCCATAGCCGACGCCCACGACACCGGCCTCCTGCGGCAGCACATCAAGCATGCCCTTGGCGGTGTCCGAGCGCAGGATGGCCGCGGCATGGTCGATATTCTCGGCCAGATAGGGCGCATAGAAGGCGCCCATGTTGGGGACCCGGTTCGACACTTCGGCCACGGTCATAAATGCCATGTCCAGCGCGCCGGTCTGCAACTGCTGCAGCATCTGCGCCTCGTTGCCCAACTGCCGCGCCGGGAACACCGTCACGCTATGCGCGCCGCCCGAGGTCTCGGCCAGTTCCGCGCCAAACGCCTCGGCAGCCTTGGTCCAGGTATGCGGCGGCGGGGTGATGAGGCCGAGGCGGAATTCCTTGGCGGTGGCAGGCAGTGCGGCCAGTACAAGTGCTGCACAGGCGGCCCCCCGGGCCAGCCCCTTGAAGCTGAAAGTCATGTCTCTCTCCCTGATAGAATCATTGTTTTTCCGCGAGTTTAAGCGCGGATCAGAGTTTCACCCAACCCTCCGGCGGTTCTTTTCCGGGATGAACCTCACCACAATCGGGGCATGTGCGGGCGGCTTCGTCGGCGTAGAAACCTTCGTAAACGGGCGGCAGATCGCGGACGATGCTCTCCAAGATCAGCTCGGCCCGATGCACCCGCGTGCCGCAGTTGAAACAGTACCATTCGATAGCGTCATGCGCGCCTTCGGGGCGCTTCGGTTCGATCACCAGCCCGATCGACCCCTCCTGCGGGCGCTGCGGCGAGTGGCGAACACGCGGCGGCAGCAGGAATATGTCGCCCTCGCGGATCGGCACATCGTAGAACTCGCCGCCCTCATAGAGCTTGAGCACCATGTCGCCCTTGAGCTGGTAAAAGAACTCCTCGACCGGGTCGTCATGGTAGTCGGTCCGTTTGTTGGGGCCGCCGACCACAGTGACCATCAGATCCGCGTCCTCCCATACCTGCTGGTTGCCGACGGGCGGTTTCAGCAGGTGCTTGTGCTCGTCGATCCATTTCTGGAAATTGAAGGCGCTCAGGCGTGCCATCGGTCTTCCTCCCTTGATCTCCCTGTCAAAGACAGGTTCGCGCCCGGACCGGTATAGCGACAAGATGTTTGTCCGAAATCTGCTATAGGATATCCCGATACCTGCGCGACCTGCGATAACCTTAGGCGGCATTCCGGCCGCGAATATGTGATTGCATTTGCAATCGCGTGCCGGCCGGCCACTTATTGACACCAAGCAGGTCAGGAGAAAGCCGATGAGGATCAACGCCGACTTTACCCGGCGCGCTGCCGTGCATTTCGATGAGGCCGACTGGGTCGCGTCCCCCGCCGCTGGGGTCGAGCGCAAGATGCTGGACCGGATCGGAGAGGAGGTGGCCCGTGCCACCACCATTGTTCGGTTCGCCCCCGGCAGCGCCTTCGCTGCCCATACCCATGATGGCGGTGAGGAGTTTCTGGTACTCGACGGCGTGTTTCAGGACGAAACCGGCGATTTTCCCAAGGGCAGCTACGTACGCAACCCGCCAACCACCTCGCACACGCCCTCGGCGCGGGAGGGCGCGACCATTCTGGTCAAGCTGCATCAGTTCGACCCGGCAGACCGGACCGAGGTGCGCCGCTCGATCAATTCGGGCGGCGACGTGGCCCTGTTCCGCGATGCGCATGAGGATGTGCGTATCGAAACCTGGGCGCCGGGTGAGGCCGTTGAACGCGACGCCTCCGCCGGGGTCGAGGTCTTCGTGATCGAGGGCGGCTTTGCCGAGGCGGGCGAGGATTTCGGCGCCTGGGACTGGCTGCGCCTGCCGCCGGGATCGACCTTCAACGGGGTTGCGGGCAGCGCGGGTGCACGGGTCTGGATCAAGTCCGGGCACCTTTCGGGCATGGTGTGACGGTCGGAATTTCAGTGAAACGCCATGAAAAACGAAGGAGAACCGGGTCAAACGGCCCGGTTTTTCATTTTTTGACCCTTCGATAAATTTTACCAATTGATAAAAAATTCAGATGTGGCACTCTGGTGGGCAGAAAACATAGCTCAGGGAGAGAGTGATGGCACACGGCCAGACGGCCCCCGGTATCGTGTCCGGACGGCTATCCAGCGACGAGATTGCCCAGAACTTCAGCGATCTGCATCCGGCCTATGAACCGCATGAGGCGGCGGTGGCGGCGGATCGCTGTTATTTCTGTTACGACGCGCCATGCCAGGTGGCATGTCCCACCGACATCGACATCCCGATGTTCATCCGCCAGATCCAGGCGGGTAATCCCGAAGGGGCGGCGCAGACGATCCTGAACCAGAACATTCTGGGCGGCATGTGCGCCCGGGTCTGTCCGACCGAGACGCTGTGCGAAGAGGCCTGCGTGCGTGAAACCGCAGAGGGCAAGCCGGTCGAGATCGGGCGGTTGCAGCGCTATGCCACCGATACTGTGATGGCGGCGGGCATTCACCCGTTCGAACGGGCGGCCCCGACCGGCAAGAGTGTGGCCGTGGTTGGCGCCGGTCCGGCGGGGCTGGCCTGCGCCCACCGGCTGGCGATGCTGGGTCATGACGTGGTGATCCACGAGGCGCGCGGCAAGTCCGGCGGCCTCAACGAATTCGGCATCGCCGCCTACAAAACCACCGACAACTTCGCCGAGGCCGAGGTGGACTGGCTGCTCAAGATCGGCGGTATCACTATTGAGACCGGCTCGGCTCTGGGGCAGGGGATCACACTGGATGGTTTGCGCGAGAGCCATGACGCGGTATTCCTCTCCATCGGTCTGACCGGAGTCAACGCCCTGCGCGCCGCGGGTGAGGACAAGGCCGGCGTCCGTGACGCGGTCGAGTTCATTGCCGAGTTGCGACAGGCCGGCGATCTGTCGGCCCTGCCGGTGGGCCGCAATGTGGTGGTGATTGGTGGCGGCATGACGGCGGTGGACGCGGCGGTGCAGTCGAAACTGCTGGGTGCCGAGAATGTCACCATCGCCTATCGCCGCGACCGTGACGCCATGGGCGCCAGCCGGTTCGAACAGGATCTGGCCACCTCGAAGGGCGTCAAGATCATGTTCAACGTCCAGCCGGTGGCGGTGCATGGCAACGGGGCAGCGGCCGAGATCGAATTGGAGTATACTTCCGGCAGCGGCGGTGATCTGACCGGCACCGGCGAGACCGTGCGCCTGCCCGCCGATCAGGTGTTCAAGGCCATCGGCCAGACACTGGAAGGCGCACCTGAGGGCCTGGCGCTCGACGGGCGCAAGATTGCGGTGACCGGGCCGGGGCGCACCTCGGTTGCGGGCATCTGGGCCGGGGGCGACTGTGCTGCCGGTGGTGATGACCTGACCGTGACCGCGGTGGCCGAAGGCCGTGACGCCGCCATGGACATTCACGCCAGCCTGTCCGCGTGACGGCAGGCGGACCGACGTGAGTATTTGGGAAAAGATGAAGATGCGGAGCCGCATCAGGGAGGCCGGATAAATGGCTGATTTGACGACTGACTTTCTGGGCATCTCCAGCCCCAACCCGTTCTGGCTGGCATCGGCGCCGCCGACGGACAAGGAATACAACGTGCGCCGCGCCTTCGAGGCCGGATGGGGCGGTGTCGTTTGGAAAACGCTGGGGGCCGAAGGCCCGCCGGTGGTGAACGTGAACGGCCCGCGCTATGGCGCCATCTACGGTGCCGACCGGCGGCTGCTGGGGCTCAACAATATCGAGCTGATCACCGACCGCCCGCTTGAGACGAACCTTGAGGAGATGGCGCGGGTCAAGGCGGATTACCCCGACCGGGCACTGATCGCCTCGATCATGGTGCCCTGTGAAGAAGCCGCGTGGAAAACGATCCTCCCGCGGGTAGCCGAAACCGGAGCTGACGGGATCGAGCTCAATTTCGGCTGCCCGCATGGGATGAGCGAGCGCGGGATGGGCTCGGCCGTGGGGCAGGTGCCCGAGTACATCGAGATGGTCACCCGCTGGTGCAAGCAATATTACGACCGACCCGTGATCGTGAAGCTGACGCCGAACATCACCGATATCCGCAAACCTGCGGTCGCGGCAAAGAACGGCGGCGCGGATGCGGTATCGCTGATCAACACGATCAACTCGATCACCAGCGTCAATCTCGACACCATGAGCCCCGAGCCCTCGATTGACGGCAAGGGCAGCCATGGCGGCTATTGCGGTCCGGCGGTCAAGCCGATTGCGATGTCGATGGTCTCGGAGATTGCCCGCAACCCTGAGACGCACGGCCTGCCAATCTCGGGCATCGGCGGCATCACCACCTGGCGCGATGCGGCCGAGTTCATCAGCCTCGGCTGCGGCAACGTGCAGGTCTGCACGGCGGCGATGACTTATGGTTTCCGTATCGTCGAAGAGATGAAGACCGGGCTCAGCCAGTGGATGGACGAGAAAGGATACCGCACGATCAACGACTTCGCTGGCCGCGCGGTGCCTAATGTCACCGACTGGCAGTATCTGAACCTGAACTACATCGCCAAGGCGAAGATCGATCAGGGCCAGTGCATCAAATGCGGCCGATGCTATGCGGCCTGCGAGGATACCTCGCACCAGGCGATCTCGATCTCTGATGACCGCACCTTCGAGGTGATCGATGAGGAATGCGTGGCCTGCAACCTCTGCGTCGATGTCTGCCCGGTCGAGGGCTGTATCTCGATGGTCGAAATGCAGCCGGGTGAGGTGGATCCGCGCACCGGCGCGGTGGTCGAGGCCGAATATGCCAACTGGACCACGCATCCCAACAATCCGATGGCCAAGGCGGCAGAGTAGGGGATACCGGTATCCTACACTAACTGGTTCGGCGCTAGAATGCCGCTGACGGACAGGATCAAAGGAGAATGTCACGTCAGCGCCGCCGCCGGGCCGGAACAAGGGCGGCAACAAGGTTTCGAAACTGGATCGGGACAGGTCCAAAAAGAACGTAGCCCTGTCCAAGGCAAAGCAGCGCGACGCGCTTGCCGCCAAGAGTTTTGTGCAGCATCAGAAACAGGTCCGGAAGGATCTGGATAATATCCAGAAGCTGAAACGCTCGATCGACGAGATGATGGAGAAGCTGAAGGAAGACCGCCAGCTGGACCAGCGGTTCATGGGCCAGGTCACCAAGAAGGTGAAGGCGCTTCAGGATTTCGACAAGTTCATCAAGGTCTCGGCGCCGGAGCATATGGCCGGGGTGCAGCAGCCCAGGATGTACACCGCCATCGTCAAGGAAGCGGGGAAAGTGCCCAAGATCAGCACGGTCAAGACAATGGGCGATTTCACCATCCTGCTGGCCATGACGATCGTCGTCCTCAAGCGTATTCTGGCGCTGAAACCGGCAAAGTAGCGGTTCAGCCCGGAGGGGTCAGCAGCCGGGTAAAGATTTGGTCCAGATAGGCGCTGGCGCCGGGGTAGGGATCGGGTTCGGCATCCCCCAGAACCGCGCGAATCTGGACGTCGAAATCGGCGTAATGCTGGGTCAGGGACCAGATCGAAAAGATCAGGTGATAGGGGTTCACCTCGGCGATATGACCCTCGGCGATCCAGTGGCGGATCAGGTGGGCGGTCTCATCCACCAGCGATTTGAGATCCGTGGACAGCACCGCATGGATATGCGGTGCGCCGCGAATGATCTCATTGGCGAACAGACGGCTTTCGCGCGGATAATCCCGGCTCATCTCCAGTTTGCGGCGGATATAGCCCAGCAGTTCCTGCAACGGGTCACCATCCGGGTCGATGGCCCGCAGTGGGTCGAGCCAGGTGTCCAGCAGCCGCTCCAATAGCGCGGCATAGATGGCATCCTTGCTGCGGTAGTAATAAAGCAGGTTGGGCTTGCTCAGCCCCGCTTCGGTTGCGATCTGATCGACGGTGGCGCCGCGGAATCCGTGGGTGGAAAACACGTTCAGCGCCGCCTCAAGGATGGCGGCGCGGTTCTTTTTCTGGATTCGGGTCGGCGCGCGGTCCTCGGGCATCTGGGCTTCGTGTCTCTTTTTCCGCCAAACGCGCGCAGATTGGCACAAATCTCCGGCTGCGCGATGCAATTTCTTGACTGATGTCAGACCCGTGATAGCGTGAGTTTGACCAGATGGTCAAATCACGACACCAAAAGCGAGCCAAATCGCAAGCGACAGGGGGAGAGACATGGCAGCGCCGGCGCAGAATCTCAGGATCAATGGCGAGCGGCTGTGGGACAGCCTGATGGAGATGGCCAAGATCGGCCCCGGGGTTGCGGGCGGCAACAACCGTCAGACCCTGACCGACGAGGATGGCGAGGGCCGCGCGCTGTTTCAAAGCTGGTGCGAGGCGGCGGGCTGTTCCATGGGGCTCGACCAGATGGGCAACATGTTCGCGCGGCGCGAGGGCACGGATCCCGATGCGCTGCCGGTCTATGTGGGCTCGCATCTGGATACGCAGCCGACGGGCGGCAAGTATGATGGCGTGCTGGGTGTGTTGGGCGGGCTGGAGATAATCCGCACTCTGAACGACATGGGGATCAAGACCAAACACCCCATCGTGGCGACCAACTTCACCAATGAGGAAGGCACCCGCTATGCCCCCGCGATGCTGTCCTCGGGTGTGTTTGCTGGAATTCACACTCAGGACTGGGCTTATGACTGCGAGGATGCCGAGGGCAAGAAATTCGGCGATGAGTTGAAACGCATCGGCTGGCGCGGCGAGGAAGAAACCGGCGCCCGCCAGATGCATGCGTTCTTCGAGCTACATATCGAACAGGGCCCGATTCTCGAGGCCGAGGGCAAGGATATCGGCGTCGTCACCCATGGACAGGGGCTGAGCTGGACGCAGGTGACGATCACCGGCAAGGACGCCCATACCGGCTCGACCCCGATGCCGATGCGGCGCAATGCGGGCCTTGGCATGGCGCGGGTGCTGGAGAAGGTGGATGAAATCGCGCTGTCTCATGCGCCGCACGCTGTGGGCGCGGCGGGTCATATCGACGTCTACCCCAATTCGCGCAATGTGATCCCGGGCAAGGTGGTGTTCACGGTCGATTTCCGCTCGCCCGAGCTGAGCGTGATCGAGGATATGGAGGCTCGCCTGCGCATCGAGGGCCAGAAAATCGCGGATGCGATGGGGCTGGAGATCGAATTCGAAAAGGTGGGTGGCTTTGACCCGGTGAAATTCGACGACGGCTGCGTTGCAGCGGTGCGCGGCGCGGCCGAGCGGCTGGGTTATTCGCATCTGGATATCGTTTCCGGCGCCGGTCACGACGCGTGCTGGATCAACCGAGTGGCGCCGACGGCGATGATCATGTGCCCCTGCGTGGACGGGCTGAGCCATAACGAGGCCGAGGAGATCAGCCGGGAATGGGCCGCCGCCGGGGCGGATGTGCTGTTCCATGCCGTGGTCGAGACCGCGGAGATCGTGGACTAACCCGGGGCTCTGCCCCGGACCCCGGAGTATTTGAAAAAAGATGAAGAGGGCGAGCGTCACGCCTGCAGGGAGATGAGAACATGACTATTGTCATCAAGAACGGAACCATCGTTACCGCCGATCTGACCTATAAGGCGGATGTGCTGATCGAGAACGGCGTGATCGCTCAGATCGGACCAAACTTGTCGGGAGACGAGCAACTGGACGCCACCGGCTGTTACGTGATGCCAGGCGGGATCGATCCGCATACGCATCTTGAGATGCCGTTCATGGGCACCTACAGCTCGGACGATTTCGAAAGCGGCACCCGCGCCGGTCTGGCGGGCGGCACCACAATGGTGGTGGATTTCGCGCTGCCCAACCCGGGCGAGAGCCTGCTGGACGCGCTCAAGCGTTGGGACAACAAGTCGACGCGCGCCAATTGCGACTATTCCTTCCACATGGCGGTGACCTGGTGGGGCGAGCAGGTGTTCGACGACATGAAAACCGTCATCGAACAGCGCGGCATCAACACCTTCAAGCATTTCATGGCATATAAAGGCGCGCTGATGGTGAATGATGACGAGCTTTATGCCTCGTTCCAGCGACTGGCCGAACTGGGCGGTATCGCGCTGGTGCATGCCGAAAACGGTGACGTCGTGGCCGAGCTATCCGCCAAGCTGCTGGCCGAGGGCAATACCGGCCCCGAGGCGCACGCCTATTCCCGCCCGCCGCAGGTCGAGGGCGAAGCCACCAACCGCGCCATCATGATTGCCGACATGGCCGGAGTGCCGCTCTATGTGGTGCACACGTCCTGTGAGGATAGCCACGAAGCGATCCGCCGCGCGCGTATGCAGGGCAAGCGGGTCTGGGGTGAGCCGCTGATCCAGCACTTGACGCTGGATGAGAGCGAGTATTTCAATCCTGATTGGGACCACGCTGCGCGCCGGGTGATGTCGCCTCCGTTCCGCAACAAACAGCATCAGGACAGCCTGTGGGCGGGGCTGCAATCCGGGTCTCTGTCCGTCGTGGCCACAGACCACTGTGCCTTCACCACCGAGCAGAAGCGCTATGGCGTTGGTGATTTCACCAAGATCCCGAATGGGACCGGAGGGCTTGAGGACCGGATGCCGATGCTCTGGACCCATGGCGTGGCAACGGGTCGGCTGACACCGAACGAGTTCGTGGCCGTGACCTCGACCAATATTGCCAAGATCCTGAACTGCTATCCCAAGAAGGGAGCGGTGCTGGTCGGAGCGGATGCAGACCTGGTGGTATTGGACCCGGAGAAAACCAAGACCATTCAGGCTTCTACGCAGCAATCCTCAATCGACTACAACGTGTTCGAAGGGCACGAGGTCAAAGGGCTGCCGCGCTTTACCCTGACCCGCGGGCATGTGGCGGTGCATGATGGGGAAATCCGCACGCAGGAAGGTCATGGCAAATTCGTTGCGCGCGAGGCGAATGCCACGGTGAACAAGGCGCTGAGCACATGGAAGGAACTGACCGCGCCACGCCCGGTGGAGCGGAGCGGCATTCCGGCGTCGGGGGTTTGATGAACCTCACCTTGTCTTTTGGTGCAAGTTTTGCGGCAATTCAGGCCGGTGCCTTGGTTGTTTGCATTGGAACTATGGTGAACGACAGCGGACTGGATGCAATTCTTGAAGGCGTCGGCGTTTGGGTCATCGGTCAAATCGCCATTTTACCGTTGGCCCTGCTCCTCACGCCTATCGGTGTGCTCATACGCGCGATTGTGGGAAGGCTGTTCAACAATCCTAAACCCGTCGCGCTTGTTACGGGGGCCGCAGTTGGTTCCATGGGACTTGCGGCATTTTCGATCACTCAATTGGTGGGCGACGTGTCGGAAGTGCTGCGATTTGCAATATTGGGCGGGGTATCTGGCCTTATCGGGGGCTGGGTTTGGTGGCGGATTGAAGGGCCTGGCTTGGAACGGGTGGCGAAATGACAATGGTTGAACAAGCCATTCAAGGGAAAGAAGGCGACGCAGCAGTGGAGAATTCTAATCAGGAGTTGAGCGCTGTGGTGAGGGCTACAAATCTCGACCTCACTTTCCAAACGAACGACGGTCCGATCCACGCGCTCAAGGATGTAAGCCTGACCATTGACAAAGGTGACTTCGTCAGCTTCATCGGCCCGTCGGGCTGCGGCAAGACCACCTTTCTGCGCTGTATCGCGGCGTTGGAGACGCCGACGGGAGGGACGCTTTCCGTCAATGGCATGACGCCGGACGAAGCGCGGCGGAACCGGGCCTATGGCTATGTGTTTCAGGCCGCAGGGCTTTATCCGTGGCGGACCATTGCCAAGAACATCAAGCTGCCGCTTGAGATCATGGGATACTCCCGCGCCGAACAGGATGAGCGGGTGAAGAACGTTCTGGAACTCGTTGATCTGGAAGGGTTTGGAGGCAAATTTCCATGGCAGCTCTCGGGCGGAATGCAGCAGCGTGCCTCGATTGCGCGGGCGCTGGCCTTCGATGCTGACATCCTGCTGATGGACGAACCTTTCGGAGCCCTTGACGAGATCGTGCGGGACCACCTGAACGAGCAGCTTCTGGCGCTCTGGGCGCGGACCGAAAAGACCATCGGTTTCGTCACCCACTCGATTCCCGAGGCGGTGTATCTCAGCACCAAGATCGTGGTGATGAGCCCGCGTCCAGGTCGGATCACGGATGTGATCGAAAGCCCGCTGCCCAAGGAACGCCCGCTGGATATCCGCGACACGCCCGAATTCATCGAGGTCGCCCACCGGGTGCGCGAAGGGCTCCGGGCCGGGCATGAGGACGGGCAGTGATGGCGGAGGTCGGGATCAGACGCGCCACGATAGAGGATGTTCCGGCCTGTGCCCGGGTGATCAGCACCTGGATGGAGGAGACGGACTGGATGCCGCCCGAATTGCCGCAGGATGAGTTGGAGGCACTGATCCGCGAGGCATTCCCGGCCCGCGAGATCTGGGTCGCGGGCGACCCGGTGGATTGCTACATGTCCGTCGATCCCGAGGCGGGAAAGGTCGGCGCGCTTTATTGCCTCAGAACCGGTGAGGGGATCGGCAAACGCCTGCTGGACAAGGCCAAGGAGGGGCGACAGAGCCTGTGGCTGACCACACATGAGCCAAACCGGGATGGGCAGCGGTTTTATCGGCGCGAAGGCTTCGTCGAGACCGGTCGCCTGCCGCCCGAGCCGCCCGAAACGCTTCCGGTGATCAGAATGGAGTGGCACGCATGAAATCCATTCTCGCCGTTCTGAGCGTTGTCGCCGCGATCGTCGTCCTGTGGTACGCGGCCTGCATCCCGATGAATATCCAAGGAGTGCTGACCGAAGCCGAAAGGGCGGGCGCCGAAGTGATTCCTGCAACGGCCAAGGATCGCCGGGGTCTGAACGAGTTCGGATTGGCCGCCCGGAACAGCTTTGCCATCCCGGCCACGTGGTCGCAGGACCGGCCCCGCCTTCCGGCGCCGCATCAGGTGGCGGCGGAACTGTGGGAGACCACGGTGGGCAAGAAGATCACCTCGAAACGCTCGCTGGTCTACCACGGTTGGGTGACGTTGAGTGCCACGCTTCTGGGGTTCGCAATCGGCACGGGGCTGGGCATTCTGCTGGCGGTGGGGATCGTGCATTCCCGGGTGATGGATATGTCGGTTATGCCTTGGGCCATCGTCAGCCAGACCATCCCGATCATCGCCCTGGCGCCGATGATCATCGTGGTGCTCTATTCCGTGGGCGTGCAAGGGATCATCCCCAAGGCGGTGATCTCGGCCTATTTGAGTTTTTTCCCTGTCGTTGTCGGCATGGTGAAGGGGCTGCGCAGCCCGGATGCGATGCAGCTTGATCTGCTGCAGACCTACAACGCCACCCGGTCGCAAGGGTTCTGGAAACTGCGGCTGCCGGCGTCGATGCCGTATCTTTTTGCCTCGCTCAAGATCGGGATCGCGGCGTCTCTGGTCGGTGCCATCGTGGGCGAGCTGCCGACCGGCGCGGTGGCCGGTCTGGGTGCACGGCTGTTGGCGGGGAGCTACTATGGCCAGACCGTGCAGATCTGGTCGGCGCTTTTTGCGGCGGCGATACTGGCAGCCTGTCTGGTGGGTTTGCTGGGGCTGATCGAGCGTGGGGTGCTGAAGCGGATGGGGATCGTGTGATGGCGAGGTTGGACACAGGTGGCTCTGCCCCCGTCGCGCGGGCGCGACTCCCCCGGGATATTTTCAAACAGAAGAAGGGGGCGGGGCGCGCGCGATGATGCTGGTGGTGTTTGCCTTGGCGCTTTGGCTGCTGGGTTGGTGGGTCAATGCGCGGCTGGCCGGGGGGCCTCATGCCGGGCTGCGTGCTGTGCAGCTTTTGGTGCCGGTGATGTTCGGCCTGACCGTTATCGGCGTGTGGGAGTTGTTGGTGCGGGGCCTGCAGGTGCCGCTGGTGATCCTGCCCGCGCCATCGGGCATTGCGGTGCGGTTTGCCGACAGCCTGCCGATATTGTGGGCCGATTTCGTGCAGACCATCCTCAAGGGTGCGTTGAGCGGGTACCTGATCGGCTGCGGCGCGGCGTTCCTGACCGCCATTGCCATCGACCGCTCGGATTTTCTGCGCATGGGGTTGCTGCCGGTGGGCAATTTCGTGGCCGCGCTGCCCATCGTGGGCACGGCGCCCATTCTGGTGATGTGGTTCGGGTTCGACTGGCAGTCCAAGGCTGCCGTAGTCGTGGTGATGGTGTTCTTTCCGATGCTGGTCAACACCGTGGCCGGGCTGCGCGAGGCCACCGCGATGCAGCGCGATCTGATGGAGACATACGCCGCCTCGTACTGGCAGAGCTTTTTCAAGCTGCGGCTTCCGGCTGCGATGCCGTTCGTGTTCAACGGGCTCAAGATCTCGACGACGCTGGCACTGATCGGGGCGATCGTGGCCGAGTTCTTTGGCTCACCCACCGTGGGGATGGGCTTTCGCATCTCGACCAGCGTAGGGCAGCTGGCACTGGATATGGTCTGGGCCGAGATCGTGGTAGCGGCGCTGGCGGGCACGGCGTTTTATGGGCTGGTGGCGGTGATCGAGAAGGCAGTGACCTTCTGGCATCCCTCACAGCGCGGATAGGTTAGGATAATCAAGAATGACCCCAAAACGGGGCGCCAATTGCAACAAGGAGAGAAGATGATGAAACAGCTACTGAGCGGGGCGGTTGCCGCCTTTACACTGGCAGCCGGCGGCGCCTGGGCCGCAGACGAGGTTACCCTGCAGCTCAAATGGGTGACCCAGGCGCAGTTCGCCGGATATTATGTGGCGCTGGATCAGGGGTTTTATGAGGAGGAGGGGCTGGACGTCACCATCCTGCCCGGCGGTCCTGACATCGCGCCCACGCAGGTGATCGCCGGTGGCGGTGCCGACGTGACGGTCGAATGGATGCCCGCCGCGCTGGCCGCACGTGAAAAAGGCCTGCCGCTGGTCAATATTGCGCAGCCGTTCAAAAGCTCCGGCATGATGCTGACCTGCTGGAAGGATGCCGGCATCGCCGCCCCTGAGGACCTGAAGAACCGTACGCTGGGCGTCTGGTTCTTTGGCAACGAGTTTCCGTTCATGAGCTGGATGAGCCAGCTGGGTATCGACACGGGCGGGAAGAGCGAGACTGGCGTCGAAGTGCTCAAGCAGGGCTTCAACGTGGACCCGCTGCTGCAGCGCCAGGCCGATTGCATCAGCACCATGACGTACAACGAATACTGGCAGGTCATCGACGCGGGCGTCAGCCCGGATGAGTTGGTGACCTTCAAATACGAAGATCAGGGTGTGGCGACGTTGGAGGATGGTCTCTATGTGCTTGAGGACAAGCTGGGCGATCCGGCCTTTGTCGACAAGATGCAGCGCTTTGTTCGGGCGTCGATGAAGGGCTGGAAATGGGCCGAGGAGAACCCGGATGACGCCGCCGGGATCGTGCTCGACAACGATGCGACCGGGGCGCAGACCGAAGAGCATCAGAAGCGCATGATGGGTGAGATCGCCAAGCTGACCGCCGGATCGAACGGCGCGCTGGACCCGGCCGATTTCGACCGCACGGTCAAGACACTGCTAGCCGGTGGCTCGGACCCGGTGATCACTGCCGAGCCCGAGGGCGCCTGGACCCACGAGATCACCGACGCGGCGCTGAACTGAGCCTGCGGACACGGGTACCAGTCCGAACAGGATGGCGGAGGCCATCGTCACGGCCCCTTCCCGAGGGGCCGTGTTTTTTGTGATGATCGTCGGTTTTGAGGCTGGCGAAGTAGGGTTGGTGAACTAGAATAAGGGCGAAGAAACATGCAGTTGATACGCTTAGCGTTTCTAGTTGGGAGATAATGCAGAATTTTGCATCAGAAATCAGTGCTGCACTTCTCCTGATTCTCAAAGGAGATGCCGAGCTGTGGGCGATTGTACTGCTGTCGCTGCGCGTGTCGCTGCTCGCAGTGCTGATTTCTGCAATGATCGGCATGCCTTTGGGGGCGGCGCTGGCGGTGGGGCGGTTCCGGGGACGGCGCGCGGTGATCGTGTTGCTGAACGCACTGATGGGCCTGCCGCCGGTGGTGGTGGGCCTGCTGGTTTACCTGATGCTGTCACGCTCGGGGCCGTTGGGGGTGTTGCAATTGCTTTATACGCCGACGGCCATGATCATCGCTCAGGTGGTGCTGGTGACGCCGATTGTCGCGGCGCTGACCCGGCAGGTGGTCGAGATGCTGGCCGAGGAATATTCCGAACAGCTTCGCTCGCTGGGCGTGTCGTGCCTAGCCTCGGTGCCGGTGCTGCTATGGGACGCGCGTCTGGCGCTGGTCACGGCGCTGCTGGCTGGGTTCGGGCGGGCGATTGCCGAGGTGGGCGCGGTGATCATCGTGGGCGGCAACATCAACCATGTGACCCGGGTGATGACCACTACCATCGCTCTGGAAACCTCGAAGGGCAATCTGGCGTTGGCGCTGGCGCTGGGGGCGATCCTGATTGGCATCGCGGTTGCGGTGAACGCGCTGGTCAGCCTGCTGAGCCTGCGGGCGGAACAGGAAGGGCTGAGCCATGCGTGATCTGACAGCCGACACCATGGGAACGCTGGAGGCCCGGGGCCTGCTTATCGGACACAATGGCAGCACGCTGCTGGATGTGCCGCGGCTGCTGCTTGATGGGCCCGGGCCGACGCTGATCCTGGGGCCGAACGGCGCGGGCAAGAGCCTGCTGCTGCGCTGCCTGCATGGGCTGATCGTACCGGAGGCCGGGCGCGTGCTACAGGATGGCCATAACCTCGGGCCCATTCAAAAGGCGCGGCAGGCGATGGTGTTTCAGCGCCCGGTGCTGCTGCGGCGTACGGTGACGGCCAATCTGGATTTCGTGCTCCGGCGGCGGCGGCTGAACCGTCCCGCCCGCCGAGTCCGGATCGAAGAGCTGTTGCACGAAGGAGGGTTGGCTGCCAAGGCGCGGCAATCGGCGCGCTCGCTTTCAGGTGGTGAGGCGCAGCGGCTGGCGATCCTGCGCGCGCTGGCGACGGAACCCGAAGTGTTGTTTCTGGACGAACCCACCAGCGCGCTGGACCCGGCGGCCACGCAGGCTATTGAAAAGATGATCCTGCGCGCCTCGAGCCGTGGGGTGAGGATCGTGATGGTAACCCACGACATCGGTCAGGCGCGGCGCCTGGCGGCGGATGTGGTGATGATGCAGGGCGGGCACGTGGTTGAACACGGGCCTGCGGATGAAGTGCTGCAAAATCCGCGGAGCGAGGCGGCAAGGCGCTACCTCGCCGGGGGGCTGCTGATCTAGAGCATGACGCGCAAAAGTGGGAACCGGTTTTGTGCTGTTCGGACATGCGCAATCAAAGTGGCCGGAGCCTGCCGCATGATGCTAATGAACGCAACGCGCTCCGGCGCGCATGTGACAGGAGAGAGTGGAATGATCGGAACTTGGGTCCGGGCCGGTGTAATCGCGCTTGGATTGGGGGCAGGGGCGGCCCAGGCCGAGGCGCCTTTCATTGTGGTGCAATCGACCACTTCGACGCAGAATTCGGGGCTGCTGGACTATATCCTGCCCGGGTTCGAGGCCGAGACCGGCATCGAGGTGCGGGTGGTGGCCGTGGGCACCGGGCAGGCGATCCGCAACGCGCGCAATGGCGACGGCGATGTGCTGTTGGTCCATGCCAAGGCGGCGGAAGAAGAATTCGTGACCGAAGGTTGGGGCGTTGAGCGTTTCGACGTGATGTATAACGACTTCGTGCTGATCGGGCCGAAGTCGGACCCTGCAGGGGTTGAGGGAGGTCAGGACATCGTGGCGGCCTTGACTGCCGTTGCCGGGGCGGAGGTTCCCTTTGCCTCGCGCGGGGATGACAGCGGCACGCACAAGGCTGAGATGCGGTTTTGGCAGGCGGCGGGTATCGACGCCGGGGCGGCTTCGGGTGACTGGTATCGCGAGACCGGCTCGGGCATGGGCGCAACGCTGAACATTGCTGCCGGGATGGGGGCCTATGCGCTGACCGACCGGGCCACCTGGATCGCTTTTGGCAACAAGGGGGACCTGGAGGTGCTGGTCGAGGGCGACCCGCGGCTTTTCAACCAGTACGGGGTCATTTTGGTGAACCCCGAACGACATCCGGGCGTGCGGGCTGAGGCGGGGCAGCGGTTTGTCGATTGGCTGGTGGGGCAGGACGGGCAGGCGGCGATTGCGGCCTACCAATTGGAGGGGCAGCAACTGTTCTTTCCCAATGCGCAGGTACGGCCCTGACGGGCCGTGCCTCCGGCGGGAGTACTTTTAAAAAGATGAAGGTGCAGGGGCTACGTTGTCAGCCGCTGGCACCGTTGTGGTGGATTTGGCCGAGGCCGGTGAGGTCATAGCCGCCCAGTTCCTTGGCGCGGGTGGCGAAGCGATCGGACCTCAGGAAGGCCATGAGGTTCTGCATCGGCGGCTCGAAAAAGGCGCGGCGCCAGATGGCGAGGTCGAAGCGTTCTTCGTGGGTAGGGATGAAGCCCAGCCCGTAGAGCCCCGCCAGCGCGCCCAAGCCGAAGCCCGCCTCGGCCTTGCCGTCATGCAGGGCGATCGCCAGTTCCTCTTCGGTACGGGCGCAGGCGGGCAGGGGGGCGAGATCGTCATGGGTCAGGTCATGTGCGGCCAGGTGGGTGTCGAACAGGCGTTGGCTGGCTGCACTTTGCTGGCGCAGGACGACCTGCCGGTTCTTCAGGTCTGCGAAGCTGGAGATGCCTTTGGTGCCGGGGGCCAGCAGCAGTCCCCGCTGGCGGCGGGCGATTTCGATCAGCACCACCGGAGCTTCGCCCAGAGCGTCGCGCAAGGCGCGCGTGTTGAACCCGTCATCCTCGTGGATATGCAGCGCGGCGGCTTGTGCTGTGCGGGATTTCAGCCGCTCGAGCCCGTCGAAGGAACCGTCATAGTAGGTGGCCAGCCCCGAGCCGCTTTCGCGCAGCGCCCAGTCCAGCAGCGGATCGTGACTGCCCGCCACGATCTGCGGCAGTGGCGGGTCGGCCACCTGCGGGCCCGAGCGCGAGGCGTTGAGCCAGGCCACGACCTCGGCCCGTGGAAAGAGCAGCTTGCCCATGGCGCGGACGCAGGGGATCTCACCCGACGAGGCCAGATCGTAAGCCTTGCGCTCGCCGATGCGCAGCAGGTCGGCCAATTCGCGGGTGGTCAGGTATTCGGCCATTCAGTCGAGGCGCACGGCGGGGCCGGCGGTGGTATCGGCAGAGGTAAAACCGATCTGCTTGAGCGCGAAGGGGGCGGAGGCAGTAATCACGACCATCGCGGCGACGGCGGCAAGAAAGGCTTTCATCTTTGGTCCTCCGGCTCAGTTATCCGTTGCGGTGGCGCGGCGTAGATAGGCGATCAGGTCGGCGCGGTCCTGATCCCCGGCGATCCGCTGCATCGGCATCTTGGAGCCCGGAATGTAATGGTCCGGGCCCTGATCGAAAAGGGCATTTATGGTCTCATCCGTCCAGATGATTTCCGCGTTTTTCAACGTCTCGGAATAGAGATAGCCCGGCAGCGTGCCCGCGCGACGCCCAAAGAGGCGATGCAGCGTCGGCCCGGCGCGGCGTTTGCCGTCAGCGGTGAGCGCGTGGCAGATCGAGCATTTTCGGGCAAACTGGCGCTCTCCGTTACCCATCTCGTCGGGGTTCTTGAGAAAGCTGCGTTCGGCGCCCGCCATCTGCTCATGCTCGGCCAGCGAGGCCACCGGCCAGCTGTACATGGCGTCATCGATGCCGCCGGCGTGGATGTTCTGACCATCGGGCGAAAAGGCCAGCGCCCAGACCGGCCCGTGCAGAGTGGCGCGGAAATCGCGGGCAATGGTCCAGCTTTCGGTGTCGATCACCATGATATAGCCTTCGCCATCGCCCACCGCGAGCTGGCGGCGATCGGGGCTCAGCGCCAGCGCCAGAATGGGGCGGCGGTCCAGGGTGAAATCGTGCAACTCCGCGCCGGTCTCCGGGTCGATGATGCGGGTGACGCCATCGACGGCGCCATAGGCGAGCCAGCCGTCTGCAATGTTGAGCACCAGTTGGTTGATGCCAAAACCGTGTTTCACGATTTGGCGCGTCTCGGCTCCGCTGGCCATGTCCCATTCCCGCAAAGTGCCGTCCATGCCAGCGGAATAGAGGCGCGTGCCGTTCGGACTGAACGTGACCGCATTGACGCCGCTGCCAGTGGGCCCAAGCATTACTGGCTCAGATCCGTCCACCGGCCAGATCCCAATGGTGCCGTCCCAACTGGCGGTGGCCATATGGGTTTTCGATGCCGCGATGTTCACGATCTTGCCCTTGTGGCGGCCCACCACATCGCCGCCGGGCCATCGACGCAGGGTGAAATCGTCGCCCGCCGAATAGATCGCGGTGCCGTTGAAGATGACGGTGTTGACGGCGGCCTCGTGCCCTTCCAGCCAGCGCGGCTTGTGGCTGTTCCAGAGGCCCACGGAATTGTCGAAACTGGCGGTGGCGATGCGCCCGTCCGGGGCGGTGGCGATGCCCATGATCGGGCCGCCATGGCCCTTGAGCGTGAAGAATTCCGCCGCGCTCAGGGGCAGCGGTAGCAGGGCCAAAACTAGCGCCAGACGCCGCATCTATTCCGCCGGTGAGGGGGCGCTTTGCGAGGCGTCAGCCCCCTTGACCTCCTCCAGCCACAGGGAATGGTGTTCGCGGGCCCACTGTTCCTCGACCTCGCCGGTGCCCATGGCGTCGAATGCGCCCTCCATCCCGACCGAGCCCAGATAGATATGGGCGAAGATGATGGCGAGGAAGGCGAAGGCGATCATGAGGTGCCAGAGCTGGGCATATTGCATCTCTTCATGCGGCGACATCTGCTCGGGCAGATTGAGCCCCATCAACTCAGGCAGGCCGGTGGCATTGGCGATGGCAAAGGTCTTTGCGAACATCGGCAGCTCGAAGGGAAATAGAAGCGACAGACCCGAGAGACTAATCGAGATGCCGAGGATGACGCAGGCCCAGAAGATCAGCTTTTGCCCGGCATTGAACTTGCGCGCGGGCGGGTGGCTGCCCTTGGTGAAAAGGCCGCCGCCCGCCGCCAGCCATTTCAGGTCGTGGCGGTTGGGCAGGTTATGGGCGATCCAGTTCACGGTGATGATTACCAGCCCCAGCATGAAGGCCCATGCGAGGTTGTTGTGCAGCCATTTGCAGGCCAGCGCGATGGTGGCAAAGCCGGATTTGCCGATGAGCGGGATCAGGAAGTCGCGGCCATAGAGTGTGATCAGGCCGGTGGCGCCAAGGATCAGGAACGAGCCGCCGAACAGCCAGTGGCCGAAGCGTTCAAAGCCGGAAAAGCGGGTGACGGTACGGCCGGTTTTCTTGCCATCGATGCGGATTTTGCCCCGGATCAGGAAAAACAGCAGCAGAATGGCCAGCATCCCGCCCATCGCGTAGGTGCCATATAGGCGCAGCGGGCCGGTGCGGAAATTGAGCCACCACATACCGCTGTCCTGAATGATCACATCCGCCGCCGGACTGCGGGACGAGACGGTGATATCCGCCGAGCCGTAGCGCAACGCGCGGTATAGGTCGCTGTCCGAGGCGATGCCGCGTGTTCCCAACTGCCCGATCAGCGCCTCGACATTGCCCTGACCGGTGTTGCCCGCGCGGTGGCTGTTGTCCACTTTCTCGCCGCGCTGACGGGCCAGAATGTCCTCCAGCGTCGTGGCGCCTCCGGTGGCCGTGCGGTCCGGATCGGGGGCGGGGGCTTCCTGCGCCCAGGCGAAGGTGGTCCAGATCAGCAGGATGAGCAGCGAAAGCAGAGGGCGCATCGGTCGGGTCTCCCAAAGGTTCCGGATCAACGGTCGAAGCCGCCCACCTGGTCGTGGAATTTCGCCCCCATCGGACCCAGCGCCTGACGCACCTCGTCATTGACGGCGCCATAGATGTCAAAGCCGGTGGGGGTGAGTGCAGCCAGAAAGCGGTCGGCGAAATGGGCGCCGAAATTGCCCATGTGGATCATCGCGTCGGTGGCGCTGGCATAGCGTTCGAAGATATGCACCTCGGACCCCTCGCGGTGCCACTCATAGGCCTTGGCGCCGGTTTCCTTCAGTGTCGAGGCGACCATTTCGGGCATCAGCGTCTCGAACGCCTCTTCCTGACCGTCATTGATCGTCAGCCGCAGAATCCAATAGACGTCTGGGGTCATGCCATGCCTCCGTTGCGCAACGCATCCCCGCCGAAAGACGGGGTTTCACCAAGGCGAGCGGCCCCGGATCACCTCCGGGGCCGTCCCATGCGCGGATCAGCCGCCCTTCTGGTCGTAGGCGGTGCCCCAACCCCAGGCGCCCGAGCCAAAGCCGCGCGCCACCACGCGTTCGCGGTAGATGGCCGAGACCACATCGCCGTCACCGGCCAGCAGCGCCTTGGTCGAGCACATCTCGGCACAGAGCGGCAGCTTGCCCTCGGCGATCCGGTTGCGCCCGTATTTGGCGAACTCGGCGGTCGAGTGGGTTTCCTCGGGTCCACCGGCGCAGAAGGTGCATTTGTCCATCTTGCCGCGCGAACCAAAGTTGCCCGCCTGCGGGTACTGCGGCGCGCCGAACGGGCACGCGTAGAAGCAATAGCCGCAGCCGATGCACAGGTCCTTCGAGTGCAGGACGACCCCTTCTTCGTTCTGATAGAAGCAGTCGACCGGGCACACGGCCATGCAGGGCGCGTCCGAACAATGCATGCAGGCCACCGAGATCGAGCGTTCGCCCGGCTTGCCGTCATTGATCGTCACCACCCTGCGGCGATTGATGCCCCAGGGGACCTCGTGCTCGTTCTTGCACGCGGTCACGCAGGCATTGCATTCGATGCAGCGTTCAGCGTCGCAGAGAAACTTCGCTCTAGCCATTTATCGTCCTCCTCACGCTGCCCAGATCTTGCAGAGAGTACACTTGCTCTCCTGCATCTGGGTCACTGAATCATAGCCATAGGTCTGGGCAGTGTTCGAGCTTTCGCCGAGCACATATGGATCGGCCCCGGCTGGATATTTGTGCCGCAGATCCTCACCCTGGAAATGGCCGCCGAAATGGAATGGCATGAAGGCCACCCCGGCACCGACCCTTTCGGTCAGCATCGCCATCACCTTGACCTTGCCGCCTTCGGGACCTTCGACCCAGACCTGCGCCCCGTCGCGAATGCCAAGGTTGTTGGCGTCGCGTGGGTTGATCTCGACGAACATGTCCTGCTGCAGCTCGGCCAGCCACGGGTTGGACCGGGTTTCCTCACCTCCGCCTTCATATTCGACCAGACGACCTGACGTGAGGATTATCGGATAATCCTTTGAAAAGTCGTTCTTCTGGATCGACGCATAAAGGGTGGGCAGGCGATAGGCATGCCGGTCCTCGTAGGTCGGATAGTCCTCGACCAGATCGCGGCGCGGCGTGTACAGCGGCTCGCGATGCAGCGGGATCGGATCCGGGAAGGTCCAGACAACCGCGCGGGCCTTGGCATTCCCGAAGGGCGCACAGCCATGCTTGATTGCGACCCGTTGGATGCCGCCGCTAAGGTCGGTCTTCCAGTTGGTTTCCGGTCCTGCAACGGCGTCGATCGCCGCGCGTTCCTCGGCGGTCAGATCACCGTCCCAGCCAAGGTCCATCAGCATCTGCATCGTGAATTCAGGATATCCGTCCTGAATTTCCGACCCGGCGCTATAGACCCCTTCGGCCAGCAGGTTGTCGCCATCGCGCTCCACGCCGAAACGGGCACGGAAGGTCAGGCCGCCTTCGGCCACCGGTTTGGACATATCATAGAGGTTGGGTGTCCCCGTATGACTCATCTCAGCCGTGCCCCAGCACGGCCAGGGCAGACCGTAATACTCGCCGTCATTGGGTCCACCAATGGCTTGCAGCGTGGTTCTGTCGAACGTGTGCTGGTTGGCCATATGGCTTTTCAGACGTTCCGGCGACTGACCGGTATAGCCGATGGTCCAGAGGCCCGAGTTGAACTCGCGCGTGATGCTTTCAACATTCGGGGTTTCCGCATCTTCCATCTCGATATTGCGGAAGAGCCGATCCGCCCAGCCGAACTTGTTGGCAAACTTGGCCATGATGACCTCGTCCGGCAGGCTTTCGAACAGCGGATCAACCACCTTGTCGCGCCATTGCAGCGAGCGGTTCGAGGCCGTGACCGAGCCACGGGTTTCGAACTGCGTACAGGCCGGCAACAGGTACACGCCGTCAGTACGGTCATGCAGAACGGCGGAAACGGTGGGGTACGGGTCGATCACGACCAGCATGTCCAGCTTCTCCATCGCCGTCTTCATCTCCGGACCCCGCGTTTGCGAGTTCGGAGCATGACCCCACAGCACCATGGCGCGGACATTGTTGTCCTGATCCATGTTGGCCGGGTCTTCCAGCACGCCGTCGATCCAGCGCGAGACCGGGATGCCGCGCTCGTTCATCAGCGGCTTGTCCTTGCCTTCCTTGTCCTTGATCGTGGCGAACTGACCTTTCAGCCAGTCGACATCTTCACCCCAGACACGGCTCCAATGCGCCCACGCGCCATTCGACAGACCGTAATAGCCGGGCAAGGTGTGGGACAGGACACCAAGGTCGGTCGCGCCCTGCACGTTGTCATGGCCCCGGAAGATGTTGGTGCCACCACCCGAGGTGCCCATGTTGCCAAGCGCAAGCTGGAGCACGCAATAAGCGCGGGTGTTGTTGTTGCCATTGGTGTGCTGGGTCCCGCCCATGCACCAGATCACCGTGCCGGGACGGTTATTGGCCATGGTGCGCGCCACGCGGCGCAGCTGGCTGCCCGGGGTGCCGGTCACCCGTTCCACCTCATCGGGGTTCCATTTGCGAACCTCGTCGCGGATCTGGTCCATGCCCCAGACACGGGTGCGGATGAATTCCTTGTCCTCCCAGCCGTTCTCGAAGATGTGCCAGAGGATGCCCCAGATCAAAGCGACGTCTGTGCCCGGGCGGAACCGGACATATTCATCCGCGTGCGCTGCGGTGCGGGTAAAGCGCGGATCGCAGACGATCAGCGGCGCGTTGTTCTGCTCTTTCGCGCGCAGAACATGCAGCAGTGAGACGGGATGCGCCTCGGCCGGGTTGCCGCCGATGATGAAGATGGCCTTAGAGTTGTGGATGTCGTTGTACGAATTGGTCATGGCGCCGTAGCCCCATGTATTCGCAACACCCGCAACAGTGGTTGAGTGGCAGATACGCGCCTGATGGTCCACGTTGTTCGTGCCCCAATAGGCGGCGAACTTGCGGAACAGATAGGCCTGTTCGTTATTGTGCTTCGCGGACCCCAGCCAATAGACGCTGTCCGGCCCGGATTCTTCGCGGATGCTCATCATGCCGTCGCCGATCTCGTTGATCGCCTCTTCCCAGCTGATGCGCTTCCACTCTCCGCCTTCCTTTTTCATCGGATATTTCAGGCGACGCTCGCCATGGGCGTGCTCGCGGACCGAGGCCCCCTTGGCGCAGTGTGCACCCAGATTGAACGGGCTGTCCCAGCCGGGTTCCTGCCCGACCCAGACTCCGTTCTGTACCTCGGCAACGACCGTGCAGCCGACCGAGCAGTGAGTGCATATGGATTTGATATTCTCAACGGCGGTGTTTGCCGCTGTCTGGGCGCTGGCTGGCGTCACGGTTCCACCCGTGGCGCTGATCGCGGCAAGGCCGCCGATCGTCAGGCCCGAGCCACGCAGGAATGCGCGGCGGTCAACGCGCGTGTCGCCGACCTTGGACAGGATCGAAGTCCGCTGGGGGCGTCTCGCAACCCCGTTGGTCTTTTTCCTAAGCATTTCTCTCCTCCCTTGCTGGCCACGTTTCACGCGGCTGGCTTGGTCCTCCCAAAACCGGCGTCAGGGCCAATCGCAACCGTCTGCCGGGTATGACCTCGTCCGGATCGTGGCCGGGCGCTGTCGGTGCGCTTGGATGCGCTATTTAGAGTCGCGCTCAGAAGCGGGCGCTGTCGATGTAGGCGCGCGTATGCGCCGTGTCCTGAATGCGGGTGTCATCCGTCGGCTGCTCGGCAGCTTCGGCCTTGCCGCTCAGGCTGGCGGCGGCAACGGCAGCGGGCGCTGCGGTTCCAGCCAGTTTCAGGAAGTCGCGGCGCGTTGCGCCATCTTCCTTGGTCTTGCTCATGGGAGTCCTCCTTTCCCATTTGCGATGTAGCGCCCGGGCGGGCGCTGGCGAGTGGCGGATCACGCCGCCGTCATCCGGAATGCCTCGCGCTCGATCTCTATGAAGACCCGGCCGGCGCTGCCGACCGAGGCATAGAGCACCGAGTTCTCGGCGGCTTCCAAATCGGTAAAGAAATGTCCGGCCCAGGGGCCGACATGTTTGTTCCAGAACGTCCTTTGGTCCTCAAGACCGGCCACGGAGCCAAACCGGCCCACGATCAGCCCGGCCATGATCTCCATCAGCGAGGCGACGTTGTCTTCGGGTTCATAGACGTTCGGCGCGCGGGTGATGCCGCGCGCGGCCATGTCCTGCCGCAGCTGCGCCAGCGGTTTTTCATTGAGAAAACCGGTCAGATAATAGCTGGCATAGGGCAGCAACTCACCACGCCCCAGCCCGATGAACAGCGCGTTGAATTCGCGTTCGGCAGCGGCGGGTTTGGTGACCCTTGCGACCCGTGCCATGGCACCGATGGCCTGACCCAGTTCCGTGTCATCCCCGCTCAGCCCCGCCATCTGGTCCAGCAGAAACTGATCCGGCGGACCTGCCAGCAGAAGACCAAGAAAGTTGTAGAAATCCGCGCGCAAGCGGTCCTCTTCGGGGATGGCAGCAGGGGCGGATGGGGCAGTCACCATGATCTATCCTTCGAACTCGAATCGCATCCGGCGCGGGGCGGGGGTGTCATCCGTTTCCGGTTCGGGCGCCGCTTCGGCAAGCTGTGGCTGGGCTGCGGGCTCCGGCTCGGCGGTGGGCGGTTCCTCTGCGACCACGTCGTCATCGGTTTCATCGTCCGGCTCCTCCGCCTCGGCGGCAAGCGCTTCGACATGGGCCAACATGCCCTTGCCGACCTGATAGGCGGTTTGCAGGTTCTCAAGGACGCACGCGGCGTCGGTGTAATCCTCGCCGTAGTCGACCAGCCCGTCCACATTGGCCAGAACCGGGTTCAGCCGCCACAACCGGCGCAGCGCGCGGCGGCGCAGGCGGTCGGGCACGGCGCGGGCCATGAAGCCCGTCACGTCATCGCCGGGTTGCAGACTGTCGGGATCCGGCAGGTTCAACTCGGCCAGAATCTCTGCGTCGCCCTTTTCCTCCAACGCCGCTTGTTCCTGCGCGATCACCTGAGCCTCGACAGCCGCCTGTTCGGCTTCGGCCTCAGCCTGCACCCCGGCCTTGCGGCGGGACCAGAAATCGCGCGGCTGGGTCACTGCAGAATCCTCCTCGGCGCGCGGTAGACGTCCGAGGCCTGACGGATGCGGGCATCGCCCTTGCCATCCTCGACCAGATCGACCCGCTTTCTGTCACGGCGGCGCTTCACAAAGCCATCATCGCGGTAGTGCTCAAGCGCAAAGTCGCGGACCCAGGCGATCAGGCCCTCGGTCATCGGGATCTTCTCGACGATCTCCTCGCCGGTGTCGGCATAGTCCTGCCCTTCAAAGGGCGAGGCGGTCACCAGCACCGCATCCAGCGGGCGCTTGTCCCCGGCCTCGTCGCGCAGGACCAGATAGATCGACGGCTGGGAATCGGCGAGGTTGGCCATATAGGCCTCGGCCTCGGCGGCCCAGAGGGTCAGGGGCAGGGTGGCTGCATGGTATTCGACCGCATCGCCCTCGCGCCGCAACTCGACCCAGTCGGCAGGCCCGGCGCCCGGCAACACCGCAACAGCGGTCCAGTTCCAGCGCGCCCAGCGGGTTACACCCGGCGTCTTCCGGACGACAACACCCAGCGGCATTTCGATGTGAATAGCGGCCCCGGCCACGCGTTCCTCCCCCGAAAGGCTCTCCGTGGCCTTCCGCTTGATGAACTATGGTACACAAAGGCGCCCTGTGCCAAGCCCGCGAAGGGGCAAAATTTCCGAGATCACCAAATTTTCAGGAGGTTTTTCGATAGTTCCGACAATATGCGCAGTGCGCATTCAGATGTACTATAATGCAGTTTTTGGGTGCGGACAGAGGAGCCGGTGAAAAATTGATCTGGGCACCCGCCACCCTTTACGCCACGTATGGTCTGCGCCTAGGCTGGCAGGCGGACTGCAAGGCGTCCGGGGGAGGACATGGTCAAAAAACTCATTCTATGTGATTGCGGCGGCTCGCAAAACATGGACCGCGCGGCGATCGAGGCCGGGTGTGACGTCAGTTGCTCCCGTGTCCACACCGCACTCTGCACGGCTGAATTGGGCACAGCAGCCGAGCTGTTGCAGCAAGAGGGCGAGGTGGTGATCGCCTGCGGGCAGGAACAGGTCACCTTCACGGAACTGGCCGCCGAGCTTGAAGTCGATACCCCCGGCTTTGTCGATCTGCGCGACCGCGCCGGATGGTCCGAACAGGGCGCCGATGCCACCCCGAAGATGGCCGCTCTGGCCGCTGAGGCACTGCTGCCGGCGCCGGTTACCCCGTCGGCGGATGTGGTCAGCGAAGGCGTCTGTTTCATCGCAGGGCCCGGTGAGGTGGCCTTTGATCTGGCGGCACAGCTTTCGGACAGCCTTGCGGTCACCGTGCTGGTCACGGACGATGCCCGGCCGCTGTCGCGCGCCTATGACGTGGTGCGGGGCCGGGTGCGGCAGGTCTCGGGCGCGCTGGGCGGGTTCGAACTGCGTCTGGACGCAGTGCAGCAGATCGAACCCGGCGGGCGCGGCGGTTTCGGCTGGACCGCGCCGCGTGACGGGGCGGTGTCGCAATGCGATATCATCATCGACCTGACCGGTGACATCCCGATGGTGCAGGCCCCGCACAAGCGCGAGGGCTATCTGCGCGCTGATCCGCGTGATCTGGTGGCGGTGGCGCGGCTGGCTTTCGAGGCGGCGCAACTGATCGGAACATTCGAAAAACCGCTCTATGTGCGGCTCGAGGAAAGCCTCTGCGCCCATTCCCGGGCCGAGCAGGTGGGCTGCTCCAACTGCCTCGATATCTGCCCCACCGGTGCCATCACGCCCGCCGGCGATCATGTCGCCATCGACCCGATGATCTGCGCCGGCTGCGGCGCCTGCGCGGCGCTCTGCCCCTCGACCGCAATCACCTATGAGGACCCGCCGGTCAGCTTCCTACTGGCCCGGATGCAACTGCTGGCCCGAACCTTCCGGCAGGCTGGGGGCCACGCGCCCCGACTGCTGGTGC
This sequence comes from Ruegeria sp. HKCCD8929, assembly GCF_013031405.1. Lineage (GTDB taxonomy): Bacteria > Pseudomonadota > Alphaproteobacteria > Rhodobacterales > Rhodobacteraceae > Ruegeria. Next base: position 228,992 of record NZ_WPZY01000003.1, on the reverse strand, counting down.
ATGACGCGCACGGGGCCGAGATGATCCGGCTGGCGGCCCGTTTCGGGCGCGGCCTGCCCGCCGATGTGATCCCGCTGGAACTGGGCGTGCTCTCGGGCTTCGGCCATGCCGAGATGCTGGCCGGTCTGGCCCATGGCTTTGCCCGCGTGGACATCCTGCTGGCCCCAACCACCGAGCGCGATGCGCTTATCCGCGAGCTGGCGCTGGCCGAGGCGCTGGCAGGGCCGAACCGGCTGGGCCTGATCGATGAGAGCGACCCCGATGCCCTCACAGACCTGCTCTATGCGCAGGAAAAACCTGCTCCGTTGCCCGACCCGGTGTTGCCATTAGGTAACCGCCGTCAGATCGCACGGCTGGCGGCACAGGCGCTGAACCCTGGCGGACCCTCGATAAAACTACCTGACAGCGCCCCCTATGGCACCATCGCGGTCGATACCGACGCGTGCACGCTCTGCCTGAGCTGCGTGTCGCTCTGCCCCTCGGGCGCCCTGATCGACAACCCCGACCTGCCGCAGCTCAACTTTCAGGAGGACGCCTGCCTGCAATGCGGTCTCTGCCACACCATCTGTCCCGAAAACGCTATCACGCTGGTCCCGCAGCTCGACCTCAGCGATGCCGCCCTATCACAGCGGGTGCTGAACGAGGAAGAACCCTTTGCCTGTATCGAATGCGGCGCTCTGTTTGGCGTGAAATCCACCGTCGAGCGGATCATGGAGAAACTGGCAGGCACACACCCGATGTTTGCCTCATCCGAACAGGCGCGGATGATCCAGATGTGCGACGACTGCCGGGTCAAGGCGCAGTTCCATACCCAGGACAATCCCTTTGCGGCCGCACCCAAACCACGGGTGACGACGACTGACGACTATTTCACCAAGCGCAAGGACCACTGACACCTGCCTCCCGCCCTGATGCCTAGCCCCAAGCACACTAGTAACTTCATAACCAAATCGGCCTGCATCTTCTTCTGTTTAAAAATATCCCGGGGGAGTCGCCAAAGGCGACGGGGGCAGCGCCCCCTGCAACGCTGCCGCTTAAGCCACCTCACTGAAACTGCAATGGTGCCCCCAGATCGGCTGCGCCGGTTATCGCAACAAAAGCAAGGATCGCCTCAAGATCGTCCAACGTGATCTCGACCGGCACGATGGGCGGCGGACGCTCTGGATCGAAGGGTGGGGTGACATCCTTGACCTGCGTGAACGCCCCATGCGGGCGCAGGACGTAGAACTGCTGGAACCGGTCCGACCAGTCCGGCAGCGTCCGAAGCACGGCGAAAGACGGGGTCGAGCCCAGCCCGTTCATCCGGTTCTGCGGTCCCACCACATGGCAACGCCCGCAATGGGTCAGCGCCAGATCCGCACCCAATGCCGCATTGCCCGTAAAGGCCGGGGCCTCGACAACCTCCACTGTGTCGAAACTGGCGGTGAAGGGCGGGCCATTCTCAGGCTGAAACCCTTCGATGGTGCGCTTGCCGATCTCGGACAACATCCAGTCCCGGAACCGCTGCTGCCGCTGCTCATCGCTAACCCGCAGGTAATAAGTGACCCCACCACCCCGAAACACCGGGTCGCCCGGGGTAGCCACGGTGATCTCCATCGGCCCGGTCTCATCCGCAACCACGCGAATTCCGGTCTTGAGAGAGAAGCGCGGAAGAATATGTTTCAAAAGGCCGGATCGTGCCACTTCGTCGGGTGCCATCAGTCCAAGCGCCTCCTGCGACCAAGAGGGGCTGGCAGAGAGCATCAGGCTCAGGCACAACAGGGCAAAGCGCATGGCCCAGCCTAACGGTGCCGGGGCGATTGCGTCAAACGCGGCGAATGATACGGAGACCCACGCGATGAGCGGCGATTACAACATGTCCATGCGCAAGTTCCTCAAGCAGGTTGGCGTGACCAGCCAGCAGGCCATCGAAGAGGGGCTGCGCAAGGCGGGCAATCCCACGGGCCAGAGCTATGAGGCTAAGGTGGTGCTGACCATCGACGGGCTCGAGGTCGAACACACCGTGACCGGCGTGATCAAGGATGGCGACGCATGAGTATCCGCGACGCGGTTCTCGCGAACCTGAAAAAGATCACCGACCCGGTTTCGGGCCAGGACATCGTCAGCGCCGGTCTGGTGCGGGCGCTGAATGTCGAGGATGGCACCGTGCGCTTCGTGCTGGAGATCGACCCGAAACAGGCCGAACGGATGGAGCCGGTGCGCGTCACCGCCGAACAGGCCGCGCAGATGGTGGAGGGGGTCGAGAAGGTCTCGGCCATGATGACGGCGCATTCGGAAAAGGCGCCGCCGGATCTGAAGCCGAAACCCAAACCCTCGCAGACCGGCCCGCAGGCGGTGCCGGGCGTGGACCGGATCGTGGCGATCGCCTCCGGCAAGGGCGGGGTGGGCAAATCCACCGTTGCCGCCAACCTCGCCTGCGCGCTGGCCGCCGAAGGCCGCCGGGTGGGGCTGCTCGATGCCGATGTCTATGGCCCGTCCCAGCCACGTATGCTGGGCGTCTCGGGCCGTCCTGCCAGCCCCGATGGCAAGACCATCCTGCCGCTACGCAATCATGGCGTCACCATGATGTCGATGGGCCTGATGGTGAACGAAGGCCAGGCCGTGGTTTGGCGCGGTCCGATGCTGATGGGCGCGCTGCAGCAGATGATGGGGCAGGTGCAATGGGGGGCGCTCGACATCCTCATCGTCGATCTGCCGCCGGGCACCGGAGATGTGCAACTGACGCTCAGCCAGAAATTCCAGGTGGACGGCGCCATCGTCGTCTCGACCCCGCAGGACGTGGCCCTGATCGACGCCCGCAAGGGGATCGACATGTTCCGCCAGCTCAAGACTCCGATCCATGGCATGATCGAGAACATGTCCACCCATATCTGCTCGAATTGCGGGCATGAAGAGCATGTGTTCGGCCATGGCGGTGTCGCGAATGAGGCACAGGCGCTGGATGTGCCACTCTTGGGCGAAATCCCGCTGCATCTCGACATCCGGGTGGCCGCCGATGGCGGAGCACCCATCGTGGTCAGCAAGCCCGACAGTGCGCAGGCCGACGCCTTCCGCCGCATCGCACGGGACATGATCGCCAAGGGCAACGCATGACGGAACCCACCTTTCCACCCCTGCTGCAGGGCCACCCCGGCCGGGGTGGAGAGGATCCGTTCGATCGTGCGCAGGCACTGGCCGCTCTCGGCTGCGACAGCGGCACGGTAGTCTACAACATTCAGACCGACCGGTTGCGTGTGGCCATCGTCTTTGCCCCCGAGGTGGCGTTGGAAGAGGCCATGGCGATGCTGCCGCTCTGCGCGATGGGCTTCCAGAACGCCCTCGGCGCGCTGGCCCCGCCCGAAGTGGCGGTGCATCTGGGCTGGGACGGCACGATCTGCGTCAATGGCGCCCGGTGCGGCCATTTCCGCGCCGCCGCTGCCAGTGCCGATCCGGCGGCTGTACCCGACTGGCTGGTTGTCGGCTGGGAACTGGCCCTGATGCAGACCGGACCGGCGCCGGGCGAAACGCCAGACGTAACCGCGCTCTATGACGAGGGTTGCGCCGAGGTCACCCCAGTGCGGCTTGTCGAAAGCTGGTCGCGCCACATGCTGGCCTGGCTGAACCGGTGGGAGGAGGACGGCAACGCGCCCCTGCATTCCGAATGGATGGGCCTGCTGCGCGGCGTCGGCGAGCCGGTCCGACAGGGTGGATATGACGGCACCTTTCTGGGCACCGACGAGCGGTTCGGCATGCTGATCCGCGACGGCTCGGAGACACATCTTGTGCCCATGAGCACACTCTTGGAGGGGAATACATGAAACTCGCCCGCGCTATCCATTTCGATGAAAGCGATCTGAACGTGTTTCACTCTCCGGCCCGCACCGGTGAATGGTGCGTCTCGGGCGGGTTCGAGTTTTCCAACTGGGGCGAGGGCGATCTGGAGGGCAAGGCCCGGCAGGCCTTTGCCAATGGCTGGCTGGGTCTCGAGACCTTTGGGCGGGTGACCTTTGTCGCGGTGACACGGGCAGAAGCCGCAGAGGTGGAGCGGTTGGAGTGCAGCCTCGCCGAACATTTCGTTGCACTCTACGGCGCGCCCTCGGTCGAGGCGGCGCTAGGCGTGGCCAAAGACGAGATCGCGCAGATGGCGGGCCTCTGCGATGAACACGCCCCCAACACGTTGCTCACGGTGGCCCGGACCCTGACCGGGGCCGGCGTGCATGAGGCCTATCGCGTGATCACGCCGCAGGATGCCGAGCTTGAGGCGCTGGCGGTGCACGGAACTTTGGATGAATAGTCGTTAGAGCAGATCCGTGAATGCGCCGTACTGGCCACGCTTGAACATCAGCCCTTTGCCGGTCCGGTGCATGGCGCGTAGAACCTCTCCGACGATGATCAGGTGATCCCCGGCCTGATGCCGCGCGTGCAGGCGGCAGTCGAACCGCGCGAGGCAGCCGCTCAGGATCGGGGTGCCGCTGGCGTCAGCCTGCCAGTCCGCATGCGAGAAATCCCAGCCGTTGCGGGCAAAGCGCAGCGTCTGATCCTGCTGTCCTTCGGCCATCACGTGGATGGCATATTGCCCGGCCTTGGAGAACGCGTCATACCGGTTCGACTCCTCGCCCAGGCACCACAAAACCAGCGGGGGATCCAGCGAAACCGAGGTGAAGGAATTCACAGTGATGGCCACGGGAACGCCTTCGGCCATGGTGGTCACGACTGCAACGCCCGTGCCGTAGCACCCCAACGCCTCGCGAAATGCGAGGGTCTGTCCGGGGCCGGGGATGAAACTGTTCTCGGTCATGCGCGCGCCTGATACTTTGATCGCGCCTCACGTGCCATGCCGTGCGCGGTTTGTCCATGGGGGAGCAAAGCCGCTTGCAAGCGGCTTTCACGCGGTTTGAAACCGCGTCAAGGCGTTTGCAAACGCCTTCCACCGCCCAGTGACGATGCTGGCGCCTAGTTCAGGTCCTCCAGCAGACGGCCGTGTTTGCGGGTCTCGGCGATCACATCGCCGAATGTCTCCATGCCGCGCGCGGCCAGCATCGGCAGCATCCGCACCAGCACCTCGGCCGTGGCCTGCGCATCGCCCAGGGCGGTATGGCGCACCGCGTCGGGGATGGTCACCCCCAGCCGCTCGCAAAGCGCGTCCAGAGTATGGGTCTCGCTGGCGCCGAACAGCACTGCCGACAGCAGCACAGTATCCAGTATGGGGTGATCCCAGCTCACCCCCATCCGCCCGGCATGGCGATACAAAAACGCCATGTCGAAGGGCGCGTTGTGGGCCACGATCACCGCGTCCGAGGCGAAGGCATGAAACAGCCGCCCCGCCTCGGCAACATCCGGTGCGCCCTGCACCATGGCATCGCTCACCCGGTGCACTTTGGTCGAGGCGGGCGGGATCGGGATGCCCGGATCGACCAGCATGTCGAGCGCCTCACCCTCAATGATCCGCCCCTTGAGCACCCGCACCGCGCCGATCTGCACAATCTCGTCCTTGTGCGGCAGCAGCCCGGTGGTTTCGGTGTCGAACACCACGAAACACAAGTCGGACAGACGCCGATGCTCGAACGCCACGTCTCCGGGTGTCTCCAGCAGGTCGAAATCATAGACCAGCGGGCGCGCGGCATCCGGTGAGATCTGCACTGACGCGTCATCGAACACCAGCAGATAACCCGGTGCGTCGCCCAGGGGTTTCATGCGCGTACCATAGCTCTGCGCCCCATCCGCGCCGGTGAGCTGGCAGGACACCTCCATCCCGCTGCGGGCCAGCTTGCCATAAGCAGCTTCCACACCCGCCCGATCCAGATAGTCGAACAGCGACGCATTGAGCCGGGGCGGCGCGACCTGGGCCAATACCTCCGCCGCCTGACCGTCATAGAGCACGATCTGATGGCTTGGATTCACCAACACCATGGCCACGGGAATCTCGGTCAGCAGGGCGGTCAGCCGCACCTTTTCATCGGCCAGCCGGGCGGTCTCCTGCGCGACGGCCTCGGCGGTAGTCAGCGCCGTGTCACCCAACTGACCCGCCAGCCCCGCGGCTGCCGGAGCCAGATCGCCCAGATAGCGGGTGGCGTGTAGGTCCACCTCGCTGCTGCCACCGGCATGAGCATGCACCCGCAGCTGCGCGGCCAGCCGTTCGATGGGTTTGGCCACGTTCTCGTCGAACAGAAGCCAGACGCCCACCACCAAGGCCAGATAACCGAAGCCGATCAGGATGCCAGCAAAAACAAACCCGTCGAACGCCCCCGCCATCCCGGTGCGGCCATAGCCCAGAACCAATGCCGCGGCCGCGATGCCCAACCCGCCCGCCGCCAGCAGGGCAAAGAACAGAAAGACGCGCAGGCGCAGGCTGAGGCCCGACAGCATCACGACACCCCGCACACCGCGCGCACAACCGGGTCATCCGGTCCAGCCGCAACCCAGTCGGCATTCTCCACCGCGCCATCGGCGCCGAATTCCGCCCCGTCAGCCAGATTGGCGCGCCGTCCCGCGGCACAATCCACCGCCACCGGCAACTTCGCCAGCGGCGCCCAGCGGCCAAAGAAATAGAGATCGGCCAGCCGCTGGTCCGGTACGTTCTCATTGGTCTGGACCGAGGCCGTGTCCACGGCGGCAAACCGGTCCACAAAGGGCGCCGCATAGGTCCAAGGGCGATAGAGGGCACGACTTTCCACCTCCTGCACCACTTCCAGCCCCTCGGGCAAGGCCGAGCGGGTGCGCTCGTACCAGGAATACTCGCTGCCAATCGTCACCGCGATCATCGCCAGACCGGCGGCCACCGGCGCCAGCCAGCGCGGCAGCCGCCCGCCGGTGAACTTGTTTACCAGCATGACCACGCCCGCTACGGCAAAACCTGCAAAGATCGTACCGATCAGTTCCAGAAACATGGCTCTCCTCCAGACGCCCGAAACTTCATCTTTTCCCAAATACTCCCGCCGGAGGCACGATTTTTCACCGAAAAATCGTACCCGTGGCCGAGGCCTTATCCCAGCATTCCCTTACCGTGCCCCACGGCAGACTGCATCGTCTTTACCACGACGAAAGCATCGCGCAGATGACTTCGCTCAAAGTCCGACAGATCGGTGGGGGCCAGATAATTGTCCGGCTTCTCCCCGCGCTTGACCATGGCCACCTGATGCTCCAGCCGGGTCTCGGCGATCAGGTCGTAGGCATCCAGCAGATCGCGCGCGCCCGAGGGGCTGAGCACGCCCGCCGCCTCTGCCGCCTTGAGCCGGGCGCGGGTTCCGGCTTCGGGCAATTGCCCCTGCAACGCATAGATACGGCCCAGATCGACCACCGGCACCACCCCATTGTGCTTCAGATCCAGCGTGTTGCGGTGCTCGCCCGAGCGGATGGTGGCAAAGCCTCGCAACAGGCCCAACGGCGGCGTATGTTTCAGCGAGTTCGAGATCATGTGGGCCACAAAGATCGAATTGGCACTGGCGGCTTTCAGAGTCTCGGCCTGCAGATCGGCAAACAGGTCCAACGCACCGCCGATGGGCCGCAGGTCGAACATGACCGAGGCCAGCATCTGCGCCTCGGGGTTTGGTTTGGCGATCCAGCCCGCGAAATAATCGCGCCAGATGCTGACCGGCTGACACCAGCGCGGATTGGTCGCCATCATGTCGCCCGGGCAATAGAAATAGCCGCAGGTATCCAGCCCGTCGCTCACGAACTTCGCCAGTGCCGCGAAATAGGGCATGTCGCCTTCGCGCACGCTGTCATCCAGCATCAGGCAATTGTCCTGATCGCTCACCCCGGTCTGTTCCTGCCGGCCCTGCGAACCGCAGGCCAGCCACAGATAGGGTACGGGTGGCGGGCCCAGCTTGGCCTCGGCCAGCGCCAGCAGGCGGCGTGTGGTGGTGTCGGCGATGTCGGTGATCAGGCGGGTGACCACCTCGTGCCGGTTGCCGCCCGCGACCAGCTGCACCAGCAGGCGGGGGATCTCGGCGGTGACCTTGGCCATCTCTTCGGCGCTGTCGGCGCGGGCGATGCGGCTGACCAGCTCGGCGGAACTCACCGCCTGATACCGGGTCAGGTCGGTCTGGGTCACGATGCCCACCAGACGCCCGCCCTCGGCAATCGGGATATGGCCGATGCGATGCTCCATCATCGCATGCAGCACGTCCGAGCCGATGGCGCCGGGCGACAATGTCAGCGGCGAGCGCGTCATCACCTGCGAGATCGGTGTGGCGGCGGGCAGCGCCTCGGCCACCACCTTGCCCGACAGATCGCGCACGGTGACGATGCCGCGCAGCGTCTCGCCCTCGGTGATGCAGAGCGAGGAAATCCCCCGCGCGCGCATCTGCTGTGCCGCCTCCTGCACCGAGGTGTCCGGCGAGCAGGTGGCCGGGTCGCGGGCCATCAGCGTATCGACCGGGCTGGTGGCCAACGTCTCCTGCTGCGGGCGGGGGCCACGGGCGCGGTTGAAGAACTTGGCCACCACGTCATGTTCGGCGATCAGCTCGCGAAACAGGGCAGGGGGCAGTACCAGCAGCACCGAATGGGCATCCGCCCGGGCGCTGGTCGCGGCCTTGCCGTCGCGCAAAAGGCCGCGCTCGCCAAAGGAATTGCGCAGGCCCAGATGCGAGACGACGACACCGTTCTCGTCGGTGATCTCGATCTGGCCTTCGTGGATGATGAACAGGCCCGGCAGCGTCTCGCCCAGATCATAGACCGCGAAATCCCGCTCGACCTCCCAGGCCTCGACCTGCGATGCGATGGTCTCCAGAACGTCGACGGGCAACGCGTCATAGGGATGGACGGATTTCAGAAAGCGGGTGATCTGCTCAGGCGACAGGGGCATCGGGTCTACCGTCAACTCTTGAAGTAAAAAGTCCCGCCCGGACAAGCCGGGCGGGATCAGTCGGGTCACAGTGGGCGGCCCCTATTCGGGAGGGAAGTCTGGCCGCCCCGCATCTCAGTGATCCTGAGCTGCGCCTGCGCCACGGGGAATGCGCACGCTTTCGACTAGATCCTTGATCTCCTGCGGCGTGTCTTCGGTGGCGTTCGACACGAAATAGGCCACGGCGAAGTTGATGACGGCGCCGATCGAGCCGATCGCGGTCGACTGGATACCCAGCAGCGAGCCGGAAATGGTGTCCGGGAAGCTGTTGGTGCCGGGGATGAAGAGCCAGCCCTTGTGCAGGAAGATGTAGATTAGCGTGAAGAGCAGACCTGCCAGCATCCCCGCAACCGCGCCCTTGTTGTTGATGCGCTTCGAGAAGATGCCCATCATCAGCGCCGGGAAGATCGAGGCTGCGGCGAGACCGAAGGCCAGAGCCACGGTTTGGGCGGCGAAGCCCGGCGGGTTGAGACCCAGATAGGTCGCCACTACGATCGCCACCGCCATCGAGATCCGGGCCGCCAGCAGCTCGCCCTTTTCGCTGATCTGCGGGTTGATCTGCCCCTTGATCAGGTCATGGCTCACTGCGCCCGAAATCGCCAGCAGCAAACCGGCCGCGGTGGACAGCGCCGCCGCCAGACCGCCGGCCGCGACCAGCGCGATCACCCAGCCCGGCAGATTGGCGATTTCCGGATTGGCCAGCACCAGGATATCGCGGTTCACGGTGAGTTCCGAACCGCTCCAGCCGCGTTCCTCGGCAGTGGCGGCAAAGGTGTCGGATTTGTCGTTATACCACTGGATTTTGCCGTCGCCGTTCTTGTCCTCGAACTTGAGCAGGCCGGTGACCTCCCAGTTCTTGATCCAGTCGGGGCGCGCCTCGTACTCGATCGGCTGCTCGTTGGTGCCGTTCGGATAGATCGTGTCGACCAGATTCAGCCGCGCCATGGCGCCCACGGCCGGGGCCGTCAGGTACAGAAGCGCGATGAAGACCAGCGCCCAGCCGGCCGACCAGCGGGCATCCGACACTTTCGGCACGGTGAAGAAGCGGATGATCACATGCGGCAGACCCGCGGTGCCGATCATCAGCGAGAAGGTGAACAGCGTCATGTTGATCACCGACGAGGGTGTGCCGTCCTGGGTGGTATAGGCGGCAAAGCCCAGATCGGTCACCACCTGATCCAGCCGTGCCAGCAGCGGCTCGCCCGACACATGGTCGCCGAAGAGACCCAGACCCGGGATCGGGTTGCCGGTCAGCTGCAGCGAAATGAAGATCGCCGGGATAGTGTAGGCGGTGATCAGCACGCAATACTGGGCCACCTGGGTATAGGTGATGCCTTTCATGCCGCCCAGAACCGCGTACATGAACACGACGCCGGCGCCGATCAGCAGGCCAACGGTGTTCGACACCTCAAGAAAGCGCGAAAACGCCACGCCGACACCGGTCATCTGGCCGATCACGTAGGTGACCGAGGCCACGATCAGGCAGACAACGGCCACCATGCGCGCGGTCGGGCTGTAGAACCGGTCGCCGATGAACTCGGGCACGGTGAACTTGCCGAACTTGCGCAGATAAGGCGCCAGCAGCAGTGCCAGCAGCACATAGCCGCCGGTCCAGCCCATCAGGAAGGACGAGGCGCCGTAGCCGCCGAAGGCGATGAGGCCGGCCATCGAGATGAACGAGGCCGCCGACATCCAGTCGGCCGCCGTGGCCATCCCATTGGTGACCGGGTGCACGCCACGCGACGCGGCGTAGAATTCGGATGTGGAGCCCGCCCGGGCCCAAATCGCGATGCCGATATAGAGCGCGAAGGTCGCGCCCACAAACAGCAGGTTCAGGGTATACTGTTCCATGGCGTCTTACTCCTCGTCCACGCCGAATTCACGGTCGAGCTTGTTCATCCGCCAGGCGTAGAAAAAGATCAGGGCCAGAAAGACCAGGATCGATCCCTGCTGCGCGAACCAGAAGCCCAGATCGGTGCCGCCGACAGAAATGCCGGCGAGCAGCGGGCGCAGCAGGATGCCGAACCCAAACGAAGCGACAGCCCAGATGATCAGGCTGACGATGATGATCCGCAGGTTGGCTTGCCAATACCCTTGTTCGGCTTCGGCCGCCTGCGTGGAGTTTGTCGATTGATCCGCCATGACGCGGTTCCTCCTTGCTTTCTCCAGGGGTGTCCGGGTGCCGGACAAACCCTCTCCATGCGCCTGCGCAAACGTCTGGCCGCAGGCATGCCTTCTCCGGTCCGCCAGGGCGGTTGATCCGGGTATTCCTCAGGGGTTGGGGGAAGGTAGTGGTCCGTCCCCCGGGGTCTTTCCCGCCTAGTTCATCGCCCCCTTGACGATTCCGGCGAGGCCCTGGGCGATCTCGTCGATCTGTCCCATGGCGTCGATCTTTTTCAGCACACCGTGGCCGGCGTAGTATTCGATCAGCGGCGCGGTCTGGGCGTGATACGCGGCCAGGCGCGACTTCACGGTTTCCGCGTTGTCATCGGCGCGGCGCTTGAACTCGGTGTTGCCGCACTTGTCGCATTTGCCTTCGACCGCCGGCTGCTTGAATGTGTCGTGGAACCCTTCACCGCAGCCCGCACAGGTGTAGCGGCCCGAGATGCGGGTGACCATTTCGGCATCCTCGACCTCAAGGCTGATGGCGGCGTTGATCTGCTGCCCGGTCTCGGCCAGCAGCCCGTCCAGCGTCTCGGCCTGTACCGTGGTGCGCGGGAAACCGTCGAGGATCACGCCCTTGGCGCAGTCCGGGTCGGCCATGCGGTCGCGCAGGATGGCGATGACGATGCCATCGCTGACCAGATCGCCCGCATCCATGACCGCCTTGGCGGCCTTGCCTGCCTCGGTCCCGGCGGCAACGGCTTCGCGCAGCAGATCGCCGGTGGAAAGCTGCACCAGCCCGAACTGCTCTTCCAGCATCCGGGCCTGCGTGCCCTTCCCGGCGCCCGGAGGCCCGAGAAGGATCAGGACGGTGGGAGTGGTTTTTACGGCAGCGTCCATCACACCCTCACTTGTTGGCCCGGTTTTCGATCAGATCCTCGACCACCGACGGATCGGCGAGTGTCGAGGTATCCCCCAGCGAGCCGAAATCGTTCTCAGCGATCTTGCGCAAAATGCGGCGCATGATCTTGCCCGAGCGCGTCTTGGGCAGGCCCGGGGCCCACTGGATCACGTCTGGGCTGGCGATCGGGCCAATCTCGGTCCGGACCCAGGTGCGCAACTCTTTCAGCAGATCGTCGCTGGGCTCGCGGTCATTCATCAGGGTGACATAGCAATAGATGCCTTGTCCCTTGATTTCATGGGGATAGCCCACCACGGCTGCCTCGGCCACGGCGGCATGCGCCACCAGCGCGCTTTCGACCTCGGCGGTGCCCATGCGGTGGCCCGAGACGTTGATCACGTCATCAACACGGCCAGTGATCCAGTAATCGCCATCCTCATCGCGACGGCAGCCGTCACCGGTGAAGTAATAGCCCTTGTAGTCGGCGAAATAGGTCTTCTGGAACCGCTCATGATCGCCCCAGACGGTGCGCATCTGACCGGGCCAGCTATCCTTGATGCACAGCACGCCCTCGACCCCGTTGCCACTGATCTCGACACCCGATTGCGGGTCCAGAACCACCGGCTGAATGCCGAAGAAGGGTTTCATGGCGGAGCCAGGCTTCATTGCGTGTGCGCCTGGAAGCGGCGTCATCAGGTGACCGCCGGTTTCGGTCTGCCACCAGGTATCGACGATGGGGCAGCGCCCGCCGCCGACAACTTCATTGTACCAGTTCCATGCCTCGGGGTTGATCGGCTCACCCACCGTGCCCAGCACCTTGAGATCGCTCAGATCGCATTTCTCGACCCACTCGTTGCCCTGACCCATCAGGGCGCGCAGGGCGGTGGGGGCGGTGTAGAACTGATTGACTTTATGCTTTTCGCAGACCTGCCAGAAGCGGCTGGCATCCGGATAGGTCGGCACGCCCTCGAACATCAGCGTGGTCGCCCCATTGGCCAGTGGGCCATAGACGATATAGCTGTGACCGGTGACCCAGCCCACATCGGCCGTGCACCAGTAGATGTCGCCGTCATGGTAATCGAAGGTGATTTCATGCGTCATCGAGGCATAGACCAGATAGCCGCCGGTGGTGTGCACCACGCCCTTGGGCTGGCCGGTCGAGCCGGAGGTGTAAAGGATGAACAGCGGGTCCTCGGCGTTCATCTCGGCGGGGGCGCAATAGTCATCGGCCTCCAGCGCCATTTCGTTGTAGTCGTAGTCGCGCCCGTCGATCCACGTGGTCTGCCCGCCGGTGCGCTTGACCACCAGGCATTTCACACTGTCCTTGCAGTGCAGCAGGGCGGCGTCGGCGTTCGACTTGAGCGGCGTTTTGCGGCCCCCGCGCGGGGCCTCGTCGGCGGTGATGATCACCTTGGCGTCACAGCCATTGACCCGGGCCGCCAGCGCGTCGGGGGAGAAACCGGCAAAGACGATGGAATGGATCGCGCCGATACGGGCACAGGCCAGCATGGCATAGGCGGCCTCGGGGATCATCGGCAGATAGATCACCACCCGGTCGCCTTTGCGCACGCCCAGGGACTCGAGAATATTGGCCATCCGGCAGGTGCGGCGGTGCAACTCGGCATAGGTGATGTGCTGCGCTTCGTCGGTGGGCTCATCCGGTTCCCAGATGATCGCGGTCTGATCGCCACGGGTCTTGAGGTGACGATCCAGGCAGTTGGCCGAGACGTTCAGCGTGCCGTCGGCATACCAGTTGATGCCGACCTCGCCGAAACTGTAGTTGACGTCCTTGACCTGCGTGTAGGGCTTGATCCAGTCGACCCGCTTGCCGTGCTCGTCCCAGAACGCAACAGGGTCGGCTATCGAGGCGGCATACAACTCATCATACTTGGCAGCATCGACATGTGCGCGGGCAACGGTGTCGGCGGATGGCGGAAATACTTTGGCATCTGCCTGAGCGGCGGCTGTCATTCTGAGGCTCCTCCCTCTGACTGAGATTTGTGCGACCGTTTTCGCCCGTGGCGCGGGTTTTGTCGATCCGGTTCCTACCCTGCGCAAATAATACCCGGATCTGAAAATAAGGAAATAAATTACCGTAATCTAACGGTTTATGTGTAAATATTTTTCTCTCTTGCGTCCGGTTCTGTAAATTCGAGTGCAAGACGTTTCCGCAAACATGTTCATTTTCAATGCCTAACGAGTCAACGAATTTCGCCTCGCGATGGGCGGGCGGCTGCGCAAGCCCTGCGAGAGGATCGTAAAGCGCGGCACAACCGCCGCGACATTTTGTTGCGCGCCGCCCCGGCGGACGGCAGTTGCCGCCGCGAGCCCGCGGGGATGACCCGGGGCGCCGCCTCCCCGGGGGTTGGCAGGGTGGGGTGTTGGCGCTAGCTTGAGCGGCAAGCGGCCTGCCAGAGGGCCGCAATCAAGGGAGAGAGTCCATTATGACCAAGATGTTGACCGGTGCGGCCGTAGCCGCCCTGAGCTTTGCCTTTGTCGCCGAAGCGGCCGCCACCGAATGGAATGTGTCGGTCTGGGGTAAACGCCGCGCCTTTACCGAACATGTCGAAAAACTGGCCGAGCTGGTGAGCGAGAAAACCGGTGGCGAGTTCACCATGAATGTCAGCTATGGCGGCCTATCCAAGCCCAAGGAGAATCTGGACGGCATCTCGATCGGTGCCTTCGAGATGGCGCAGTTCTGCGCCGGGTATCACCGCGACAAGAACCGGGCGATCACCGTGCTGGAGCTGCCGTTTTTGGGCGTGAACACGCTTGAGGAAGAGGTCGCCGTCAGCCACGCCGTCTATGGCCACCCGGCGGTGCAGGATGAAATGGCGCAGTGGAACGCGCGCATCCTCATGACCTCGCCCATGCCGCAATACAATCTGGTCGGCACCGGCGATCCGCGCGATCAGCTGGCCGAGTTCGACGGTATGCGCGTGCGCGCCACCGGCGGTCTGGGCCAGGCGTTCGAGGCGGTGGGCGGCGTGCCCACTTCGGTGCCCGCGACCGAGGCCTACAACGCGATGGAATCCGGCGTGGTCGACACCGTGGCCTTTGCCCAGCACGCGCACCTGTCCTTCGGCACCATCAACAAGGCCGACTGGTGGACCGCGAACCTGAACCCGGGCACCGTGAATTGCCCCGTTGTGGTCAATATCGAGGCCTATGAGGCGCTCAGCGCTGAGCATCGCGAGGCGCTGGACAGCTCGATTGACGAGGCCATCGCCCATTACCTCGCCAACTATGGCGAGCTGCTCAAGAAATGGGACGGCGTGCTGGAAGAGAAGGGCGTCGAGAAAGTGAACATCTCTGACGAGGTGATCGAGGAGTTCCGCGCCAAGGCCGCCGATCCGATCCGCGAGAAGTGGATCGCCGATATGTCCGGTCAGGGCCTGCCTGCGCAGGACCTCTACGATCTGGTTCAAGCCACTCTGCTGCAGCAACGCGGCGGTAACTAAGCGATTGGCCGGGCGCCCATTGGTGCCCGGCCTGACCGCCCGGATTTCCCCCTCAACAAAGGAGTTCTGCGATGGCAGGACATGCCACGGTGCTGGAGGATGGCAGCCTGCTCAGCCGTCTTGACCGGCAGCTTTTGCGGCTTGAGCGGTTGATGGCGCTGGTCAGCGGGCTGGCGGTGTTCTCGCTGATGGTGCTGGCGGTGGTCTCGGTCGGCGGGCGCAACGCGATGAACGCGCCGCTACCCGGCTATGTGGACTGGATCGAACAGGCGATGCCGCTGATTGCCTTTCTCGGCATTGCCTTCGTGCAGCGCGACGGCGGGCACATCCGCATGGATATCATGATCGGACGCCTGAGGGGCCGGGCGCTGTGGCTGTTCGAGCTGATCTCGGTCCTGCTGATCCTGATCCTGATGATCGCGCTGGTCTGGGGCAGCTGGGCGCATTTCGACCGTTCCTTCGATTTCGGCGTGCCACTTTGGAGCCGCGACAGCTCCATCGACATCGGCATCCCGATCTGGCCCGCAAAACTGCTGGCGCCGGTGGCGTTCTCGGTCCTGTGCCTGCGGCTGGTGTTGCAGGTCTGGGGCTATGGCCGCGCCTTCCTGCTGGGGCTTGAGGCGCCGGTGGCGGTGCCGCTGATACAGGACACGGCGGCGCAGGCCGCGGCAGAGGCCGAGCAGCTCGAGGGGCAGGAGTAGGGCATGGACACGATCGAGATCGGCCTCTGGGTCACCGGCGGGCTGCTGGTCATGGTGGTCGCGGGCATGCGCGTGGCCTTTGCCGCCGGGCTGGCGGGGCTCATCGGCCTCGTGTGGATCTTCTGGGCCCGCTTCGGCTACGCCCCCGAACGCTTCGGCAAGGCAATCACCGTTGCGGTCAAGACCGCGGGGCAGGTGCCGCATTCGAAGGTCGCCTCGCACACGCTCAGCCTGATCCCCACCTTCATCCTGATCGGCTATCTGGCCTATTACGCCGGGCTCACGCGGGCGCTGTTCGAGGCCGCAAAGCGCTGGATCGCCTGGGTGCCCGGCGGGCTGGCGGTATCGACCGTCTTCGCCACCGCAGGCTTTGCCGCCGTATCGGGCGCCTCGGTCGCCACCTCCGCCGTTTTCGCTCGCATCGCCATCCCCGAGATGCTGGATGTCGGCTACAACAAACGCTTCGCCGCCGGGGTCGTGGCGGCGGGCGGCACTCTGGCCTCGCTGATCCCGCCCTCGGCCATTCTGGTGATCTACGCCATCATCGTCGAGCAAGACGTGGGCAAGCTGCTGCTGGCGGGCTTCATCCCCGGCGCGTTTTCGGCGGTGATCTATGGTTTGCTGATCGTCGGCATCGCGGTGGCGTTCAAGACCGTCGGCCCGCCGGTCACCGGGTTCACCTGGCGCCAGCGTTTCGCCGCGCTACCCGGCGCGCTGCCCATCGTAGCGGTGATCCTGATCATCATCTGCTTTGTCTACAATCCGTTCGGAGATCAGGCCTGGGGCACCCCCACCGAAGGCGGAGCCATCGGCGCCTTCATCGTGCTCTGCTTTGCGCTGTTTCACGGCATGCGGTGGGAGCAGTTGAAATCGGCGCTGCTGGAAACCGCCAAGCTGACCGCGATGATCTTTTCGATCATCTGGGGCGTGCTGATCTATGTGCGCTTTCTGGGCTTTGCCGACCTGCCGGGGGCGTTCTCGGACTGGATCACCTCGCTGGCCATGTCGCCGATGCTGATCCTGATCTGCATCCTGCTGGCCTATGCGGTGCTGGGCATGTTCATGGATGCCATCGGCATGCTGCTGCTGACCCTGCCGGTGGTCTACCCGGCGGTGATGGCGCTGAACGGAGGCGAGGCGGTGAGCGCCGCCGACAGCACATTCGGCATGTCCGGCCCGATGTGCGCGATCTGGTTCGGCATTCTGGTGGTGAAGATGGCCGAGTTCTGCCTGATTACCCCGCCCATCGGCCTGAACTGTTTCGTGGTGGCGGGCGTCCGCCCCGATCTAAGCGTGCAGGACGTGTTTCGCGGCGTGGCGCCGTTCTTCGTGGCCGACGCCATCACCATCGCGCTGCTTGTGGCGTTCCCGGCCATCGTGCTCTACCTGCCATCGCTGGCGGGGTAACGGGCGGCCCGCACCGCCCGCCGGGGATCACAGACGGATATTCTCCAGATCCCAGATGGTGACGGCGAGCGCCTCGCCGGCCTCGGTCCCATCCGCACGTGCCAGCGGATCGAAATCGCGAAGCTGTCCGAAGTCATGCCCGGTCGCGGCTTCAAGGTCGCTGATCCGCACCTGAAAGGTCTTGTACTCGCCAAAGGCAAATCCCTCGACCGCCTCGACATGACCCCGATCCGACAGCATGCCGTGGATCAGCTGCCCCTGCGACAACACATAGGCCGTGGCGTGCAGGCGCAGGATGCCGTCCTCTTCCGGCGCTTCGGCCAGCATGGTGACCAGCTTGAAATACTCCAGCGGCACCGGCGCGCCGGTGTCGCCCAGCGGCGGCTCGTGGCCGGTAAAGATCGGGCCGGTGAACACATTGGCGCGGAACCCGTGGGTGCGCACATTGTCCATGATGTAATCCTCCAGCCCCAGCCAGGTCTGGTGGTTCTGGTTGAATCCCTGATGCTGCGGGCTGGCCACCGTGTAGTGGAACGTGTCCTTGTTGGCGCGCTTGGCGGTCTCGTGGGTTTCGCCCCAGTTGGTGATCGCGCGGCGCACCAGATGACCCCGGTCGATATCGGCGTGGCCGTAGGCCGCTTTGTCCAACTGCTGTTCTGCGGGAATGCGCAGGTCCTTGCGCCAGCGGGTCGATCCGCGCTTGACCCGTTTGGTCTGCTCCCCGTCAACGTTGAGCGCGGTCAACAGCGGTCCCTTCACCGCACCGCCGTAGAGCACGCTGAAATGCTGATACCGCAGCTCGAACGGGCGCTCGGGCGTGGCATCGCTGGGCGCGGTGAGCGGGATCCGGTCCGACAGTTTGGGCAGGGGCACTGGCACCACCTGCAGGAACTCGGCATCATAGCCCTCGCGCCCGGCAAAATGGTCGGCTTCATGTCCCTCGGGCGCTTCGGTCGGACCACCTGCGGACGGATGCACATCCCCCGCCGCACCGTCATCCAGCAATCCGGTCAGGGTGGAGACCCGTACGGCGCTGTTGCCGATCCCAAAGCGTCCGGCGAAATGCAGCCCCACCACATTGCCGCTGTCGAGGCTGATCACCGGGCTGCCGGAATTGCCGCCCAGCGTGGTCGCATCGTGACCCAGTCGCGACGCATCGTCAGCAACCTGCACAAACCCCGGGGCAAAGCGTTTGACGTCATAAAGGCCCTGAAAATACCGCTCCATCTGCGTCCGGTCATTGCGCGAGCCGTCCGAGGCCGGATAGCCGATGACAGCGATCATCTCTCCGTTCTCGGCATCCGCCTCGGCGCGGGGCAGGGGCGTGACGGCCAGCCCGTCGCCCGGCTTGTCGATCCGCGCCAGCGCCACATCTGCCGAGATATCGTCGGCGATATAGGTGAATTTCTGGATGCGAACGGTGCGGCTGTCATCCTCGGAGGTCTCGACCTCTTCCAGAAAGTCGATGGCGGCGCCGTACTGGATGTTGCCGGGGCCGAACATAAACACGCCGTCGCCCAGAAAGGTGCGCCGCGCCACCAGCTTGGCCACATGGCGGTTGGTGATCACCAGCAGGCTGCCATCGTCTTCCTCGTCGATCACCCAGCCGGTGCCGCCCCAGGTCATGTCGTGATTGCGGAACTCGATACGCCCCACCGAGGGGATGAGCGGTTCGATATTAGTGATCTTGATGTCGGTGCCTTGCGCGAAATCGGCGCCGAGCTGGGTCTTGCCCTCGACCTGCCCGTTGCGCACCAGCAGCGGCGGCCGGCCAACGGCGCGCACGATCGCCTCGAGCTGGACGGGTGAGTGGCCCGCCGCCTCAAGCTGCCCGGGCTCACTGTCGAGCATCTGCTTGGTTGCTGCGGCATCGGCAAGCCCCAGCTCCTTCAGGATCGGCGGGCCATCGTCGATCACCTGCTTCAGCTTGTCGAAATCCCAGTTTGCCCGCAGCCCTTCGAGCCGGTTCAGGCTTTCGGTAAATGCGCGGTCGGTCATATCAAATCTCCTTTGCAAATATCTATCATATCACGAAAAAATCTCTTCTGCCGACACCCTGTGGGCAGCGAGCGCCGCCAGCGAGGCGCTCTGCGCGAGCGGCAGCCCCCTCTGTTGCAGCAGCCGCAGCGCGACGTGCAGATCACCGCCACATCTGCCCGAGGCCTCCTGATAGGGTCGTATCAGACGACGCTGGGCCTGCGCCCGATACCGCTCGGCAGGGGCAAAGAGCCACAGCAGCGACAGCGCCAGTTCGGGTGTGTCCAGACGCTCGGCCACCGCCATGGCCTGATGATCCACCCGCACGTCGGACATCCAGCCCTCGGGCGGTGAGGACCCATAGGACCAGAGCCCGTTCACCGTGCGCCGCCAGCGTTCGGCGGCATCGGCCAGCGCGGGCAGGTCGCGGGCGGGGCGGAAAAAGGCGTAGGCCCCCAACACCTCTGCTGCGATCCCTGCATTGGCCAGCGCCTCTGCTGCGTCCGAGGCATAGGATGACAACCCGTGCGCCACCTGTTCCAACCCGCGCAGATCGGGTGCAATCAGCAACCGGATTTCAGCGAAAAGCTCGCGCAGTCGTGCCAGATCCCTGCCAAAGCGGCCGCCATCCTGACGTGTCATCTGGTCCAGCCGCACATATTCCACCAGTGGCGTGGCATAGGGGTTGAGTGGCGCGATGATGCGACCATAGGTTTGCGGCGCGAAATCCATCGCGCCCCCGTCGAACCGCTGCTGGATACCCAGATTGGCCCGCAGCCGGTCGGCGCGGTCGCGCTCATTCCAGGCCATTTTCTCATCGCCTCCGGGCAGGAACGGGAAAAGCTGCGCCTTGGCGTCTTCGTTCAGCGTTGAATATTCCCGTCCGAAAGGCACTTGCAGCATCATGGCATCAAGGGCGCAGCCTGCCATAATGCTGCTGGAGTAGACATCCGTCGCCTTTGCCAGAACGTCGTCCAAATCTCCCTTCGCCAACCGCTCAAGACAGCCGGAAAACCGGAACTCGGCCCAGATCTCAAGCAAAGCCCTGACCAGATCGGGCTTGGAGGTGTTCAGGGCCTCTTCGAAAAAATCCTGGGGCAGGTGGTCGAAGATCTGCAGTACCAGCGTCCACTGCCCGGTGCGCCAGGCATGCGCCATCGCGACCAGCCCGGCATCGCTGATCAGCTCAAACGGGGTCGGAAAGCCACTTGCCATGATGCCGGGAACTTCGCGCAGCTCGCCTTTTTCCATCATGATCTCGACATCCCGAATGGCGCGTTCGTCGACCGGCTGTGGCATACCGGCATCTTCCGGTTTCACATAAATGACGCGCTGAAGGCGATGATCGAAGGCCAGTTGCGGCTTGGTTTCGCGCGGCGGGGGCGGGCTCGGCGCAGGCGGCTGGGGCGCATCTACCGCGAAGGGCTGTTTCAGCAGGACAGAGAACGCGTCGCCCGGCATGCCGTCTTTGGGCAGGTGCACGAACTCCGACCTTTGGCTGCGGGCCTGCCGCACGGCGTCACTGGCGGGCTGGGGAAGGTCATCCAGCATGTCATCGGTGAACTCATGGGCGAGGCCCGGGGCGATGTCCGGCAATTGCTCATTCGGGTCGCGGCAGAGCTGAAGCCGATGATAGAGAGCCGTGGCGTCATGCACGCCGGTAAACCACTCGGCGGCCTTTCGGTTGATATGCTGTGCCACCTCTGGAAACTCGCCGTAGACCAGGCTCAGAAACGCTCTGCGGACGTCGCTGCGGTACACAAGCCACGGCCCGTCTTCGTACACGAGCCAAACCAGTTCGCGCTTGATGTCCTCGACCGTCCGTTCTGCGTCCGTTTCGTCCAACTCCAGTTCCAGAACCGGCGCGAGCACGTTGCGCAACACATCGGAATTGATCCGCAGCAGCACCAGACCTTTGATTGCGATGTCACGCACGGGATTGGGTACGTGGTCGAGAATGCGGCGATAAAGATACGCTTCAACCTGATCTTCATTGATGTCGTCGATCAGCTTCTCGTCCAGTTTGACGCCGTTCTCCAGCGACTTGATCGCTAGCATCAGGCGGAGCGGATTGCCGTTGGCGATGCGGACGATGGATGGCCGATCCTCCTTGTCCACGCCATGACGCTCGAGCAGCGTTTCAACCGCCGAGTTTTCAAGGCCTATCAGCCCGACATGATGCGCCACCCGCTTTTCGGCGGGAAGGATGGACTCGCGGCGCCCGGCGGAAATCAGGCAGATCGGGCGTCCGACAAGCTCGGCCAGACGATCCAGACGCTCGAACAGCAGTTGCACGCGAACTTCGGAGCGGCTGCGCACGACCTCCAGCGCATCCAGCAGTATGACAAGGGTGCTGCCCGATCCACGCACCGCGTCCCGGATCGCGTCGTTGATTTCGCGCGGCTGGACCCGCCCGGGCAGGTTCTTGAGCCCGGCGGTCGCCTCGACGGTGCGCAGACGGGCCTGCCGCAGGCGTTCGGCAGAGCCGGACAGGCTGTTGCCGATCTGGCGCGACAGCTCGTCCATCACGGCAATGTCGTCGCCCGCCGCAAGCGACGGTCTGTCGAAGTTCAGCCGCAGAACCACCATCTCGCGCTCCCGCGCAACCCGGCCAATCTGGTCCAGAAGATGCGATTTGCCGATGCCAGGCAGGCCGGACACATGCAAGGTACGCAGCTGCGCCGGTTTGCCCTTGCCCACCCATTCCGTGGGGGAGGACAGCCAGTTGCGCATCACCCTCAGCTCGGCCTCGCGCCCGACGAAATCCGACGCGGGTTTGCTTTCGGCGCGGCGCCCGAAATCCGATCGCTCCCCCCGCGCCTGACGGATCGCATCGCTGGCCCGTGGCGGCAGGTCGCCCAGCATGTCGTCGGTGAACTCCAGGGCCAGTTCCGAACCGATGTCCGGCACAGGTTCGCCGGGGTCGCGGCATAGCTGCAATTGATGATAAAGCGCGGTCACATCCTGAACGCCGACAAACCAGTCGGCGGCAATCCGGTCGATCTGATGCGCCTCGTCAAAGTGGTCCTCATAGATGAGGTTCAGGATGGCGCTGCGGATATCGCTGCGGTGCATGAGCCAGGGTCCATCGCGGCGCACCAGCCAATGGTGATGTGCCAGATCGTCCAGAATGCGCCGGGCCTGCGTACCATCCAGCGTCATGCCCAGAACCGGCGCCACCACCTGACACAGCGCATCGGCGTTGATCCGGTGCAGCACCAGGCCCTTGAGCGCCACGTCGCGCAGGTGACGCGGCACCCGACTGAGGATGGCGCGGTAGAGATAGCCCTCGATCTGATTGCCCCGCGCACCCTCGGGCAGGTCCTCGTCGGGCCGGGCGCCCAGTTCCACCGATTTGCTGGCCAGCACCAGCCGCAGCGGGATGCCATTGGCAATGCGCAGGATGGGAGGCCGGTTTTCGACGTTCACACCGCGTTTTTCCAGCAAGGTTTCGGCCACCGGGTCCTCAAGCCCGGTCAGGTCGATGTGATGGGCAACGCGCTTTTCGGCAGGCAGGATGGAATCGCGGCGACCGGCAGAGATCAGGCAGACAGGGCAACCGGCGAACTCGGCCAGCCGGTCCAGCCGCTCGAACAGCAGCCGCACCTGCACATCGGCGCGCTGGCGCACCACTTCGAGCGTATCCAGCAGGATCAGGAAGCGCCCATCGAACCCGCTCAGCGCATCGCGGATCGCGCCCATGATCTCGCGCGACTGGCCGCGCCGGGTGAGACCTTCGAGATCGGCGAGCGTCTCGGCGCGGCGCAGCCGGGCCTGACGCAGCGCCTCGGCGGTGCGGGGCAGGCCGTTGCCGATCTGGCGCGACAGCTCGTCAAACAGCGCATGGTCGTCCTGCACGGTCAGCGACGAGCGGTCGAAATCCAGCCGCAGGATGACCATGTCGCGCTGCCGCGCGATCTGGATGATGCGTTCCAGCAAAAAGGACTTGCCGATGCCCGGCAGGCCCGAGACATGCAGCGTGCGCAGCCGCGGAGGAGTGCCGGTCTCAGTCCAGTCCGACGGCGAAGACAGCCATTCTTTGATGGTATCAAGCTCGGTGTCGCGGCCGAAAAAGCCGGTTGCAAGCGCACGCTCATTGGCCTGGGCCTGCTGCAGCCGGTTCACGGCACCCCGCAGCGCCGCGACGCGGGAATAGGCCGGCGCGCCCGGCCCGGCGCGGTCCAGCACCTGAATCAGGTCGAGCAGCGGCTCGGCCTCCTGCGTGGCCTCGACGTGACCATCGATGCTGTCCGGCGCGTAGGGGCCGGTTCCGGCCAGGGCCTGTTCGACCTCGGTGGGGCGCTCGGAATACGTGCCCTCACCCTCGAAGGGCGAGGGATGCGACAGCACCTTGCGCCGCACGCTGTTGCGCATCAGCCAGAGGTCCTGCTTGTCATCCCGCTCGACCGTGCAGTCAGGCCGCAGCAGGCTCACGATATCCAGCATCCGGGTCGGCGTTTTGGCCAGCTCCGCGCCGCCGATTTCCATCAGCGCCGAGACGGGGTTGAACCCGCCCGAGACGGCGGCCACCCAACGCAGCTTGTCCAGAAGGTCGCGGTTCTGCGGATCAACCTTCATGGGCACCTCCGGCGTTGAGGTCTTCTCCCAGATCGTGCCGCGCCTCGCTGCGCAGCCGGTCGGCCACCAGCGGCAGTTTCGTCGTCGCAAACCGGTTGGCCACCACCGGCGGGATGCCGTCCAGCGCCCGGTCCACCATGTGATTGCAGACCCCTTCGTCCCAATCCAGCTCCAGCGCTTCCGTCATCAGCTGGACGCAGTCGAGCACGTCACGGCGCAGGAAGGGCCGGATATAGTCGACAAATACGGCGGGGCGAGTATCGGTCGCGGCCTCGTCGATGCTGGTCACGGTGCGCGCACGCAGGTCATAGGTTTCGCACCCGCTGAGAACCAGCCGCATCTCGGGCGCCTCCAGCACCTCTTCGATCAGGTGTTCCAGCTGGAACCGGGTATGATCGATCTGACCGCTTTCAGGGTTCTCGAAATAGAGCCACAGCTTTTCGTCCCGTGCCTGGCACTGGGCGCGCAATTCCTCAATCAGCGCCTTGATGCGGTCATCCTCATGTGCGGCATCGGTGGTCTCATCTGCAGCCACACCTGCGCGGGCGACCACGGGACCGGCCCCCAGCAGGGCACGCTGGCGGACCGCATCGACCAGATCGCGGCGATTGAACCCGGTCTCCAGACGCACCACCCGGTGGTTGCCCTCATTTACGTCGAGGAACCGGTCGAGCAGATTGAAGCTGAAATTCATCCCCTGCCGCCCGTCGATCTCGGTCCGCTTGATCCAGATGCCGCGCAGGCTGGTCTCCTCGGTCTCGAGCATCGCCGTCAGCGCGTCGAAGAACCCGTTGCGTCCAATCACGAAATGGCCATCCAGATCGTCGCTCAGCGACCACAGCCTGCGGGGCGGGCAATCGCGGTCGATCTGGGTGCGGAAATCGTCATTGGCGGCGAAATGGTGATAAGGCACCAGCCGCCGCACGTTGCGCCACCGGCCCTGATGAAGCCCGACAAAAGCAAAGGAACGGTCGAACCCCGCGCCGCCGGACGATCCTCCATGCGTCGAAATGGAGTGCACATGACGCGCCTCGTCCAACTGCTCGCGCCGCAGGTGGCCGACGGCGATGCCCTTTTCGGCACCTTCGGGGAAGTGGATCAGCACGAAGGCTTCGGTCCCCACCCAGTCGGGCGGCTCGGCGGGCAGCGACAGATGCCCCAGCGTGCGGCCCAGCGGCGCGCGGATGCGCAACAGAGCGGCATCGCACAGGGCAGAGGCATCGGGGCCTTCCGGCATCTGCCCGGTCTTTTCGCCCTCGAAACAGGGGGCGACCCAGACCGCACGGGCCTGATGTCGGCTGCCATCCGAAAGCTGCACGCTCACATCCTGCACCGTGGATGGATCAACGCCGGTGGTCGCATCCGGGGCATAGGCGTCCACCACGTGCGCCGAGGTCAGGATCAGCCGCGGCGACACCATTGCGCCGCTGCCCATCACCTGCTCATCGACCATCACCCGGCAACGGAACGCCTTGGCGCCGCTGGCAAATTCGCCAATCTGGTCGATATCCAGATCGTCATGGTCCGCCGCACCGTTGAGCGGAACCAGCGCCACCTGATCGGTCAACTGATCCGGGTCAGGGGGCAGCGGCTCGACCCCGCGCATCCGCAAGGCGGCGATAAAGCGTGCCATCAGCCCTTTGTCCAGCAGCCGCTCCACCATCAGCCCGGCCAGCGCATTTCCTTCGGGAAACAACTGCGCCACGCTGCGGAAACTGTCGATATCGCCTCCGTGACCGGCGGACTGAAACACCTCTTCGATGGTGTCGTTCACCAACTCCGGGCGATCCTGCAAGAGCGGCTGCAGGTCGTTTGCCGTCAGTTTTTCGTCGCCCGCCACCGGCCTAGTCCGCGCCGACAGCAGCCCTGAGCGCGGGCTTGTCGGCCAGGATGGCACCCAGCCCGTGGCTGGTGGCGTCCGGGACCAATGCAGCCTCGACACCCAAGGTCTCGGCAGCACGCGCGCGGGCGCCCGTGCGGTGGCTGAGCCACAGCAGCTCGGATGCGTAATCGGCCAGATCCGAGGAAAACTCCGCTGCCGCTGCCGGGGCGTGGTTGGCCAGATGAGTGAGTAGGATATTGGCGCTGCTTTCGATCCCTGCAGGGCCGAGATCGGATTCGGCCACGGCCTCATGCCCGGTCAGCGATTGCGGCAAAGGCGCGTCCAGAGTGGATTTGGCATCCAGCACGCCCGCGCCCAGATCATTGGCACCTCCCCAGACGGGCGGCTTGCTCAGCCCATGGGTCACGCTGGCGATCCACATTGCCTGCACCGTGGTACCCGCAGCGGCAGCCTTGTGCCGCAGAGCCGTCCGCCCGCCGTGACGTGCCACCCACAGCGCGGCAACCCCGGCAGTGAGCGAGGTTGCCAGCGTGGTGCCCTGCGACGCCTTGATCCCCCAATCATGATCATCTGGCTTGCGCTTGGCAGCACCCCAGACGTTCTCTCCGGGCGCCGACAGCGTCACCTCAGGGCCCCGCCCGGACCGCGCCCAGGGCCGCAGGCTCTTGGTCACGGCGGCCAAAGCCGTGCACAACCCGTTGGCCGCATAAGCCGCCGGGAACACCACATTGGGCCAGCAGTTTCCCGCCGCACACACCACGACCAGCCCGCGCTGCACGGCCTGACGCAAGGCCCGCTCTGTCGAGGCGACGCGTCCGGGTCCGCCTTGCGCCATCGTGATCACATCGGCGCCATTGTTGATGGCATGGGCGATCGCATGGGGCAGGGTGCGTTGGTCCAGATTGATCACCGACTTGATCGCGCGGATCGGCATCACCTTGGCCTCGGGCGCCGAACCGGTCACCGCTCCGGGCTGACCAGTATTTCCGTTCATGTCGGCACTGCCGCGCGAGGCGATGACCGAGGTGACCAGCGTGCCATGGCCGGGATTGCGCAGCGGCCCGTCGCTGAACCGGTCCGAGGCATCGGTGCCCCCCTCGACCAGGTTGAGCTGATGGGTCAGATCCAGCGCCCCCTGCAACTCGCCATGCGAGGAGTAACCGGTGTCGATCACCGCCACGGTCGAGCCCGCGCCCCGGCTGCGCTGCCACGCCTGCGGAGTGCGGATCACCTTATGCACCCAGCCGAAGGGCCGGATATTGGTGCGCGGGGTGGAGCAGTTGAAAAGACCGGCCTCGGTGGTGACGGCGCCCACCGCAACCGCGCCATAGAGGCTTTCGGGCAATACCGGGTTGGCCTCAATCGCATCCAGAGCGGCGCGCAGACGGCGGGCAAATTCAAAAGCCGTGGCCTCTAGCCCGGCGACATTGGTGCCGCTGAATTCCGCGAAAAAGAACTGATCCTGCTCCTCGCCAAAAGCGCTCTCGACCTGGGCCGCCGCGCCGGGCAGCGCCTGTTCGATCCGGTCAGAGATATCGGCAGGAGAGGTGTTTTCGGGAAAGACAAGCTCGACAACAAATGGATCGGCACCGTCACGCGAGGCTGAGCGCAGCGTTTCAAGAAGGTCCTGCATGGATGAGTCCAGTTACAAAAGTGAACAAACAATAGGCGCTAGGCTAACATAGATTGCACCGGAAATCACCATTGCGGCAGTGAGGGATAGTCCGCACATCCAACCTGAGCGCAAAGGAGAAGGAAATGTCTGCAAGTCGGGTCGATCTACTCTCCGGACATCGCCACCATTCCCGCGCTTTACGGATTTTAGTACCATGAACCTAAATCCGATGCCGAAGTGACGTTCTACTTACTTGGATAACCGATACTGACGCGACAACGTGGGACAAAACTCCATGCTGAAAATAGTTGCCCACTTGGTTCGAATCCCAGCGGTCTTGATCGTGCTCGCCGGCACGTCCAGTGCGCAGGACTCGGTTCTCGTAGGCGATGTTCCATTGCCCGCAGATGCGGTAATGTCGGCTCCGGAGGAATGGGCGTTTTCGGGGGTCTGGGCCGGGCAGTGGGATAACCGACGGAACCATATTCTTGTTGTTGAACGCGTTGACGATGAGGGGGTCGCGGATGTCGTCTATGCGGTCGGCACGGACGAAAATGGTCGGGGTCGATGGTTCAGGAGCAAGGCGAGGATCGAAGACGACTCGCTGGTTCTGGCAGATGACCACTTTCCCGCGCGCTATTTGATCTCGGCTACTGGTCGCATGCGAGGTTTCTATCCCAACAACAAGCACTTCGCGATCCTGGAGCGCCAAGAGCTTTCGGCGCTGTTGGCTTCTCCTGACGAAAGCTGGTTTTCAGTAGGCGACCTTGAGTTCCTGGAAACGGATTTGGTTGAAGACGGTCGCGGCATACGGCTTGCCGTTGTCGTCTATCGCCCTAAGGGAGAGGGCCCGTTTCCGCTCGCGATCATCCATCACGGATCAACTGGATCAGGCAAATATCCAAGGGAATTCAAGTGGATTTGGACCTATGACTGGCTTGCCGACGTATTGAACGCGAACGGTTGGCTCGTTGCCTCTCCGCAACGGCGCGGCCGTGGCCGGTCAGATGGCCTTTACGACGAAGGTTTCGCTGAAGACCGATCACAAGGGTATTCACCAAAGGCCGAGCTTGCTCTCCCGGGAGCCGACAGGGCACTGGCGGATGCCAATGCCGCGTTATCGGCGCTGAGACAGCGTCCAGATGTTGACGGCGGTAAAACCTTGCTTGGCGGAATCTCACGTGGGGGTGTCGTCGCGATCATGCAGGCTGGACATGACCCGCAGAATTTCGTCGGCGTGATCAACTTTGTCGGAGGTTGGGTGAGCGAAAGAAGGGGCGATCCCGAGATCAATCCGGCCCTGTTCAGAAGGATTGGAGCTTTTGGCGGCCCCGTTCTTTCGATCTATGGCGAGGGAGACACGTACTATAGCGTCGAACACTCCAAATCGAACCTCGCCGAAATGGAAGCCCTTGGTGCTGATAGCCAACTCCATGTGGTCAAGCTTCCGGGTTATCTCGACGGGCACTGGGCGATGTATGTGCCCAGTCTTTGGGAGGAGGTTGTCATCGAGTTTCTTGGAAACCTCGACTGACTTTTTTCGCTTGCAACATCGCGCGACGCCAAAACTGCAAGAACGTATGCCCCCAAAAAGATGAATGCCCTGTTCAAGCGCCAATGAGGGCTCCAATAGGACCAAAGCGAAACGCGGGCATGCCAAAAGAAAAGAGACGCCGGGCAAGATCACCTTGCCCGGCGTCTTCGCTTGAATGAGTGGCGCTCTAACCCGCCCGCATCAGCATGCCAAACAGATCGCGCGGGTCGTCCGGGTCTGCCAGCATGTCGAGCGGCTCGAAGAATTCGGTACCCTCGATGGCTGATTTCACATAGCGCAGGGCCGAGAAATCCTCGATCGCGAAGCCTACGCTGTCAAAGAGGGTGATCTGCCTCTCATCGCGGCGGCCCTCGGCCTGGCCGGTCATCACCTGCCACATCTCGGTGACTGCATGATCGGGGTCCAGCGCCTGGATCTCGCCCTCGACCCGGGTTTGTTCGGGATATTCCACGAAGATCTCGGACCGCAGCAGGATGTCCCGGTGCAGTTCGGTCTTGCCGGGGCAGTCGCCGCCAATGGCGTTGATGTGCACGCCGGGGCCGACCATGTTGTCGGTCAGGATGGTGGCGTATTTCTTGTCGGCGGTGCAGGTGGTGATGATCTGCGCGCCCTCGATGGCGTCTTCCGCCGTCTTGCAGGGCACCACAGTCAGCCCCTTGCCCGCCAGATTGGCCGCGCATTTCGCGGTCGCCGCCGGGTCGGTGTCATAAAGCCGCACCGTGTCGATGCCGCAAAGTGCCTTGAAGGCAAGACACTGGAACTCGGACTGCGCGCCATTGCCGATCATCGCCATGGTGGTCGAGCCCTTGGGCGCCAGATACTTGCCGACCAGGGCCGAGGTCGCTGCCGTGCGCAGCGCCGTCAGCATCGTCATCTCGGTCAGCAGGGTCGGATAGCCGGTATAGACATCGGCCAGCAGGCCGAAGGCGGTCACGGTCTGCAATCCCTCGGAGGTGTTCTTGGGGTGGCCGTTCACATACTTAAACCCGTAAGCCTCGCCATCCGAGGTGGGCATCAGCTCGATCACCCCATGCGGCGAATGGGCGGGCACGCGGGGCGTCTTGTCGAAACTCTCCCAGCGCTTGAAATCGGCCTCGATCTGGTCGGAGATCTCGGTCATCATCCGCTCGACCCCCACGTGGTGGATCAGGCGCATCATGTTGTCGACGGATACGAAGGGCACGAGGGCCTTGTCAGAAGGTTGCATCACGTACTCCTATCGGCGGGCAAGGTGGATGCCGGCGATCATGCAGCGGACCGATCCGCCGGCAGTTTCGATGGTGGGAACCGAGAGTGGCAGCGGCGTGGCACTGGCCTCGATGATGGCGATCTGCTCGGGCGTCAGCGCGGCCAGCGCGCGGGATGAAAGCGCCAGAACCAGCCCGTCGCGCCCGGTCAGTTCGATGGCATTTCCGGCAAATTCCGCGATCTGGTCATAGCTCAGGTCGATGACGGTACGTCCGGTCTCTTCCAGCCGGGTGCGGACCGTGTCGCGCCGCTCGGGCTCGGTGATCATGTCCAGACAGATCATCGCATACTGCGTGCCGATCCCCATCAAAACGTTGGTGTGATAGACGTCGCGACCCTGCGCGTCACGCGCCTCGAACGCGATGGGTTCATAGTTGAAATGGGTGCAGAAGCGTTCCAGCAGCACCGGATCGGCGCGGTGGGATTTGACCGTATAGGCGATGCGACCCACGTGATCGAGCACCATGGCCCCGGTGCCCTCCAGCGCCAGATCGTCCTGCTCCAACCCGGAATAGTCGATCACGTCCTGAACGCGGTAGTCCTGTTTCAGCATCTCGATCACGTCCGCGCGCCGCTCGCGCCGCCGCGACGGGACAAACATCGGATAGATCGCCACATGCCCGCCCGGATGGGTCGAGAACCAGTTGTTGGGAAACACGCTGTCGGGGGTGTCGCGCTCGCCATGATCGTCAAAGACATGCACGGTCACGCCAGCCTCGCACAGTTGCTCCACGGCACGGTCATGCTCATCCCGCGCGGCGGCCGAGGTTGCTTCGGCAGAGCGGTTGGCCAGCGTCTGAAACGCGTTGTCATCGCGGGTCTCGGGGTTCGAGGCAAAGGCGTGCGGTCGGATCATCACCACTGCGGAAGGGGCTTGCAGGGACAGCATCAGAAGCTCCGTGTCGGGCGGTCGAAGATACGGCGCCCCATCAGCGAGGCGGCCAGATCGACCATCAGTTTCGCGGTACGTCCACGCTCGTCGAGGAACGGGTTCAGCTCCACCAGATCCAGCGAACAGACCAGCCCGCTTTCGTGCAGCAGTTCCATGACCAGATGCGCCTCGCGCTCGGTGGCACCGCCCGGAACGGTGGTGCCCACGGCGGGCGCGATGGCGGGTTCCAGGAAATCCACATCCAGCGACACGTGCAACATGCCGCCCGCGGCGCGCACGCGGTCAAGAAACGCCATCAGCGGCGCCTTGATGCCATGCTCGTCGATGCTGCGCATATCCGCAAGCATGGCGTTGTCCTTCTCAAGTGCGGCGCGCTCATGCGGATCGACCGAGCGTAGCCCGATCATGCCCACCTGCTGGGTCGGCACCGGCGCGGGCAGGGCAGGGAAGGCCTCGAATCCGGCCTGACCGGTGAAATACGCCACCGGCGTGCCGTGCAGATTGCCGCTGCCGGTGCTGTCGGGGGTGTGAAAATCGCTATGCGCGTCGAGCCACAGGACAAAGAGCGGGCGGCCCACATCCTGCGCATGGGCGGCCATTCCCGCGACGGTGCCCATCGACAGGGCGTGATCGCCGCCCATGAAGATCGGCACGCTCTGCGTCGCGGCCTCCTGCGCGCTGCGCATCAGGGCTTGTGTCCAGCCCACGCATTCGGGCAGGGCAAACAGGTGGTCATGGTCCGGTATATCGACCGGATCGGGGCTGACATCGCCCAGATCGCGGATCGGGTGGCCCAGATCCGCCAGAGCCTGCTCGATCCCCGCCACACGGTAGGCATCGGGCCCCATCCGGCAGCCCTGACGCCGCTTGCCCGCGTCCATCGGGGCTCCGACAAGAAGAATATCACGCTTTTCCATGCCGCTATTTTGCGTGTCCATCCCTCTTGCGGGAAGAGATCAAATTGCTCAAAAAGGAACTTGGATGACCGAAACGGAATGACAAAATGGACGATCTGGATGCCCGCCTTCTGGCGGCGCTGCATCGCGACGCGCGGGCCTCGCTGTCGGAACTGGCCGAGCACCTGGGGGTGACGCGTACAACCGTGCGCACGCGCTTGCAGCGCCTCAAGCGCGAGGGCGAGATCGTGGGCTTTACCGTCGTGACCCGCCGCGACGTGGCGCAGAGCCCGGTGCGCGGCCTGATGATGCTGGGGATCGAGGGGCGCGGGACCGAGCGGATCAGGTCTCGCATCTCGGCCATGCCGCAGGTGCGGGCAGTTCACTCGACCAATGGGACCTGGGACCTGATCGCCGAGATCGGCACCGAAACGCTGGAGGAGCTGGACGGGGTGCTGTTCGACATACGCCGCATGGACGGGGTGACGCGGTCGGAAACCAACCTGCTGCTGTCGACCCGCAAGGGGCGGGTCTGACCGCCGGGCGCCAAGATCCGTGCTCAGCCCAACTCGACCCGCGTGCCCCAGTCCGCACAGCGCTGCGCCAGATCGGCGGGCAGCGGCAGGTCGGTATAGAACGCATCGACACTGGACAGCGACGCGATCCGCGCCGGTGCCGTGCGCTGGAATTTGGAGTGATCGGCTACCAGAAAGGTCTGCCGGGCCCGGCCGATGATCGTCTGGCTGACATTGACCTCCTGAAAGTCGAAATCCAGAAGATCGCCGTCCAGATCCAGCGCCGAGCAGCCGATGATGGCGTAATCGAACTTGAACCGCTCGATCATCGACACGGTCAGATTGCCGATCAGCCCGCCATCCGAACGGCGCAGTACGCCACCCGCCACCACGATCTGGCACTCGGGGTTCGAGACCAGAATATTCGCCACGTTCATGTTGTTGGTCACCACCATCAGGTTCTTGTGAGACAACAGCTCACGCGCCACCGCCTCGGTCGAGGTGCCGATATTGAGGAAAAGCGAGGCACCGTCCGGGATGTCGGCGGCGCATTTGCGGGCGATCCTGACTTTGGCCTCTTCGTTCAGGCCGCGCCGGTCCTCGTAGCCGATATTTGACACGCCCGAATGCAGCACCGCCCCGCCATGCACCCGGTCGAGCCTGCCCGCCTCGGACAGTTCGGTCAGGTCGCGGCGGATGGTCTGGACCGTGACGCCAAAGCGCTCGGCCAGATCCTCGACCGTCACCCGGCCCTCGACCCGGGCGATTTCGAGGATGTCCGACTGGCGGAATGAGAGTGACATACATGCCCCCAAGTTTCTGGTTCGCTCACTTTCGATGTTTTTCAGGTCTCATGCAAAATCTTTCGCGGATCGCGCAAGCGAGAAAAATGAAGCACGACCGAGGAAAAACCGACTATGCGGGAAAGACGTGATGCAGGTTTCGCGGCGTGACCCACATGCCTCAGGGGGCGGGTTCGCCATGCGGGGCGGAATTTGCGTTTTAGCGCTATACGTAGCAATCTGGCAAGAAAACGAACATAATCGAAAAAGAAAGTTGACCTACCGAAGGTAAATCGCATTAATGTGCCCATCTTCACAACAGGAGAGTCGGGTGGTGGCGCATAGCCGGGAAACGGAGGTCTGCGACCTCTTCATCATTGGCGGGGGGATCAACGGCTGCGGCATCGCGCGCGATGCGACGGGGCGGGGTCTGTCGGTCACGCTGGCCGAGATGAACGACCTGGCCTCGGCCACGTCCTCGGCCTCGACCAAGCTGTTTCACGGCGGGCTGCGCTATCTGGAATATTTCGAGGTCCGTCTGGTGCGCGAGGCGCTGATCGAGCGTGAAACCCTGCTGCGCGCCATGCCGCATATCAGTTGGCCGATGCGTTTCGTGCTGCCCTACCACCGCGACATGCGGTTCGACGCCGAAACGCCCACCTCGCGGCTCCTGAGCCGGGTGATGCCGTGGATGCGCGGGCGCCGTCCGGCCTGGCTGATCCGCCTCGGCCTGTTCCTCTATGACAATCTGGGCGGGCGAAAGATCCTGCCGGGCACCCGCTCGCTGGATCTGCAAACCGAGCCGGAGGGCCGGCCGCTGCACGAGAGATTCCGCCGCGCCTATGAGTATTCCGACTGCTGGATCGAGGATTCGCGGCTGGTCGTGCTGAATGCGCGCGACGCCGAGGCGCGCGGGGCGGAAATCCTGGTCCGGACCGAGGTGATCTCGGCCGAGCGTGCAGGCGATCTGTGGGAGGTCACGATCCGCGACATCGACCGCGATGAAACCCGCACCGTGCGCGCGCGGATGCTGGTGAATGCCGGGGGGCCATGGGTCGGCGACATCATCCAAAGCCGCATCCGCATCAACTCGCGCGAAGGGGTGCGGCTGGTCCGCGGCAGCCATATCGTGACGCGCAAGCTGTTCGATCACGACAAATGCTATTTCTTCCAGGGCGAGGATGGCCGCATCATCTTTGCCATTCCCTACGAGACCGATTTCACCCTGATCGGCACCACCGATCAGGACCATCCCGACCCGTCGCAGCCGCCGGCCTGCACCGAGGCCGAGCAGGACTATCTCTGCGCCTTCGCGTCGAAGTATTTCCGCCAGCCGGTCACGCGCGATGATATCGTCTGGACCTATTCCGGCGTGCGCCCGCTCTATGACGATGGCGCCAGCAGCGCTACGGCGGCGACGCGGGACTATACGCTCAAGGTGGATAATGGCGGCGGGGCGCCGGTGCTCAACGTCTTCGGCGGCAAGATCACCACCTATCGGAGGCTGGCCGAAAGCGCGATGGACAAGATCGCCGAATATTTCCCCGGCCTGTCCGGACGCTGGACCGCAGGTGTGCCGCTGCCCGGTGGAGACTTTCCGGTGGATGGAGTCGAAGACCTGATCGCGCGCCTGCGGGCCGATCACCCCTATCTCACCGAGTTCTGGGCCCGGCGGCTGGTGCGCGCCTATGGCAGCGAAGCGGCGCAGGTTCTGGGCGACGCCAAGGCCGCAAGCGATCTGGGCGAGGATTTCGGCGCCACTCTGACTGCGCCCGAGATCGCGTGGCTGATGGATCGCGAATACGCCCGCACAGCCGAGGATGTGGTCTGGCGGCGCAACAAGCTGGGGCTGCGGCTGAACCCGGAACAGATCGCCGCGCTGGACGCCTGGATGGCGGCGCGGCGCAAGAACGGCACATCTGCTGCGGCAGAGTAGAGAGGGAAAGACG
This sequence comes from Ruegeria sp. HKCCD8929, assembly GCF_013031405.1. GTDB lineage: Bacteria > Pseudomonadota > Alphaproteobacteria > Rhodobacterales > Rhodobacteraceae > Ruegeria. The sequence continues at coordinate 193,745 of NZ_WPZY01000003.1, read as the reverse complement.
AAGATGACCCATATTCTTGCCATCGATCAGGGAACCACCTCGTCCCGCGCGATCATCTTCGATGCGAAGATGTCGGTTGTTGCGGTCGCGCAAGAGGAATTCACCCAGCATTTCCCCGCCTCGGGCTGGGTCGAGCATGACCCTGCCGACCTGTGGTCGACCACCGCCGGGACCTGCCGAGAAGCGATCGAGCGGGCCGGGCTTGCGACTGGGGACATCGCCGCCATCGGCATCACCAACCAGCGCGAAACGACGCTGGTCTGGGACCGTGCCACCGGCAAACCGATCCACAACGCCATCGTCTGGCAGGACCGCCGCACCGCCGAGATGTGCCGCAGCCTGCGCGAGGCGGGGCATGAGGGCATGGTCACCGACCGGACGGGCCTGCTGCTCGATCCCTATTTCTCGGGCACCAAGCTTGCCTGGCTGTTGGACAATGTGGATGGCGCCCGCGAACGCGCCGAGGCGGGTGAGCTGCTCTTTGGCACCGTCGACAGCTTCCTGATCTGGAAGCTGACCGGCGGCAAGGTGCACGCGACCGACGCCACCAACGCCGCCCGCACGCTGCTCTATGACATCCGCAAGGGACGGTGGAGCACCACCATCTGCGGCCTGCTGAACATCCCTGTATCGATGCTGCCCGAGGTACGCGATTGCGCATCCGATTTTGGCTCCACGCGACCTGACCTGTTCGGGCGCGAGATCCCGATCCTCGGGGTGGCGGGCGACCAGCAGGCCGCCACGGTAGGGCAGGCCTGTTTCGCGCCCGGCATGCTCAAATCGACCTATGGAACGGGGTGCTTCGCGCTGCTCAACACTGGCGACACGCCGGTACGGTCGCAGAACAAGCTGCTGACCACCATCGCCTATCAGTTGGACGGCAAACCCACGTATGCGCTCGAGGGCTCGATCTTCATCGCCGGCGCCGTGGTGCAATGGCTGCGCGACGGGCTCAAGATCATCCGCGAGGCGCGCGAGACGCAACCCATGGCGCAAGCTGCCGACGAGACACAGAACCTGGTGCTGGTGCCCGCCTTTGTCGGGCTTGGCGCGCCCTATTGGAACGCCGAATGCCGGGGCGCGGTCTATGGGCTGACCCGCAATTCGGGACCTGAGGAATTCGCCCGTGCCGCACTGGAAAGCGTGGGCTACCAAACCCGCGATCTGCTTGAGGCGATGCAGGCCGACTGGGGCGCGGGCGAGGCACAGCAGGTGCTGCGCGTCGATGGCGGCATGAGCGCGTCCGATTGGGCGATGCAGTTCCTGTCGGACATTCTGGGCGCACCGGTGGACCGGCCCAAGGTGCTGGAGACCACGGCGCTGGGGGCGGCGTGGCTGGCGGGCATGAAGGCCGGTATCTATCCCGACATGGACGGCTTCGCCCGCGAGTGGGCGCTGGAGCGGCGCTTTGATCCGGGGATGGAGGACAGCCTGCGCGCCGAGAAATACGCCCGCTGGAAACGCGCGGTCTCCGCGACAACACAGGTCTGATGCCCGACCCGGCGACGCCTTTTACCTTTGCCACTGCCAGGCAGATCCAGTTTGGCCGGGGCGTGTCCGATAAGATGGTCGAGATCGCCTCGGGCTTTGGCAAGCGGGTGCTGCTGGTGCATGGCGCCTCGGGCCGGGGCGTTGATCGGACCTTGCGGGATTGCGCGGATCATGACGTGGAAGTCACCCGCATCGCCTGCCCGTGCGAACCCGATCTGGACATGCTGACCGCGGCACTGGCCGAGGCGCGCCCGGCTCGGCCCGATTGCGTATTGTCCCTGGGCGGTGGCTCGGTGATCGACCTGGGCAAGGCGCTGGCGGCCCTGCTGCCTGCAACCGGTGACGTGCTGGACCATCTTGAGGTCGTGGGGCAGGGCCTACCTCTCACTGCCGACCCGCTCCCCTTCATCGCGGTCCCGACCACCGCTGGAACCGGGGCCGAGGTCACCCGCAACGCGGTGATCGGTGTGCCGGAACACCGGCGCAAGGTCAGCCTGCGCGATGCGCGAATGATGCCCGATGTGGCGCTGGTCGATCCCGCGCTGACCGACAACGCCCCGCGCGCGCTCACGCTCGCCTCGGGGCTGGATGCGGTCACGCAGGTGATCGAGCCTTATCTTTGTAACCGGACCAACCCGCTCACCGATGTGCTCTGCCGCGACGCGATCCTGCGCGGGCTGGGGGCCCTGAACCGGCTGATGCGGGGCGAAGACGAAACCGCCCGGGACGACATGGCGCTGACTTCGCTCTACGGCGGTCTGGCGTTGGCCAACGCCGGACTGGGAGCCGTGCATGGGTTGGCCGGGGTGATTGGTGGCATGGCCCCCGGTGCGCCGCACGGGGCGATCTGCGGGGCGTTGCTGCCCCATGCGCTGGCGGCAAATGCAGCAGCGGTTCCAGCAGGCTCGGATACCGCCCGCCGGATCGCGCAGGTGCAAGGGTGGATCACCCGGCATCTGAACCTTGATCACATCGGTGCCTTTCCCGATTGGACACGCCGGAACGGCCTGCCGGCCCTGGCTGCCATGGGTGTCCGCTCCGGCGATCACGCGGCAATCGCCAAGGCCGCGCAGACCTCTTCCTCGATGAAGGCCAACCCGGTTCCTCTGTCCGAGCAGGTGTTGCAGGACATCTTGGCCGCCGCCTGAAACCCAGCCAAAGAAAAACGCCCCATGACCGGCATGGGACGTTTCGTTAGTCAGGTCCGATCACTCTGCCGGAGTTGTGGTGTCCTCAGGTGGCGCAGACGTCTTGCGCCCAATACCCTTGACCCATTCCCGCAGCCCCTGCATCACCGCGTAGAGCACCGGAACAAGGATCACGCCCACCACGGTCGCGGCCAGCATGCCGCCAAAGACCGCGATGCCGATGGCCTTCTGGCTCGACGCACCCGCGCCGCTCGCCGCCAGCAGTGGCACCACGCCCAGCAGGAAGGACAGCGCCGTCATCATCACCGCGCGGAACCGCTGATGCGCCGCTTCGGCTGCCGCCTCGCGGATCGAGAGGCCCTTGGCCCGCTGCTCCATCGCGAACTCGACGATCAGAATGCCGTTCTTCGAGGCGAGCCCCACCAGCATGATCATCCCGATTTGCGTGTAAAGGTTGATGTCGCTGCCCACCACGGCCACCGCCGCCACCGCGCCAAACAGCGCCACGATGACCGACAGCAGGATCGAAACCGGCATGGTCCAGCTTTCATACTGCCCCACCAGGAACAGATAACCGAACAGAACCGCCAGCCCCAGGATCACCTGCACCAGCCCGCCCGATGAGAGCTGTTGCTGCGCCGTACCGGTCCATTCGAAGGCGTAACCGGGGGGCAGGGCGGTGGCCGATTCCTCTGTCATCACCGTAATCGCATCCCCTGTAGACAGCCCCGGCGCCGGCACCGCCGTCACCGTTGCCGACCGGAACAGGTTGTGCCGTTTGAGCAGCACCGGGCCCAGCACGTTCTCGACATCGACCAGCGTGCCCAGCGGCACCATCTCTCCTTGCGTCGAGCGCACATAGAGGTTCGAGATATCGTCGACCTTGTCGCGGTAGGACCCCTCGGCCTGGATCATCACCCGATAGACCCGCCCGAACAGGTTGAAGTCGTTGACGTAGTAGGACCCCAGATGCGCCTGCATGGTCTGGAATATCTCGGCCACCGACACCTGCAGCGTCTTGGCCTTTTCCCGGTCCAGATCGACGAACAGCTGCGGCACGTTCGCGCGGAAGGTGGTGTAGGATTGCGCGATCTCGGGCCGCTGGTTTGCCGCATAGACGAATGAGCCAACCGCCGCGGCCAGATCCTGCGCCGAACCGCCACCGGTCTGCTGCACCTCCATCTCGACGCCGGCCGACATGCCGAGGCCCTGAATGGGCGGCGGGTTGAAGGCGACGATCGAGGCAGCGGATTCACCATACGCCACGCCCAGAACCTTCTGCAGGATGGCATCGGCGCTCAGATCGTCCTCTTGCCGGTCGTCCCAGTTGTCGAGGTTGACGATGATCATCGCCCCGTTCGAACTCAGCCCGTTCAGCAGCGAGAACCCGTTGACCAGAACCGTGTTGGCCACGCCCGGGATCTGCGACAGCTTTTCGTTGACCCGCGCGGTGACCGTCTCGGTGCGGTTCAGCGTGGCCGCATCGGGCAGTTGCACATCGACGAAAAGATACCCGTTGTCCTCCAGCGGGATAAAACCTTTGGAGGTTTTGGACATGATCGTTCCGGCCCCCAAGGCGAGACCGGCGATGATCGCCAGCGAGATCACCGGAATGCGCAGCAGCCGCCGCACGACGCTCAGATACCCGCCGCGCACGGTGCCGATCAGGTTTTCGAACAAGGCCAGCAGCCCCTTGGGTGGCCCGGACCGGGGCCGCAGCACCAGCCCGCACAGGGCAGGCGACAGCGTCAGCGCGTTGATCGATGAAATCACAACGGCGGTCGAAATGGTGACCGCGAACTGCGAATAGAGCCGCCCGGTAATGCCCGGCATGAAGGTCACCGGCACGAACACCGCCAGCAGCACCAGCGTGGTGGCGATCACCGGGCCAGTGATCTGACCCATTGCTTTGCGGGTGGCCTCGGGCGGGCTCAGACCCTCTTCGGCGATGATGCGTTCGACGTTCTCCACCACCACGATGGCGTCATCCACCACGATGCCGATGGCCAGCACCAACGCAAACAGCGAGATGGTGTTGAGCGACATGCCGAAGGCCAGCAAAAAGGCGAAGGTGCCGATCAGCGAGACCGGGATGGCCACCGCCGGGATGATCGTCGCCCGCCAACTGCCCAGAAAGATGAACACGACCGAGATCACCAGCGTGAAGGTCAGCATCAATGTCGTGACCACGTCGTTCAGCGACTGTTCGACGAAATCGGTGGTGTCGAAGGGGACCTGGTATTCGACATCCGCCGGGAAGGCCCGCGACAAGCGATCAAGCTCGGCCCGCACCCGCTCGGCCACCGCCAATGCGTTGGCGCCTGGGGCCTGATAGATGCCCAGAACCGTCGCCGGATCGCCCTGGAAGAAGCCCGAGGCCGAATAGAACTGCGCCCCCAGTTCGACCCGCGCGATATCCTTGATCCGCACGATCGAGCCCGCATCCCCGGTGCGGATCACGATATCTTCGAACTCATCGACGGTGGTCAGGCGGCCCTTGGTCTTGATCGTGTATTGAAAGGTCTGCCCCTCGGGCGCGGGCGGTGCGCCGATGGAACCTGCGGAAACCTCGATATTCTGTTCGCGCACGGCGTTGATCACGTCCCCCGGCGCAATCGACAGCGCCGCCATCTTGTCCGGGTCCATCCACACCCGCATGGCGTATTGCAGGTCGGTCAGCACGTCGGCCCTGCCCACACCCTGCACCCGCGACAGCGCGTCCTTGAGATTGATCGAGGCATAGTTCGACAAGAACACGCTGTCATAGGTGTCGTTGGGCGAGGTCAGGGTGACCACCAACAGCATGTTGGTCGAGGATTTCTGGGTCACCACGCCGGACGAAGTCACTTCGGTCGGCAGCGAGGCCATGGCCTGCGCCACCCGGTTCTGCACGTTGACCGAGGCGATATCGGGGTCGGTGCCAACCTCGAAGGTGATGTTCAGCGAATACGATCCGTTATCGGCCGATGTAGACGTCATGTATAACATGTCGTCCACGCCGTTCACCTGCGCCTCGATGGGCGCGGCGACCGTATTTTCCACCGTTTCGGCATTGGCGCCGGTGTAGTTGGCCGAGACGCTGACCACCGGCGGGGTGATATCCGGGAACTGCGCCACCGGCAGCACCATGTAACCGATGCCGCCCATGATGGTCAGCACCAGCGAGATCACGAGCGCCAGCTTGGGCCGGCTGATGAAAAGGGCTGAGAACATCCGTTATTCCCCCGGCTGCTCGGACGCCACGACCGCATCCACGGCAACGCCGGGGCGCACGCGCTGCAGCCCCTCGACGATCACGCTTTCGCCCTCGCGCAGCCCGTCCAGCACGATGATGGCGCTTTCGATACTGTCTCCGGTGGTGATGTAGCGCTGCTCGACCATCTGCTTGTCATTGACCACCAGCACGAAATCGCCGCGTTGATCGCGCTGCAACGCGGCCTGCGGCACCAGTACCCGCTGCGTCGGCTCCAGCGCCTGAATGCGCACATGGACAAAGGCGCCGTCCACGATCAGGCGGCTGGCATTCTCGAACTGCGCCCGGATCGCGATGGCGCCGGTCAGCGGGTCGATGCGGTTGTCGACGAAAACGATCTCACCGGTCTCATCCAGCGCGGTGCCGTTGGGCAGTTCCAGCCGGACCGTGGGGCTCTGGTCGCTTTCCGTCAGCGACGCCGCGGTCTGGTCCAGTTGCTCCAATATCGAGATGAACTGTTTTTCGTTCAGCGAAAAGCTGACATAGATCGGTGCTTCGCGCACCAGCGTGACCAGCGGCGGGTTCGAGGGGCCGACCACATCGCCTTCGCTGGTCGTCACCCGGCCCAAACGCCCGGGGAAGGGCGCGGTGATCTGGGTATAGCTCAGATCCAGTTCCGCCTGCTGGATGGCGGCATGTGCGGATTTGACCTGGGCCGCAGCGACAAGCTCGTTGGCCTGGGCGATGTCACGTTCGGACACCGGCACCGCGTCGCGGGTCAGCAGCTCCTCTTTCCGGGCCAGTTCCACCTTGGCCAGCTCCAGATTGGCCTCGGCCCGGTCCAGATCGGCCTTGCGGGCCTCAAGCGTGGCCTCGTAGAGATCGGGCTCGATCCGGAACAGCAGATCGCCCTCGCGCACCGAGGCGCCGTTCCCGATCAGTTGCTCTTCGAGAAAGCCGTTGACCCGGGCCACGATGTCGACCTTGTCGATGGCTTCGCCGCGCCCGATAAAGATCGCCTCGTCGGTGATCTCCTGCGTATAGGCAGCCGCGATCGACACCTTGGGGGCCGCCCCTTCCTGCGCCAGTACAGGGGAGGCTGCCGCCAGGCACAACACGGCCAAACCATGCCGGATATGGCGCGCGATCAGGCCGCCGGGGCCGGATGTCGAGGGGAGCAGAGCAAAGGGCATGGCGGGGGCCTCATTCTTGATGCGGAATGCGTTTTGAAAACGACCCGGCAAGAAAGGCCGAGTCGATAAGTGTTGAGCACAAGATGACGGTTTTCCGGAAATAGCTCAAGCGATGCGGCAGGGGCTTGTGTGCATGATCCAGAACGAAAAATCCGATCCACCGTAGACGAGTGGCCCCGGCTCGCGCGCCGATGCGGGTTGGCGGGGCAAGCCGCTTGCAAGCGGCTTCAAGCGGTTTGCAAACCGCTTGGTCCAAGGCGTTTGCAAACGCCTTATGCCCGGCGACCACAGGTGCCGGTCATGCCTCGACGGTGCGCGGTCAGTCGCGGGTGCCCGCAAACCGCGCCTGCCAGTCTTCGCGTTGATCGTCGGTGATCTTGGCAAAGAGCACATCCGGCACCGTGAACCCTTGCCCGGCAGGCAGGGCGCTCAGCGCCGCAGCCACATCTTCGGGCCAGCCGTCGTCGGTGGTGTTCATCGCCTCAAGCATCCTGGCGGCGCTATGCGGGATGAACGGTGCGCTCAGCACCGCATAGAGCCGGATCAGGTTCAGACCCAGGCGCACCTGCGCCGCGGCCTTTTCGGGGTCTTCCTTGAAGGTCGACCACGGCGCGGCGGCCTGCAGGTATTCGTTCCCCGCCACCCAGATCGCCCGCAACTCCTGCGCGGATTTGCGGACCTCCATCGCCTCCATGTGGCCCTCATAAGCACGCACGCGGCGGGTCAGCTCCTCGATCAGCGCCTGCTCCTGCGGGCCGTAGTCGCCGCCCTCGGGCACCGCCTCGCCGAATTTCGAGCGGCAGAACTTGGTGATGCGAGAGACGAAATTGCCCAGAACATCGGCCAGGTCCTTGTTCACCGATTGCTGGAACTTCTCCCAGGTGAACTCGCTGTCGCTGCTCTCGGGCGCATGGCTCAACAGCCACCAGCGCCAGTAATCGGCGGGCAGGATCTCCAGCGCCTGATCCATGAAGACGCCACGGCCCTGGCTGGTCGAGAACTGGCCGCCGTCATAGTTCAGGTAGTTGAACGACTTCAGGTGATCGACCAGCTTCCACGGCTCGCCGGAGCCCAGAATGGTCGCCGGGAAGGACAGGGTGTGGAAGGGCACGTTATCCTTGCCCATGAATTGCACGTAACGCACATCGTCGGCGCCCTTGTCGGTGCGCCACCAGCGTTCCCAATCCGCATCCGACTTGCCATTCGCATCGGCCCATTCTCTGGCGCAGGCGATATATTCGATGGGGGCATCGAACCAGACGTAAAAGACCTTGTCCTCCATCCCCGGCCAATCCTCGTCGCCCTTCTTGACCGGAATGCCCCAGTCCAGATCACGGGTGATGCCCCGGTCCTGCAGCCCGTCGCCGTCATGCAGCCATTTCTTGGCAATCGAGGTGGTCAGCACCGGCCAGTCGGTCTTGCTGTCGATCCAGGCATCCAGTTGATCTTTCATGGCCGACTGGCACAGGTACAGATGCTTGGTCTCGCGCACCTCCAGATCGGTGGATCCCGACACAGCCGAGCGCGGCTCGATCAGGTCGGTGGGGTCCAGCTGCTTGGTGCAGTTCTCGCACTGATCGCCGCGTGCGCGCTCGTAGCCGCAATTGGGGCAGGTGCCCTCGATATAGCGGTCGGGCAGGAACCGGCCATCGGCGTTGGAATAGACCTGTTTCTCGACCACTTCACGGATAAGCCCGGCCTCGGCCAGACGCCCGGCGAAATGCTGGGTCAGGCGATGGTTCTGCACGCTGGAAGAGCGCCCGAAATGGTCGAAACTCAGGCCAAAACGCTGGGCGATGTCGGACTGCACCCCGTGCATCTCGGCGCAATACTCCGCCACCGGCTGGCCCGCCTTGGCGGCAGCCAGCTCCGCTGGGGTGCCGTGCTCGTCCGTGGCGCACAGGAACATGACCTCGTTGCCCCGGCCACGCTGGTAACGCGCATAGAGATCGGCGGGCAGCTGCGAGCCGATCAGGTTGCCGAGGTGCTTGATCCCGTTGATATAGGGGATCGCCGAGGTGATGAGAATCCGGGCCATATTTCGTATCCGCGTATCTGTCTGCGCGCCCGTCTATCTCATGTGACGGGTCAGCAAAAGGCCAGCTTTCGACCGAAGCGCGGTTTTCGCATTGAAATGTGGTGAAACGACCGCCCCGGCACTGTGCGGGTTGTGCTTTTTGGCAGTCCGGTCAACACCATAGGTTGAAAACCGGGCTCACAACCTCTTGAAAATCCACCATGACGCACCATATTGATTGTATACCTCTGTATACCAAACCGGGGACTACCTGCTGATGTTCGACTTTCTGCTGCAGGGCGCTTTTGCGCCCTTTACGATGGCGCTCGCCTTGTTGTTCGGCCTTCTCGGGCTGGAACTGGTCGCCCTTTGTCTGGGCGGCAGCCTGATGGCGGGCGAGGGTGAGATTGATGTCGAACTCGGGGATGCGCCCGATATCGACATCGGCAGCCTCGATCTGGATGTCGATGCGGATGTGGATCTGGGCGAGTTCGAACTGGCCGAGGTCGAGGCAGATGCCGAGACGCCTCAGGCGGGGGCCTCCGGCCCGACCGCCTGGCTGGGCCTGGGGCGGATGCCGGTCATGATCTGGCTGGCGGTGCTGCTGATGGGCTTTGGCCTGAGCGGCATGGGCCTGCAACTGGCGCTGCACGACCTCATCGGTGTGAATGCGCCCGCATGGCTGGCCGCGATCCCGGCGGCGGCGTTTGGCCTGTGGTTTGCGCGCGGCTTTGGCGGTGTCTTTGCCCGGCTGCTGCCGCAGACCGAGACCGAGGCGATGTCCGAACGTATGCTGGCCCGCCGCCGCGGCGTGATCACGCAAGGCACCGCCGCGCGCGGACGCCCCGCCGAGGTGCGGGTGACCGACCGTTTCGGCAACGCCCACTACCTGCGGGCCGAGCCCATGCGGGACGGTGAAAGCCTTGCCCAGGGCACAGAGGTGCTGGTGCTGCGCAACCGCAAGAGCGGCACCTTCGTTCTGATCGGCATGTCCGAATAATCAAATACCAACTCTCAAGGAGGATTTTGTATGGAAGTTCAATTCCTGGCTGTTTCCGTTGTGTCTTTCCTGGCGGTTTTGCTGCTGATCGGCCTGATACTGGGCCGTCTCTACCGGCGCGCCACGCGCGAGATATCCCTGGTCAAGACCGGGGCGGGCGGCAAACGGGTGATCATGGACGGCGGCACCATCATCGTGCCGCTGCTGCATGAGGTCAGCCCGGTCAACATGAAAACCCTGCGCCTTGAGGTGCAGCGCAACGGCGATGCCGCACTGATCACGCAGGACCGGATGCGGGTCGATGTGGGGGTCGAGTTCTATGTCTCGGTGATGGCGACCGAGGAGGGTATCGCGCGCGCCGCGCAGACGCTGGGTGATCGCACGTTCGATGTCGAGCAACTGCGCGAGATGATTGAGGGTAAGCTGGTCGATGGCCTGCGCGCCGTGGCCGCGCAAATGACCATGGACGGGCTGCACGAAAACCGCGCCGACTTTGTGCAGGAGGTGCAGAATGCGGTCTCCGAAGACCTGCTCAAGAACGGTCTGTCGCTGGAATCGGTCTCGCTGACCGCTCTGGACCAGACGCCGTTCGAGGCGCTGGATGAGAACAACGCCTTCAACGCCGTTGGTATGCGCAAGCTGGCCGAGGTGATCGCGACCTCGAAGAAAGAGCGCGCGCAGATCGATGCCGATGCCGAGGTCGAGGTGCGCCGTGCCGCAATGGAGGCGGAACGCCAGAAGCTGCTGATCGAACAGGACGAGGCCAAGGCCCGCATCCAGCAGGCGCAGGAGGTCGAGACCATGAAGGCCGCGCAGGAGGCAGAGATCGCCGCCCGCACCGAGGACTCGATGCGTGAAACCGAACGCGCCCGTATCGCGCGCGAGGAAGCGATCCGCGCCGCCGAGATTGAACGCGAGCGCAAGATCCGCGATGCCGAAATCTCGAAAGAGCGTGAACTGGAAGTGGCCGAACAGGAGCGTCAGATCATCATCGCGCAGAAATCCGAAGAGGAAAGCCGCGCCCGTGCCTCCGCCGATCTGGCCCGCGCCGAGGCGACCAAGGCGACCGAGGCGGTGGTGACCGCGCGCGAGGTGGCCGAGGCCGAACGCCTCAAGGAGATCGCGCTGATCGAAGCCACCCGCGAGGCCGAGCGTCAGGCCACCGCCCTGCGTCTGGCCGCGCAGGCCGAGAAAGAGGCCGCCGCCGACCGTGCCGAAGCGCGCCGCGAGGAAGCGCAGGCCGAGGCGGACGCGCTCAACATCCGGGCCGAGGCCAAGAAGAACGACATGCTGGCCGAGGCCGAAGGTAAGCGTGCCATCGTCGAGGCCGACAATGCGCTCTCGCCCGAGCAGATCCGCATGAAGGTCGACCTGGCCCGGATCGAGACGATGCCCGCGATCATCACCGAAATGGTGAAACCTGCAGAAAAGATCGACTCGATCAAGATCCATCAGGTCAGCGGCATCGGCGCGCCCGCCGGCGGTGGTGCGGCCAATAGCGACAAGCCGGTGGTGAACCAGGCGCTCGATTCAATCATGGGCATGGCGGTGCAGATGCCCGCGCTCAAGAAGCTGGGCGAAGAACTGGGCCTGTCGATGGAGCAGGGCGTCGGCGGCCTCGCCAACGGGGCGCTGGGCGCGCCGGAACCCGCCGCCGAAGTGGTGGACGAAGCGGAAGACGAGCCGCGCGTCGAGCACTAAGACCGCAAGGGCCGGGATTTCCCGGCCCTTTTGTTTCGGGCGGGGGAAGCCGCTTGCAAGCGGCTTAAGCGGTTTTCAAACCGCTTCAAGGCGTTTGCAAACGCCTTGGCCCAGTGGAGAGCAAAGCGCCCCTGCCTACTGCCCCTCGCGTGAGCGTTTCAGCAACCGGCCAATGGTGAACGAGGTCCGAGGTGAATAGACGTAATGCGTCCGGTCCTCGGGGGCCGGGCGTGCGCGCATGCGGGTCAGGCCAAACACGATCAGGAACACATGCCCCAGCGCCACAAAAGCAAACAGCGCGCCCGGGCCGTAGAGCTCGATCAGAGACGACGAAACATAGGGTGAGGCAATCGCCCCCAGCGCGTACCAGAACATCAAGGCCGCCGACAGCTCCACCCGTTGTTCGGTGGTGGCGAAATCATTGGCGTGCGCGGCAGAGACCGAAAAGATCGGGAAGGTGGTGAAACCGAAGAACCCCGCCGCCAGCATCACACCGATGGTGCCGGTGCCGCTGGCGGCCATGGTGATGCCGCAGCTCAACACCGCCACCGCCGACAGCCAGATCAGCACCCAGCGCCGGTCGTATTTGTCCGCAAGCCATCCCATCGGATACTGCGCCAGCGCGCCGCCCAGCACGAAGGAGGCCAGGAAAAAGGCGATCTGGTCGATGCCCAGACCGACCTCCTGCCCGTAAACCGGGCCGACCATTCGGAACGAAGCGGAGCTCAGCGCCGCCACGATCACACCCGCGACCGCCAGCGGTGAACAGTGCCAGGCCAACCTGGGGCGCAGGCGTGGTGTGTCGGGGGTCTCGGGCTGGCTGGCCCGGGTCAGCGTCAGCGGCAGCAGCGCGGCGCAGCACAGGATGGCCAGCAGGTTGTACGAGACGTAGGATGCCGGCGGCAGCACCGCGATGATCAACTGCGCACTGAGCGAGGCGCTCATGTCCACGATCCGGTAGATTCCGGTCGCGCGGCCCCGGTTCTCGTTGGTGACCTTCGCGTTCATCCAGGCTTCGATCACCGTATAGCAACCCGCCACGCAAGTGCCAGAGGCAACCCGCAACAGCGCCCAGACATAGGGGCTCTCGGTCAGGGTATGGCCGATCAGCCCCATCGCGCCCATCGCCGTGCAGACCGCAAAGGCGCGGGAATGGCCGACATTGCCCATCAGCCGCGGCGCCCACCAGCAGCCGATGAAAAAGCCCAGGAAATGAGAGGAGCCGAGCAGACCGATCTGGCCGGTGGAGAACCCCAGCGTCAGCCCCGAGATCGCATCGAGCGGGCCAACACCCCCGGTCGAGAGCTGCAACAGAACAACCGAAAGAAACAGGGCGGCAAATGAGATGATCGTACGCATAATGCGCCTACCATGACCGCCCGGTTTCCGGATGCACGAGGTTTATCGACCTCTCCAGGTCGGTTTTGGTGCATGTGACGGAATTATTACGTCTGTCGGATGACGGCCCGGATATCCAGCGTCACCGCATCCCGGACCAGATCGCGATAACCCGAGGCTCCAAAGGCGCGGCGGCTGATGGCACCGCGCAGGCGGAAGCTGAGCTCGCTCAGGTCATCGGCGGCGCTGCCCCGGCGGCGGAACAGGCTGGCCTCAAGCACCACCGGTCTGGTGATATCGCGCACGGTCAGATCGCCGGTGATCCGCGCACCGTCCGACAGCCGTCCACCGGGGCCGAGCTGAACGCGGGTCGAGGTAAAGCGGATGGTCGGAAAGCGCCTCGCGTCCAGCACGTCGGGGCCCAGCATCGCGGTGCGCGCAAAGACCAGATTGGTGCGCGCGCGGGCGACGTCGAGCGTCACATCCGCCCGGCTGCGCGTCAGGTTGGTCGTGTCGATCACGATATCGGCGGACCGGATCGGCATCGTGCCCTTCTGGGCTGAACCGGAAAGCGTAAAGAAGAACCCGACCGACGACGCGCTTTGGTCTAGCCGGTACCGGGCAGGGGCGGCTGACAGCGGAGCGGCCAAGGGCAGGGCGGCAAGGGACAATAGCAGCGTGCGGCGTCCGATCCGCGGGCACCCGACTCCACTATCGATCTCCCGAGCGCTCATACCGTGACCTCGCTCCGCCGTGGGCGCGACCGTTTCAACAGTATCAGCATGATCGCGATGTTCAGGCCGTTCCAGACGATCCCGTTGACGAATGCCAACTGGTAATTGCCGGTCACATCGTAGATCCAGCCCGACATCCACCCGCCAAGCGCCATGCCCAGAATGGTCATCATCAGCACGAACCCCACCCGCGCACCGGCCTCGCGCGGGGGCATGTATTCCCGCACGACCAAAGCGTAGCTGGGCACGATCCCGCCCTGTGCCAAGCCGAACAAGGCGCTGATGAAATAGAGCGAGACCATGCCGTCATAAGGCAGGAACAGGAACAGGGCGGCGCATTGCAGGGCCGATCCGGCCAGCAGGGTTCGCACTCCGCCGAACCGGTCGGCGACCAGCCCCGAGATCACCCGGCTGACCACGCCCCCCAGCAGCATCAGCGACAACATCTCGGCCCCAACGGCCGGGCCATATCCCAGCCCGACGCAATAGGCGACGATGTGAACCTGCGGCATGGACATGGCCACGCAGCAGCCGATCCCGGCAAGACCCAGAAGATATTGCAGGGCGCGCGGCGAGAAGCCGGAACTCTGGGCGTTCAGCTGCGCTGCGACCTCGGCGGTTCCATGCGCCTCGGCCGGGATTTGCCGGCGCAACAGCAGTGAAAGCGGGATGATGACGACCAAAGTGATGACGGCAAGCGTCAGATAAACCTGCTGCCAGCCTTCGCGGGCGAGTATCCCCGACAGCAGGATGGGCCAGATCGCGCCCGACAGATAATTCCCGCTGGCCACCAGAGCCACGGCGATACCCCGCCTGCGCATGAACCAGTGCGAGATATCCGCGATCAGCGGCCCAAACCCCACCGCCGTACCAAGACCCAGCATCAGATGGGTCACCGACAGGGTCAGCATCGACGGGGCGAGGGTGGCCAGAACGTAACCTACCGCGGTCAGGGCGGCGGCACCGATCAGCGCCCGGGTCACACCCAGCCGGTCAACCAGTTGCCCCAGCCACATGTTGCCCAGGGCAAAGCCGATCATCGTCAGCGTATAAGGCATCGACGCCTCGGCCCGGCTGGCGCCGAACTGCGTTTCGATGGCAGGCATCACCACGATCACCGCCCACATGCCCACATTGGCCACGGTGGCGATGGCCAGCGTGATCAGCAACCTGAGCCAGGAATAGCGGCTGTCATGGATCGGGTGGGTCATGGGGGCACGCTAGTGAGCCGCTTGTGCTTTGACCAGTCACAAGTTTCTGAGGCGCTTTTGACCGGGCATGTCATCCCGCATCGGCGCTTTCCGCCACCCGCTCCAGCTCCAGCCCGGCGCGCGGGCGGGTCTGGGTGGCCTGCCACGTTACCGGGGGCAGGGCGCGGGCGCGGCGGCGGGTCAGGCTCCAGCGGCGCAGATCGCCCTGATGCGTTGGCGCCATGTGCCAGCGCGTCTCGATCCCCTGCGCGCCACCCTCGCCGGGGGTCAGCAGCAGCCCCAGCGGCGCCTGTCCCAAGGCACCGCCCTGTTCGGCGGCCAGATGCATCCGCCGCACCGGCGTCAGTCCCGGCGCACCGGGCAGATCGGCGACGATCAGTGGCACCGCACCGCTGCGCAACGCCTCTTCCATGCACCACAGCAGATCCTCGGCCCGCGTGGGACGGATGAAGAGAAACCGCGCCGGATCGGCAAAGGACATCATCCCGTCCGGGTTCAGCTGATCGGCCTCCCATGCGGGCGAAATCCACAGGACCGGCCCCTCGGTCCGGCCCGCCAGCCACAGCGCAAAGCTGCGCCGCGCCGGGCCGCAGGCCTCATGCACGCGGGCCAGCGGCAGGGCGACGGCCGGGTGCGGGCAAAGCGCGGGCACATCGCGCGCAGGTTTGCGGCCAAGAAGGTGAGTCGACATGTAGGCAGCCTAACATGTTCCACTTTTGTTCTCAATCGATGGATTGCCCTATGGACCATTGAGACCCCGCAGACCGTTTCAGCATATTGGCGGTTGCATAGCGCACGACGATAGTTAACCTTGATCAACATTATCATTGGTAGAAACCGGGCCTTCAGGCCCCGACAGAAATCGTTAAGTGTGTGTACAGACAGTTTAAAATAGATACACTTCATTCAAAAAATTCGGGAAACACAGTGGACACCCAACTCGCCACAACGATTATCGCGGATATTTCGGAAAGCACCCCGCTCTACCAGGCCATGGGCGATGACCAGGCGCAGCGGTTGATCCAGCTTGAGATCGACCGGCTCAGGGAGGTGATGCTTGATCATGGCGGCACGCCCGTGGGCCAGAAAGGCGATGACGTTCTCAGCTATTTCGACGATCACGACGCGGCCATTCAGGCGGCTCTGAAAATGATCGAACAGCCGCCGGGCACCATGCTTTCGGTTCATGTGGGCGTGCATCGCGGCGCCATCGTCGTCGCGGAAAAGGGCATCTTTGGCGAGGCCGTGAACCTGACCGCCCGATTGGCCGCGGTGGCCAATCCCGGTGAGGCCTGCGTCAGCGAAGCCGTGGCCGCCATGGTGAAACCCGGCCTCAGGCAATTGCTCAAACCCATCGGCGCGCTGCGCCTGAAGGGGATCAGCGATCCGCTCGAGGTTTTCTCATTGGTCCGCTCCGCCTCCGATCTGAGCACGCAGACACGCCTGCCGCTGCAATTCGGTAGCGGTGACGAGCAGGGATATCCGAGCGAAGCCCTGACGCTCGTCCTCAATCATGGTGGCCGTTCCTGGCGGTGCCGCGAGGGTGGAGAGCTGAAGATCGGCAGGTCATCGCAATGCGATGTGGTTCTGCCGCAGGCATGGGTGTCGCGGCTTCACGCTGTCCTGAGTCTGAAGGATGGCAAGCTGATGCTCGCGGACCGAAGCACGTCGGGAACCTATGTGCAGTTCGACGCGGGCCGGGAAATCCAGCTCAAGCGCGAGGCCGTCATGCTCGCGGACGGAGGCCTGATCTCACCGGCCTTGCCGATCCAGCATGACGATGCGCAATTGCTGGAGTTCGAGATCCTGCGTCGCTGACACTGCGTGACCTGCGCTGACTGCGGTCAGCACCGAATATAGATGCGTAATCCGGAACTGGGCGGCGGGGTTCCGATCAGTCCTTTTTGGCCACCGGTCCGTCCTGTTTGACCCATTCGCCAAATCCACCTTCCAGATGCACGACCGGGTTCAGGCCCATCTCTTGCGCGGCCTTTGCGCTCAGGGCCGACCGCCAGGCGCTGGCGCAGTAGAACACATAGGTCTTGTCCTGATTGAACACCTCCTTGTGATAGGGACTGTCCGGATCGATCCAGAACTCCAGCATGCCGCGCGGGCAGGAAAAGGCGCCGGGGATCATGCCGGACCGCTGCAACTCGCGGATGTCGCGCAGGTCGACGAAGACATGGCCGGGGTCATCATACAGCGCCTTGGCCTCGGCCACGGGCAGGGTTTTGACCACCGAATTGGCCTCGGCCAGCAGGGCCTTGATCCCTTTGGTGATGGTTTGCGGCATCTGTCTGCTCCTTCTTGTCACGTCCAAGGCTTGCCGAAATGCGGCTGCGGCTCAAGAGGGGCTTGTCCCCCGGGGACGGCCCGCTAGGTTTGCGCTATTCGGAGCAAGAGGAATTTCAGCATGAAAATGAACCCGCTGGGCCGCACCGGCATGATGGTGTCGGAACTGTGCCTCGGCACGATGACCTTCGGCACCCAGACATCCGAGGCAGAGGCCCATGCACAGATGGACATGGCGCTGGCGGCCGGAGTGAACTTTGTCGACGGCGCCGAGATGTACCCGGTGAACCCGATCAGTCAGGACACCGTGGGCCGCACCGAAGAGATCCTCGGCAATTGGAACGCCGCCAATCCGGGGCGGCGGGGGGAGTATATCCTGGCCACCAAGCATTCCGGCGCGGGTTTCATGTATGCCCGAAACGGCGCGCCGATTTCGGCGCAGACCATTCCGGAAGCGGTCGAAGGTTCACTGCGGCGGCTCAGGACCGATCATATCGACCTCTATCAGTTCCACTGGCCGAACCGGGGCAGCTACATGTTCCGGCAGAACTGGTCCTATGATCCGTCCGGCCAGAACCGTGCCGCGACGCTGGCCAACATGGAGGAGTGTCTGGAGGCGATGCAGCAACAGGTGGACAAGGGCAACATCCGCGCCTTTGGCCTGTCGAACGAAAGCGCATGGGGCACGGCGCAATGGCTGCGGCTGGCCGAAGAGCGCGGTTGGCCCCGCGCGGCATCTGTACAAAACGAATACTCCCTGCTTTGCCGGTTGTACGATACGGACATGTCGGAGCTGAGCGTGAACGAAGACGTGGGTCTGATGGCCTTTTCGCCACTGGCGGCGGGGTACCTGACCGGCAAGTATCAGGGCGGCGCGGTGCCCGAAGGCTCGCGCATGTCGCTGGTGCCTCAGATGGGCGGACGCAAGTCGCCGCGCATTTCGGATGCGGTGGCGGCCTATCTGGAGATCGCCTCGCGCCATGGGTTGGACCCGGTGCACATGGCGCTCGCGTGGTGCCGGACGCGGCCCTTCATGATGTCGGCGATTTTCGGCGCCACGACGCTGGCGCAGCTGGAGCATTTGCCCGGCGCGGTGGATGTGGAACTGACGAGCGATGTTGTGGCCGAGATCGACGCGGTGCACCGGGCGCATCCGATGCCTTACTGATGCCGGGAAAAGGGGGCTCTGCCCCCGTCGCCTGACGGCGACTCCCCCGGGATATTTTTAAACAGAAGAAGGGGTTAGTGCAGTGTCTGTTCCTGCCGAAGGTCGCGGGCCGAAAGGCCGTGGGCGGTACGGAAGGCGCGGGCGAAGCTGGATTGCGAGGTGAAGCCGGTGGCCAGCGCCACGTCCATCAGGGACATGTCGGTATCTGCGACCAGACGGCGGGCCTCGGCCAGGCGCAGTTGCAGGTAGTGGTCCTGTGGTGTCGTGTTCAGGCGCAGGCGGAACTGCTGCTGCAGGGTGCGGGGACTGGTGCCGAGCGTGTCGGCAATCTGGGTCAGCGGCAGGGGCTCGTCCAGCGCGGCCTCCATCAGCGCGTTGGCCTTGGCGGTCAGCGCGTTGTGGCGGTGCGGGGCGCCGGTGCGGCTTTGCGGTTTGGTGGGGGCAGGCGCGCCGTCATAGAGGAAGAGGCCCGAGACCCGCGCGGCAAACCCGGCGCCGTGGCGGGCCGAGATGATGTGCAGCATCATTTCAATCGCGGGCATGGCGCCGCCCGAGGTCAGGCGGTTGCCAGAAATCGCAAATCGGTCGCGCAGAACCGTTACATCCGGGAAGCGATTTGAGAAGTTATCCAAATCTTCCCAGTGTGTTGTGGCGCTATGTTGATCCAGCAGATCCGCCTCGGCCAGCAGCCACGGGCCACCATCAATACCGGCCAGCGCGGCGCCGGTGGCGGCGATGCGGCGTAGCCCGGCCAGTAGGCTGGGCGTGGCGTGGCGGGCCAATTGGAACCCGGCCACCACGATCAGCAAATCGCAGTCTTCGAACCGGGCCAGCGGGATGCCCGGCACCGCCAGCCCGCTGGTCAGATGGGCGGGCGTGCCGGTGGCGGTCACGTAGTCCCAGTCGAAGGCGGGCCGGTCGGCCAGCCGATTGGCCGCCCGCATAGGATCGACAGCTGCGGCAAAGCTGAGCGTGTTGCACTCGTCCAGCACCAGAACGCCCGTTTTCAGGGCGCGGTGTTCGGGCTGCAGGATGTTTTTTGCGGATTTCATCAAGTTCGATTCGCATATTGACAAGTTGTTTCGCCAAGGCTGCGCCAGACTCGGGTCCAGACGCAAATCGGAATCCGGGGACAAGCCTGGGGATAACCCCGGGCGGAAGCCGGTAAAACTTGGGGAAAACACCATGCCTCTGGAAATGAACCGCGAAGTCTTCATCACCTGCGCCGTTACCGGCTCGGGCGGTACTCAGGATCGCAGCCCGCATGTGCCGCGCTCGCCCAAGCAGATTGCCGAGAGCGCGATTGCTGCGGCCAAGGCAGGCGCGGCGGTGGTGCATTGCCATGTGCGCGACCCGGAAACCGGTGCGCCCGCCCGCGATCTGGCCCTCTATCGCGAGGTGACCGACCGTATCCGCGATGCGGAAGTGGACGCGGTGCTGAACCTGACGGCGGGGATGGGTGGCGACATGGTGTTTGGCGGTGTCGAGAACCCGCTGCCGCTGGCCGAGGCGGGGACCGATCTGGTGGGTGCCACCGAGCGGGTGGCGCATGTGGCTGAATGCCTGCCCGAGATCTGCACGCTCGATTGCGGCACCATGAACTTTGCCGAGGCCGATTACGTGATGACCAACACGCCTGGCGCCTTGCGGGCGATGGGGCAGATGATGACCGATCTCGGCGTGAAGCCCGAGATCGAGGCGTTTGACACCGGCCATCTGTGGTTTGCCAAGCAGTTGGTGAAAGAAGGGCTTCTGGAGTCGAATGCTCTCGTTCAGCTCTGCATGGGCGTGCCGTGGGGCGCACCGGATGACCTGAACACCTTCATGGCGATGGTGAACAATGTGCCGGACGACTGGACTTTTTCGGCGTTCTCGCTGGGGCGCAATGAGATGGCCTATGTGGCGGCGTCGGTTCTGGCGGGCGGCAATGTGCGCGTGGGGCTTGAGGACAACCTGTGGCTGGAAAAGGGCGTGCTGGCCGAGAACTGGCAGTTGGTGGAACGCGCAGGCTCGATCATCGAGAACATGGGCGCGCGGGTGATCGGGCCGCAGGAGGTGCGGGAAAAGTTGGGGCTGACCAAGCGGGCGCCGGTGGCGAAGTAGGCAAATCCCGAGCGGATTGGGGGCCAGCCCTCAAACCCCCGGGATATTTGAGGCAAGAGGAAGAACCGGTCGGTTCTCGAAGGAATTCTGATGAAAACAGCAGCAATCATCGGTGGCGGTGTGATCGGCGGCGGCTGGGCCGCGCGGTTTCTGCTCAATGGCTGGGATGTGCGGGTGTTCGACCCCGACCCTGAGGCACAGCGCAAGATCGGTGAGGTTCTGGATAATGCCCGCCGCTCGCTGCCGGGGTTGAGCGATGTGCCGCTGCCGCCCGAGGGCGCGCTGACGTTTCATGACGACATGGCGGATGCCGTGCAGGGGGCTATCTGGATTCAGGAAAGCGTGCCTGAGCGTCTGGACCTGAAGCTGAAGGTTTACAAAGGCTTGCAGGCGGCGTGCGATCCGCAGGCTATCATTGGCTCTTCGACCAGCGGGTTCAAACCATCGGAGTTGCAGGACGGTGCGCTGTGCCCGGAACAGATCGTGGTGACGCATCCGTTCAACCCGGTCTACCTGCTGCCTCTGATCGAGCTGGTGCCGACCGAGGCCAACCCGCCGGAACTGGTCGAACGGGCCAAGGAGATGCTGAGCTC
Source organism: Ruegeria sp. HKCCD8929 (assembly GCF_013031405.1). Lineage (GTDB taxonomy): Bacteria > Pseudomonadota > Alphaproteobacteria > Rhodobacterales > Rhodobacteraceae > Ruegeria. The sequence goes on along the minus strand of NZ_WPZY01000003.1, from coordinate 172,563 downwards.
AGTCGGGTTCTTCCCGCTGCATGTCAGGAAGGAGATCGACGCCCATATCGCCGACCGTTTCCTCGAAGCTGTCTGGCGTGAGGCGCTGTGGCTGGTCAAGGACGGCATCGCCACCACCGAGGAGATTGACGAAGCGATCCGCATGGGCTTCGGCATTCGCTGGGCGCAGATGGGCCTGTTCGAGACCTATCGCGTGGCAGGCGGCGAGGCGGGGATGCAGCACTTCATGGCGCAATTTGGTCCGGCGTTGCAATGGCCGTGGACCAAGCTGATGGACGTGCCGGAATTCACCGACGAACTGGTGGCCATGATCGCCGATCAGTCCGATGCGCAATCGGGGATGCACTCGATCCGCGAGTTGGAGCGCATCCGCGACAACAACCTTGTCGGCATGATGCGGGCGCTCAAGGCGCAGGACTATGGCGCGGGCGCGGTGCTGAATCGGCATGATGCGCGGCTGAAGCCCGGGGCGCTTCCGACGCTGGATGGGGCCGACCTGTGCCAGCCAATCCTGACCTTGTCGCGCGCGGTGCCGCTGGACTGGACCGATTATAACGGCCACATGACCGAGTCGCGGTATCTCGATGCCTTCGCCAGTTCCACCGACCGGTTCATGGAGATCATCGGCTGTGATGCGGACTACATCGCGAGCGGAGGAAGCTATTTCACCGCCGAAACCCATATCCGCCATTTGGATGAAACCCATGCCGGTTCGAAGATCGAGGTGCAGACGCAGCTGTTGCTGGGGCAGGGGAAAAAGCTGCACCTGTTCCACTCCATGTATGAGGGCGACAAGCTGTTGGCCACCGGCGAAAGCTTTCTTTTGCATGTCAGCCTCGAAACCCGGCGGCCCTGTGCGCCGTCGGCGCAGATCGAGGCCGCGATGGCGCGGATTGCGCAAGGGCAGGCCGGTCTGCCTTACCCTGAGGGGGCGGGTAGCGCGATCCGGAAACCTGCATGAGCCGGAGGGTTCTAATCACTGCCGGCGCTTCAGGGATCGGCAGAGCCATGGCCAAGGCCTTCGATGCCGTTGGTTACGACGTCTGGGTGACGGATATCGACGAAGCAGCGCTCAGATCCCTGCCGGAGCATTGGACCGGGCATTGGGCTGATGTCGCGAGCGAAAATGACATGAGTGCCATTCTTCAGGCTGTCCAGGCTGAGGGCGGGCTGGATGTGCTCTGTGCAAATGCCGGGATCGCGGGGCCGACCGAAGCCGTCGAAGACATTGAGCTGGCGGATTGGCGCAGATGCGTTTCGATCAATCTGGATGGCGCCTTTCTGGCGGCGAAACACGCGGCACCGCTGATGAAATCCGTACAAGCGGGCAGCATCATCCTGACGTCTTCAACTGCCGGACAGTACGGATATCCCAACCGTGCACCCTATGCGGCGGCCAAATGGGCAGTAATCGGGTTGATGAAGACGCTGGCCATGGAACTGGGTCCTCATGGCATTCGTGCGAACGCCATCTGCCCGGGCGCGGTCGAAGGACCCCGCATGGAGGGCGTGCTGGAACGCGAGGCGGCGGCCAAGGGCATGACCCGCGATCAGGTCTATGACGGCTATGCTGCGGGGACCTCGATGGGGCGCTTTGTCGAGGGGCGTGACATTGCCAACATGGCGGTGTTTCTGGCCTCGGACTCGGCGCGGCTGGTGTCGGGGCAGGTGATTGCGGTGGACGGGCATACGGTGAACCCGGACCCCAAGATCTGAGTGTTCACGATCCCGCGCGAAAAATCCGGCCCGCAGTCTTGGGGCCGGACTTCCCGTTCAATCCGTTCAATATCCTGGTTCAGGCCTGATTTGGTCCGCGAATCTGCCGGATGGCCCGGCGGACGGCCTCCCAATTCTGGGCCTCTTCCTTGTTTCCGGCGGCATCATATTCGCGCATCTTCTGCGCGGCTTCGGCCTCGGCCTTGTCTCCATGCGCGGAATAGAGCGCACGGGCATATTCGGCAGTCCTAATTGCATCCATACGTCGAATCCTTCCTTTGGCTCGTGAGCGGTTGGATTGCCCGTTCGTTCAGGTGACCCCATTATAGGGCACGGCAGGCCGCACTGCACCCTGTGATTGCAAAAGCGCGTTTATTCGCCGCTGGCCTGCCCTTGGGGCCGGACTTCTGTGATCGCTGTTCGCAACTGGCGCAGATGGGTGGGCAGGTGGCGGGCGGTCAGGTCGGCCTCGCGCACCAGCGTGTCGAAATGGCGGGTGAAGATCTCGATCCGGTCGCGGCCACGGAACGCCATGTAATGGCTGCCCGCGTAGAAGACGCAGAGCAGGGGACCGAAAATGGTGATCGGCGCGGAATAGAGCCGTTTCGCATCGAACAGATAGATGCGCAGGCGCGGATAGAGCTGTTCGCAAATCGCCAGCAGGTGGTCGATCTGCTCAAGCCGGACGTCAAGCGGCAGACCGTGGTAATAGCCGGTCGCGTGGGCAAAACTGTGGATTTCATACAGCGGCATGGCGATTTCATAATCCGACTGCGCACTGCGCATCCATGAAAGCCGATCCTCGGAGGCTCCGATGGCCTGATCCGCCGTTCGCCCCAGATGCGGCGCATATTCCCATTCCAGCACCGCGCGGGTCTTGAGCATGTCGGGCAGGGTGGCCGGGACATAGCGGATCTTGTAGCCCGCAGCCTGCTGGTGCCACTCAAAGATGCGCTCATCGACCAGCGCCCGGGGTGCTTCGGTCATGGACAGGGACCCGGCCAGCAACTCGGCGGCGCTCTCGGGGCGGTCCGACAGGCTGAGCAGCCAATCCGCCGACACGCCAAGCGCGGTGGCGCAGGCGCCGACCACATGGGCATTGGGCAGCCGCGCGCCCTCATCGGTCAGCAGTTGCGAGATGGTCGATCTGTCCACCCCGATTCGACGGGCAAGGCCGCTCTGGCTGACCTTCGCCTCTTCCATTGCGCGCGCCAGACGCTGGCGGAACTGGGAAGCTCGGTCGCGTTTGTCCATTTTTTCATACATATGGTGATAAATATCACATTCGATGAATTTTGTTAATCATATTCAGAATTCTCTGCGCCGCGCCGATGGGTAACACTTCGGAGAAAGAAAACAAAAAGTGGGTAACGGAATGGAGACGCGCCGAAGATCGGTCGTGAAGGCTGTGATCTGGAACATCATGGGGTTGGCCACGATGACACTGGTGGGGCTTATCGCCACCGGGTCGGCGGCTGTGGGTGGCACGCTGGCCATCGTCAACACCGCCATCGGGCTGAGCATGTATATCCTCTATGAACGTGTCTGGGCCGGCGTCCGCTGGGGGCGCAATGTCTGAGCGCACGACCCAAGGCACCGGGCCCGAATGGGGCACTTTTTTCCTAATCCTCGCCTGCCATGCTGCCTGGCTGGTCACCATCTTCTGGTTGGCGGAGTGGGGCCTGTGGCTGGCCATCCCGGTGATGGGGCTTGTCGCCGCGCTGCACTCCTCGCTCACGCATGAGGCGCTGCACGGCCATCCGTTCCGCACCAGGTGGATCAACGAGGCGCTGATGGCACTGCCGCTGACGCTGTGCATTCCCTATAACCGCTTCCGCGACCTGCATCTGGCGCATCATCTGGATTCGAACCTGACCGATCCCTATGACGACCCGGAATCGAACTATCTGGACCCGGTGGTGTGGAACGCACTGCCGGGGTGGAAACGGTGGATTTACGGCGTGAACAACACGCTGCTGGGGCGGATGGTACTGGGCCCCGCCATCGGGCAGATCGTGTTCTTTCGCGACGAATGGCAGGGTGCCATGCGCGGCGACCGAGCGATCTGGCTGGCCTGGGCGCTGCACTTGCCTGGGGCCGCGGTGGTGCTGTGGATCGCGGCGCTGTCGCCGATGCCGGTCTGGGCCTTTGTGCTGTCGGCCTATATCGGACTTGGTCTGCTCAAAATCCGCACGTTTCTGGAACATCGCGCCCATGATAAGGTGCGTGGCCGTACCGTGGTGATCGAGGATCGGGGTCCGCTGGCCTTTCTGTTTCTGAACAATAACCTACACGTCGTTCATCACATGCATCCGACCGCGCCATGGTACCGGCTGCCGGGGCTCTACCGTGAGGGCAAGGAGCTGTATCTCGCCTGCAATGACAGCTACGTTTATCGCTCCTACGGCGAGATATTCCGGCGCTATTTCTGGCACGCCAAGGACCCGGTTCCGCATCCGCTCTGGCCTCAGCGTTGAATCCAAGCCACAAGGGGCTCCATGAGTTTGTGGATTCCCGTGACCCTGGCCGCCGCGCTGTTTCAGACGGTGCGGTTCATGCTGCAGAAAACGCTCAGCACCGTGAAGCTGTCGGCGGCGGGGGCGACCTTTGCCCGCTTCGCCTATTCGGCGCCGCTGGCGGTGCTGGGGCTTGTGATCTATCTCGCGGTAAGCGGGCGGGACCTGCCTGTTCTGCCTTGGAAGTTCTGGATGTTCGTGGTCATCGGGGGGACCGCGCAGATTCTGGCAACCATCTGTGTCGTGGCGCTGTTCAAGCAGCGGAACTTTGCGGTAGGGATCACCTTCAAGAAGACCGAGGTGATCCAGACCGCGATTGTCGGGCTGATCCTGTTGGGCGAGGGCGTTTCGCTGGGTGCGCTCGGTGCCATCCTGCTGGGGCTGGCGGCGGTGCTGCTCTTGTCGAAGACGCCCGGAGGCGACGGGGTCTGGTGGCGCCACCTGACCAACCGCGCCTCGCAGCTTGGGTTGGGCTCGGGTGTGCTGTTTGCCTTTTCCGCCGTCAGTTATCGCGGTGCCGCGTTGGAGCTTGGGGATCTCGACCCTTGGTTCCGGGCGCTGGTCACTCTGGCCGCCGTCACCTCGTTTCAGTTGTTCAGCATGGGGGCGTGGCTGGCGTGGCGCGACCGGGCCGAGCTGCGCGCGGTGTGGGAGACGCGGCAGACGGGCGTGTTCGTCGGGCTGACCAGCCTAGGCGGGTCGTTTTGCTGGTTTCTCGCGTTCACTCTGCAGAACGCGGCCTATGTGAAAGCGCTGGGGCAGGTGGAACTGATGTTCAGCCTGATGGCCTCGACCCTGTTTTTCCGCGAGAGCATAACCCGGCGCGAAGTGGCCGGGATCGCCCTTCTGGGTCTTTCCATCCTGGCGCTGGTTTTGGCGATCTGAGACGACGGGGCGCAAGGGTGCGCCAAGCCGCTTGCAAGCGGCATAAGCGGTTTCGAAACCGCCTCAAGGCGTTTGCAAACGCCTTGGTCCCGGTACAGCCGTGGTGTGAGGGTCAGCCCGCGCGCCGTTCCTCGAAGCTGAGCGCGATGAAGCTGGGCAGATGGTCGCCCATTCCGACCACGGCCTTGCCACCATCGTCGCGCCGGTCGCGCCCGCGCGACTTGACCTCGCCGGGCTTCTTGCCGCGTGAGCGCTTTTTCTCGGGCTTTGGCGCTTTTGTTTCAGCTTCGGTTTCCGGCTCCGGCTTGGCCTCGCGCTTTACCGGATTGTCCAGGCGCGGGATCTCTTTCTGGATCAGCTTTTCGATCGCATCCAGCGCCTTTTCATCGCGCGGGATGCAGATTGTGATGGCCTTGCCCTCACGCCCCGCGCGCCCGGTGCGGCCGATGCGGTGTACATAGTCTTCAGGGTGGCCGGGTACGTCGAAATTGAACACGTGGCTGACATTCGGCACATCCAGGCCGCGTGCCGCCACATCCGAAGCTACCAGCAAGCGCAATGAGCCATCGCGGAACCCGTCCAGAGTCTTGGTCCGCTGCGACTGGTCCAGATCGCCGTGGATGGCAGCGGCGTCATAGCCGTATTTCTTGAGCGACTTCGCGCAGATGTCCACATCGGTCTTGCGGTTGCAGAAGATGATCGCGTTGGTGCAATTGTCGCCTTCGGCATCGATCAGCTTGCGCAGCACCTTGCGCTTTTCGCTGCCTTCACGGTCGCGGCGCGAGGCTTTGAACTTGACCACGCCCTGTTCGATGGTTTCCGAGGCTGTGGCCTGCCGCGCCACTTCGATGCGGGCCGGGGCCGACAGGAAGGTGTCGGTGATCCGCTCGATCTCGGGGGCCATCGTGGCCGAGAAGAACAGGGTCTGGCGGGTGAAGGGGGTCAGCGAGAAGATGCGCTCGATATCCGGGATGAAGCCCATGTCGAGCATCCGGTCGGCTTCGTCCACCACCATCACCTGCACGCCGGTCAGCAGCAGTTTGCCGCGCTCGAAATGATCCAGCAGGCGGCCCGGCGTGGCGATCAGAACATCGACGCCCCGGTCGATCAGCGCATCCTGTTCCTTGAAGCTGACGCCGCCGATCAGCAGCGCCTTGGTCAGCTTCACGTGCTTGGCATAGGTGTCGAAGTTTTCCGCCACCTGTGCCGCCAACTCGCGGGTCGGGCACAGCACCAGGCTGCGGGGCATCCGCGCCCGCGCGCGCCCCCGTGCCAGCATGGTGATCATCGGCAGCGTGAAGCTCGCGGTTTTGCCGGTGCCTGTCTGGGCAATACCCAGAACATCGCGGCCTTCCAGAGCGGGTGGGATGGCACCCTCTTGGATCGGGGTCGGGGTTTCGTACCCGGCTTCCTCAATAGCCTTGAGGACCTTCGGGTTCAGGTTCAGATCGGTGAATTTTGTCATGTATGTCCGGTTAATGCGGACACTGACCTGGCCCGCGCGTATGAATGTAGCCGGGCCCGGGTGGCCATGCGCCCCATGCGCGTTTCGGCTTGAGCGCGGACATAGCAAAAACCCCCGGCAGCGTCAAATCGCGACGTTGGGGCGGAATATGTGCCCACTGCGGCGCGGCATTCAGGCGACAGTCGCAGCAAACCCGGGAAAATGTTTCGCAAGCTTGGTGTCGAGATCCAGATCCCGCTGCAGGATCATCCCTGCTTTGCGAAGCCGCTCGCGCACTTCGGGATCGGCGGCGCTGATCTCATCGAAAAAGGCGCGCAGCCCGGTTTCGCCTTCTTCCTGTTCGATGCCGGAGAGCAGCTCATGCATGCTCAGACCGCCGTCCTCACGCGGTACGTTGGGGGAGAGGCCCGGGCGATACACACCCTTTTCCAGCCGGTAGGGGTAGCGCGCGATCCAGTCCCCCCACCCAAGGGCATGGTTGTGGCACAGATCGACCTGCGGCAGTTCCACCTCGCAGTCCAGTCTCTGGCGATTGCGAAACAGGCCATGGATGCGGAACCCAATCCCGTCAATACCGGTGCGAGCAAAAATCTTGCCGCCCACGTGACTCAGAAAGCCGCCCTTCACAAAGGCACCGTAGCGGGGATAGAGGCCGCACACGATGTCATGCCGATCTGGGCCGTGCGGGATGAAGGCCTTGTAGAGATTGCCCGGGTCGGACAGCGCCTCGATCGGGCGCACCCGGGCGTAGGGTATGTCCGGTGGCAGCGCAGCCAGCAGGGGGGCCAGAGGTTCGGTCGGCCACAGAAACTCGTCCACGTCGATATGCGCCAGCCAGTCCACATCGGCCCGGGAATAGGCATGGGTGGCGTTTGCGGTCTGACGTATCTGGTGGCGCCTGGGTCGCTGCGGCTTGCGCCGGCGCCAATAGGTGTCGTCGCAGGTCAGCACACGCACTTTGGGATGGGCTTTGAGCGGGGCAAAGGCCTGCGGGTTGGGTTCGTCCAGATACAGAAACAGCCGGTGCGCGCCGAGATCGAGGTGATGGGCGGCAAAGCGCAGAATCTCGGCCGCCGGGGCCTTGATTGTCGCAACGATGCCCCAGGTGCAGCCGTCAGCCATCCGGATCGTCCCACATGCTCTGCCGGTTCTTGTAGTGCTGGATACGGCCAAAGACGCTGCGCGGGTCGCTCATCACCAGTTTCAGCATTCGGAACCCAAGCGGGCGTAGCACCGGGTCATCTTCGGCATAGCGCCACAGCCGGGCCAGCAGGTTGCGGTCTAGATCGCCCACCCGCAGGGAGTATTCCGGCATGTCGAAGGCCAAGGGCACTTTCAGATGCTTCATGCCCACCATCTCGAACGCCTGATCATTGGGCCGCAGCGAGACGCGGCGCTCGCAATCATGCAGCTTGATCAGGTCAAAGAGCATATACAGGCCTTGGCCGCCCAGACGTTGATCCATGGTCTCACCATGATCGGCAAAGGTGGTCGCGGTCGAGATCAGCCAGCGCACCGGCAACTCTCGCGCCAGATCGGCGCCTTTTTCGTGCGACATCCGCAAAAACAGCGCCCGCGCCTCGGGCGGTGCCGGATGGCGGCGGAGCAGCGCGATGCACATGGCGTGGATCAGGTGTAGCTGCGGCTGGCCTGCGAATTCCTGCTGCAGCGCGTGGTATTTTCGGCGGGCGTCCTGGGGATTGCCAAAGCGGGCATCCGGATCCGGCGCGTCGACAACCGATCGGGCCAGCATGTTCAGATCCACATCGGCGGACGGCAGAACCTTCTCGGGGCCGAGATAAGGGACCTCCTTGCGCTCCAGATGACGCATCAGCGAATAGAACCCGCCGGGGTAGTTTTCCTTATCGATCATGCGTCGAAACCATACTCACCGATGCCGAACCTACAAGTCCGGGTTCGCTGCCTTTTTGCCTCTCCGAATGCAACCGTTGCCCGACTTGCAAAGTCGATGTCTCATCCAATCACGTGCGCGGCCGCTTGGCCATGCGTCGGTCCCGCATGATCTTGAGGCGGCGGAAGATCCCACCGGGGTCCCGGTTAAGTTCTGTCAAAAGGTGATCGGTCAGAGGGGCGATAGTGTTGTCCATCAGGGCTCTGGTCCAAATTGGAGCGATCAGATTTATGTCGAGGCCGCCTGTTTCAAGGGAATATGAGTTCATTTCCAGCGGCAAGCTCGCGTCCACCTTTCTGCGGAAAAGAAATTGGGTGCCCGGCGTTCGGCCCGAAAAGAGACGCTCGAATTCATAAAGCTTCATCATCCCGAAGAGCATACGCAGCGCCTGGCCCACCTCTCGTTGCACGGGCGTGTTTCCATGATCGGCGAAGGTCTGCACCGATGAGACCAGCCAGCGCAGGTCCAGTGCGGCAAGCAGATGATCGGATTGTTCCGCCCAGAGGCGACGGAAAAGAGCCGGCACCTGTTGCGGGCTGGACCGTTTTCGCAGATTCGAGATCAGCTGAGCGTTGAGAAAGGCCAGTTCCGAATTGCCCACGAACTCCTCGGCGATCTGGATGCGTTTGCGCGACCAGGATGTATTGGTCGCCCCGGTCGCGATCCGGGTGGCGCATTCGGGCACGATCTGTGTTACCAGCGCCTCCAGATCCACATCCAGAGACGGCAGTGTTTCCGGGCCGAAATCGAACGGATCACGCCGCCCATCATAGCGGTCCAGCATAGCGGCCAGCCCGCCGGAATAGGTGAAGTCGTCGTCGTTCATGCGGCCAGATTTACAGGGCCAGAGTTGCCCGTACAATCCGGCGGCGCCGTCACAGCATCATTTCCTTGGTCGCCGTGAGGTTCAACGCAGGATAATCCCGCACCACCCGGTCGATATCCCATTGCAGGCGGGTCAGGTACACGATGTCGCCGTCGTGATCATGGGCGATGTGCTGCTTGTTGGCAGCCAGAAACTTGTCGATCTCGGCCTTCTCCCCCGACACCCAGCGGGCCGAGGTGAATTGAGAGGCCTCGAAGCGGACGGGCAAGCCGTATTCCAGCTCGATCCGGCTGGCCAGAACCTCGAACTGCAAGGCACCCACGACGCCGACGATAAAGCCCGAGCCGATGGACGGCTTGAACACTTTGGCCGCGCCTTCCTCGGCAAACTGCATCAGCGCCTTTTCCAGATGCTTGGCCTTTAGTGGATCGCCCGCGCGGACGCCCTGCAACAGTTCCGGAGCGAAGGAGGGGATACCGGTGACGCGGATCGCCTCACCTTCGGTCAGGGTGTCACCGATGCGCAGTTGACCATGGTTGGGGATGCCGATGATGTCACCGGCCCAGGCCTCTTCGGCCAGTTCGCGGTCGGAGGCCAGGAACAGCACCGGGTTCGACACCGCCATCGGCTTTTTGGTGCGCACATGGGTCAGCTTCATGCCGCGTTTGAAATGGCCCGAGGCCATGCGCACGAACGCCACCCGGTCGCGGTGCTTGGGGTCCATATTGGCCTGCACCTTGAAGACAAAACCGGCGACCTTCTTTTCCTCTGGCGAGATCTGTCGGGGTTCAGCCGACTGAACCTGCGGCTGGGGGCCATAAGAGCCGATCCCCTCCATCAGTTCCTTCACGCCGTACGAGTTGATCGCCGAGCCGAACCAGATCGGCGTCATATGCCCCTCAAGCACCGCTTGTGGGTCCAACGCAGGCAGCAGTTCGCGCGCCATCTCGACTTCTTCCAGCAGTTTGTCCAGCAGGTCGGCAGGGACATGCTCGGCCAGTTTCAGGTCGTCCAGCCCGTTGATCTTGATGCTTTCCGCCACCTTATTGCGGTCGGCGCGGTCCATCAGCTCCAGCCGGTCGCGCAACATGTCATAGCAGCCAATGAAGTCGCGGCCGACACCGATGGGCCACGAGGCCGGGGTCACGTCGATGGCCAGCATTTCCTGAATTTCGTCGATGATCTCGAACGTATCCCGGCTTTCGCGGTCCATCTTGTTACAGAAGGTCAGGATCGGCAGATCGCGCAGGCGGCAAACCTCGAACAGTTTCTGCGTCTGGCTTTCCACCCCCTTAGCGCCGTCGATCACCATCACCGCTGCATCCACGGCGGTCAGTGTGCGATAGGTATCCTCGGAGAAATCGCTGTGACCGGGCGTGTCCACCAGATTGAACCGGAAGTTGGCATAGTCGAACGACATCGCCGAGGCGGAAACCGAAATCCCGCGATCCTTTTCCATCTGCATGAAGTCAGACCGCGTCCGCCGCGCCTCACCCTTGGCACGCACCTGACCAGCCATCTGAATGGCGCCCCCGTACAGCAGGAACTTCTCGGTCAGGGTCGTCTTGCCCGCATCCGGGTGCGAGATGATGGCGAATGTCCGGCGCCGGGCGATCTCGGGCGGCAATACGGGTTGGTTCGAGGCGGTATCAAGCATGAACGCGCGTATAGGTAAGGATTCCGACTGAGGCAAGCCATAGGGGTGTCGCGAATCGTGTGGATATGGCAAATAGAACGTATAGTGAACAAATGATGGAGTGGATTGATGAATTTGAAGGAAATCGCAGATGAACTGGTGGCCGGATGCCGCGAGAACCGGGCCAAGGCCAATCTGGACAAGCTCTATGCCGCCGATGCGGTTTCGGTGGAAGCTGCGGACATGCAGGGCATGGGGCGCGAAGCGCAGGGGCTTGAGGCGATCCACGGCAAACATGAATGGTGGGAAAGTGCAAATGAGGTCACCGGTGGCTCGGTCAGTGACCCGTTCTTGCACGGTGATGACCGGTTCGCCGTGGTCTTCGAAGTGCAGGGGACGATGAAGGAAAGCGGCGAAAGCTTCGATATGCGCGAGGTGGCGGTTTATCACGTCGCTGACGGCAAGATCGTGCGCGAGGAGTTTTTCTACTGATCCGCTGATACCTGGATTTTTCACAATGGATGCACTGGCCTGCTGATCCGGGCCAGTGTTAGGTGTGTGCGAATACCTTTGATGGGAGAGCAAGGATGGATCTGGGAATTGCGGGTAAACGCGCGCTGGTCTGCGCCAGCAGCAAGGGGCTGGGGCTGGGTTGTGCTCAGGCGCTGGCTGGGGTGGGTGTCGATCTGGTGATGAACGCGCGCGGGGCCGACGCGCTGGAACAGGCCGCCGACCGGATTCGCGCTGAACATGGCGTGCAGGTGCAGACCGTGGCTTGCGATGTGACCACGACCGAGGGGCAGGCGCAGGTGATCGAGGCGGCGCAGGGCGTTGACATTCTGGTGACAAATGCGGGCGGCCCGCCGCCGGGCATGTGGTCGGATTGGGAGCGTGAGGATTTCATCAAAGCGCTCGATGCCAATATGCTGACGCCCATTGCCTTCATGAAGGCGCTGCTGCCGGGGATGATGGAGAAAGGCTGGGGCCGGGTGGTCAACATCACCTCGCAATCCGTGCGTGCGCCGATTGCCGTGCTCGGTCTCTCGAACGCGGCTCGCACCGGGCTGACCGGCTATGTCGCGGGCACCGCGCGGCAGGTGGCGCCCAAAGGCGTGACCATCAACAACCTGCTGCCGGGCATCCACGCCACAGACCGCGCCGATGCGCTGGATGGTGGGGTGGCCGGCCAAAAGGGCATCTCGCTGGACGAGGCCCGGGCCGAGCGCGCTGCCACAATCCCGGCACGGCGTTACGGCACCCCTCGGGAGTTCGGTGCCGCCTGCGCGTTCCTGTGCTCGCAACATGCCGGGTTCATCGTCGGCCAGAACATCCTGCTGGATGGCGGCGGCACCAACCTGACGATGTGATCATGGCGCAGGGGTTTTCGCTGAAAGATCAGCTTTTTAACGCCGAAAAGACCCGCTATCTGGCGGAGCTTTTTGCCGCCGCCGAGCCCGGGTTCGATGCCAGCGCGTTCGAGGCGCAGGTGATGGCGCGGCTGCCGGAACTGGAGCTCAAGGAGCGGATCAACTGGATCGCAACCTGTCTGGCTGAGGCGCTGCCGGGCGATCTGCCCGAGGTGGCGCCGGTGATCTTGCGGGCACTGCCGCCGCCGCTCGATCCGTCGCTGAGCGATGACGATTTCGGCGATTTTATCTTCGCGCCTCTGGGCGAATGGGCGGGGGCGGTCGGGCTCGACCACCCGGAGCTTGCGCTCGATGTTATTGAGGCGCTGACGCAGCGCTTCTCCATGGAATGGGCGATCCGGTTATTCTTGAACCGCTGGCCGGGTGAGGTGCTGGACCGCATGCAGGCGTGGTGCGATCATTCGCATTACCATGTGCGGCGGTTGGTGAGCGAAGGGACAAGGCCTCGCCTGCCATGGGGCATGGCGGTAGAACTGGAACTGACAGCCCCGCTGCCACTGCTCGATCGCCTGCATGGCGACCCTACCCGCTACGTGACTCGCTCGGTGGCCAATCACCTCAACGATATCGCCAAGAAAGAGCCCGAGCTTGTCCTGAAGCAGTTGGCGGCGTGGCGTGAGGAGGGGCGGCAAAAGCCAGAGGAACTGGCCTGGATGACAAGTCACGCCTTGCGCGGCCTGGTCAAGGGGGGGCATCCCGGCGCGATGGCGATGCTGGGCTTCGACCCCGACGCTGCGCTTGAGGTTGCCATAGCCCTCAACGGCGAGGCCCGGATTGGCGAGGCGCTGGAATTCGACCTGCACCTGACTGCACCAGAGCGGCAACCCGTGCTGGTGGATTATATCATTCACTTTCAGCGGCCTGGGGGCAAAGTCTCACCCAAGGTACACAAGCTGAAACAGGCGGTGATCGACGGTGGGGCGCTGAAACTCAGCAAGCGCCACAAGCTGAAAGGCAACGCCACCACCTTCAAGCTGATACCGGGACCGCACCGGTTGGAAATACAGGTGAACGGCCGCGTCCGCGCCGGGGTGGAGTTTGACCTGAAAGCATGACCTTACCGGGCCACAGGGGGCCGCTGACGCCTTGCGCCCGAGGGGCGGGGTTGTTATCCCCGCCCAAGCCCGATGGATTTGATCGGGAAAGGCAATGGGGTCCATCGGTGACGGTCAAGGCAGATCCTCCGCGTCTGGAAATCCGCAATATGATGCGCGCGTTTGGCGGGCGTACCGTGGTGGATGACGTTTCGCTGAGTATTCAGGCAGGGCAGGTGACCTGCCTTCTGGGCCCGTCGGGCTGCGGCAAGTCCACGACGCTGCGGATGATCGCCGGGGTCGAGATGCAGGACTGCGGCGAGATCTATGTCGATGGCAAGCTGATTTGCGACACGGTCTTTCGCGTACCGCCCGAACGGCGCGAGATCGGGCTGATGTTTCAGGACTTTGCCTTGTTTCCACACCTCAGCGTCGCCGATAACGTGGCCTTTGGCCTGAAAGGCTCGAAAGAGGAAAAGCGAACCCGGGTAGAGGAGCTTCTGGCCAAGGTCGACCTGCTGCGCTTCATCGACGGCTATCCGCATCAGCTTTCGGGCGGCGAGCAGCAGCGGGTGGCACTGGCGCGGGCGCTGGCGCCACGGCCCCGCATCATGCTGATGGACGAGCCGTTCTCGGGCCTCGACAACCGACTGCGGGATGGCATCCGGGACGAGACGCTGAGCATCCTCAAGGACGAGGACGCCGCCGTGCTGCTGGTCACGCATGAACCGGAAGAGGCGATGCGCATGGCAGACGAGATCGCGCTGATGCGGCGCGGCAGGATCGTGCAGCAGGGCGCGCCCTATAACGTCTATACCCGGCCCGCAGACAAAGCAGCAGTGGCATTTTTTAGCGATATCAATGTGCTGAAGGCGCAAGTTAATGGGGCCTTGGCGCAGACACCATTCGGCCAGTTCCTGGCGCCGGGTATTCCCGATGGCACGGATGTCGAGATCGTGTTCCGTCCCCAGCACGTGAAACTCGACTTCGACCGCGGCGGCAAGGGGCCGATGCCCACCCCCAGCGACGGAGTGGCGGCGCGTGGCGTCGTGCAGCGCGCGCGGTTTCTGGGCAATGAAAGCCTTGTCGAGTTCCGCATGGACCATGATGGCTCAACCCTCAAGGCGACGGTGCCCAACGTGTTCATGCCGCAGCAAGGACGGGTGATGTGGCTGACCGTGCGGCGGGACCGGTGTTTCGTCTTTCCCGCCTAGGCGCGGGCGGCATCGTCGAGCAGGCGTATTTTCAGCAAGAAGAAGCGGCGGGCGCATTTTCCCCACGATTGGTGCGCGAATGCCGCAGGTTGGGCCGCGCGATTGCTTGCCGCGATGCGGGGCCGGGTCTATCAAGGGCGAAACCGGGGACGGAGCGGGCGGTATGCGAATTCTTCTGACCAATGATGACGGCATCAGCGCGCCGGGGCTGACCGTGCTGGAGGGAATCGCCGCCGAGCTGGCCGGGCCGGATGGCGAGGTCTGGATCGTCGCGCCCGCCTTCGAGCAGTCGGGCGTGGGTCATTGCATCAGCTACACCCACCCGATGATGATCGCCAAGATGGGCGAGCGGCGGTTCGCGGCCGAAGGCTCACCGGCCGATTGCGTGCTGGCCGGGCTGCATGACGTGATGAAGGACAACCCGCCGGATCTGGTGTTGTCCGGCGTCAACCGGGGCAATAACTCGGCGGAAAATGCGTTGTATTCCGGGACATTGGGCGGCGCGATGGAGGCCGCGTTGCAGGGACTACCGGCCATCGCCCTGTCGCAATATTTCGGGCCGCGCAATCTGGGGCTGGAAAACACGTTCGAGACGTCCCAGCGGCACGGGGCCGAGGTGGTGCGCCGGATACTCGATACCACACCTGCCGAGGACAAGGACTATCGCCTGTTCTACAATGTCAACTTCCCGCCCGTTCCGGCGGATGAGGTGTTGGGCACAAGGGTGGTGCCGCAGGGATACCGCCGCGATACGCATTTCGGGGTCGAGCCGCACAGCTCGCCCTCGGGGCGCCGGTTTCTATGGATCAAGGGCGGCTATCAGCACAACCCGACCGCGCCCGGAACCGATGCGGCGGTGAATTTGGAAGGCTATATCTCGGTCACGCCGATGCGGGCCGATCTGACCGCGCATGATGCGCTGGCGGCACTGAAGGCAATCGAATGAGCGGACCGGATCCGGAAACCAAGATGCAATTCCTCTTTGCGCTGAGGTCCAAGGGGGTCACGGATGCGCGCGTTCTGGCGGCGATGGAGGCGGTCGATCGCGGCCTGTTCGTCAAGGGCCTGTTTGCCGGGCGCGCTTATGAGGACACGCCGCTGCCGATTGCCTGCGGGCAAACCATCAGCCAGCCCTCTGTTGTGGGGCTGATGACGCAGGCGCTGAACGTTCGGTCTCGTGACACCGTGTTGGAGGTGGGCACCGGCTCGGGTTATCAGGCGGCGGTGCTGGCGAAGCTCGCGCGGCGGGTCTACACGGTCGAGCGGCATGCCCGGTTGGTGCGCGAGACAGCACAGCTGTTCCGTGATCTGCAGCTGACCAATATCACCGCGCTGCTGTCGGATGGATCCTTTGGATTGCCGGAACAGGCGCCCTTTGATCGTATCATCGTGACCGCCGCCGCCGAGGACCCTCCGGGCCCGCTCTTGGCGCAGCTCAAAATCGGCGGTATCATGGTGGTACCAGTGGGCCAGTCGGACGCTGTGCAAACCCTGATCAGGGTGCGGCGGACCGAGGATGGCTTGGAATATGACGAGTTGCGGCCCGTCCGTTTCGTGCCCTTGTTGGAAGGGCTTGGCAGGGACGGGGCGTAGCGGACTAACAGCGTGGAACGCCAAAACCCCGGTCAACAGGGGGCGGCATTGAGGATAGCGAGATGAATGCAGTTTTCCGAACTGTTTGGGGCCGCCAGATGGCGGCAGTTGCGGCGTTGGTGGTGCTGGCGGGCTGCGAAGGGCCGCTGGATTATGACCTGCGCGGAAAGGTCGGTGGCTTCTCGACCACGCCTGCGGCCCAATCGGCCAGTACGGCACCCCGGCCCAACCCGGATGCGCGCGGTGTAATCACCTACCCGAATTATCAGGTGGCGGTGGCTCGTCGCGGTGACCGGTTGGCCGACGTGGCGACCCGTGTCGGGCTGCCGGCAGCCGAGCTTGCGCGCTACAATGGGCTGGACACCGACGTGGCGCTGCGCGAAGGCGAAGTGATCGCCTTGCCGCGCGCGGCCGCCGGCACCGGTGGCGTCGACATCGCTGCCGTGGCTGGCAGCGCCATCGAGACCGCGCCGGATACCAGCCCGGTTCAGACCACGACTTTGGCGCCGGCCAAACCGGCGGCGCCGGTCCCCGCAGGCCCCGAGCCTGTTCGCCACAAGGTGAAACGGGGCGAGACGGCCTATACGATCTCGCGGCTATATCAGGTGCCGGTCGAGGCGCTGGCCGAGTGGAACGGGCTAGGTTCCGATTTCGGGGTGCGTGAAGGGCAGTATCTGCTGATCCCGGTCAAGGACCAGCCCGCGCCTAAGCGGACTGCGGCGGTAGCGCCGGTCACGGATGTGACGCAGCCGGGGCAGGGCTCTCCGACGCCGACACCGCCCAGTGCGACGCAGCCCTTGCCGGATGAAAAGGTGGCCGCCAAGGCGCCGGAGGAACCGGATGTGAAGGCCGAGGCGCCGAGCAACGCCAGCACTTCGGCACTGGCCCTGCCGGTGTCCGGTAAGATCATCCGGCCTTACAGGAAGGGCAAGAACGAGGGCATCGACATCGCCGCCGCTCCGGGGACGGCGGTGCAGGCCGCCGAGGCGGGGACCGTAGCCGCGATCACTTCGGATGCCGATCAGGTGCCGATCATCGTGGTGCGCCACAAGGATAACCTGCTGACGGTTTATGCCAATGTCGAAGGCATCACCGTGGGTAAGGGGGATCGCGTCAAGCGCGGTCAGAAGCTGGCCCAACTGCGTGGTGGCGACAATGCCTATGTGCATTTCGAAGTTCGTAAGGGCTTCGATTCCGTCGATCCGGCACCGTATCTGAAGTGATCCTATATGGCCCGTTCCGGGCCATTGCCTTCGGCACGCGTATTTTTGGCAAGAAGAAGCTGGGGCGCTCAGGGCTGGTAGTCGCTGAGGCATTTACCAGGTTCGTCGGTGAAAAGCTCGGGCAGGGGTGTGACGTCTTCGATCAAATCCACGCGAAAGACACGGAACGCTTGACGCAACTCGCACCATGCGGTCAGGGTCCAGACGCGGCCCCAGTATTCCATGTGCAGCGGGCGGATGGTGCGTTCCGTTAGTGCGCCATCGATGCGGCGATAGGCAAGGTGCAGTTTCTGCCGGGACTTGATCGCGGCGCGCAGCGGCGCCATGTGGCTGAACCCGCGCGCGGCGTCGGCAAAGGGGTAGACTGCGAATTTCCAAGCATCGGCCTCGGCCACGGTCTGGGTTGGCAGTACCGCGTCGATCTTGTTTGCCAGCGACTCGGCGGCGGCCTTGAGCTCGGGATCTGCGGCCTCGGCCACGATGGCCATGCCCAGGTTGAGCGCCTCGAGCTCGGCGCTGGTCAGGTTCAGAGGCGGCAGCGTGATCTGCTCGCGCACCATGTAGCCCACGCCGCGCTCACCCTCGACCGGCACGCCCGAGGCCACCAGCGTATCCATGTCGCGGTAGATGGTGCGGACCGAAACCTCGAGCCGGTCGGCGATGTCCTGCGCGCGGTGCAGCTTGCCGTCGCGCAGGATCTGGATGATGTCGAACAGGCGGTCGGTGCGGCGCATGGGACTACCCTTGGCCTGCCGAGCTACCTTCCGTCAAGCGCCGTCAGGCGGCCATGTCCCAGCGCACCGCTTCGTGCCGGATCTGAACACTATCGGCGGCAATGGCGGCCATCAGCGCCGGGGCGAACTCCTGCTGCGGAAACGCTGCTGCCGCCTTCTGCGCCGTTTCCATATCCCGCCAGATCACGTAGTCGGTCCAGCGTCCGTCCGCACCCTGGCTGAGTTGGCGGTGGACGAAACCCGGCGCGGCGCGGACAAACGCCTCGGAAGTCTGGTTGAGCGTGACGAACCTTTCGGGGCTGATGCCATCGGCCAGCGAGAAGGTGACGATTTCGGCGACATGGGTCATTTCGGATACTCCTGTTTTTGATGTCGATGAGCTGGACCTAGCAAGAAGCAACTGACATAAACCTGTCAGTTGGACACGGCTTGGGTAGATTCCGTTCAGATTTGATCGGATTCCCGGGCGATCCGGGGCGCATCCGCTTTTCCCCCGGCGCGCTCCTGCGCTACATCAGGCGCAGAAACATCCTCGGGGCGCGCGCAAAGCGCCCAAAGACGTGAAGGAGACATTCACATGCTGAACAATATCGGGCTTCCCGGCCTTCTGCTGATCGCCGTCGTCGTGTTGGTCCTTTTCGGACGCGGCAAGATCAGCTCGCTGATGGGCGAAGTGGGCAAGGGCATCACCGCCTTCAAGAAGGGCGTCAAGGACGGCACCGAAGAGCTCGAGCAGGACGTTGCCGAGACCGCCAAGGACGTGACACCCGAGTCCGAGAAAGACAAGGCGTAAACGCGCATGTTTGATCTGGGCTGGACCGAGCTTCTGGTCATCGGCATCGTCGCGCTGATCGTGGTGGGCCCCAAGGACCTGCCGGTGCTCTTTCGCAATATCGGGCGCTGGGTCGGCAAGGCACGTGGCATGGCGCGCGAGTTCAGCCGGGCGATGAACGAGGCCGCCGACGAAGCCGGGGTGAGCGAGATCCAGAAGAGTATCAAGGCCGCCACCAATCCGATGAGCACCGCGATGGACGGGGTCAAGCAGGCCGCGCAGGACATAGCCAAGGATATCGATCCGACCAAGTTCGACCCCGACAGCGAGACCGGCAAGCTGGCCGCCGAGCGGGCCGAGCAGGCCAAGAAGATCCAGGCCTCGACCGCCCGCGCTGCAGCCGAACGCAAGGCCAAGGAAGCCGCTGAAGCACTGGCAAAGGCCGAAGAGGCCGAGGCCGCGCTCAACACCGAGACCAAATCATGAGCAAGACCGACGAGATCGACGATTCCTCAGCTCCGCTGATCGAACATCTGGCCGAGCTGCGTACAAGGCTGATCCGGTCGGTGATCGCCTTTGTGATCGGTATCGTCGTGGCGTTCACCGTGGCCGAGCCGATCCTGCAGTTCCTGCTGCATCCGATCGAGGAGACCCTGCGCGAACTCGGCGACCCGTCCCCGACGATGCAGTACACGTCGCCGCAGGAATACCTGTTCACGCTGTTCCGGATCTCGATGGTCTTCGGCTTTGCGCTGGCCTTTCCGGTGATCTCCTACCAGATGTGGCGGTTCGTGGCGCCGGGGCTCTACCGCTCCGAAAAGGGGGCGTTTCTGCCGTTCCTCATCGCCTCGCCCTTCATGTTCCTGCTGGGCGCGACATTTGCGCAATTCGTGGTCACGCCGCTGGCCATGCAGTTCTTTCTGGGCTTTGCCGATGTCAGTTCGATCTTTGCCAACCTTCTGACCACTGCCGCAGGTGATGTACCGGCAGAGGTCGCCGTTGTGCCCGAGTCGGCGGA
Organism: Ruegeria sp. HKCCD8929; assembly: GCF_013031405.1. Lineage (GTDB taxonomy): Bacteria > Pseudomonadota > Alphaproteobacteria > Rhodobacterales > Rhodobacteraceae > Ruegeria. Next base: position 152,592 of record NZ_WPZY01000003.1, on the reverse strand, counting down.
CGGGGTGAAAATCACCTTCTTCGGGAAGGTCAACGAGTCGCTCGACATCACGCTAAAATTCATCATCGCCTTCGGCCTTTGTTTCCAACTGCCGGTGCTGCTGACCCTGATGGGCAAGGCCGGTCTGGTCAGTGCCGAGGGGCTGGGCGGAGTGCGCAAATATGCGATGGTCGGCATTCTGGTGCTGGCCGCGCTGGTCACACCGCCGGACGTGATCACGCAGATCATCCTCTTCACCGTGGTCTACGGCCTCTACGAGGTCTCGATCTTCCTAGTCGCGCGGGTCGAGCAGAAGCGCGAGGCGCAATTGCGCGCCGAAGGCTACTACGATGATGAGGAAGATGAGGACGACGCCATGATGGCCGAATTCGAAGAGGGCGAAAACAAGTAACCCCGCAGGACGCTTGAACATCAAAGGCGCGCCCGATCCGTGGCGCGCCTTTTTGCGTTGCAAGTCTTGTTGCGGCGCCGCGAACATGGTTTGAACCGCCAGAGCATTGGAGGAGCGCATGGAGACCCAAGCCCTGACCCGCATCGCCGAGGCGCTGGAGCGGATGGCGCCCGCGCCGCTGGCCGCCCCCGATTTCGCCGCTGCCCCGGCCTTTGTCTGGCGTGTGGAGCCCGACCGGCTGGAACCGGTGCATCAGGTCAACCGCGTCGATCTGGACCTGCTGGTAGGCATCAACCGTTCCCGCGACACGCTGCTGGATAACACGCGCCGGTTTGCGAATGGGTTCAAGGCCAACAACGCACTTTTGTGGGGCGCGCGCGGGATGGGCAAATCGAGCCTCGTCAAGGCGGTGCACGGCACCCTGCAACCCGAACACCTGGACCTGAAACTGGTGGAGCTGCAACGCGAGGATATGGGCTCGGTTGCGCGCCTGCTCAATCACCTGCGCGCCGCGCCGCACCGGTTCATCCTGTTCTGCGACGACCTGTCGTTCAGCCATGACGACCAGCATTACAAATCGCTCAAGGCGGTGCTGGATGGCGGCATCGAGGGCCGCCCGGAAAACGTCGTCTTCTATGCAACTTCGAACCGCCGCCACCTGATGCCGCGCGACATGATCGAGAACGAACGCTCCAGCGCCATCAATCCGTCCGAGGCGGTCGAAGAAAAGGTCTCGCTCAGCGACCGGTTCGGCCTCTGGCTGGGCTTCCACCCTTGCGATCAGGATGAATACCTGGCGATGATCGACCGCTATTGCGCGGCCTATGGGGTTAGCGTCGAGGCCGAAACCCTGCGCGCCGAGGCCATCGAATGGCAGGCGACACGTGGCGCCCGCTCGGGCCGGGTGGCTTGGCAGTTCTTCGTCGACCTCGCAGGCCGCAACGGGGTCCACATCCAATGAAAACGGCGCCTCGCAGGGCGCCGCCATATCTTCATCTTTTCAAAAATACTCCCGCCGGAGGCATGGCCCGGAACGGGCCATATTTACAGCATCGCCACAATGCGCGCCGCCTCATCCGTTGGCGATGTCAGCACCGCCCGATCCTCGCCCGGATGGAAACGCGCGCGCAGGGCGGTGGGCATCGGTACGGGTTCCACGATAGTCACGCGCGGCCCGGTCTTGACCGTCTCGGCGGCCCAGCTGCGCGCCAGCGCCATCTGCGCCGCCTTGCTGGCGCCATAGGCGCCATAGAACTTCTCACCCGCCTTGGGATCGTCAAAGAACACGGCCTGACCCTCTGTGCCCAGCAGTGGTGCCACGTAAGGGATCAGTACTGAGGTTGCGGTGGCATTCACCGCCACCGACTTGGTCCAGTCCTTGGGATCGACCGAAGGGGCAGGGGTCAGCGGCGCGGTGTGGATCGCGGTGTGCAGCCAAAGGTCCAACTTGCCCCAGCGATCATGGATGCCCCGGCACAGTGTTGCCATGGCTGCGGGCTCGGTGATGTCCATGGGCGCCAGCGTGGCGGCCCCGCCTTTGGCCCGGATACGGTCATCCAGCTCTTCCAGTGCGCCGGTGGTGCGGGCGACAGCGACGATGTGGTGGGTTGGGGCCAGAGCCTCGGCCAGCGCAGCGCCCAGGCCGCGCGAAGCACCGGTGATGAGGGCGAGTTTAGTCTGATCGGTCATGGGCGCGGTTTGAACCCGCGCGCCCGGCCCGTCAAGCCGCGATCAGCTTCCGGGGATGTCGATCCGGCGGGTCTGGCCGCTTTGTCGCAGCAAAACTCCGGTCTTGTCGATGGCCACGACGGTACCCGAGGCCACCCGGCTGCCCGGCTTGACCTCTTTCACCCGCCCGCTCGACAGGCGCATCAGCGCGCGCAGATCGCTGGCCGGGCCGAACACGCCCAGAACCGACACGGCATTCCTGCTCAGCGCGCCCTTCTGCGTGGCCGCGCCCTTGACTTTCGAATTCGACATGATGTGCGGTCCGGGCAAAACCCGAACCCCTTTGATGAGTGGTTGCCGCGCTGGTATCAAACGCCCCGAGGATGGAAAAGGGGCGGTGGATCACAAAGGCGAAACCATGCCGCCACGTCGTTTTGCGCTATGAAAAAAGGGCCGAACGGCCCCTTTGCCTGGATCGCATTGTTCCTGCTTGGTTATTCCGCCGCAGGTTGCATTTTGAAGCCTTGTTCGACCATATCGGCCGGCGTCACCGGGTACTCGCCCGAGAAGCACGCATCGCAATATTGCGGGCAGCCTTTGTCGCGTCCCTGCGATTCGCCCACGGCACGGTAGAGCCCGTCGAGCGATATGAATTTCAGGCTGTCGACCGCCAAGTGTTCGGTCATCTCCTGCTCGGTCATGGTCGCAGCCAGCAGCTTTTCACGTTTCGGCGTGTCGACGCCATAGAAGCAGGGCCATGCGGTGGGGGGCGATGCGATGCGGAAATGCACCTCCTTGGCGCCTGCATCCAGGATCATCTCCTTGATCTTGCGGCTGGTGGTTCCGCGCACCACCGAGTCGTCCACCAGAATGACCCGTTTTCCCTGAATCAGCGCCCGGTTCACATTCAGTTTCAGCCGCACGCCCATGTTGCGGATCTGCTCGGTCGGCTCGATGAAGGTCCGGCCCATATACTGGTTGCGGATGATCCCCATGGCGTAGGGAATGCCCGACTCCAGGGAATAGCCGATGGCCGCAGGCGTGCCGCTGTCTGGCACAGGGCAAACCAGATCGGCCTCGACCGGGCTTTCCTTGGCCAGCTCACGCCCGATGGCCTCGCGTGTCTCATAGACCGAGCGCCCGCCCAGGATCGAGTCGGGGCGTGAGAAATACACGTGCTCGAAGATGCAGAACTTCGACGGTTGGGGGCGGAAGGGGAAATGGCTCTCGACATTCCCGTCCTTGGTGATGACCACCATCTCGCCCGGCTCGATCTCGCGGATGAACTCGGCGCCGATGATATCGAGCGCGCAGGTTTCAGAGGACAGGCACCAGCCTTCGCCGATCCTGCCCAGCACCAGTGGGCGCACGCCCAGCGGATCGCGCACGCCGATGAGCTTGGTACGGGTCATGGCCACGACCGAAAACGCGCCCTCGACCCGGCGCAGCGCGTCCTCCATCCGCTCGGGGATGTTGCGCTGCAGGGAGCGGGCCATCAGATGGATGATGCATTCGCTGTCCGATGAGCTTTGAAAGATCGAGCCGCGCTCGATCAGTTCGCGCCGCAGTGAGTTGGCATTGGTGATGTTGCCATTGTGGGCAATCGCCGCGCCGCCCATTGAGAATTCGCCAAAAAACGGCTGCACGTCGCGGATCGCCGTCTGGCCCTTGGAGCCTGCCGTGGAATAGCGCACATGGCCGATGGCCAGCGGCCCCGGCAGGGTCTTCATGATATTGGCCGAGGTGAAGTTGTCGCGCACATAACCGAAGCGGCGGGCGTTGTTGAACCCTTGCTCGGGGTCATGGCTGACGATGCCGCCGGCCTCCTGTCCCCGATGTTGCAGGGCGTGCAGCCCGAGTGCGACGAAAGTTGCGGCATCTTTGACGCCGTTGACACCGAATATCCCGCATTCCTCGCGGAGTTTGTCGTCGTCAAAAGGGTGGGCGAGGGGCATCTGCGGGCTTTGCAAGGCAGGCAGCTCCGATTCCATTGCAGGTCTGGCCCCCACATAATGCCTCAGACCGCTGCTGTCATCAAAGGATCACAATCGCGTTTTGCCGCAGGCGGGCTGCGGTTTTCCGGTCACGCGTCCGGTCAAAGAAAATGCCCGGACCAGAGGCCGGGCATGTGCTTGTTCGAGGTGTATCCGGGATCACTGGGCGCAGGTGCCCACCAGATCCTCGTATTGCTGCGTGACCCAACCCAGCGCCTGTTCGGGGTTCTGTTCCTCGATCTTGTCGCTCATCTGGGCAAAAACCAGCGCCGAGCGGCTTTCGTCCACGATGGTAAAGTTCTGGCCGGTCATCACGGTGTCGTAGACAAAGAAGGCGATCGCCACCAGCAGGATGCCGCGCGCCACGCCGAAGAAGAACCCAAGCGCCTGATCCAGACCACCAAGGGCCGAACGCTGCACCAGCGAGGAAAACAGCGGGGTAAAGACGCTGACCACGATCAGCGCCAGCGCAAAGACGGCGGCAAATGAGGTGATCACCGACAACTCGCAACTGTCTCTGAGGAATTCGCCAACAACCGGAACCTCGCGGATCAGCGGCATCGCCTGCGGGGCGAAGATGAAGGCAAGGATGGCGGCGCCGACCCAGCCGAGGATCGCCATGGTCTCGCGCACGATGCCCCGCGAATACGCCAGAAGCGCCGATAAAACGATGATCAGGGCAACGACCCCGTCAATAATGGTGAAACCTTCCATGGCCCTCGCCTGTTCTTTCCTCTGCCCTTTTTGGGCGCGATCCTAACCTGCCCCGAACGTTTCGCCAACAAAGCCGGTCAAATCACCGGGCCGGGTCAGTGTCAGTCCTGCAACAGTGCCGGTTTTGCCACCCGCCGGAGCAATCGCGGCTGTGAAACCAAGTTTTTGCGCCTCTTTCAACCTGTTTTCGGTCTGTGAGGCGGGTCTGAGCGCGCCTGAGAGGGAAATCTCGCCAAAAACCACACAATCGGCGGGCAGGGCGGCGTCTTCGCGCGCACTCAGCAGTGCGGCTGCAACGGCCAGATCGGCGGCGGGTTCCGAGATTTTCAGGCCGCCGGCCACGTTCAGATAGACATCGAGCCCGGCAAAGGGGATGCCGCATCGCGCCTCGAGTACCGCAAGGATCATCGCCAACCGTCCGCCATCCCAACCCACCACGGTGCGGCGGGGCTGTGAATGGGGCGACGGGGCGACCAGCGCCTGCAACTCGACAAGCACCGGCCTTGTCCCCTCGATCCCGGCAAAGACCGCCGAGCCCGGGCTGGGCGCGCCGCGTTCGGAGAGGAACAGGGCAGAAGGATTGGTGACCTCGGCCAGCCCTGCGCCGGTCATCTCGAACACGCCGATCTCGTCCGCCGGGCCAAAGCGGTTCTTGACGGCGCGCAGGATGCGGAACTGATGACCGCGCTCGCCTTCGAAATAGAGTACGGTGTCGACCATGTGCTCGACCACACGAGGGCCTGCGATCTGGCCCTCCTTGGTGACATGGCCCACCATGATGATCGAGACACCCTGGCGCTTGGCAAAGGACGTCAACTCATGCGCGGCGGCGCGGACCTGGCTGACCGAACCCGGAGCGCTGTCCACATTGTCGGCCCACATGGTTTGAATCGAATCGATGATGGCCAGGCCGGGTTTTTCGGCCTCGAGCGTGGTGAGGATGTCGCGCAGATTGGTCTCGGCGGCCAGTTGCACCGGTGCATCTGCCAGCCCCAGCCGCCGGGCGCGCATGCGCACCTGCGCGCTGGCCTCTTCGCCGGAAACGTAGATCGTCTTGAGCCCGGCGCGGGCGAAGCGAGCGGCGGCTTGCAACAGCAGGGTGGATTTGCCGATCCCCGGATCACCGCCCACGAGGATCGCCGAGGCGGGTACCAGCCCACCGCCCAGCACCCGGTCCAGTTCGGCCACGCCACAGAGCGTGCGGGGCGGCGGCGCTTCTTCGGTGGCCAGATCGGACAGTGCGATGGCCTGCCCGCGCCGGGTGCCCAGCGATTTCGAGGCGGGGCCTGCCGAGAGCGGCGCCTCTTGCACGATGGTGTTCCATGCGCCGCAGCCGTCGCAGCGTCCGGTCCAGCGGGCATGGGCGGCCCCGCAGGCGGAGCAGGAGAAGGATTTCGTCTTTGTCATGGCGCCCTTGGTGCCCGAGGCGGGGCGGCTCTTCAAGCCCTTGCGGGCATTCATCGCCACCGGTGGCTCGGCCTCTCCTCAGGCCCGGCGGGCCCTCGTCGCGGCCGGGCGGCCCTGACGGGCCTTGGCGCCTACTCCGCGGCGCGGGGCGGTTGCATGGCGATGACGCTGGCGGCCGAGGGATCGCTGCCGTCGGGCGGCGAGCGGAGCTGGGCCGAAAGCTCGGGCAGCAGTTCGAAAAGCTCATCGCGCAACCGGGCGAGATGGGATTTGGCGATGGCCTCTTCGATCTCGACATCGCGGGTCCATTGCCGCAGCTCGTGCATGATGATCTTGGCCTCTTCTAACCGTTCTGTGAACAGCGCCATCTCCTCCTGCCGCTGCCGCAGAAAGGTTCGAGCGCGCTCGACCTTGGTCTCGGAATAGACCTCGGCGATTTCATGGCTGACCTGACTCATCTGCGCGGCCAGTTCCAGCACGCCGGGTTCTAGATCGCCCAGGTCGGGATGCTGGCTGAGAAAGGCTAGCCGTTCCTTGACCGCGTCGAACTCGGAGGCAAGTTGAAATTGCTCACCACGGTCTGCGCGATGGGCGATCTCGTAGGCTTGCACCACGTCCTGCATCCCGAGCGCAAAGCTGCGATGCGTGTGCTCAAGCGCCATGATGCGGGCATTTGCGGGCAGGTAGAAGGCCAGCATCAGGATCAGGGCCGTGAGTGCGATCTGCGCGATCATGCCCGCCTGTGGATGCAGCGTGTCGCCAAGCCCGGCCTGAACCGAGAGCCACGGCCAGACGTCAACAGCGGCCAGTAAAGTGGCGGTCACAGACAGTAGGGCGGCAACGCAGATGAGAGCAAAGGTCAGGCGGAAAAACCAAGTGTGTAAGTGATAAGTAACTGTGTGAAGGGCGGTCATAAAAACCCTCTCCTTTCGAAACCGGACGTGTGCCGGACCCGGGTGGGAGAGCCATGAACCAATCAGGACGATCCGCAACGGATCCAAACTCGAAATAAACTTTGCTGCTCGAATGTCCCGATGATAGCATAAATTATCGTTTTTAATCAATCATATGTTGTTTCATCTTTGTTTCAGTCAGGTGCCCCAGCAGGAATGAGACCAGAATGCAGCCGGTGAAGAGATAAAGGCCCCAGGCGGTCTCGATCGTGGCATAGGAAATGCCTTTGGCCAGCGTGATGTAGAGTGCAATGAGGAAGATATCGGCCATGGCGAGCTTGCCAAGGATGTGCAGGACGGGTTGCACACGCGGGTCGAGAAGTTGCCACTGCACCAGCGCCAGACCGATGGTTTTGAGATAGGGCGCGAAGAGGGCAAAGGCGGTGACCACGAGGGCGAGGAACACGTCCGAGCGCCAGAGCGACTGCAGGCCGGTGATGACGCTGATTTCGCTGAGGCCGAAGATCGGCAGGAGACCCGCGCGCATCAGGGGGGCGAACCACGCGATGGGGTAGAGGATTAGCAGGGAGAGGGTGGCGAGGCGGAGGGACATGGGCCAAGAGGTAGGGGGTTTGGGGGCTGTGCGCAACGATTTGGGCGCGCGATAGGTTACACAAAGTTCGACGACTATGCTGTGGATGCTTTTACTGAGGTATCGCGTTGATGCCAGGCGGGGCGGCGGAAGGCCGCACGGATTATCCCAAGTACAGCACGCCGAAAACCACATATGCTGTGACCAGCGTCAAAACTATGGAGATGGCTGCCAAAACCGGTGCGGTACCCTTGACCAAAGCGCGGATGAGAAGCCCTATGATGGCGGACCAACTCAGGATTATCGGCAGGACAGGTATCCAACTTTGTGTGAGCCAGGCCGGCGAAGCGCCGGGCAGAAAGAAAGAAAAGAGAATCCAGGCGCAAACAAAAAACGGCAACGCGATAAGAGAGGTTCCGGTGAGTCGAAGGGGTGTAACCCGCCGCAACTTCCAACCGGTCGCCATTGTCGAAACGGCAGCCCCGAAAGGGCTGGCCAGCATAAGAGCTAGCATCGTGGCGTTCACCGCACCGCCTCAATCGGCCCCTCGGCGCTGCCGGTGATGAACTGCTCCAGATAGGGATCGCCCGAGGCGTCCATCTGGCTTACCGGTCCGGTCCACTGGATCACGCCGTCATGCAGCATCGCCACGTTGTCGGCAATCGCGCGGACCGAGCTCATGTCGTGAGTGATGGTCATCGCGGTTGCCCCCATCTCGACCACGATCTCGCGGATCAGGTCGTTGATGACGCCGGACATGATTGGGTCCAGACCGGTGGTGGGTTCGTCGAAAAAGATGATCTCGGGCTCGGCGGCGATGGCGCGGGCCAGACCCACGCGTTTTTGCATGCCACCCGACAGTTCCGAGGGGTAGAGGTCGGCCACCTTGGCGCGCAGGCCCACGCGGCGGAGTTTCTCGATGGCGATCTCGCGCGCCTCGTCTGCAGGGCGTTTCAGCGAGCCGCGCAGCAGGCGGAAGGCCACGTTCTGCCAGACGGGCAGCGAGTCGAACAGCGCGCCGCCCTGAAACAGCATCCCGAACCTGGCCAGAAACGCATCCCGGTCGCCGGTTGAGGCGTCCTTGCCGTCCACATAGATCTTGCCGCTATCGGGCGCGATCAGCCCGAGGATGCATTTCAGCGCCACCGATTTGCCGGTGCCCGACCCGCCGATGATGACCATGGACGAGCCCTTGGGGATCTCGAGGTTCAGGCCCTGCAGCACGTGGTTGTCGCCAAAGGTCTTGTGCACGTTCTCCATCCGGATCATAGCGAGAAAAACACCCCTGTCAGAACGAAGTTGGCGGCCAGGATCAGCACGGCTGCGGCCTCGACCGAGCCTTTGGTGGCGCGGCCCACGCCCTGCGCGCCGCGGCCCGAATTCATGCCGTAATAGCAGCCCATGATGGCGGCGATGACGCCGAAGGCGGCGCCCTTGACCAGGGACGAGACGATGTCACGGAGCTCCAGGAAATCCACGGTGTTCTTCAGGTAAGCCGCTGAGTTGAAACCCAGATTCTGCGTGGCAACCGTATAGCCTCCGGCGATGCCGATGATGTCGCCCACGCCCACCAGCACCGGCACCGTGACCAGCGCGGCCAGCACACGGGGCGCGGTCAGGTATTTCATCGGATGGGTCGAGAGCGTGACCAGCGCGTCGATCTGCTCGGTCACTTTCATGGTGGCGATCTCGGCAGCAATGGATGAAGTCACGCGCGCTGCGATCATCAGACCCACCAGCACCGGGCCCAGCTCGCGCACCATGCCGATGGCAACGATCTGCGGCACCACGGCCTCGGCATTGAAGCGGGCGCCGCCGGCATAGATCTGCAGCGCCAGCGCGCCGCCGGTGAAGATGGCGGTCAGGCCGACGACCGGCAGTGACAGCCAGCCGATGTTCAGCAGCGCCCAGAAGAACTCGCGCGGGTAATAGGGCGGGCGAAAGATATGCGACAACGCATCGAGGCCGAACAGGGCCACGCGGCCAAAGGCGGCCAGCACGGTCAGAACTACACGGCCGATCCGGGCCAGAAGGCGGGCAGGGGTCATGCCACGTAGTCCCGGGTATAGCGCGAGCCGAGCGAGGTGAGGATCTCGTATCCGATGGTGCCTGCGGCCTCGGCCAGATCGTCCACGGTCTGATGCCCGTTGAGGATGCGCAGACTGTCGGGGATATCTTGCACGTCCGTGACGTCCACGGTGATCAGGTCCATCGAGACCCGGCCCACCATCGGGCATGGCTGACCATTGGCGAACGCGTCGATGCCACCGCCGATAGCGCGCTGCAGCCCGTCGGCATATCCGGCTGACACGGTGGCGATGCGTGAGGCCCGGCGCGCGGTCCAGGTGTTGCCATAGCCCACGGTTTCACCCGCGGCGACGTCGCGTACCTGAATGACCGGCAGATCGACGGTGATAACGGGGCGTGCCTCGGCAAAAGGCAGACCGCCATAAAGGCCGACGCCAGGGCGGCAGAGGTCGAAGTGATACTCCGGCCCGAGCAGCAGGCCCCCGGTGGCGGCCAGCGAGCGGGGGACCTGAATGCCGTCGGTGATTTCCTTGAAATTGCGCAGCTGACGCTGGTTCATCCGGTGATCAGGCTCATCGGCGCAGGCCAGATGCGACATGATCAGAACCGGTTTCTTGCCAAGCGCGATGTCACGCAGCGCAATCCAGTCGACAGGCTCAATGCCCAGACGGTTCATGCCGCTGTCGAGCTGGATGCCAAAGCGATGATCCGGGAGTGCCTCGAAGTGGCGCAGCAACTGCTCGCCCGAGTTCAGCATCGGCACCAGATCGTGATCGCGCAGCAATTCGGTGTCGCCCTGCATATGGCCCGAGAACACGCCGATCATCGGACCGGGCCCCACGGCGCGGCGCACGGCTGCGCCTTCTTCTGCCACCGCAACAAAGAAGGTACGGGCGCCCGCCCCGGCCAAGGCCTTGGCAGCGGGCTCCACGCCCAAGCCATAGGCATCCGCCTTGACCACGGCGGCGGTCTCGACACCCGTTTTTGCGTCAAGCGCCCGCCAGTTGTCGGCGAGCGCGGTCAGATCGATGGTCAGTCGTGCACTACTCATGGCCCCGTTCATGACATCGGCGCGCGGCAGGTCAAGGGGGAATTGCCCTAACCCTGCGTGGGTTTATGGGCGTCATAGGCCGCTTCAAGCTCGCCGCGTAGGAAATCGGCGAAAAGCAGCGGTGGGAACTGTGGGCTTCCTGTTCCCGGGAGCGGCTCAATCACGGTGTTCACATGCGGATCGTAGAAAAACGGGCAACTATACCGCTCACGGCCTGAGCGGTTGATGACGCGGTGCGGGGTGGACAGGAGCCTTCCGTTGCTCATCCGGTGCAGCATGTCGCCCACATTGACCACGAAACTGCCGGGGCGCTTCGGTACATCCACCCACGCTCCCCCTGGGGTCTTTACCTGCAGCCCGCCCACATCGTCCTGCGCCAGCAGGGTAAGACAGCCGAAATCCGTGTGCGGGGCCGAGCCATAGAGGTCATCCGGACTGGCCTGCGGTTGCGGAGGGTAATGTAGCAGACGCAGCCACGTGGTCGGTATTCCGAACGCTTCGAGTGCAGAGAAATCAGTGATCTCAACCGCTTGCATGGCGATCTTCATCAGTCTCAGTCCCAACTCGGACATGGCCGCGGTATAGGCCTCAAGCGTCTCGCGAAAGCCCGGCAGGTCGGGCCAGCGATTGGGGCCCGAAAGGTAAACATCCGGATCCGCCGCCACGTCCTCGCGCATCATCATGAAGCTGGCGGACTGGTTGGGCTTGGTCACATCGGCGAGGGTCGAGTTTACATCCGTGGAAGTGTTGATCGGGATATAACCGCGATGGGTGCGGTCGACGGCGATGGCCATCTTCTCGGCCAGTGGCAGCGCGTGGAACCGGCGCGAGGCATCGAACACGCCCTCGACCAGTGCCGGATCGACGCCGTGGTCTTCGATATAGCCAAAGCCGGTGGTGCCGTATGCGGCACGAAACTCGGTTGCGATCTCGGCATCGGGGCGGTCACCCAGCCGGATGACGGGGATTTCTGTGAATTCGGTCATGGGACTCTCGTTCGTTTACGGGAAGGTCAGGGGCAAGAAAGGCGCCCCGCGCTAACCCGCAAAACGTTTCCGGCGGTGGCCGTAATGACGCGCCAGGATCATGCGGCGCGGCAAAGGGGAGAGGTTCCGTGTCATGCCCGATCAGTGGCGCGAGACGCGCGGCGCGTCAAGGGTGTTGCGCGCGGGCTGCAGAGCTTTGCCTGGTTGAATTGGTCGCAGGTCAGGTTTGGGCGCTTAACCCCTTGGGACTCAACGTGCTAAAGAGTCACAAATCGGCAGCTGCACTGAATTCGATCCGGGCAGCCGCGCAGAACTACCGTTTCGTCGTCTGTCGATGGCCCGGTGACCCACGATGCGATTTTCAAACCCCGCGGGAGGCCCAAATGAAGAAAATCTCGAACAAGGCATATGAGGCAGAACTCGCCCGGCTTCAGATCGAATTGGTAAAGCTCCAGGAATGGGTCAAGAACACGGGCCACCGGGTTGCCATCGTCTTTGAGGGGCGGGATGCGGCGGGCAAGGGCGGCACCATCAAGCGCATCACCGAGGCCATGAACCCTCGAATCTGCCAGGTCGTCGCGCTTCCGGCACCGACCGAGCGGGAAAAGTCGCAATGGTACTTTCAGAGATATGTCGCGCATCTGCCAGCCGCTGGCGAGATCATCATTTTCGACCGCTCATGGTACAACCGAGCCGGCGTCGAGCGCGTGATGGGGTTTTGCACCGATGAAGAATACAAGGAGTTCATGCGCAGTTGCCCGGAATTCGAGCGGATGCTGGTCCGCGCGGGCATTCAACTGATCAAATACTGGTTCTCAGTCAGCGACGAAGAGCAGGAACGCCGGTTTCAGAAGCGGCTCACCGATCCCACCAAACAGTGGAAACTCAGCCCGATGGATCTGGAAAGCAGGAAGCGCTGGGTGGATTATTCCAAGGCCAAAGACGACATGTTCTCACACACCGACATCAAGCAGGCACCTTGGTATGTGGTGAATTCCGATGTGAAGAAACACGCCCGGCTGAATTGCATCAGCCATCTTCTGTCACTGATACCTTATGAGGAAATCGAACGTTCAAAAGTGGTGCTGGAAGAACGCCCGCCGCAGCGGGGGTATGTCAGGCCGCCAATTGATGATCAGACCTTTGTGCCTGAGGTTCACTCGAAGCTTGTGTAGTGGTCCCGGCCAGTGCCCTAGTACCCTTCAATCTCGCCGCCCTGTTGCCAGGGTTTGACAAGATTGCCAAAGCGGGTGAACTGCGCCTCGAAGGAGAGCTCGACCGTGCCGATGGGGCCGTGGCGTTGCTTGCCCACGATGACCTCGGCCTTGCCGTGCAACTGCTCCATCGCAGTCTTCCAATCTTCCATCTTTTCCAACTCATGATCGCCGGGCTTTTCGCGTTCCTTGTAGTATTCCTCGCGGAACACGAACATCACCACGTCGGCATCCTGCTCGATCGAGCCTGATTCCCTGAGGTCGCTGAGTTGCGGCCGCTTGTCGTCCCGGTTTTCTACCTGACGGCTGAGCTGCGAGAGCGCGACGACAGGGATGTTCAGCTCTTTGGCGATCGCTTTCATCCCCATGGAAATCTCGGCGATCTCGTTCACCCGGTTGTCCGCCATGCCCCGGCAAAGCTGCAGGTAGTCGATCACCAGCAGGTCCAATCCATGGGTCCGTTTCAGCCGCCGCGCACGGGCGGCGAGCTGAGAGATCGGCAGGGCGGGGGTGTCGTCGATGAAGAGGGGGCAGGCCTCCAACTCCTTGGCGGCGTTGACGAAACGGCGGAATTCGGATTCCGTCATGTCGCCCTGTCGGATCTTGTGGGAGGAAATCTCCGAGGCTTCGGCCAGCACCCGGCCTGCCAGTTGCTCGGCGCTCATCTCCAGAGAGAAGAACCCCACGACGCCGCCATCGACCGCGCCTTCGGAGCCGTCCGGTTTCTGCCCGCGCTTGTAGGATTTGGCCACGTTGAAGGCGATGTTGGTCGCCAGCGAGGTTTTTCCCATCGACGGGCGCCCGGCCAGAATGATCAGGTCCGACGGATGCAGGCCGCCCAGCTGCTTGTCGAGATCGGCCAGCCCGGTGGAAATTCCCGCCATGCCGCCGCCGCGCTGGTAGGCTTCGTTGGTGACGTTGACCGCCTCGGTGACCGCCTTCAGGAAGGATTGGAAGCCCTGTTCGGTTTGTCCCTGCTCAGAGAGCTGATAGAGCTGCTGCTCGGCCTCGACGATCTGCTCCTTGGGTTCCGAGGCCACATCGACCCGTGCCGCCTTATCCGAGATGTCGCGGCCCAGCCGGATCAACTCGCGCCGGATGGCCAGATCATAGATCATCTGCGCATAGTCGCGGATGGCAAAAGCGGAAATCGAGGCCCCGGCGAGGTTGACCAGATAGGCCGCCCCGCCCAGTTCTTTCAGCCCCTCATCCTCGGCCATGAAGGATTTGAGCGTGACGGGTGAGGCCAGCGCGTTCTTGGCGATGCGCGCTGCGGCCACCTCCCAGATGCGGGAATGCACCGGGTCGTAGAAATGCTCCGGCCCGATGATCTGGGCCACCCGATCGTATAGATCGTTGTTTGTCAGTATGGCCCCCAGAAGCTGCTGCTCCGCCTCCACCGAGTGGGGCATCGTGTCGGCATTCTGGATCTGGGCCGGAGCCTGCTCGATATTGCTGATCTCGTTCATTGCTGCTCTCACCGTCCCTTGGGACAAAGTCCATAGCGGAGCGCCCTGAGTCGGCGCAAATTGTATGTTTTCTGGGGATATGCTGTGCATATCTCGCCGCCCTATCATATTGAAGGATGAGGGTGCGCCACGTCAACATGTTGTGGGCGTGACGCTTGGCGAACGACAAGCGTCTCAGTCCAGTTTACGGCTTTCGTTGGGTCAACCTTTGCGTGCTTCCTGCCAGGCGCGTGGGTCATTCAGGAAGACCTCGACACCATCCAGAGTTTCCTGATCGAATGCACCCTGCGCCTTGGCCTCGGCCAGCACGTCCCACCAGGTGCACAGGTGATGCAGTTGCACGCCGTGATCGCCCAGCGTCTTCTCGGTCTCGGGGAAGATGCCGTAATAGAAGATCACCGCCGTATGCCCGCAGGTGGCGCCGGTATCGCGGATGGCATCGACAAAACTGAGTTTCGAGCCGCCATCGGTGGTCAGATCCTCAACCAGAAGCACGCGTTCGCCTTCGCTCATCGCGCCTTCGATCCGAGCATTGCGGCCATAACCCTTCGGCTTTTTCCGCACATACGTCATCGACAAAGCCATGCGCTCGGCCACAAAAGCGGCAAAGGGAATGCCTGCGGTCTCGCCGCCCGCGACGTTGTCGAACTCCTCGAAACCCGCGTTCCGCATCACGGTGACGGTCAGGAAATCCATCAGTGTCGATCGGATACGCGGGTAGGAGATCAGCTTGCGGCAGTCGATATAGGTCGGGCTGGGCAGTCCGGATGCCAGCGTAAATGGTTCGCGCGCGTTGAAATGCACCGCCTTGATTTCCAAAAGCATCCGCGCGGTCAGGCGGGCGATTTCGGTGGCGTCGGGGTAGCTGGAAGGGATCATGCTCACATCCTCGGTTCTGGGGCGGAGGGTGCGGGAGCCTCCGGCGGGAGTATTTGTCAAAAAGATGAAGTCAGGTCACGCGCCAGTGCAGCGGGAAGCCAGGGTCGAACACGGTCACCGGGCCATCGCCGGTGTCGATCTTTTCCGGATAAGTCACCGGCGCGCCTTTGGTTAGGGTGATCGTGTCCTCGTTCACCGGCAGGCGGTAGAAGGCCGGGCCGTTGAGTGAGGCGAAATCTTCGAGCTTGTCCAACGCGTTTTCCCGTTCGAACATCTCGGCCAGCAGCGACATGCAGTTGGTGGCGGTGAAGCATCCGGCACAGCCACAGGCGCTTTCCTTGTTCGGATCGGTATGCGGCGCGCTGTCGGTGCCGAGGAAGAATCGCGCGTCGCCGGACGTGGCGGCGGCCAGCAGCGCGAGGCGGTGGTCCTCGCGCTTGGCCACGGGTAGGCAGTAGTAATGCGGTTTGATCCCGCCCACCAGGATGTGGTTGCGGTTGATGATCAGGTGATGGGCGGTGATCGTGGCGCCCAGATCGGCCTCATGCGCCTTGACGTAATCCGCACCGTTGGCGGTGGTGATGTGCTCCATTACCACCCGCAGGCCCGGTGTTGCCTTGCGGATGGGGTCCAGAACCCGGTCGATGAACACCGCCTCGCGGTCGAAGATGTCAATGTCGGCGTCGGTGACCTCGCCATGCACGCAGAGCGGCAGGCCGATCTCAGCCATCTTCTCGAGCACGCCACGCACCTTGTTGAAATCCTGCACGCCCGAGGCCGAGTTGGTAGTCGCGCCCGCAGGATAAAGCTTGACCGCCTTGACCAGCCCGCTGGCATGGGCGGCGGCGACATCCCGCGCGTCGGTGTCCTCGGTCAGGTAGAGCGTCATTAGCGGTTCGAACGACATGCCCTCGGGCAGGGCGGCCAGAATACGGTCGCGATAGGCGGCGGCCTGCGCGCCGGTCACCACGGGCGGGATCAGGTTGGGCATGATGATCGCACGGGCAAAGCGGCGCGCGGTTTCGGGCAGGACGGCCTGCAGCATCGCGCCATCGCGCAGGTGCAGGTGCCAGTCGTCGGGGCGGCGGATCGTGAGGCTCTGGGTCATGACGCCCGGCTAACACAGCTCTTAAGGCCGGGAAAGACCTGCACCAAGGGGCGAGGCAATTTGCGCCGCTAGCGGGTCGCGGAATAGGGAAGCAGAATTTCCCGGTTTTCCATCGCGGTTTTAAGCCTGGCCATTTGACGGCGGAACCGTTTCACCCGGCGGCGGCGCGGCATCCGCGCAATGGTGTCACGACAGAGCAGATATTTGAGATAGTGCCGGTTCTCGCGATTCAGCCGGGCCAAAAGCCGCAGTAAATAGTCGATATTGTCCCGACGGGCCCGGTAAAGGCGATAAAATGCATTCGCTGTCAACTCTCCGGTTGCCGCCAGTTCCAGCAGGGGCTCGAGAATGTTCATCTGTTGCAGGTTCTGTTCCAACGTCCCGCCCATATTGGGCATCCGTAACAGGGTCACATTCTGCCGCGCCATCATCGCGGCATGTATTGCGTCCGGTCTCTCAGACGGGTCGTACAGGACAAATGCCTGGGCCGCGGCATCCAGCATGTCCGGGGCAAACCCGTACCTGTCGGTGAACGATATCCGGCGCGCAGCGCGAAATCTGGTGTCCCATCCGCACAGGCGCGGATCTAGCGTGGCCTGTGGTTGAATGGCCAGCACCGTCGCACCGGGGGCCGCTACGGAAAAGACTGCGGCGGCATATCCGCAGGAACCGCTGCCATAAAACAGGATCTGTTCGAAGTCGTCGAACAATCCGGCGTCAGTCAGATGGTCGAAGAGGGCAAAGACGCTCTGATCGCGGAACCAGGTGTTGCCGAGAGACACCACCGCCAGGTGCGACCAATCCTTCGCCTCGGCAAACGCGCGGATATTGGGCTGAGGCATCTCTGATGCTGGGGTCAAGTCTTGCGCGATTTCGAACGAAACCAACAGGGTGTCGCCGCGTCTGGAGAACATACAGGAGTGCTTGTCGCCCAGTGAGTGTACCTCTCCCTCGGGCAGATACACATCCGACGGTTCTTCCATCCAGCCATCAAGGCCCGGCCCTTCAAAGGGGCCGTCAACATCACTTAACTCGTCACGCATATTCAACTCTTATCTCCGGGCCGCATAGGCGCCGGAGTTTTACTCTAAGCGCGGGAATGTGGCCAAATTGGGCAAATCCTACGGTGCTTTCTGGCGGATTTGTCATTTGTTATCCGGGATTTGACGAGATTTCTTGGCACCTATGGATATACCACATCTCATGTGATGCCCTTTTCGGATCTTCTTGGAGTTGCGCCAATGATCATTAGGTCCCAATTCGCTTCGGGTTTCGGATTGCCTTGTCAAAACACTGCAATGCCGCATGTCACTTGCAGACACCCGCCCTTGACCTGTCGTGCAGGCCGTGACCTCTTGGGCGCAACAACAAGGAGAGACCATGAGCCAGTCGCAATCGATCGACGCCGTGCAGGAACTGCTGGGCGCCCAAGGCTATGTCTGCGGTCGGGCGCTGGCCACGGTGGTGTTTCTGGCGCTCAAACTGGGACGACCTCTGTTTCTTGAGGGCGAGGCTGGTGTCGGCAAGACCGAGATCGCCAAGGCGCTGGCCGCCGGGTTGAACCGGCGCCTGATCCGGCTGCAATGTTACGAGGGCCTCGATGCCGCCTCGGCCGTTTATGAATGGAACTTCCCGGCGCAGATGGTCGCGATCCGCACGGCCGAAGCCGCCGGTTCAGCCGACCGTGCTGCGCTGCAGACCGAGCTTTTCTCCGACGAATTCCTGGTGGAACGCCCACTGTTGCAGGCCATGCGCCCGGACGAGAACGGCGCGCCGGTGCTGCTGATCGACGAACTCGACCGCACCGATGAGCCCTTCGAGGCTTTCCTGCTCGAAGCGCTCTCCGATTTCCAGGTCACCATCCCCGAACTTGGCACCGTCACCGCGCCCGAACCACCCATCGTCGTGGTGACCTCGAACCGCACGCGCGAAGTACACGACGCGCTCAAGCGCCGCTGCCTTTATCACTGGGTCGACTATCCCGATTTCGACCGCGAGGTCGAAATCCTGCATGCCCGCGCGCCCGAAGCCGCCGAAACCCTCAGCCGCGAGGTGGTGGCCTTTGTCCAGAAACTGCGCACCGAGGATCTGTTCAAGAAACCGGGCGTGGCCGAGACCATCGATTGGGCCAAATGCCTGCTGGCGCTGGATGTGATCAACCTCAGCCCCGAGGTGATCGGCGACACGCTGGGCGCGATCCTGAAATATCAGGACGATATCCAGAAACTGCAGGGTTCCGAGGCCAAACGCATTCTGGATCAGGCCAAAGCCGAGTTGGAACTGGCCTGATGCTTAATCTTTTCGGAAATACTCCGGGGGTATGGGGGCAGAGCCCCCATGAGGGCGATGCCTGAACACCTCCCGCTCGATATCCCCGACGATCCGAAGCTGGCCCACAACATCACCCATTTCGCCCGCGCTCTGCGCAAGGCGGGGCTACCCATTGGGACGGGCCGGGTGATCGACGCCATCCGCGCGGTCGAGGCGGCGGGGTTTACCGAGAGACGCGATTTCTACTGGACCCTGCATGCCTGTTTCGTGAACCGGCCCGAGCACCGCGCCGTCTTTGCCCAGATCTTCCGCCTCTATTGGCGCGATCCACGCTATCTGGAACACATGATGTCGATGATGCTGCCCGCCATCCGCGGCGTACAGGAAGAACGCAATGCACAAGCCGCCGAGAAACGCGCCGCCGAGGCGCTGCTCGATGGCGTGCAGCGCGATCTGCCGGAATTCGAAGAACAGGAAGGCGGCACCGAGATCGAGGTTGACGCCTCGCTCACCATGTCTTCCGAGGAACGGCTGCGCACGCTGGATTTCGAACAGATGAGCTCCGACGAGATCGCGCAGGCCAAACGGATGCTCGCCCGTCTGAAACTGCCGGTGCAGCCGATCCCTTCGCGCCGGGCACAGACCAGCCATCTGGGTCACCGCATCGACCGCGCCCGCACCTTGCGCGCTGCCATGCGGCAGGGGGGCGAACTGCGCGACATCGCTCGCAGTGTGCCACGCCCGCGCTGGCCGAATCTGGTCGTAGTCTGTGACATCTCGGGCTCGATGAGCCAGTACAGCCGCATCATCCTGCATTTCCTGCACGCCGTCTCGAACGCGCGCGGCGCGGGCTGGGCGCGGGTGCATGCCTTTACCTTCGGCACCCGGCTCACCAACATCACCCGCCACCTGGCCACCCGCGACGTGGACGCCGCCCTTGCCGCCGCTGGCGCCGAGGCGCAGGACTGGGAGGGTGGCACCCGCATCGGCCAGTGTCTGCACGCCTTCAACCGCGACTGGTCGCGCCGGGTGATGGGGCAGGGGGCCGTGGTGTTGCTGATCACCGACGGGCTAGACCGGGATGATCCCGATCAACTCGCCCGCGAGATGGAGCGTCTGCACCTGTCGGCACGGCGTCTGATCTGGCTGAACCCGCTGCTTCGGTGGGAAGGCTTCGCGCCCAAGGCGCGGGGAATTGCAGCGATGCTGCCGCATGTGGACAGCTTTCGGGCGGGCCATTCCATTGCGTCGCTGGAAGAGCTTGCCGGGGTCATCTCACGCCCGGACGATGTCGGCGAAAAAGCCCGGCTGCTGGCGCGTCTCTCGGCCTGACCTTAAGAACTTTCTCTTGATTTACGGTGAATTGAGTTGCTTTTTTCCCACTGGCCCAAGATTGACAGGCCGAGCCGACATATCTCAGCATTCGAATTGTGTGATGTTGCACGGTAACGAGGGACAGAAATGGAAAACCTTATTGCTCAGATTGTTGGCGGTGCTCTTGGCGGGACCGCAGGCGGCAAGGTGTCACCCGGAAATTCGATGGGGAACATGGGGAACCTGATCGCCGGTGCGATAGGCGGTGTTGGTGGCGGTCAGTTGCTGGGCGACCTGCTGGGTGCGGCTGGGGGCGACGCTGCCGGCGGCATGGATATCGGTGCCATGCTTGGCAATCTGGTTGGCGGCGGCGTCGCGGGTATGGTTGTGCAGGTCGTTGTTGGAATGGTGATGAAGAAGATGCGCGGCTGAGCGCTGTCACATCTGAGGTGCAGCCAGTCTGGTCCGTGCCACCCGGTTTGATTTAAATCATTCCAATTTCAGAATGTGAGATATATTCTGTTTCGCGAATGTAAGATTCGCGAAAGGAAACACCATGCCTCTGAACTGGAAAACCGGGGGGCTGCTGCTGGGACTGGTGTTCTTTGCCGCCGTCCTGCTGGTCAAGCCCATCGGGGTCTCAACCCAATTCGTCATCCTCGACGGGATCGTCGCGGACGCAGTCAATCCTGATCTGGTGACCAAAACCGACGAGGGCTATAGCTCGACCAACACTTATCTGGCCGAATCCGGCGGCAAATACGCCAAGTCGGTCGCCAACCCGCTGAACTATTCCTTTGTCTTCGTGATCGCCATGATGGCGGGCGGGCTTCTGTCCGCGCTCGCGCGGGGCGGCATCCCCGTCGATGACCGCTGGGTCCCGGCCCTCTGGCGCGTCAATTTCGGCGATTGCCGCGTCAAACGCTCGGTGGCGGCCTTCTTGGGCGGCTTCATCGTCCTCTACGGCGCCCGGCTGGCGGGCGGCTGCACCTCGGGCCACATGATGTCGGGCATGATGCAGACCGCGCTCTCAGGCTACATCTTCGCCGCAGGGGCCTTTGCCGCCGCTATCCCCGTTTCCCTTATGCTGTTCCGGAAGGAGGTCTGAGCCATGACCACGATCCTGCTTGCCATCGTCATCGGTGCCGCGTTCGGCGCGGTGCTGGACCGGGTGGGGGCTTCGAACCCTTCCTACATCAACACGATGCTGAACCTGACCAACCTCAACCTCGCCAAGACGATCCTGCTGGCCATCGGCACCGGCTCGGTGCTGATGTTCGGCGGCCAGATGCTGGGACTGGTCGACGTCGGCCACATGTCGGTCAAGACTGCCTATCTGGGCGTGTTCCTCGGCGGGCTGCTGCTGGGCGCGGGCTGGGCGCTGTCGGGCTACTGCCCCGGCACCGGTGTGGTTGCCGCCGCCTCGGGGCGCAAGGATGCGCTGTTCTTCATCGCGGGCGGGTTGCTGGGTGCTGCCGCCTACATGGTCAGCTATCCGGCGTGGAAAGCCTCGGGCCTGCTCGACAAGATCGCAGGCGGCAAGGTAACGCTGGGGACCGTTCCGAGCGCCAAGTATGAGGGGCTGACCGCGCTGCCCGGCGACATTCTGGGCATCGTGCTGGGGCTGGGCTTTGTCGCGCTGGCCTTTGCCTTGCCCAAGCGGCTGATGGGCCAGCCCGCGCAGACCCAACCGGCGGAATAGGCCTCACCCGACACGCGTGGCCACATTCGCTATCATACCGGCCACGCGCCTGCGGTCCGGCGACCCCGTGTTCCCGCCGGACCGCTTTTCTTTACCCAAATCCTCCTTATGTTGAACCCCAGCACCTGGGAGGAGCCCATGCAGAGATTCGACAACAGCCCTGAAACCGCGCTCGCCTGGCACCGCAAGGGCATTGGTGCGGCGCTGGCCACGGTGGTCGAAACCTGGGGCAGCGCCCCGCGCCGGGTGGGGGCGCAGCTGGTCATCGGCGGCGACGGGCGGATCGAAGGCTCGGTTTCGGGCGGCTGCGTCGAGGGCGCGGTGATCGTCGAGGCGCTGGAGGCCATCGAGGAAGGCGACGCGCGCCTGCTGGAATTCGGCGTCAGTGACGAGGACGCCTTTGCCGTCGGGCTCGCCTGCGGTGGCACGATCCGGGTTCTGGTGGAGCCGGTCGGCCCGGTCCTGCCCGAGGCGATGCTGGCCGATCTGGTATCCGCCCGCAAAACCCGGGAGGCGCTGGCCTATGAGGTCAACATGGAGACCGGCCACCGGGCCCTGAAACGCGGCGCGTACCCCGACCGGATGCGGATGGACCGCTCGGGCTTCGAAGAGGACGCCCAGACTTTCGTGGCCGTCCACAACCCGCCCCTGCGGCTGATCGTGGTCGGCGCCGTGCATATCGCGCAGGCGCTGGTGCCGATGGCGCGGATCGCGGGCTACGACCCGGTGATTATCGACCCGCGCGAGGCCTTCGCCTCACAGGCGCGCTTTCCCGGCGAAAAGATCCTTACCGACTGGCCGGATGAGGCGGTGGCGCAGTTGGGTCTCGATCCGCGCACGGCGCTGGTGCTGCTGACCCATGATCCCAAGCTGGACGACCCCGCGTTGGCTGCCGCGCTCAAGGCGGATGTGTTCTATATCGGCGCGCTGGGTTCGACCCGGACCCATGCCAAGCGTGTGGAGCGGATGACTCAGGCCGGGTTCACGCCGGAACAGATCGGCCGCATTCACGGCCCCATCGGCCTCGATATCGGGGCGGCGGGCCCGTCCGAGATCGCGGTGGCGATCCTAGCGCAGATGACGGCGGTGCTGCGGGGCAAGGCATGAAATTCGGCCCAGTCCCGGTGGCGCAGGCCGGGGGCGCCATCCTCGCCCATTCGGTGCAGACCGACGCCCGGAAACTGCGCAAGGGGCTGACGCTGGAGCCCGCCCACCTCGCCGCGCTCACCGAGGCAGGCATCGCCGAGGTCATCGTGGCACGGATGGAGCCTGACGATTGCCATGAAAATGAGGCCGCGCAGATGCTGGCAGCCGCTCTCGCCCCCGATCCGGCGGTGGCAAATCTGCGTGTGACCGAGCCCTTCACGGGCCGGGTCAACTTTCTGGCCGATGCGCCGGGCGTGGTCGAACTCGACATCGCCGCCATCGAGGGCTTTAACCAGGTCCACCCGATGATCACCGTGGCGACCGTGCCGCAGTATCAGCAGATGGGGCCGGGCGGCATGGTGGCGACGATCAAGGTGATTTCCTACGCGGTGCCGCGTGCGGATGTAGAGCGAGCCGTGGCCGCCGCCCAAGACGCAATCCGGCTGGTCACTCCCGTACACGACACGGCGGCGCTGGTGATCACCGAAATCCCTGGCGGCCCGCCCAACGAAAAGGGCATCGCCGCCATCAAGGGCCGCGTCGAAGCGCTGGGGATGGAGCTGAGCGATATTCGCACCGTTCCGCACCGGACGCCGGAACTGGCGCAGGCGGTCGATGCGGTGGCGGGCGACATGGTGATGATCCTTACCGGCTCGGCCACCTCCGACCCGCATGACGTGGCCCCCAGCGCCGTGCGCGCGGCGGGGGGCGAGGTGGACCGGTTCGGCATGCCCGTCGATCCCGGCAACCTGCTGTTTCTGGGCCAGCTCGGCCCGCGCCCGGTGATCGGCCTGCCGGGCTGCGCGCGCTCGCCGGCGCTCAACGGCGCCGACTGGGTGCTCTCGCGCGTGGCCTGCGGCATCGCCACCACCGGCGCCGATATCGCCGCCATGGGGGTGGGCGGGTTGCTCAAGGAAATCCCGACCCGGCCACAGCCGCGCGCCGGGAAAAAGGCGTGACGTAACGGCACTTTGGACGTCCGCCACTGCCGACTTAAGTCGTAGCCATTACCCGCAACCGCTTGGGGGATATTGAGAAATATTTTTGTTCTCAAACGATTTTTGCCGTGTTTAACTCACCCCAAGGAAAGAATAATCGAAAGGGAGGATCTCATGACACAGGTCTCGATGACCGTGAACGGGAAGGCCGTGAGCGGGGATGTGGAGGTGCGGACGCTGTTGTCCAGCTTCCTGCGCGATCACCTGTCGCTGACCGGCACCCATGTGGGCTGCGACACCGGCCAATGTGGCGCCTGCATGGTGCATGTGGACGGCGACGCGGTGAAATCCTGCAACATGCTGGCGCTCGAGGCCGACGGCGCGCAGGTCGACACCATTGAGGGGCAGGCGGCAGAGGACGGCACGCTCAACACGATCCAGCAGGCGTTTCAGGACCACCATGGCCTGCAATGCGGCTTCTGCACGCCGGGCATGGTGATGTCGGCGGCGGCGCTGCTCAAGGACAACCCGCAACCGACCGAGGCCGAGATCCGCGCCTATCTTGAGGGCAACATCTGCCGCTGCACCGGTTACCACAACATCGTCAAGGCGATCATGGCTGCGTCCGGTCAGGACGTGGGCGCCATCGCCGCCGAGTGACGCAACCGCGGGCGTGTGGAGGACGCGCCCGGGGAGAGTTGTAGGGTACGTGCCCGGCACGCACCGCTTATGGGAGGAGAACAAGCAATGCCCAAAGACAGTGGCATCGGAGCCAGTTCCAAGCGCCGCGAGGACGTGCGCTTTCTGACCGGCACCGGCAATTACACCGACGACATCAACGTACATGGCCAGGCCTATGTGCATTTCCTGCGCTCGGATGTGGCGCATGGCCGGATCAACGGCATCAATACCGACGCGGCTGCCGCCATGCCCGGCGTGGTGCGTATCTTTACCGGCGCCGATTTCGAAGGCGTGGGCGGTCTGCCCTGCGGCTGGCAGGTGACCGACAAGCACGGTGAGCCGATGCAGGAACCACCGCACCCGGTTTTGGCGCAGGGCAAGGTCCGCCATGTGGGCGATCCCATCGCCGCCGTGGTAGCCGACAGCGCCGAACAGGCGCGCGATGCCGCCGAGGCCATCGAGGTGGACATCGAGGATCTGCCTGCCGTTATCGACATGAAGGCGGCCCTCGCCGATGGCGCCACCAAGGTGCATGACGATCTGACCAGCAACCTCTGCTATGACTGGGGCTTTGTGGAAGAGAACAAGGCCGCCGTGGACGAGGCCATCGCCAACGCGGCCCATGTCACAACGCTGGAACTGGTCAACAACCGTCTGGTCGCCAACCCGATGGAGCCGCGTGTGGCTGTGGCCGATTACAATCGCGCTAACGACGAATCGACGCTCTACACCACCAGCCAGAACCCGCATGTGATCCGCCTGCTGATGGGCGCCTTCGTGCTGGGCATCCCCGAGCACAAGCTGCGCGTGGTGGCCCCGGATGTGGGTGGCGGTTTCGGTACCAAGATCTTCCATTATGCCGAAGAGGCGTTCTGCACCTTCGCCGCGCGTGCCATCAACCGTCCGGTGAAGTGGACCTCGTCCCGCTCCGAGGCCTTCATCTCGGACGCGCAGGGTCGCGATCATGTGACCAGGATCGAACTGGCGCTGGACGCGGACAACAACTTCACCGCGATCCGCACCGAAACCCATGCGAACATGGGTGCGTATCTCAGCACCTTCGCCAGCTCGGTTCCGACTTGGCTGCACGGCACGTTGATGGCGGGAAACTACAAGACGCCGCTGATCTATGTGAACGTGAAGGCGGTGTTCACCAACACCGTGCCCGTCGATGCTTATCGCGGCGCCGGACGGCCCGAGGCTACGTTCCAGCTGGAGCGCGTGATCGACAAAGCGGCGCGCGAGTTGGGCGTCGATCCGATTGCGCTCCGGCGGCAGAATTTCATCACCGAGTTCCCATATGCCACGCCGGTCGCGGTGGAGTACGACACCGGCAACTATGTGGCCACGATGGACAAACTGGAAGAGGTTGCGGATCTCTCGGGCTTTGCCGCCCGCCGCGCCGCAAGCGAGGCCAAGGGCATGCTGCGTGGTCTCGGCGTGAACTGCTATATCGAGGCCTGCGGCATCGCGCCGTCGAACCTGGTGGGCCAGCTTGGCGCCCGGGCCGGGCTCTATGACGTGGCCACCGTGCGGGTGAACGCCACCGGCTCGATCAGTGTCATGACCGGCGCGCACAGCCACGGGCAGGGGCACGAGACCGCTTTTCCGCAGGTGGTGGCCGATATGCTCGGTATCGATGAGAGCATGGTCAACATCGTGCATGGCGACACAGCGAAGATTCCGCATGGCATGGGCACCTACGGCTCACGCTCGCTGGCGGTCTGCGGTTCGGCCATGGTGCGCGCGACCGAGAAGATCATCAACAAGGCCAAGAAGATCGCGGCCCATCTGATGGAGGCCTCGGAAGCGGATATCGAACTCAAGGACGGTCAGTTCAGCGTGGCCGGCACCGACAAGTCGGTGGCCTGGGGCGATGTCTGTCTGGCGGCATACGTGCCGCATAACTACCCGCTCGAGGATATTGAACCGGGGCTTGAAGAGACCGCGTTCTACGACCCGGCCAACTTCACCTATCCGGCGGGGGCCTACGCCTGTGAGGTCGAGGTCGACCCCGAGACCGGAAAGGTCAGCATCGAACGGTTCTCGGCGGCGGATGATTTCGGCAATATCATCAACCCGATGATCGTTGACGGTCAGGTCCATGGCGGTCTGGCGCAGGGTATCGGTCAGGCGCTGCTGGAGCACGCGATCTATGACGAGAGCGGGCAGTTGCTGAACGCCTCTTACATGGACTACGCCATGCCGCGTGCTGATGATGTGCCGTTCTATGAGGTGGATCATTCCTGTCAGACGCCCTGCACCCATAACCCGCTTGGGGTGAAGGGCTGTGGCGAGGCCGGGGCCATCGGCTCGCCACCTGCGGTGGTGAACGCTGTGATCGACGCGCTGCAATCGGGCGGCAAGAATGTCACCCATATCGACATGCCCGTGTCGCCGTCGCGTGTCTGGGCGGCAATGAACGGCTGAGTGGAGAGGGCAGGACCGGGGGCTGTCTGCCCCCGGACCCCCGAGGATATTTCTGAACAGAAGAAGCAGGGGCGGTGCGCCCGGGACTTCTTCGGAAAGGAAAGACGGAATGTATAATTTCGAGTTTGAGAAGCCCTCGACCATCGCCGATGCGGTGGCGGCGCTGGGCAGTGAGGACGCGCAGGCGCTGGGTGGCGGGCAGACCCTGATCCCGACGATGAAGCAGCGGTTGGCGTCGCCGGCCAAGCTGGTGTCGCTGAGCGGGATTGCCGAGATGAAGGGCGTCTGTGTTGAGGATGACGGCTCGTTGGCCATCGGTGGCGGGACCACCCACGCCACAGTGGCAAGCGAGGCGGCAGGCACGTTTCCGGCGCTGGCTAATCTGGCGAGCCATATCGGCGATCCGGCGGTGCGCAATCGTGGCACCATCGGTGGGTCGCTGGCCAATAACGATCCGTCGGCCTGTTATCCGGCGGCGGCGCTGGGTTCGGGTGCGACGATCCGGACCAATGCACGCGAGATTGCGGCGGATGACTATTTCCAGGGCATGTTCACCACTGCGCTGGATGAGGGCGAGATCATCACCTCGGTTCGTTTCCCGGTACCGCAGGCGGCGAACTACCAGAAGTTCCTGCAGCCCGCCTCGCGCTTTGCGCTGGTCGGCGTGTTCGTGGCGCGGTTTGCGGACGGTGTCCGCGTGGCGGTCACTGGTGCCTCCGAGGATGGCGTGTTCCGCTGGTCGGAGGCCGAGCAGGCCTTGTCCGGCAGTTTCAGCGCCGATGCGGTTTCAGGGCTTTCGGTCGATCCGGGCGGCATGATCGGCGATCTGCACGGGACCAAGGAATATCGCGCGCATCTGGTCGGCGTCATGACCCGTCGCGCCGTGGCAGCGGCCGGCTGACCGCGATGACGCGTTTGAGGGCTCCTGCCACCCGGCGGGAGCCTTTTTGTCAAGTCTCGCGGATGCGGGGCAGGCGCGGGGCTTTCCAATAGGCGCCGGTATCCTCGCGCATGGCCTCGTAATCGGCGATGCGCTGGTGGGCGGCGGCGCCCCCGGCGGCGATCAGGTGGCCCAGCAGGCATTCCAGCACCGCCATCGCGCCGGTATAGCATTCGAAATGATGTTGCGACTGGGTGGCAACCGGCAACACCAGATCCGGCTCGACGCGCGGCGCGATCACCTCGCTGTCCGAGATCAGGATGATCCGCGCCCCGCGCTGGCGGGCAAAGCGCAGCGACTGGATGGTTTCGGCGGAATAGGGCGCGAAGGTGACGGCCACTAGGCAATCCTGTGCGCCGGTATCCATCAGTTCGTCCACTGCCGAGCCCATGTGCCGCGGCACCAGTTGCAACCCCGGCAGCGCCATGCGCCCGACATAGTGGAAGTAATAGGCCAGCGCATAGCTCGCCCGCGAAGCAGTAACATAGCAAGTGCGCGCACCGGTCATGAATTCGACCGCCGTCCGCGTCTTTTCCGGTGTCATCAGCCGCAGGGAGCGGGCCACGATGTTCATCCCGTTGCGCGCCAGATCGGCCTGCATCCGCCCTTGGGCGCCGTCGCGGGCCATCCGCTCCAGCCAGTCCGCGCCGAGGCTGTCCTCACGCTCGGTCACCAGTGCAGCACGGAAGGGCGCTCGGAACGGATCGAACCCGTCGAACCCCATATGCCGGGCCAGCCGCACCAGCGCATTGGTACTGACGCCGATCCTGGCCGCGGTGACGCGAACCGGATCGATCCCGAAATCGCCGGGATGGTCGATGATATACTTCGCCACCGCCTTGAGGCGCGGCGGTAGAGAGTCGATCTCGGCCTTGAGCCGGACGATGAGCTGGGATTTGGTCTGGGTCGGCATGGCGAGATAAAAACATATGTTTTTAAATAAGCAAATTGAAAACGTGCGTGGCCTGCGCCATCTGAGCGGCGACGAGGGCCGCCAACGAAAGGGACGGGCGATGCCGCAGCCTTACATTCTGGTTGCCGCCAATGGCGCGCGGCGCGGGCCGGGGGATCATCCGGCGCTGCCGGTCGACACTGGCACCATCACCGAGACCGCCCGCGCATGTTTTGCCGCCGGAGCCAACGGCCTGCACCTGCATGTGCGCGATGTCGACGGGCGGCATACGCTCGATGCCGGGCGCTATCGCGAGGCGTTGCAGGAACTGGCCCGCACCGCGCCCGGGATGGAGATCCAGATCACCACCGAGGCGGCGGGAATTTACGACGTGCCCGCGCAGCTTGACTGCCTGCGTCAGCTGCGGCCCGGCTGGGCCTCGATCTCGGTTCGAGAGATCGCCCGCGCGCCGGAACTGGCTGACCGGGTCTATGGCACCTGCGCGGACCACGGCACGCGAGTGCAGCATATCCTTTACGACCCCACCGATGCCGAGCTGCTGAGCCGCTGGCAAGTTGATGGCACTGTGCGGTCCGGTCAGATCGACCGGCTGTTCGTGCTGGGCCGCTACGCGACGGGTCAAGGCGAGGGGCACGCGGCCCGGCCAGGTGATGTGGACGCATTCTTGAACGACACTCCGCCCCGAACCCCCTGGATGGTCTGCGCCTTTGGTGCGCAGGAACATGCCTGCCTGCTGGACGCTGCCGCACGTGGCGGCGATCTGAGGGTTGGCTTCGAGAACGGTCTGACCGATGCTGACGGCATCCCCTGGGCCGACAATGCCGCCTCGGTCGCGGCCCTGATACATGCGCTCGAAAGGAGCCGGACATGAGCCACGTCTTCCCCCGCCACACCAAATCCGCCCTGCCTACGGCAACCGGTGGCGATGGCTGCTATCTGATCGACGCCGAAGGCAAACGGTATCTCGATTGCGGTGATGCGGCGGTGTCCTGCCTGGGCCATTCCAACCCGGCAGTGATCAGGGCGGTGCAGGAGCAGGTGGAACAGATCGCCTTTGCCCATACCGGTTTCATGACCTCGGAGCCGGCCGAGGCGCTGGCCGATCTGCTGATCGAACATGCGCCCGGCGATCTGGACCGGGTCTATTTCGTCTCGGGCGGGTCCGAGGCGACCGAGGCCGCGATGAAGCTGGCCCGGCAGTATTACCTTGAGATCGGCCAGCCCGAACGCCGCCGCGTGATCGCCCGCAAGCAGAGCTATCACGGCAACACGCTGGGCGCTCTGTCGGCGGGCGGCAACGAATGGCGGCGCACGCAGTTCGCGCCGCTGCTGATCGAGATGAGCCATATCGCGGCCTGCTACGAATATGCCGAAAGGGCCGAGAGCGAGAGCAGCCACGACTACGGCCAGCGCGTTGCCAATGAGCTTGAGACCGAGATTCTGCGCCTCGGCCCCGAGACCGTCATGGCCTTCATGGCCGAGCCGGTGGTGGGCGCGACGCTGGGCGCGGTGCCGGCGGTCGAGGGGTATTTCAAGCGCATCCGCGAGATCTGCGACCAGTATGGCGTGCTGCTGATCCTCGATGAGGTGATGTGCGGCATGGGCCGGACTGGGCATCTGTTTGCCTGCGACCATGACGGCGTGACGCCGGATATCCTGTGCATCGCCAAGGGGTTGGGTGCCGGTTATCAACCGATCGGAGCCATGCTCTGCACCGGCGCGATCTATGACGCCATCCGGGACGGCTCGGGGTTCTTCCAGCACGGCCACACCTATATCGGCCACCCGGTGGCCACCGCCGCCGCGCTGGCGGTGGTGCGGGAACTGACGGGCCGTGATCTGCCCGCGCGCGCCGGGGTGATGGGGGACACGCTGCATGACGCACTCCAAGCCGCACTTGGTCAGCACCCGCATGTAGGCGAACTGCGGGGCCGGGGGCTGTTCCGCGGCATCGAACTGGTGGCGGATCGCGAGGGCAAGACGCCATTCGACCCTGCCCATGGCGTTGCGGGCAAGGTCAAGAAGGCGGCTCTGGTCGAGGGGCTGATCTGCTATCCGATGTCGGGCACCCGCGACGGCAAGCATGGCGATCACATCCTGCTGGCACCGCCCTTCATCATCGAAGAGGCGCAGATCGGCGAACTGGTCGATAAGCTCACGCGCGCGATTGACGTCTCGCTTCCGGGTTAGGCAGACCTGCTGGGGGCGGGTTCAGACGGCTATGTCGTTCTGATAGGCGAAGAGGGCGGGGATACCCCCGGTATGCACGAATAGCACACGGCTGCCGGGGCGCAACTGCCCCTCCGCCAGCAGCCCCGGCACCCCGGCAAAGGTCTTGGCGGTATAGACCGGATCCAGAAACAGACCCTCCATCCGGGCCATCAGCGTCATCGCCTCGCGCGCCTGTGCGCCCATCCGCCCGTATCCCGGCGCCAGCGCCCCGTCCCAGGTCAATATGTCCGACGGCGTGACCGGATTGTCCTGCCCCAGCAGCGCCGCGATTTTTGTGGTCACGACGTTCAGCCGCTCCGACTGCGCCGCCGCCGCCCGTCGCACACAGATACCGTGCACCGGCACTTGCGACCCGAGGCGCCTGAGCCCGTAAAGCAGTCCCCCATGCGTCGCGCCGCTTCCCGATGCCACCACGATGGCGTCAAACTCCGGCCCCTGATCGAGGATTTCCCGCGCCGCGTCCACATATCCCAGAGCGCCCAGCGGCTTCGCATCCAGCCCCAGCGGAATGACATACGGCCTGCGCCCCTCGGTGCGCAGGGCCTCGGCACGGGCATAGAGCGCGCGATCCGCCCCGGCCTCATCCTCGCCCTCAGGATAGAACATGTGCTCGGCCCCCAGAATCTGGCAGAGAAGCACATTGCCCGAGGTGCGATACGTGTCGTCCATCCCAGGCACCCGGTCCTCAAGCTGCAGGATGGCCTGCATCCCCAGTCTGGCTGCCGCCGCTGCCGCCGAGCGCACATAGTTCGACTGTACCGCGCCCGTAATCAGGATCGTATCGGCGCCGTCTGCCAGCGCTGCGCCCATATAGTAGTCCAACTGCCGGATCTTGTTGCCGCCGCCGCCCAGCCCCGTCAGATCGTCGCGCTTGATCCAGAGGTCGAGGCCGAAATGTTCCGACAACCGGTCCAGCCGCTCAAGCGGTGTCCGATTGGCGAGCAGCCGGGCCTTAGGGAATTGCTCTGTGCCAAGGTCTTTTGTCATGTTTTGATTCCTGTCGCGCCAGTCGCCGGCCATTGCAGGTTAAACACCCGCCTCGCTCGGACAAGTTGCCGAGTTGAGATCAAAGAAACGGCGAATTACGCGGCTGTAAAGCCTGCATGGGATCGAACTCGGAGTGGAAATGCCAAGATAGCTAAAGCCGATCACGGTTTTGAAGCGACGAACAGAAGTGTAGTGGTGACAAGGGGCAAAGCAGCGCATCTACGAGATGGGCATGCTTCCACGTCGAGGTTCGGGAGGGCAACAGATCAACAAAGGGGCGGTAAACCCGCCCCTCCGATCATCAGCTCTTGTTGGCGCGAATGCCTTCGGCGATCTCAAGCATCTGGTCGGCGGTCAGGTAGCCGCGCAGCATCTCGGTTTCCAGAACGAAGGTCGGCGTGCCCGAGATCTGCAACCGTTGCGCCAGCGCGCGGGTTTCGGTGATCTCGCGGGTCACCTCGTCGCTGTTCATCGCCGCGACGATGGCTTCGGTGTCCAATCCCAGACCGTCCGAGATGCGGCGCAGGGTGACCTCACCCACCTCGCCGCTGAATTCCAACAGCGCGTCATGGACCTGTTTATAGGCCTCACCGCCCGCGACCTGTTTGGTCGCCACTGCGAAACGAGAAGAGATTACAGAGGCCTCACCCAGAATCGGGAACTCTTTGATCACCAGCCGTATATTGCCGTCTTCTTTCAGCAGCTTGGCGACCTCGGGTACGGCCCGGCGGCAATAGCCGCAGCGGTAATCCATGAACTCGACCAGCGTGATGTCGCCGTCCGGGTTGCCACCGACCCAGCTATAGCCGTCATTGAACAGCGCGTCGGTGTTGGCCGCTACCAGCTCCAGATCCGCCTGCGCCTCGGCGGCGGCGTTGCGTTCTTCAAGGATGTTGATCGCCTCCAGGATCACCTCGGGGTTCTCCAGCAGATATTCCCGCACCTGCGCGCCAAAGGCCTCGCGCTCCTCGGCGCTCATTGCGCTCAGGTCCAGCGCCTGCGCGGGGGCCGAGATCAGGGTCAGGGCCGTAAGGGCCGGGGCGGCAAATCTGAGCATCATCTTCTTTTCCTTTTCTGCGCGCGTTCGGATGCAATCAGCACATCCTGGGCCCGTTGCCAACCCGGAGAACCCTCGGGCAACTGGCCAATGGCGCGTTTGGCGTGAATTCCCGCATCCTTGATGCGGCCTTGCAGGGCGAAGCGTTCGGCGGTGACCATCGAGGCCATGCCGTTCTTGCCGGTCTTGGCATACGCCATCGCCAGATCCCGCATCATGCGGGCGTTGCGATAGTCGCGGGCGCGGGCTTGTTCCAGTATCTCCAGCGCCTGTTTTGGCTGATCCGCTGCTAGCAGCGCGCGGCCGTATCCGGCGAGTATCAGCGCGTCGCGGGGCGCCATTTCCACCGCAGTCTTGTAGGCGATGAGCGCGCCCTGAAGTTTGCGGTTTTCCATCAGGATCTGGCCCTTGAGTTCATAGTAGAACGGATCGTCAGGCCGGATCGCCAGCGCGCCGTCGATGGCAGCGCGGGCCTTGGGCAGGTTGTTGTTGCGGTGGTGTGCCACGGCCTCGCGCATCAGGCGGATATCGCGGGCTTGTTCCTCAGGCGCCCGGCGCAGCGTCCACGATGGCGCGCGGGTAAAGGCCGAGACTTTGCCCTTGACGCGCGCGAACCAGTAGTCGGCATTCGGATTGGGCGGTGCCCGGTCGTCATGGGTAGCGAGATAAGCCTCGGCGGCGCGGACCCGGTCGCGGGTCAGCGGGTGCGAGCGCATATAGGGGTCCTGCTGGTTTGGGCCTAGAAGTTCCTGCCCGGAGAAAGTGCGGTGCAGATCGACCAGCCCGCGGGGTGAGATATCGGCCCATCGCAAATAGCTGGCGGCGGAGCGGTCGGCCGAGGCTTCTTCGGCACGGGTGTGGCCGAGAAAACTGCGCAGGGCCGAGCTTTGGATGCCGACGGCAAGACCGGGTGCAGCCTCGCCGGCGCCAGCGGCGGCGGCAGCGATGGCCAGCGCAGTGCCCAGACCTGCCAGCCGCTGCGCGCTTTGCAGATTGGCGACGCGGCGCGAGATGTGGCCGTTGGCGATATGGGCGGCCTCGTGCGCGATCACCGCCTGCAGGATATCTGGGCGCTCGACCTTCAGGATCAGGCCGTAATTCAGAAAGATCGTGTTGTGGTCGATCACGAAGGCGTTGAAGCGGTCGTCATTGACCAGCAGCACCCGCACCCGGTTGGTGTTCAGTCCGGCGGCACGAAGGATGGGAAAGGCCAG
Organism: Ruegeria sp. HKCCD8929; assembly: GCF_013031405.1. Classification (GTDB taxonomy): domain Bacteria; phylum Pseudomonadota; class Alphaproteobacteria; order Rhodobacterales; family Rhodobacteraceae; genus Ruegeria. The sequence goes on along the minus strand of NZ_WPZY01000003.1, from coordinate 118,373 downwards.
TTCGCGCAGCCCGTGTTCGACATCGGGATCGCGTAGCAGCCCAACCGCGGCGGCGGGGATCGCGGATATCAGATACATCACCGACGTCAGTACAAGGGCCGGGATTGACGCCAGCCGGGATACGCGATCAAAAGCCATGGCCGCAACATGGGAGAAGGCCATGAGAAACTCAACCCGGTCAGGAGTCGATCCCTTCATTGTGATGGACGTGATGGAGGCCGCGCGGCGGGCCGAAGAAGCCGGACGGCGCATCATCCACATGGAGGTGGGCCAGCCCGGAACCGGCGCGCCCAAGGGGGCTCTGGCGGCGCTGGAAGGGGCAATGAAAACGGGTTCTCTGGGCTATACCGTGGCGCTTGGCCTGCCCGAATTGCGGCAGCGAATCGCACGGCTTTACGGTGAGTGGTACGGGGTCGATCTGAACCCCGAACGGGTGGTGGTTACGCCCGGCTCGTCGGGCGGGTTTCTGCTGGCCTTCACGGCGCTTTTTGACACTGGCGATCGGGTTGGGATCGGTGCGCCCGGCTATCCGTCTTATCGACAGATCCTGCGCGCGCTCGGGCTGGTGCCGGTGGACCTGCCGACTGCGCCCGAGAATCGCCTGCAACCGGTGCCCAACGATTTCGCGGGGCTCGATTTGGCCGGGTTGATGGTGGCATCTCCGGCCAACCCTACGGGAACCATGCTGGATCATGCCGCCATGGGGTCTCTGATCGAGGCGGCGCAGGGGCAGGGGGCGTCCTTCATCAGCGACGAGATCTATCACGGGCTGGAATACGAGGCCAAGGCGGTGACCGCGCTGGAGCTGACCGATGAATGCTATGTCATCAACTCGTTCTCCAAGTATTTCTCGATGACCGGCTGGCGCGTCGGCTGGATGGTGGTGCCCGAGGATCATGTCCGCGTCATCGAGCGCATCGCCCAGAACATGTTCATCTGCGCCCCCCATGCCAGTCAGGTGGCGGCCCTTGCCGCGATGGAGTGCGAGGAAGAGTTGCAGGCCAATCTGGATGTTTACCGCGCCAACCGCGCGCTGATGCTGAAAGGGCTGCCCGGGGCCGGGTTCACCGATATCGCGCCGCCGGATGGGGCGTTCTATGTCTATGCCGATGTGTCGGACCTGACCGAAGACAGCCGCGCCCTTGCGGCGGAGATCCTCGACAAGGCCGGGGTGGCGGTGACGCCGGGACTGGATTTCGATCCGGTTCGGGGACACCGGACGCTGCGGTTCTCCTATGCCCGCGCGACCGCCGACATCGAAGAGGGGTTGGCACGGCTCAAGGCGTTCATGCAGGCCCGGGGCTGAGGGCGGCTTTTCGTTCACAAAGCACCGGACATGCAGTAAGGTCCGCGCAAACGATCTCGGAAAGCTGAGGCAATGAGCAGATTTTTCAGCATTTTTGCGCTGGTCTTGGGGCTGGCGGGCAGTGCGCTGGCGCAGGAGTTCAGCGGGCTGGCGCGCATCGACGCCGAGGCCAGCCGCATCATGGCCGCAGGGCGCGACGGTGTGCGGGTGGAGTTGACGCTCAGCCAAGGGGTGCCGTACCGGCTGTTCACGCTCGACAACCCGCCTCGGCTGGTGCTGGATTTTCAGGAGGTGGACTGGACCGGGTTGAGCGCCCGTGACCTTTTGCAAACCGACCGGATCGCACAAGCGCAGTTCGGCACCTATGTGCCCGGCTGGTCCCGGATGGTGCTGGATCTGGGGCAACCTCTCGGTGTCGAACAGGCAGAGCTGCGGGTCGATCCGGTAACGGGCGCCGCCGTCCTCCGGCTGCAGATGCAGCCCGTTGGCGCAGAGGAATTCGCAGCCGCCGCAGGTGCACCGAAGGACCCGCGGTGGGATTTACCGGAGCCTGCGCAGGTTGTGGCACCCGCGCCGCGTGGTCCCGACGCTCTGCTGCGGGTAGTGCTCGATCCCGGTCATGGCGGCATTGATCCGGGAGCCGAGACCGGCGTTTCTGACGAAAAGACCCTGATGCTGACCTTTGCCCGCGAATTGCGCGAGCTGCTCTTGCGCTCAGGCGGGTTCGAGGTGGAACTGACCCGCGATGGCGACCATTTCGTCTCGCTGGAACGCCGCATCACGCTGGCGCACCGGGCGGGGGCGGATGTGTTCATCTCGCTGCACGCCGATTCGCTGTCCGAGGGGCTGGCGCACGGAGCGGCGGTTTATGTGCTGTCCAAGGACGCCTCGGACATCGCCAGCGCCAAGCTGGCCGAACGGCATGACCGGGGCGATCTGCTGGCGGGGGTCGATCTGAGTGCTACGGACGATCAGGTGGCCGACGTCCTGCTGGATCTGGCCCGGCAAGAAACCCGGCCTCGCACCCGGGCGCTGGCGGGTGCGCTGGCGCAGGGCATGGCGCAGCAGGGGGGGCCAATGAACCGGCGTCCCGTGCGGGAGGCGTCGTTTTCGGTACTCAAGGCCGCCGACATCCCCTCGGTTCTGATTGAGTTGGGGTTCCTGTCCAGCCCGCGCGACCTGAAGAACATCCGCACCCCGGAGTGGCGCGCGGCGATGGCGCAAGGAATTCGAAATGGCTTGCAGAATTGGCGCGATGCGGATCGGGCAAAACAACCGCTGGTGCGCAATTGAAGGAGAGGGCAGAGGGGGCGCTGCCCCCGTCGCCTTTGGCGACTCCCCCGGGATATTTCTGAACAGAAGAAGATTTGAACGCCGGATGTGGCGGCAATGTGTATAATGGGGCGGCCAAATCGTGCCGTCGGTTTTGACCCCGCCAGGGGGCGTGACTATATAGGCGGCACCGCGGAAAAAAGGCAGTAACGTGATCCGGTTCATTCTTTCCTTCTTCGGGGCGATCTTCAGCCTCGTGACGCTTGGTATTTTCATGGTTGCCCTGACCATCGGCGGGGTGTTCTGGATGTATGGGCGCGATCTGCCCAGCCATGAATCTCTGGCCCAATACAAGCCGCCGACCATCAGCCGGATCTATTCCGGCGAAGGCAACCTGATCGACGAGTTCGCGCAGGAGCGGCGTCTGTTCACGCCCTCGGAAGAGATCCCGGCTCTGGTCAAGCAGGCCTTCATTTCCGCCGAGGACAAGAACTTTTATTCGCATCAGGGCTATGACATTCGCGGTATTGCTGCGGCCGGGTTCGAGGCGATCAAATCGCGCGGCGAGACGGTGCGCGGCGCGTCGACCATCACGCAGCAGGTGATGAAGAACTTCCTGCTGTCCGGCGACCGCCGGGCTGAGCGCAAGATCAAGGAGATCATTCTGGCCGCCCGGCTCGAAGACACGCTCGACAAGGAGCAGATCCTTGAGCTCTACATGAACGAGATTTTCCTCGGCCAGAACTCCTATGGCGTGACCGCCGCCGCGCAGACATACTTCAACAAGACCCTGTCTGAACTGGCGCCGCACGAGGCGGCAATGCTGGCCTCGATGCCCAAGGCACCGTCGGACTATCACCCGGTGCGCCAGAAAGAGCGGTTGCTGGCCCGGCGCAACTATGTGCTGCGCGAGATGCGCGAGAACGGCTATATCGATCAGGCCACCTATGATGCCGAGGTCAATGAGCCCTTACGCTCGGTCCAGAATGGCGATTTCGAAAGCTTCCGCACCGCGCTGCCACCGCGCGATTATTTCACCGACGAGATTCGCCGGCAGTTGAGCGAGGATTTCGGCGAGGGCGAGTTTTTTACCGGCGGCTTCAGCGTGCGCGCCTCAATCGACGAGGAAATGCAGGTCGAGGCGGCCCGCACATTGCGCGAGGCGCTGGAGAAATACGACCGCTCGCGCGGGAAATGGCGCGGAACCGGTGAGGTGATTGCCGAGGAGAAGCTGGCGGAGGAGGATGCTTGGCGGCAGGCGCTGGCGCTGGTCGAAGTGCCACGCGACGTGATCCTTCCGACCCGGTGGTATCCGGCAGTCGTGATGGAGGTCGCCGATCAGCAACTGACGGTAGGTATCGAGGACGGCCCGGCGGACGGCGTGGTGCCGCGCTCGGACATCAAGTGGATGCAGGGCGATTTCGCGGCCAACTTCAAGCGCGGCGATATCGTGCTGGTGCGCGAAGGCGAGGAAGGCCAGTGGTCGGTGCGGCAGGTCCCCGAGGTGCAGGGTGGCTTCGTCGCCATGGATGTGAACTCGGGACGGGTTCTGGCGATGCAGGGCGGGTTCTCGTACCAGGGTTCCGTCTTCAACCGTGCCACCCAGGCGCAACGTCAGCCAGGATCGAGCTTCAAGCCCTTCGTCTATGCCGCAGCGCTCGACAGTGGCTACAGCCCGGCGACCATCGTCGTGGACGCGCCCATCGAGGTGAACACACCGCAGGGCTTGTGGCGGCCCAAGAACGCGTCGAACAAGTTTTACGGACCGACGCCGTTGCGCACAGGCATCGAACGCTCGCGGAACCTGATGACAATCCGTCTGGCGCAGGAGGTCTCGATGCCCGTGGTCGCGGGCTATGCCGAGCGGTTTGGGGTCTATGACCACATGGGACCGTATCTGGCCAACGCCTTGGGGTCAGAAGAGACGACGCTTTACAAGATGGTCGCGGCTTATGCGATGTTCGCCAATGGCGGCGAGAGGGTGGAGCCGACGCTGGTGGATCGGATTCAGGACCGGTTCGGCAAGACGATCTACCGCCATGACGACCGCGAGTGCGTGGATTGCAACTCGGATCAGATTGCCCCGAACGCCGCGCCCAAGATCGTCACCGACCGCGAACAGGTGATGGACGCGATCACCGCCTATCAGCTGACCTCGATGATGCGCGGCGTGGTCGAACGCGGCACAGCGAGCGGCGTGGTCAAGCTGCAGGTGCCGACGGCGGGCAAGACCGGTACCACTAACGATGCCAAGGATGTTTGGTTCATCGGCTTTACTTCGAACATCGTGGCAGGCTGCTATATCGGCTATGACCGTCCGCGCCCGATGGGGCGGGGCGCCTATGGCGGGTCCATGTGCGGGCCAGTGTTCCAGAGCTTCATGGAGAAGGCCGTGGCGAAATACGGTGGTGGCCCCTTCGACGTGCCGCCGGGCGGGCATTTCATCAAGATTGACCGGTTCACCGGTGCGCGACTGCCGGACAACGCCTCGGGCGAGTACGTGGTGGCCGAGTATTTCCGTGATGGCGCTGAGCCGATCTTTGGTCTGGCCTACGATGGTGGCTTTGCCATGGGATCAAACCTGCCGCTGTTCGAAGAAGTGCAGCAATCGGGCCAGCAAGTTCGCACGTCGACTGGACAAACCACCACCGTGGGCCCCAAGGCCAACTTCGGCACGGTCAGTTCCGGCGGGCTTTACTGACCGCTTGCCCCGCCCGGGGCGCTGGTCTATCAGAACGCCTCAGACGATCCGAAATTGCAGGACCTACCATGCGCGCCGAGACCCAGAACATCGTGTCGGATATCGAGAAATCGCTGGAGCTGCTGGCCCAGCGGCTTGACTACGAGACCGCGCCGCACCGGCTGGAGGAGTTCAACGCGCGGGTTGAGGACCCGAACCTTTGGGACAATCCCGAGGGCGCACAGAAACTGATGCGCGAGCGTCAGGCGCTGGTGGATGCCATCGAGACCTATGAGGGGATCAAAACCGATCTCAGCGACAATATCGAGCTCATCGAACTGGGCGAGATGGAAGAGGATGAAGAGGTTGTCACCGATGCCGAAGAGGCGCTGAAGGCGCTGCAAGAGAAGGCTGCCGAGAAAGAGCTTGAGGCGCTGCTGGATGGTGAGGCCGATACCAACGACACCTTTCTTGAAATCAACGCGGGCGCGGGCGGCACCGAGAGCTGCGACTGGGCCTCGATGCTGGCACGGATGTATGTTCGCTGGGCCGAGAAAAAGGGCTATACGGTCGAGCTGCAGTCGGAAAGCGCGGGCGACGAAGCCGGGATCAAGTCGGCAGCCTACAAGATTTCCGGCCACAACGCCTATGGCTGGCTGAAATCGGAAAGCGGCGTGCACCGGCTGGTGCGCATCTCGCCCTATGACAGCGCCGCCAAGCGGCACACATCTTTCAGTTCGGTCTGGGTCTATCCGGTAGTGGACGACAATATCGAGATCGAGGTGAACCCGGCCGACATCCGCATCGACACCTACCGGTCCTCGGGTGCCGGCGGTCAACACGTCAACACCACCGACTCGGCCGTGCGGATCACCCACCACCCGACGGGGATCGTGGTGACCAGTTCCGAGAAATCGCAACACCAGAACCGCGACATCGCCATGAAGGCGCTGAAATCGCGGCTCTACCAGCTGGAGCTGGACCGCCGCAACGCGGCCATCAACGAAGCGCATGAGAGCAAGGGCGACGCGGGCTGGGGCAACCAGATCCGGTCCTACGTGTTGCAGCCCTACCAGATGGTCAAGGACCTGCGCACCAACCACGAGACCTCAGACACCAAGGGTGTGCTGGACGGTGATCTGGACGGGTTCATGGCCGCGACGCTGGCGCTGAACGTAGCGGGCAAGAGCCGCTCCGAGGCGCAGGCTGAGGATTGATTGGTATTCTTGGGCTTGGTTTTGTGAGTGTTGGTTATGCGCTTCATAACCTAGGAAGCTCACCGCAGTTGTCTATTCCGCAAACGGTTGATATCGTGCCACAGTGATTAATAGACGCGGCCTGTTCAGAGCCGAACTAAGATGTCCCCCGAAAAAATGATTGAGCTTGTCATGTCTGGCAAGGAGACTGATTTCAGTCAGGAGTTGGTGTCTGCCTTCCGAAACAGCTTTCCGATAGAAAACCTAAGGCCTTTGCTGGTATCTGACGATCCGGCCATTTTAAGTCTCGGCTCGTATATCATTTACGAACTCGGCCCGAAGGCACGGTGCCTTATCGATGACATTGTTCCACACTTGGGCAATTCAGACCCGCAAATACGTGGTACCGCAATCATCGTGTTGAAAGAGTGTGCAACAAAGTTCGATGCTTTTGCTCTGGGCAAAGTTATCAAACTACTGGATGATCCTGACCCGTTTGTTCAACGAATTGCGATGTTTTTTGTCCAGTCTTGCGAGCGTGCTATGCTGGATGTTGGCGTTCTCAAAACTGCGGAGATGTATCCGGGAACCATCTTCGAAGAACTTCCGAACTACCTTGGCAAAACCATATTTCGTCTGCGCCGCGCCAGACCAGTGTCTGTCGAGATACTCAGAGAACTTTTGTCTGATGAGAGTCCGGTAGCTAATAGATTTGGGGTGGGACTGGCCACGCGTCCTAGATTAGTTGTCGACGAAAGCTTCATTGCCTTGGCAGCTCAAGTTGACGACAAGGAGTGCCGCAACGTGCTGAAATGGTCCAGAGAACGCCCCTGCCTTCCTTATGCCGAAGCTATGAAGCTGTGAGGATAGAACTGACCGCGGACCTGACACGCACTTCTTTATTGGATTGCTCTTCAGCGGGCGGCCGTCAATACCGAAACTGCCTGTTTGACATTCTCTGCCCATCGCGGCGTGATGCCGAGTATGAAGACACTCCAAGGTCACTGGCAACTTATCCTGATCACTGCCTTGGTGTTCCTCCTCTGGAACACCCCTTTGGTCCTGCCGCTGAAGATACTCGTGGTGTTTCTGCACGAGCTGGCGCACGCTTTTGCGGCGCTGATGACGGGTGGCTCGGTTGAGAGGATTTCGCTTTCTACCCAGCAGGGCGGTTACGCGGTCACGCGGGGTGGGAACGGGTTCGTCATTGCGTCCGCTGGCTATGTCGGGTCGCTGCTGATCGGAGTGACGCTGCTGCTGATCGCGCTGCGTACGAATGCAGACCGGCTGGTGCTCGGCCTGTTCGGGTTCTTGTGTCTCCTGGTGGCCGTGCTGTATATCCGAGAGCTGTTTCGGTTTGGGTTTTGTATTGTGGCCGGCACAGGAATGCTGGCGACGGCCTGGTTTTGCGACCACCGTGTCAGCGACATGGTGCTTCGGGTTATCGGGCTGACAAGCGCGATCTACGTCCCCTATGACATCTTCGACGATACGATCCGGCGCACCGGCGTGCGGTCAGATGCCTATCAATTGTCCGAGCAATTCGGCGGTTCGCCCGCTCTCTGGGGCGGTTTGTGGCTGGTACTAAGTTTCGGCGTCATCGCGGTTTGCCTGAGATACTGGATCGGGCCGGAAAGCAAGCTGCATTTCGGTGCCGCTGCACGACGGTAGGATTTGGCGAGCAGGGCGGTTCGGCACTCGGCTGCCCGCGGAAAAGATACATTGAAACAGTGGGTTTAAATGGAGCAGACCCGCCGTTACGCTGACCTCGAGCAACCCAAGGTAGCGCCTGATGGACCCGATCCGATCTTCTGCGATTGACCTGCTCTCCGCCCTGTCCTCGGGGCGTTTGAGTGCGGCTGACCTGATGCGGGCGACGCTGGACCGGATTGATGAGGTCAACGGGACGGTCAACGCCATCGTGGCGCTGCGCGATGCGGATGAGCTGATGGCCGAAGCCGAGACGGTGGATGCCGGGCCCCGGCGCGGGCCGTTGCACGGGCTGCCCATCGCGGTCAAGGATCTCGTTAATGTGGCCGGGATTGCCTCGACCCAAGGCTCGCCTATCTTCCAGCACACCGTGCCGAAATCCGACGACCTGATCGCCGCGCGGATGCGGGCGGCGGGGGCCATTCTGATCGGCAAGACCAGTGTGCCGGAATTCGGTCTGGGGTCGCACACGTTCAACCCTGTCTACGGCGCGACGTGTAACCCTTATGATCCGTCCCGATCCTGCGGTGGGTCCTCGGGCGGTGCGGCGGTGGCGCTGGCCACGGGCATGACAGCGCTGGCCGATGGGTCCGACATGATGGGCAGCCTGCGCAACCCGGCGGCGTGGAACAATGTCTACGGGTTCCGTCCAAGCTGGGGCCGGGTGCCCTCCGAGCCCTTGGGCGATACCTTCCTGCACCAACTGTCGACGCTGGGTCCGATGGCCCGCACCCCCGAGGATCTGGGCGTTCTGCTCGACGTGATCTCAGGTCCCGATCCGCGCCAGCCGCATCCCTTTGCCAGTCAGACTGTCTCACCGGTTGCGCCTGCGCGAGCCCATGTCCTACGGATTGGTTGGCTGGGCGATTGGGGTGGTGCGTTTCCGATGGAGCAGGGTATCCTGTCCTTGTGCGAAGCGGCGCTGGGTGTGTTCACCGAACTGGGCTGTCACGTGGAACCGGTTGAACCGCCCTTTGAGGCTGAACGGATCTGGAACAGCTGGATCACACTGCGTTCATGGAGCGTCGCTGCTGGACTCGCCCCGCTGGCCGAGCACAAGGCGCAGCTCAAGGACAGCGCGCAGTGGGAGTTGGAGCGCGGTCTGGTGATGCGCGCAATGGAGGTGCACCAGGCCAGCCTGACCCGGTCGGAATGGTTCAAATGCGCGGCGGCCCTGTTTGAGGACTACGACGCGCTGATCCTGCCCGCCGCGCAGGTCTGGCCCTTTGACGTGACGCTGCCCTGGCCCAAAGAGATCGCGGGGCAGGCGATGGACACCTATCACCGCTGGATGGAAGTGGTGGTACCGGTCAGCCTGCTGGGCCTGCCTTGCCTGGCCGCACCCGCCGGGTTCGGGGCAGGAGGCCTGCCGATGGGGCTCCAGATCTTTGGCTCACGCGGTAGCGATGCGGCGCTGCTTGCTTTGGGCGCAGCTTATCATCAGGCGACCGAATTGCCGCAGAAGACACCGGCGCTGTGACCCGCCGGACAAAAGGGAGGAGTTCACATGGAACAGGCTGAGATGGAAAGACCCTTTGGTGTTCCGCCTCTCAGGGCCGCGAGTTTCGATATGCTGCGTGTGGCCCTTAGGCGGGGATGGCGGGATTTTATGCGCGCACCGGCGTTCGGCCTGGTCTTCGCGGGATTTTATGTACTGGCGGGACTTTTCATGGCCTGGGTCACGGCGCAAACCGGAACGACATACTGGCTGGTTCTGGCGGCGATAGGGTTTCCATTGATCGGTCCGTTTGCAGCTGTTGGCCTCTATGAGGTCTCGCATCGTCTGGATCAAGGCGGCGCGTTGGAACATGGCGCGATCTTCGGCATCGTGATCCAGCAGGGGCGGCGTCAACTCCCCTCCATCTGCGCCATCATCGTCGTGGTCTTCATGTTCTGGTTCTTCCTTGGCCACATGATCTTTGCTCTGTTCCTAGGCCTTACGACAATGACCAACATCACCACGTCCTTTGACGTGTTCTTTACCTTCAACGGGTTGATGATGCTGGGTTTTGGCACCGTTGTAGGTGCGCTCTTCGCGCTGCTGCTCTACATGATCACGGTGCTGTCGATCCCGATGCTGCTGGATCGTGAGCTGGATTTCGTCACCGCCATGATCTCAAGCTACAGCTATGTGACCACCAACCCGGTGGTGATGCTATCCTGGGCTGCGTTCATCGCGGTGCTTACCTTCGCGGCACTGATCCCGTGGTTTCTGGGACTGCTCGTGGTGTTGCCGTGGCTGGGCCACTCCAGCTGGCACCTCTACCGCCAGATCGCGTCCGAAACCGAGGGCGATCCAGCCCCCGCCACCTGACGTGCCCTCGGCGCGCAAGCTTGCTTGCGCGTCGCCGGGCTCAACCGGAGGAGGTGCCCCCGTAAGGGGCATCGACGACGGGCGGGAGCGCCCCCGCGTGCATCAGACCTCCGGTGTTTCCCGTCCCATCGCTGCCAACCGCTCGCGCAACCTGTCGGCCTGCGGCAGGCCTGCCTCAAGTGCGTAGACATAAGCATGGGTCAGGTAGAAGCCGCAGGCATCCTCGCCGCCTGCGGCATCGGCGGCCTCTTCATAAAGCGCCGCCAGAGCTACTTGGTCGCCAGTGGCATGCGCGGCTAGCAGCCGCGCGTCCAGATCGCTCATTCCGCTGCCAGTTGCTGGCGATGGGCTTGCAGCCGCCCGGCCACCCAATCGTGGAACAGGTGCGTCGGCCCATCCATTACCGGCGAGAACCGCCCGCCATCGAACCCGGGCGCAGCGCGCCCACGCTGCATGCCTTCGACAACAAAGACATCCTCTTCGAACACCACCTTCCACTGTTCTGTGTTTTTCATGCGCAGTTCCGCGTCGGGTTCGGGCGTGGCGTAGAACAGATGGATATGCTCGGATGTGCGGTCCATCGCCTCGGGCACCAGGATGATGGCAAAGGCATGATCGCGATGCATGCCCAGCAGCACATTGGGAAAGACCGCAATGTACTCCGCGGCCGTGTCCCATTTCGCGCTCAGCCCGTCGAAATCTTCGAACACCTGATCGGCTTCACCGGTCAATTGGCGGTAGACCAGAGTGCCTTGACCCGAGAACTGCCCCGGTTCCTCGATATGATAGTGATCCTCCAGCCGGGAATAGCTGTTGAGCCCGGGATGCACCCAGGGCAGGTGGTAGCTTTCGCAGTAGTTCTCGACCGCCAGCTTCCAGTTGCAGTTCACGTCCAGCCGGAACGCGCTGTCCGCGCCGCCATGATAGAGCGGTTTGTCAAATTCCGCCCACCGCGCTATCAGCTTGGCGTTGGCCTCTTCAAAGCCGGGTGCGGTGCCCGAGACGTTGATCCACACGACCTCGCGCCAGATATGGCTGCGCACCTCGATCAGGCCCAGATCCTCGCGTTTTATGCCGTCATGGGTGTTCTGACCGGGGCCACCCACATGCGGGGTCGAGACCAGTTTTCCTTGCGTCGAATAGCACCAGCTGTGATAGGGGCAGCGGATCGCACCCTCGATCTTGCGCGGCTCATCGACCAGAATCATGCCGCGATGGCGGCAGATGTTCTGGAACACGCGCACCTGACCCTCACGGTCGCGGAGCAGCAGCAGGGGTATGCCCAGAAACTCCATCGGAACTGCATCGCCCGGTTCGGGCACATCCGCTGCGACCGCCAGCCCGGCCCAGCCATCGAGCATCAGGGCGCGCGTCTCTTCCGCGTGCACATCGGGGTCGGTGTAATGCGCGTTGGGCAGGCCATTGGCGCGCTCGATCGGTTGCCGGACATCGTTCAGGTTGGTCGCTTCTGTGGACATGGCTTGCTCCTTCACTTGCGCACAGCAAGGCATGAGTCTCAGTCACATGCTTCAAGTTCCGCGACGCCGACGTTTCTCACAGCGACATTTTTGAAGTCACGTTTCGGTGTCGTCCGGATGTAAGAGGTCAGAGTGACCTCCGGGCAGGTCTTCTCTCGCAACCAACCCCGCCATCCGCGCGGCACTGAGCGCCGCGCCAAGATTCGAGCCCAGGTGTTCGTAGATAACTGGTGCCGGATGGTTGCGTGCACCGTTGGCTTGGCTGGTGCGCATCAAGGTGCCGATCCAGAAGTCATTGCCGTGGTTGGGCGCATGGGTCAGGAAACACAGCGTTCCGTTTTTGGCTTCGCGGTGTGACAGAACCAAAGCCACACCCTGATCCAGTGGTGAGGCAAACCCTCGGAATTCCCGCGCTTGCGGTGATGGACTTGATCCCCGCCGCCGCGCGAGTTCGACTGGGTCAAACCCCCGGATGAACAGGTTCGGGCCGGTTCTTGTAACGTGGACCAGAGCGACGACATAGTGATTTACGCCGTCGGGGCAGGGTCGTGACGTGCGATAGAAACCGGTCGGGAAAAACTCGTCCTTTGCTCCATGGCCAACGACGCCCAAGAAATTGCCAAGCGTTTTGCCCGTCAGCAGGGGCTCATCCGCCAAAAGCTCGTCCAGCGGCGACAACAGGATACGCGCATCTATCTGAAAGAACCGGCAGATCCGGTCCAGAACGTCGGGCCGTGGAAAACTTTCGCCGGATAGGTAGCGATTGAACTGGGTCCGGTTGATACCCAACTGCTGAGTCAGTCCCGATATGGTGGGGTATTCGCTGGCGAGTTGGCGCAGATTGGCGCCAAACATATTGCGAAATTCTGCCGGGCTGCGTGTCGGTTCGTTCATACATGTCCCAAGTTCGGGGTTCCGTTGTGGCCCGAAACAGGAACGGCAAAGGCGTTGCCTTTGAGCGTTGGCCGAAAATCGTATTCTTCACTCCACCGACGCCGGAGCGGCGCCGATTTGCGCAGAACGTTAACGGCGCGCTTCCGAAAAGCAATAGCAAAACAGGCTATTTGCGCATTGCAAGTAACCTATTACACTCGACTGTTAACTTAAATGAGAAGCGAGTGAGGCACGGGCACGCCATGCGATATGCGTGCCGGCTGATGCCGAATTCGGGCAATCCCGGCTCCCGAGAGCGCCGGGATCGCTCGGGGTCCGTTGGATCATTCGCCGCGCAGCAAGGCCGCTACGCCGGTGCGGGCGATTTCGATCAGGCCCAGGGGCCGCATCAGATCGGCAAAGGCGTCGATCTTGTCAGGCGCGCCTGTGATCTCGAAAATGAACGAGTTCAGCGTGCTGTCGACCACATTGGCGCGGAAGATATCGGCCAGCCGCAGCGCCTCGACCCGCTTGTCGCCTTCGCCCACCACCTTGAGCATGGCCAGTTCGCGCTCGACCGATGAGCCTTCGACGGTCAGGTCATGCACATCATGCACCGGCACGATCCGGCCCAGCTGCGCCTTGATCTGCTCGATCACCTGCGGGGTCCCGGCGGTGACGATGGTGATGCGCGAGAGGTGGCCGGTATGGTCCACCTCGGCCACGGTCAGGCTTTCGATGTTGTAGCCGCGGCCTGAGAACAGACCGATCACCCGGGCCAGCACACCGGGTTCGTTTTCCACCAGCAGCGCGATGGTGTGCTTTTCCTGCACGTCCGAGAAGGTCGGGCGCAGGTTATAGGCAGAATGGCGGGTAGAGCCTTTTTTGATATGTAGGGCAGACATTTATGTCCCTTTCCTGAAGTCGGGACCGGGAGTGTGCTCCCGGCATCTGTTCTGTATCGATCCGGGCCTTACACCAACACCGCGCCGCCGGACTGAATGACGCCCTGCGTCTCGGCCTCGCCCAGCAACATCTCGTTATGGGCCTTGCCCGACGGGATCATGGGGAAGCAGTTCTCGTGCTTTTCAACCAGACAATCGAAGATCACCGGGCCGTCATACTCGATCATCTCCATGATCGCGTCATCCAGATCGGCCGGATCGCTGATGCAGATGCCCTTAGCGCCGAAGGCCTCGGCAAGTTTCACGAAATCGGGCAGGGCCTCGGACCACGAATGCGAGTAGCGCTCACCATGCAGCAGTTCCTGCCACTGGCGCACCATGCCAAGGCGTTCGTTGTTCAGGATGAACTGTTTCACCGGCAGGCGGTACTGCGCGGCGGTGCCCATTTCCTGCATGTTCATCAGCCACGAGGCCTCACCCGCGACGTTGATCACCAGCGCCTCGGGATGTGCCATCTGCACGCCGATGGAGGCGGGGAAGCCGTAGCCCATGGTGCCCAGACCGCCAGACGTCATCCAGCGGTTCGGATCTTCAAAGCCCATGAACTGCGCCGCCCACATCTGGTGCTGACCCACCTCGGTGCAGACATAGCGATCCCGGTCCTTGGTCAGTTCCTCAAGCCGTTGCAGCGCATATTGCGGTTTGATCGATTTGTCGCTGTTTGTGTAGGCAAGGCAGTTCACCTTGCGCCATTCGGCGATCTGCGCCTGCCATTGCTTCACATTGGCCACATCGGTCTTGCGCCCGCGCGATTTCCAGACCTTGAGTATATCCTCAAGCACATGGCCCACATCACCAACAATCGGGATATCGACGCGGATCACCTTGTTGATCGAGGATGGGTCGATGTCGATATGCGCTTTTTTCGAGTTCGGGCTGAAGGCGTCGATGCGCCCGGTGATCCGGTCGTCGAACCGCGCGCCGACATTGATCAGCAGGTCGCAGTCATGCATGGCCATGTTGGCCTCATAAAGCCCATGCATGCCCAGCATCCCCAGCCAGTTCTTACCCGAAGCGGGGTAGGCGCCCAGACCCATGAGCGTTGAAGTGATCGGAAACCCGGTGGCATCCACCAGTTCACGCAGCAACTGACTGGCCGCCTTGCCCGAATTGATCACACCGCCGCCGGTGTAGAACACCGGTTTCTTGGCGGTCTCCATCGCGGCGACCAGTTCGGTGATCTCTTCCATGTCACCCTTGAGCACCGGCTGATAATGCGACGTTGAGGGTTTGGGCGGTGTGTACTCGCCGCTGGCGAACTGCACATCCTTGGGAATGTCGATCAGCACCGGACCGGGGCGGCCCGCGGTGGCGACGTGAAACGCCTCGTGCATGGTGGCGGCAAGCGTATCGGTGTCCTTGACCAGCCAGTTATGCTTAGTGCAGGGGCGTGTGATGCCCACGGTGTCGGCCTCCTGAAAGGCGTCAGAACCGATCATGAAGGTCGGAACCTGCCCGGTCAGCACGATGATCGGGATCGAATCCATCAGCGCGTCGGTCAGGCCGGTCACTGCGTTAGTGGCGCCGGGGCCGGACGTCACCAGCGCCACGCCGGGTTTGCCGGTCGAGCGGGCATAGCCCTCGGCGGCGTGCACGGCGCCCTGTTCGTGGCGGACCAGGATGTGGCGGATGTCGTTTTGCAGAAAAATCTCGTCATAGATCGGCAGCACGGCGCCGCCGGGATACCCGAATACCGTGTCCACGCCCTGATCCTTGAGGGCCTGGACCACCATCTTTGCGCCGGTCATCTCACGTGTCATCTGCTTTGCTCCATTGGCGACATGCGTCTTGTGTGCATAAAAAAAGCCCCCGAACTTTCGGAGGCGCATGGGTTGGATTATGGTCTACCGTCACCGGCCCATGCGCTTGGTTCCTACGATTACGACTAGCCTGGTCATTGCCAGCGGCTCCTTTTTGCTGGTCGGGACATTATGGTCGAGGGCGAAGGGCGTCAACCGCCAATCCGGCAGTTGCATGTCGGCGTGAGCGAATTTTCGGACATTTTCTTGCGCAGATTGCCGCATGCGGGGAACTTTTCACTTTCGGCGATGAGGCACCAACGCTGGGAGAGGTCAGATTCCGTCAGCGGCATGTCTGAAACAGGCGTGAATCACTCTGGGTGCAGTGTCACGCTGAGACGGACGCAGCAACAAGGAGAGCGAGGATGGAATTGCACGATCTCGTGGATCTGGGCCGCTATCCGATCGACCGCCCGGATGCACCTGCCTATGCGCGATTGATCAGCGATCTGCGGCGTGAGCTGGACGAAGATGGCTGTGCTGTGTTGCCTGGGTTCGTTCACGAGCAGGGCGTGACCGCGCTGATCCAAGAGGCGGATGTCGTGGCGCCCAAGGCGCACCGGTCATTCAACCGGACAAACGCCTATTTCAGCAAGGATAACCCCACGCTCAGCCCCTCACATCCGATCCGGCAGTTCTACGACCGCTCGAACGCGTTTGTTCCGGCGGATAATTTTCGAAAATCCGGACCGTTGCGGCGGATCTACGAATACCCCGGCTTCATGCCTTTCATTCGCGTCGCTCTAAACGAACCCGAAGAAAGGTTCCATCGCTACGACGATCCGTTGGCGGATGTGATCATCAACGTGGTGGAAGAGGGGCAGGGCTTTCCCTGGCATTTCGACACCAACAATTACACCGTGACGTTGGCGATCCAGAACGGTGAGAGCGGCGGTGAGTTCGAATACGTCCCCCGCCTACGAAGCGCGACGGATGAGAATTTCAGCGGCGTGGCCTCGGTTCTGGGCGGCAACATGGGCCTGGTCCGTCAGCTGGTTCTGCAACCGGGGGACCTGCAGATCTTCAAGGGCCGCTATGCTCTGCACCGCGTGGCCCCGGTTCAGGGCGCGCGCAAGCGTTATGTGGGCATCTTCTCGTTTGTGGAAACCGAAGGCATGTGCGGCGGGGTTGAGCGCACGAAGCAGCTCTATGGCCGTGTGCTGCCGCACCATTACGAGCGCGAGGGGCTGCGCTCGGACCAGCTGCTGGATTGAGGCGATTTTGGCTGTAAGCTGGAGGTATCAGAGCCGAGCCCGGAGATCCCAATGGCGCAGATGACCCAGATAACCCCGTTTGTTCTGTGCAGTTCGCTGGACCGGCAAATCGAATTTTATCGGGATCGGTTGGGATTTGTGCTGGGGTTCAGGGCTGACAACTATGCCTTTCTGAGACGCGATTCCGTTGCCGTCCGCCTTCTGGAATGTCCGCCTCGGGATGACGGGCGTCCATTGGGCGACGATCAGTCGTTTTACATCGACGTCAAGGGGATCGACGCGCTCTACGAAAGCCTCAAGCCTGGTCTTGACGACTTGCCCGAAGCGCGCGTACGTCCGCCCTTCGATCAGCCCTACATGCAGCGTGAGTTTCACGTCCTCGACGAGGATGGAACGCTGGTGTTCTTTGGAGAGGGTATCGGAGACCGAAGCTGAGTCGTTGCCGGACAGGTGTTTAGGATTTACGACCAGCCGAACGGAAACAAACCGCATTTGACATTTTGGCATGACTACCGTTTGAGTTCAGCATGTTCATTGCTCATTTACCTGCCGGCTATTTGGCCGCTGATCTTGTTGCATCGACAAAGGACCAAGACAGACGAGGTCTCATAGCCGTCGGACTGATCGCGTCCATCTTGCCCGACATCGATTTGCTCTGGTTCTATCTTGTCGACAATCGCCAGACTGCGCATCACGAGTACGTCTTTCACTGGCCTTTGTTTTGGATCTCAATCGCGTTCGTCGTATGGGCCGTCTCGTGGATCACGGATCAGAGATGGATAAGGCCTTATATTCTTGTGGCCTTGATTGGTTTGTTGCTGCACATGATGTTGGACAGCTTTGCCGCGGAAATATACTGGCTCAGACCGTTTTCGGAATTTCATCTCAATGCGGTTGAGGTGCCCGTGCGTTTTGAGTGGTGGGTTTGGAACTTCATCCTTCACTGGACGTTCGCGGTCGAACTGGCCATTTGCGCCACAGCAATACTCGTATACCGGCGGCGGAAAGCAGGTTTTGGGACGACATGACGCGCGCGTTTGAATAGTGCGCCAGATGCTGATTTTCGTGAAACGCAGATCGGCAAAGAACCCAAAAGGCCGTTCACTCCGAGAGGTGTCGTCTAAAACCGCCCGCCGGTGCCCTGCAACACCCCATGCTCCATCGCGTACCGGGTAAGGCCCGCGGTCGATGAGATGCCCAGCTTGCGCTTGATGTTCTTGCGGTGGGTCTCAACCGTGCGGACTGAGATGTCGAGCGCGATTGCTACTTCCTTGTTCGACTTGCCCTGCGCCAGTTGCAGCAGGATGGTTTGTTCGCGGCCCGTCAGCGCACCGCGTCCCTCATCCTCCTTGGGTTCCAGCGAACCGCTGGCGCCGGTGCAGAGATAGCGCTCACCCCGCATTACGGTGTCGATGGCCTGCCGGATCTCGTCCGTTGGAACGTCCTTGAGGACATAGCCCTTGGCGCCATGACCCAGCGCGGTCGAGATGTATTCGGGGCTATCATGCATGGACAGGATCAGGATCCGGGTGTCCGGCAGACGTTCGAGGATCAGTTCCGTGGCCGAAAGCCCGCCGAGGCCCGGCATGTTGAGGTCCATCAGGATCACGTGGGGGGACAGGGTTTCGGCGCGGTCCACCGCTTCCTGACCGTTGCCAAGCGTGCCCACCACTTCGATGTCGTCATAGCTTTCCAGGATCGACTGGATGCCCTCGGCCACCATCGGGTGGTCGTCGACGATCAGGACGCGGATGGCGGGGGCAGTCATGAACCGGCCTTTCTTTTCGGGGCGGCCTCCTCTTCGGGGGGCAGCAGATGGCTGAGCGGCAGGCTGGCCTCGATCACCGTGCCGCCTTGCGCGCCGCGTGATGACAGAATGCGCAAGGTCCCGTCAAGCTGCTCGATCCGCTCCTGCATGTTGCGCAGCCCGATGCCGGGGCTGACTTCGCCTGGGCGCGACCGCAATCCGCGGCCATTGTCGGCAATGCGCATGGTGGCGCCTTTCTTGTGGCCGCGCAGGTCGATGGTGACGCGGCTAGCGCCGGAATGGCGCTCGATATTGGTCAGTGCTTCCTGCGCGATGCGGTAGAGCGCGATCTTGCTGTCGTGATCCAGCCGGTTGCGGAACACCACGGTGGTGAACTGCGTCTCGATCCCCGTGCGCTCGCTAAAGTCGTCGGTCAGCGCCTTGAGCGCAGGGCCGAGGCCGAGGTCGTCCAGCACTCCGGGGCGCAGGTCGCGGCTGATGCGGCGGACCTCGGTGATGGCGGTGCCGAGGTTCTCGATCCCCTTGTCCAACGGAGATCGCGCTCCCGCATCATCGCCGCGCGCCAGTCTGCGGCGGGTGTTGTCCAGCGCATAACGCACGCCGACCAGGATCTGGCTGATGCCATCATGCAGTTCGCGCGCCACGCGCCCGCGCTCTTCTTCCTGCGCGTCGAATACCCGTTGGGTCAGTTCCTTGAGCTTGGCATCGGCCAGCCGCCGTTCGCGGATGTTCAGCAGCATGCCAGAGACAAAAACCATGACCAGAGCCGCCAGAACGATCGCGCCGATGTAGAAAAAGGTGCGGCGGGTCTGCGCTTCGACCTCGGCCCGGGAAGAGGCCACGGTCGCGAACACGTCGTCAACGAAAATCCCGGTTCCCACGGCCCATTGCCAGTCCTGCAGGCCCACGACATACGCCACCATCATGGCCTCTTCGCCGGTTGACGGTTTTTGCCAGACAAAGTTGTGCCATCCCGCACCCTGCCGGGCGAGGCGAATGAACTCGTCGACCACGGGCGTGCCGTCGCGGTCGGTCAAACCCTCCCAGTTGCGGTTGATGAATTCGGTCTGGCGGGGGCTGACCAGATTCTTGCCATCGTAGTCGTAGACGAAAAAGAACCCGTCCTTACCATAGATCATCGCACTGAGAATCTGAGTGACACGGTCCTTGGCCGCCTGATCGTCGGGCGCGGCTCGTCCATAGATATGGCTGAACCCGTTGCGTGCCTGGGTGACGTAGTTGCGCAACTCGTCCTTCTTGGCTGCGAGCAACTGCCGTTCCAGCGTGCGGATTTCACGCTCGGCAGTTGATCGCGCTTCATAGGCCACAAGCAGGGCGATCGCGGCCACCGCGATGACCAGCGGGATCGCAGCGATCAACGTCAGCTTTTGCGCGTAAGTCAGGGAAAACAGTGAAAACCGTCGGAACATGCGCGAATCGTTACGCAATGCGCTTGCCAAAATCAAAGATTTTACCCCTGGCCGTTTGAGCAGAATACGGTTCCTCCGGGGGCGTGGAGAAAGCGTTTTGCCTGAAAAACAAGTCTGTGCCCGCAAAAAAGACCTGAATCTACGCAGTAATAGGTATTCACATAAAGGACCGTGGGGATAGGCTATCGCCACTCGAAACGATCCGCCCGGGGGCAAACCTCTGGGCATTCTTCAAGGGGAGGACAGACTCGCATGGATCGTCGCTCATTTCTAAAAAAATCTGCTCTGGGTGGCTCGGCAGCCGCCGCAACCGCTCTGGCGGCACCGGCCTATGCTCAGGGCAAGCGCACCCTGACCATGGTGACCTCGTGGGGCCGTGGTCTGGCTGGCGTGTTCGACAGCGCGCAGCGTTGTGCTGACAGCATCACCGCAATGTCCGAGGGCAACCTGACCGTTGACATCAAGGCGGCAGGCGAACTGGTTGGCGCATTCGAAGTGTTTGACGCGGTTTCGTCCGGTCAGGCCGACATGTATCACGCAGCGGACTACTATTTCGTAGGTCAGCATCCGGGCTATGCGTTCTTCACCGCTGTTCCGTTTGGCATGACCGCGCAGGAACTGGTGAACTGGTACTATCATGCAGGCGGGATGGAACTGCATGACGAACTGGGCCAGATCTTTGGCCTGAAATCCTTCCTGGCCGGGAACACCGGTGCTCAGGCGGGCGGCTGGTACTCGAAAGAGATCAACAGCCCCGAGGATTTCAACGGTCTAAAGTTCCGCATGCCGGGTCTGGGTGGCAAGGCTCTGGGCAAACTGGGTGCCTCGGTTCAGAACATTCCGGGCTCGGAAGTGTATCAGGCTCTGTCTTCGGGCGCGATCGACGGTACCGAGTGGATCGGTCCGTGGGCCGACGAAAAGGCGGGCTTCCAGGAGATCACCAAGACATACTACACCGCTGGCTTCCACGAGCCCGGCGCCGGTCTGTCACTGGCAACGAACCGCGAGGTCTTTGAAAGCCTGACACCGGGCCAGCAGAAGATCATCGAGATCGCGGCCGGGGAATGCCACCAGTGGAACCTGGCCCAGTTCCTGGCCAACAATGGTGCCGCGTTGCAGCGCCTGCAGGCCGGCGGCGTCAAGGTCATGGAATTCCCCGACAGCGTCTGGGATGCCTTCGGCAAGGCCAGCCAGGAAGTGCTGGATGAAAACATGGGCGACGAGCTGTTCAAGAAGATCCACGACAGCGCCATGGAGTCGATGGCGGCGTCGTCGGCGTGGCTGAACCTGTCGTCGGGTGTCTATACCGCACAGCGCGACCGCGTTCGCGGCTAATCGTTAAAACGCTCAATCAAATGGTTTCCCCGCACCTGCGGGGAAGCCTTTCCCGTTGCACATGCGCGGGCCTGACGGGTCCGCTATAATCAGCAGTGCAACCGACGCGACCCTGGGGATAACATGCAGGACGATAACGGAACCTCGTTTTTTGGCGCCCTGTGGAACGGACTGGTCTGGTTCGTTCAGAACATTGCCGAAGCCTTCTATAATTTCGGATACGCCATCACGCATCCGCAACTCTGGCTGAACTGGTCCGACAAAGAGGCGATCATGCGCTTTGTCTATTATGGCGGTTCGGTCGAGTTCTTCTTTGTGGTCTTCACCCTGCTTCTGGTTCTGACGGCCATTGGCCTTTACCACCGGAATTTCATGTGGGGCATGGTGCGGGGCCTCGAAGGGTTTGCCAACACAACCGGGCGTTTCTTTGCCTGGGCGGGTCTTTTGATGGTGGTCCAGCAGATCGTCATCGTGTTCATCCAGCGGGTGTTTGCGCGGCCTGATATGTCCTTTGGGCTGGGCATCCCTTTCTCCATGGATATCAGTTGGTTCTCGGAGGAACTTAAACTTTACAATGCAATGGTGGTCTGCCTGTGCTGCACCTACACGTTTGTCCAGGGCAGCCATGTCCGGGTCGACCTGATCTATTCCGGGGTCAGTCACCGCGCCAAGCGAGTGATAGATATGTGCGGCGCGGTGCTATTCATGATGCCGATGGCCATCGTGATCTGGATGTATGGCTGGTATTTCCTGTGGCGGCACCTGATTGTGCCAAAGCCTTCCGCCAGCGATACGCTGGACCGCCTGGTGATGAAAGCCAGGGCGCTGCGCTGGAACGTGGAAACCATCGGGTTCAGCCCGAACGGGTTCAACGGGTACTTCCTGTTCAAGATCCTGCTGGTGGCTTTTGCAGGAATGGTGTTCCTGCAGGCGGTCGCGTTTTTCTACCGCTCGTGGCTGGAATTCCGCGAAGGGCCGTCCAGTGAAAACAAATACCTCGACAAGGATACGCTTGGAGAGGGTGAAGAAGCCTATGAAGGCGCGCATTGAGAATAGGAACCTGAGCTATGCTATTCGGTCTTGATGGCGTCGAAATCGGCCTCATTATCGTTTTTTTCTGCCTGTTCGGCAGCATCCTTTCCGGCTTTCCGGTGGCGTTTGCCATTGGCGGCGCGGGGATCATCTCGTTCGGGATCATTGCCGCGCTCGACAGCGCCGGGCTGCTGATCCACCAGGCAATCGACACATCGTCAACGCTTTATCGTGATCTGGTCAATTCCGGGGTGCACCCGGATACCATCTCGGTCTTCCGATACCCGGATCTGCCGAGAAGTGCCGAGCCGGTCTTCGTCCAGGGCTGGGAAGTGGCCTTGGACCGCAACGTCTCCTTTATCGTCAACCGCATCAACGAGCGGGTTCTGGCGGGCCAGTCCATCGAAACGCTGCTGGCGGTGCTGATGTTTGTGCTGATGGGCATCACGCTGGAACGCTCGAAGATCGCCAACGACCTGCTGACCACCATGGCCCGTGTTTTTGGCCCGCTGCCCGGCGGTCTGGCCGTGTCCATCGTGGTGGTGGGCGCGTTTCTGGCGGCCTCGACCGGTATCGTCGGGGCGACCGTGGTGACCATGGGCCTGCTGGCCCTGCCGACGATGCTGCGCAACAACTACTCGCCGGAACTAGCAACGGGGGTGATCGCTGCGAGCGGGACACTGGGGCAGATCATTCCGCCGTCTATCGTGATCGTTCTTCTGGGCACGCTGGCGGGCGATCTCTACTCGGCCGCGCAGGAGAGCCGGGCGGTGGCTGCGGGCTGTTCCGATGCGCTGACCTATCTAGGCGAACCTGCTGTGGTCTCGGTCGGAACACTGTTCCAGGCTGCGTTGTTGCCGGGGATCATGCTGGCGCTGCTCTACGCGCTTTATGCCTTTGGCTACGCGATGCTGAACCCTGAAAAGGCGCCAGCGGTTGCACTGGGCGCGTCCAATCACGAGCCGATCACCCGCGGTGAGGGTCTGACCTGGTTCCTCGGGGCGCCGGTTGCGCTGATCGCGGGCGTAATCCTTCTGTCCGGCGTCGGCATCGTCGGCTCGCAGGATGTCACCGTCTCGGCCTTTTCCGACATCGGCGAGGGTGCCAGCCTGCGGACCAAAGTGCCGGAACAATGCAAGGTCTCGATGATCGAACTGCATGGGCAAGAGGCCTGGGACCAGGCCGTTGCCGAGCAGGAGGCCATCGACGCCGCAGGCGGTGTCAATCAAAGCGAACGGCTGAGCGATGAGCAGATCGCCGAGGCACGCCAAGCGAAGATCGACGCGGCGGCACCGATCGGCACCGGTATGGCCGTGATAATCGTCCTGCTGGGGCTCACGCTGATGCTTGGCCGGGGCATCGCGCCGTCCCGGGATGTGCGCCCGCTGATCGCGGGGGCCATCGGGTTGCTGCTTCTGGCTCTGGCCGATGTTCTGTTTGTTCAACCGACCACCTCTTCGGGGGCGACGGTGTTAATCATTGCTCTGCCGCTGATCCTGACACTGTATGGGTGTAAGGTGGCGGCTGTGCGCGCCACCAGGAACGAACTGATTCGGGTCGTGTTCCCACCACTGGTTCTGATCATCGCGGTGCTGGGCTCGATTCTGGGCGGTATCACCAATCCGACACCCGCTGCGGCGCTTGGCGCGGGCGGGGCCATCATGCTGGCCGCGTATCGAAAGCTGCAGGATGAGGGTCGCTCGGGCATGGTGATCATCTGGTCCACCTTTGCCATCATCATCTGCATTCTGATCGGAGTAAATTTCGATCTGCGCATCAATCAAGGGAATGTCAGCGTCGAAAGCTGGATCGCCTTCTTCTTTGCCTATGGCGCCTATCTCTACGCACTGTTCGGACTGTTGTTCGGGTGCTGGGTGCTGTTGAAGACGGGCGTGCTGAGCCCGGTGGTGCGTGAGACGGCCAAGGTGACCTCGATGGTGTTCACCATCCTGATCGGTTCGCAGCTGTTGAACTTGGTGGTGATCTCGTTTGGCGGAGAGCACTACATCCAGCAATTCCTGAAGAGCTTCGACAACGAATTCACGGTTTTCCTGATCGTGATGCTGGTACTCTTTGTGCTGGGTTTCGTGCTCGATTTCCTCGAGATCATCTACATCGTGATCCCGATCGTGGGGCCGGTGATCTATGGCGGCTCGTTCGATCCGAAATGGGTGACGATCATGGTGGCGGTGAACCTGCAGACCTCGTTCCTGACACCGCCCTTTGGTTTTGCGCTGTTCTATTTGCGCGGGGTTGCACCGAAAGAGGTAACCACGGGCCACATCTATCGCGGCATCGTGCCCTTCGTGATCATTCAGGTGGTGGGCATCGCAATCTTGTGGTTCTTCCCGGCAATCGTCACCATCGTGCCGGCACTGATCCCGAACTGATCGGAGACGGCTGTTATCAGAATGAAAAGGGAGCCTTCGGGCTCCCTTTGCTCTTTTTTGTTTGAAGGCAAAGGGGCGCTGCCCCTTCTTGCCCCGGATGAGGTCCGGGGCAATTCGTCCCCGGGATATTTCTGAACAGAAGAAGGGTCCGGGTCAGGTGAACTGGAGCAGGTCCCAGCGGTTGCCGAACGGGTCGCGCCAGACCGCGACCGTGCCATAGGGTTCGTGGCGCGGCTCTTCCTCGAACACTACGCCCTTGGCCAACATCGCGGCGTGGTCGCGGGCGAAATCGTCGGTGGTGAGAAAGAACCCGACCCGGCCTCCGGTCTGATTGCCGATGGCTGCACGTTGTGCGTCCCCGTCCGCTTGAGCGAGGATCAGGGAGCCTTGCGCGGCGCCGGGTGGCGTGACGCGGACCCAGCGTTTGCCACCGCCCAGGTCTTTGTCCTGATCGAGTGTGAAACCTATAGTGTCCACGTAGAACGCGATGGCGGTGTCGTAATCCGCCACCACCAGAGCGACGGCGAATATGGATTGTCGCATTCGGCCTCAGCCTTTTGTCGGATGGCGGTCGGGCAGTTGGATATTCGCCACCTGCTCGGCAATCGGGTCGGTCGAGAGCGGGTGGTGCGAGGTGTTGGCGAAGGCGTCGGGGTTCTTCACGGTCAGCCATTGGCCCTTCAGATAGATCTCCAGGCCTGAGAACTTGGCCTTGTAGCCCATCTTGGGGCTGCCCGGCACCCAGTAGCCGAGATAGACATAAGGCAGCCCGGCCTCACGCGCGATCTCGATATGATCGAGGATCATGTACGTGCCCAGCGAGTTCTGCGGCTGGTCCGGATCGTAGAAAGAGTAGACCATGCTCAGCCCGTCTTCGAGCACGTCCGTGAGGCTGACCGCCGTCAGATCGCCGGTGCGGTTGTCGGTATATTCCACCACGCGGCTGCGGACCGGCGTTTCCTCGATCATCGCGGCGAACTCGAACACATCCATATCGGCCATGCCGCCATCGGCGTGGCGGGTGTCGAGGTAAGTGCGGAAGAGGTCGAACTGATCGTCGGTGGCCCAAGGCGAGGTTGCCCGCCGGCCCAGATGTGCGTTGCGCCGCACGGTCCGTTTTTGGCTTTTGCTCGGGGCGAATTTCGAGACGTCGATCCGCGCCGAGAGGCAGGCGGCGCATTCGGTGCAGGAAGGGCGGTAGAGTACGTTCTGGGACCGGCGAAACCCCTGCTGCGACAGCGAATTGTTTAACCGTTCCGCGCCTTCGCCTTGCAGCGCGGTGAACAACTTACGCTCCATCCTGTCTTCGAGATACGGACAGGGTTGCGGAGCCGTCACATAGAATTGTGGCGCGATTGGCAGCGTGTGGCGCATGAGGGTCCCGTAGTTTCCTGCCCGGATGATAACAACCGATTCGGGACCCGCCAAGAGTGCAAAAAAGAGGCCGCTTACGCCAGCACGCGTCGGTTAATTGCGACCGTGCCCAGCACCATATCGGTCAAACCTTGCGCGCGGGCGCTGGTCAACATCATGACGACCGAGATCACCTGCAGCACCGGAATGGCCATGGAAATCGTGTAGCCGGCGGTGTGGGCCAACGCCAGGCCGGTATCGAAACGGGCGCCATAGGCGTTGCGCAGTTCGACCCCGACGAACCGCATACCCCAGGTGGCCGAGCCGTTTGCGATGGTGGCGACCCGGTAGACAAAGCCGACCGTCAGGTAGAGCAGCGGCCAGATGAAGGCACCGACAAAGGCGGTCAGCAGCACCACGATCAGGCTGAGCAGGATGATGATAACGGTGTCGAATACCCAAGCCAGGAAACGCTTGGCTGCGACGGATTGATAAAACTCGGGCTGGCGGTCGGGATGGGGCAGGTGGGTCATATCGGAAAATCCGGTTGATCGAAACAAGGTGGTCCCCACGTCGGGCGGGCGCGGGGAACCTGGTTCAGGCGTCGCCGTCCTTGTCGTTTTCTTCTTCGCGGGCGGCACGGGCGCGTTCATCCATGAACTGGTCGAACTCGGCTTTGTCCTTGGCTTCGCGCAGGCGTTCCAGGAAGGCTTCGAAATCATGCTGTTCGCGTTCCAGCCGGGCCAGCGTGTCTGCCTTGTAGGCGTCAAAGGCGCTGTTGCCCGAGGGTGTCATCGCCGTGGCGTGACTGCGCCAGGTTTTGCTGCGGCGGCAGGATTTGCTGAACATGCGTTTGCTCCAGATCATGTAGGCGAGAAGGGCCAGGCCGATGGGCCAGAAGAAGACAAAGCCGAGGACCATTGCGGCGATCCAGGCGCCTTTGCCCTTTTGATCAAGCCAGGCCTCGGCGCGGTAGAGCCAGCCCGGATGGGTGGGGGCGACGGGGTCGGACAAAGTGGTCATTGGGTCTCTCCAGGTTTGATGTAAATCGCTTTCACATACATCAAGATAGGATGCCGTCCGCGGTATGCAAGGGGTAATGTGAAAAAGATTTACATTATTTTCCGTTGATGCGCCAAAAGCCGGTTTTGCGGCGGTTTTCTTGAGCTGTTTAGCTACTCGGTGAATTCCACCGATACCGCGCCGGTCAGTTTGAGCAATGCGTCGGGACTGATTGAGAATACATGTCGTGGTGTACCCGCTGCGGCCCAGATCGTGCCAAACTCGGCCAGCCGGGGGTCGAGAAACGTACGAATGGGCGAGAGACGCCCAACAGGCGCCACGCCACCGATTGCGAACCCGGTCTGGGTGCGGACCAGATCGGCATCCGCTTTACCAAGCGGTTCTCCGGCTGCTTGAGAGGCTTTGTTTGCACACACCCGGTTTCCACCTGCTGTCAGGAACAGGATGGCCTCACCAGTTTGCTCACCGCGAAAGATGATGGATTTGGCGATCTGGTCTACCGTGCAGCCCACCGCATTGGCCGCATCCAGCGCGGTTCGGGCATTGTCGGTCTCGCGGATATCTACGGCAAGTCCGGCATCGGCGAGTGCAGCGCGCACGCGTTTCAGGCTTTTGCTCATCTCGGTCTCCGCACGTTGGTGAAGGGGGCAGATTAGGCTCGTCCTGATTGCCCTACAAGCACGGCGCGAGGGGTTGACGCATTGACCTTGGCGCCTAGCAATGCTCACCCTGCGGCAATGACTGGAGCTTTGACCATATCCCGCCTGCCACGCCCCTTTGATCCTGCGCTTGGCGCCGATACACGCGCCGCCGTGCCCGGACTGACCGCTGAGCAGGGCGCACTGATCGAAGGTGTCGCGGGCTCCAGCCCCTACCTCAAAAGCCTGATCGAGCAGGAGGCCGACTGGCTGGCCCCGACGCTGGCCGACCCCGAGGCGGCGATCGCCGAGGTCACCGCTGCCGTGCACGCTCTACCGCCCGATCAGTTGAAACCAGGGTTGCGGCTGGCCAAGCGGCGGCTGGCCCTGCTGACCGCGCTGGCGGATCTGTCGGGTGCATGGCCGCTGGAACGGGTGACGGCGGTGCTCACTGATTTCGGTGCTCAGGCGGCGGATGTGGCGGCCAAGGCCGAGATCGCGCGGGCGATCCGGCGCGGCAAGCTGCCGGGCCAGACCGAGGACGATATCGAGACTGCCGGGGGCCTTGTCATCCTGGCCATGGGCAAGATGGGCGCGCATGAGCTGAATTACAGCTCGGATATCGACCTGATCGTGCTCTTCGACGAGACCCGGTTCGAGCCGGACGATTTCTACGAGGCGCGACAGAGTATGGTGCGCGCGACCCGCAATTTCTGCGCCACCCTCAGCGACAAGACCGCCGATGGTTACGTGTTTCGCACCGACCTGCGGCTGCGCCCCGACCCGGCGGTCACCCCGGTCTGCATGGCGATGGAGGCTGCCGAGCGCTACTACGAAAGCCTGGGCCGTACCTGGGAACGTGCCGCCTATATCAAGGCGCGGCCTTGTGCGGGCGATCTGAAGGCCGGGGACCGGTTTCTCGACACCTTGCGGCCCTTCGTCTGGCGGCGACATCTGGATTTCACCGCCATTCAGGACGCCCACGACATGCGCCTGCGTATCCGCGAAAACAAAGGCACCGGCGGGGCGCTGTCGATCCCTGGTCATGACATGAAGCTGGGCCGGGGCGGCATCCGCGAGATCGAGTTCTTCACTCAGACCCGTCAGTTGATTGCCGGAGGGCGCGACAGCGACCTGCGCCTGCGCGGCACGGTCGAGGGGCTGGCAGCGCTGGCCACCAAGGGCTGGGTGCCGCAGGACGTGGCCGACAAGCTGACCGATCACTACCGCGCCCATCGCGAGGTCGAACACCGCATCCAGATGGTGCATGACGCGCAGACCCACAAGCTGCCGCAGTCACCGGACGGCATCGAAAGGGTGGCTTGTCTGATGGGGATCGGCGCCGAAGAGTTGACCGATGATCTGACCGACCGACTGACCGAGGTGCACGACCTGACCGAAGGTTTCTTCGCACCCGGTTCCGGCCCCGCGCCGACGCAACCGGCTGAGGTCGAGTTCGATGCCGGCGTCATGGCCCGCTGGCCCACCTATCCCGCCCTCCGTTCGCAGCGTGGCGCGCGTATCTTCGAGCGCATCAAACCCGAACTTCTGTCCCGCCTCGCCAAAACCGCCAAGCCGGATGAGGCGCTGGTGGCGCTCGACGGCTTCCTCGCGGGCCTGCCCGCCGGGGTGCAACTGTTTTCGTTATTCGAAGCCAACCCGCAGCTCATCGACCTGCTGGTCGATATCGTTGGCACCTCTCACGCGCTGGCCACCCACCTGTCGCGCAACTCCTCTGTCTTCGATGCGGTGATCGGCGGCGCGTTCTTTACCGACTGGCCCGGGCAGGCGGCGTTGGAGGCCGAGTTGCGACAGGCGCTGGAGGGCGAGGACGATTATGAACGCCAACTCGACATGGCCCGCCGCTGGGGCAAGGAGTGGCATTTCCGCATCGGTGTGCACCACCTGCGGGGCCTGATCGACGGAGCCACAGCGGGGCAACACTATGCCGAACTGGCCGATGCGGTGATCGCTGCCATCCTGCCTTGCGTCGCCGCGCAGTTCGCCCGCAAGCATGGGCCTGCGCCGGGGCGCGGGGCGGCCGTGCTGGGCATGGGCTCGCTGGGGGCAGGGCGGATCAACGCGCAATCCGATCTAGACGTGATCGTGATCTACGATCCCGAAGGGGTCGATATGTCCGAGGGCAAGCGCCCGCTAGCCACGCGTACCTATTATGCCCGCTTTACGCAGGCACTGATCACCGCACTGACCGCGCCCATGGCCGAAGGGCGGCTTTATGAGGTCGACATGCGCCTGCGCCCCTCGGGCAATCAGGGGCCGGTTGCCACGAGCTGGGCCAGCTTTACCCATTATCAACGCGAAGAGGCCTGGGTCTGGGAACATCTCGCCCTGACCCGTGCCCGCGTGGTGGTGGGTGAGGCCAGCCTTGTCCGCGATATCGAGACCTTCAGGGCGGGCTTCATCGCCGAGGCGAAGGACCGGCAAAACGTGCTGGGCGAGGTGGTCGAGATGCGCACCCGGCTGGCGGCGGCCAAGACCCCGTCGGGCGTCTGGGATGCCAAGACCGGGCCGGGGCGGTTGCTGGACATCGAACTGATGGCCGAAACCGGCGCGCTGCTGGCGGGCCGGGTCGAGCGCGATGTGCATTCCGGCCTCGACGGCGCCGTCGCTGCCGGGCTGCTGAATGTCGCGGATGCCCGGACGCTCAAGGACTGCTATGACCTATGCTGGTCGGTACAGACGGCGGCGCGGCTTTTGTCGGGCAAGGCGATCGAGACGGGCAGCATCGGCGAGGGCGGCGCGGCCTTTCTCTGCCGGACCACCGGCTTCGACCGGATCGAGCAGTTGCAGGCGGCGCTCGAGGACAGCTATGCCAAGTCCGGGGTATTGATTCCGGCTGCCATCGGAGAGGGGACAGATGGCCCAGAGTGACGATCCCAACGATCCCAAGGGGCTGATCCGCGAGGCCTATCGCATCGACGGCATCACCGCGCCCGAATGCCGGAGCATCTTTCTGGACTGGGCGCTGAGCCTGCCCGAGGCATGCGATCAGGCACAGGCGCTGCGGGCGCTGCACGCCAGCTACGCGCCCGGTGCGCCGGATCATCCGATGAGCCAGGTATTGCAGGAGGGGCTAAGCGCGGCCCAGACCCCACGCCGGCGCGGCGGCTGGCGCTCGCGCGAACGGGGCTGATCCGCATTGCAAAGGCTTTCCCCTCGAAGGCAATCCGACTAAGAGGGCGCTCATGACTGCGCCTTCCTCTTCCGACCGTCCCCGTGTCCGCCTCAAACCCAAGGCCAATGCCCGTGGCCTGCGCCACGGCTTTCCCTGGGTTTACGCCAACGACATCGTCACCGACCGCCGCACCCGCAAGATCGAGCCTGGAGCGCTGACGGTGCTCGAGGATGACAATCGGGCACCCATTGGGCTGGTCGCGGTCAATCCGGCCTCCAAGATCATGTGCCGCATGCTCGACCGCGATCCGGCGGCGGAACTGACCGCCGAATGGTTCGAAACCCGGCTAACCCGCGCGCTTGAGCTGCGTGAGCGCCTGTTCGACGCGCCATATTACCGGCTGATCCATGCGGAAGCCGACGGTTTTCCGGGCGTGATCATCGACCGTTTCGGCGATACCTGCGTGATTCAACCCAACGCCGCCTGGGCCGAGGTGCATCTGGACCAGCTGACCGAGGCTCTGGTCAACGTCACTGGCGTCACCACAGTGCTCAAGAACGCCTCGGGCCGGACACGGAGCCTCGAAGGTCTGGACGACGTGAGCGCCACTCTGCGCGGCGAAACGCCCACCGTGCCGCTGCCGGTGCCGATGAACGGCGCAACCTATATGGCCGACCTGACCGGCGGGCAGAAAACCGGGCTGTTCTACGACCAGCGTTCAAACCACGCCTTTGCCGCGCGTCTGGTGCACCCACAGGCACGGGTGCTCGACGTGTTCTCCCACGTAGGTGGCTTCGCGCTGGCCATGCTGGTGGGCGGTGCGACGCAGGCGCTGTCGGTGGATGGCTCCGCCGCCGCGCTGGATCTGGCGCGGCAGGGCGCCGAAGCCTCAGGGTTTGCCGACCGGTTCGAGACAAGGCAGGGCGATGCCTTCGAGGTTCTGACCGCGCTTGGCGAAGAGGGCGCGCAGTTCGACGTGGTGATCTGCGACCCGCCAGCCTTCGCACCCTCGAAACAAGCGTTGGATGCGGGCCTGCGCGCTTATGAGCGGGTGGCGCGCCTTGCCGCGCCGCTGGTCGAACCGGGCGGCTATCTCGGCCTCTGCTCATGTTCCCACGCCGCCGATCTGGGCCGGTTCCGCGACGCGTCGGCCCGGGGCATCGGGCGCGCCGGGCGCCACGCGCAACTGATCCACACCGGCTATGCCGGGCCGGATCACCCGCAACTGCCGCAATTGGCCGAAAGCGGTTACCTCAAGGCCGTGTTCTTCCGGTTGTGAGGGCGGTTCTGGATACCTGCGTCATCTACCCCACGGTGATGCGCGAGATGCTGCTGGGCGCGGCACGTCAGGGCCATTTCACTCCGCTCTGGTCGGCTCGCATCCTTGAGGAATGGGCGCGTGCCGCAATCAAACTCGGCCCCGAAGGCGAGGCCCAGGCCCGCGCCGAGATCGCGCTGATCCGCGCAAACTGGCCCAAGGCCGAGATCAAACCCGCCGCCGGCATCGAGGCCCGCCTCTGGCTGCCGGACGAAGCGGACATCCACGTACTGGCAACCGCCGTAGCCGCCTCCGCCGACACCATCGTGACCATGAACGCCAAGGACTTCCCGCGTCACATCCTGGCCGAAGAGGGCCTGACCCGAACCGACCCCGACACCCTGCTGCACCAGTTCTGGCAACACGACCCTGAAAGCACCGCCTCCATAGCCGAGCAGGCACTGACCGAGGCCAATCGTCTCTCCGGCGATCAATGGACCCTGCGCCCACTGCTCAAGAAAGCCCGCCTGCCGCGCCTGGCCAAGGCCCTTACCACCTGACCCAATACTTCTTCTGTTCAAAAATATCCCGGGGAGCCGTCATCGGTTGCGTCATCGGTCCGAGTGACCGATGACGGCGGGGCTGGCCCCTCGCTTCCAACCCTACCCGCAATCAATCACCGGTGTCCCAGCGCGCCTCCAACTCCTCAAGCGCTGCAATGCGCTCGCCGGTCTTGGGATGGCTCATCAGCCAGGCAGGCACCACCCCGGCGCGCTGCTGGGTCAACCCTTCGAGCTTCTGAAACAGCGATTTCTGCGGCCCAACCCCGATTCCCGCCTTGGTCAGGAGGGCTGCCGCGTATTCGTCGGCCTCATACTCGTCCGCCCGCGACAGGCGCGAGGCGAGAAGCGCGGTCAGACCGTTGGCGATCCATACGCCGATCAGGGGCACGAAACGGTTCAGGATGATGATCAGCGCCGTGCGCAGCGCGTTCTGCCCGGAAAAGTCGATCATCCGCCGCCGCGCATGACCCAGCGCGACATGGCCCAGTTCATGCGCGATGACGCTGGCCATCTCTTCGGCGGTCACCTCGCCGTTGCGGAATTTGCGGTAGAACCCCCGGGTAATGAAAATCCGCCCGTCCGGTGCTGCCAGACCGTTCACCGGGTCGATTTCGTAGATATAGACCGGTATCCGCGCCAGATCGAGTGCGGCGGCCAGCCGGTCGGTCATCCGCTTGAGCGCCGGATCGGCCAGTTCGGTCGACTTCGCATCCAACTCGCGATGGGTGCGCCAGACCGAAATCCGGTACATCACAAGAGCATAGAGAACCGCCAGCAGGATCGGGGTGATACGGAGCATGAGTTAGATATGGGCGGGATCGGGGGGCAGGGCAAGGCGGTCCCGATTGTCTTTTAGCTGAAGGCGAGGTGCCGCCCTGTGTCGCTGACCGCACGTGAAGCCGCGATTTGTCATCAAGACTGTTGAAATGGGTCGCAATCCCGCCTAGTGACCGGGTCGCTATCCACGAGGGACCCATGGCCAACAAAGACTTCGAAGCCCGCCATCTTGAAACACTCGACCGCGACCTGCGGCGCTTTTCGCGTCTTGAGGTGGCGACGGCGCAGGTCGGACGTCCGGTCGTGGGGTCGGGGATCGCATTTGCGTTCATCGTGGTCGCAGGCATCGCCGCTGCGTTCCTGTTCGGACAAGACAACAACACGTTTATCGTCGTGCTGGCGGCGATGTTCGGGGCCTATATGGCGCTGAATATCGGGGCCAACGACGTGGCCAATAATATGGGTCCCGCTGTTGGCGCCAACGCGCTGACCATGGGCGGGGCCATTGCCATCGCCGCGATCTTCGAAAGCGCCGGCGCGCTCATCGCGGGCGGAGACGTCGTTTCGACCATCGCTAAGGGCATTATTGCCCCAGAAAGCATGGGAACGGCGACCGTTTTCATCTGGGCAATGATGGCGGCGCTGCTGTCCTCGGCGCTATGGGTCAACCTTGCCACCTGGGTCGGCGCGCCGGTCTCGACTACGCATTCGGTGGTCGGTGGCGTCATGGGTGCAGGAATCGCCGCAGCCGGGTTCAGCGCGGTTAGCTGGGGAACCATGGGTAAGATCGCCGCCAGCTGGGTCATCTCGCCGGTTCTGGGCGGCGTGATCGCCGCCGGGTTCCTGTGGTTCATCAAGGCGCGGATCATCTATCAGGAGGACAAGATCGCGGCGGCCCGCAAATGGGTGCCGATGCTGGTGGGCATCATGGCAGGCGCTTTCGCGTGCTATCTGGCGCTCAAGGGGCTGAAGAAGATCATCAAGATCGACCTCGGCACCGCGCTGCTGATCGGCGCCGTCTGCGGCGGCATTGTCTGGGCCGCAATGATCCCGGTGATCCGGCGCCAGTCGGAAGGGCTGGAAAACCGCAACAAGTCGCTCAAGATCCTGTTTGGTATTCCCCTGATCGTCTCTGCCGCGCTGCTGAGCTTTGCCCACGGGGCCAACGACGTGGCCAACGCAGTGGGTCCGCTGGCGGCGATCGTGCAGGCCTCGGCCTCCGGAGATTTTACCCAGGCCGTCAGCATTCCCTATTGGGTCATGATCATCGGGGCATTCGGCATCTCGTTCGGCCTGTTCTTGTTCGGCCCCAAGCTGATCCGCATGGTCGGCAGCCAGATTACCAAGCTCAACCCGATGCGGGCCTATTGCGTGGCTTTGTCGGCGGCGATCACCGTGATCGTGGCCAGTTGGCTGGGCCTGCCGGTCAGCTCGACCCATATCGCGGTGGGTGCCGTGTTCGGCGTCGGGTTCTTCCGCGAATGGGATTCCGAGCGGCGGCTGAAAAGGGCGCGCATGGCAGTACCGGAACGCCCGCAACTCGCGCCCGAGGAGCGCCGGAAGCGCAAGCTCGTGCGTCGCTCGCATTTCCTGACCATCATCGCGGCCTGGGTCATCACCGTGCCCGCAGCGGCGGTGCTGGCAGCGGTTCTGTTCTTCGGCATTCAGGCCATCGCGGGATAAGCGGACCTCTCAGCCCGCGCAGCCGAATGACACCGGCTGCATGGGTCAGCGTCAGATGTCAGCGCGTCAATGCGCGCATACCCTGTTCCAGCCCGGCCAGCGTCATCGGCACCATCGCGTCTTCGAAGATTTCACGAATCATGCCGATGGAATGGGTGTAGTCCCAGTATTTCTCCGGCACCGGGTTGATCCAGAGGTTCGAGGTCCACTGCGCGCGCGCGCGCTGCAGCCAGACCTGACCGGCCTCCTGATTCCAGTGCTCGTTGGCGCCGCCGGGATAGGCGATCTCATAAGGCGACATGCTGGCGTCACCGACGAATATGCATTTGTAGTCCGGGCCGTAAGTGCGCAGCACCTCATGCGTCGGTGTCTGCTGATCCCAGCGGCGGCGGTTGTCGCGCCAGACGCCTTCGTAGAGGCAGTTGTGGAAGTAGTAGTATTCCAGATGTTTGAACTCGGCACGGGCGGCTGAGAACAGTTCTTCGACCACCTTGATATGCGGGTCCATCGAGCCGCCGACATCGAGAAACAGAAGAACCTTGACCGCGTTATGCCGCTCGGGGCGGGTCTTGACGTCCAGATAGCCGTGCTCGGCCGTGGCGCGGATAGTGCCGTCGAGATCCAGCTCTTCCGCTGCGCCTTCGCGCGCCCAGCGGCGCAGGCGTTTGAGCGCCACCTTGATGTTGCGGGTGCCCAACTCGACTGTGTCGTCGAGATTGCGGAACTCACGCTTGTCCCAGACCTTGACGGCGCGCTGGTGGCGGCTTTCCTTCTGACCGATGCGCACGCCTTCAGGGTTGTATCCATAGGCGCCGAATGGCGAGGTGCCGGCGGTGCCGATCCACTTGTTGCCGCCCTGATGGCGGCCTTGCTGTTCCTTGAGCCGCTCGCGCAGCGTCTCCATCAGCTTGTCGAAACCACCAAGCGCCTCGATCTCGGCCATCTCTTCCGGAGACAGGTGTTTCTCGGCCATCTTCTCCAGCCAGTCGCCCGGGATATCGACGGCCTCCATCACCTGCTGAAAGCTGATCTCCTCCAGCCCCTTGAAGCTAGCGGCAAAGGCGCGGTCGAACTTGTCGATGTTGCGCTCGTCCTTCACCATCGAGACGCGGGCGAGATAGTAGAACGCCTCGACATCGTAGGTGGCCAGCCCCTGCTTCATCGCCTCAAGAAAGGTCAGGTATTCGCGCAACGAGACGGGAATGCCTGCTTTGCGGAGGTTTTCGAAGAAGGGCAGGAACATCGGTTCAGACCATCAGCCGGTGGAGCACCAATGTTGCTATCATTCCCACCAGCGCAAAGGCAATTGCGTAGCCCGCCGCATATTGGGCGATATCGGCCCGCGTGCCGTTACGTTTTCGCGCGGTCAACCCGCCCAGAACGGCGCCCAGCAGCGCCAAGACAATGACAATCATGTGGTCCTATCCGCCCAGCCTGTTGCGGGGGTTCAGCATGGCGATGTCCTGCATCATCGAGCGAACCGCCCAATCCGAGCCGAACCCGTAGCGCGCCCATCCCAGACTGTCCAGCCTGACCACGGCGGCCTGTTCGGGCTTGCCGGTCAGGTCCAGCGCCTCGGCCTTGAGCATCAAAAGGGTCGCCAACACGGCGGCGTTTTCGGCCCGCATCATCACATCGAGCGCCGGGTTGATCTGGCGCAGCGCGCTGACGCCGTCGCCGCGTGAGATGGCAAAGGCCGCCGTTTGCGCCGTCACATAGGCGCGGTGCAACTCAGTGCCCGGGGTTTGGGCCAGGAAATGCAGCGCGGTGCCATATTGGCGCTGCGCTTCTTCCGGGGCATCCAGCTGGATCATCCGCCCAATGATGTAATGCGGAAAGGCGCGGCGCTGGTCGGTCCAGCCTGAGCCCTGACTGATCACGGCCGCCCGGTTGGCCGCCCGCCGCCGCTGCGCCGGGTCGGCGCCGGGACCGAGCGCTGTCTGTACCGCGTCGATCCATTCACGCGAGGTTGCTGCGTAGGGAACAG
Organism: Ruegeria sp. HKCCD8929; assembly: GCF_013031405.1. Lineage (GTDB taxonomy): Bacteria > Pseudomonadota > Alphaproteobacteria > Rhodobacterales > Rhodobacteraceae > Ruegeria. Next base: position 81,193 of record NZ_WPZY01000003.1, on the reverse strand, counting down.
GCCGAATCGTATCGCCACGCGGGTTCAGGCGGCTAAGCAGGCCGGGCAGCACGGCGGCCACCTGTGCCCGGGTCATGCCGTTGCGGATCTCGGGCGAGTAGGTGGCGCGCAGCACCAGCATGTCAAAACCGGTCAGCACCGTGTGCACATTGTCGTCGTTGAAGACAGAATCAGGCAGGCGGTAGAGGTCGTTCAGCGGGCCGATAGCCTGCGCCAGTTCCTCGTGCAGACAATCTCGGATTTCCTGCGGGCTGACATCGTATGGAATGAAAATCCCCAGCCGTTCACGGCTGCGCAGCAGCGACCAGTTGGTCTTGTCGCGCCGCCGGTCGCGGCGGTATTCGGCCAGGCTCGAGACATTGGGAACCACGAAACAGGCCGCCTGCGGCAGGGCGCGGCGGATCTGATCGCGGCTGACTGCCTCGATGGTGACATTCGCGGGGCCGCTGCTGACCTGCTGGATGTCTATGCCGGCCTCACGGCGCAGACGGGACAGCAGGCGGCTGAGATCGCTTTGCAGGGTCGGCGGCGGCGAGCCCGTGACGCGCACCGTGATCGGAGTTTCGAACCGGGTCAGAACCGGCAATTGCCGCCCGCTTTCCAGCTCAAAATGCAGCGTCAGAAAATCGGCAGCGATATTTGCGTTGGACCGGACCGGAGGTGTGGGCCGCGCTGCCGTAAAACTTTTCATCGGCGGCAGGGTGCTGTCGGCAATCTGCGCGCGCGTGGCGGTATCCTGCGGCGGGAGAGTGCTGCATCCGGCCAGAACCGTGGCCAATATGAGGGCGGCGCGGCGGATCATGGGCGGTTGTACCGGATGAAGGGCGTCAGCTTGCCCACGCGGTCATACAGCTTGCGCGCGGTTTCGTTGAAATCCTGCGTCAGCCAATAGACCGAGGGCGCGCGCTGGCGGTCGGCCTCGGCATAGACCGCCTCGATCAGGGCGCGGCCGACCCCGGTGCCGCGCGCTTCGGGGCGGGCATAGAGGTCCTGCAGGTAGCAGGTGTTTTCAACCTTCCAGGCGTGGCGGTGAAACAGGTAATGGGTCAGGCCCACCAGCCGCCCGTCCAACTCGGCCACGAAGCACGAGAAATCTTGCGGATCGTCGCCCAGCAGGCGGGCAAAGGTGCTGTCATAGACCTCATCCGGCACCGCGGTTTCATAAAACGCCAGATAGTCCCGCCACAATTCGGCCCATTCGGGCCGGTCCGTTGGGCGCAGTGCCCGGATGACGAGTTCACTGGTCACGCTTTCATTTCCCCGGTGTTGCACGGTTTCGACCAGCCTGCACCGGTCACGACAAGCGGCATGGTCGCATCCCGGTCCGATCAAGGCAAGCGGGCAGGGGCCGCAAACGCGGCATTTGCCGCCTAGCGTTGTCCCCGCACCATGAAGGCCAGACGCTCGAACAGATGCACATCCTGCTCGTTCTTCAGCAGCGCGCCGTGCAGTTTCGGCAGGGCGCTGGCGCCGTCGCGCTTGAGGTCTTCGGCGGTCAGATCCTCGGCCAGCAACAGCTTGAGCCAGTCCAGAACCTCGGAGGTCGAGGGTTTTTTCTTGAGACCCGAGGTTTCGCGAATCTCGTAGAACTGGGTCAGAGCGGTGGTCAGAAGTGATTCCTTGATGCCGGGGTGATGCACCTCGACGATCTTGCGCATCGTCGTCTCATCGGGAAACCGGATGTAGTGGAAGAAACAGCGGCGCAGGAAGGCGTCGGGCAGTTCCTTTTCATTGTTCGAGGTGATGATGACAATCGGGCGGTGTTTAGCCTGGATGGTCGCGCCGGTCTCGTAGACATGGAACTCCATCTTGTCGAGTTCCTGCAGCAGGTCGTTGGGAAACTCGATGTCAGCCTTATCGATCTCATCGATCAGCAGCACGATCTTTTCATCCGCCTCAAAGGCCTGCCACAGCTTGCCTTTCTTGATGTAGTTGCTGACATCATGCACGCGCTCGTCGCCAAGCTGACTGTCGCGTAACCGGCTGACGGCATCGTATTCATAAAGGCCCTGCTGGGCGCGAGTGGTGGATTTGATGTTCCACTCGATCATCCGTAGACCCAGCGCGCCTGCAACCTGTTTGGCGAGTTCCGTCTTGCCGGTGCCCGGCTCACCCTTGACCAGCAGCGGGCGCTCCAGCGTCACGGCGGCATTCACCGCGATGGTCAGGTCATCGGTCGCCACATATTCGGCGGTGCCTTCGAAACGTGCGGTCATGGGGCCTCTCTGAGATCATAAACTGCGCAGGCAGAGTAACGTTTAATGCGAGTTAAAGGGGCCCGTCTTTTTTGACAAGAGAGGCCGCAGCGTCGCGATGCCGGGGATTTTCCTGTTCTTGCAAACCCTTCCACTTGATTCGCTGCCGATCTGCGGCCGGAAGCGGCGGCGGCTGCCATAAAATGGCCTGGGGAATTCCATAGAAAAACGAGGTTTTGGCAGCACTTGTCTCATATCAAGACATGGCGCGGAATTTGGCCGACAGGTATGGAGTTTGTGTAGTGACATTCTCGGCCCCGTCGGATAAATGCAGCGCAAAAGGGGGTGCCGAATGTCAGGCCAAACAACTGCGACCGACGTTTCAGGCCATTCTGAGGGAGCAAATATGAAGCAGGAAGTTTTTCTGCCGGAAGATTATCGCCCGGCTGAAGATGAACCTTTCATGAATGACCGCCAGCTTGAGTATTTCCGCCGCAAGCTGCTGAACTGGAAAAACGAACTTCTGGCGGGAAGCCGCGATACCATCGAGGGGCTGCAGGACAATACCCGCAACATTCCTGACGTCGCCGACCGCGCCAGCGAGGAAACCGACCGTGCGCTGGAACTGCGCACCCGGGATCGTCAGCGCAAACTGGTGGCCAAGATCGACTCGGCGCTGCGCCGGATCGACGAGGGTGAATACGGGTATTGCGAGGTGACCGGCGATCCGATTTCGCTGCGTCGTCTGGATGCGCGTCCGATTGCCACCATGACGCTGGAGGCTCAGGAACGTCACGAACGCCGCGAGAAGGTCCACCGCGACGATTGACCGCGAAGCGTCAACTGAAATCTCAAACGCCGGGGCCTGTTGCTCTGGCGTTTTTGCGTTAAACCGGTGGCGTTATGACAGACGGACGGAATATCTGCGTGATCGGCGCAGGGATCGGGGGGCTGGCCGCAGCCGTGGCGCTGCGCCAGACCGGAGCCGAGGTGACTGTGCTGGAACAGGCCGGCGAGATCACCGAAATGGGGGCAGGCCTTCAAATCAGTGCCAACGGTATGGCCGTGTTGCGCGGCCTGAATGTGGTCGGCGATGTGCCCGAGGCGGGCCTGCGCTCGCACGGCACCGCGCTGCGTGACTACCGCGCGGGACGGTTGGTCAGCGAGGTGCCGGGCCCTGCGGCCGGATCGACCTACTATTATCACCGCGCCGACCTGATCGAGTTGCTGCATGCCGCCGCCATCCGCTCCGGGGTTGAGATTCGTCTGGGTCAGCAGGTGGCGACTGCCCGGAGGGTGGGAAATCAGGCGGAAGTCGAGTTGGCGGGCGGCGAAGTGATCTCTGCCGATTGCGCCATCGCCGCCGATGGGGGCCGCAGCACCATCCGGACCGAACTGAACGGCACCGAAACCCCGAAATTCACCCATCAGGTTGCGTGGCGTGCGACCATTCCCTGGACCCATCGTAATGACACCCCGCGTGCGGATTTGACCATGGGGCCGGGGCGGCACGTAGTAACCTATCCTCTCCGCGACCAGACACTGATGAACATCGTGGCCGTCGAAGAGCGTTCGGACTGGCTCGAAGAGGGATGGCGGCGTCAGGGCGATCCAAACGAGCTGCGTTCCCGGTTTGCCGATTTTGGCGGTCCGGTCGGGGAGGTGCTCGCGCAGGTGCGCGAAACCCATCTCTGGGCCCTGTTTCTGCGCCCGGTTGCACCGTCATGGCAGAATGGCGCAGTGGCCCTGTTGGGTGACGCCGCGCATCCGACGCTGCCCTTCATGGCACAGGGGGCGTGTCTTGCGCTGGAGGATGCCTGGGTGCTGGCCCGGTCGCTGGAAGGGCACCTGGATCTCGCCTCGGCGCTGTCATCCTATGAGTTGGCTCGAAAGGACCGCGCCCGCCACGTGGTCGCCGCCGCCGCCGCAAACGCGCGCAATTTTCACTTTCGCAGCCCGGTGCGCGAGGTCGCTCAACTGGCGCTTCGGGTCTTGGGTCCGCGGCTTGGCCGCCGATATGAGTGGATTTACAGCCACGACGTGACTGCCGGATAGAGGCGATTTAGAGGTCCAGTTCGATCCAGACCGGCACGTGATCCGAGGGTTTCTCGTGCCCGCGTATCTCGGCGTCGATCCGGCAGTCCCGCATCAGATCGGCGGCCTGCGGGGTCAGCAGAAAGTGATCGATGCGGATCCCGTCATTCTTGTTCCAAGCCCCGGCCTGATAGTCCCAGAATGAATAATGGCCAGCACCTTGGGTGCGGGCACGGAACGCCTCGGTGTAGCCCAGATTCAGGATGCGGCGAAACGCGGCCCGGCTCTCGGGCCGGAACAGGGCATCCTCGCGCCAGGCATCCGGGCGCTTGGCGTCCTCGGCCTGTGGAATGATGTTGTAGTCCCCAGCCATCAGCGCCGGTTCCTCGCATGCGATCAACTCGGCAGCCCGCGCGCGCAGACGCTCCATCCATTTAAGTTTGTAATCATACTTGCCGCCCGGCAAGGGCGTACCATTTTCCAGTTCGACCGGATTGCCGTTGGGCAGATAAAGCCCGCAAATCCGCAGCGCCCGTTTGCCCACCACCGTGGCCTCGATCCACCGCGCCTGTTCGTCGCTGTCATCGCCGGGCAAGCCGCGCGTCACGTCCTCCAGCGGAAGCTTTGACAGGATCGCTACACCGTTGAACCCCTTCTGTCCGTGGGTTTCCACGTTGTACCCACGTTCTTCGAACAGCGCGCGCGGAAACGCCTCATCCACCGATTTGATTTCTTGCAGCAGAACCACGTCGGGTTGCGCGTCATCCAGCCAGCGGGGCAGGGCTTCGGCCCGGGCCTTGATGCCGTTGATGTTGAACGTGGCGATTTTCATGCGCGGCCCCCGGGGATCTGTTCCTGACGATCTATCGCCCAGATGCGGATGTGGGGCAAGATGCGGGTCCTGGGTATTTTGCGAGGCTCTGCCTCGCGCTCCGGGATATTTATGAACAGAAGAAGCAAGGGGCCGCGCTCTGCCCTTCTTCTGTTCATAAATATCCCGGGGGAGTCGCGCCCCGCGCGACGGGGGCAGCGCCCCCTGTCACAGGCCGCCCAGGGGCGCTTACATCGAAAAGGACGTGCCGCAGCCGCAGGACGAGGTGGCATTCGGATTTTCGATCACGAAACGCGCACCGATCAGTTCCTCGGTGAAGTCGATGGTGGCATTTTCCAGAAACGGCAGCGAGATTGCGTCCACCACCACTTTCTGCCCGTTGCCTTCCAGCACCAGATCGTCGTCCTTGGGGGCATCCAGCGCAATTTCGTACTGAAAGCCGGAACATCCGCCGCCTTCCACCGCGACGCGCAGGGCTTGTCCCTGATCAGCCGCACCGATCTCGGCGAGGCGCTCAAAGGCGCGGTCGGTCACTCTGGGGGGCAGGTTCATGCCGGACTCCGATGGTTTCATTCTCAGGCATCCTACCATATAGAAAGGCTGACGACAGGCGACAAGGACAAGACCATTGGAGCGAGCGGGTTTTGCCTCGGATCCGAACCGCGCCAGGGGGCGGCTGGTGCCGGAGGAGGAGAGCAGTTTCCGGTCATGCTTTCAGCGTGACCGCGACCGGATCATTCACGCCAGCGCGTTCCGGCGTCTCAAGCACAAGACGCAAGTGTTTGTTGAGCATGAGGGTGACAATTACCGCACCCGTTTGACCCATTCCATCGAGGTGGCGCAGGTGGCGCGGACCATCGCCGGTGCGCTGGGGTTGAATCCGGAGCTGACCGAGGCGGTGGCGCTGGCGCATGATCTGGGCCACACGCCCTTTGGCCATACCGGAGAGGACGCGCTGCACGCGCTGATGGCGCCTTATGGCGGGTTCGATCACAATGCGCAGGCGATCCGGATCGTGACCAGTCTGGAACGGCATTATGCCGGGTTCGACGGGTTGAACCTCACTTGGGAAACCCTTGAAGCTATTGCGAAACATAACGGGCCCGTGGTGGGGGAGCTGCCTTGGGCGCTTGCCGAATGCAACACGTGTTTCGATCTGGAACTGCACACCCATGCCAGTGCCGAGGCGCAGGTGGCCGCACTGTCCGACGATATCGCCTATAACAACCACGACCTGCATGACGGGCTGCGCGCCGGACTGTTCACCGACGAAGAAATCGCGCAGTTGCCCATCGTCGGAGACTGTTACGCCGAGGTGGACCGGGCCTACCCGGGCCTCGAGTCCTATCGCCGCAGGCATGAGGCGCTGCGGCGGGTCTTTGGTGTCATGGTGGCGGATGTGATCGACACCTCGCGCGGGCTGCTGGCGCAATCGGGCGCGCAGTCAGTCGAAGAGGTGCGGGCGTTGGGCTATCCGGTCATTCAGTTCTCGCCCGGTCTTTGGACCCGGCTCAAGGAAATCCGCGCCTTCCTGTTCACCCGCATGTACCGCGCGCCCTCGGTGATGGAAGTGCGGACGCAGGTGGCGCAGGTTCTGGAAGAGCTGTTTCCGATCTACCTGAACGATCCGAAACAAATGCCCGAACATTGGCACCCCGATATCGAGGCCGCGCCGGATGAAACGGCGCTGGCGCGGATTGTGTCCGATTACATCGCCGGGATGACCGACCGCTTTGCCTTGCAGGATCACGCCCGGTTAACGGACGCGGACCTGAAACGGGTCTGATCACTCGATCCCGATATAGGCCAGCGCCCAGACCTGCTGGCTGGCCTGTGTCTGCCGTGTCTCGTCGTCTTCGGTGGGCGGAAACACGATCATCGTCGGGCCATAACCGCCGATCCCCATCGGTGCACCGTCCGCGTGGGTGGCGAGGATGGGCTGATGCTCAGTGATGTCCTCCCAAGGGATCTCCGCCTGATAGCCGTCCATCGCCATTGGTTTCGCGGTTTTACCAGAGGCACCGGCCATCTCCATCACCGCTGACAAAAGCGGGCCGGAGAAAGCAATGTTCCGTTGATCGCCCTCGGGACCGTAGGGGATGGTGATTTCGATCTGCTCCAGCCCGTCCAGCATGGCGGCATCGAACCCGGCGGCGGCGTCATAGCTGACCTCTGGAAAGCCGTAGAGGCCACCGTCCTCGGCGGCACGAGCGGGCAGGTTGGTTTCCGACACGGCGCCGCCGAGGGAGACCAGAACGTGCCCCTCAGGCCGCGCCATTTCAGCAAATGACGGCAGCGGGGCCAATAGGGTCAGGCAAAGGGGCAGGGCAGGTCGCATCGGTGATCTCCGGTTTGGTGATTTGCCCCGACAGTACCCGGGTCGCTCAGCAAGCCAAGCCCAAACCGACGGGTTCCATTGACCTTGCCGCCTTGCGTGATAAACCGCCGGGCAAGCAAAAGGACACCGAGATGAACCTGTTTTCCGAGATCCGCAGCCTCGTTCTGGACGCGCTGGGGCAGATGCAATCCGAAGGCGCGCTGCCCGAGGGGCTGAGCTTTGACAATGTGGCGGTCGAGCCGCCGCGTGACGCCGCCCACGGCGACATGGCGACCAACGCGGCGATGGTGCTGGCGAAACCGGCCAAGATGAAACCGCGCGACATTGCCGAGGCGCTGGCCGGGAAACTGGCGGCCGATGACCGGATCACCAGTGCCGAAGTGGCCGGGCCGGGCTTTCTGAACCTGCGGCTTGCGCCCGCCGTTTGGCAGAGTGTTCTGGCTGCGGTTCTGGAGAAGGGCACCGATTACGGCCGCTCGACCATGGGGCAGGGGCGAAAGGTCAATGTCGAGTTCGTTTCGACCAACCCGACCGGTCCGGTGCATGTGGGTCACACGCGGGGCGCAGTGTTCGGTGATACGCTGGCCAGCCTGCTGGCTTATTCCGGCCATGATGTGACTCGCGAGTATTATATCAACGACGGTGGCGCACAGGTCGACGTTTTGGCGCGCTCTGTCTATTTGCGTTACCTTGAGGCGCATGGTGAGGCGGTCGAATTCCCTGACGGTACATATCCGGGCGACTATCTGGTCGCGGTCGGACAGGCGCTGAAGGACAAGGTGGGGGACGCCTATGTTGGCCAGCCCGAGTCGGTCTGGCTGAAGGATGTCCGAAACTATGCCACCGACGCGATGATGAGCCTGATCCGTGAGGATCTTGCACAGCTTGGCGTCGAGATGGACGTGTTCTTTTCCGAGAAGTCTCTGTATGGCACTGGCCGGATTGAGGCGGCGCTGGCTTTGCTCAACGACAAGGGCCTCATCTATGAGGGCGTGCTGGAGCCGCCCAAGGGCAAGAAGCCAGAGGATTGGGAGCCGCGCGAGCAGACCCTGTTCAAATCGACCGAGCACGGCGATGATGTGGACCGGCCGGTGAAGAAATCGGATGGCAGCTGGACCTATTTCGCCCCCGATATCGCCTATCACTACGACAAGGTGACCCGTGGCTTTGACGAGCTGATCGACGTGTTCGGCGCTGATCACGGCGGCTATGTCAAGCGGATGAAGGCGGCTGTTTCAGCGCTGTCGGATGGCCAGGTGCCGCTGGATATCAAGCTGACCCAGTTGGTGAAGCTGTGGAAGAACGGCGAGCCGTTCAAGATGTCCAAGCGGGCAGGGAACTTCGTCACCCTGCGCGATGTGGTGGATCAGGTGGGCCCGGATGTGACCCGGTTCGTCATGCTGACCCGCAAGAACGACGCGCCCTTGGATTTCGATTTCGACAAGGTTCTGGAGCAGAGCCGCGAGAACCCGGTGTTCTATGTACAATACGCCCATGCCCGTGTCATGAGCGTGCTGCGCCGCGCCGCCGAGGCCGAGATTGCCGCAGACAATGCGACCCTCAAAGGCGCCGATCTGGGCAAGATCGACCACGAGTCTGAGCTGGTTGTTGCCAAGAAACTGGCCGAATGGCCACGCTTGGTCGAGATCGCCGCGCGCACCCATGAACCGCACCGCGTTGCCTTCTATCTCTATGAATTGGCAGGGGATTTCCACGCGCTGTGGAACAAGGGCAACGATGTAACCTCGCTGCGGTTCCTGCAGGATGGCGATGCGGCCACAAGTCAATCGAAAATGGCGCTGGCACGTGCCGTTTCTGTTGTGATTTCAGCGGGCTTGGGTATTCTTGGGGTCACGCCGGCGCAGGAGATGCGGTAGCCAATACCGCCCGAACCGCCGGTCCGAGGCAGAGACAAGAAAACCCGGGCACCGCTAGAGGCGGTGCATCAGGGCAGTGAGGCGGAAATGGCGAGTTACGATTACTCGGGGCAAACGGGCCCCGGTCACGTTCAATACACCGATCAGATGCTCCAGCCCGGAGTGTATGAACCGCGGGATGACCTGCATTACGACCCCGATCCGGCGCCGGAGGGGGCGGGCGGGTTTGCCCGCGCGGTCAGCTTTCTGGGCGCCGTCGGCTCGCTGGCGCTGGTCGTCGGGATCGGCGTCTGGGGTTACAAGCTGGTGATCCGTGATGTGAGCGGTGTGCCTGTTGTGCGCGCCGTCGAAGGGCCGATGCGGATACAGCCCGAGAATCCCGGTGGGACCCCTGCCGATCACCAGGGGCTGGCCGTCAACGCGGTGGCTGCGCAAGGCACCGCCGCGCCGCCGCCCGACCGCCTGATCCTGGCGCCGCGCCCGGTGTCGCTGTCCGACGAGGACGCGCCGATGGGTGAGTTGCAGCCCACACAGGCGGTGCTCAGAGTTGAGGAAGAGTCGTCTGGTCAGGACGCAACGCTGCACGCTGGCACTGCGGATGCCCAGCTTGCGGAGCCGGAGGAGACAGTGTCGCCGGACGCGCAGGAGGAACAACTGGCAAGCCTTGCTGAGCCCGAAGAGGAACTCGCGATTGATCCCGCCGATCTGGTCGCGGAACAGCCGCAAGTGGCGCTGCTTGATGCGCCGGGCGTGACCAAATCGCTCCGCCCGGTCTCACGCCCCGCCCGCGCCACACCCAGCGGAGCCAAGCCCGCAGGCAGTGCCGATGTGCAAGCCGCCGTCGATGCGGCTCTGCAGGCGGCGGTCGGCCTCGATGTGGAACCCGACACGCTGCCCGTTGGCACCCGTTTGGCCCAGCTTGGCGCGTTTGAAAGCCCGGAAGTGGCGCGCGCCGAATGGGACCGTCTCTATGGCCGCTTCGGCGATTATCTGGACGGTAAGCAGCGGGTGATCCAGAAGGCCGCCAGCGGCGGGCGAACATTCTACCGCCTACGCGCGCTCGGTTTCGATGATCTGAGCGATTCGCGCCGCTTCTGCGCGGCACTTGTGGCCGAAGGCGCCGACTGCATCCCGGTGACGGTGCGGTGAGGTTTGGAGCGACAATCCTTGACGCAGAAGGGCTGCGGCTGAATGCCGAGGAAAAGGTGCTGTTTCGGGATGTGAACCCGTTCGGCTTCATCCTCTTTGCCCGCAATGTCGAAAGCGCCGATCAGGTCCGCGCACTCTGTGCCGATTTCCGTGAGGCGGTGGGGCGGGATTGCCCCGTCACCATCGATCAGGAGGGTGGGCGCGTGCAGCGTCTGCGTACTCCGCTGGCCCGCGAATGGCTGCCGCCGCTCGATCACGTAGAACAAGCCAGAGCAGGGGCCGAGCGCGCCATGTATCTACGCTACCGCCTGATCGCGCATGAACTGCAAGCACTGGGGGTTGACAGCAATTGCGCGCCGATGGTGGATCTTGCCCGCGCCGATACCCATGCCTTCCTGCGCAACCGCTGCTATGGAGGCGACGCCGAAACCGTGGCCCGTCTGGGCCGGGCGGTGGCGCAAGGCCATCTGGACGGCGGCGTGCTGCCAGTGGTCAAACACATGCCCGGCCACGGCCGCGCCACCATGGACAGCCATTTCGACCTTCCGCACGTGGATCTGGACACCGACGCTTTGGACGGCACCGATTTCGCGCCGTTCCGGGCGCTGAACGACCTGCCCTTAGGCATGACCGCACATCTGGTCTATGAGCAGGTCGATACAGACCCGGCTACGATCTCAGGCCCGATGATGCGGCTGATCCGTGAGCGGATCGGCTTTGACGGGCTGATCATGACTGACGATATCTCGATGAAGGCGCTGTCCGGATCGTTGAGCGACCTCTCGCACCGCGCCATCGCGGCAGGCTGCGACGTGGTCCTGCACTGCAACGGCACGCTCACCGAACGCAGCCAGGTGGCCGAGGCCGCCGGAGAGATGACCGAGGCAGCGCAGAACCGCGCAGAGCGGGCGCTGGCGCAACGGCAAAGCCCGCAGGAACTTGACATCGACGCTGCCGAGGCGGAACTATCCCGCCTCATGAGCGGACGGGTGTATGACGGATAACCTTTTCACCGAAGATCCCATCTCGGTCGCCGACCGTCTTGCGGCGGAGGCGCTGATTGTCGATGTGGACGGGTTCGAAGGCCCGCTCGACGTGCTGCTGACGCTGTCGCGCACGCAAAAGGTCGATTTGCGCAAGATCTCGGTGCTGGCGCTGGCACAGCAATATCTGGCCTTTGTCGAACGGGCCCGCGCACTGCGCATCGAGCTGGCCGCCGACTACCTGGTGATGGCCGCCTGGCTGGCCTTTCTCAAATCGCGCCTGCTGCTGCCGCCGGACCCCGAGGAGGAGGGGCCGACAGGCGAGGAACTGGCCGCGCATCTGGCGTTCCAGCTCGAACGCCTGCAGGCGATGCGCGATGTTGCGGCGCGGCTGATGGCGCGGGATCAATTGGGGCGCGATTTCTTCAAGCGGGGGCAGGGCGAGGATGTAACCCGCATCCGTACAGTCACCTATTCCGCCACGCTCCTGGACCTGATGCAGGGCTACGCGCGCATCCGCACCAAGGATGAATTCCGTCCTTTCGTGATGGACCGCGACGCGATCTTTACAATGGAACAGGCGCTGGACCGGATGCGCCCGCTGATCGGCTTTGCCGGGAGCTGGACCGATATGGAGAGCTACATGCCCGAGGGGTGGGAGACCGATCCAATGCGGCGGCGTTCTGCCACCGCGTCGACCTTTGCCGCCTCTCTGGAACTGGTGAAAGAGGGGCATATGGAGATCAAGCAGCTGGACACATTCGCTCCGATCCATCTGCGCAAGAGGACAGACAAACGTGACTGAGCCGAACGAAAACCAAACCACCGACAGCCTATTTGACGCGCCACCGCTGGCCGAGCAGGAGCGGATGGTCGAGGCGGTGCTGTTCGCCAGCGCCGAGCCGGTGACGGTTGTCGATCTCGAGGCGCGGATGCCCCACGGTTCCAATGCCGCGCAAGCGCTGGATCTGCTGCGCAAGCGCTACGAGGGGCGTGGGGTGGCGGTGGTCAAGGTGGGCGAGGCCTGGGCCATCCGCACCGCACCCGATCTGGGCTTTCTGATGCAGAAAGAGACGGTCGAGACCCGCAAGCTGAGCCGCGCCGCGATCGAAACGCTGGCCATCGTTGCTTATCACCAGCCCTGCACCCGCGCCGAGATCGAGGAAATCCGGGGGGTTTCCGTCTCGCGCGGCACCATCGACCAACTGCTGGAGATGGAGTGGATTCGGCTGGGCCGCCGCCGCATGACGCCGGGCCGTCCGGTCACCTTTGTGGTGACCCCGCAATTTCTGGATCATTTCGGTCTGGAAAATGCCCGAGACCTGCCGGGGCTGAAGGAGCTGCGCGCGGCTGGCCTACTGGAGAATCGCCCACCACCGGGCACCATCCCGCTGGGTGAAGGGCGCGAGGAGGATGAAGATGACGATGATCAGACGGAACTCTTCGAGGAAGAGTGATCATTCGGCCCTTCTCTCGTCTCATTTTCCGGCCATATGAGCCGGGACAAATACGGAGAGCAAAATGAACGCGAACCGGATCATCGACATGATCGTGCGGAGAGTGATCCGCCAGCTTGTGAACAGGGGCGTGGACAAGGGGTTCGACGCCGCGTCCCGTATCGGGCGCAAACCGGGTGCTGAGACGGACGGAAACGCACCGCAAAACGGCGCCAATCATAATGCCACGGCGCAGCGTCAGAAGCAGACCATGCGGCAGGCACAACGTTTGACGCGGCAGGCGCGCAGGCTCACGAAATTCTGACGTTTCAGATCGTTACGCCGGGAACTTGAAGTGCTTCGACAGCTTCAGCCCCTGTCCCTGATAGTTCGAGGCGATGCCTGCGCCATAGAGTTGTGTGGGCATCTCGGCCATGCGCTCATAGACAAGCCGTCCGACCACCTGACCATGCTCAAGGACAAACGGGGCCTCGTGGCAACGGACCTCCAGCACGCCGCGTGACCCGGCGCCGCCCGCCGCGGCGTGGCCGAATCCCGGGTCGAAAAACCCAGCGTAGTGCACCCGGAACTCTCCGACCATCGCCAGATAGGGCGCCATTTCGGCAGCGAATAGCGGCGGGATATGGACGGCCTCGCGGCTGACGAGAATGTAAAAGGCGCCGGGGTCAAGGATGATGCGCCCGTCGGTCGTGCGTACCTCTTCCCAATACTCTGCCGGGTCGTAAAAGCCGATTCGATCCAGGTCGATCACGCCGGTATGCGGCTTGGCACGATAGCCGACCAGATCGGTCTCGGGCAGGCGCAGATCGACAGAGAAGCCCAGCCCGTCCTGAATCACTGCCGGACCGTCGACAAGCGGTGTCACGGCGTGAATGGCGTTCAGATCCGCATCCGAGAGGATCGCCTGACCCTGCCGGAACCGGATCTGGTTCAGGCGCATTCCGGGCCGAACAAGCACCGAAAACGAGCGCGGACAGATCTCGGCGTAAAGTGGGCCGGAATAGCCCGAGGGCACCCGGTCGAACTCGGTCCCGCCATCGGTGATGGTGCGCGTCAGCAGGTCCAGCCGTCCGGTCGAGCTTTTGGCATTGGCCACCGCGTTCATGTTGTCGGGCAGGGCGAGCGATTCCATGAGCGGCACCAGATAGACACAGCCTTTTTCCAGCACCGCGCCCTGGCTGATGTCGATGCTATGCATCTCAAACTCGGCCAGCCGGTCGGCAACCGAGTTGCCATCACCAGCCAGGAACGAGGCGCGCACGCGGTAAGCTACTGTTCCCAGACGTAAATCCAGGCTGGCGGGTTGAACCTGTGCAGGCAATACCGGAACTTCGGCGGCAATCTCACCGCGCTCGATCATCGCTTCGATTTGCTGATTGGGACACACGCCGGTCATCTCGACCCCTCTTGGTGCCAGAGGATCTGGCCTGTGTTTTTGGAACGTCGGTGTGATTTGGTCGGGCTAGCAGGACTCGAACCTGCGACCTTCCGTCCCCCAGACGGACGCGCTACCAGGCTGCGCCATAGCCCGACGTTGGGCTGTTCATAACGGTTTTCCCGGCAGGGGCAAGAGGAAATCATTGCCCTTTTTCTTATCCCGCCGCCTGGGTTTGGACCCGCTCGAGCCACGCTCGCAGGTCCTGCGCAATTGGTGCGATCTGCCGCAGCAGAGCCGGATCGAACCGTTCCGCGGTCCAGACATGGGTGAGGGGGCCGGGCGCGATATGCGCGGCTTCCGGGCCGGGCGATTCAGTATCGGAAACTGCCTCGGTGGCCGCCACCGGCTCGGGCATCCCGCTCTCATCCGGATGATCCGCCGCGTTCTGCTCGGCCAGAAACTCCGGCGGTTCCGATGCGGTTGGCATTTTGACGTCCTCGGCAGGCTCGCCAAGATCCATGTCGATCTGAGTGGACGTGTCGACAGCCGGGCGTTGGCCGGTGAGCTTGACCACAGTGCCACTTTCGGCCGCATCGGGCGTGGCCGTCTCGTTCAGTCCTTGCGACAGGGCGGCCACATTTGCCACGCCCTGTTCGCGCAGCATCTTTTGCACACCCTTGATGGTGATACCGTCATCGTGCAGCAGTTTCTTGATGCCGCCGAGCAGTTGCATGTCGCTGGGCCGGTAATAACGCCGTCCACCCGCGCGTTTGACTGGCTTGACCTGCGAGAACCGGCTTTCCCAAAAGCGCAAGACATGAGCCTGAACCCCCAGCCATTCCGCAACTTCGCTGATCGTGCGAAAGGCCTCGGGTGATTTGCTCATGTCCTCGTAGTCCTGATTTTATTTTTTATTACTTGCGGTTACCTGCCGCGACCCGATCCTTCATCAGATGCGACGGGCGGAATGTCAGCACTCGGCGCGGCTGGATCGGAACCTCTTCACCGGTTTTGGGATTGCGACCGATCCGGGCGGATTTATCGCGCACACTGAACGTGCCGAAGGACGAGATTTTCACCTGCTCACCCCGCACCAGCGCGTCCGACATGTGGTTGAGCATGCTCTCGACAAGTTGCGCGCTTTCATTGCGGGACAGACCCACTTCGCGAAAGACGGCTTCGCTCAGGTCCATGCGTGTCAGTGTTTTGTCGCCCATGCCATTCCCCCTTGTTATTGCCAAAGCATAGGGGGAGGTGAAATTCACTGTCAATATCAATGAATTGCAAGCGGGCGTGTCAGCGCGAATGCGCCACTTACCAGCGCAGAACCACTGCGCCCCAGGCCAGGCCGCCGCCGATTGCTTCGGTCACGATCAGATCGCCCGGCTTGATCTGGCCCCGCTCCTTGCCGACCGAAAGGGCCAACGGAATCGACGCGGCCGAGGTGTTGCCGTGATCCTGAACCGTCACCACCACGTTCTCCATCGGTAGGCCCATCTTCTTGGCGGTGCCCTGAATGATGCGGATATTGGCCTGATGCGGCACGATCCAATCGACATCGCCGCTGTTCAGCCCGGCCTTGTCCAGTGCGGTTTCGGCGGTTTTGGCCAGCTTGTCGACCGCATGGCGGAACACCTGGTTGCCCTGCATGCGCAGATGGCCGGTGCTTTGGGTCGAGACGCCGCCATCGACATAGAGCAGATCCTTGTACCGCCCGTCCGAGTTCAGGTCGGTGGAGAGGATACCACGATCATCCGCGGTTCCGTTGCCGTTCAGGGCCTCAAGAACCAACGCCCCGGCGCCGTCGCCGAACAGCACGCAGGTCGAGCGATCGGTCCAGTCCATGATTCGTGAAAAGGTTTCGGCTCCGATGACCAGCACGCGTTTGGCCTGACCTGACAGGATCAGCGCATTGGCGTTGCTCAGCGCATAGACGAACCCGGCACAGACTGCCTGCACGTCAAAGGCAAACCCCTTGGTCATGCCCAGCCGCGCCTGAACCATCGTGGCGGCGGAGGGAAAGGTCAGATCGGCGGTCGATGTGGCAAGGACGATGGCATCCAGGTCCTCGCCGGTCAGACCGGCATCTTTCAACGCGGCTTCGGCAGCGCGCGTGGCCAGATCGGATGTGGTTTCATCCTTGGCGGCGAAATGGCGACGCTCAATGCCGGACCGGGTGCGAATCCACTCGTCCGATGTGTCCAGTGTCGCCTCGAATTCCGCGTTCGGGACAATGCGCTCCGGCAGGTAATGTCCGACACCGGTTACAACTGCGCGGCTTGCCATTTGGGTACTGCCTTTTGTTATTGTTCTGCCTGCGATGCGGCGTGGCCGTCATCTTGGGCAAGCTCGACGGTGGATGCAACCCGCGCCGCCAGTTTTTCGGCAAAACCGGATTTGGCCAGCGTAAAGGCCAGTTTCACCGCGGCCGAGACGCCGGTCGGGTCCGCCCCGCCGTGGGATTTGACCACGGTGCCGTTGAGGCCCAGAAATATCCCGCCATTGACCTGACGCGGGTCGATGCGCTTGCGCAGGCGTTGCAGCGAGGTGATTGCCAGCACCGATGCAATACGCGACAGCAGAGAATACTTGAACGCGGCACGCAGCAGATCGCCAATCAGGCTGGCAGTGCCTTCACCGGTCTTGATCGCCACATTGCCGGTGAAACCATCGGTGATGATCACATCGGCCTTGTTGCCCGGGATGTCGCTGCCTTCGACAAAACCCACAAACTCGAAATTCGCCTTTTCAGCGAATTCGGTGATCAGACCATGAGCCTCTTTCAACTCGGCGCGACCTTTGTGCTCTTCGGTGCCGACATTCAGCAGGCCGATGCGGGGGCGGGCAAGGTCAAGCCCGTTGCGGGCGTATGAGGCGCCCATCAGCGCGAATTGCAGCAGGTCCTTGGCGTCGGCACGCACATCGGCGCCCACGTCCAGCATGATGTTGAAGCCTTGCGGGTTGCGCGAGGGCCACAGGATGGCGATGGCCGGGCGGTTGACGCCGGGCAGCTTGCGCAGCCGCATCATCGAAAGTGCCATCAGCGCGCCGGTGTTGCCGCAGGATACCGCGCCATGCGCCTCGCCCTCGCGCACCGAATCCAGCGCCGACCACATCGAGGTCTGCTTGCCGTTGCGGACCACCTGGCTGGGCTTGTCCTCCATGGTGACCACATCGGGCGAATCGCGAAAGGCGACGCGCCCATCCAGAACGCGCCGCCTTGCGACCAATTTTCGAAGCACATCTTCGCGGCCATGCAGGATGAACCCGATCTCGGGGTTCTTCTTGGCCGATTTTGAAATGCCTGCCACAACGACCGAAGGACCCGCGTCCCCGCCCATGGCGTCAACCGAGATGATGATCCGTCCGGCTGATGTACCGGTCTGATCGGGTTGAGCCGTCATGCCGTAGCCTGCATTGATCGAAGCTTAGGCCGCGTCTTCGTCCAGATCGATTTCATCGGCCTGTGCGACGACTTCGCGATCGTCGTAATGGCCGCAGGACGCGCAGACGTGATGCGGACGCTTCAGTTCGCCACAGTTCGGGCATTCGTTCGGGTTGGCAGCAACCAGAGCGTCGTGCGCGCGGCGGTTGTTGCGGCGCGACTTGGAAACTTTGTTCTGTTGGACAGCCATTGTCTCAACCTTTGTCTGACTGGGGCCTGCGGCACATGATGCCGCCCGGGCCGGGTTACATTCTTCGTTTTCTCGTGGCGTGACGCGCGTTTAGGGCACGGCCCTTACGATGTCCAACCCAAAATCCGATGAGCGCGCGAAAATACTGCGATTCTCACCATGTTCAAGCGGTTTTTCTGACCGCCTGCTATGCCATGTCCGGGGCTCTCTGTCACTCGTCTTTTTTCAGCACATCGCGCAGTCCTGCAAGCCCGGCAAAGGGCTTGGCATCGTCGTCGGTTATCGCCTGTTTGCCCGGTTCGGTGAAGACCGCATCACCCAGACCTGCACCCTCTTTGCGGGGATAAAGTGGCAGGGCCAGCGCCAGCGCCTCTTCCATCACCGACCACGGATCGATTTCTGCCCCGAGGGCCTCGGTCTCGTCATCCTCGGGCATCTCAGTCTCGGCCTCGTCCGGCTCATGCCAGTTGGCCAGGTAGACGCGGCGCACGGTCGTGTCGATCCGTGTCGTGACCGGATCGAGCGTGACCACACAAGGTTGCAGGACCGTGGCACCTAACTGTCCGCTGAGCACCCAGTCGCGTTTTCCGCGCGCCCGAATATCCCCGAAAAACCGGACCTTACGTAAGCCCACCAGATGCAACTGTTCACGCAGATACTCAAGCGCGCCGGCGTCGGGGCGCAGATCGAACGGGGTCGGGGCATTCTGGGGTAGGTCGGCCACCCTCAGGGCGGTGCGGTCAGTCATCCGGCATCTTTCGTGTGTTGAACCATGGCTTCGGTTTCGGTAATCGGATAAAAGCCGTATGGCGCCAAGGCAAGAGGGCAGTGATGTTCAAGTTTATAGAGTTGCTGAAACCGGTTGTCCGGATCACGGTTTTTACTGTCGGAGTTGGCGCGGTGACGGCCTGCACTGCGATCTACCGCAACCACGGTTACGTGCCGTCTGAGGCCGAGCTGGCCGAGGTCAAGGTTGGCGTTGACACCCGAGACAGCGTGATCGAGGCGGTTGGCGCGCCGAGTTCCTCGGGTGTGCTCGAAGAATCCGGTTATTATTATGTTGCCTCGCGGATTCGCCATTATGGCCCGAAGAGGCCCCAGGTGGTGTCGCGCGAACTGGTTGCGATCAGTTTCGACCAGCGCGGTGTCGTCCGCAATATCGAGCGTTTCGGTCTGGAAGATGGCATCGTCGTTCCGCTTGAACGGCGGGTGACCAGTTCCAGCGTCGAGGACAAGACCTTCCTGCGTCAGTTGCTCGGGAATATCGGGAACTTCAACCCGGCCGGATTCGGAAACAGCCCACAATAGGCGTGTCTTGCCTGTCATGAGACCGACATGGATCTCGCGATATGGGCGTTTTTTGAAATCACTCCTATATTGGACTGCGGAGGATCAGCCCTTGGCAGACATGGTTCTGTTGAACAAAGGCCGTTATCGCGCCCGGTTGGCGCAGTCTGACCGCGACGTTGCGGATGCGCAGGCGCTGCGCACGATGGCGTTTCGGACTGAGCGGATCGACAGCGATCGCTTTGACGGGATATGCGCCCATGTTCTGGTAGAGGACATGCGGGCACGCGGGCAGTTGGTTTGCTGTTTCCGAATGCTGACAATGGCAGGCGGTGCCGAGATCGGGCGCAGCTATTCGGCTCAGTTCTACGACCTCTCCGCGCTGGAGCGTTTTGAGGGCAAGCTGGTGGAAATGGGCCGTTTCTGCGTGCATCCAGACTGGTCCGACCCGGATATCCTGCGCGTGGCCTGGGGGGCGATGACGGCCTATGTGGACCGCAACGGGGTCGAGATGCTGTTCGGCTGCTCGTCATTTGCCGGAACCGAAACCGGCGAGTATCTGGACGCGTTTGCCATGCTGAAACAGCGTCATCTGGCGCCGAAACGCTGGCTGCCCCGGGTCAAGGCGCCGGACGTGTTCCGGTTCGCTTCGCGGTTGCGGCGCACGCCCGATGTGAAGCAGGCGATGCTGCGGATGCCGCCCTTGCTGCGTACCTATCTGATGATGGGTGGCTGGGTCAGCGACCATGCGGTGGTGGACCGGCAGATGAACACGCTGCACGTGTTTACCGGGCTGGAAATCGGCGCGATTCCCCCGGCGCGGAAACGTTTGCTGCGGACGGTGGCCGGGTGATTTGAGTATTTTTGAAAAGATGAAGCAGGGGCGTTGACGCATTCTGACCAGCGGTTTAGCTGGCGGGCATGGCGAGAATTCCTTTGTTGCAGATGTCCGGCATTTCGCTGACCTTCGGGGGCGATCCGGTGTTTTCAGGGTTGGACCTGGTGGTGCAGCCGGGCGACCGTGTGGCGCTGGTGGGGCGCAACGGGTCCGGCAAGTCGACACTCATGAAAGTGATGGCCGGCCTGGTCGAGCCGGATGTGGGCGACATCGTAATACCGCCTGGGAAATCCGCGGGTTACATGGAGCAGGATCCAGGCATGACCGGGTTTGCCACGCTCGGCGATTATGCCGCGAGCGGGTTGGAGCCGGGGGAGTTGTACAAGGTAGAGCGGGCCGGTGAGGGGCTGAAATTCGACCCCTCGCGCCCGGTCGAGACCGCCTCGGGCGGGGAACGGCGGCGCGCGACGCTGGCAAAGTTGATGGCCGAGGCGCCTGACCTGATGTTGCTGGACGAGCCGACAAACCATCTGGATATCGAAGCCATCGGCTGGCTGGAGCGGGAGCTCAAGGCCACCCGCGCCGGATTTGTTCTGATCTCTCACGACCGGGCGTTCTTGCGTGAGTTGACGCGGGCAACCCTCTGGATTGACAGGGGAATGGTGCGGCGGCAGGAGAAGGGGTTCGAAGATTTCGAGGCCTGGCGCGACAAGGTCTGGGAGGAAGAGGATAGCGCGCGGCACAAGCTGAACCGGTTGATCAAATCCGAGGCGCGTTGGGCGGTCGAGGGTATCAGCGCCCGCCGCAAGCGCAACCAGGGCCGGGTGCGTGCGTTGCAGGCGCTGCGTGCGGAACGGGCAGCCCAGATCAAGCGGCAGGGTGCAGCGGCTATGTCCTTGGAAGCAGGGCTGAAATCAGGCCGCAAGGTGATCGAGGCGGTGGGGCTGGCCAAGAGCTATGACGGTCGGCAGATCGTGCGGAGTTTCGATCTGCTGGTGCAGCGCGGCGACCGTGTGGCCTTTGTGGGGCCGAACGGGGTGGGCAAGACGACACTGCTGAAGATGCTGCTGGGCGAGGTGGCGCCGGATGAGGGCGAGGTCCGGCTGGGCACCAACCTCGAGGTGGCGGTGTTCGATCAGGCGCGGGCGCAACTCGACCCCGAGATGAGCCTCTGGGACAGCCTGACCGGCGATCCCGAAATGCGGGTCTCGGGCAAGGCGGATCAGGTGATGGTGCGTGGCCAACCGAAGCATGTGGTGGGCTATCTCAAGGAGTTCCTGTTCGACGATCAGCAGGCAAGGGCGGCTGTTAAGTCCTTGTCCGGTGGGGAAAAAGCGCGGCTGTTGCTGGCCAAGCTGATGGCGCGTAGCTCGAACCTGCTGGTGCTGGACGAGCCGACAAACGATCTGGATGTGGAGACGCTGGACCTGCTGCAGGAGTTGCTGGACGACTATGACGGCACCGTGCTGCTGGTCAGCCACGACCGGGATTTTCTGGACCGCGTCGCAACGACGACCGTGGCCATGGAGGGCAATGGGCGCGCCACGGTTTATGCTGGGGGCTGGACCGATTATATCTCGCAGCGCGGGGAGGCTTCTGGGAAATTCGTTGAGAAAACAAAGGCGTCCAAGCCGAAGGTGAAACAGGAAGCTCGGCCAAAACCGGGCCTGTCGTTCTCGGAAAAGCACCGGTTGAAGGAACTGCCTGCAGAGATCGAGCGGTTGGAGGCCGAGATCGCCAAGCTGGAAGAGCTAATGGCCGACCCTGAGCTCTACATGCGCGAGCCGGTCAAGTTTCAGAAGGCGACCGAGGCGCTGGTTCAGCGGCAGGACAAGCTCGCTGCCGCCGAGGAGGAGTGGCTGGTGCTGGAAGAGAAATCCGAGGCGGGATAGTCTGCTTTGTACCGGTATTCGACCCGGGTTCTTCCGTTTTGTACCAAATTCAGGACCGACCGGACGGCCCGGAATTGAGTGCCGCCCCTCAGCCGATCCCGGTCATTTCGTTCAGGGTGAAGTCTGCCACAGCTCCGTCGGTCGCCGCCATGTAGGCGGTCAGGTGCGGGGCGTTCATGTGAGTCTGCCACAGCTCTCGGTTCTGCCAGTTTTCGTAGAACACGAAAAAGCCGGGGTTGGAGTTGTCCACATGCAGATCGTATTGGATGCAACCCTCTTCGGCGCGGGTGATCGGGATCAGCTTTTCCAGTTCGGCGCGCACCAGTGCTTCCTTGCCGGGTTGGGCAGTGATCTGGGCGAGGATGGTCAGCGGCATGATTAATTCTCCGGTTCAGTTGTGCTGGCGCAGATTTGCGCACCCGGTGTATGATCCGCAAGTACGCACAATTCATGAGGGTAGGTACAAAATGGATACTGTTGGAGCGCCGCCGGAACGCTCGGATCGCTTCGAGACCTATGATTGCAGCGGCGGCTGTCCGGTCGAGGCGGCACTGGAACAGATCTCAGGCAAATGGAAGGGGCTGGTGATCTATCACCTGCTGGCCGATACGATGCGGTTCAACGCCCTGGCCCGCGCCTTGGGGAATGTGACCCAGCGCAGCCTGACCAAGCAACTGCGCGAGTTGGAGGCGGACGGGATCGTGTCGCGCAAGGTCTATGCCGAGGTGCCGCCAAGGGTGGAATACAGCCTGACCGAAAAGGGTCAGGCGCTGCGTCCGGTGATCGAAGCGCTGGCGACCTGGGGGCAGAACAAGGCGTTGTGATGCAGGCCATGCCATTCGCGGGCCGGGCTTTTCGTGCTGTCGCAAACCGGGCAGTGGCGGGCGATCAACCTATGTTTCGCGCCGGGCTGCCCACAACGGTGGCGTCGGCGGGCACATCGCGGGTCACGACGCTGCCCGCTCCGACGATCGCCCGGTCGCCGATGGTGACGCCGGGCATGATGATCGCGCCGCCGCCGACCCAGACGTTTTCACCGATGATGACGGGCAGGGCAATTTCCAGCCCTTCCGCCCGCCCGGCCGGGTCCTTGGCGTGTTGGGCACAGTAGATCTGTACCGCCGGGCCGAACATGGTGTCGTTGCCGATCCGCACCGGGGCGGTGTCGAGCACGACGCAACCCGCGTTGAAATAGACCCGATTCCCCAGCGACAGGTTGATCCCGTAGGCGCAGTGGAACGGCGCCTCGATCAGGCAGTCCTGCCCGAGTGCTGCGAAAAGCGCAGCCAACTCGGGCGCCATGGCGCCGCGATCGTCGGGCGGGCAGGTGTTGTGAGCGTGAACGGCGCGGCGGGCGCGCTGGCGCAGCGCCTCAAGTTCGGGGTCGAGGCAGCAATACCAGTCGCCTGCCTCCATTTTCTGCCGCTCGCTCATGGCGTGCGGTCTACCGCATCCTGAGTGCGCCGTCGATGCGGATGACCTCTCCGTTCAGATAGCCCATCTCGACGATGAACCCGGCCAGACGCCCGTATTCGCGCGGGTCACCGAGGCGGGCGGGGTTGGGCACATCGGCGGCGAGCTGCTGCTGCACCTCTTCGGGCAGGCCGGCCAGCATCGGGGTCATGAAGATGCCCGGCGCGATGGTCATCACCCGGATGCCGGTCGAGGCCAGATCGCGCGCCATCGGCAGGGTCATGCCCACGACGCCGCCCTTGGACGCCGCATAGGCCGCCTGACCCTTTTGCCCGTCGAAGGCGGCGATCGAGGCGGTGTTGACGATCACCCCGCGGGCGCCGTCGGGTTCGGGCTCGTTTTTGGCCATCTCGGCGGCGGCGAGGCGCGAGACGTTGAAAGTGCCGACCAGATTGATGTCGATGGTGCGCTGAAACGCGTCCAGCGGGTGCGGGCCGTCCTTGCCCACGGTCTTGATGCCATAGGCGATCCCGGCGCAGTTCACGCACGCGGTGATCTTGCCCATCTTGTCGGTCGCTTGGGCAATGGCGGCGGCGACCGAGGCCTCGTCCGTCACATCGGTCTGGGCAAAATGCCCGCCGATCTCGGTGGCGACCTGCTGGCCGCGCTCGGCGTCGCGGTCGAGGATGGTGACCTGCGCGCCTTTTTCGGCGAAATGGCGGGCGGTGGCCTCTCCTAGCCCCGAGGCGCCGCCGGTGATCACTGCGGATGTGGTGTTGAGCTGCATGGCGGTTTCCTCTTCCCCCGATATGAACGTGTGTTCAAATAATCCACGCAGGGGGTGTCTGTCCAGCCGCTCTGCATCAGGCGTGCATCGAGCGCGGCAAGCGGACGCAAGGTTTTGCCGAGGCGCGGCCACCAGAGCCAGGTGCCGCCAAGGGGGCGGGCCTGCGCGCCCGTGCCCAGTTTGAACCGGGCGAGGCCGGGTGCGTCCTCGGTCGAGATCAGGCCGAGATCGAGGCGGTGATATCCCTTGCGCGCCAGCCAGCGCATCGCCTCCCACATCAGCAGGGTGTGGGCCGAATGGTGCCGTCCGCGCGCGGTGGTGTGGCCGATGTGATAGGTGGCGGCCCGGCCATGACAGAGAAACAGCATCGCCGCGACCGGGGTTTTGCCCGCGAGTGCGGTGAAGAGCTTGGCTTGGCGGGGGTTTTCCCGCGCATAGGCCAGCGTCAGGTCGGTGGGCCAACTGCGGTAACCGCGCTGGCGCTGCTGAGCGGTGTCTTCCTTGAAGAGCCAGTGGGCCGGGTCGAGCGGCATGTTTTGCCGGGTGACTCGCAGGTCCTGCTTTTCCACATGCACCAGCCGGTTGCGCCATTTGCCGCGCAGGTTGGCGCGCAGGTCGCCGGTCAGGTCCAGTTCGGCGAGTGTGACGGGGCTCATCACCGGGACCGCGCCGAGACGGGCCAGATCGGGAGTGGAGTTGTCGGGACTGAGAACAAGAAGTGTGTTCCGCAGGCCCGTTTCCTTGAGGAGGTCGGGAAGTGCGTTGGGGCAGGGGCGGCTGCGCGCCAGCAAGGCGACGGGCAGGCCGCAGATGCGGCTGCGCAGGGCAAGGGTGCCATCGGGGAGGGTCAGCGGAGGCCGCCCGATGGCGCGCAGAGCGGCGGCGAATTCGGGGCTTTGTTGCAGGGGCGGGCTGGCGGCATCGAACATGGTCGCCATTAACCGGACAGAAACCTAAATCGCGGTTAATGCCGGTCATGACAAAAGTGTTCGGTATGACGGCACCAACCCCGCGCATGACAAAGGCAGCCGCCCTGTTGCTGGCGACCGCCTTGTCGGTTCTGGTGTTTGTGGTGCTCAGCCTGATCGGCTTGTTGTTTGGTTAGCCTAGCTGCACCAGCGCGTGGCGTTTCTTGCCCGCGCTCAGCTTGATGGGGGAGGTCAGGGCTCCGGCGTCGATCATCAGCCCGGCATCGGTCAGCGGTGCGTCGTCCATGCGGGCACCGTTCTCGGCGATCAGGCGCTTGGCCTCTTTGCCCGACTTGGCGAGGCCGGAGCGAACGAACAGTTGAACTACCGAGATTCCGGCTGAAACCTCTTCTTCAGTTAATGTGAGGGTCGGCAGCGCCGATACTTGGGCAGGGTACGTTTTGATGTTCAGACGTGCAGTTTTCGCGTCTACAAAGACACCGCGGGCGGTGGCCTCGGCGGCGGCAGCGGCCTCGCGCCCGTGCAGCAGCGCGGTGACCTCGTTGGCGAGGATCACCTTGGCGGCGTTGACTTCGGAGCCTTCCAGTGCGCCCAGACGGTTGCATTCCTCCACCGGCAGCTCGGTATAGAGCTTCAGGAACCGGCCCACATCCGCGTCGGTGGTGTTGCGCCAGAACTGCCAGAACTCATACGGGGAAAGCATGTCACCGTTCAGCCAGACGGCACCGGATTGCGATTTGCCCATCTTCTTGCCGTCGCTGGTGGTCAGCAGCGGCGAGGTCAGGCCGTAGATCTCGTGATCCAGCACCCGGCGGGTCAGGTCGATGCCGTTGACGATGTTGCCCCACTGGTCCGAGCCGCCCATCTGCAGGATGCAGCCATAGCGGCGGTTCAGCTCGAGGAAGTCATAGGCCTGCAGGATCATGTAGTTGAATTCGAGGAAGCTGAGCGATTGTTCGCGATCCAGCCGCGATTTCACCGACTCGAACGAGAGCATCCGGTTGACCGAGAAATGCCGCCCGATATCGCGCAGGAAATCGAGATAGTTGAGATCGTCCAGCCACTCGGCATTGTTCAGCATGCGCGCCGCGTTCCCGGCGTCGCTGTCATAGTCGATATAGGCCGCGAACACCTTGCGGATACCGGCGATATTGGCGTCGATCTGCTCGGGCCCCAGCAGCGGGCGTTCGTCGGCGCGGAAAGACGGGTCGCCCACCTTGGTGGTGCCGCCGCCCATCAGCGTGATCGGCTTGTGGCCGGTTTTCTGCAGCCAGCGCAGCATCATGATCTGGATGAGCGAGCCCACATGCAGCGACTCGGCGGTCGCGTCGAACCCGATATAGGCGGGCTGGCATCCCTGTAGCAGCGCCTCGTCGAGGCCCTGGTAATCGGTGCAGTCGGCGAGAAAGCCGCGCTCCATCATCACTGCGATGAAATCCGATTTGGGATGGTAGGTCATGTCTTGCCTCGGGTCTGAATTGCGTTGCACGGTATAAAGGGCATTCCGGAAAGTGGAAACCGGGTATCGGTGCAAAAATACGCGGTGGAACGCGGCGGCAGGGAACGGAAGGACAAGGCCATGAACAAGGCCATATCGAAGGCCGGGGCAGTACGGGCGCTGGGGGCGATGTCGGGCACGTCTCTGGATGGGGTCGACGCCGCGATGGTCGAGACCGACGGGCTGTCGATCTTCGACTTCGGTGACAGCCGGTACCGCTCTTATTCCGAAGAAGAACGCGCGGTTCTGCGCGCCAGTCTGGGCAAGTGGCAGGGGGAGGAGGTCGAGGCCGCCGCCGCCCTGACCACCCGTATCCATGCCGAGGCGCTGGCCGGGTTCGAGGATGTCGAAATGGTGGGCTTTCACGGTCAGACGCTGGCACATGATCCGCGCGGGAAGGGCACCTTGCAGGTGGGGGATGGCACGGCGCTGGCCGATGCGCTGAAGGTGCCGGTGGTGTGGGATTTCCGCTCTGACGATGTGGCCATGGGCGGCGAGGGCGCGCCGCTGGCGCCGTTCTTTCACTTTGCCTGCGCCCAATGGATGGGCGCGACCGAGCCACTGTGTTTCCTCAACCTTGGGGGTGTCGGCAACCTGACCTATGTGGATCCGTGTTTTGACCGGCCGGAAGAGCCGGGCGCGCTGCTGGCCTTTGACACCGGTCCGGCCAATGCGCCGATTGATGATCTGATGCGTGCGCGGCTGGGGTTGCCGATGGATCGCGACGGGGCGGTGGCGATGAAGGGCACGGTGGAAACCGGCGCGTTGGAGCTGTTTCTGGCCGAGCCCTATTTCTCGCGAATGCCGCCCAAATCCCTGGACCGGAACGATTTTGCCGAGATGATCGGGTTGGTGAAAGAGCTGAGCGATGCCGACGCGGTGGCCACTCTGACCGCCATGTGTGCCGCCGGAGTGGCGCAAGGGATGGAGCATTGTCCCAAATCGCCCACGCGCCTGCTGGTCACCGGCGGCGGGCGTCATAACCCGGTGCTGATGGAGATGCTGCGGGTGTCGCTCGACTGTCCGGTCGAACCGGTCGAGAGCGTCGGGCTGAACGGCGACATGCTCGAGGCGCAGGCGTTTGCCTATCTTGCCGTGCGTGTGGCCCGGCGTATGCCGACCTCGTGCCCCGGCACAACCGGCGTGAAGGCGCTGGTCGGGGGCGGGATCGTCAGCGTGCCAGCGAGCGTGCGTAGTCTGACGTGAATTCGATATAGCCGTCCGAGGTCGATTTCAGATGCGCCCGGGTCCAGTCGTGGAACGCGGGCAGCTTGTGGAAGGGGACGTTCGGAAGCGCGTGATGCTCGGCATGGTAGGGCATGTTCCACGCCAGAAACCGAACGATCCGGTTGGTGAAGGTGGTGCGGGAGTTTTCCAGCATGTTGGCCACCGGGGGGCATAGTCCGTGTTCGGCCAGCAGATAGAGGCGCAGGACGGGCTGGCCCAACAGCAGGGGCAGCAGCCAGACCCAAAACAGCAGCGGTGAGGCCAGCAGGCTGAGCGCCGCCAGTGCATAGAGCGCCAGCAAAACCCGCGCCTCAAGCCGCATCGCACCGTGCTGGCGCGCGGGCAGGTAGGGTGCGTCGATGCGGCCAAGGGCGTTTCGGATCAGGGTGCCGGCCATGCCTTTCCAATAGAACCAGCCGCTGAGATAGATGAGCAGGCTGGCCCAACTGTCGGGGCGCGGCTTGCCCGCCAGTTCGGGGTCGCGCTCGGGGTCGTTGGTCCATTTGTGATGGGCCAGGTGGAAATAGCGGAACCAGACGAAGGGCAGGGCGATGAGCAGCGCCACCAGATGCCCCACCGCCTCGTTCAGCCAGCCGGACCGGAACGGTGTCTTGTGGGTGCATTCGTGTGACAGTGTGAACAGGAACGTCAGCAGAATGCCCTGCGGCAGCAGGAGAACAGGCCAGAGAGGTATGCGCGCGGTAATCCCCGCCGTACACAGCAGGAGCGCGCCGAGATAGAGCGCCAGATGGCGCAGCCCGAGCCCGTCCGACCGCTGCATCAACTCGGCGCGGGTCTCGGCAGGCAGGGATTTGATCAGGGCCGTGTGATCCATGGTGCCCAGCCTGCCGCGTCAAAGCCTCACTCACAAGCCCGGTCACAGGGGATTCTTGTCAGATCGCCTGTTGCGGGTGATGATGCCCCCATTGGTAGACTCCGGTGGAGGGTTGTAGATGATTTCAGAACAGGAATTTCATGTACTTGAACAGGATGCCGACAGCGGCCTGCCGTTTCAGGTCAGCCTCAGGGCGATCAACAAGAGCGTCGGACTTGCCGCTTTCGGATTGCCGTTTGCCTTGCTGGTGGCCGGTGGGCTTGGCGGGGCCTGCCCGACCATCGATTCGATCAGCCATTATTACTTCACGCGGATCGGGGGCGATATTCTGGTGGGCGCGCTCAGCTTCATCGGCGTGTTGCTGTTGTTCTTCTACAAGTTGCCGGATGGGCAGACCGGTACGACGGGCCGGGTGGACGGGTATCTGGGGCACAAGCCGCTGGATATCTGGCTGGCGCGTCTGGCCGGGCTCTGTGCCTGGGGTGTGGCGTTTTTCCCGACGGATGGAGCGGGCTGCGAGTCGTTCGACGGCAGCACGGCGCGGGTGTTTCTGAACGATGCCAAGGGCGGAGACGCGTTTGATCCGCCAACGGTGACCGGTGTGCCGGGGTTCGATTTCTGGGCGGGCACGGGGGTTACGAACGTGATCCTGACCAACCTGCATTTCATTTCCGCTGGGGGCATGTTCCTGATCCTGGCCTATTTCTCGATCGTCGTCTTTCGGCGCCCGCAGTCCAAAACCTGTGCGCTGCGCGCCGAGAACAAAGAGATTCGGCTGGGGGCGAACAAGGGGCGCCGCAACCGTTGGTATCTGATCTTTGGCCTGCTGATCCTGCTGGCGATCGCGGCGCTGGTCATAAAGGCGCTGGTGTTCCGGCCGGGCACGAGCGGGCTGGACTGGTGGAACCGCAACGATCTGACCTTCTGGTTCGAGGCGCTCGCGCTGGTGGCGTTTGGCCTCAGTTGGAGCATGAAAGGACGGCTCTGGCCCTTTGGCCGGATGGCGGATTGAGGCGCTGAGGTCAGCCGCGCGGGATGTCGAAGCCGGGTTCGGCCAGTTCGAACCCCTCGAACCGGAAGCCCGGTGAGACGGTGCAACTGACCAGCGTGTAATCTCCGGTGCTGCGGGCGGCTTGCCAGTGGTTTTCCGGCACGATCAGTTGCGGCGCGCCTTGGCTCAGGTCTGGGGTCAGCACGTGGTCCTGCGCCGGGCCGTCCCGGGTGGCGCTCATCGACAGCACCAGCGGGGCGCCCGAATGATAGAGCCAGATCTCGGTGGCATCCACCTTGTGCCAGTGGCTGACCTCGCCCGCCTGCAGCAGGAAATAGATGCAGGTGCCGGTGGCGCGGCCTTCATTCCCGGCAACCCATGTCTGACGGTACCAGCCGCCCTCGGGGTGGGCCTGCAATTGCAGATGGTCGATGATCTCTTGCGGGGTCATGGGCGCCTCGTGGGTTTTCGGGGCGATTATGCAAGGCGCGCGCAGGATCCGCTATGGCAATCCTGCATCTGCGGCATATGTTCGGCGCATGACCCTGACGATCCCGTTCGACAATTCTTATGCCCGCCTGCCGGGCGCTTTCTACGCGCGGCAAAAGCCGGAACCGGTGGGCGCGCCAAAGCTGGTCGCGTTCAATGACGATCTGGCCCGGCTGATGGGGATCGCCCCCGGTGAGGTCGAGGAGATGGCGCAGACCTTTGCGGGCAACGCCATTCCAGACGGCGCCCAGCCGCTGTCGCAGCTCTATTCCGGCCATCAGTTCGGCCATTACAACCCGCAACTGGGCGACGGGCGCGCGGTGCTGCTGGGCGAGACGGTGGGGACGGACGGTATCCGCCGCGACATTCAACTCAAGGGTTCGGGCCGCACGCCGTTTTCGCGGCAGGGCGATGGCCGTGCCTGGCTGGGGCCAGTGCTGCGCGAATACGTGATCTCGGAGGCGATGCATGCGCTCGGCATCCCGACCACCCGGGCGCTGGCTGCCGTGGAAACCGGTGAGGTCGTGCTGCGTGAGGCGCCGATGCCCGGCGCCGTGCTGACCCGGGTGGCGCAAAGCCATCTGCGCGTCGGCACCTTTCAGGTCTTCGCGGCGCGCGGCGATCTGGCCAGCCTGAAGGCGCTGACCGACTACGCCATCTCCCGCCACTACCCGGACGCGCAAGGCTCGATGGGGCTGCTCAAATGCGTCCGCGACGCACAGGCCAGCCTGATCGCGCAATGGATGAGCGTAGGCTTCATCCATGGGGTGATGAACACCGACAATTGCTCGATCGCGGGCGAGACCATCGACTACGGCCCCTGCGCCTTCATGGACAGCTACCACCCGAATACGGTCTACAGTTCCATCGACCGGATGGGACGCTATGCCTATGCCAACCAGCCCGATATTGCGGTGTGGAATGTGGCCCAACTGGCGACCGCGCTGATCCAGCAGATGGAGGACAAACAAGCCGCCGTCGAAGAGGCCACCGAAATCGTGCACGCCATGCCCGATCTGCTGCAAGAGCACTGGCTGACCCGTTTTCGCGCCAAGATCGGCCTTGCCACGGCGGAGGAAGGTGACCTGCAACTCATCTCCGACCTGCTCACCCGCATGGCGCAGAATCAGGCCGATTTCACCAACACCTTCCGCGCGCTCGGCAGCGAGACCGCCCGCGACCAGTTCACCGACCCCGCCGCCTATGACGTCTGGGCCGAGACCTGGCAGGCTCGCACCGCGCGCGAGACCGACCCCCACGCGACGATGCATACGGCCAACCCGGCCTTCATCCCGCGCAATCACCGCGTCGAACAGATGATCCAGGCTGCCGTTCAGGGCGACTACACACCGTTCCAGCGTCTCAGCGCCGTCCTGACGGCACCTTATGACGATCAGCCCGACTACACCGACCTCACCCGCCCACCGGCGGACTCGGAGATCGTCCGCGCCACCTTCTGCGGCACCTGATCCTTCTTCTGTTTAAAAATATCCTCGGGGGTGAAGCCCGGATGCAATCCGGGCGAGGGGGCAGACAGCCCCCTTCTTTCACGCTTTCCACCACAGAATCGGTCAGGGCCTTGCACTGCCCGATGGCAATGGCAAACTAGGAACATACCAGAAAAACCGGATTGCAATGACCAGACCCGATTCTCCGCGCCCCGATACCTTGCGTCTGGCCAGTTACAACATCCAGAAATGCGTCGGCCTCGACCTGCGCCGCCAGCCGCAGCGCATTATGCAGGTGCTTGAGCGTTTGGGCGCGCAGATCGTGGTGCTGCAGGAGGCTGACAAGCGCCTGCCCCCACGCCCCGCCGCGCTGCCGCATTTCATGCTGGACGAGGCAGGCTGGCAGATCGCCGATCTGGGTGGGGCGGGCAGCCTTGGATGGCATGGCAATGCGGTGATCTGGCGGGGGCCCGATATCACAGTGCGCAAGACCGGCCATCACGACCTGCCGGGGTTCGAGCCGCGCGGTGCGGTCCGGGTGGAGTTCGACACCGTTCTCGGCCCGTTGCGGGTCGTCGGCCTGCATCTGGGCCTGCTGGCGCGGTCCCGCCGCGAACAGGTGATCCACATGCGGCAGGACAGCCGCGCCCTGTCCGACATGCCCACCGTCTGGGCCGGGGATTTCAACGACTGGTCGCGCCAGCCGGTTCTGGATCATCTGGTGCCCGACATGCGCTTTCTGCCGCCGCTACCCAGCTTTCCGGCGGCGCAGCCGCTGGGGTCGCTCGACCGCATCGCGCTCAGTTCCGGGCTTTCGGTGCGGGCCCATGGCGTACATGCCGACCGCCCGGCGCATATCGCATCCGACCACCTGCCGGTCTGGGCCGATCTGCGCCTTGCGGGGTGAGCAGCCCGACGACCCGGCACCTGCACAAACCGCTTGGCGCAGATCACAAAACCCTGTAGCCGTCCGCGCCCGGACGTATTAAACCAGTGGACCAGAAACCGAGGGGAGGCATCATGCCGGACACGATCATCGCCCGCTGCGAGGCCAAGGGCCTGCGGATGACCGGACAGCGCCGGATCATCGCCCGGGTGCTGCAAGAGAGCGATGATCACCCCGATGTCGAAGAGCTCTATGCCCGCGCCTCGGCGCTGGATGACGGGATTTCGATCGCAACCGTCTACCGGACCGTCAAATTGTTCGAAGAAGCGGGCATCCTCGAACGCCTCGAATTCGGCGACGGGCGGGCGCGGTATGAGGATGCCGAGCGCGACCATCACGACCACCTGATCGACCTGAACTCGGGCGAGGTGATCGAATTCGTCGATCCCGAGATCGAGGTGCTGCAGGAAAAGATCGCGGCCAAGCTGGGCTACCGGCTCAAGGGGCACAAGCTGGAGCTTTACGGCGTTCCGATCAAAAAGAGCTAGGGTCAGGACCCATCACGAAACGCGATGGGGCGCCCAACGTCATTTCATCAGACTTGGCGCAATAGCGCTTGCCGTGATTGGAGCCATGCGGTTTTGGTGGTCTGGATGTCCGGCCCCGGAACCGATGGAAACGCGCATGAACAACGTAAACGGCATCCTGCTGGTGATCGCCTCGATGGCGGCCTTCACGCTTGAGGACATGTTCGTCAAGCAGCTCTCGGATACCGTTTCGACCGGGCAGATCCTGGTGGTTCTGGGGGTGGTCAGCTCGATTGTGTTTCTGGGCATGGCGGTTGTCACCCGCAAACGCATCTTTCTGCGGCAGGCCTGGCAGCCGATTCCGTTGCTGCGCGCCGCGACTGAGACCGTGGGCGCGCTGACCTTCGTGACCGCCTTGTCTCTGGTCGATCTCTCGACCGTGGCCGCCGTGTTTCAGGCCTTGCCGTTGACCATAACCATGGGCGCGGCGCTGTTCATGGGTGAACAGGTGGGCTGGCGCCGGTGGAGCGCGATCTTTGTGGGCTTTGCGGGCGTCTTGCTGATCATCCGCCCCGGCACCGACGGGTTTCAGCCCGAGTCGCTCTTTGTGGTGGCCACCGTCATCGCCATCGCGGCGCGCGATCTGATCACCCGGCTGATCAACCACAGGGTGCCGTCGGCGGTGGTCGCCTCGCAGGCCTATCTGGCGCTGATCCTGTCCGGCGCGGCGCTGATGCTGTTCACCTCGGAACCGGTCGTGCCGCTGCAGCCTGGGCAGATCTGGCCCTATGCCGGGGCCTTGGCTTTCGGCGTGCTGGGATATTATGGCATCGTCACCGCGATGCGGGTGGGTGAGGCCTCGGCGATTACCCCGTTCCGCTACACGCGGCTGTTGTTCTCAATCCTTGCGGGCATGCTGGTCTTTGGAGAGAGGCCCGACACGCTGACCCTGATGGGCGCGTCTCTGATCATCGGGTCGGGGCTTTACACCTTTGTGCGTGAACGCCGTCTGGCCCGCGAGATGGCGCTGGCCGCGGCCTGACCTGCGGCCTGCTGCCTCAGATCGGAGATTTGCCGCCGGTTGTTGGCGCAAACACCAGGGCATTCGCCCTAAACCGCCGCTTTGGCGCGTGTTAGCGATAACAATCCCGGTTTACTTTTCACCCGGTGCTGCTATGACGCTGGCAACTCAACGCATAGTCAGGGATCGGCTTCATGAGCACCATTATCGACATCCACGCGCGCGAAATCCTGGACAGCCGGGGCAATCCCACGGTTGAGGTGGACGTGATCCTGGAGGACGGCACCATGGGCCGCGCCGCCGTGCCCTCGGGTGCTTCGACCGGGGCCTATGAGGCGGTGGAAAAGCGCGATGGCGATAAGGGCCGGTATCTGGGCAAGGGCGTTCTGGAGGCGGTTGCAGCCGTCAACGGTGAGATTGCCGAGGAACTGGTGGGTTTCGATGCGACCGAGCAGGTGGCCATCGACACCACGATGATCGAACTGGACGGGACCGAGAACAAGGGCCGTCTGGGCGCCAATGCCATTCTGGGCGTGTCGCTGGCGGTGGCCAAGGCGGCGGCGGATTTCACCACCCAGCCGCTTTATCGCTATGTGGGCGGCACCTCGGCCCGGGTGCTGCCGGTGCCGATGATGAACATCATCAATGGCGGCGAACATGCCGACAACCCCATCGACATTCAGGAGTTCATGATCATGCCGGTGGCTGCGGACAATATCCGCGACGCGGTGCGCATGGGGTCCGAAGTGTTTCACACGCTCAAGCAAGAGCTGTCGGCGGCGGGGCTGAGCACCGGTATCGGCGACGAGGGCGGTTTTGCCCCCAACATCGCCTCGACCCGTGAAGCGCTGGATTTCATTCTGAAATCGGTCGAGAAGGCGGGCTACAAGCCGGGCGAGGAAATCTACCTCGCGCTCGATTGCGCCGCGACCGAATACTTCAAGGATGGCAAATACGTGCTGTCGGGCGAGGGCAAGACCCTGAGCAGCGACGAGAATGTGGCCTATCTGGCGGCGCTGGTGGACGACTATCCGATCATCTCGATCGAGGACGGTATGTCCGAGGATGACTGGGACGGCTGGAAGGCGCTGACCGACGCCATCGGCGACAAGGTGCAACTGGTGGGGGACGACCTGTTCGTGACCAATCCGGCGCGTCTGGCTGACGGCATCGGGCGGGGCTGCGCCAACTCGATGCTGGTCAAGGTGAACCAGATCGGCTCGTTGACCGAAACCCTGCGCGCTGTCGATATGGCGCACCGGGCGCGTTACACCAACGTGATGTCGCACCGCTCGGGCGAGACCGAGGATGCCACCATCGCCGATCTGGCCGTGGCCACGAATTGTGGTCAGATCAAGACCGGCTCACTGGCGCGTTCGGACCGGCTGGCCAAGTACAACCAACTGATCCGGATCGAGGAAAGCTTGGGTGAGGTGGCCGAATATGCAGGCCGTTCGATCCTGAAATAACTGGGGCCGAATCCGGCCTGAAAAACCCCCGTCGAACCGGCGGGGGTTTTGCATTTCCGCAACGTCATATGGCCGGTTTGATCGACGTCAACGCCTGGCGGCGGGGCATATGTTCATCCTTTTCGCGACGTCCCGGAGTGAAAGGAGACCGATATGACCCCGACAAGATTGTCCATGCTGGCGCTCACTGCGTTTCTGACTTTGCTTGCGGCCTGCACCGAGCCTGAGACCTATCCGGTCAGCGGCGAGGAATGCGGCCCGACCGACCCGGTTCAGGAACTGGATGCCAGCGATTGCGTGGTGTTGCCCCCGGCGACCTGATCGGGCCGGCTGACAGCGCGATTTGCGTTATAGACCCCGCCGGACCAGTCTCCGGCGGGGTTTTCAGTTCTTGTCAGCAGGCGGCGGTGTAGTAGGTGCCGTCGCCCCGCGCATAGGCGCATTGCTGGGTCCGGTTGTTCTGCGCCACCACGGTACCGGTGGCGGCCCCGGCAAGGGCGGCGATCAGGCGCCAGTCATCATCGGCTTCGAGCACGTCCGCCGCGATCAGGCCAGCGGCCGCGCCGCCCGCAACGCCGGCGACGGTGCGCTGCTCGGGCGTGAGCGTGTCGCAGGCCGATAAGGTGACGCTCGCAAGGCTCAATGTACCTATCATCCAGAACTTCATGGATCATCTCCGTTGTCTGTTTTTGCTCCGGGCCGCGAGGTTGAGCAGGCCCGAACGGACAGAACTTAGTGTTGATGCGGGGCCATGTTTTGAGCGGGAGCCAATTCTTGCCGGAACGGTTCCGGGCGGGCGGGGCCTTGCCGGGATTGCACCACGGAAGCCTGAGTTTAAACTTGACCGGTACCTGAGAGAGACAATGGCGCAGCTTACCGTCAGACAGCCGCAAAGCGATCGTGATCACGCCGCAGTGCGGGCGCTCTGCCGTGCCTATCGCGCCGTGCTGGCCGAACGCTGGCCAGATCATCCGCAGTTTCTGCATCGCTACTACAACAGTGACACATTCGAGGATCTGCTGGCCCGCCTGCCGAACCTGCACAAGCCGCCCGAGGGCGCGATATTCGTGGCGGATCTGGAGGGGCAGGTCGTCGGTTGCGGCATGACCCACCGGGTTGCGGACGGTGTATGCGAGATCAAGCGGGTCTATGTCAGCGAGGCCGCGCGTGGCCATGGCGCGGCACGGGCGATCTGTGTGGAGGCGATGGCGCAGGCCCGGCGCGACGGGTATCGCCGGATGGTGCTGGACACGACCACGCGGTTGCATGAGGCGATCCGGTTGTATGAAAGCCTCGGCTTCGATCCGATTGCGCCGTTTTACGATCCGCCCGCCGATTTCGCCGAGAACCTGCTGTTTTTCGGCAAGGACCTGTGAGGGTCAGAGCGGTTTTGTCATCAGCATGTAACGCTCGCGCGCCTTGAAGCCGGTGCGCAGGTAGAGGCGCTGGGTCTTTTCGTTCTCGCGGTCCACTTCCAGATGCAGCGCCTTGACGCCCGCCGCCGCCAGAGCCTTGGGCAGGTCCAGCAGGATTTCGGAGGCGATGCCGCGCCCGCGCACGGCGGGGCGGATATAAATCTCGTCCACGAAGCCGTCCATGCCGCCAAACTCGACCGACCAGCCGAAGGTGATGACGATATAACCCAACGGCGCGCGGGCAGGGCCGATCAGGTAGACGCAGCCATGCGGAATGCCTTCGAGCAGCGGCAGCAGCGCCTCGCGGCGTGTCTCATCGGTGTCCTGCAGGCCCTCTTCGGCATGAAAGGCCCCGACGAGGGACATCAGCCGGTCGAGGTCATCGGGGCGGGCTAGGCGCAGCGCGGCACTCATAGCCGGGCCAGCCGTTCGGTGAGCAGGGCAAAAAACCCGTTCGCGTCCAGATCGCCCATGAACAGCGCGTTGGGCGCGCGGTCGGTCACACCCCACCAGTCGGCGACGGTCATGCCGAGGGTCAGATCGGATTGGGTCTCGATCTCGACATTGATGTGGCGGCCCTTGAACAGCTCAGGCCGGATCAGATAGGCGGTGACGCAGGGATCGTGCAGCGGGGCGCCTTCGGAGCCGTATTTTTCCTTGTCGAAACGTTCGAAGAAATCGGTCATTTCGGCCACGGCGGTGCCGACGCCGCTGTCCAACGCGCGAAAGGCGTCGTTGCGGGGTTTGGTGACCAGAGCCTTGTGGGTGACATCGAGCGGCATCACCACGATGGGAGCGCCGGATTTGAACACGATATCAGCGGCTTCCGGGTCGACATAGATGTTGAATTCGGCTGTGGGCGTGATGTTGCCCACCTCGAAATAGGCGCCACCCATCAGCACGATCTCCTGCACGCGGGTGACGATGTCGGGGGCCTTCTGAAAGGCGGTGGCAATATTGGTGAGCGGACCCAGCGGACAGAGCGTCACGGTGCCGGGGTCCTGCGCGCGCAGGGTGTCGATGATGAAATCGACGCCGTGGCCCTCGGCCAGCGGCATCTCGGGATCGGGTAGGACGGGGCCGTCGAGCCCGGTCTTGCCATGCACATGTTCGGCGGTGACCAGCTTGCGTGTGAGCGGTGCCTCGCAGCCCGCATGGACCGGCACATCCGTCTTTCCGGCCAGTTCGCAGACGATGCGCGCGTTCTTGGCGGTCAGGGCCAGGGGCACGTTGCCGGCAACGGCGGTGATGCCCAGAAGCTCGATCTCGTCGGGGCTGGCCAGGGCCAGCAGGATGGCAACCGCGTCGTCCTGTCCGGGGTCGGTGTCGATGATGATCTTGCGCGCGCTCATCTGCGGCTCCTCGCTTGCGAAGCGGGACAGTTGCATTCCGGCCCGCCCTTGTCCAGAGGGCGCGCGGGCGCATAGGCCGGGCTTTGCGTATTTGGAGCAAGAAGAAGCATCAGGCGGTGATCTTGCCGGCCCGTTTCTCTTCGTGTTTGACCTCGTCCCAGAGCGCGTCCATCTCGTCCAGCGTGCTTTGCTGCGGGGTGCGTCCGCGCGCGGCCAGGCGCGCCTCGACCTGCGCGAAGCGGCGGGTGAACTTGGCGTTGGTGCGGCGCAGGGCGGCCTCGGGTTCGATGCCCAGATGGCGGCCGAGATTGACGATCACGAAGAGCAGGTCGCCGAATTCGTCTTCGAGCGCGTCGGCGTCCATGGTGTCGCGCGCCTCTTGCAGTTCGGCGGCCTCCTCGGTGATCTTGGCCAGCACGAAGCTGGCATCGGGCCAATCGAACCCGACGCGGGCGGCGCGTTTCTGCAGCTTGTAGGCGCGCAGCAGGGCGGGCAGGTTGGCGGCGACGCCGTCCAGCGCGCCTTTCTGTTTCTTGCCTTCGCGCTCGGCGGCCTTGATCGCCTCCCAGTCGCGGGTCTGCTGTTCGGCGGATTTGTCGCGATTCTCGTCGCCGAAGACATGCGGATGGCGGTCGACCATCTTGTCGGACATGGTGCGCACCACGTCCTGAAAGCCAAAATGCCCGGCTTCTTCGGCCATCTGGGCGTGGAAGACGGATTGGAACAAGAGGTCCCCCAACTCGCCCTTCAACTCGTCCCAGGCCTGCCGTTCGATGGCGTCGGCGACCTCGTAGGCCTCTTCGATGGTATACGGCGCGATGGTGGCGAAATCCTGCTCGATATCCCACGGGCAGCCCGATTGCGGATCGCGCAGGCGGCGCATGATTTCCAGCAGGCGTTCGATCCCGGCTTCGGAGTCGTGGATCAGCGGGTTTTCTGGCATTGCGAAGGCCCTCGTTCCGGTGTCAGATGCATCCATCCCGCAGTCCGGCCAAGGAGTCTAGCCTCAATGCCCATCGTGAACCGTATTGCAGAGTTTGCCGCCGACATGACGGCGTGGCGCAGGCATCTGCATACCATCCCGGAATTGGCCTTTGATTGTGCTGAAACGGCGGGTTTCGTTGCGGCGCGGCTGCGCGCGTTCGGGGTGGATGAGATCCATGAGGGGATTGCGGAGACCGGGATCGTTGCGATCATCGAAGGCCGGGGCGCGGGGCCGACCATCGGGTTGCGCGCCGATATGGACGCGCTGCCGATTTCCGAGGAGACGGGGATGGATTATGCCTCGCAAAATCCCGGCAAGATGCATGCCTGCGGGCATGACGGGCACACCACGATGCTTTTGGGTGCGGCGCGCTATCTGGCCGAGACGCGGAATTTTGCGGGCCGCGTGGCGCTGATCTTTCAGCCCGCCGAAGAGACCGGCGGCGGGGCGGGTGTCATGGTGGATGAAGGCGTCATGGACCGTTTCGACATCGCCGAGGTCTATGCGCTGCACAACGCGCCCGGCGTCGAGGAGGGGGCGTTCTATACCACGCCGGGGCCGATCATGGCGGCGGTGGACACGTTCGATATCCACATCCAGGGCACCGGCGGGCATGGGGCCATGCCGCACGAAACCCGCGATCCGGTGATGGCGGCCTGTGGCATCGCGCAGGCGATCCAGACCATCGTCAGCCGCAACCATTATGCGCTGGACGATCTGGTTGTCTCGGTCACCCAGATCCACACCGGCACCGTGGACAATGTGATCCCCGATACCGCCTATATCAACGGCACCGTGCGCACTTTCGACCGCCAGGTGCAGAAGATGGTGAGGGAGCGGATGGCGCAGATCGTGGCGGGGCAGGCGGCGTCATACGGGGTGGAGGCGGAACTGGAATATACCGTGGGGTATCCCGCCACCATCAACGACCCCGAGAAGGCCGGGTTTGCCGCTGAGGTGGCGCGCGAGGTTGCGGGCGAGGGGCGTGTCAGCGGCAATTCCGGGCGCGAGATGGGAGCCGAGGATTTCTCGTACATGCTGCAGGTCCGGCCCGGCGCCTATCTGTTCCTGGGGCAGGGCGAGGGGGCTGGCCTGCACCATCCGAAATACAACTTCAACGACGATATCGCGCCGGTGGGCGCGTCCTTCTTCGCGCGGATCGTGGAGAGGGCGCAGCCCGTGGCTTGACGTTTTCGCGCGTCGCCGTTCTGCCGGGAACCAAGGCAAGGACCAAATCAGCATGGCTCTGGAAGATGCAAAGACCCAGGTGGACGAGGCGTTCACCAATTCCGAACTCAAGGGGTTGTCCTATGAAAACACCTTTGGCGGGGCGACGTCCTTTCTGCGGCGGCTCTATACGAAGGACCTGAAAGGCGTCGATATTGCCGTGACCGGGGTGCCTTTCGATCAGGCGGTGACGAACCGCCCGGGCACCCGGCTGGGACCGCGCGCGATCCGCGAGGCCAGCGCGCTGCAATCGCCCGATGCGCCCTATGGCTGGCCGTTTGATGCGCTGAGCGAGCTGGCCATCGTCGATTACGGCGACATGGCCTATGACTATGCCAACATACCGGCCTTTCCCGACACGCTGACCGAGCATATCCGCACCATTCTGGCCGCCGATGTCGCCTCGGTCACGCTGGGGGGCGACCACTATATCAGCTTTCCGATCCTCAAGGCCTATGCCGAGAAATTCGGGCCGATGTCGCTGCTGCAATTCGATGCCCATACCGACACCTGGGCCGACGATGACATGAGCCGCGTGGATCACGGCACCATGTTCTACAAGGCGGTGAAATCGGGTCTGGTGGACCCGAAACGCTCGGTTCAGGTGGGGATACGGACCACTAACGAGGATACGCTGGGCGTCAACATTATCGACGCGCGTGAGGTCTACGAATCCGGCCCCGCCGCCGTGGCGCAGAAGATCAAGGGGATCGTGGGCGACAATCCGGTTTATCTGAGCTTTGACATCGACGGGCTGGACCCGGCCTTTGCCCCGGGCACCGGCACGCCGGTCTGGGGCGGGATCACCTCG
Source organism: Ruegeria sp. HKCCD8929 (assembly GCF_013031405.1). GTDB lineage: Bacteria > Pseudomonadota > Alphaproteobacteria > Rhodobacterales > Rhodobacteraceae > Ruegeria. Next base: position 39,988 of record NZ_WPZY01000003.1, on the reverse strand, counting down.
ATCCAGGCCTCGATCATCCTGCGCGACATTGCCGGGATCAATATCAAGGGCGGCGATGTGGTCGAGGTGTCTCCGCCTTATGACACATCCGGCGCCACCGCCATCGCAGGCGCCCATATCGCCACGCAGATCATCTGTTTGCTGGGATGGAACAAGATCACATGAGCAGCTTCAATCAACCGATCAGCGGCAACGATCTGGCGCGGTTTTCCGGGCCGAATACCTTCATGCGTCTGCCGCAGGCCAGTGCGCTGGACGGGTTGGGCGTGGCGGTGCTGGGTATTCCGATGGATATCGGCACCTCGTGGCGGTCGGGCACAAGGTTCGGGCCGAAACAGATCCGCGCCGAAAGCGCGATGATCCGGCCCTACAACATGGCCACGGGGGCGGCGCCCTTTGACAGCCTGCAGATCGCCGATATCGGCGATCTGGCGATCAACACGTTCTCGCTGGCCGAAAGCCTGAAGATCATCAAATCCAGCTATGACGGCATTCTCGCCAGTGGCGTGATCCCTGTGGCGATGGGGGGTGATCACTCGATCACCCTGCCAATCCTGCGCGCGGTGGCGGCCAGGCATGGGCCGGTGGCACTGGTGCATGTGGACGCCCATGCGGATGTGAATGACGAGATGTTCGGCGAGCGCGAGACCCATGGCACCGTGTTTCGCCGCGCTTATGAAGAGGGGCTGATCCGGCCCGACAAGACCTATCAGATCGGCATCCGCGGCTCGGGCTATGCGGCGACGGATTTCACCGAGGCGCAGGGTTGGGGGTTCCAGCATTTCCCGGCCGAGGATCTGTGGCATCGCAGCCTGGCCCCGATGGCGACCGAGATCCGCCGCGATATCGGGGATCGTCCGGTTTATGTGACCTATGACATCGACAGCCTCGATCCGGCCTATGCGCCCGGCACCGGCACGCCCGAGATCAGTGGGCTGACGACACCACAGGCGCTGGAACTGATCCGCGCGCTTAAGGGGCTCAACATCGTGGGATGCGATCTGGTCGAGGTCTCGCCGCCTTACGATCCGTCGGGCAACACGGCGCTGACCGGCGCCAATCTGCTGTACGAACTGCTATGTGTCCTTCCCGGTGTTACGTCGCGATAGGGGTGGCCTGTGGCGGCGCGTTCAACAACTAGTCTGTTCCGAGGGGTTTCATGGGACGCGTTATGACCATTCTCTGGCTTCTGCTGATAGGGGTGATCCTTGGGGCAGGTTACATACGGCTGGCACCGTCGGATCCAGCGGAGTGGCACGTGGCGCCGCAGGGTGAGGCCGACAGGGATTTCAAAGGCGGTGTCCTGCGGGTGGTGCAGACCGGGCCGGACGGGCTGGCGCGGTTCGACGCAATCGCCCGCGCAGCGCCGCGCACCAAGGTTCTGGCCGGGTCGGTGGAGGAGGGTATGATCACTTATATCTCGCGCACCAAGGTGATCGGGTTTCCCGACTACACCACGGCGCAACAAGACGGTGACAGATTGCGCATTCACGGGCGTCTAAGGTTCGGGCGCAAGGATTTTGGAGTGAACAAGGCACGCGTCGACGGGTGGCTGGGGCAGATGTGAAGGGCGTGTAGCAGAGTGACGGATACACCCTCTGAAACTGGCATCAGCTCCTACGAGCGAAAGTTCCAACGCGCGCAGGTTGAGATGGAAGGTGTCGGGCTAACCAAGCACATCAATATCGACTCGGACCTTCGACGGCTGGCAGTGATTGGCTTTGAACCCAGGCCATTTCTTTATTGGGAGTCGGCTCTGTCGAATGTGTATCTGTTTCTCTTCTTGGCCGTTTCAATAGGAGCCGTTAATGCGGCTCTTAGGTTTTTGTTAGACAGTAAAATTTGTATCCCCGACATTGTCGGACCTGCAGTCTTGGCCGCAGTTCCCCTTGTTGCGCTGTCCATTTTGCTCCGATGGTAACAGCGAAAGAAATACAAGCTGAGCAGGTGGGACGATCTTTGACAGATCACAGGGTGTTGTTGAAAGCAGAGGGTATTCCGAGATCAGGCCAGTCCGACTGCAGTTCCGAAGACAAGCACCCTTCCTGCACCTCGCGCCACATCGGCACGTTCAGTGACATCTGACACTGGGCCATGAACATGCGGCCATCCACCTGCAGGCAGATCATTTCGCCCAGTTCAACGCGGGCGCCGGAGCGGTCGGTGCAATAGCAGTCCTGCACCTTGCCGCCGGGGCCGACCACATCCGCCAGAACCGGGTTTGCCAGCAGGCACAGGATGACGACAAATCGTTTCATGTCACCAGCCTAGCACAGTCTGGCCCCTTGACCAAAGCCCCGGGATGTCGGACACCGCCCAGATGATCCCAGAAGAACGCCTCGAACAGATCACCCAGCGGTTTCAGTATCTCGAAGCCGCCATGGCCGATGGTGCGTCGGGCGGGGATATCGCCGCGCTGGCCAAGGAGTATTCCGACCTCAAGCCGGTGGTCGAACAGATCGCGCTGTGGCGGCAACTGGTGGCCGATCTGGCCGAGGCCGAGGCGATGCTGTCCGATCCGGATATGAAGGAATTGGCCGAAGAGGAGATCCCGGACCTGCAGGCCCGCATCCCCGAGGCCGAGCATGCACTGCAACTGGCGCTCTTGCCCAAGGACAAGGCCGATGCGCGGCCCGCGATGCTGGAAATCCGGCCCGGAACCGGCGGGGACGAGGCGGCGTTGTTTGCAGGCGACCTGCTGCGGATGTATCAGCGCTATGCCGAGGCGCGCGGCTGGCAGTTCGAGATCATCGAGGAACAGCAGACCGAACTGGGCGGCATCAAGGAAGTGGTGGCCCATATCAGGGGTGCCAACGTCTTTGCCCGGCTGAAATACGAATCCGGCGTGCACCGGGTGCAGCGCGTGCCCGAGACCGAAAGCGGCGGGCGCATCCACACTTCGGCGGCGACGGTGGCGGTTCTGCCCGAGGCCGAGGATGTGGACATCCAGATCGATGCGAATGACATCCGCATCGACACCATGCGCAGCTCGGGCGCGGGCGGGCAGCACGTGAACACCACCGACTCGGCGGTGCGGATCACCCACATTCCCAGCGGCATCGTGGTGACCAGTTCCGAGAAATCACAGCACCGCAACCGCGAGATCGCGATGCAAGTGCTCAAAACCCGGCTTTACGATCTGGAGCGCCAGCGCATCGACAGCGAGCGCTCGGCGGATCGGGCCAGCCAGGTGGGCTCGGGCGATCGGTCGGAACGCATCCGCACCTATAATTTCCCTCAAGGCCGCATGACCGATCACCGGATCAACCTGACGCTCTACAAGCTGGATCAGGTGATGCAGGGCGATCTGGACGAGGTCATCGACGCGCTGACCGCCGACGGTCAGGCGCGGCTGTTGGCCGAGATGGCGCAATGAGCGGCGCATCGACAGCGGCACAGGCCATGGTGGCCGCGACCGCGCGCCTGCGGGCGGCGGGTGTTGCCGATCCGGCGCGCGATGCGCGACTGCTGCTGGCCCATGCCGCCCGGATCGAGGCCAGTCGGGTTACCCTGATCGCTCCGGATGAGCTGTCTCCGGAGATTGCCGAGCGATATGAACAGCTTATTTCGCTGCGGTCGATCCGGGTGCCGGTGTCGCACCTGCTGGGCGAGCGCGATTTCTATGGCCGCCGCTTCAAGGTCAGCCGCGACGTGCTGGATCCGCGCCCCGAGACCGAGACGCTGATCGAGGCGGCGCTGTCGGAGCCGTTCGACCGGGTGCTGGATCTGGGCGTGGGCTCGGGCTGTATCCTGGTCACGCTGCTGGCCGAACGACCCAGCGCCACCGGGCTGGGCATCGATCTGAGCGAGGGGGCCTGCCTGCAGGCAGGGGCCAATGCGGTGCTGCACCGGGTCGATGCGCGGGTCGAGATCGCGAAGTCCGACTGGTTCAGCGACATTGAAGGCGCGTTCGACCTGATTGTTTCGAACCCGCCCTATATCGCGCTCGACGAGATGGAGGATCTGGCGGCCGAGGTGCGCGAGCATGAGCCGCGCATGGCGCTAACCGATGAGGGCGACGGGCTGGGCGCCTATCGCCGCATCGCCGCTGGGGCGCCGGACCATCTGATGCCGGGCGGGCGGCTGGTGGTTGAGATCGGCCCGACCCAGGCCCGTATGGTAGCCGCGCTGTTCGACGCAACCGGGCTGGCGGATATCCGCGTGATTCCGGATCTGGACGGGCGCGACCGGGTCGTCAGTGCCCGCGCACCGGGCTGAAACCGGGGCAAGTGAGGCTGAAATATGCCAGTTGATGTAAAAAAGCTGCGAATTTTCCTACGACCCCCTTGCCTGCGCGCGCCGGACATGCTTACTCAAAGAGGTCGATGAGGTTGACGCTCTCTCAGCGCGCCCTCGACGCCAAGCCCAAAATAAGTCGACGACCCGTAAGCTCGGCCGCAGTAATTGGCATCGAATTGGGTCCATCGGCGACGAAGTACAAGGCTGACGTTAAACAAGATGAGATCTTCCAAATCCCGCTCGCGGGCGAAGAATAACCGCAACCGTCCTTCTGGTGGCAATGTCGTTAATCGGGTGTTCGACAGTTCGGGCCCCGAGGGCAAGGTGCGTGGTACGCCGCAGCAGATCATTGACAAATACAACCAGCTGGCCCGCGATGCGCAGCTGTCCAATGATCGTGTTGCAACCGAGAATTTCCAGCAGCATGCCGAGCATTATCTGCGGCTGCTGAGCGAGGCGCAGCGCGAGATCGAGGCGCGTCGCGAAGAGCAGGAGCGCCAGAACCGCGAGCGTCAGGCCGAGCGCGACCGCGAGCGCGCCGAACGGCAGGAACGCGAGGCCGCTGCCCGCGCCGCCGATCCGGCCGAAGCGCCGCAACCGGATGTGCTGGATTTTACGGCTGATGCCGGTGAACAGGGTAGTGGTCTGGTGGACACGCCCGAAAGCCATACGAGCAAAGCTGAGGCGGCTGAGGCCAAGCCGGCTGCGGAAAAACCCGCCCGCCGTCCGCGGACCCGCAAGCCGAAAGCGGCCCCTGCGGAAGTGGCCAAGCCCGCTGCGGAGTCCAAGCCGCCCAGCGATGGTGACGCGCCTGAGGCTGCTGAATAAGCACCGATGCCCGTTTATGAGGAAACCCCGGCGCCGAGGCCGGGGTTTTCGTTTGTGGTTTGGGTGTCTATTTTGGGGGCGGTGCAGGTCCCAGTTCAATCCTGGCGCGGGCGACCACCCGGGGTCGGGCGCGGCCCTTCGTGCCTGTTTCTGCCGGTGTAAAACCGGGGTCCCGTCAACCCTCAGCGCGTCAGCACCAATTGACCGCCCGAGATCGCGATGCTGGAGAAGCGCTGCAGGTAGTCCATGCCCAGCAGCGACTCGTCCATTTGACCCTCGTTGACCCAGGCCGTCATGTTGCGCTCGGTGAACGCGCCCAGTTCGATTCGTTCGAGCTTGACCGGGGCGGTGCGTACCTCACCATTGGCGGTCAGGGCGCGCCCGAAATAGTTCAGATCCGCAGTGTCGATGCCCAGCCGCTCGGCGTCCTGCTGGCTGAGCACCACCTGGCTGGCGCCGGTATCGACCAGGAAATCGACCAGTTCTCCGTTCACCAGCAGTTGCAGATAGTAGTGCCCGTCCGCCCCGCGCGGCACCTGGATCGAATCCTCGGTCACCACCATGCGCGGCCCGGGCTGGACCGTGTTTTGGATATCTTCCCAAAGACCGACCACCGCAATCACGCCCATGAATATGAAGACCCAGATCAGCGCCTGCTGCATCGTCTTGCCCAGCGACGTGCGGTTCTGGGTGATGAACCACATCAGCACCGCGCTCCCCAGAAGGACGAGGTAGGTCAGGCGGGCAATGTTGTCGGCGTCCATGGCATCACTCATGTAAGGTCACTTGTTGGATATATGGGCCTCAGGCAGCGAAACCAAAGGCCTTGAGCCCGTCCAGGATGAACTGGACCGACAGGGCGGCAAGCAGCATTCCCAGAAGCCGGGTCAGCACGTTCAGACCGGTTTTTCCCAGGATCCGGGCGACCGCGCCCGAGGCGAGATAGACCAGAAAAACCATGGCAATCACGGTCAGCATGACGCCGATCACCACGGCCAGACCCTCGATCCCCGGCTTCTGCCCGGCCAGAAGGATCATCGTGGCAATGGCGCCGGGGCCCGCGATCAGGGGGATGCCAAGCGGAAAGACCGAAGGGTCGGGATGCTCTTCTTCCTCGGCGCTGTTTTCGCGCCGCTTGGTGCGGCGTTCGAAGAGCATGTCGAGCGCGGTCAGAAACAGCAGCACGCCGCCAGCAACCCGGAATGCGGGCATCGAGATACCGACAAAGCCCAGAACCGCCTCGCCGAAGGCGGCGAAGAGGGCGAGAATTCCAGCCGCCGTCAGGCAGGCCCGTATGGCGACACCGCGCCGGGTCTGCTTGTCCATTCCCTGCGTCAAAGCCACGAAGATCGGCGTTTGTGCCGGCGGGTCGATCACCACGACCAGCGTGGTGAAGGCGGTGATCAGAAAGGCGGTGTCGATCATTGGGCCTCGGCCGCCTCCAGCTTTTCCTGCGCGGCCAGCCACAGGGTTTCGGCCCGTTCCATCGCCTCGGCCACTTCGGCGTATTTGCGGTTCCAAACCTCGAGGTCGCCGACCTTGCCATCGTCATAGAGCGTCGGATCGGCCAGCTTGGCCGACAGCTTGTCATGCATCTCGGTGAGCTTCTCGACCCGCTCTTCGCATTTGCGCACATCCGCTCGCAGCGCCAGCAGCACCTCGCGAGGGGCGCGTTTGGGTTTGGCGGATTGCGGTTTTGTACCGGTTTTACCGGTCGGTTTCTCGCGGGTCAGGAGCAGGTCGCGATAGGCCTCAAGATCGCCCTCGAAAGGTTTGACGGAGCCGTCCGAGACCAGCCACAGCCGATCGGCCACGAGGCCGAGCAGGTGCATGTCGTGGCTGACCAGAATCACCGCACCGGAATAGGCGGTCAGCGCCTCGACCAGCGCCTCGCGGCTTTCGATGTCGAGATGGTTGGTGGGCTCGTCGAGGATCAGCATATGCGGCGCGTCGATGGTGGCGATCAGTAGGCTGAGCCGCGCCTTCTGCCCGCCCGAGAGCCGTCCTACTTTCGTCTCCGCCTGTTCCGCGCCAAGGCCGAAGCCCGCCAGCCGGGCGCGGTGTTTTGCGGGCAGTTCCTCGGGGCGCAGGCGGCGCAGGTGGTCGAGCGGGGTTTCATCCACGTAAAGCTCATCCACCTGATGCTGCGCGAAATAGCCGATGCGCAGTTTGGTGCTGCGGGTCATCTTGCCCGCCATCAGCGGCAGCCGGTCCGAGAGCAGTTTGGACAACGTCGATTTGCCCTGACCGTTCTTGCCCAAGAGCGCGATGCGGTCGTCCTGATCGATGCGCAGGTTCAACCGTTTCAGCACCTGCGTCTCGCCATAGCCGGTGATGCCGCCCTCCAGATGGATGATCGGGGGCGACATTTCCTCGGGTTCGGGGAAGCTGAAGGCGCGCAGGGCGGCCTCCTGAGGGCTGGTGATGGGCTGCATCCGGGCCAGCGCCTTGAGGCGGGACTGCGCCTGTTTGGCCTTGTCGGCCTTGTATCGGAACCGGTCCACGTAGGATTGGAGATGCGCCCGCCGCGCCTCCTGCTTCTTGGCCATGGCCTCTGCCAGCGCCAGTTTCTCGGCGCGCTGGCGGGCGAATTGGTCATAAGGGCCCTGATAGAGCGTCAGCTTACGGTCTTCGAGATGTAGGATCGCCCCCACGGCGCGGTTCAAGAGGCCCCGGTCGTGGCTGATGATGATCACCGTGTGCGGGTATCGCGCCAGATAACTCTCCAACCACAGCGCGCCTTCGAGGTCGAGATAGTTGGTCGGTTCGTCCAGCAGCAACAGGTCGGGCTGCGAGAACAGCACCGCCGCCAGGGCGACGCGCATGCGCCAGCCGCCGGAGAAATCCGAGCAGGGTTTGAGTTGTTCATTGTCGTCAAAGCCCAGACCTTTGAGGATCGAGGCCGCGCGGGCCTCGGCAGACCACGCGTCGATATCCGTAAGCCGGGTCTGGATTTCGGCGATGCGAGAGGGGTCCTGAGCGGTTTCGGCCTCGGCCAAAAGCGCTGCACGTTCGGTATCGGCGGCCAGCACGGTATTGATCAGCGAGACCTCCGAGGCCGGAGCCTCCTGCGCCACGCCGCCGACCCGGGCGTGGCGGGGCAGGGCGATGTCACCCGATTCCAGTGCCAGTTCGCCCCGGATCAGGCGGAACAGCGTGGTCTTGCCGGTGCCGTTGCGCCCCACCAGACCCACCTTGTGACCGGTGGGGATTGTGGCGCTGGCGCCGTCGAACAGTGGGCGGCCCTCGACCGCGTATGTGATGTTGTTGATCCGAAGCATGACAGGGGCGTAGCAGAGGTGATGCGGCTGCGCCAGAGGGTCAGATATCCATCAGCTTGCACGAGGATCGCCGCCATTTCGGCATCTGCCGCAGCGGTGTCAGCCCGTCGAGGCGGGTGTAGCCCTCGGGCAGCCCGTCCTCGTCGATATCCACCTCGGCCCATTCGCCGTAGATGCCGGTGACATGAACGGTGCGGGCGACGCAGATATGGGCCACCTCGGGGTCGCCGGGGCTGCGGTGAACCGTGGCCTTGTCCCCGTTGACCCAGTAGCGCGCGTCGGCAATCGCGGTCAGGCGCTGGCGGTCGTAGGTCCGGATGCTGCCGTCCCGGTTGAAGGCGCCGATTGTGGTGGTCTGGTCCGGGTTCACGATATTGGTGTCGATATGGATCGGCTGGCCATGCCCGTCGGTCACGCTGTTGAGGTTGATGTTGGTCTTGTTCTGAAACAGGTGCCAGTCGCCCGAGTTCAGATAGGCGTGCGTTCCGGCCCAGGCCGGGGCCTCGGGTACCCAGAACCGGCTCGCCAGCCCGGCGTTCTGGATCAGGCGGCAGCGCGCTCCGGCGGCGTAGATGCCGATATCGAACCTGTTGCCCAGCACCCGGTTCACCGCGCGGAAGTAATCCAGCACGCCCTGATCGGTGTTGAGCTGCGCATCCGAGTCGACGCCGAAATAGAGGGTGCTGCCCTCGGGCTGGCCGATGACCCGCGCCCGCTCCAGACAGAATTGCGCGTCGCGCGATCCGCGGTCGCCGGTGAACCGGTTCTTCTTGCGCCCCTCGAACTGGTAGACGATGGCCAGCGACAACCCGTGATCGTGCAGCATGTCGCGTTCGCGGCGGGTCACGTTCTTGCAGTTGAGATTGGCGTTGTTCTGATCCGAGTAGTAGCGGATCACCGTATCCACGCCCGAGCGCGCCAGCGTTTCGTAGAAATCGTGGTTGTCTCGGGTGCAGCCGTCGGTGGCATCCAGGTCGGGCCGCGCCCGGTCCCGGTCGAAATAGGCCGCGTTGCCCATGTCGATGATATGCGCATTCGTCTGGCCCAGCATCGAGAATGCCGGGCGGGGCAGGGCGGCCAGTGCCGCGCCTTGTGCCAGCAGCGAGCGTCGGGTCAGCCGGACCATGGTTAACCACCGTGTTCAATGTGTCTGCCCAGCATACACGAAACTGGCTGCGAGGGCGCAGCACAATCCTTTGGACGAGGTTGAGATGCACCCTTTCCAAAACGCAGAGCCCATGCTAACCGGGCGCCGATTTGACATCAGTACCGGATGGGCATCCTGCCCGCCGTCAACAGGAGAAGCCCGAATGGCACTGGAACGCACGTTCTCGATCATCAAACCCGATGCAACCCGCCGCAACCTGACCGGCAAGATCAACGCCAAGTTCGAAGAGGCGGGCCTGCGCGTCGTCGCGCAGAAGCGTATCCACATGACCAAGGCGCAGGCGGGCAAGTTCTACGAAGTGCATGCCGAGCGTCCGTTCTATGACGAACTGTGCGAGTTCATGTCCTCGGCCCCGGTCGTGGTGCAGGTTCTGGAAGGCGAAAACGCCATCGCCAAGAATCGCGAAGTCATGGGCGCTACCAACCCGGCGGATGCCGCACCCGGCACCATCCGCGCCGAGTTTGCGGAATCGGTCGGCGAGAACTCGGTCCACGGTTCGGACGCGCCGGAAACCGCCGCGGTCGAGATCGCCTATTTCTTCTCGGGCATCGAACTGGTCGGCTAAGCCCTTGATCGGTTGAATTTCCAGGGCCGCTTCGAGGTTTCGGAGCGGCCTTTTTTGTTTGCGGGGGAAGCCGCTTGAAAGCGGCTTAAGCGGTTTGAAAACCGCTTCAAGGCGTTTGCAAACGCCTTGGCCCGTCGATCAGAGCAAGGTGCTGGATTAGAGGGCGTTTGGCCTCAGCTCTGCGGTTTCAGATCGGCGGCGCTGACCCGTACACCGATCGCGTCCAGTTCCGCCGCCAGCTGCGAATCCGGTGCCACGGTCGCGTTCGCCTTGATCTTGTCGAACCGCTCGCGCAGCGCCTTTTTCTCGGAGCCCTTGCAGTCGTTCCAGGGCCGCCCCTGCAGCCCCATGACGAGGACATAGTAGCCGATGAAATGCGGGCGCACGCTGGTTTGCAGAATGCGGGCGTAGGCCTCATCCGCCCCCAGCGCGCGCAGCTCCTGCGCCGAATGGATACCGGCGCGGGTGCAGCTTTGCTCGAACGCGGGGCCGAGATTGCGGATCGAGGAAACGGGATCGGACATGGCCCCGTTCTAGCCCGCCCGTGCGGGGATGTCATCCTGCCGCCTTGTTCCGCACACCGCGCTGCGTTACCCAAATCCTGGAGAGAGGACAGGCCGTTAGGGGAGAGCGGGATGGATGTGCAGGACATTGCAGCGGCGGCGAAGGCACTGGACCTGACCGACCCGCCACCGGGGTTCGTCGAGGACCCGTTTCCCTTCTACGACGCGCTTCTGGCCCATGCACCTGTGCTGCCGCAGCCGGATGGATCGGTGCTGCTCAGTCGCCATTCCGATCTGGACCGGATCTATCGCGACACGGGGCTCTATTCCTCGGACAAGAAAGCCGCCTTTGGTCCCAAATTCGGCGTGGGCTCTCCGCTCTTCGAACACCATACCACCTCGCTGGTGTTTTCCGACCCGCCGCTGCATACGCGGGTGCGCAAAATCATGACCTCGGCGCTGACCCCGCGCGCGATTGCGCGGATGGAGCCGGGGCTGATCGACACCGTGGACCATCTGCTGGACGCGATGGAGGGCAGGGGGCAGGTGGACCTGATCGAGGATTTCGCCTCGACCATCCCGATCCAGATCATCGGCAACCTGCTGGACGTGCCGATGGACGAACGCGGCCCGCTGCGCGACTGGTCGCTGGCCATTCTGGGGGCGCTGGAGCCTGCATTGACCGAGGAACAACTGGCGCGCGGACACGACGCCGTTGATGAGTTCAAGACATATCTGCAGGATCTGGTGGCCCGCCGCCGGGCGCAACCGGGCGATCCCGAGACGGACGTGCTGACCCGGTTGATTCGCGGCGAAGGCGCCGATGCGCAACTCAGCGAGATCGAGCTTTTGCAGAACTGCATCTTCATCTTGAATGCCGGGCACGAGACCACGACCAACCTGATCGGCAACGGTCTGGCGCTGCTCAACGATCACCCCGACCAGCGGCGGAAGCTGCTGGACGACCCGGACCTGATCGCCCCGGCCATCGAGGAGGTCCTGCGCTTCCGCTCGCCCAACCAGTTCGGCAATCGTGAGACCACTGCCGCGGTTGAGCTGGACGGGCTGACTCTGCCGGTGGGCACCAACCTGCATCTGTGCATCGGTGCAGCCAACCGCGACCCGTCAGTGTTCACTGATCCGCATCGGTTCGACATTACGCGCAAGCCGAACCGGCACCTGGCCTTTGCGGGTGGGCCGCATGTCTGCGTCGGGCTGACGCTGGCTCGGATGGAGGGCCGCATTGCAATCGGGCGCCTGCTGGACCGGTTCCCAAACTACCGGTTGTTGCCCGGACGGGTTCCCGGCGGCCGCATCCGGTTCCACGGATACGCTGCGCTGCCTGCCGAATTGGCTTGAGGCCCGCAGGTGCCGGTGGTTTCATGATCCGGGGGTTGTGAACACGGATAGCGACTGGCGGCAAGGGCGGATATGGACACATCATCGGGCAGGTTCTTTGTCGTTCCCGGTGCCGTGGATGTTACCCGGCTGGCGCGGAAGACCGGCAAGATCCGCCTGAAGTTTACCTCATCGAGTGAGATCCATGATTTCGCACTGCACGACTGTTTTGATCAGTCGCTGCGCCGGTCCGGGCGGGCGCTGCTTAGTACCGGGGACAGGCTGTATCTGCTGGGCGCTGACGGCACTGTCAGCGATCAGTCCGGGTTGCGGTCGGGCAGGTTCGTGACCGATCTGCCCGCCGGTCCGGTGCGGGTGGCTTTGGCCAGGTTCCCGCCCTTGCGGGCGTTGCTTGAGATGTGCCGGGGCCGCGCAGAGATGCGCCGCGCCGTGGTGACAGAGAAGCAGCGCGAGGTGGGCCGGGCCCGGTTCCTGACACTGAAGACCGGTGCGGGCGAGGTTACGCTGGTCATTCCCGATCCCGGACGGGACAAGGCTCATGACTTGTTGAAAGCGCTGATGGCCGGTGCCGAAACGGATGTCTCGGTCTTGTTCGCGGTCCTCGCACCGGATCTGACCATTTATCGCGCCAAACCGAAGATCAGGATACGCCCCGCCGAGCCCGCTATCGAGGTCGCCAATGATCTCATCCGCGCCCATCTGCGCGTCGCGCGTCAGAACGAAGCGGGGATCATCGCCGATCACGATACCGAGTTTCTGCACGACTACCGCGTGGCATTGCGCAAGGTGCGTTCGATGCTGAGCCTGTTCAAGGGTGTGTACTCGGGCGAGCAAACTGTTGCGTTGAAACAGGAGTTTGCCGATCTGATGACCGCGACCGGGCGGCTGCGCGATCTGGATGTCTATCTGTTGGAGCGGCCCCGGTATTTCGACCTGCTGCCGGGCAGCCTGCATGGCGGGCTGGAGGCGATGTTTGCGCAGTTCGAACGCGACCGCGCGGCAGAGCACCGCAAGCTGGCTAAACGGTTGCGCAGCGCGGGGTATGCGGCCTCGGTCTCGGACCTGGAAGCACTTATTGATAGCCCCGATAGGCTGAACCCCGGGCCGAGGGCGCAACTCGCGGCCAGTGACTATGCCTGCCGCCTGATCTGGAAGCGCTACCGCAAGGTCTGTGGGATCGCGCGGGCGATCGACGCGCGCACTCCGGATGAGGAGGTGCATGCGCTGCGCCTTCAGTGCAAGAAGCTGCGCTATCTCATGGAGTTCTTTGACCCGCTCTTTGACACCCGCGCGTTTCGTAAGGGGCTCAAGCCGTTGCAGAAGCTGCAGCAAAACCTGGGCCTATTCAATGACTATTCGGTGCAGCAAGAGGCGTTGCTGGCGTTTCTGGGCGCGGGCAAGCGGCGGGGTGAACCGGATGCCGAGATCGCGCTTGCCGTTGGTGGTTTGATCACAGTCCTGTCCCGGCGCCAGCGCGTCGAACGGGGGCGGGTTGAAAGGAGCATCGCAAAGTTCGACAGTGACAGGACACGGCGGGTGTTTCGGACCCTGTTTCATCGGCCGCTTGAGCGCGAGTGATGGGGTGACATCAGCGGCGGGCGGCTTGACCGCTCAGAAACCAGAGGAAGCGAGGGCCATGAACCAGGAAATCGAACGCAGGTTTCTGGTTGCCGTCTTGCCGGATCTGAGCGCGGCCAGGCGGGCGCAGGTGCGGCAAGGCTATCTGACGCGGCCCGACGATTCCACCGAACTGCGCCTGCGCCAGATGGACGAACGCTATCTCCTGACGCTGAAAGATGGCGAAGGTCTGGTCAGGGGCGAACGCGAAGTTGAGATCACGCGCCTGCAGTTCGACACGTTCTGGCCCGAGACCGACGGGCGGCGGATCGTGAAGGCACGGTTTACCGGTGCACTGGCGGGCGGCCTGATCTTTGAGCTGGACGTGTTTTCGGGGGCTTTGGCGCCGTTGCGGATGGTCGAGGTGGAGTTTCCCTCGGAGGAGGAGGCATTGTCCTTCACGCCTCCTGATTGGTTTGGCGCCGAGGTGACTAACGACCGGCGGTATAGAAACCGGATACTGGCCGTCGAAGGCCTCCCCGTCTGAAACGTCAGGCTTCGGCCTCCAAGGCGCGCTGCACCATCTTGCGGAACCGCATCGCTCCGGCATCCAGCCCGAGGTTCAGATAGGGCGTCTTGCGCTTGGCCATGCCGGTCTGGACATATTCCAGCACCTCCTTGTCCTCGTGAAAGGCCATGGTGGCGCCTTCGAACATGCGCTGCGACATCTCGGCGTTGTCCGCGTGCATGTTGCGGTGCTGGAACCAGAAATAGAGCGAGGTTTCCGCGTCCACCGGCGTGATGAAGTTGTACGAGATGTTGACGAACGCCTCGCCCGATAGCGGCTTGTCCGCGCCACCCTGACCGGCGGGCGTGTAGATCGACATGTTGATCGCGGTTGCGGGCAGGCGGCATTCGTAGTGCTGCTTGCGGTCGCAACTGTCGGCAAAAGGCAGCATCTGCGCGTAATAGGGCGGCGCCGGTTCCGCGTGAATCCAGCGATAGACGATCACGCCATCCTTGGTCTCTTCGATGTCCAGCGGTCGGTTGTCGGTTCCGGCGCCCGCGAAGGAGGTCAGATGCACCCACGCCACATGGCTGGGGTCGAGCAGGTTGTCGGTGATGTAGAGGTAGTTGCAGGCCATCGACAGTGCGCCCTTGGGGGTCTTGCCCCAGTCCGGGTTGTCGAAATTGGGGATGTCGATGATGTCGTCCGGGTTGGCGGACTGCGCATCGCCCATCCAGATCCACAGGAATCCGTAGCGGTCCACCACCGGGTAGGAGCGGATCAGCGCGCGGCGGGGGCGGGCGTCTTCTTGCGTGGGCGCGTGCACGCAGGAGCCGGTGCAGTCGAAGGTCAGCCCGTGATAGCCGCAGACAATGACCGAGCCCTCGACCGTGCCACGCGACAGCGGCAGTTTGCGATGGGGGCAGGCATCCTCGAGCGCGATGGGCTCGTCCTTGGCGCCGCGGAACAGGACGATTTCATCCTCCAGCAGCGTGGAGGCGGTCGGGGTGTTGGTGATGTCCTCGCTGCGCGCGGCGACGTACCAGCAATTGCGGACATAGCCGTCTGCGCCGATCAGGTCCGCCTGCATCATCCCTGCTCCGAAAACGTGTCAAAGGCCTTGAGCGCTTTCGCGGAATAGGCCAGCGACGGGCCGCCGCCCATATAGGTCGCCATCGCCAGCGCCTCGCACATCTCGTTCCGGGTCAGGCCAAGACGGACGAGCGAGCGGGTGTGAAAGCCGATGCAACTGTCGCAGCGGGTGGCAATGGCGATGCCGAGCGCCATGATTTCCTTGGTCTTTTCGTCCAGAGCGCCGCTTTTCTTGGCGGCGGCGCCCATGGTGCCGAAACCCTTCATCGTCTCGGGCACTTCCTTGGCATAGGTGCCGATATCGCCTTCGATCTCGGCCATGAATGCGGTCCAGTCCATGTCTCTCTCCGTTAACTGCGCTCATCCGATCCCATGCGCCGTTCCAGCCAGCGCACACCGGCGCTGATGATCAGGACCAGCACCAGATATTCGAGGATGAGCAGAGTGTAGATTTCCAGCGGGCGGTATTCGGTCACCACCAGTTCGTTCGCGCGGCGGGTCAGTTCCTGCATGCCGATGACCGAGGCAAAGGCGCTCATCTTCACGATGTAGATGAACTGGTTGGCCAAGGGGGGCAGGATGCGGCGAATGGCCTGCGGCAGGATCACGTATCGCATGGTCTGGGCGTAATTCAGGCCGATGGTCTGAGCCGCCTCGCTTTGGCCCTTGGGGATGGACTGAATGCCCGCGCGATAGATTTCCGCCGTAAAGGCGCTGTCCGAGATTGCAAGCGTGATGATCGCGCCCCAGAACGGGTCGATGGGAATATTCATCCCCATGGACTGGAACACGATTGGCAGGCCGTAGAACACCCAGAACAGCATCGGAAGCAACGGGATCGAGCGGATGAACTCCACATAGACCCGGTTGATCAGGCGGATGGGCCAGCGGTTCGACAGGCCGGGCAGGGCGACAAGCAGCCCAAGAATGATCGAGATCACGGCGGCAATCACCGAAATCAGGATCGTGTCGCCCATGCCCGAGATCAGGAATTTCACGTTGGTCCAGCCCGAGGCGGTGCGCGGGTCGATCACGTACCAGCCCCAGGTGGAGGAACTGGAGCAGCCTGAGAGCAACAGGAAGGGCAGGGAGAATACGATAAGTTTCTTCATCTTGTGCCCCGTTCTTAATGTTGGAGGATCTGGCTGAGGAATTTCTGGCAGCGCTCGGATCGCGGGGCGCCGAAGAATTCCTCAGGCGGGCCGTGTTCCACGATCTCGCCCGCATCCATGAACACCATGTTGTCGGCCACCTTGCGGGCAAACCCCATCTCGTGGGTGACCACCACCATGGTCATGCCCTCATCGGCCAGTTCAACCATCACGTCGAGCACCTCGGAAATCATCTCGGGGTCGAGCGCCGAGGTGGGTTCGTCGAACAGCAGCACCTTGGGCTCCATGCAGAGCGACCGGGCAATCGCCACCCGCTGCTGCTGTCCGCCCGACAACTGGCCGGGACGTTTCAGCGCCTGATCGGGGATATGCACCCGTTCCAGATAGTGGCGGGCGCGATCCTCGGCCTCGGTCTTGGAATAGCCGCGCGCCTTCATCGGTCCGAGGGTCAGGTTTTCCAGCACCGTCAGATGTGGAAACAGGTTGAACTGCTGAAACACCATGCCGACCTCGGACCGGATCGCGGCCACGGATTTCGGGTCGTTGGTCAGCTCGATCCCGTCGACGCGGATGGTACCTTTCTGATGCTCTTCCAGCCGGTTGATGCAGCGCACCACCGTGCTTTTGCCCGACCCCGACGGGCCGCAGATCACGACCTTTTGACCCGCCCCCACGATCAGGTCGATGTCTTTGAGCACGTGGAACGTGCCATACCACTTGTTGACGCCAACAAGCTCGATTGCGGTTTCCGGCATGGCACACTCCCTGGGGCTTGTTTTCCTGGGGGGAAAATTTTTTCTTGAGACTAAGAGTTATCTTTGCCTTAAATCAAGCAGCAATCCGGCTATGATGCCCAGAACAAAAAGCCACCAACGGGAGAAACTCATGAAACACCTTCTCAAGGCAGCCGCCGTTGCCGCCATCGGGATCGCGCTGTCCGGCGCGGCGCAGGCGCAGTCGGCGCTGAACGAAATCCTCGATGGCGGGGTGCTGAAGGTCGGTACAACTGGTGACTGGAATCCGATGACCCAGCGCGATCCGGCGACCAACAGCTACAAGGGGTTCGACATCGACGTGATGACCGAGCTGGCCACCGATCTGGGGGTTGAGCTGGAGTTCGTGCCGACCGACTGGAAGACGCTGGTCAACGGTGTGGTGGCGGGCAAATACCACATGACCGGCTCGGCCTCGATCTCGCCGCCGCGGATGAAAGTCGCGGGGTTTTCGGAGAGCTATATCTCAGTGGAGCTTTATCCCTATACTCTCAAGGACAAGGCGGACCGATTCGACGGCTACGACTCGATCAACAAGCCGGACGTGAAGGTGGCCACCACGCTGGGCACCACCTTCGAGAAGCGGGTGCGCGAGTGGTTCCCGGATGCGGATATCAAGGTGGTCGAGGCCCCGGCGCGCGGGTTTCAGGAAGTGCTGGCGGGCCGTGCGGACGTGTTCATCACCTCGAACATCGAAGGCTCGACACTTGAGGCCAAGTTCCCGGTTGTGCGCGTGACGGGGGCCGAGCCGCGCTCGCCCTCGCCGATTGCGATGCTGTTGCCGCAGAACGATCAGGTCTGGATCAACTACGTGAACAACTGGGTGAAGGTGAAACAGGCGCAGGGGTTCTTTGAAACGACCAAGGCCAAGTGGGGCCTCTGATAGGGTCGCAAGGCGCGAATGGGCGGGGCTGTGCGAATGCGCGGCCCCGTTTACAGTCCGGGGTCCTTGGGTTCGGCTTTGGCCACCACGGTGATGAATCGCACCCGGTCGGTCAGCAGCTCTTGCGGGCCATGGGCGCTGTTGCTGTCAAAGGACAGGCTGTCACCGGGGCGCATGTGGTACGAGGCGTCGCCGCAATGATAGACCATCTCGCCCTCGGTCAGGTGGATGAACTCGATACCGCGATGCAGATAGACGGGACGTGCCGCCAAGGGTTGTTCCAGCGTGACGTCGAAACATTCGAACCCCACGTGACTGGCCTCGGCCCGGCCGATCATCTTGTAGCTATGGCCGAAATCGCTGCCGAGCCGCTGCACGGTGATGCCTTCGCCAGCACGGACGAAGGAGACGTCCGAGCGCTCGACGGTGCCCGCGAAGAAATTGATCAGCGGAACCCCGATGCCGCCTGACAGCGCCTGTAGCGTGGTGAGCGAGGCCGAGACCTGGCCGCGCTCGATCTTGGAAATCATCGCGGTCGAGACCTGCGCGCGCGCCGACAGCTCAGCCAGCGTCAGACCGGCCAGCGCGCGGTGGTGTTTCACAGCGGCGCCGACTTTCTGGTCCAGGGTCGGGCCGGGCGCCTCGTGAGGGGCTGAATCTTCCATGGGCCAAGACTAGTGTGGGCGGCGTGAAACCGAAAGAGCCGAGAGGGTGTGGAATGCAGTTGGCGCATATGACATGGCAGGCGGTCGAGGCGCGGATCGGGCAGGGGGCCTGCGCGATGCTGCCGGTGGGCTCGACCGAGCAGCACGGACCGATGGGGCGGATCGGCACCGACACGATTTGTGCCGAGGCGGTGGCATTGCGCGCAGCAGACCTGAACGATGCCATCGTGGCGCCCGCGCTGGCCTATACGCCCGCGCCGTTCAACACCGCTTTTCCCGGCACGGTGTCGCTGTCCGAGCCCTTATTCGAAGCGATGGCAGCCGAGGTCATCGATGGCCTGTTGGCACAGGGGTTCAGAGGCGTGTTCGTGGTCAACGGCCACGGCGCCAATCTGGCGCCGCTGCGAAGGATCGGTGAACGGCTGGCAGAGGGTGCGTTGGAGATCATGAGCTGGTGGGAGGCGCCCGAGGCCGATGCGCTGCGCAAGTCGCTCTATGGAGATTGGGAGGGGATGCATGCCACGCCCTCCGAGGTGGCGATCACGCAGGCATTGCTGGGGGTGCTGCCGGAAGGGGATGCCGCCGCGCCGCCCGAACGGTTGAGCCCGGAGTTCATCGCCGCCCATGCAGGCGACCGGCATGGCCCGCCCGAGGAGCACCGGGCGATGTTTCCCGATGGCCGTGTCGGGGCGCACTCGGCGCTGGCGCGGCCCGAGCATGGCGAGCGGCTGCTGGAGCTGGCCGCCAAGGGCGTGGCGCAGGCGTTTCAGGCGTTTAGTGCCCGTTAGGCGGCCTGTTTGGCCAGCGACAGCGTGACCTCAAGCCCCGGATCACGGTTTTCCGCCGCGAACGCGCCGCCATGCATCCGGGCGATGGCAGCAACCAGCGCCAGCCCCAGCCCGGAATTCCGGCCGCTGCGCGCCGGATCGAGAGTGACGAAGGGCTGTGCCAGCCGGGGCAGTTCGGTCTCGGGCACGCCGGGGCCTTCGTCGCGAACGCTGAGCCTGGGATATCCGCGCACATCCGAGAGGCCGACAGTGATCTCACTGCCCGGCGGCGCATAGCGCAGGGCGTTTTCCAGCAGGTTCGACAGGGCCTGCGAGAGCAGCGGGCGGTGGCCCCGGACCGGCTCGGCTTCGCCCTCGACCTGCAGGCGCACGCCCTGATCGGCGGCCACCGGGTCATAAAGCTCGACCACATCCTGCACCAGTTGGCCGAGATCCACCGGCTCGAACTCTTCGCGCCCAAGGCCCGCCTCGGCGCGCGAGATTTCGGTGAGTTGGGCAAAGACCCGGAGCAGGTGATCCACCTCGGACAAGGCGCGGGCGGCGTCGGCCTCGCGCTCGGGGCCGGTGCGCGCTGGATCGGACAACGCCTCGACCCGCTGGCGCAGGCGCGACAGGGGCGAGCGCAGGTCGTGCGCGACGGAGTTCGAGGCGGTGCGCAGGTTGCTTACCAGTTCCTCGATCCGGTCCAGCATCTCGTTCAGCGTCGCGCCCATCTGGTCGAACTCATCGCCCGAACCGCGCAGTGGAATGCGGCGGGTCAGATCGCCCGAAACGATGTCGTCGGCGGTCTGGGCGATATCCTTGAGCCGCGAGAATACCAGCCGGGTCAGCAGCCAGCCGGTCAGCAGGCTGAGTGCCAGCGCCGCCATCAGCGCCAGCGCCACCGAGCGGAACAGCACCCGGTCGAACTGCCGCCGGGCCGAGGCGTCGCGCCCGACCAGCAGCCGCTCACCCCCGCGCAGGCGGATCGAAGCGGCCGAGATCGGCACCGGCTCGTTCGACGCGGTGCGGATCAGATCCAGCTCGACCCAGCCGCTGCCGGGTTCGACCTCGGGCGGCCAGCTGGTCAGATTGCCCGCCAGCACCGTGCCCAGCGGATCGGTCAGCAGATAGAGCGCGTCGCGTTCGGCGGCATTCTCGGTCCGGCGTTCGATGGCAGTGATCAGGCCGATCATGCCCAGCCGCTCGTATTCGTCGGCCAGCCCGGTCAGTTCGGCGGTCACCACCGAGCGGGTTTCGCCCGCGATGGTGCGGTTGGCGGTGACATAGACCAGCCCCAGGACAGCCGCCGTCAGAAGCGCGCTGAGCACCATGCTGGCCAGAACCAGACGAGTGCGCGAGTTTCTGATGAAGACCAGCGGTTTAGCCATCGGACATCATGTAACCCGCGCCGCGCACGGTCTCGATCAGCGCGCCGTTTCCATGTTCGTCGATCTGGCGGCGGAGTTTCGAGATATGCACGTCCACGACATTGGTGTTGGGGTCGAAATGATAATCCCAGACCCCTTCGAGCAGCATGGTGCGCGAAATCACCCGGTTCTTGCGGCGCAGGAAGAACTCGAGAATCTGGAACTCGCGCGGGGTCAGTGCGATGTCCTGTCCGCCGCGCGTCACCCGGCGGGCCAGCAGGTCCATCTGCAGATCGCGGCAGGTGAGGATCGCTGCCTCTTCGGTATCCTGCGGGCGGCGCAGCAGTGCCTCGATCCGGGCGTGCAGTTCCTGAAACGAGAACGGCTTGACCAGATAGTCGTCGGCGCCCGCGCGCAGGCCCTTGACCCGCTCGTCAACCGCGCTCATTGCGGTCAGCATCAACACCGGCGTCTTCAGCCCCGCCGCGCGGATCGATTTGATCAGCGCAAGCCCGTCGAGCCCCGGCAGCATCCGGTCCAGAATGATCACGTCAAAACTGCCGTCAGTCGCGTGGTAGAGGCCTTCGCGCCCGTCCGGGGCGGTCTCGACGGCAAAGCCTTCTTCGGCAAACCCCTTGGCGATGAACTCGCGGGTTTCGCTGTCATCCTCGACGATCAGAAGGCGTCGGCTCATGCTCAAAGATCCCTTTTTCTCGAGGTATATACATTGCCTTTCGGGAATGCACGTGCCGGGCGCGGGGGGCCGCGCCCGGCCGGTTCGGCGGGTGGAGGGTAGGCCGGAGCCGCCGAACATGCGCGCGCTGGACTCCCCATCTATGGCGCGCGCGGGTTCACGTCAGGCGATCTCGACCGCGACGAAGATCTGGCTGCCGCCCCGATTGATCAGCATGAGGGCCGGATCGGTCTTTTCGCTTTCCAGCGCGGCCTTGAGTGCCTTGGGGCTGTCGGTTTCCTGGGCGCCCAGCTTGACGATCACGTCGCCGCGCTTCAGCCCCGCCTTCGCTGCCGGGCTGTCGGGCTCAAGCGACATGACCACCACGCCGGTGACCTCATCGCCGACCCCGATTTCCGCCCGCGCGGTCTCGGTCAGCGGGGCCACGGTGACACCCAGAGCGGTGGCAGGCGCTGCGTCTGCGGGTTGGTCAAGGTCAGCCGAGGCCAACTGATGCGCGCCGATGGTCACGGTCACCTCCTGCTCCTGACCGTTGCGCAGGACCTTGAGCGTGCTCTCGGTTCCGATCTTCGTGGTGCCGACCAGTCGGGGCAGGTCGGCGCTGGAGGTCACTTCCTTGCCGTCGAAGGCAACGATCACGTCACCGGATTTCAGCGCGCCATCGGCAGGGCTGTCCGCGACCACGTCCGAAACCAGTGCGCCGTTGGCCATGTCCAGGCCCATTGCCGCGGCGATGTCGGGGTTGAGGTTCTGGATCGACACGCCCAGCCAGCCGCGATCCACCTGACCGTCATCGCGCAGATCGGCCACGATGGTTTCCACAATGTTCGAGGTCACGGCAAAACCCAGGCCCACCGAGCCGCCGGTGGGCGAGTAGATGGCGGAGTTCACGCCGACCACTTCGCCCTCCATGTTGAAGAGCGGCCCGCCGGAATTGCCCTTGTTGATCGCGGCGTCGGTCTGCAGGAATTCGGCATAGGGCCCTTCGGAGATATTCCGGCCCTTGGCCGAGACGATGCCGGTGGTGACGGTCGAGCTGAGCCCGAACGGGTTGCCCACGGCCACCACATCCTCACCCACGCGGATCGCGTCGCTGTCGCCGAACTCGACTGCGGGCAGGGTGTTTCCGGCGTCGATCCTGAGCAGGGCGATATCGGTCAGCGGGTCGGTGCCGATCACCTCGGCCTCGAACGACCGGTCGTCGTTCAGCCGAACCGTGACTGTATTCGCACCGTCAACCACATGATGGTTGGTCACGATATAGCCGGCCTCGTCCAGGATGAAGCCGGAGCCCAGCCCTTGCCGCGGGCCCTGCTGGGGCAGGTCGAACCCCTCCGGTGCGCCGAACCGCCGGAAGAACTCGCCAAAGGGATGACGCTCGGGGTCGAAACCCCGGGGCGTGGCCGGTGCCTTGTCCTGTTTGGCGATGATGGTCACGACCGAGGGGGCGACCTCCTCGACCAGATCGGCCAGCGCTTCGTCCGCGTGGCCGGGCAGGGCCGTCGCCGTAAGCAGCGCCGCGCCCAGAGCCGGAGCGCCGGTCCATCTGGTCAGTGGCGGCATCAGGCGGTTGGATTTGCGAAAGCTCATATGAATCTCCTGTATCTCGCACCGGTTCACGCCCGGGGCTTGATCGGAGACATGGCGATTGAATCTGAGGGCTGTCTGGATGGAAGATTAAGAATTCTTCATCTGCCTTCATGCGGGCACGACACAGGTGGTCGGGCGGCGATGGGATTGTTCGGTGTCGATACGCAGGTTAGAAGCGCCTGCGGCAGAAAAGCCTAAGCGGAATTTTGCCCGCTTCCTGCATGGCCGTCGTTCGAATCGATCCGGCGTCGCGGGGTATCGAATCACCTGATCGCCCCTATTGTTCTTGAAATGGAGAGAATAGCGGCAGGGAAAGTACATTGGTTCCTGTAGCAAAAATGCCGATCATAAGCCCCTGATATCACGCGATTGATCGCTTATGGGTTGTGCGAGGTGCGCTTATGTTTATCTGGCCATCACAGGCTTGCAGCTTTGAAAATCCTGACACGGCTGCAGTGAGGTTAAGGAAATAGCGGCTTTCCAGAGGTGTTGTTCGAAGTCATCTTTTCGGATCGATATCCCATAGGTTGATCTAGGGTTGAGTGGGGGTGGGGCGCCACATTCTCGCCCTTTCCCTGACACAGAAACTTCTCAAAATTTTTCGTTGTTTGTATCGAATTCTTGGTCAAGCATTGACTTGCCCAACTGAGGGGGAACTGCCGGTACGGGGGCGATCGGAAGTTTTTTATCAGATGCTGGGAACGCCCGCCGCCAGGGTAATGAGGGGGTCATTTGTAGGTTTGGCGGCGGCGTAACCGGGCAGTTCGGATTTCGGAACATGCCTGGGGTTCAAAGCATCCGTGGCAATTGGTGTGTTGGGTGATCGGTCTGGCCTTGACGTTGAGGCCGGACCGACCCGTCCCCGGTTTTTGGTGAAAAGGTCAGTGAGCGGCGAAAACCATTTGTTCGCCCGGGCTGACCGGTCAGGCGCAATTCATGGGCGCCGCTTTGGTGGGAGTTGGCCTCGTGGGGCAATTTGAAAGATCATTGTTGGAAAAATTGAGACAGCCGGACGGTTCTCTGGGGGATGGGCGTTCGGAAGCGTCTGCTGCCGACGAACCCGAAAAAGGTCAGGTCGACACGGGGTCCGGAGCTGAGCGCATTTCGCCCTGCTTTACACCCGGCACCATGATCGCGACACCCAAAGGGGAGCGCCGGGTCGAGGATCTGAAGCCCGGCGACCGCGTGATTACCCGCGACAACGGAATCCAGACCATCAGATGGATCGGCAACACCGTCATCGGCCAGACCCGGTTGCGCTATGCCAGTTATCTGCGGCCGGTGCTGATCCGGCAAGGGGCGCTGGGGAATGGGCTGCCCGAACGTGATACGCTGGTCAGCCCCAATCACCGCGTGCTCGTGTCCGGCGACCAGACCATGTTCGATACAGATGAGCCCGAGGTTTTGGCTGCGGCAAAGCATCTGATCGGGGTGAGGGGGGTGGACGTGGTCGAGGCTTCGAACCTGCGTTACATCCATTTCATGTGTGACCGGCACGAGGTCGTGCTGTCGAACGGCATCTGGGCTGAGAGTTTTCACCCCAGTGTCGAAGCGCTCGCCGGGATGGACAATGCGCAGCGAGGCGAGATCTTTGAACTGTTTCCAGATCTGAAAACCGGTGCCAGACAAAAGCCCCATCCGCTGGCACGCCCGACTGCTGGCAAGCGGCTAGCGCGGCTGGTTTCGTAGGCAGAGTCAGCGCCATTCCGGTATCGTCATCCGGTGCAGCCGGTTCTATTCGTGGGCCTTTTTCCTGTTGCGCCAGTCTTGCCAGTCTGCCGGTGTGTCCAAATCCAGCCGGGCGCGCTGGCCCGGTAGCGGCACCAGATGCACGTTTTCAGGATGTCGTCTGGTGACAGAATGCGCGCCGGTGTCGCCGGTCAACGTTTTCAGTTCGGGAAACAGAGAGCGATGGAAGATCACCGGGTGGCCCGGCTTGCCATCCTCGGTGGCGCCGCGCCAGATTTTGCAAGCCGGGAACTTGCTGACCGCCTGAAGCGTGGTCCGCAGGTCCTCTTCCGTTAGATCGGGCAGGTCGGCCAGCAGGATCATCGCGGCGGGCGTCTGTTCAGGAAGCGCCGCAATGGCGCGGCGCAGGCTGGCATTCATGCCTTCGGCGGCATCCGGGACTTCTATGATCTCCACATCCAAACCGGACAACGCACCGTAGCGGGGATGCGGCTGTGGGGGCAGTGCGACGAAGACCGGCCCGACCTGACGTGCAATCCCGGCGGCGCGGCACAGGAGGGGCATGCCGTCCACCTCCTGCATCAGCTTGTCGGTGCCGCCCATACGGCTGGACTGGCCGGCGGCCAGCAGGATGATGGGTATCTCGCTCATCCCGCCACCTTGGCCCGGCAGGCCGAGCTTGTCACCCGCGCATCCGCGCCCCATCCGCGTCGAAAAGCGGGGTCGAGATCACCCGGGCCTTGCGCATCCGGCCGAGGATTTCGATTTCCACCTCCAGCCCATCCGCCACGCGGTCCGTCGGAAGGAACCCCTGCGCAATCGACTTTTGCGCGTGATGCGAATAGCCGCCCGAAGTGCAGAAACCGACCACTTCGCCGTCCAGCCAGATCGGTTCATAGGCGTTCACATCCGCGTCGTCGGCATCGACCTCGAAAGCCACCAACTTGCGGGCGGTGCCTGCTTCGCGCTCGGCTTCCGCTGCGGCGCGGCCGATGAAATCGGCGTTCTTCTTGAAGGAAATGAACCGGTCCAGCCCGGTCTCGGCGGCGGTGTAATCCGGCGAGAACTCGGCCATCCACGAGCCAAAGAACTTGTCCAGTCGCAGGCTCATCATCGCGCGCATGCCGAAGGGGACCATGCCGTGGGGCTGGCCCGCCTGCCACAGCGTCCACCAGAGCTGTCGCTGGGCCATTGGATCACAATAGATCTCGTACCCCAGATCGCCGGTGTAGCTGACGCGCTGCACGATGCAGTCGGTCATGCCGATGGTCATCCCGCGTACATCCATGAAACGTATGTCGCTGATGTCAGTTCGGGTACAGGCGGCAAGCACTTCGCGCGCCTTGGGGCCCGCGATCTGGAACCCGTTCCGCTTGTCGCTGATATTTTCGATACTTACGCCGCTCTCTGCATGTTGCAGGAACCAACGCATGTGGAAGGCCTGACTGCCGTAGGAGGCGGTGAGCTGGAACTCGTCCTCGCTCAGGCAGGAGACGGTGAAATCGCCGATCAGCTTGCCCTTGGGCGACAGCATCGGAGTGAGGCTAAGGCGCCCCGGCTGTGGAATGCGGCCCGCCATGATCCGGTCCAGCCACGCCCGCGCGCCTGCACCTTTGATCAGGTATTTGCCGAAATTGTGGACCTCGTTGATGCCCACGCCCTCGCGCACTCGGTGCACTTCGCGGCCCGTGGCCTCGAACGCGTCCGAGCGGCGGAAGGACGGGGTCTCAAATCCCGGCTCGCCCTCTTGTGCGAAGTAATTCACCACCTCCAGCCCGTATTGCTGGCCCCAGACTGCGCCCATGTCGGAGAAGACGTCATACATGGGCGTGGTGCGGTTGGGTCGCGCGGCGGGCAGTTCCTCGTTCGGGTAAGCGACCGAGAAGCGTTTCTGGTAGTTCTCGATCACCTTGGGCCGCGTGTAGCCGGGGCTGATCCAGTCGCCGAAGCGGGCAACATCCATGGCCATCACGTCGCGCTCGGGCTCGCCCTCGATCATCCACTGCGCCAGTGTCAGGCCGACACCTCCGCCCTGTGAGAACCCGGCCATGACGCCGCAGGCCGACCAGTAGTTGCGCACGCCGGGGACCGGGCCGACCAGAGGGTTGCCGTCCGGCGCAAAGGTGAAGGGGCCGTGGATCACCGATTTCACACCCGCTTCGGCCAGCACCGGAAAGCGGCGATAGGCGAACTCGATCGAGTCGGTGATCTTGTCATAGTCATCGGGCAGCAGTTCGTGCCCGAACCCCCAGGGCGTGCCATCCACCGCCCAGGGCTTGCAGGGCTGTTCGTAAAAGCCGATGCACAGCCCGCGCCCCTCTTGCCGCAGATAGCTTTCGCCCGCCGGGTCCATCACATGCGGATGTTCGCCGCCCGCGTCGATGATCGCCTCGATCTGGGGGATGTTGTCGGTGACCAGATACTGATGCTCCATCGGGTGCAGGGGGAAGTAGATGCCTGCCATCGCGCCAACCTCGCGCGCCCAGAGACCGCCCGCGTTGACCACATGCTCGGCATGGATGGTGCCCTTGTCTGTGACCACGTCCCAGGTGCCGTCCGCACGCTGGTTGGTCTCACGCACCATGCAGTGGGTCTCGATGCTGGCGCCGCCCATGCGCGCGGCCTTGGCATAGGCGTGGGTGGTGCCGGATGGGTCGAGATGACCGTCGAGCGGATCGTAGAGCGCGCCGAGGATGCCGTCGGTGTTGGTGATCGGGGCGATCTTCCTGATCTCATCGGGGCCGACGATTTCGGTTTCCAGCCCCATGAACCGGTGCTTGGCGCGTTCGGCCAGCAGCATGTCGAACCGGTCCTGATTGTCGGCCAGCGTCACCCCGCCCACATGGTGCAGACCACAGGACATGCCGGTCAGCTCTTCCAATTCCTTGTAGAGCCGGATCGTATACCCCTGAAGCGCCGCCATGTTGGTGTCGCCGTTGAGCGTGTGAAACCCGCCGGCGGCGTGCCAGGTGGATCCGGACGTCAGTTCGGAGCGTTCCAGCAGCATCACATCGGACCAACCGAGCTTGGTCAGATGGTAAAGCACGGAACAGCCGACAACACCGCCGCCAATGACGGCCACACGCGTGGTGGTTTTCAACAGATCACTCCTTGTATGCCATGCGGGGAAGTTTGCGCGGCGCATGGGTGTCTGCAAGATGGTTTACGACAGAATGTGTCGTTTTGTGCCGCTTGGGGAGTGAGTTGCCGCATTGGTTGCGTCCTCTGCCGTCGGTCCAAGACAGATGGTTCACTCATGTATCGAGCGCGGCCACTTCGCCTTCGATCCAAGTCCTGAACCGTTTTGTTTTCAATGAGTTTCGGTGGGTTTCAGGAAAGACAAGCCAGTAACCGCTGCCATCATCGCAGACGAGGTCGAAGGGCTGAACGAGCTGGCCACGGCTGAGTTCGTTTTGGAAGAAAGCGGGCGTCAGCATCGCAACGCCCTGTCCGGCGATTGCGGCGTTGGCTTCAAGAACCTGTGGGCCGACCTGTTGCCGGGGCCGGTCGGGAAAGTCGCCGTCATCCAGCCCGGCCGCTGTAAACCAGAGTTTCCACCAAGGGTCCGCATCCGACAGGATAGGTAGTTTCAGAAGGTCCGCAGGCTCCCGGATACTGCCGATACTGTCCAAAAGTTCGGGGCTGAGCATGGGCGTGAACCGAACCGGCATCAAAAGGTGGCTGATCAGTCCCGGCCAAGGTCCGTGGCCGCCGCGAACGGCGACGTCAAACCCGTCCGAGGCGAGGTCGGACAAGTGTTCGCTGAGTTCGACACGAACGGCGATCTTGGGGTTCTGCAACTGAAACGTACCAAGCCGCTGGGCCAGGAAATTGGTGCCGAAGGTCGGGATCACGCTGACCGCGAGTGTCTCCTGCGAAAGCCCCTTTGCTTCTGAAAACGCATCGCTCAAGACATCAAGCGCCTCTGACACGCGGGCCGCGAATTTCGATCCGACGGGCGACAGTTCGACCCCGCGTGCCTGCCTCAGGAAGAGCGGTGCGCCGACCCGTTCTTCCAGCACTTTGATCTGATAGCTGACGGCGGCCTGTGTCATCCCCAGTTTCGACGCGGCCAGGGTGAAGTTTTTGCAGCGCGCCGCCTCTTCGAAGACTCTCACAGAGGCCAGAGGAGGAAGAGGGGATCGCGACATTGATAAGCTCTCTTTATGCCTGTGCCTGGAGTTCAATTGGAATTCATGACCCCGGAACGCCAGACTTGATTGCAGATCCAGTCAAGGAGCATCGTCAGGATGGTCAAGGTTTTACAGAAAATTGCGTTGATCTTCAATCGAATCCGCCGAAGATGTGGCAAGGTCGACAAGCGAGCCCACGGGCGTCTCCGGTTACAGCATTGGTCTACTCATATGAAAAAAGACATAGGAATCATTGATGAGCCGGATCCGCCAGAACGCGTGCGGTTTTCTGTCATGACGAGGTTTTGACGATGGCTGCGGGAACCCGGGTCTTTGCAGGCTATGCCCTGTCAGGCCCGGCAGATCCCGGAGTTACAGCGGTCGGATCTTCAGTGCAGTGACCCGGTTGCCTTCGCGCGCGGTGACCTCAAACCGGAAACCGTGGAAGGCAAAGACCTGACCGACGGTCGGGATCATCTGCGCCTCGTGGATCACCAATCCGGCCACCGTGTTGGCCTCTTCATCCGGCAGGGTCCAATCCATGGTGCGGTTGAGGTCGCGGATCGTCATTGCGCCCTCGACCAGGAACTGGCCGTCCTCGGTGCGGGTCACCGGCACCTCATCGGGCAGGTCGAACTCGTCGGCGATCTCGCCCACGATCTCTTCCAGAATGTCCTCGAGCGTGATTAGCCCCTGCAGCGAGCCGTATTCGTCCACCACCAGCGCGAAATGGCCGCGCATGCGCAGGAACTCCCGCATCTGGTCGTCCAGCGTGGTGGTGTCGGGCACGAAGTATGGAGGGTTCGCGACCTTGGCCACGTCGAACTGTTTCAGCCGGTCGGCATCGCCCTCGGCGCCGCCGACCTCGGCATACATGGAGCGGAACAGATCCTTGGCGTGGACCACACCGATGATGTTTTCCTGTTCGTCGCGAAAGACCGGCAGGCGGGTGTGCGAGCTTTGCAGGCATTGCTGCAGGATCGCCTCGGGGTCCTCATTGGCGTCGATCATCTCGATCTTCGAGCGGTGCAGCATGATCTCATCCACCGTCCGGTCGCCCAGATCAAGTGCGCCGAGGATGCGGTCACGGTCTTCTTTCTCGACCACGCCTTCGGAATGGCCAAGCTGGATGGCGCCCGCAATCTCTTCGCGCACGGCCAGAATGTGGCTGTCCGGGTCGATGCGCACGCCGAATAGGCTCAGCACGCCGCGTACCAGCAGGCGGACGGCGGCGACGATCGGAGAGAACAGGGTGACGATCAGGCCGATGACCGGGGCCACGGCGGCGGCGGCCTTTTCGGCATTGGTGATGGCGTAGGTCTTGGGCAGGACCTCGGCAAAGATCAGCACCAGCAGGGTCATCACCAGCGTCGCCAGCGCCACGCCGCTTTCGCCGAAAAGCCGGGTGAACAGCGCCGTGGCCAGCGACGCGGCGAGGATGTTGACCAGGTTGTTGCCCAGCAGGACCGAGCCGATCAGCCGTTCATTGTCGTCGGTGATGTCCAGCGCCTTTTGCGCCCCGCGCGACCCCTTGTCGGCCTGCGCCCTGAGCTTTCCCCGGGACGAGGCGGTCAGCGCGGTTTCCGAGCCCGAGAAAAATCCCGAAAGAACAAGCAGAAACAGAATTGCGCCCGCTGTGATCCAGAAGGCGCTGTCGATTGCGGTAGAGGTCGGGTCCATCGGTCCTTGGTTATCCTTGGTGTTGCCTCCGTTATGGGGGCGCGGCTGTGCCCGATCAAGGGGTTAGCCCCGGATTCAGTCCTTGTCCTTGGCCAGCGGATGGTGTGCCAGCACCAGTTCGGCCAGCCGTTCGTCCAGCACATGGGTGTAGATCTCGGTCGTGGCCACATCCGCATGGCCCAAGAGCGTCTGGATCGAGCGCAGATCGGCACCATTGGCCAGCAAGTGGGTGGCAAAAGCGTGGCGCAGCGTGTGAGGCGTCACCTTGTTGGGCGATACGCCACCCTGAACCGCCAGTTCCTTGATCAGCAGATAAAACCGGTGACGGGTCAGGTGCCCGGATTTGCCGCGCGAGGGGAACAGGAATTTCGAGGGTTGCGCGCCTTTGGCCGTGGCCTGGTCTTCGGCCTCGTCGCGGGTGGTCAGCCAGACCGCCAGAGCTTCACGGGCAGGCGGCGACAGCGGCACCATGCGCTCCTTGTCGCCTTTGCCGAGGATCAGCAGCATCCGCGGATCGCCTCGTGCGGCAGACACCGGCAGCGAGACCAGTTCGCTCACCCGCATGCCGGTGGCATAAAGCAGTTCCATCAGGCAGGTGTTGCGCAGCCGATCTGCCTGCGACCGCCCGGTGACGCGGGCTGCCTCCAGCAGGCGGTCCACTTCGATGACATCCAGCGTCTTGGGCAGGCGCTTGTCGCGCCCCGGCCCCTTGATCTGGATCGCCGGATTGGACTCGCGCCAGCCTTCCTCGAAGGCGAAACGGTAGATCTGCTTGATCGCCGATAGCCTGCGGGCGCGTGTCGAGCGGGCCAGCCCCTGCGCATCGCAGTCGATCAGATAGGCCTCGACCAGATCGCGGTCGGCCTCGCCAAAGCCCGAGCCTTTGCGCGTCAGCCAGTTCGCGAAATCCTTGAGGTCGCGGCCATAGGCCAGCAGCGTGTTGTTGGCTGCGCCCAGCTCAGCCGCCTGCGCCTCGAGAAAGGTCGAAATCCATTGTTCCTGTGTGCCGGGGCCACCCATCGTTCAGGCCTTGTCCAGGATCATCAACTGCAGCGCGGCGCGTCGGGCGGTGTCTTCAAGTCCGATCTGTCGGAACACTGCCAACGCGCCGGTCAGATCTCCGTGATTGCCGCGCGCGCCGCTGGCGAAAAGTTGCATGGATTCCAGAATAGCCTCACCCAGACGCCCGTCGGCCAGCAAGGTCCGCACGTCCTCGGGCATCGGCGGGGTCTCGGCGAAGCCGTCCGAGATCGCCTCGGCCATATGCGACGGGGCAGGGGTGCGGGCGGGCTCGCCCTGCGCCAGTGCCGCCAGATATCCGGCCTCGCCGGAGCCGTTCGGCGGTGTCTGCGCGGCATCCTCGTAGTAGCTTGAGAGCAGGCGGATGCGCCACAGCAGGTCCGCTGCCGCCGGGTCGGGCAGGTCCTGTCCGGCGAGCTTGTCGGCGAACAATTCGGCAAATGGGACTTCGAGGCCTGCATTTTGCATCGCGGCCCAGACCGCGGGCAGTGCCTTCGAAATGGCCGCCGGATTGCCGGTGGACAGTGCCGTTTCGAAGCGCTGCATGGCGGCGACACGGTCCCAGATGCCTCCCGATGCGGCAGGTTGCCGTTCGGTGTAAAGCCCCAGCAAATGGTTCGGCGTCAGTGCCCCGATGCGGGTCAGACGCTCGGCGGCCTCGAGCTGCGCCTTCCACCCGGCCACATCGCGCAGATCGGCAGTGGCAAAGGCGCGCGGCAGTGAGGCGGTGGGCAGGCGCTCGCCAATCGTCTCGAACAGGCGGAAGGTCAGCGGGTCGGGATGGGCCGGCAGCGGTAGCGGCGGTGCGTCCTCGAACAGACCGGGGCTGAGGAAGCGATCGAGCAGCGCCAGTTGGTCGCGCGGCAGCAGTTCCAGCGCATGCGCGGCCTCGAGCGTCAGGGCCGCCGATTCCCAGTCGCCGCGCCGGGCCTTGCAGAAGATCTGCGCTGAATAGTTGCGCGACAGGTATGGCTGGGCGGTGAGCGCCGAGCAGCTCCGGTCCTCGTCCCCGGTCAACAGGGTGGCGTCGAACCAGCGGCGGAAGCGGTCTGTGCTGTCGGTCGGCCCCGCCAGTTGCACCAGCGCCTGCGCCGGGTCGGTGGCGCCCAACTGCATCAACCGGTCGAGCCGGGCCAGCAGCAGTGCCTCATCCGCGCGGGGGCCGGTTGGGGGGCGGGATTCGGAGAGAAGCAGGGTGAAGAGCAGCCGCTGCATCGCCGGGTTTTCGCGCACCGGCACATCCGCGATCAACTCGGAAATCCGCGCCGGATCGCTGCCGCGCCACAGATCCACCGGCAGGCCGGTCACGCTGGTGGAAACGAGCCCCAGGGGAGGCTTGAGTTCCTCAAGCGGTGTCACCTCAATCTCGGGGCGCAGACCGGTCTCGGTCACCGGCGGCTCGAGCAGTACCGTGCCCGGCAGGTTCTCGGGAGGCTCGGTCAGCCAGTCGATGGCAGAGAGGGGGTCTTGCGCCAAGGCCGGAGTGGTCAAACACAGCGCGATCAGCGCCGTTCTAGTCCACATCCAACGTCACCGGTTGACGGACTTCATTCTTGGGCGCCGAAAAATCCGCCCCGAAAAACGGCCCGACATAGGCGTAGCCAACCAGCCCTATGAAACACAGACATAAGACGTAAATCAGGAATTTGATCAGACGGCCCATCATTTTACGCTGCCCCATTTTACTCTTTTGGCCAAGTTATAACTGGCAATTTTCCCAAGATCACGTCATTCACGGTGAAATGAGCGAAATTAAGCATAACGCACCCGTCGCCGCCACAGCGCAGGACTATGTGCTGCATAAAACGGTGGTCATGGTGGGCATGATGGGCGCGGGCAAGACCGCCGTGGGTCGGGCGCTGGCCGCGCGGCTGGGGGTGCCGTTTCTCGATAGCGATGCCGAGATCGAATCGGCGGCCAACATGACCATCCCCGAGATCTTTGAGCGCGATGGCGAGCCGTTTTTTCGACAGAAGGAAAGCCAGGTGATCGGGCGGCTGCTGAGCGAGAAGCGCGGCATTCTGTCGACCGGTGGTGGCGCGTTCCTGTCGCCCGAGAACCGTCGGATGATCTCGAAACAGGGCGCCTCGCTGTGGCTGCGCGCCGATCTCGAGGTGCTGTGGAACCGGGTCCGGCACAAGGACACGCGGCCGCTGCTGCGCACCGCGAACCCGCATGCGACGTTGCGCGCGCTGTATGAGGCGCGGGTGCCGGTCTATGCCGAGGCCGATCTGATCGCCGAGTCCGATGGCGAAACCTCGATCGAAACGATGGTGGACCGGGTGGTGGCCGCGCTGCTGACCCGTCCGGACGTGTTGGAACGGAAATAGATGCATCAGACCGTACATGTCGAACTGGGCGCGCGCTCTTACGATGTCGAGATCGGCCCGGATTTGCTGGCCGAGGCGGGCACACGGATTGCGCCGTTGCTCAAGCGGCCCCGGGTAGCGGTGCTGACAGACGAGACGGTGGCGGGCTTGCATCTGGATGGTTTGCGCGACGGGCTGGGCCGCGCGGGCATCGAGATGGTGTCGCTGGCACTGCCTGCGGGTGAGGCCACCAAGGGCTGGCCGCAACTCGAGCGTGCGGTCGAGTGGCTGCTCGCCGAAAAGGTCGAGCGGCGCGATGTGGTGGTGGCCTTTGGCGGCGGCGTGATTGGCGATCTGGCCGGTTTTGCGGCCGCTGTGTTGCGGCGCGGAGTGCGGTTTGTGCAGATCCCGACCTCGCTGCTGGCGCAGGTGGACAGTTCCGTGGGCGGCAAGACCGGCATCAATGCGCCGCAGGGCAAGAACCTGATCGGTGCGTTTCATCAACCCTCGCTGGTGCTGGCCGATACTGCTGTTCTGGGCACACTGACCGCGCGCGACTTCTTGGCCGGTTACGGTGAGGTGGTGAAATACGGGCTGCTGGGCGATGCCCGGCTCTTTGACTGGCTCGAAAGACAAGGTCCGGTGCTGGCTGCCGGAGACATGGAGGCCCGGGTGCAAGCGGTGACGCGCTCGGTGCAGATGAAGGCCGATATCGTGGCACGGGACGAGACCGAGCAGGGGGACCGGGCGCTTTTGAACCTGGGGCACACGTTCTGCCATGCGCTGGAGGCCGCAACGGGCTATTCCGACCGGCTGCTGCATGGCGAGGGCGTGGCCATAGGCTGCGCGCTGGCCTTTGAGCTGTCGGCGCGTCTGGGCCTGTGTTCGCAGGAGGACCCGAGCCGCGTGCGCGCGCACCTGCAGGCGATGGGGATGAAGACCGATCTGGCCGATATTCCGGGCGATCTGCCGGGCGCCGAAGCGCTGGTCGATCTGATGGCGCAGGACAAGAAGGTGGTTGATGGCCAGCTCCGGTTCATCCTCGCGCGCGGGATCGGGCAGGCTTTCGTGACCTCGGACGTGCCGCGCGAGGCGGTGCTGTCCGTGCTTGAGGATGCGCTGGCAACTTGTTGACTTTGTTGATGCCTGCTTCGGCACGTCGAACTCAGCGGCCCCGGATCACCATCAGCTCGCCGACATTTTCGCGGGTGATATAGCCCAGCATCTGCCCGCTTTCGGCACAGACGGCCACCGCGGGGGCGCCTTTGTGCAGCGCGTCCAACACGGTTTCCAGACCGGTGGTCAGCCGCACCTGCGGGATGTCCTTATCCATGACCGAGGTGGCCGGGTCCGAGAGCGGATGATCCCCCGCCAGCGCTGCAAACAGCCGCGCGCGGGTGACAAAACCCAGCAGCGCGCCTGTGCCGTCAAGGACCGGAAATTCGTGCTGTGTGGTGTGGATGACCGCCTGCGCTGCCGTGTTCAGGCTGTCCTGCGGCGACAGCGCCTCGAAACTGGTGATCATCGCGTCGCGGGCCAGCAGGCGGCGGGCGACGGCGCGCATGGCGACATCCTGACTTTCCGCATTGGCGGCGATGAACACGAAGAGCGCGATCAGCACCAGCACCGGATTGCCCGAGCTCAGGCCTGCAAAGCCTAGCAGAAACGCCACGAACTGCCCGGCAAAGGCGGCGGTGCGGGTGGCGGTCACCCGATCCATGGTCAGGCAGAGCAGGGCGCGGAACACGCGCCCGCCATCCATCGGAAAGGCCGGGATCATGTTGAACACCGCCAGGAACAGATTGACCAGCGCCAGACGGCTGAGAAAGTCGAGATCGGTGGAGTCGATCCGCGCCAGCGCCTCGAGCGGCATTCCGGCGCCGATGATCATCAATGCGGCCCAGATCACCACGTTCACCGCCGGACCCGCCAACGCCACCATCACCTCTTGCAGCGGTTTTTCCGGCATCCGCTCCAGCCGGGCCAGCCCGCCGATGGGCAATAGGGTGATGTCGGGGGTCAGGATGCCATAGCGCCGCGCCATCAGGGCATGGCCGAACTCATGCGCGACCACGCAGGCAAAGAGCGCCAGAACAAAGACGACGTTCTCGATGGCCGCAGGCATTCCGCCGTCGGAATAGGCCGCAAAACCGACCCAGGCGAGCAGCAGGAAAAAGGTGACATGGACCCTCAGTTCCGACCCTAACAGGCGGCCGAGTGAGAAGGACCATGTCATGATATCCCTCCGGTCAGATCAGAACGGGATCTCGTCGTCGTCGATCCCGCCCGAGGCCGGAGCCGGAGAACCGGACGGCGCGCCATAGGGATCGCCCTGCGGGCCGCTGTCATAGCCGCCACCGTAGCTGCCACCCTGGCCACCGCCATATCCGCCGCCGCCGCCTTCGCCACGGCTGTCGAGCAGCGTCAGCTCTCCGCGATAGGGGCGCAGCACCACCTCGGTCGAATAGCGGTCCTGGCCGGACTGATCCTGCCATTTGCGGGTTTCCAGCTGGCCTTCGAGATAGACCTTCGACCCCTTGCGCAGGTATTGCTCGGCGATCCGCGCCAGCGGTTCCGAGAAGATCGCGACCGAGTGCCACTCGGTCCGTTCGCGGCGTTCGCCGGTATTGCGGTCTTTCCAGGTCTCGGATGTGGCGATGCGCAGGTTGCACACCTTGCCGCCGTTCTGGAACGACCGCACCTCGGGATCGCGGCCCAGATTTCCGACCAGAATGACTTTGTTGACTGAGCCAGCCATGAAGTTCCCCGTAATTATTGTCTCGATGTCCCGAATCTGAACGATCCGTCCACGTGACAGTACCGGCCTGATTTAGGCTGCGCCATGGTTAAAACATCGTTCACGACGACACAGACTGTCACAGATTTGACCTGCCCGGACCCGCGATGCTTCCCATCTGGGCGAAAAACCCTATACTCCCGCCGGAGGTTCAACGACCAGGTTATAAGAATGCGCAGGTTTTTTAGCGGGTTTACAGTTGTTTCTTTGATCCTGACGGCAGCGCCGGCATATGCCGACATGTTCGGAACCAAGAACCGTCGCGACATCTTCCGCAATCAGGCCAAGTTCCTCGATACCCGTGGCGCCAGCCAGTATCGGGATTCCAAACGGCTCAGGCCGCCCTCGGCCAATGGCACGTTCGACAAGCGCTATGCGGGCAAGTATCGCGGCCAGTACCTGCAGATGGCGCGGGATGCCGCACGGCGCCACAATGTGCCCGAAGAGCTGTTTCTGCGCCTGGTGCAGCAGGAATCGGGCTGGAACCCGCACGCCAAGTCGCACAAGGGGGCACTGGGGCTGGCGCAGCTGATGCCGGGAACGGCGCGAGCATTGGGGGTGAACCCGAAGGACCCGTATCAGAACCTCGATGGCGGCGCGCGCTATCTGGCGCGCCAGTACCGCAAGTTCAAATCCTGGCGTCTGGCGCTGGCGGCCTATAATGCGGGCCCCGAGGCGGTGCAGAAATACGGCGGCGTGCCGCCCTATGCCGAGACCAAGAATTACGTCAAGAAGATCTGGGGCAGCTGATACGACGCTGCGCGGCAGCGTGGGCCGTGCTTGATCGGTGGTTCGGTGGCCTCCTACACTTTTACCTGCCCCAAAGCCGCAGGTGAGTGCCCGTGATGACTTCCGACAGGCCCGACATTCCAAGCGAAACGCTCGCCAACTGGCAGCGGCTGGTGGATCTGGTTGCCCAGCTTGCGGATGTCCCGGCCAGCCTGATCATGAAGACCGAGGCACCGGATCATGCGGTGCTCGTGACCTCGGACCACCCCGACAATCCCTATCCGCAGGGGATGGCGTTCCGCCTGCACCCCAAGCTCTATTGTCAGGGAGTGTTTCAGCGCGATGGGGAACTGGTGGTCGAGGATGCCTCCTGCGATCCGGACTGGCGCGACAATGAGGACATGGAGCACGGCATGTCCTTTTACATCGGTCTGCCGCTCAAATGGCCCGATGGTTCGATCTTTGGCACCATCTGCGTGCTGGACCGCCAGCGCAACCGGCGGGCGCTTTTGTTCCGCGAGGGGCTGGCCCAGTTCGCGCGGCTGGTCGAGGCGGATTTGGCTTTGCTGCAAGAGGTTTACCTGCGTCGTGAGTTAGAGCGGAAGCTGAACGAGACGCTGGCGCATCTGGAGGCCCGCGTGGACGGGCGCACGCGGGAATTGCGCGAGGCCAACACCGCCCTGCGGGTGCTGTTGAGCAGTGTCGAGGATGACCGCAAGCATCGCGATGCCGAGGTTCTGGCGCAGGTGCGGGGCATGGTGCTGCCCTATCTCGACAAGCTGGGCGATCACCTGGGGCAGGCCGAGCCGCAGCGCACCTATCTGGATCTGGCGCAGCGGAACCTGCGCGAGATCACGTCCACCATGTCCGACAAGCTGTCGGATGCGTTCTCGGTGATGACGCCGACCGAGATCGAGATTGCCCAGATGGTGATGTCCGGCAAGACCACCAAGGACATTGCGCGGGCACTGTCGCGCGAGACCTCGACCATTGACTTCCATCGCAACAATATCCGGCGCAAGCTGGGTCTGGGCGGGCGCGGGCAGAACCTGCGCAGCCATCTGCTCGCGATTTCGTGAACGTTGAATATGGGGATCACCCCCCTATTTCCCCCCGATTTTTTCGGTCTGAGCAAGGGGTTTCGCCCTTGCTAGCCTGTTTGCGACGGCCCTTTGGGGCTGCTCACTCACACGAACAGGGAGGCAAGAACAATGGATCGAAAGGATCTCAAACCCACGCTGCTCAAGGGCGGACAGGATGATCTGGCACCGGGGCTGTCGCGCCGGTCCTTCTTCATGGCGGCGGGCGCCGCCGGGGTCGGGGCAGGGTCGGCGCTGGTTGGGGCCCAACCGGCGCAGGCGCAGTCGCAGGCCTGGAAACAGCCGGGCAACAACAACCATGTGATCGATCTGCAGGGCTCGACCGGGCAGGCCAGCACCGGGGTCGTCGGCATCGACTTTTACGGCCATTGCGCAATCAAGATCACCTCGCCCGGTGGTGCCACCGTGCTGTTCGACCCGTGGCGCGACGATCCTTCGGGCGCGTGGGGGCTGTGGTTCAAGAACGAGTTCCCGCAGATCCCGGTGGATATCACCATGTCGACCCATGCCCATTTCGATCATGACGCCATCGAGCGGCCAAGCTCGACCATGGTGCTGGACCGGATGGTTGGGAATTTCGAGTTCGCCGATCTCAAGATCACCGGGTTCGCCGACAAGCACGCCTGCGTGGCACCGGGTTGGTACAGTTGGACCGACGCGCTGGCCGAGTTCGGCGTCAATGCCTGTCCGCCGGACAATGTGGGCCACATGGACATGGTGGTCTATCTGGTCGAGACGGGCGGCATCCGCACCTTGATCTGGGGCGACAACCGGCACAATCCGCCGCAGGAGTTCTGGGATGCCATCGGTCAGGTAGACGTGCTGACCCTGCCGGTCGACGGCTCGCAGCACATTCTGAGCTATGAGATGGGCAACGACATCGTGGCAAAGCTGCAGCCCAAGGTGATCATCCCGACCCATTACCTGAACGAGACCACATCCTATACGCTGACCACGCTGCAGGCGGCGGATGAATGGGTGAAAAGCCAGCAAAGCTATCAGATGCTGGATAGCGCTTCGCTGAGCCTGGAGGCGGGCGAAGTACAGGGGATGAACGGCGAGTTCTTGTATTTCGGCAATCATGCACTGCAGGGCTGAAGCGCCATTGCAAACAGCCAGCCTGTATCCCGGGCTGGCCTCTTTCAGTCGAACGAAAGCGAGAACCCGTCCGCGATCACAAACGGCGCGCGAAAGCCGTCGGCGATGTAGTAGTAGAGCCCCTGTTCGACGTCGTGAGCGATCGAAAAACATCCCCATTCCGGCGTTGCCCACAGCCCGACCCAGCTGGAGCAATATTGGTCATCCTCAATCTTGTAGCGCGCTTCGGACGGGACGGCGTCGCCTTTCTTGATCCACAAGGTCAAACCAGACTCGGCGAAATACTGGCGCGTATGGGTGCCGAAATGAATGCCTTCGACCGTCTGTCCGACCAACAGCTCTTGGATCTGCTGAGTGGTCAGCGGGGTTTCTTCCGCATGGAGAGCGGGTGCCATTCCAAGCGCGACGGTCAGCGCCACGATTCTAGGGTCAGGATGCATTGATTTTCGCTGCTCTGCGTGATTCACGGCTCGGAAAAC
>NZ_WPZY01000029.1 GCF_013031405.1 Ruegeria sp. HKCCD8929 | reverse complement strand
GACACCCAACCGGAAGATTCCAGATCAAACCGGCCCTGATCGCGGGGGAAGGTCAGTTTGTCCTAGAGAAATCTTAATCCATTGCCCTGGAGCTTTTTCATGCGCGACCCGGTCGATGCTCGGCTGCGCGTATACGAGAATAAGATATCGATTAGCAGAAATCTCAAGGGAACTACGTCGTGACGTCCGAACGATTGGCAAAACTACTTTTGACAAGCCATTTTGTCATAGTGCGTGCCAGACCGGAATGTCCGACGAGCGTAATTGTCTCATCAGCCAACTCATGCTCAAAGCTTGTATGGCCCATCCATGCCGATGTCAGCGCGCGCAACTGGCTTATGACGAAAAGGTCTACATTGAGGCCCGGATTAACATAGCAAAGATCTGTCTCGATCCCTGGTTTGATGACGATCCAGTAGTTGACAGTTTCATCCGGTAAATTGTGCAGCGTGAATTGGATCACGCATTTGTCGATGGGCAGTTCGGATCTCTTGATCTTGCGCCGGATGTTCCACATCAGAACACGGGCGTCGAGATATTCCAGGGAAACATCCTGTTCGACGTTCCGATGGGCCCATTCGCCTAAGGTTTGAACGATGGGCTCCAGCTCGTCCGCGCGCGGTGTAGTGACATACTCAGCATGTCCGCACGCTGCCTGATTGCGGCGTTGAACCAACCCCATCGCCTCCATACTTTTCAGCCGTTTCGACAATAAACCTGGCGACATTCCCGGCACGCCGCGCTGTATCTCGTTGAAGCGTGTTGATCCGGACCACATCTCGCACAAGACAAGCATGGTCCAACGCGGCTCCAGCACCTTTGCAGCCATGGCGACGGGGCAGAAGCTGGGATAGGCATTCTCCGGCATTTCTGGACCTCCCGCTGGATCATCTCACATGAGCCGAAAGACGGTCCAGTTCAAAAACTGTAGCGCGTTTCCTACACTACCTGAACTAGCGGCGTGGTTCGATCCCTTGAGATGATGGTCATGTTCAAACCATCAAAAGGAGATCGAACATGCCACTGGTTGATATTGAAGTGATCGAAGGGGTCTTCGATCAAACGCAAAAGGCCCAGATGATCGAAAAGGTGACGGAGGCCATGATCGAAGTGGAAGGTGAAGCCATGAGAGGCGTTACATGGGTTCGCGTCAAGGAAGTTCGAAGCGGCCAGTGGGGGATCGGGGGCAGCACCCCGAGCGCACAGGACATCAAAGCAATGGCAGCGGGTTGAACCGTCAATGGTTGGCGGTAAAGTTCTGATCTCGTACGGGTATGGTAAGTGCTAGGCACCGTGAAGAGTGACAAAGTCGGACATGATCGCGAATTGACCCGCCAAGCCAATCATTGCTCATTTCAAAAACGATCTAGGCCCTCACCGCACTGTGGCTGCTCAATGATTTGTCTTTGAAAGGGTACTTTAAACGCATGACAATTTCAGTTCGGTAAATCTCATGCTCGAACTCAGCGGACCATCGAGCCAAACGTGAGAAGGCCGATGACAAAATGCCCGAAGTAATTGCGCCGCGACGCCAAGGCGCATCGCAAAGCGCATTAAGCATATGAGGTTCACGCCTGGCAGCGCATCGCAAATTATCCGGCCCGGCCCGACCGCACAACACTGAAGCATGAGGATGACCTGCATGTGATCGCTCAGGAAATAGTTTCCCTCTTGGCCCGCTCTCAAACTCGCGGCCGATGTGCTTGCATGGACAAGGCGGCCAAGCGCCAGTGCATAGAGGTGGCCGCCTACTTCCGTCGATCAAATCAGATGTCCGCAGTTTTGGTCAGAACCAGAAAAGTCATCATGCCCAAGGGCGGTAAGGATTTCTGCTCTTCGATCGCCAGGCTGGGCTCTTGCAGGACGGTTTTGATTTCGAAATCCGAATGCCAGCCAATGATGTTAGCGAAGGGAGCGGAAATCCGTTCAAGAATAGCCAGCACACCGTGGCTGCGCACAAAATGGTTGGTGATGACGACCTTGCCGCCGGGTTTGAGCACGCGGGCGATCTCGGACATCACCTGTTCAGGGTCGGGCACAACCGAAAGCACGTGCATTGCGGCAATCACGTCAAAGGAGTTGTCCGGAAATTCCAGCGTGCGGGCATCCATTTGCCGCAGGGCTACAACATGTTTCAATCCCAGGCGCTGCACTTTGCTTTGGGCTTTAGCCAACATTTGAGTGCTGAAATCGATGCCGGTCACCTGCAGATCACCTTTGTAGTGCTGCAGTGAAAGCCCGGTTCCCACACCGACCTCAAGCACCGATCCTGTCAGGGTGTTGATGTAGTTCACTGCCCGACGTCTGCCGACGTTGGTCGCTGCACCAAAGGTTTTGTCATAGATCGGTGCCCAGCGGGCATAGGAGGTTTGAACCGCCTCGATTTTCAACTTACTTCCCCTTCCTGAATGGTTGAGTGAATGCGTGGGATGTTTTGAAACAAAGGTGCCAAAGGACAATTCCGACATACACGACACAAAGGACAACCAAGGTGATCCAAGCGTAGGTCAGCACCGCTGCTCCGACAAAAGCGAAGCCCACCAGAAAAAACTTCACATTGTGCCGCGATACACTGACGGATTTGAATGACCAGGTCGGAATGTGACTGATCATGAGAAAGCCGACCAGGACCATATAGGCGCAGATGACGACATCCGGCAGCAGCGGTGTGTTGGCAAAGGCAAACGAAACAGACATCGGCAACAGAACCAGCAGCGCCCCGGCCGGTGCCGGCACGCCCGTAAAGTAATCACTTGGGGCATCGTCTTCGTCGGCCTTGTTGCTCACATTGAACCGGGCCAGACGCATGACACAACAGACGGCAAAGACCAGCACCGATATCCAGCCCGCGCTGCGCATGTCCTGGAGCGCCCAGAGATAAAGGACCAGCGGCGGAGCGACTCCAAAGTTCAGGAAATCCGCCAGCGAATCCAGCTCGGCCCCCATCTTGCTGTCGCTGCTCAGCAAACGCGCTATGCGTCCGTCAAGCCCATCCAAAACACAGGCGGCCACAATGAGTTGCACCGCCAGCACGTGGTTGCCCTGAATCCCGAACCTTATTGCCGACAAACCAGCACAGATCGCTGCAATGGTCAGCATGTTCGGGATTAGTTGAACCAGCGCAAAATCCGTGATGGCCCTGTCCCGACTGTCGGTCACAGTTCCGTCCTCGGTCCGTCATCTTCGACGGGCATTTCGGCCAATACGGTTTCGCCGGCAATCATGGTCTGGCCAATGCTGACCAGTGGCGACACACCGGGTGGCAGATACACATCCAAGCGTGAGCCGAACCGGATCAGGCCGAAGCGCTCACCGGTTTGCATCTGCGCATCGGGTGTCACGAAACAGACAATACGACGCGCCACCAGACC
The DNA here is from genome assembly GCF_013031405.1 of Ruegeria sp. HKCCD8929. GTDB lineage: Bacteria > Pseudomonadota > Alphaproteobacteria > Rhodobacterales > Rhodobacteraceae > Ruegeria. Next base: position 35,564 of record NZ_WPZY01000029.1, on the reverse strand, counting down.
AGCGATCTGGACCACTGCCAGCTCCTGCCCGTTCGGCATCCGGATACATAGGCTGTTGCGCTCATTGTCCGCACTGGCCTTGTCCAGAGAGGCGTTGAAAAACTTGCCGGGGCGATAGGCGACAGACGTGATTTCACCAGCAATAGGGGTCCGGTTCACATGGCAATTGAAAACGCTCATGAACACACTGACACGTGTGAGCGGTGTCTCCGCCATACCAAGCTCCGCCGGCGGGGCGGCGGGTTCGATCAGTGAAACGATACCATCCGCCGGGCTTACGATCAGCCCGGGGCGGGTGGGCGTTATGCGTTTGGGATCGCGGAAGAAGTAATAGCACCAGATGGTCAGGCCGACACCAATCCAGCCCACGACAGGGGAAAGCAGAAAAAGCCCGAGGGTCGCGGTCGCGAAAATCGCAACAAACTTTGTGCCCTCGGGGTGCATCGGCTTGATGAACGTGCCAAGCATTTGCATTGCAAGCTTCCCTTACGGCAATTTCACCCATCGTCATACGACGACTGACACTGAGTGCAAGTGCAATCTGGAGGCTTGCCCAAGGTACCCGTTAATCTGATCGCCAGAAGACGTTGTTGCCTTGACTGCAGTTCCATGAATTCTCACTGGTTCGCACCCCCTCCTGAAGTTGTCGGCCAGTTGGAAACTTGTGCTTGGCGAACAGGTTTGAGACGAAACCGTTTACTTGTTCTTCAGTTGAAACCCGACGTTGGAATGGCACCAAAGGCAACCTCGGTACTGCCTTGTCGTTTTTTGGGTACTGTGCACCTTTGAGAGAAATCACAAACCAAACTTCAACTGGATAATGCCGTTCGCCACAGAGCCGCTAGCACCACGAAGGCCAATGGTCAAAAGTTTGCAACAAAGCCCCTTAGTCGCGCTCGGCGTTTTGGAAAAGGTGCCCGAATGCCCTGATAAGGCGCCCACAGCCACCGCTTGCACCAGTGAATGGAGTGCTGCAAACGAACCAACGCAGCAGCCGGCGCTGCCAATCCAACAAAGGTTCCCGCCATGAGCATCTTTCGAGCACTAGGCTGCCTCAGCCCATTGCGTTGGGTGTGTTCCCAATAGTCTCCATCATAGTTGCGTTGTCGACCTAGGCCGTGATCACTCCATCTTCATCGCTTCGGTCTCGATGTTGATACTGACTTCATCCCCGACCAGCCCGTTCTCTACGGCATAGGTCATGCCGAAATCACTACGCTGGATCGTGGCGGTCATCGACAGACCCAGAACCTCGCGCTGGTGGCCGAATGGGTAATCCGCGACCTTGTTCAGCGTCACGTCGAGTGTCACAGGCCGCGTTACGCCGAGTATCGTCAGATCGCCCGCGACCGTGCCCGATGCATCGCTTGCGGGTGTGCCGCCGCTGGCGATAAACGTGATTTTGGGATGTTCCGAGACATTCAGGAAGTCGCGGTCGCGCACATGCCCATCGCGCGCTTCGTTGAACGTCTTGACCGACCCCGCACCGATTGTCACGGCGACATCGCCCAGTTCTTGGGTATCGACGTCATACATGAAACTGCCTTCGAGGTCGGTGAAGATACCGAGCGTCTTGGCAAAGCCGACGTGCTCTACGGTGAAGTAGATGGCCGTGTGTTCGGGATCGAGTTCATACCTGGCCATGTCGGCCTGCGCGGTTACGGCCAAAGTGGTGAAAAAAGCCGTCGTGGCAAGGAGGGTACGCATCATGTCATGTGTCCTGTTCTGCGCGCGCAAAGGGCATTGACGGGCGAAAGCACCGCCTTCGGGGTTGGGCAGTCAAACTCTGGTAACGTGCCATATAGGGCGGTTGGGAAACAAGGCAGGTTTGATCGGATGCAGGCTGGGCAACTAAGATGTGCAACGTGGAACGTACACCGCGCCAAGGGCAGCGACGGCCGCGTCGATCCCGGACGTGTTGTGGAGGCAATTGATCATTCGCTGGCGCCTCTGGATCTGCATGTTCTGGCCTTGCAAGAGGCAGACGGGGAATGCCCGCCCCACGCGGGTATTTTCGATGTGCACGACATCGCCGCGCGCACGAAGCTCGAGTATATCGACGATCCGGCGTTAAGATGGGGACCCAATAGCGACGGGTTTCTGGGCACCATCCTGTTTATGTCATCATCGCTTCGACGCACGCGGGCCGACGTGATCGATCTGCCGGGCCATTGCCACCGCGGCGCCGTGTCTGTTGAGGTAACCTTTGACAAACGCCCGGTCCGGATCATCAGCACGCATTTGTCCTTGTCGCAGCCCTTGCGCATCGTACAGATGAGGGTCATCGGGCAGTATCTGTGCCGCCGTCCGCCCATGCAAACCATCCTGCTGGGAGACCTAAACGAATGGCGACCCTGGGGCGGGCTGATGCTCAACCGCAGATTGGTGGGCACTGCGCTTCGCGGCCCTGTGTGCCGCACCTTTCCCAGCACGCGACCGCTTTTTCCGCTGGACCGTATTCTGACCGACGCGCCGGGCGAAGTTCGGCAACTGCGCGCAGTTGCGTCGGTCGAAGTCTCCCTCGCCTCTGACCATCTGCCGCTGGCGGCGACAGTCACAGTTCCGTGATATGGTTGAATAGTCCGCGCGGCCATGGGTTATCCGAGGTGTCGAATGCCGCACACAGAGCTAGATTAGACGATGAATTGAGTGGAATTACACATGTTTCGCAGTACACCACACCTTGTCGCACAGACACTTGAGACCCGCACTCCGTTGATTGATTTTCTGGGTGTTTCCGCTGTTCTGGGTGCCGTGCTGGCGCTGGCGGCGCACCTAACACTCGGCACGGCTGCGGTGCCCCTTTTGGTCTTGGCCGGAGCGGTGACAGTGGCGGGCCATGCTCTGGTCAATAGCTATCCACACTCGGTTTTGGGCGTGTGCAACGCTGTCACTCTGACGCGCGCGGTCATGGTTGCCTTTCTGACCGGTGCTTTAGTGTCGCCCGATGTGCCCGTCTGGGTGGTGTTTGGTGTCGCAAGTGTGGCATTTGCGCTGGACGGCGTCGATGGCTGGATGGCCCGGCGTGCGGGCCTGGTGTCAGATTTCGGTGGGCGGTTCGATATGGAGACGGATGCCGCTCTGGGTGCGGTAATCTCCTTGTGGTTACTGACCAGCGGGACCACCGGCCCCGAAATCCTGATCCTCGGCTTCATGCGCTACGCCTTTGTCGCCGCATCTTTTGTCTGGCCCGCGTTGCAAGCGCCGCTTCCGCAGGCACTCCGACGCAAGGCGATCTGTGTGGTTCAGATTGCGGCGCTGATCATTTTGATCTTTCCCCTGACGCCGCAGGCCGCCGTCACGCCTATCATTGCCATTGCAGCCCTGTTGCTGAGTTGGTCGTTCTTGGTCGATATCCTTTGGCTCATAAGGCGCGCTGCATGAGACGTGTCGCGGCACTGGCGATTGCGGCAGCGGTGATCTTTGCCGTTCTCATCCTGCCGAACCATCCCGGCACGATGGCGTGGGGCGCACTGAAGCGTTGGCCGCTGGAACTGCCCGTGCTGCTTCTGGGAATGGTGGCCATCGGACAGCGCTGGGGCGTGAGTAGTATCTTCGCGCTTTTGCTACTGGTGGCCGTTATCATCAAAATCGCTGACTTCGCGATGTTCACCGCCTTCAATCGGGCGTTCAATCCAATCCTCGACACCTTTCTGATTGGGGCAGGTCTGTCCCTGTTGCGCGATAGCATCGGAGGTGTGCTGACCGTATTGGCGGTCATCGGCACCGCAGGATTGCTTATCCTCCTTTTCCTCGCACTTGAGCGCAGCCTGCGCATCTGGGCCACCCTCTCGCTTGCCGCACCACTGCGTGCGTCGGCGGCTGCGCTGACGCTAATGGGTGCAGGTTGGGCTGTGGCAGATGTGGGGCACCACCTGGAATACTGGCGCTTTGATAAAAGCCCGCCGGGCAGCGCGTGGACCACGCGTTTGACACTGAAACGCGGGATTGAGGTAGAACAGACCGCCACGGAACTCGCCCGATTTGCCGCAGAGGCGCAATACGACACCTACCCCGACGCTGCGGGCCTCTTGAACGCGCTTGAGGGGCGGGACGTGATATTGATCTGGATCGAAAGTTATGGGCGGGCCAGTTTTGACAATCCGCTATATGCGCCGACGCATCTGGAAACACTGCGCGTGGCCGAGGCCGAGATCGCGCAGTCAGGCATGGCGATAAAAAGCGGTTGGCTGACCTCGCCCACCTCGGGCGGTCAAAGCTGGCTCGCGCATGGTGCCTTGGCCAGTGGGCTTTGGACGTCGGACAACGGGCGCTACAACGCAATGCTGGCCAGCGGTCACAAGTGGTTATTTCACTTCGCTCAGGATGCAGGCTATCGCACGACGGCCATCATGCCCGCAATCACGATGGGATGGCCGGAAAGCCGTGTCATGGGCTTCGACACGGTCATCCCGGCGGCGGGTATCCCATATCAGGGCGCGCGCTTCCGTTGGGTCACGATGCCCGACCAGTTCACATTGGCGACTTACCCTGCACTTTTGCCCGCCGATCCGCGCCCTGATTTCGTGCAAATCGCACTGATCTCCTCGCACGCGCCATGGACGCCGATCCCCGGCATGGTGCCGTGGGAGGTGGTCGGAGACGGAACGATTTTTAACGAAATGGCGGCCCGGGAGCCCGCTCCGAAGGATCTCTGGCGCGACCGGGACGCCGTGCGCGATGCCTATCGCCGCTCCGTGGACTACGCGTTGCGGGTCACGTTCTCGCATGTGGCGCGCCTGGGCGATGCCGCGCCGCTGGTGATCGTCGCGGGTGACCACCAGGCTGCGGGCTTTGTGGCGGGCAGCGACAACAAGGATGTTGCCGTACACATGATTGGCCCCCCGAAGCTCCTGCGTCTGATCGACCACTGGGGCTGGACCGATGGGCTTGTCCCCGCCGCAGACGGTCCTGTGCGGCGCATGGACAGCTTCCGCAATGACTTTCTGGACGCATTCACGCACGCGCAGGTTTCGGAGATGGTAGGCCAATGAAAGCTCGAGGGATCAAGCTCGCGGTTTCTGTTGGCTGCCTTGCCGCGTTGCTGTGGTGGAGCAACGCCGCAGAGGTGCTGGCGCGGTTGCGCGGCGCGGACATGACCTGGATCGCGCTGTCCCTGCTGGCTGTCACGGCCGCCACCTTTTCGATGGCCAGCCGCTGGAAAATCACCGCCGGCGCATTTGACATTCGTTTCAGCTATGCGTTTGCCGTGCGTGAATACTATCTCGCCCAGTTCATCAATACAGTCCTGCCGGGCGGCGTTGCAGGCGATGTGGCGCGCGCGGTCCGCGCCCGCGGCGCGGCGGATCTGACCAGCGCCGCGCAATCGGTGATGGCCGAACGTTTGCTTGGCCAGATCGCCATTCTCGGCCTCATGTTTGCGGGCTTTACAATGGCACTTTTGATGCCTGGAGGGCCTGCCTGGGCCCGGTTGGGCTGGATTGTCTTGGTGGTCCTTGCAGGGTGCAGCGTGGCGGCATGGACCATTTCGCGCCGCGATCATGCAATGGGACGCTTTATCCATACGATCCTGAGGCTGACACGCCGGCCCTCAGTGCTTCTTCATGGTGCAATCACAACACTTTGCCTGATATTCGGCTTCTATGCCTGCGCGCGTGCAACAGGCACCGCCATCCCGACAGAGGCGTGGGCAACACTGATCCCGCTGGTCCTGTGTGCAATGCTGGTCCCTCTGTCTGTTGGTGGCTGGGGCTGGCGAGAGGGGGCCGCCGCGGCGCTCTTTCCGATCATCGGCGCGCCCGCCAGCGCGGGCATCGCTACCGGGATCGCCTATGGTGTCGTGCTTTTTGTCGCCGCACTCCCCGCCGCTGTCATCCTTTTCGCCCAGAGCCTTTCCGAAACCCTCTCAACCAAAGGGAAACCAGACTTGCCATGACACAGCCAGCTCACCTCACCCGCCGTTTCTTTTTGCAAACCAGTGCCGCAGGAGTCGCCACCACAGCCGCGGGCGTGCCCGCTTTTGCCGCCACATCGGTCAATTTCCAGCTTTCGTGGCTGCATTCGGTGCAGTTCGGTGGCAGCTATATCGCGGCGCAAAAGGGATACTGGACCGATCAGGGCCTCGATGTATCGCTCAGCCAGGGCGGTCCCAATGCCCCGGTTGAGCCGCCCGTGGTCTCTGGCGCGGCGTTGGTCGGGATATCTGCTGCCGACTATACCGCCGCCGCCGTTGCCGAAGGGGCGCCGTTCAAGATCATTGCCGTGGCCATGCAAAAGAACCCTTTCGCTATCGCATCGCTGACGGCCAATCCGGTGAACACGCCCGCCGATCTTGTGGGTAGGCGGATCGGCATGGCGGTCGCCAACACACCGGTGTTGCAGGCGCTGTGCACGCTGAACAATGTCGACATCAACGACATCGAGATTGTACCGACGCAATACGATCCCGCTCCGCTCGTCAGCCGCCAGGTCGATTGCCTGCTGTGCTGGGAAACGGATCTGCCCGTCGCGATGACCGTGCAGGGGGTCGATAACACCACCATGCTGATGGCTGATCACGGCTATGCGCTGCATTCCCAAACCTATATCGCGACCGAGGATGCGATCGCCAACCGGCGTGCCGATCTGGTTGGGCTGATCAAGGGCGAGGTGATGGGCTGGAATGATTATGTGGCCGACACGGATGCTGCCGCCATGCTGACGGTCGAGATGTTTCCCGATGCGGGCCTCGATCCGCAGACGCAGAAGCTGCAGGCCGCACGGCAAGTGCCTTTGATGTTTTCCGACCTGACAGACGAAAAAGGCTTTGGCTGGTTCACCGAGGAAACGGTGGCAGAGAACATCGAAACGTTGGCCTTGCTCGGGCGCGATGTGTCGGCGGACCTTTGGGACCGATCGATCCTAGAAGAGGTGCATGTCTGATCCGGAGCGAGGATTGCTACGGCATGGCCTGCGTCGACATTCATTGCGATAGCATCACCAAACGATTTGGCGTAACGGAAGTGGTTGCACCGTTTTCAGTGACGCTCGCCGCGGGGCAGACCACGGCCCTTGTTGGTCCCTCGGGGTGCGGAAAGTCCACAATTTTGCGGATCATTGCCGGGCTCGACACGCCAGACAGCGGGACGGTCACATTGGGGGCCGACCCGCCCAAGACCGTTGCCCGAAGGGGCGCATTGGCCATGGCCTTTCAGGATCCATCGCTGCTGCCCTGGCGCAGCGTGCGGGCAAACATCGCGCTTGGCGCCGAACTGGCGCGCAAGCCGACGGGTGATGTCGATGCGCTGATCGACCTTGTGGGGCTCAATGGCTTTGCTGACCACCGGCCCGGTGAGCTTTCGGGCGGTATGCGCCAGCGCGCCGCGATTGCGCGCAGCCTGATCTCAGCACCCAAGGTCTTGCTGTTGGACGAACCTTTCGGCGCGGTTGATGCGATGACGCGCCGGCGGCTGAACGAAGATCTGCCGCCGCTCTGGCGGTCCCGGGGTGCGACCGTCGTTCTGGTCACGCATTCGGTGCAGGAGGCGGTTCTTTTGTCCGATCGCGTGCTGGTCTTGTCACCGCGTCCCGCGCGTCTGATGGCGGACATTCCGATTGAGCTGGTCGGCGCGCGCAACAACAGTCTTGTCGAGACCGCTGAGTTCGCGACCTTGTCGCGGACGGTCTTTGCTGCATTGGAGGAGGGTGTATGACCACGTTGCGCCGCGTGCTGTGGGTCTGTGCTGCCTTGGTAGTGTGGGAATGTGTTTTGCGCATGCTACCCGACAGCCTGCTGATCAGCAGGCCGTTGGCAATTGCGGGATATGTGTCAAACAATGCCGCGCTGTTGGCTCGGGCCACGTTGGAAACCTCTGTCAACGCCGCCTGGGGCTTTGTCTGGGGGAACCTTGCGGCGGTGGTGTTGGGCACCATTATGACTGTCTTCCCCAGTAGCGAACGAACGCTGTCTGCCCTTTCCTTGCTTGTGTTTTGCGTGCCGTTGATCGCCAGTGGCCCCATCCTGCGTGTGCTGTTCGGACCTGGTGTAGGCCCCCAGATCACACTCGCCGCTTTGGCAGTGTATTACACGACCCTGCTTGCGCTGCTCGTCGGTTTGCGCGCGGTTTCGCAATCGTGGACGGACCTGATGCGAATATATGATCGGGGGCCGGTATCGACCCTGATCCGTGTACGGGCCCGGGCCAGTCTGCCCTATCTCTTTGTGGGCCTGCAGATCAGCGCGCCTGCCGCTTTCCTCGGCGCCATGATCGGCGAGTTCACGGGCGCCGAACGCGGGCTGGGTGTGCTGACTTTGCGCGCTATGCGAGGTTTGGATTCGGATGCTACATGGGCGCTTGCGCTTCTTTCGGCACTCATCGCGGTGACCGCTTATGGCCTGATCGACTGGCTTGGCCAGCGCATGGTTGGATATAGACCTGTCATTTTGCTGTCCGCGCCTGCAGCATCCACGCGCCGGAGTACCGGGATGCGCCTGATCGAAATGGGGTGCACCACGGCCCTCGTGCTGCTCCTGTGGCAAGTGTCGATGGATGCGTTCGACCTCAACCGCTTTTTTGCGAAACGCCCCGGCGATGTATGGGCCTTCATCACGGACGCAGAAAACCGGAACACGCTTCTGTCGGCTCTGGCAGAAACCTTGTCTTTTGCAGCGCCTGGATATCTCGCCGGGCTCGCCTTGGGTGCCGGACTGGCCGCATTGCTGGTCTTGTCGCCTGCATTGAGCCGGGCGACGATGCCGGTTGCCGTTGCGCTGCGTGCCGTGCCGATCATAACGACAGCCCCGCTGCTGGTGCTCGCCTTCGGGCGCGGTCTGATCGGGACGACGGTCGTCGTCGCTGTGATGATCTTTTTCCCCACATTTGTCGCCTGCCAGCAGGGTTTGCGTCAGATGCCGGGTCAGATTGTCGATCTTTTCAGAAGCTATGACGCCGGGCGCTGGCACCTGCTGCGTGCGGCGCAGATCCCGGCGATGTTGCCGGCCTTCTTCGCCTCAGCCCGCATGGCCGTTCCGGCGGCTTTGCTGGCGGTCACAACGGTGGAATGGCTTGCCACCGGCAAGGGGGTCGGCGTTCTGATGGCCATGACCGCAAGCACATCCAACTACAACATGCTGTGGTCCTGCGTCGCCATCCTCGCTGCCGTGGCCGTGGCGGTCTATGCCGCTGTGGCGGCGTTGGAGCGCGCAGTTCTGCGCGTATATGCCAGTGAACAACTCTCATGACCCAAGCCGTTTTTGCCATCCCAGGAGACAAGGATCGCCGCACCGGAGGCTTCATCTACGAAGCTCGCGTACTGCGTGAATTGAACGAGATGGGCTGCGCAACGATGCACCTGCAATTGCCGGACAGCTTTCCCGACCCGACGACTGCGGACATGGCAACGGCACTGGATGCGTTGTATTCTGTGCCTTTGGATCAGCCGATCATACTTGATGGCCTTGTCTTTGGTGCAATTGATCCCGATGGTCTTGCCAAGGTCCGCGCGCCAATCATTGCGATGATCCACCATCCTCTTGGCCTCGAAACCGGACTGCCCAAGGCACGGTCTGCATTTCTTATGCAAAACGAAGCTGCCGCATTGTGCCACGCCGATCACATTGTTGTTCCAAGCTCCGAAACAGCGCGTGTTCTGTGCCGCGATTTCGGCGCTGATGCCCATCTGATCACCATCGCACCGCCCGGCTTCGACAAGCCTGCCGTAAACCGTCAGCTTGCCGATCCTCCACTGGTTCTTTCGGTCGGGCTTTTGGCGCCACGCAAAGGTCACGATGTCTTGCTCGACGCTTTGGGGCGCCTCAAGACCCTGTCCTGGCAAGCTGAAATCGTGGGCAAGACACACGATCCGGACTATGCCGCCGCCCTACACGAGCAGGTCCGCACGCTTGATATTGAGGGGCGGGTGACTTTTGCGGGCGAGATCGAACCGGACGCCCTGACGGCCCGTTTCAATGCTGCTTCGGTGTTTGCCTTGGCCACGCGGTATGAAGGCTACGGCATGGTGTTGAGCGAGGCGATGATGCACCGGTTGCCGATCGTCTCGTGCCGAGTCGGGGCCGTGCCGACAACGGTTGGCGAGGCTGCGATCCTTGCTCCCCCCGACGATCCCGAAGGTCTGGCAGATGCCTTGCGAAGGGTCATTCAGAACCCACACGAAGCTGAACGGCTCTCCCGGTTGTCAGTCCGGCAGTCCTCCGGGCTGCCCCAATGGCAAGACACGGCTCAGGTATTTTTGGCAACCATTGAGCGACTGCGCTGCGCATAGGCGGCAGCGAAACAGTCGTAGAGCACTGCTCTACCCACGAGGCCATCCGATGCAGAAGATGTCATTGGTCAGGGTAAAGAGCGCACGTTTTGCGCCCGCAGCTACCGGAAGCTTTGACGGGCCGTATCTCGAACCGAACGGGTTTTTTTGCGTGTTGATTTGCAACACGGAAGCTCGTTCCTTGATCTAACCAGACGACATGTCGTCTACAACTTTCATCTTCGCCAGATCACAGCAGCGAAGTTTGCTATCGATGGCGGTCGTGTCGCAATTTCCAAGAAAAGTTGGGAAGGGCCGTCGCTTCTGCGAATAGAAAATAGTTAGCATCTTGATTCAGCATCAAGCCAAGCTTAGCGCTGGTAGTATCCACATAATACCTAATTCCCTCACCCTTGCGATATCGTCTGCCGCATCACGAACGCAGTGCGGAGGGGACATTGGCGAAATACGTTCACACAATGATACGGGTCCTGGAAGAAGCCCGATCTGTCGCGTTTTATGAACGCGCCTTCGGACTGACGATTGCCGAAAGGCTGGATTTCGACGGTTTCACTCTGGTTTATCTCTCGAATTCCGAGAACACGGTCGAACTCGAATTGACCATAAACAAGGATCAGACTGAACCCTACGACCTGGGTAATGGCTACGGCCATATCGCCTTTGTTGTCGAAGATCTGGAAATCGAACATCAGCGGTTTGAGCAGGCGGGGTTCTCGCCCCGCAAGCTCGTTGATTTCCAGCAAGACGGCAAAACGCTGGCACGCTTTTTCTTTGTGCGGGACCCGGACGGGTACGAGATCGAGGTGATGCAGCGAACGGGACGGTATCAGTAGCCCAAACAACGCAAGCTTAGGGAGGACATGATGAAAACGAATATCCCCAAGAAAAACATGACCCGACGCCAGCTTCTGCAAAGTGCCACCGCCATCAGCGGCATTGCAGTCGCAGGCAGCGGATTTATTGCGGCCCCCAACGCCGCCTGGGCACTTGAGGTGACCGAGATCACTGAGCACCAGATGGCGACGCTCGTGCAGATAGCCCGGGACATTTATCCCCATGATAAGGTGGGAGACGAGTACTACGTGGTCGCGGTAAAGGGCTATGACAGCGGCGAAAGCAAAGACATGATCGCTGCAGGTGTGGCTAAGCTGGATGAACTGGCACAGGCCGCCCGTGCGCCGAGCTATCTAGAGACAAAATGGGAGGACAATCGCGTTGCGCTGCTCAAGCAGGTCGAAGATGACGCGTTTTTTCAGACCATCCGGGGCGGGTTGGTAACTGGTCTCTACAACCAGAAAGCGGTCTGGCCGATCTTTGGCTATGAAGGCGAATCCTTCAGCCAGGGCGGCTATGTCGATCGCGGCTTCAACGACATCAACTGGCTGTAGGAGATCGGATCATGGCTGAAAAATTTGAGATGAACGACGGCAGCGTTGTTGTTGTGATCGGAACGGGTGCCGGGGGCGGTGTCCTGTCAAATGAACTGGCGCAGAAGGGCGTCAAGGTAGTCGCATTGGAAGCAGGCGGGCGCTACTTGCCGGAAGACTATGTCAACGACGAATGGGACAGCTTTGGTCAACTCGCCTGGGTCGATGCGCGCACCACATCGGGTGACTGGCGCGTGGCGAAGGACTTTTCCGGTTTGCCCGCCTGGATCGTGAAGGCTGTTGGAGGCACAACCACCCATTGGGCCGGGGCTTCCTTGCGCTTTCAAGATCACGAGTGGAAGGCACTGAGTGCCTATGGCGCTGTTGAGGGCGCAAACCTACTCGATTGGCCGATCGATCCGCGCGAGATGGATGACTATTACACCAAGGCCGAAAACAAGTTGGGTGTGACCCGCACCGGCGACCGCGCCGGACTGCCGGGCAACAACAACTACCTGGTATTCGAAAAGGGTGCCAAAGCGCTTGGCTACAAAGAAGTGCATACAGGCCGCATGGCGATCAATAGCGCCGACTACGATGACCGGCTGGCCTGTCAGCAAACCGGCTTTTGTTTCCAGGGCTGCAAATGGGGCGCGAAGTGGTCAGCCGCCTATACTGATATCCCGCGAGGTGAGGCGACCGGCAATCTTGAGGTGCGCGAAAACGCACATGTGGCCCGGATTGTCCACGATGACAGCGGCACAGTGACCGGTGTCGAGTATTTCGACAAAGAGGGCAATCTGCACCTGCAGAAGGCCCGCGTTGTTTGCGTTGCAGGCAACTCGTTTGAAAGCCCGCGCCTGTTGCTGAACTCGGCGTCTTCTATGTTCCCCGATGGTCTCGCAAATTCCTCGGGCATGGTTGGTAAGAACTACATGCGGCATATGACGGGATCTGTTTACGCGGTCTTCGACAAGCCCGTAAGAATGTGGCGCGGCACCACCATGGCAGGAATCATTTCGGACGAATCCCGTCACGATCCGAGCCGCGGCTTTGTCGGCGGCTACGAAATGGAAACCTTGTCGCTCGGCTTGCCATTCATGGCGGCGTTCCTGAACCCCGGCGCATGGGGCCGCGGCTTTACTACCGCACTCGACGCCTATGAAAACATGGCTGGCATGTGGCTGGTGGGTGAGGACATGCCGCAAGAGAGCAATCGGGTGACACTGAATACAGACGTCAAGGATCAGTGGGGCTTGCCGGTGGCCAACGTGCATTTCGACGATCACCCCAACGACATCGCGATGCGCGAGCATGCCTATCGGCAGGGTCAGGCGGTCTATGAGGCAGTGGGGGCAACGCGCACCTTCCCGACACCACCCTATCCTTCGACGCACAATCTCGGCACCAACCGGATGTCGGCGGACCCCAAGAACGGTGTGGTCAACAAGTGGGGGCGCACCCATGACATCGGGAACCTCTATATCTCAGATGGGTCGCAGTTCACGACGGGCGCGGCCGAAAACCCGACACTTACAATCGTGGCGCTGGCGATCCGGCAGGCCGATCACATCGCAAGCGAGATGTCCAAAGGCGATCTGTGAAGTAAGGACGGAAGGGTAAGGAAAAGCTCCGCGGAATACGCGGGGCTTTTTCGATGTTCCGGGTTTCGACGCCTCAGTGTTGGCCCTTGATTACGGCCGTGCGCCGGCCTCGGACCCGGTTCTGATCGGCTTCGATCTTCAGGATCTCCTCGGCCGACAACATCTCAAACCCGGCAGTTTGTGACGCCGGGATTAGACCCTTGAGTTGCAGATCAAAGAAGCGCAGGCAGCACACTCTCAGAAAGGACGTGAAATTCCCCAAATCATGCCCCTCGTCAATCGACTCGTTATAAAGTTGATGCAGTAGCTGTGGGACGTTCATCTCGTCTTTCGCGGCTATTTCCTCAAGCACCATCCAGAACATGTTCTCCAGTCGCACGCTGGTGACCATCCCGTCCATCCGCAGCGATCGAGTCTCGCTTTTCCACAACTCGGGATCGGCCCCGATAAACAATCTGCACATAGGTCCAGTCCTCCATTTCCGGTCGTAGGCCCTGCTTGGGACCATCATAGCGCATGCCCGAACCCCTGCGAACCTGGATGCTGCCCGACTAGCGTCCCATCCAGCCACCATCGACGACGAGGATTTCGCCGTTGACGTAATCCGACGCCGAAGACGCGAGAAACACCACCGGACCGGCAAAGTCTTCGGGTGTTCCCCAGCGGCCCTGGGGAATGCGATCCAGGATCGCCTTGTAACGGTCAGGGTCGCCCCGCAATGCTTCGGTGTTGTCGGTGGCGATGTATCCTGGCGCGATGGCGTTCACATTCACTCCCTTGCCACCCCACTCATTAGCCAACGCTTTGGTCAGCTGGCCAATGCCGCCCTTGGATGCTGAATAGCCCGGCACATTGATGCCACCCTGAAACGTCAGCAGCGACGCCGTGAAGATAATCTTGCCCGACCCGCGGGCAAGCATCGAGCGGCCAATTTCCCTGCTGAGAATGAACTGGGCGGACAGGTTGACCTCAATGACCTCGTCCCACCAGTCATCGGGATGCTCGGCGGTCGGCTTGCGTTTGATGGTTCCGGCGTTGTTGACCAGAATATCCGGCGCGATCTCGTCGGCCTCAAGCTGATTAACAAACGCCAGAAGCGAAGCGCGGTCCGAAAAATCACACTGATAGGCTTCGAATGAACGACCGAGATCCCTGACGCTATCCTCGACCTCGCTGCCCGATAGCTCAAGGGACGCAGAGACACCGGCAATATCGGCACCTGCTGAAGCCAAAGCCTCGGCCATGCCGCGTCCGATCCCTCTTTTGCAACCGCTCACAAGAGCGGTCTTGCCGGAAAGGTCAAATGAATTGAGAACGTTCACGTCAAATCTCCGACCCGGATGAGGCTTTTCATTGCCGTCGGGCTTGCGTCCAGCGCCTCGAACGCAGATTGAATATCCGCCAGCGGGCTGACATCGGTGATGATCGTGCTGGCATCTATTCCACCTGCCGCGATTATGGCGATGGCCTTTTCATAATCCTCCGGCTCGTAGACCCGGGCACCGATAAGCTTGAGTTCACGCCAGAAGAATTGGAATAAGTCGATTTCGGGTTTCTCGGCGTGGATCGCCACCATGATGATACGCGAGCGCGTCGCCGCCACGGCGGTCATGGCGTCGACGCCGGGTTGCGTGCCGGAGACCTCGAAGACCACGTCCGCACCCTTGCCGCCTGTCCGCGCGTTGATCGCGCGCTGCAAATCTTCCCTGACCGGCTGCACCGTGTCGAAGCCGAGCCTTCTTGCAATCGCAAGGCGGTTTTCGTTGACTTCCGAAATAGTCACCTTGCCGCCCTCGGCCCGCGCCACCATAGCCACGAGGATGCCGATCGGCCCGCCACCGATGACCACGACATCTTCACCTGCCGACAGCCCAGAGAGACGCACATCATGGCAGGCGACCGCCACGGGCTCGATCAGCGCAGCATGATCCAGCCGCAGATCTTCGGGCAACACATGAAGCGTGTGAGCAGGAACCGTCCAAAGCTCTTGCATTGCTCCGTCGGTGTCGAGCCCAAGGAACTTGAGGTTGTGGCAGATGTGTTTGTGGCCGGCTCGACATGCCGGGCAGTCGCCACAGTGGTCGAGCGGGCGCACAGACACTTTCTGACCGGGCACAACGTTGGATACACCCTTGCCCACCGCCTCGACGACCCCAGACATTTCATGTCCGATGACGCGATTGAGTCCGACCCGCGCATCCATATTGCCATGGAAGACATGCAGATCAGTACCGCATATTCCGCAATATGCGATGCGGATCGCCGCCTCGTCGGGGCCAGGGTCCCGGGCGGCCGTCGTTTCCACCGAAAACGACCTGTCACCCCGATAATATGCAGCAGCAACTTTTTGACTGAGCATCAATGTATCTCCTCATGCGCTGTGCACAGTTTGTTCCAGTCGAATTCGACGCCAATACCCGGCACGCTTGGCGCGACGGCAAGATGATCCTCAACAACGATTGGACGTTGGGTGTATTGGTCAATTGGGAAGGAATGGACCTCAAGCCAGCCTGCGTTCTCCTGACCGGAAACCAGGCTCACATGCAGTTCCTGCATCCCATGGCTACAGACCGGAATGCCGTGTTTGCGGGATAGCTCGGCGACGCGCAGCCAACCCGTTATCCCACCACAGTTGGAGGCGTCGGGTTGAATGTAGCTCAGTTTTGCGTCGGCAAATGCGTATTCGAACTCGTGGATCGTATGCAAGTTTTCTCCCATGGCGAGCGGCATTCCCGTGGCCTCAGCGATGCAGCCAAAACCCTTGTAATTGTCGGGTATGGTGGGCTCCTCGAACCACAAAAGATCGAAAGGCATAAGGGCATTCGCTGCGGCGATGGCCTCGGTCACGCTCATGGAATAGTTGGCATCGACCATGAACGTGGTCTCCGGACCGATAAGTTCACGCACGGCCGCCACGCGCTCGACATCCTCAGCCAGCGTCGGCTGGCCGATCTTGATCTTCACCGCGTTGAAACCTCGGTCAAGATAGGCCTGCATCGAGGCAAGTAGCTTCGGAAGTGGGAACGAAAGGTCGATGCCGCCGCCATAGGCTTTGCACCGATCCGATGTGCCGCCAGCCATTTTCCAGAGCGGTTTGCCCGCCGCCTTGCCGCGCAGGTCCCAGAGCGCGATATCGATTGCGGAAATGGCAAATGACGCAATCCCGCCGCGGGCTACGTAGTGAACATGCCATTGCATGGCGTCGTACAGCACCTCGACATCGGCAGCATCCTTGCCGATGAGAAACGGCGCCAGATCGTGTTCGATCATCGCGAGAATGGCACGCCCGCCCTTGCCACCCGTATATGTGTACCCGGTGCCCTCCGAGCCGTCTCCAAGGCCTATGGTCACCGTCACAAGCTCGAAGTGGGTGTGATCGCCGTGTTTTGCGTCCGTCAGAGTTTCGGCAAGCGGAACCTTGAACAACTGAGCCCTGATATCTTCGATCTTCGACATGTCAGCTTGTCTCTTTCGCACTTGCCCGCGCCACGCGGCTTTGGAAAAGGATCACGACGAAAAGAAAGCCTCCGCGGATTACCATCTGCCAATAGGCACTCAAGCTGATCACACCACGACCGTTTTCGAAATTCAGAATGTTGAAGACCAGGCCAAGAAGGAGTGCGCCCGCCACGGTCGCCGGGATCGATCCCATGCCGCCTGTCAGCAGCGTGCCGCCGACAACTACTGAGGCGATGGCCGACAGCTCCCACCCCACACCCTCGAGCGGTTGTCCTGCCCCAAATCCCGAGGCAAGGAACAAGCCCGCCAGACCCGCGCAGCCGCCGCTGAGCGTGTAGACGAAGAACTTGGCGCGGATGACACTTAGCCCCATCATCACGCTGGCGTCTTCGCCGCCTCCAATCGCCAGGACTGTGCGCCCAAGCGACGTGCGTTCGAGGACGATCCAAAGCCCAACCACAACAATGCCGGTGACGACGATGGTCCATGGCAGAATGCCGAAAGCCTGTTCCATTCCGAGTTTGGTGAAATTCGACGACCAGTCGATTGAGATCGTCTGCGCCCCGGAAATGACTAACGCGCCACCTTTGGCGCCCAGCATCGTCGCCAGCGTTGCAATGAATGGCGGGATGCGCATCGCGACGACGAAAAACCCGTTGAGCGCGCCGATCGCGATCCCGGCGGCGATTGTTCCAGGCAAGGCAACCTGTAATCCGTACGGAGACAGATAGGCGGCGACGACCGACGTGAAGGCTGCGACAGAGCCAACCGACAGATCGATCCCGCCGGTCATGATCACAAAGCACATGCCAACGGCGATCACGATGAACATCGCATTGAAGTTCAGAAACGAGCTGATGTTATAAGCGCCGCCAAAGTTCTCATAGCGCAGAAGGCCAAAGGCAATGAGAGCAATGAGAGCAATCCAGACGCCTGAAGAATGGCTGTTGCCGCCAACATGCTGTCGAAGATCAAAAGTGGTTGCATCAACCATTACCGTCACTCCCTCCGCGCCTGCTGCACGTAGACGGCTAAGATGATGATTGCCGCTTTCGCGATCAGTGCCACCTCATCCGCAACGCCATTGGCAAGCAGCGTGTACTTAACCAATTGGATGATCACTGCGCCCAGAATGGCGCCGAAAATCGGTGCTCTACCGCCCTGTAGAAGTGTACCGCCGACGACTGCGGCAGCGATGGCATCAAGCTCCATCAGGTTTCCGATCCGTGCAGCGTCCGATGCCGAATTGATCGCCACGACGATCAGACCCGCGAGCCCGGAGAGACCGGCACAAATCACATAAGCGCCGATCTTGACCTTGCGGACCGGTACACCAGACAGTCGCGCGGCGCGTTCGTTGCCGCCCACGGCCAGGAGCTGCCTGCCATAGGTCGAATGAGCAACCATCCACCATGCGGCAATCGCTATAATGGCAACCAGCCAGCCCTGAAAGGGAAGGCCGAGGATTTTGCCTGTGCCGAGATAACTGAAGGCAGGATTGGTGAAAGTCTGCAGATTGCCATTCGTAAGAACCAGCGCAATCCCACGCCCGGAGATGAAGAATATCAGTGTCGCGACAATCGGTTGTACGTTGAAGACGCTAACAAGGACGCCGTTGAACAGACCGCATGCGAATGCAACTAGGATCGGAACACCTATTGCCGCTGTGAGCCCTATGGTGGGATAGGCCTCGGCATATGGCGACAAGAATATCAGCGGAGCCATCGCTCCGGACAACGCCATGATCGCCCCCACGCTCAGATCGATCCCGCCGGTGGCAATAACCAAAGTCATGCCGACCGCGACGATGGCGATCGTGGCCACCTGACTGATATTGACAAACAGTGTTTGCGGGTGAAGGAAATTCGGTGTGATCGCCACGTTAAAAAGCAGGATTGCAACAAGTGCGATCGGTCCACCGTAGTGCGCAATGCGCGCCTTGTCGAAGTTGAGCATGGCGCCTGTTGTCATGCTGCCCTCCGTTCGTGATGGTGAGCAATGGCAGCAATCAGCGCCTCTTCCGTCACTCCGGGATTAACGAGTTCAGAAACCGTATAACCATCCTGCAGAACGGCGATCCGGTCGGCACCTTCGACAATCTCCTCAAACTCAGAACTGATGAGCAGAACGCCAAGACCCCGCTGGACGTAATCCCGAATGATTGATTGGATCTCAAACTTCGCACCCACATCGACACCGCGCGTCGGTTCGTCCAGAAGCAGCACCTCGGGATCGAGCGCCAGCCAACGGGCAAGAAGTACCTTCTGCTGATTGCCGCCGGAAAGCTCGCGGATCGGCTGCTCCATGCCGGTGGTCTTGATACCGATGGATTTGATGAAGTCCTCGACCAATTCCTTTTCGCGCTTGCGGTCGACGCGGCCAAATTTTCTGAGTTTCGGTAGCAGCGCCAGCGTCATGTTTTCGCGGACCGACATGTCAGGAATGATCCCTTCGCGCTTGCGGTCTTCGGTCAGGAACCCAATTCCATCAGATATTGCATCCGCCGGACTGCCCACGGACGCGGACGCGCCTCGCCACCGGACTTGACCGGTCCGAAGCTTGTCGAGGCCGAACAGCGCCCTTGCCGTTTCTGTCCGGCCGGAACCGAGCAGCCCCCCCAAGCCGACGATTTCGCCCTTCCTTATGGACACAGACACGTTTTTCAAGCCGGCGGCCGTGGAAATGCTTTTTGCCTCAAGCAACACCTCGCCTGGTTCAGCGTTATGTCCCGAAAGAGCGGTCATGCCGGCATCGGCGATCTCTTTGGGATCGCGACCCAACATTTCCGAAATGAGGCCCAGCTTGGTCGTTTCTGGGATTTTGTGAGTGGCAACTGTCTGGCCGTCACGCATGATCGTGACGCGGTCGCAGATCTGATAAAGCTCGTCCAGAAAATGCGAGATGTACAACACTGCGACACCATCGCGTTTGAGCTCACGTACGACGTTGAAAAGAGTTTCGATTTCCTGATCGTCCAGCGACGATGTGGCCTCATCCATGATGACCAATCGCGCGTTCAGAGACACCGCGCGAGCGATCGCAACCAATTGCTGGATCGCTGTTGAATAGGTGCCGAGCTGCGCCCGCACATCGATATCGACGCCAAATCGCTGAAGGATCTCTCCGGCGCGCCGGTGCGCCTCTTTCCAGTCGATCAGACCGAAGCGGGTCCGGGGCTCATATCCCATCATCACATTCTCGGTGACGCTGCGCAGCGGCACGAGGCTAAGTTCCTGATAGATGGTGGCGATGCCTGCGTCCTGCGCCTCGCGCGGGGTCGATATCGACGTTTCCTGTCCGCCGATCCGAACGGCACCGGCGTCTTTTCGGTAAACGCCGGTCAGGATTTTGATCAAGGTCGATTTGCCGGCACCATTCTGCCCTATAATGGCGTGCACTTCACCCGCCTCCAGCTGCAATCCCGCCTTGTTCAGCGCGACGACACCACCAAAGGCTTTGTCGATATCGGCCATATCAATAAGATGCGTCATCTGCGCACTACCCCAATTTCGTTGAAAACGATCGCCGGAGCAGCCGAAGCCGCTCCAACGACCCAGGGAGGCTCAATACGCCTCGTCAATATGGTCGGCGGCGTTGTCGATGGTGAAAATGCGGTCTTCGACCTTGACCCAACCCGGTATCTCTTCACCCGAGGCGTAGCGTTTCATCACGTCGCAGGCCAACGGACCGAAGAATGGTGAACTCTCCACAGTCACGCCCATCTTGCCGTCGATGATTGCCTGCAGGGCATCGCGGGTGCCGTCGATCGACACGATGGTGACGTCCTCGCCCGGCTTTCGGCCCGCAAGCTCCAGCGCCTGAATGGCACCGATGGCCATCTCATCATTATGAGCATAGACGACATTCACGTCCGGGTGCGCCTGCAGCAGCGTTTCCATAACCTGACGTCCCATATCGCGCGCAAAATCGCCGGTTTGCGAAGCAACAATTTCGAAACGGCTGTCTTCTGCAATACGGTCGTCAAATCCTGATCGCCGGTCGTTGGCCGGGGACGAGCCAGTCGTGCCTTCCAGTTCGACGATGATGCCTTTATCGCCCTCGAAGTTTTCGATCAGCCATTCCGCAACGCGGCGGCCCTGATCCACGAAATCCGAACCGAGGAAAGCAACGTAGTGTTCGCCAGCCTGCGCGACATTCGAGTCCACCGAGCGGTCAACAAGGAAAGTCGGAATACCAGCGGCCTTCGCCTTCATCACCGCGGGGATCAACGGTTTCTCCTCGCGCGGCGGCAGGAACAGAACGTCTATCCCCTGGGCAATCATCGAGTCCACGTCGGCAACCTGCTTGGCCGCGGATCCAGCGGCATCGGTCGCGATGAGTTCCCATCCACAGGATTCAGCGGCATCGTGAAACGACTTCGTTTCAGCGATCCGCCAGGGGTTGTTGGATTCCATTTGCGCGAATCCAACGCGATAACTGTCTTTCACTGCAAGTGGCGGCGTGTCGGCCAGAGTTGCACCGGCCCCCAGGCACATCGCCATCGCAGCTGCGGTGGTCAGCAATACTCTTCTCTTCATAGTTCCTCCTCCGAAGATTAACGCGGCGCCATTCCTCCTGCCGCGGTTTACCTGGGTTTATGCCCAGTTTAGATACAGGCTCTGCTTGCGCAGATACCCATCGAATCCGTATTTTCCGTCTTCTCCTCCAAGACCCGATTGCCCCCAACCATTGTGGAAGCCCTGGATTTGTTCGCCGTTGGCGCGGTTTACGTAGATCTCGCCGAACTTCAGCCGATAAGGGGTCTGCATCAGGCGACGGTAATCCTTGGTGAAAATGTAAGCCGAGAGCCCGTAAACCGTGTCGTTGGCCAGCTCGATGGCCTGATCGAAATCATCAACACGAATTGCCGGGACCACAGGTCCGAATATCTCGCTGTCAATGACCGGCGAATTGTTATTGAGGAGCTCCAGAACCGTAGGCGCGTACCAATGGCCCTTTGCGTATTCGCCATCTGTCAGGGGCCCGCCCTTGAGCAGCACTTCAGCACCAGCCGCGACAGACTGATCGACGATGGACTTGATCTTCTCCACCTCGGTGCCGCTGACCTTCGGACCCAGATCCGGATCGTTCAGCGGGTTTCCAATTTTCAGATCTTTTGAGGCCCGGACAAATTTCCCAAGAAATTCATCCGCGATGTCGCGGTGCAAATACATCCGCTCGTTGCACGTACACACCTGACCACAATTGGT
Source organism: Ruegeria sp. HKCCD8929 (assembly GCF_013031405.1). Classification (GTDB taxonomy): domain Bacteria; phylum Pseudomonadota; class Alphaproteobacteria; order Rhodobacterales; family Rhodobacteraceae; genus Ruegeria. The sequence goes on along the minus strand of NZ_WPZY01000029.1, from coordinate 13,703 downwards.
GTACCGGGCGGTTACGGCGGCCTTTACCGCATCGTCGATATTGGCGTCTTCCATAACGATGAACGGCGCCTTGCCACCAAGTTCCAGGCGAAGAACCTTCATACCGTCTGCGCCGGCCTTGAAGATTTCACGCCCGGCCCGATTACTTCCCGTCATGGTGATCATTGCGGTCCGCGGATCTTCGACCAGTGCCTGGCCAACGATCGGTCCCCGTCCGGTCACAACATTGAAAGCACCTGGCGAAATGCCAGCCTTGTTCGCCAAAGACGCAAGAAACAGGCCAGAAAGCGGCGTGAGTTCATGGGCCAATAAAACAAGGCTGTTCCCGGCGACCAGCGCAGGGCCCAGCTTCCGCGCCGCCAAAGCAGCGGGGTAATTCCACGCAGTGAGTCCGACCACGACGCCATAGGGATGGCGGCGTATCTGAATCTCTTCATCCCGGTTGTCCGAGACCACAATGTCGCCCTCGATACGGCGTGCGTTTTCGGCGGCGTAGAATAGAAACTCCGCTGCCGCACCCACTTCTCCGAGCGCTTGACCAATTGGCTTACCCTGTTCCAGGCTGATCAATCGTGCAAATTCTTCTTTTTGTGAAGCGACCAACTCCCCGAGCCTTCTGACGATCAGACCACGTTCAAAGGCAGGAGTCGCAGCCCATTCCGCCTGCGCCCGCACTGCGGAGGAAACTGCGCGCTCGGCGTCTGATGCAGATCCCTCCGGCGTCGTCGCGATGATTTCTTCCGTCGCAGGGTTTTCAACTTCAAGCACCGCGTTGCTCGAGCCCGATACCCAACTCCCATCGATAAACATCGACGCCCTGACGACCGATTCACCGAGTGCCTCGAAAACCACCCTAAACCTCTTTTGGTATGACCATAATCAGAATCTATTGCAGTGATCTGGCAATAAGTCAACAAAATACCTTAATATGGGCGCAATCGGGCGTTTGGTTTTATTTTTCGTCCTTCTACTTGAGACTTTTGGTATGATTATATAGTGTGAATGGGTAACACGGGAGAAGATCGGCGGCACTGGTCAGAAGGGCGGTGCCAGATTGCGAGCCGAACGGAACAGCTGCGGTCGAAGCTTGTGCCCCTCACGGCGTGAGCTAGTCATCGGGAAGAGATTGGAATGGAACGGGCATGACCGAAGAGTTCGAGCATATCGTGATCGGCGGAGGTGCGGCGGGATGTGTTGCGGCCGCGCGATTGGCCGACGACGGCAAGGCCAAAGTACTACTTCTGGAAGCTGGATATTCAAACCGACATCCGCTTCTCGATATGCCGCCGGGTATCTTCAAGATGATTAACGGCACGAAATACATGCGCTACCACAAGACCGCCCCGCAGGAGCATCTTGGCGGGCGGGTGCACGATATCCCTCAGGGACACGTTCTCGGCGGCGGGTCGTCGGTCAATGCACAGGTATATATGCGCGGCCGACCAGCTGACTATAACGGTTGGCAGGAAGAACTCAGAGGCAGCAATGACGCCGTTGACTGGAGTTGGGAAAGCGTCCTGCCGCACTTTCGTGGAATGGAGGGCAACAACCGCCTTTCCAACGAATTTCATGGCACCAGCGGACCGCTTCTCGTTTCGGACCCCGGGCACATAGACCTGCTGTCCCGGCTGTTCGTGCAAGCCGTTCAGGGGCTGGGGGAGCCATTCAATCCGGACTTCAATGGCGCCCAGCAAAGAGGTGTCGGCTTCTACCAATTCATGAACCGGCAAGGCAAACGGTCGTCATCAGCATACGCTTATATCTCCTCGCAAGAGGCCAATCCCAACCTGACGGTTCGTCTGCGCTCCGAAGTACAAAAGATCACGCTGGACGGCGGGAGGGCGTCAGGGGTCGTCTATAAGGACAAAAGCGGAAACACCCATAATGTGCACTGCTCTGGCGAGATTATTGTAAGTGCAGGCGCGCTCGTCACTCCGAAATTACTGATGCTCTCGGGGATCGGACCGGCAGACCATCTGACCGAAGTCGGCATCGATTGCTTGCACGATCGTCCGGGCGTCGGGGAGAATCTTATTGATCACCCAGAGGTACCGATCACGGCGCGGGTCAATGGTCCCTACGGGTATTACAAACAGGGCGAAGGCTGGCGGATGATCCGGAACGGTCTGCAGTTCAAGCTATTTGGGTCGGGTCCGGTCACGTCGGCTGGCGTCGAGGCCGGCGCCTTCGTCAATCCAGGCGATCCTGACGGACTGCCCACGATTCAGGCATTTTGCGTGCCCATCGTCTACGTTGACCGGGATACACGGCATTTAGTGGAAGACGGTTACGGACTCACGGTCACAACCGTGGTCGTAAAGCCTAGGTCCCGCGGGTCTGTGAGTCTGGCATCGGCAGACCCGGCCGACATGCCGGTCGTTTCGCCAAATCTTCTGAAAGAAAAGGAAGACATGGACGAAATGGTCCGCGGCCAACGGTTCTTCCTCGACGCATTCGCGCAGTCGCCGCTGGCGGAAAAGATCGAGCGAGTGATGCTGCCCGGGCCAGACGGCCGCAGCGACGGCGCTTTGCGGGATTATTGCCGCCGCTTCGTCAAAACGAATTACCACCCTGCCGGAACGGCGCGCATGGGCAAGGACGGTGACCCTATGGCCGTTCTGGATCCGCGAATGCGGGTGCGGGGCATCGCAGGACTTCGCGTTTGCGATATGTCGGCAATGCCGGATATCAATGCTGGCAATACACAGGCTCCGGCAATGATGCTTGGAGATCGGTGCGCAGATATGGTTTTGGGACGATTGTAACGGGAAGCGGCGCCATGGAAGAGAACTCCGCAAGAGATGTAGGTTCGGCCGCGCGCAAGGCAAAGGGCCGCGCCGCAGATGCGGTCATCAAACGGCTCGCGGAAAAGATCCAGAGCGGCGAGATATCAGACGGGCAGCCTTTGCCGCCCGAACGCGACCTGATGGAGGAATTTGGCATCAGTCGAACAGTCGTACGCGAAGCCGTTCTCGCCTTGTCCAATCGCGGCCTGATCGAGGCGCGACCCCGCCACCGTCCCGTGGTCCGCAAACCTGGTTTCGACGCAGCGATCGACGCGCTGGAAAGCATTGTCGCCCATTTGCTTCACGAGCCGGGTGGCGTAAGAAACTTGTTCGACACTCGCATCCTCGTGGAAAGTGCGCTCGTGCGTCAGGCAGCCACCGACGCCAGCAAAGACGACATCGCCGCACTCAAATCCGCGCTCGAAGAGAACAAGGCGGCAATTCACGACAGCGAACTGTTTTACGAAACTGACAAGGGGTTTCATGGAGTGCTCTACCGTATCTCGAACAACCCTGTCTTGCCGGCGATCCACAAGGCTTATACCACCTGGCTATCGCCCCATTGGTCACAGATGCCACGTTTGCCCGAGCGCAACCGAAAGAACTTCGAAGCTCACAGCGCGATATTCGACGGCATACTGATGCGCGACCCGGATGCGGCGGAGGCGGCTTTGCGTGCGCATCTAGAAGACGCATGGACTCAAGTTCAGGCTACTTTTGGCGAGATCTGATTGAACATCGAACCTAAAATCCGAAAAATCGCTTGCCTCGGCGAAGTCATGATCGAACTTTCCTCGAGGCAAGATGGATTGGCAAATATTGGTGTGGCAGGAGACACGTACAATACGGCGGTTTATCTGCGGAGGCTTTTGAGCGGGTCCGATGTGACGGTCTCATACGTAACGGCGCTTGGGACTGACCGCTACTCGGAAAAAATCAGGGATGCGATCCGTTCGTACGGGCTCGAGACGGAATGCATCGAGCGCCGCGACGGTGGAATGCCTGGCCTTTACGCCATCGATACCGACGAAAACGGTGAGCGAAGTTTCAGTTATTGGCGCTCGGCATCCGCCGCACGGACGATGTTTTCTGAACCTTGCGAAATTGGACTCGACCGGCTGCGGGATTATGATCTGCTTTTCCTGTCCGGCATCTCGCTTGCGATTCTTCCTGCTTCTGTTCGCGAACGCCTAATCGACTGGTGTGACGGCTATCAGGCTGCCGGAGGCCTTGTCGCGTATGACAGCAATCACCGACCAAAGTTGTGGGAAAATCAAGAGGTCGCACAAGGCACCAACGCAGAAATGTGGCGGCGCGCTGATATCGCGCTGCCCTCGATTGATGATGAGATGGTGCTGTTCGGAGACAGGGACGAGGAAACCACGGTGGCACGTCTGGTGGGGTACGGGATCAAACGCGGAGCGCTCAAGCGCGGCAGTGCCGGACCGCGCGATTTGTCGGGTCAAGTTGTTGGTGAACTGCCGCTAGCCAAGGAGATCGTTGACAGCACCGCTGCGGGCGACAGCTTCAACGCGGGCTATCTTGCCGCGCTCGTTGAGGGCCAGGACAGTATTTCCGCAATTCGGGCAGGACATAAGCTGGCTATGAAGGTGATCGCACATCGAGGCGCGATTATTCCCGGCACCGGTCCTTAACCTTCAAGCACTTTCGTTTCTCCGGTAGTCGCCACCAGCGCTCGGCTATGTCCAACAACCACCCTTGTGTATGGAAGACCCCGCGCAATCCGGCGCTGCTACCGTCGCACAAAGAGGCTCTGGCGCAAACTCTGGGCCTATTTGTCTGGTCGATTGAAGTTCTGATAGAGGCGTGCCCAAACAGACGAGAGCAGGTCGTCAAAGACATCCGCCGCAAGACGCGCAAGCACCATTCAGCGGAGGAGAAGATCCGCATCGTTCTGGAGGGCTTACGTGGTGAGGAGAGTATCGCGGCCCTGTGTCGGCGCGAGGGGATCGTCACGAGCTTGTACTATTCGTGGTCGAAAGAGTCCCTTGAGGCCGGAAAGAGATGGCTGGCCGGCGACACGGCCAGGCAAGCGACAAGCCCGGAAGTGAAAGAGCTGCGGGCCGAGGCGTCCGCCCTGAAGGAGGCCGTTGCTGACCTCACCCTGGAGAACCGATTGCAAAAAAAAATGCCCGGGCCCTCTCGGCAGAATGCTTCGCATTCGCCTGCCGGTTAATAGATGGGGACGACGACATATGAGATACCCCGCATTGGAGAAGCTCGAGAGCATCCGCCTCGTCGAGCAGTCCCACTTGTCGGTGAAGCGAACACTGTCGAAGCTGGGCATCCCGAAGACGACGTTCTATCGCAGGTATGCCCGGTACGAAGCGTTTGGCGAAACTGGTCTCGAGGACCGTCGCCCGCATCCCGGGCGGGTCTGGAACCGCACCCCCGGCGAGATCAGGCAGGCCATAGTAAACCTTGCTCTGGATGAGCCGGAACTGTCGCCGCGTGAGCTGGCGTTTCGATTCACGAATGTGAAAAAGTATTTCATGTCAGAGCCTTCCGTCTATCGCATCCTTAGGGAGCAGGACCTGATTACTGGCCCGGCGTTCAACGTGATTGGGCTACGGAAGCGTTACTGTTGCGAACCGTCCCCGTTTGTTCTCCAACAACGGCGGCAGCTACATCTCCGGTGACTTGGCCAAGTAGCTCGAGGATCAGAGCATGGACCACATCCGCGGCGCCCCGAACCATCCGCAGACCCAGGGCAAGATTGAACGTTGGCACCGGATGCCGAAGAACCGCATCCTGCTCGAAAACTACTATCTGCCAGGTGCGCTTGAGGAAGCAGCCGTAACCTTCGTCGTGCGCTCCAACCACAGCCGCTACCAGAAGAGCCTCGGCAACCTGACACCCGCCGATGTCTACCTCGACCGCAGCAATTCCATTCTGAAGGATAAAGAGAAAACCAAGGAAAGAACCCTGAAAACAGCGATGCTTGTTCAATCTCGGGCGCGCAGCTTAAATAAAATTAGTCAGCCAGACGGACCTGATCGCTGTCAGCTCAGTCGGACCACTTCATTTGATGACGGACAGGCCGTAACAGACGCCAATTGCCCACTGCGAATTCCTGCAGGAAAAGACGCCGTTGCGTTGGTCGCCTAACACGGTATCGGATGAGGTTGCTTAGCTGGATACGCTCAACACAAGATCTGAGAACCTCTTGATGTCAGCGGAGGTTGTTAATCGATGCTGGACGATAACATGCCAATAGAGTGGCGCGATAAGCATATCCAACACCATGCTGCGGTCCGTGTCCTTTGGCAGTTCGCCGCGTTCAATCGCCGTGTCCAACATGATCGTCGCTTGTTCCCTCCGATCAAGCGTGACGCTCTTCAGAAGCTCTGCAAGCTCGTCTGATCGGGCATGCTCTGCATGTAGATCGGGCAAAATCCGCCGTACAAGCGGGTGGCGCAGAGTTGCAGCCAGCCGACGCATCAACATGTTTACGTCGCCCTCAAACGACCCAGTGTCCGGTATTGGCGTGATGCTCGTCGCCGTCGACTTTACTGCCTCGGTCACCAGTTCAAACTTGGATTTGCTCCGGCGATAGAGCGCTGCTTTCCCAACGCCTGCCCGAGCCGCAATGCGCTCCATGCGGAGGGCGGAATATCCCGTTTTCGCCCATTCCTCGAACAAGGCCCGATGGATTGCATTTGTCACCGAGTCCTGAAGCACGGCCGCCCCAGCCGGTTTTCGGCGGGCCTTTTTTTGCACTCTTACGTCGGAACTATTGCGTTCCATCGTTAGTCCTTCTATATAGGCCGAAACGGTTTCGTTCCGACGTATTTTGCAGAAATCGTCGCGACGCTGCAACCAAGTTGCAGAATATTTCCGAAAGGGCGTGCAGATGGATCCGAAAATCACACTTCTGTGGTTCGCACCTACGCTTTGCTGCGCCTTGATACCGATCCACGCCGGAATGAACGCCAAGCTTAGTCGTGCGGCTGGCCACCCTCTTTGGGCAACGCTTCTGTCATTTGGAGTATCCTTTGTTTGCCTTGTTGCCGGACTTGGCTGGCTTCGCGCAACATTGCCGAATTTGTCATCTTTGGTTTCTGCTCCTCCCTGGGCGTGGGTCGGAGATGCGAACGGCGTCATTTATGTGATGGCGACCATCATCCTAATCCCATGCTTTGGCGCCGCTGCCTTCCATGCCGACGTTGTCGCCGGGCAAATGACCATGGCGCTCATCCAGGATAAAAACGGCCTTTTCGGGAATGCCGCTCTACACGCTGACTTCTTCCGCATCACTGGTGCCGTTCTGTCGATTGCGGGCGACCTCATCATGCAGTTTGGAAAAGCATCATGACCCAAGCCACCACTCATATTGAAACCCTCCCAATAAGGGACCAACACAACGTTAGGAGACATCATGTCTGACACCAACACGATAGCGAGCTTTGGCGCGATGCTGCGCAGTGCCCTCGGAAATGCGATCATCGCAGAAGCGGGCGAGAACTTTCTGGACATGTGCGCTGAAGACATTGTGTTCCAATTTCCATTTGCGCCTGAAGGCGCAGTGCTTGAACTGCGCGGGCGTGACGCTATGGCAGCTTATCTGCCGAAAGCCGGAGGACTCATCAACTTTCAATCAATGAGCCCTGCAATCACGCATGCCTCGAAAGACGACGAGACCTTTGTTTTGGAATTCTCCTGCACAGGCAAAGGTGCGGCTGGGCGTTACGACCAGAACTACATCTCGGTCATCCAGGTCAAGAACGGACGCATCGCGCGTTACCGAGACTACTGGAACCCGTTGGTTCTTCTGAACGCTGTCGGCGGGGTCGAGCCCCTGAGATCCGGGTTTGAGGAGTTCCTCGATGACTAAAACCGTGCTTGTCACAGGCGGCACCGGAAAGACTGGGAGCCGCGTCGCCGAGCAGCTGCGTGCAGAGAGTGTTGTACCACTTATCGGAACACGCAGCCCGCAGAATGAAAGCGATGTACGCTTCGACTGGAAGGACCCATCGACATTCGCCGATGCCTTCGAGAGTGTTGAAGCTGTTTATCTCGTTGCACCTACGGATACCGTGGAATCACTTGGGGCAATGCGTGCTGGACTGGAAGCCGCATTGGCCGCCGGCGTGAACCGCTTCGTGCTGCTCAGTGCCTCTTCGCTCGAGGAGGGCGGACCGATGATGGGCGCGGTTCACGCTTGGCTTCGATCCAACGTCCCGGAGTGGGCAGCATTGCGACCTACATGGTTCATGCAGAACTTTTCTGAGCTTCAGCACCGAGATCCAATCCGCGATCAATCTGCTATCTACACCGCCACAGGCGACGGCCGTGTCGGTTTTATCGATGCAAATGACATCGCTGCGTGCGCCACGGCGATACTGGTCGCACCATCAGTAGACAACACCGACTACATCCTCACAGGCCCCGAAGCGATTTCCTATGATGTGGTTGCCGAGACTTTGAGCAGTCACTTAGGACGGCAAATCACCCACCACCGCCTGACTGTCGACGGTCTGGCTGAGCGTCATCAAGATCATGGCTTGCCGAAACAGTATGCGAAAACACTGGCCACGATGGATGGCGCAATTGCTGGCGGTTCCGAAGATCGCGTCACGGATCATGTCCCGCAACTGACAGGCCGAGCGCCAACCTCCTTCGCAGAATTCGTGCAAAAGAACCTAGGAGCATGGTCAGACTGATGGAGCGTTTTGAGTGCATTCAAGCCACCTCGCGAGCGGCCACAACACTGTCGAGGAGTCCCCCCTTGGCGCTTGGTGCTTGATGATGAGCGCGAATTACCATGCTGTCGATCATTTGCAGAGCGTGAAGCACCGTTCCGCTCTCGTTCAGGGTGCCCATGATATCCCTCCATGGACCCGCCAGTGTCCGGCGCAGGAACTGGCGATAGACGCTCGACCATTTACCGAATTCCTCGGGTAGTTGCGCCACTGTGCATAGGTGTAATGTTATCCAGAAAACCCCATCAAGAACAAGGCGGTGGTTGATGGGTCTGCGTCCATTTTGGAGTGCGGACTGCCAAGGTGAACTGTTCAAAGAACGCCTATTCCAAATTTGACATCAGGTCTCGTGCCAAGCTGGCCTCCATGGCAGATAATAGCTTGGATCATACTCGCGCCTCATGTGAACCCGTTTTGTCAACACGACCTGGGCCGCCCGCGTCTGCGGTCCCTGCGTCGCCTTGACGTATTGCTCCGATTTGTAAAGGATTTGCTTCACTACAGTGTACGCGCCCGGTCAAGTCGCGGAATGGGAGTATCAGTATGGCCAGCACAGCATCCGATGGAGCGTGGGGCATGAAACTCCGGCTGAACTTGATGATTGGTACCGGTATGGTGATGTTCGTATTCATCACCATGCATCTGGCAAATCTGGCGATCGGTTTGGTTTCCGTTCAGGCAATGGAGGATTGGCGCTGGACGCTCAGCGGTGTGTGGTCGACCTTCTTGCCCCTGAAAATCCTGTTGCAAGTGTCGCTGGTGGTGCATTTTCTGATTGCGCTGGTTTCTCTCTACATGCGCAACACGTTAAAGGTGCCGGCGTACGACATGGCGCAAATGGCCGCCGGCGTCCTGATCATTCCGCTTCTTGGAACGCATGTCTTTGGTGTCATGGCACTGCGCGAACTGGGGCTAGTGCCAACTTATCCTATCCTGTTGAACAACTTTTGGGTGGTGTCGCCCGTTAACGGGTTGCAGCAAGTCGTGATGCTCGTTGTTGCCTGGATACACGGGGCGATTGGTGTCTACACGTGGTTGCAGTCGCGCGACGGCTCGGTCCACGCGATGAAGTTTTTCTATCCCTTTGTAGTGGCACTCCCGATCCTGGCGATGCTGGGATATGTGGAAGCAGGTCGGCAGATCATCCCGGTGGAAGAAGGTGAGCTCGGATTTGTAGTAGAGGACGATCCCAATGCTGACAGGCCACCAGTCGATCCGGAAATGGTCCCGGTCGTCGTCAAAAGGTCCAAAGAGAGGACAAAAATGGCGACGCGCATCTCGCTCGGTCTGGTTGCTGCCGTGATGGCGGCAAGGTGGCTTCGATTGCATCGCCGTCGTCGGGAGAGGGTTCAGGTCACCTACAGCGGCAATCGGTCGGTCACTTTTCAAGCGGAGACGGGTCTGACGCTGCTCGAGATGGTGCGCGAAAACAATATTCCGCATGCCAATATTTGCCGCGGGCGAGGACGCTGCGGCACTTGTCGGGTAAGGGTTCTTTCCGATGACGCGGCACTTGGTCCCCCCGGACAACTAGAGGCGAAAGTCCTGGCCCGCTGGCATGCCGGTCCGGATGAGCGATTGGCTTGCCAGTTGAAACCCCTGGAAGGGAAACTGGTGGTCGAGCGGGTGATCGAGGCAGATTACTCGAACTTGGACTACACAGAGACGAAGACAGATTCTGATCTGCCCGCGGGTGCGGTTTGATGGCTCTGTTACGCGCGATTTTGCTCTCATTGGTGGTCGTCGGAACAGCCAGTTCCGTAGAGGGTCAGATCCTTACAAATCCCTCAAGTACGGAAGCGCCGGCCGTTCCTGCGCCGTCACCCAATGATATCAAAGAATTCCTGCGATTGCTTGGCGATCCAAGCGTTCAGGAATGGATCAAAAGCAGTGCCACCGAGACGGGTCAGATCGAGACCGGAACGGCTCTGACGCTGCGCGAACAGGTCGATGGGCAATTGGCCAGGATCGGGCAGCGCGTACAAACGCTGGCACTGGCCTGGACGATCTTCCCGCAGATTCCGGTATTCATGTCGGAGGTCTGGGATGCCGAGTTGTCGCATGCCCAAAAGGTACGATCTGCGACCTATATTCTGACCTTCTTGCTGATCGGTCTCGGGCTTGAATGGTTGTACCGTCAGTTCATGCAATATCCTTTGTTGCGCATTGAGCAGGCACCAAAGAATGCGCCACTGGAAAAGCTGATCGGAGCGGCGTCGCGCGCCGGCATCATCTTTGCCGGTTTGGGTGTCTTTGCGGTGGGCAGTATCGGCGCCTTCGATAGCTTTGACTGGCATCCGCTTGTCGAGACGCTTGTCCTCGATTTTCTGATTATGGTGCTTTTGTTTCGAACGATATTGACCGTTTCCAAGTTCTTTCAGGCGCCTTACGCGCCGGAACTGCGACTGGTCCCTTATGGCTCACCGGTTGCGCGATATTTGCATCGCATCGTCGCCGTTCTTGCCCTGACAATCGTGCTGGCACTGGCGCTGTCATATCTGCTTAACCGTGTTGTCTCGGTGCGCGAATTGGATTTGAGCGGCAGTTTGCCCGCTGTCGCCCTGGCGCAGACTGTGGTGCTCGCAGCCATCGTTGTCGGTGTGACTTGGGCCTGCATCTGGGCTGCGTTCCGCCACGTCCCCCAGCTCTGTGAAAGCGATTTGAACGAGCGGGCGCTGTTGTTCTGGCGAAACTATCTCATCATTCTCGTGGGTGTCGTTTTTGCCCTCTGGTTGTTTGGCCTGTTCGGGATGATGTGGACCGTCCTGATCCTTGGGCTGGTGGTGCCCGGACTGAAATTGATGAAATCCTGGATCGACCATTTTTTTGATCAATCGACGGCCTCTCTGCATGAACAACACATGGCCGAGGCGCAGGCCGTCTTGGACGAGTTCAACAAGGCGGAAGCCGAAGGAGAAAACCTCGAAGGCGAACCACAGCCGGATGTGCCGCAATTTGCCGACCCCTACGCGACCACGCGTCCCATCGTGCAACGCGCGGCAAGATTCGTGTTCCTGATGTCGGCGGTTTTCTTTCTCTCAGCCGCCTGGGGTGTGAATATCTTTGAGCTTTCCGAAGACGGCAGCGTGCTCGGGCGCGTTCTGGAAGTGCTTGTGGACAGCATTGTCGCTCTGTTGCTGGCCGATCTGGTCTGGACCTGGGCCAAAACCGTCATCGACAAACGAGTGGCGGAATACGAGCCGCCGGAAGATGGGCAAGCGCCGGGCCCAGAGGCCCGCATGATCACGCTTTTGCCCCTGCTGCGAACCATATTAATGGTGACGCTCCTGATCATGGTAGCGCTGAGTGTGCTGAGCGCGGCCGGCGTCAATATCGCGCCGATTCTGGCCGGGGCCGGGATTCTGGGTATTGCGATTGGGTTTGGGACGCAATCGTTGGTCCGCGACGTTGTAGCGGGCATTTTCTTCCTGATCGATGATGCATTCCGGCTGGGTGAATACATCGAAGTCGGCGATTTAATGGGAACGGTTGAGAGTATCTCCATCCGTTCCATGCGCATTCGCCACCATCGAGGCAAGGTGCACACTGTCCCATATGGCGAGTTGAAAAGCCTAACGAACCACAGCCGCGATTGGGTCATAATGAAACTGGAATTTCGTGTGCCGTTCGACACGGATCTGCAGCTGGTCAAAAAGCTGGTGAAAAAAGTGGGCGCCGAGCTGGCCGCAAACGAGCACTACGGTCCGTCGATCCTCAGTACACTGAAATCACAGGGCGTGCGGCGCATGGAAGAGTTCAACATGGTCGTGGGCGTGAAATTCATGACCAAACCCGGCGAGCAATGGCTTGTTCGTCGTGATGCCTATCAGAAGGTACGCGACATCTTTGAAGCAAACGGCATCCGTATGGCAGAGCGAAACGTCAAGGTTGCGATCGAGGGTGGCGATAAACTGACCGAAGAGCAGCGACTGGCTGCCGCGGGAGCAGCGCAGGAAGCTACACAAGGTCCGGCCGGCCCAGCAAAGCCTGTTCCAGACGAACCATAAACACCGATAGGTTGGATTGCGAAACCACTTCGACTGGCTGAGCGATCAGAGACGGTTTCGACAGTAACTCGATGCCCGAAAATCAGGCCGAAGCAGGCGCATCTTTATTGAGGCTTTGATAAACGCCTCGTCCAGCGCTTCATGGCGGGCATACCAGCGTTTGAACGTCGTCCTCGGGATGCCGAGCGTCGACAGTGTTCGCTTTACCGGCAAGTGTGACTGCTCGACAAGGCGGATGATCTCAAGCTTCTCTGAGGCGGGGCATCTCATATGTCGTCGCCTCAATCTTCGAGCATTTTTTGAGCAGGCGGTTTTCGAGCGTCAGATCAGCAACGGCCCTTTTCAGCGCTGCCGCCTTAGATCGCAGCTCCTTCGCTTCTGGGCTGGTCGCCTGGAGAACCGTGTCACCAACCAGCCGCTTCTTACCCACCTCCAGGAACTCTTTTCGACCAGCTGCAATAGAGGCTCGTGGTAGTCCCTTCGCGCCGACACAAGGCAGCGATTCTCTCTTCGCTACGCAATCCTTCCAGCACGATGCGGATCTCCTCTTCCGTCGAATAATGCTTGCGCGTTTTGCGGCAGATGTCTTTGACGGCCCGCGCCGTCAACTCATTGATGGTGTTAGGTCCGTTCTGATCAGGATTGCCAATCGTGATGATCAACGTGCGAAATGAGCACAGAACTTGCTTGCGCGCGCGGGCCACAACAAAACGCTTGTGGCAATCGCTAACAAGACAACACGTATCGCTTGGGCGTTGTTGCGCAATGGAGAAAGCTACAAGGCGGCGTAGCCGGTAGCCGGAAAGCTTCGACTTCCATGAATGGGAGGTGATATTACGATGGTGTAACGGCAGGGGCCGCCAATTCACAGCCTGTAAGGAGTGGTGGCCACGAAAGGCCGGTCATCTTAAAAGGCACTGAAATCAGCGAATCCCATCGAGGCCAGGAGCCAAGGTGCTTCAAAGAAAGGCCGGATGGATTCACGCATCCAACGCCGTTGATGCTATCGTGAAAAACACCTTGCGCAGGGGGCATCCATAGATCCACTTGTTGGCAATTTCGATGAGCCAGAAATCCTCCACTACGAAAACCTCTCAATCAATCCCAAAAGGTTCTGATCCCTGACAAGCGCCTTTGAATTTTTGTTCGAAGAGGAGCCTCTGGATCCTTTTGGCGCCGGTTTCCAG
>NZ_WPZY01000028.1 GCF_013031405.1 Ruegeria sp. HKCCD8929 | reverse complement strand
GGAACTACTTCAAGGCTGCCGGCTATGTCTCAGGTTAATGGCGGGAGGCTTTAAGGTGACCCAGGATCAAATGGAACATGCATTCCCTCGGCTATGTTCAGAATTGAGGTTTGCCCGAGACCAAGCACATTGTGATCAACTGATGGACCAGTTGGCTGACCACATGCTGCTTGGAGAGGCTTGGTATGCAATGAAATTATCACATGGCCCAGCGATACGCTTCATGGCCTTAGGTTATATCTTGCAACGTGTTGAGAGGATTCAAAGCCATAGATCCTACCTGACATCGATCATGGGCAAGATTGATCGGGGAGACATGGAGCCAACGGCACTGATAATACCTCAAATAACTGGGCAGGGTGGGTTGGAAAATCTCAAGAATACTTAGCGTGCTGTACAGGACACTTTTCCATCGTCTGCTTCGGATTTGCGAAGAGCTGCGAAACCGCAGTTACGATGGCAATTATGACGCGGTGCGCCGGAATGTGGCCAGTTGCTCGAAGGCGACACCGGAAGCCTCGGCATTGGCTTATCTCCGAGGAACGATTGGGAATACGAGGGCAGGGGAGTTATATCTTGACCGCCGCCTCTATGGAGGATTTAGCCGGTAGGTAGCTTGAGTTTTCTACACGTAACATGGCGCAATGGATCGAACCGCCTTGATTGTCAAGAATTTGGTCCATATATTGTGGCAACAGGAGTGATCGATATGGAATTACGTGATCTTGTAGAAAACCGGATGATCTCACCGGATCGTCTGGCCCGGCATCTGAAAACCACCAAGCGCGAGATCGGTGAGACTTTGGGCATTGCCCCGGAATCCTTGTCTCGGCGGCAGCGTGTGGCTTCCGTATCAGTCCAGACATCCTTGCGTCATCTTGTCGAGATTCTGAATGCCGTTGCACCGGCTGTTGGAAGCTCGCTCATGGCCTATGCCTGGTATCGGTCTGAACCCATTGTGGGATTTGGCGGACGCACGCCCGAGGAAATCGTAAAGGATGGAGAAAACGCAGCGTTGAAGTCCCATATTCTGCGGCGTCTAGAAGGCGGTTACGCTTGAAGCATGCCATCAGGGTGCAGCGTACCGTCATCCGTGCCGCCAAACCGCGCTGGTCGTATCTGCCAACATCGGGGGAGGGGGCTGCGCGACGGGGTGGGCGGTTCAACCCGATCGGGGAGCCCGCGCTCTATACGTCGCTTTCTCATGAATCAGCCGCGCGTGAGGTGCGTTTCAGCCTGAATCAAGAACCCTATACCTTTTATTTTCTGGCGGTTGATTGCCATCATATCGTTGATCTGACCAGCCGGGAAACCAGACTGGCATTGGGTATCACTTGGGAAGACATCGCCAATGACAACTGGGAATCCGAGATGCACCAGGGACTGGTTCCATCAACCCACGTTGTTGCAGAAAGGCTGAAAGGCGAAAGCTACGCCGGTGTCCTGGTGAACAGTTTCGCATCGGGTGCCACGCCTGATGACATAAACCTCGTTCTTTGGGACTGGGATGCAGTTGACTATTTGCCGTCCAGTAGACCAAATGCGGTGATGGTTCTGCACAGGGATGATTTACCGAACAGTGATGTATCCTGGCAATAAATCTGAGTCCCTGATTTCAAGAGCTTCACTATGGCCCGAAAACCCGTCATTTCCATCAACAAACTGAAAAGAGCTTGGCGCTGAAAAACTGGCGCAGATCGCACTGGAAGATCTGAAAGGTACACGCGCTGCATGCATCAGATCACTTTTTGCGTCCGTAACACACTGTTTTTCAACAGAATCGGCGGGAAGTGGTCGTTCGCTGCAACGGCGAAGAAACGAACCGGAATGCTTAAAAGCGGACCTTGCTGCAGCCGGTATCAAATAAGCGCCACTTTCTGCAAGTGGCCGTTCACATGAAGAATCCGTTCCCGTTTCTCAATGCAGCTCTGAGTTTGGTTGAGACCGGTTGGCCCTCGATCCGCCTGCTGCATCAAACCGCTCGCATTGTATTGGGCGTTTCGACATCGAACCGTCTGCCTTGGACGGATGGAAGATCGGTGTGTTTGATGTGTCTTCCTTTCATACACGAAGTTCAAGGGTCACGGGAAACGCCCGTGTTGAGCGCGGCTGAAAAAACCGATCAGATCATGGTTTCGGCTAGCGTATCGGCTTTGCGCTGTCAGCAGCGTTGCGGGGTTTAGTAACCCGCCATTTGACGCAGCTGTCTTCCACTACCAAAATGCAAGAACGAAGCGTCACTTCGCTACACCTACACGAGCTGCGGGAAATAGCAGTTTGCGTATTTCAGTGCGACTGAAACGCGCTGCAAGGTAAAACGGTCGTTAGCCCAACTATTTACCAATAGGCCGATGCAACTTTTTCAACAAAATGGCCTCAGAGAGAGCTCCGACGGGAAGAATGGGTAAACAGTGCTCTTTCAGTTCCCTTAGATCATCCGCAGCCTATCGCTCGCGGTCTCAATTGGATTGATGTCGATCTCGGCCAGAGATGAAATGACACGGTCGGCGCCGGGCAGCGCGTCGTGATCCTCGTGCAGAAGGCCGATGCAATAGAATCCGCCATTCTTGGCCGCCTGTACCCCGGATGAGGAATCCTCGATCACGACGCATTCCTCAACCGCAAGACCAAGGCCTTCGGCTGCGGCAAGGAAGATGTCCGGGTCGGGTTTTCCGTTCGCCACGTCGTCTCCTCCGATGACAACCGGGAATGCATCCAGCAGCCCGGCCTTTTCGAGTACGGAGCGCACGTTCGCACTGCTTGAGGCTGCGGCCAGGCCAAGCCCCTGCGACTGACACTCGCGAACCAGGTTGACCGCAGCCTCAAAGACCTGAAACTCGCCCCGCTCGATCATTTCGACATAGTAGTCGTTCTTTTTGTCGGCAGCGGTTTTAATGTCGCTGTCGGAATGCCGGGTCATCACCGCGCGCGCGCCATCATAGCGGGGGCGGCCATCGACGAGCTTGCGGTATTCTGTTTTCCCGAAGGTATAGCCGTGTTCTTCGAACATGCGTTTCCAAGCGGCAAAATGCGCCGGCACGGTGTCGACCAACACACCATCGAGGTCGAAGATCAGTCCTTTGATCGCCATCACGGATCTCCAGAGGCTAAGTGATTGTTCAAAAACACGTAACACGCGCGGATATTTCTGCAATCAGTTGGCATGTGAATGTATATCTGGCATAAATATTCTTCCTAACGCTATTGTGCCATCGGCCAATGTGAGGGCGCATGATGGATGTCAAAAAACTGCCGTTTGAAGAACGCGCCCAATGCGCGGCGTATATGAGGGCGACCCACAATATGTCGCAGACGGAGATTGGCAAGATCCTTGGCGGGCTCTCCCAGCCACATGTGTCACGGCTGCTGAAACATGCCGAGCGGCAGAACTATCTGGTGATCGAGCAGCGCTTCGTCAAAGAGCAATTCTCGGACGAGTGGATCCGCCAGATGGATGAATTTCTGGCGCCCTCGGGGCTGAACGCTGATCTGAGCAAGTTCTGCGGTCGTGAAGGCATTGGTATGCCGAGGCTGGGTGTGTTCGAAAGCGGTCCGGGCAATACCGAGGCGGCCCTGGCGCAGCGCCGTACCCGGTTCGGGCGGACCGCCTCGGGGCGTCTGATCGAGTTGATTGAAAAATCTACTGTTGTAGGCGTTGCCTGGGGGCGGACAATCAAGTCCCTGGCAGAGGGGATCGCGGCCTCACGGCAGCCGATCAACAAATCCCGAAAAACCGTGTTTGCGGCTGTGTGTGCCGAACTGGTCTCGCTGGCCCAGCACGGGTATTCTGCGAGCCGGCTGGCTGGGACTTTCGATGAGTTGTTCAACGAGGCCCCGGAAGAAAACCCGCAGCTGACCGGGTTTCCGGCCTATGTGCCACGGCATTATGACGAGAACATGTGCCGTTCGATCTGGCAGTACATCTCGGACACGCCAGGCTACCACCGGGTGTTTTCCGGACCCGATGCACTGATCGGAAAGATGGACATGCTGATCTCCAGCGTTGGTTCTTCGAATACGCCGGTGCTGGGTAGCTTCGAGGAACTGGTTCAGGCCGGCGGTATGAGGGCGGATGACCTCAGGCAATTGGTCGTCGGCGATCTTGGCGGGATTCTGATCCCAAAAACCGGGTTGTCAAAGTCAAGGAAAACCCTGATCGACGATCTGAACGGGCTTTGGACCGGCATCAAGACGGAGCATGTCCGGGCGATTGCCGACCGCGCATTTTCCGACCCGAACCAGAGCGGGGTTGTCGTCGTCGCCATTCAGAAAGAGCGTGGCGATACCGTCTTTGAGCTGATCTGCCGGGGGCTGGTGAACGAGTTGATCATTGATCACACCGCTGCCGAACGGTTGCATCAGCGTGTTTCAGAGCGGCTGGCGGCGTAACCCGTGCTCTGTTCCCTCCCGGAGTCCGCGCCTTCCAGCCCCCGGAAGAACAGTGCCGGTCAGGCAGGAGCGGTGGCGAACACCACCTCCTCTCCGGCAAGCAGTGTAACCGGGCGGCCCAGAAACTCGATGCCCTCCTGTGTGCCCGCGGGTGCTGTCAGCAAGAACCGGCATTCGTCATGAGCGACCACGATCGCCACGTCATTGCCCCGCCATTTCAGGGAAAACCGGATGTCGGTCCATTGCTCGGGCAACCAGGGCTTGAAGGTCATCTTGCCGTGTTTGACGCGAAACCCGCCAAATCCACAGACCAGCGACTGCCAGGTTCCCCCAGCGGACGCGATGTGCATGCCGTCCTGGGTATTGCCCTGGTTGTTGACTAGGTCGACAGAGGCAGAGCGTTCGAAATAGCGGTGCGCCGATGAAATGTCTCCGACCTCGATCCCCATGATCGAATGAATTGCCGGGCTGAGCGACGATTTGTGCATCGTGCGCTTTTCATAGAACGCATAATTGGCCGCTTTGATCTCGTCCGAAAACTCGTCAGGCAGCAGGTAATTCAGCATGATCACGTCGGGCTGCTTAAGCAGCATCGAGTCGTTCAGCGAGAAATGGTCATGCCCTTCCGGGTAGACCGGCATGTGGTTCTCGTCCCATTCGGTGATGGGGATATCCTCAAGTTGGAAATAGCCTTCGAACTGCTCGATCAGGTTCCGCGAAGGATCGAAGGGGATGTAAATCTTCCCCGCAACCTCGATCCATCGCTGCACTTCTGCCGCGGTCAGCCCCAACCGTTTCATGAGTTCTTCGTGTTCGCGTGAACCATCGGCGCTGAGATCGGCAAATACCCGGGCGGTCTGCTCCAGATGCCATTTGGCCATCCGATTGGTGAAGGTGTTGTTATCGACATGTTCGTGGAACTCGTCTGGCCCGATCACACACGTGAGCTCGTACCGGTCGTGATCGTCGTTCCACTCCAGTCGGCTGACCCAGAACCGACTGGTTTGGTACAGAACCTCTGCCCCGAAATCGCGAAGAAAATCCCGATCACTGGTTGCCGCGACATAGCTGAGGATACCGAAGGCCACGCAGGCCGTGACATGGATTTCTTCTTCGCCCGTCCAGATCCGGTTGGCGCCATCCGCCGTCCATTTCGGCGTGGTTTCAACGCCGGTATCGGCGGATTCCCAGGCGTATTGCGCACCTTTGAACCCGTTTACCTTCGCGTTTTCGATGGCGCCGCTCATCGTGTAGTAACGATATTTGAGCAGCGCCTTGGCGGTCTCAGGCTGGGTGAAGATGTAGAATGGCAGAAGGAATATCTCGGTGTCCCAAAAGATGTGGCCTTTGTAGCCCTCGCCAGACATGGATTTGGCACCGATATTGGCGCGCGGGTCGTTTTCGTTTGCAGCGATTAGCAGGTGGTAGATGTTGAAGCGCATTGCCCGGGTCGCCTCGGCATCGCTGGTCACGATGCAGTCACAGGCATCCCATTTTGCGCGCCAGACGGCGGCACTGTCGCTCAGGCAGGCGGACAACCCCCGGGCCTGTGCGGATTCTAAAGACGCTTCGCATTTTGCCGCAAGTTCCGCGCCGTTCAGATCGCGCGAAGTATAGATCGCAACCAGTTTGTCGAACGTATAGCTTTGGCCCTGGGCGGCTTTTATGGAAACAGTCTGCGAGACCCGCTCGTAGTCTCGCTCCGCCCGCTGAAACTCACTTTCTGGCGGTCCGTCCAGCGTCGAGGCCATACCGATCGAAATGCCGGTATCCAGCGTCAGTGCCTCGATATAGGTCCCATTGTTGGAAGACACCGCACGTGTCACCATCAGGTGCCTGCTCTTGGCCCATTTTTCCCATTTCACCTCCGGATGAAACTCTGGCTTGCCCTGATAGGCAGGCAGGCGATCCAGATTGTAACGCTGTGCATCCAAGGCGCTTTCGACAGTGATCGTGGAGCTATGGTTCACCGGCGTGACCGTCAGCCGAATGCCGCAGATATGCTGATCGGCAAAGCTGGCGAGCCGTACGCTGGCGATCCGGGTATGGCGGCCTTTGCTGTCCTCAAACAGGGTGTCGCGATGCAAGAGCCCTGTCTGCAAATCCAATACGCGTCGGTGGTCGATGACCTTACAGGTCTGGACATCCAGAGCCTCACCCTCGACACGAACCCGCAGCGGCAGCCAGGTCGGGGCGTTCACCTGGTCGATCACCGTTGAATCGTGGTGGTCATAGACGCCCGCCAGATAGGTTCCGGACAATTCTCCCTTGTGACCCTCTTCCAGCGACCCTCGGGTGCCCTGATAGCCGTTGCCGACCGTAAAGATGGTTTCTCTGAAGTTTGCCTCATCAAGGTCGAACTTTGTTTCTTCGATCAACCAATCGCTGCTGCTCAGCATGAAATGCATGTCAGGGGCTCCGTTCGGGTGATGTTGCGGAACACTCAGTCGCCGTAGGTCTCGGCGATCTGACGTTCTGTTTCTTCCAGTGATCCATAGACGTCCAGCTCGCTGCTGGTGCAGCGCTGTGCACCTGCGCAGTTGCCGAACTGGCAGGCCTTGACGAAATCGCGGGTCTTGAGATAGCCAAAGGCCAGCCCGCCCGCGAAACTGTCGCCGCAGCCGGTGGTATCGACCACATCCTCGACCAGCACCCGCTTGACCAAGTGCTCGCGCATCCGACCGGTTTCGTCTCTATGGTAGACGGCACAGCCGTGCTGATCGAGCGTGACATAGAGCGCCTTGACCCCGCGCTCCAGACAGTGCCGCGCGAATTTGGGCAGTTGGTCCATCGTCAGTTCGCTGATGTCCTGCAGTTCGTCAGATCCGTATTCACCCTTGAACCAACTGCACTGGGCCTCTTCGAGATTCATTTTTAACAGGTCGATATGAGGCAGCCACCGGTCCCGGTCAATCCAGAACTTGTGATAGCGTTCCCCATGTGCCGAACAGCCGTTTGTGGGGCCATGCGCGTCGAACACGATAAGCCCGTCGCTGTTGGCCTTGATGTACCGCACGGTCTCAAGTGGAACTTCGAAATCGGTTATCGGGACAAAGACGAAGGCATCGCAACCCATCAGATCCTCAATATCCTCGGGCAGGATCGGGTTCATGAAGCCGGTCTGTCTTTCGTTGCGCCGGTTCTGATCGAGATAGACCAGGTCGATCACGGCGCCCTGGTCGGCGCCGCCGGTGACATGGGAAACATCCATATGCGGAAACCCCGACAACAGGTCGCGGACCTTGTGCACGTCCGACTTGCGCACATGACTGACGACATTGATCTGCGATCCCGGCCCGGCCAACGATGACATGCAGACCGCTGTGTAAACAGCGCAACCGAACTTTTCAAAGTTCTCGCCCTGGTAGCTGGTGATGTTGTCCCGCGGGATCGGGCCGAGAACCGCAACATTGATCTTGTCCGACATGGGGTGCCCTTGCATGAGGTCGTGATCGGGACTGTCCGGTACCGGCGTTCGACGGTCCGCCCGGCAAGCCTCGGTAAGGCGTCAGTTCTGATAGACCTGTTCGCGTGTATAGAACCCGCCTTCGATCACTGTGGCATCAATCGTGTCCTTTGACACAGCAAAAACCGGAGTGATGATGGTTGGGACTTCAGCGAACCCGTTGTCTATCAGGGTGTATTCGCCAATCAGGTCGCTGATTTCGGCATCAGGTGAGCGGGCAATCTTGACGGCGACATCGGCTGCCTCATAGGCCAGCGGCTTGATCTGCTTCCAGACCTCCAAAGCCTGCACATCGCTGGCCACCAGTTGGACATTCCTCAAATCCGCGTCCGATCCGGCGACAAAGACCTGATCGGCCGATGCCAATTCCTCATCAGAGAGTGCCGCAAGCACACCAAAGGCAAGACCACTGTTGTTGCAGATGAACGCATCGACCGCGTTGTCATACTCGACCAGCAGATTCTCGGCGGTGTCCCGGGCCATGTCGGGCGACCAGTCCACATGGCTGCGGTCGGCAACCAGTTCCAGCCCGGGATGATCCGCGATCACTTTCAACGCGCCGCTGCTTAGCGCTGCGGCATTGGCATCGCCGGGTTGACCGCGGATCAGCGCCACGCGACCCTTCACCTCACCCCGGTTGCTCTTGAGCCAGTCGACCATCGCTTCGGCCTGCAACTGGCCCACCGCCCAGCTGTCTTGCATGACCATGACGTCAAGCGGGCCGTCCTGCAGCATCGAGTCATAGCCGACCACCTTGATCCCCTGTTCATGGGCCAGACTGACCAGGGCGCCAGCCGTTGCCGTGTTGACCGGCTGCAGCACCAGAACATCGACGCCGAGATCCAGCATTTCCTCGACCTGCTGCAACTGGCGCAACGGATCGTTGCCGCTGCTATCAAAGATCACGTCGGCGCCAAGGGATTCCGCTCGTGCGGTGAACAGGGATTTATCCGTCTGGTACCGCGCTTCCTGCATGGTCTTGAGCAGGAAGCCTATCTTGATCTCGCCTTCTGCCGCCGACATCACCGGCAGCGACACCGACAACAGGCCGGCCAGACCCAGAGCTTTGAGGCCGTTTGTTCGTAAGGTTGCAAGAATGGACTGTACCATCGCTCACCTCTCAACTGTCATGCGTGATTTTGGAGCTATGAAGGGACGTCCCCGGCGTCTGTCCGCCGGGGACGCTGCAGGGCTATTTCTTTTTCTGCATCACGTCGAACCACACGGCGAGGATGATGATCATGCCCTTGATGATCAGCTGGTAGAACGTGACCACGCCCAGCAGGCTCATGCCGTTGTTCAGAACGCCGATCAGCAGTGCTCCGATGATCGTGCCGCTCACCTTGCCGGAGCCGCCAGCCAGGCTGGTGCCGCCGATGACGACTGCAGCGATGGCGTCCAGTTCGAACATCGTCCCGAGGTTGGGGGAAGCACCGTTCAGACGCGAGGCAAGGATGATACCAGCCAGCGCCGACAGAACCGAGATCACCGTATAGACGATCATCTTGGTGCGCACGACATTGATGCCGGACAGGCGCGCTGCATCCTCGTTTCCGCCAAGCGCATAGAGACGGCGGCCAAAACGCGTGCTGTTCAGCGTGTAAATGCCCGCGAACGCAATGACCGCGAAGATCGCCACCGGAACCGGGATGCCCTTGTAGCTGGTGAACACATGGAACGCCAACGCGAAACCACCGATCATGACGGCGCCGTTGACCAGCAATTCCTGCATATTCACTTCGACGCCGTGGGCCCGGCTTTGCTGAACGTCCCGGAAGATGGAGTAGACCGCTAGAGCGGCGCAGACGATCAGGACAATGCTGGACATCATCGGCGGGATATAGGCACCACCCAGCAGCGGAAATACCTTACTCGTTACGGGCACGGAACTGCCATTGGTCAAGGTCAGTGCCAGACCACGTCCGATGGTCAGCATGCCAAGGGTTATGATGAAGGGTGGTATGTTAAACTTGGCTATCCAGAACCCGTTCCACGCTCCGATACCAACACCCACGATCAAAAGGGTTGCCGGAACCGCCAGCACCGTTGGCACGCCGTATTGCATCATCAGCGTACAGACGACGGCCGATAACCCGACAACTGAGCCAACGGAGAGATCGATTCCGGCGATCAGAATAACCATTGTCATGCCGACAGCGATAATCCCGATGATGGTCACCTGACGAGACAGGTTGCTAAGATTGCGCGCGGTAAAGAATGCGTCGTCGGCAAAGCTGAGCCCAACGACCAGCACGATCAGCGCAATCAGCGTGGCGTTGTCCTTGATGAAGTTTATCAGGTGATTTTCCTTGGCGCTTCCGACGCCGACACCTGCAATGTTGCTGTCAGCACTCATTTGCTTCCTCCCTTATGCGCTGCCGGTGGCATACGCCATGATTGCTTCCTTCTTCGCGTCGTCCCGTTCAAAGTTCGACACGATCTCGCCTTCGCACATCACCAGAATCCGGTCGCACATGCCCAAGACCTCGGGCAGTTCCGAAGAGATCATGATGACGGTGACCCCCTGCTGAACCAGCTCGTTCAGCAGCTTGTAGATTTCCACCTTGGCGCCGATATCGATACCGCGCGTGGGCTCGTCCAGAATGAACACGTCTGGCCTGGAATTGAGCCATTTTCCAAGGATGACCTTTTGCTGGTTGCCGCCACTTAGCGTGCCGATCACGGTATCAATCGACGGGGTCTTGACGCCAAGCTGGTCGACATATTCCCTGACGACTTTGCGTTCTTGCTGGGTGTTGATGATGCCCAATACCTTTGAACTGATCGTCTCCAGCGAAGAAATCGTTGTGTTGAAGGAAATGGACTTGTCCAGAAACAGACCCAGCGCCTTGCGGTCTTCGGTAAGCAGGGCAATGCCGGCATCAATCGCGTCCTTTGGAGATTTGATGTCCAGCTTTTGACCGTTCAGTTTGACCTCACCGGTGGTCTGGTCCGGATAGGCCCCGAATACACCACCAACCAGTTCAGTCCGGCCCGCGCCCATAAGCCCGGAAATGCCCAGTATCTCACCCTTGCGTGCAACAAAACTGGCGTTCTTGACCAGATGGCTGCCCGGCAAATCAGGGTTCGTGACGGACAGGTCGTTAACTTCCAAAGTCACTTCACCAGGGGTGAAGTCAACCTTGGGGAACATATCCTTGATATCGCGCCCGACCATACGGGCGATGATCTGATCCAGCGTGATATCTGCGATCGGTGTCACTTCACCGATCGTCTGACCGTCCCGCAGAACCGCGATCCGGTCGGCAATCTGCTCGATCTCTTCCATTTTGTGCGAGATGTAGCACATGCAGACGCCATCAGCCTTAAGCTTGCGGATGATGCGGAAGAGGTCCTTGACCTCCTTATCAGTCAGAGCCGAGGTCGGCTCATCCAGCACCAGGATCTCGGCCTTTAGCGACAGGGCCTTGGCGATCTCGACCATCTGCTGTTTGCCGACCGTGATGTTCTGCACCAGATCTGTGGGCCGAATGTCGTTGATACCCAGTTCGTTGAGGAGCTTCTGGGTTTCGGCAAAGGTTTGGTTCCAGTTGATCTTGCCCTTGGCATCGGTGAACTGGCGGTCGAGAAAGATGTTTTCCGCAACCGACAGGCCGGGGATCAGGTTGAGTTCCTGATAGATGATGCCGATACCGGCGGCCTCGGCCTCCTTTGTGTTCGCAAACCGGACCCTTTCGCCGCGAAGATAGATATCCCCCTCGTAGGTCGGATAAGGCCAGACACCGCTGAGCACCTTCATCAGCGTGGACTTGCCCGCCCCGTTTTCCCCCATCAACGCCAGAAGCTCGCCTGATCGCGCTTCGAAATTGACATTGTTCAGGGCGCGAACTCCGGGAAAATCCTTGATGATACCCTGCATTTTCAGGACGACTTCAGACATGTTTTTTCCCATCAGTTTCAGGTTGTTATCCTTGCCCGTTTCCGCTGCGCCAACGGCGGGCGATCACAGAGCGATCAAAGGAAGGAGGGCACCATGCAGCCGCGCGCGGGGAGAAGCACGCCCTTGGGCTTGATGACGGAATGCCCTCCTTCAGGAAAACGTCCGTGGGATCAGTTCCCGTAGACTTCTTCCTTGGAGTAGAAGCCGCCGGCGATGATCGTGTCGTCGATGTTGTCCTGCGTTACCAGCGTGATCGGGGTCACGATCGTCGGCACGTCGGCGTAACCGTTGTTGATGACCTTATCGACTTCGACGAGGTCAGCAGGCGCGCTGTCGGGATCGGCTGCCAGAGCAACGGCCACCGCGGCGGCAGTTTCTGCCAGAGGATCGATCTGTTTCCAGATCTCAACCGCCTGCTTGCCTTGGGCGACGTACTGGATGTTGGCCAGATCAGCGTCTGAGCCGGCCACAAACACTTTGTCAGCCGACGCCAACCCTTGTGCTTCGAGTGCGGCGATCACACCACGCGCCATACCGCTGTTGTTAGCAATGAACGCATCGATTTCATTGCTGTTCGAAGTCAGCGTGTTTTCCGCGGTGGCCATCGCCTTTTCCGAGGACCATCCCTCATGAGCTTGATTGGTCACCAGTTCCAGCCCGGGGTTGGCCTCGACGATTTCCAACACACCGCTGCTCATGGCAATGGCGTTCGAGTCGCCCGGCTGGCCCTGGATCAAAGCGATCTTCCCGGCGACATCGCCGTTTTTGGCCTTGAGCCATTCGACCATCGCTTCGCCTTGAAGGCGGCCCACGGCCCAGCTGTCCTGCATGACCATCGCGTCCAGCGGACCGTCAACCAGCATCGAGTCGTATCCTACGACGCGAACACCTTCGCTGTTGGCCATGCTGACCATGCTGCCGGCGGTCCCTGTGTTGACCGGTTGCAGAACGATGACATTGGCGCCCTTGGCAAGCATGTTCTCGAACTTGGCAAGCTGAGTCAGTTCGTCGTTATTAGCAGAATCAAAGATGACTTCGGCACCAAGCTCTTCGGCCTTGGCCGTGAACGCCGCGCGATCCCGCTTATAGCGCTCTTCCTGCATCGTCTTAAGCAGAAAACCGATCTTGACATCGCCCGCGAACGCAGTGCTGGCAGACAATGCAACGGCGGCGACCGAAATAAGGGCGGCTCTACGGGTAAGGGTCTGGAATAGGGACATATTTCCTCCAGTTTATGTTCCTTGGCAGCAGATCCTCTTCCGACCTGCGACACGTTGTGCCCGGGCGATTGGCCCGGATGCCGGGTCACCGGTCGAAAGGGGGCCAAAACGCAAAGCGACGCGGTCAGCGTATCATCGTGAAAGGGGTGCAACATTTGTATATTAATCGTGAATACTTATTCACAGATGTGTGGATTGCCTGGGATCAGCACCTTTGGGATTAATCGACGGGGTCTCGTAACGGAGGATTTCTGGTTCATCTAAACCCTCAAGTAGTGAAAATGAGAAAGAAATCCGAACCACTGAAAGCGACCGCTGAGCGGGTACTGCAGTTTCTGAGATGTATGTTGGATGTTCGCAATGGGCCGCCTACCAAGGTGGCCCGAATGATCTAGATTTCAATGGCCTCAGCGATAGCAAGAGCATCCTCAAGTTCAACGCCAAGGTACCGAACAGTGCTGTCCATCTTGGTGTGACCAAGCAAAAGCTGAACAGCTCGTAGGTTGCCCGTCTTCTTGTAAATCTGAGTGACCTTGGTCCGACGCATCGAATGCGTGCCATAAGCGCTCGCCTCCAATCCGATAGAGGTCACCCAATCACGCACGATCCGCGCGTATTGACGTGTGGAGACATGAAGGCGCTCGTGAAACCGTCCTGGCCACAGATATTCAGATCCGACCATGAGTTCATCTTCTATCCACTTCTCAACAGAGGCGCGGGTTCCTTCAGATATCTCGAAGCGAACGGGTTTCCGTGTTTTGCTTTGTAGCACTGAGGCTCGTTCTTTGATCTGGCCCGATGCCATAACGTCGACGACTTTCATCTTCACCAGATCGCAGCCACGCAGCTTGCTGTCGATGGCCATATTGAACAAGGCCAGGTCGCGATGGTTCTCGGCCAGTTCAAGCCGAACCCTAATCGCCCAGACATGCTTTGGTTTCAGCGGCCGTTTCTGACCGACAATGCGACCCTTGTTCCAGGCAGGGCGAAGCGCGCGAATGGCAGGTAGGTTTGGTGTCATGACTGATCCTCCGATCCGCCATGCCCGCCCACAACGACAACCCGACGTTGACGAGTGACCATATCACAGGATGCCGCGCCGCTTCTGAGGCCTGATTCGAGCCCTTTTTCTTTATGCTGTAGTACGTACGAAGGACCATAGTCCGTAGATGACTGCCGTTAGTGTCTGGACGAGGGGTCCAAATCAAACTTCACTAATGATGCAACTTCGCCGGATCGCCGCCAGCACTTTCGCCGATGCGTTTCGCTCCAATGCATAGTACTCCGATATATACACTTCAGGCGTGCGCTGGAGCCATTTCAAGGCTCCCGGATTTGTTCTAATTTAGTATCACAGCTATCACATCGCCTGGTCGACGAAATATCGCCACAAAGTCCTAACCGGAGGGGTGCGCCTGCGGGTGCGTGGTTTCCCAAAATGAGACCCTTGTTGAGTTCCACGTCGTAAACGGTCGGGACACGCTGTCCCACTTGCGCGAACCAAAGACTCTTCGTCCATTTGATACGGCTCTCTGCAAGTCGTTTGACCTGGCTCTTCCAAAGGCTGCAAAATCGCTTAGTGGTGTGGTGTCCGAGGCGGCATTTCTCTTTCGCAAGCGCAACCAGGTCAGCCTGACAACGCCCGAAGGATTTCGCGTGGTGAAGGCGACGCCGCGCGACCTTGAAGACGCCTGCAAGGTTGGGTGCGATTTCTTTTCGTCCGGCGAAGAGGTCGAACACCTCTTGCAATCTGAGGATCTTTGGATTGCCCGGTGCCGGTCCGAAATCGTTGGATGCAATGTCACCTACGCGTTGGAGGGACCCTTCAACGCAGTCGATGTTGGTATTGTCGTCCGCAAGGGGCGACGCAATGAGGGCTTCGGTACCGTGATTGTGTCCGCGCAATCCGACGCGGTCGAGCACATAGGTGGTGTGCCCATTTGCGGGTGCGCGAAGGGCAACATCGCATCCAAGACAGCGCTGGAGAGGGCCGGATTTGTCTCAGAGCATAGGCTTTTGCGGATAGAGTTCCCCGCCTAGACCAATGCACATTTTGTCCCGCTGAACTGACTTATGGAGCTTTTTTGGCCGCGCCGTACCGCCGCAAGCCCGGAGAGAGCCCAAAGTAACGGGTGCTGCAAAACGTACGAATGATCGTGAAGTACAAAAAAGCTCACATAGGTTTGGGCGACTGGCCCAATGTGAACACTGGAGTTTGCCTGTCCGTTCTCCGAACGCCCACTTTTGGGCAGCTTGCTGAATTCACTCTGCTCGGATGCTTGCTGTGCAGAAAAAGTGCCTTCGCGGCGGCGCCTAAGATAGTTCTGTTTGGCATATCATACACGCAAGGAAAAAAAGCGTGAGGAAATTTTGCCTACCAATCAGGGTAGCGGCTCTCGAGATGTCTTGCGAATTTGTGAGAAAATAGACGTTTTAGAGCAGATTTCAAACGTATGGTTGGTGTGATCTTCGCGGCGCTCCCATCCTGCGGGGTATAATCGATAACCTGCCTTGTCTCGTTGATATCCCAACGCATACCGGGGTTGTCAGACATCAGGTTCAGCGCGGCAAACGGCACATCCTTCGCGTCTATTGCGGCGCGCATGCCGTTCAAGAAGTCCCGGTCGCTCAGCCACATCTCCTGGCCCCATCGGCCCATCGCCATATGCGGGCCCGGCTGGTTGTCATGGGTCCATTGCGTCCAGCCGATGCGCAGGCAGATAACGGACAGTCCGTGATGCGCGGCGAAATAGGCTCCTGTCCGTTCACAGAACAGCTTTGACATGCCGCAGGCGTTTACTGGCCCTGGTGGTGTCGTGCTATTGAGCACGTCATGCGTGAACCTTTTGTCGCCGTGGACCCAGTTGGAGCTGGCAAGAACTACTCGGCTGACGCCCATGGCTGCCGCATGGTGATAGAGAGAAAGCGTTGCATCCATATTGTGTTTGATTGCGGAGGCCCAAGTGGCGGCTGGCTCTCTGTCACCAGCAAGATGCACGATAACGTCCACTCCCTTTAGCAAACTGACCCAACTGCTGTCGTCGGATAGGTCTGCGGTGTGAATGTCGGGATGATCAACGGGACGGATGTCGATGCCAGAAACGATGTAGCCGGGGTCGCTTTCTAGCGCGTCGAAAAGTTTGCGGCCGAGATGTCCACCAGCGCCTGTGATCAAGACATGCATGAAAGGAACTCCTGGTTGTTTGTGAGCCCCAGTGGCATTTGGGATGCATCTTCATCCGCCAAGACGCGGAACATCTGCCGAAAACTCAGCGTTTCATTTGGTGCTAGGTCGCGCGCCGGAGAGTGCCATTCCGCTTCGCAATAGGCGTAATCGCCCGAATTAAAGACCTCAAACGGATAGTCGTGTGCAAATTGATCGCCCTGTTGAGGTTCTGGTACTGAGCACATCAGCAAGGGGCCATCTGGGCCGCACCGCACCAATGTACGTCCGTTAGGGTTCGGTAGCCCGACCTTGAATTCCTTCTGTCTGTTGCAATCCACGACAGTGCTTTTGCCGTGCGTAGCGATCATCTCTTCGGCAGATCCAAAAACAGGATAAAACGCAGGGTCTTCCAATTCGACACCGATCTTGGCAGGGGTGTTGAGCATCATAACTGACCAAATGCCGGTCAGGCGCGAGGAGGCCCCATGGTTGGCAACGATGTGTTCTATTCCCCAGCTTTCCGCTGAGGTCAGTGTAATGCGGCGCGACACCGATAAGTGACAGGTCGGGCATACAGCGCTGGTCATGTCGATATGAGTGCGGCTTCTTGAAGTGATCTGGTAAGCGCCGCTGTCCAACACGGGAAATGGAGCGCCGTTTACCCAGGATGCATCCGGGGCGATCCAAGTCTTCTCGCCGCCCCAGAGCGGAAAAGCAAATTGTGGAGAGCGCGTGGGCAGATCAGTAAGCCGCGTGTCATCGACCTCCAACCCGTCGAGATCTGTGTTTTGAAATAGGAGGGAGCGCCCCTGGAAATTTACGTCCCATAAGCGGCCCCCGATGCCGGGCAGGAGTGTCAGCCGCAGGTTGTTTTGCTGCAGGTGAAGAACGCTCCATCTTTCCGACATGTACCCCCTCCCATAGGTTTCCCGGCGCGACAGATTGCGCCGGGACAATCGCTTAGGTGTGCTTGAACTGGACGACGTTTTCGGCAGTAATCGGCATAACCCCGGTCTCAACGCGCTCCGGTAAAGGATTGATGCCGGCCGCCTTCCAATCGGGCAAGACCTTCAGCGCGTCAGTGTTCTGCCAATGCATCATGTGGAAGGCGAGAAAGATCTCCAGATAGGATTTCTGAGCCACAGCGCCGTGAATTGTGCCGTCTTCGATATAGGGAAGCATATCATCATTTCGGTCCATCGCGACGATCTTGATGTCCTTGCGTCCTGCCTCATTGACGGCAATTGCAGCGCCTTTGCCGCTGTCGCCGTCCGTGCCGCCAATGCCAACA
Organism: Ruegeria sp. HKCCD8929; assembly: GCF_013031405.1. Taxonomy (GTDB): domain Bacteria; phylum Pseudomonadota; class Alphaproteobacteria; order Rhodobacterales; family Rhodobacteraceae; genus Ruegeria. The sequence continues at coordinate 23,886 of NZ_WPZY01000028.1, read as the reverse complement.
ATATCCGGGTTCGCCTGAATGGCCTGAAGGTAGGCTGTCGGCGCATAGGACGGGTCGGCCTTGTCGTTGACAACGTCGACCACTTCGATATCCGGGTATTTCTCGGCAAAGATTTGTTTGTACCCTTCGACCCGCTCCAATGTGGAGGGGGCAGGGAATGTACCGAGGATGACTTTGCCCTTGCCGCCAATCGCTTTCGCCAGCATCTCGCCGCCGACACGTCCTGCCTGAACACCGTTGATACCAAGGAACGTGGATCGAGGGCTGTCGGGAATATCACCGATACAACATGTGACTGGAATGCCCGCCTCGACAGCACGTTCGACGCCGGGTGCCAAAGTGGCCGGATCACCGGGGAAGATAAGGATGCCTGCGGGACGTCTTGCGATCAGTTCATCCAATTGGCGTGCTTGTGCGGCCGTGTCGAAATCTAACGGACCAGTGAATGTGGCCTTGATACCCATCAGTTCCTCAAGGTCCTTCATCGCATTGCGATAATCTACCCAGAACGGCACTTGCGTGACGATGGACAGGAAAACATACTCCTTGCCGGCTGCTTGGGCCATGGCTTCTTTGGACAGCATGGGCAGTCCGAAAGCTGCGGCCAATCCAGCAGTGGTGCCCGCTGTCAGCAATCTGCGCCGATTCACATTCAATTCAGTCATCGTAGTCTCCCTGTTTTGGATCTGTGGTTGTTGTTGAGTTTTGGAAAGCTTCGGGCTTAGCCCCGTTTGCTTCGGATCAGCATGTCCAAGGCGACTGCTGTAACGAGTACGCCGCCAATGACAATCATCTGCCAGTAGATCGAAACGGCCAGCATCGTCATGGTGTTATTGATCAGCGCTACGAAAACGACGCCGAGGAAAGCGCCAAGAATAGTACCTTCGCCGCCACGTAGGGATGCGCCGCCGATGACAGCCGCCGCCAAAACCTGAAGTTCGATCCCGTTGCCTGCCGTGGGCGTTCCGCTCATCAGGCGCGAGGCCAGCAAAACTCCGGCCAGAGCGGCCAGAACGCCGGTCAATGCGTATAGAATGATACGCACACGGGTCACATGGATGCCTGACAACATTGCGGCCTTTTCATTGGCGCCAATGAAATAGACCTGGCGGAAAAAGCGTGTATGGCGGACGGCCAGGTCAAACAGGATCACCAGCAGAATGGTGAACAAGACGATCACAGGAAAGCCGCCTATGTCGGCTTTGCCGATCCAGGCAAATGATGCCGGCAGGCTTGAAACAGAAAAACCTTCGGTCAGGACAAGAGCGATGCCTCGCGCGATCGACATCGTGCCGAGGGTCGCGATAAGCGGATTGATCCCGAGGCCGGTCACCAGCACACCGTTCACCACACCCACGATGCCACCTAGAATTAGCCCGCAGGCTACGGCTAGCGGGATTGCCATACCGGTCAAAAGCAGCATGGCGACGACGGTGGAAGACAGGGCCATTACCGAACCAACCGACAGGTCGAAACCACCGGATGCAAGCAGGATCGCCATGCCGATCACGATGATCGCGGTCGGTGCCATACCCACGGCCACCGCACGAAAGTTCGAGAAGCTGAGGAAGTAGGGGTTGATGTTGGACATCACGATAATGATGGCGGCGATCAGGACGATCAGCGTCAGCTCACGAATATCAACAAAGGCTTGCAGGACACGGCGCAACACGGGTGGTTTCATGGGCAAGTTGGCTTGAGCTGTCATGGTCACGTCGCGACTCCTGATTGATTGGGTTGGGTTGCATCCACCGATGGAACGGAGTTTCCGGCGGCCAATTGAAGGAGCGTGGTCTCGGTTGCTTCAGCCGCCGCGACATCGCCCATGAGGCGACCGTCGTGGACCACAAGGATGCGCGTAGAGAGAGAGACAAGTTCGGGGAAATCGGATGACACCACGAGGATGGCCATACCTTCGGCGGCTCGACGCAAAAGTTCTGTGTGAATCTGGAATTTAGCCCCGACATCAACACCCTTTGTAGGCTCCTCGATGATCAGAAGGGCTGGGGCACGTTTGAGCCATTTGGCCAGCATGATCTTTTGCTGGTTGCCCCCTGACAGATCACCAACAAGTTCGGTAATGCCGCTGGTTTTGACACCGAAGGCATCAATGGCTGCCTGGCTGGCTGCTTTGATCGTGCTAGCACGCATGAAGCCGGCTGAGGTATGTTCTGATAGACTGGCTGCGATCAGGTTGTCACTAAGCGATTGTTCTAAAAACAGGCCCTCGGTCTTTCGCTCTTCAGGAACAAACCCCACCCCGGCACGCATCGCCTGCCGCAAGGACGCAAAGCTGACTGGCTTGTCATGCAACCTGATTTCGCCTGTCGCGCCATGCATCAACCCGGCGATGGACCGGACAATCTCGCTGCGGCGGGCGCCCATCAGACCAGCCATGCCAACGATCTCTCCGGCTTTTATGGAAAACGAAATGTCTTCGAACTCGCCGGCGTGCGTCAGGTTCTGCACATGCAAAACCTCGTTGCCGCTGCCCTGATCCGACCGAGTGATATCACCGGGATGCGCGCCGCCGATCATCTCGGCAACGACCTGTTCCTGTGAGGTTTCTGACACGGGCAAGGTGCTTATGTGGCGACCGTCTCGCAAAACGGTAATGCGATCCGAGATCTGGAGTATCTCGGTCATATGGTGGCTGACATAGACGATGCCGATCCCTTTTCTTGTCAGTGACTTTAGGACTTCGAACAGTGCGTCTACTTCGTCGGGTGCCAATGCCGAGGTCGGTTCATCCAGCAAAAGGACGCGGGAGTTCAGCGACAGTGCCTTGGCGATTTCAACGATTTGGCGGGTGCTAATTGGTAGATTTTCCACGGGTATTGAGACGTCGATATCCAGACCGAATTCCGCCAGCAACGCCTCCGCTCGGCGGCGCAGTTCAGGCCAGTCTACTACGCCAAACCGGGTGGGTACGCGGCCCGCGTAGATGTTTTCCGCAACAGAGAGCGCGCCAGCGAGGCTGAGTTCTTGGAAAACGCAGCCGATGCCCAGGGATTGCGCGTGCGACGGGCTTTCGACCCGCTGTTCCTTGCCGTCGCACAGGATACGCCCAGCTGAAGGTTGGTGAAGCCCATAAAACAGGCCGAGACAGGTGGATTTTCCGGCGCCGTTTTCACCACAAAGCGCGTGAACTTCGCCGGGCCTCAATTCAAAGTCGACGCCGTCCAAAACAATGTTCGTGCCGAAGCTTTTGCCAACCCGATCCAGCTGGATCAGGGGCTGTGGCCCCAGTGAGTCAGGCTTCATTGTTGGCGTCATACAAGTCTCCTCTTGTCTTTTGATTGACATCTGATATCTCAGATGTCAATCAAAAAAGAAAAGACCGTGAGGTGCCCAAATGAAAGGGGCGGCGCCGTTCTGGCCCGCCCCCGTCACAACGAAGCTACGTTTTTGCTATGATGCGGCCGCTCGTTCTAGGACGATTGCGGCGCTCTTGTAGGCCTGTCTAGTGCGATCAATATGCGCCGTGAGAAGAGACTTGATTTTGGTCATGTCGCCTTCGCGAACGGCAATAGCTATTTTCGCATGCTCATCGAAGGAGAGTTCGGTATGCCGCGGCAGCTTTGCCAAATGGGTTCGCAACGCGGCAATCTTACCAATATAACGTGTATAACTTGCCGTCAGATAATCGTTTCCAGCATGTTCGAAAATCAACTGATGAAACGTGGTATCTAGTGAAAGGTAGCCCTTTTCATTGCCACGCCTGCGTTCCTTCTCCATGTCCTTCACAACACGCTGCATGTCATCGGCAAGACCTTCCGGGTTCCGCGACAGTGCCAGTTCAAAGGCGGCAGTTTCGATAGCCTGTCTAAAGTCGCAGATCTGAGTCACTTCCGGCTCAGACAAGGAAAAAACGCGGGCGCCTTTTTGAGGCTCGATACTGACCAACCCTTCGTCACGTAATTGAGCGAGTGCTTCGCGGACTGGCGATTTCGATACGCCTAGCTCTTCGGAGATTTTTCGCTCCGACAAAACCTGACCCATCTTCAGGGAGCCATCGATAATACTATTCCGCAAATGTTCCAGTGCGAGTTCACGCAAGGACTTGGGTCTCTCAAGCGCCATCTGAGGATATCTCCAAAAAAAGTGTTGCCAGATGCAAGATATCTGATACACCAGATTAGGCAAGCTGGTATATCAGATATCAGAATGTGTAAGGGAGATCGAAAAGTGCACGCAGAATTGGTCGTCGACTGTCAGAACCAGCACGGGGAAGGGATTTTTTGGAATCCCGCCGATGGGCTTGTCTGGTGGACCGACATCGAAGGCTGCACGCTTTGGTCATTTGACCCGGTAGCTTCGATAAGCACGTCTCATGAGATGCCAGAGCGTGTGTGTTGCTTTGCTCCGAAGGCCTCTGGAGGGCTGATCGTTGCTTTTGCAGATCGTATCGTTTTGCTCGATCCGACCATGAACGAAGAAACCCTCGTGACCCGATTCGAGCCGAACAATCCGGAGACGCGGTTGAATGACGGGCGAACTGATCGTCAGGGGCGGTTGATTGTTGGAGGGATGAACGAAGTCTCGGGTAACGCCGATTCGTCGGTCATTTGCGTCGACCCGGATTTGAGCGTGCGCACGATAATCGAAGGTGTGTCCTGCGCAAATTCGACCTGCTTCGCGGCAGATGGAGCTACAATGTTCTTTGCCGATACCCCGGATCGGGAAATCGTGGCGTTCGACTACGACACCGACAGTGGATCTGTTTCGAACCGTCGGCGACACGCTTCTTTCGAGGATGAGCCGGGCCTGCCCGATGGGTCCTGCGTCGATGCCGAAGGCGGTGTTTGGAACGCCGAATGGGAAGGCCATCGCGTTGTTCGCGTCGCACCCGACGGCACGATAGATCGCATGATCGAGGTGCCGGTCTGGAAGCCTACCTGCTGCGCTTTCGGTGGCCCTGATCTCGACACGCTTTTCATCACGACCTCAAGGCTGATGAGTGACGAAGCAGCTTTAACAAAAGAACCGGAATCCGGCGGTCTCTTTGCTGTGAAACCCGGCGTTCGTGGCGTGATCGACGCGCCATTCAACGGATAACCAACGAATTTCTGGAGGAGAATACAATGTTGAAAACGCTCATGAACACTACGCTTGCCGCGGGGTTCGCCACGCTGGCAACGGTCGCTTTGGCGGAAAATTATCCGGCACCGGTTCCACTTGAGGACGGGGCACAAGCGCCAATCGATGCGATTGAACCCAAGAACGAAACGTTCCGGATCGCGTATATGCCACCCGCGACCGAGTTCAACTACTACATCGCCATCGGTGAAGGGATCAAAGCGGTTGCTGCTGAGGCCGGGGTCGAAGTCTTCATGCTTGCGCCCCAGTCGGGTGCGGACATCAACGGCCAAATGGGTATGATCCAGGATGTGCTGACGCAGGATGTGGATGCAATCATCTTTGGTACACATGATGAATTTGCTGCCGCACCACTGCTTAAGCAAGCCGTCGACAAGGGCATGGCAGTTCTGATGATCAACTCGGACATCCCGAACTTCCCGACACCAATTCATGGCGTTGTCGGGTACTCTCAGCGCAATGGCACGCATGCTATCGCTGACTGGGCCATCGAAACTTTTGGCGATCAGCCGCTGAAGGTCGGCATCATCGAAGGGCAGCCTGGCTATCACTCGACCGAGCGTGTGGGTGGCTTCCTCGACGGTATCGAGGGCAACGAAAACTTCGACGTTGTGGTGTCTATTGACGGTAAATGGAACGTTGAGGGCGGCAATACTGCTGGTATGGACATCCTGCAGTCGAACCCTGATCTCGACATGATCTTTGCGGCGAACGACTACATGATCATTGGGGCATCCTTTGCTGCGAAAGCGCTTGGCCGCAATGACATCGTTCTTTTGGGCAACGATGGCGATACGTCTGGCCTAGAAGAAATCGCGGCTGGCAACATCACGGCAACCGTCAACACCTCACCATTCTTGATGGGCAAAGCGGCTATGCACGCAACCATTGATGCGCTCAACGGGTCCTATCCCGGCGGCTGGATCGAAACGCCCACATCAATTGAAGACAAAGACGGTGCAATCAGCGTGCTGCAAGAGCCAGAAAAGCTCTTCCCGCAGCCGTCCAAAGAGTACTGAGCTTTCTCCCCGCTTCCCGGTGGCGCGTGCGCGTGCTGCCGGGTTGCAATCCAACCGAGTTTCACTTTTGTCGAGGCAATCGCGATGACACCCGCAACGCCCCTTTGGGAGTTTGTCGATATCACCAAGGCCTATCCTGGGGTCTTGGCGAATGACAAGGTCTGCATCCGGCTTATGCCCGGTTTCATTCATGGGCTACTGGGTGAAAACGGCTGTGGCAAGTCGACCATGATCAAGACACTGTCCGGCGTGCAGCAACCCGATAGCGGTCAAATCCTGCACAATGGCAAGCCGGTCACGATCAGCGACCCGCAGGCGGCACGTGAACTGGGCGTCGCAACAGTTTTTCAGGAATTCTCGATCGTACCCACCTTGTCGGTTGGCGAAAACATCTTCCTTGGCAATATGCCTCGGTCCCGATTTGGTGTGATCGACTGGGCCAAGGTCCACAACGAAGCCGCGCGCGTGTTGGCGGAAATGGATGTCGATGTTTCACCCGAGACCATCACCGGTTCGCTATCGGTAGGCGAGCAACAACTGGTTGAGATCGCAAAAGCCGTCGCGATGGACGCCCGCATGATCATCCTGGATGAGCCGACAGCGGCATTGGGTGAAGATGAAATTGAACGCCTGCACCAGTTACTGCGCAATATGCGTGAGCGCGGCACCGCTATTCTTTATGTGTCGCACAGGCTGGATGAGGTTGAACGGATCGTTGATGAAGTGACGATCCTGCGCAACGGCTGCGTTGTGCGTGCAAGTGGCGAGACCAAGATCAACGTCTCTGAGATTGTCAGCGCCATGGTCGGTGAGGACATTGGTGAGCATTATCCCAAGGAGCAGAACGCGACCAAGGATATCGTGCTAGAGGCGGTGGATCTGGCAACCAACTCGGGTGTGAAAGATGTGTCGTTTTCGTTGCATCGGGGTGAAGTGCTGGGCTTAGGCGGCGTTTTGGGAAGTGGCCGCACAGAGATCGCCCGCGCCCTATTCGGGACAGACGAGTTGACCGATGGGCAGATAACGCTGAACGGCAAACCAGTTCGCTTTCGCCGGGAAATCGATGCGATCCGTGCTGGTTTGGCCCTTGTTCCGGAAAACCGCAAATTCGACGGCTTGTTCTTCAATTTCCGCGCAAGTGGGAACGTCACCGCAGCATCGCTTGGCGGGTTAAGTCGGTTCGGAGTGCTGAACCTCAAGGCCGAAGAGCAAGCTACCCATGACCTGATCCGCGATCTGGAAATCTCAACCCAGGCCGAGGAAAAGACGGTCAACTTCTTGTCTGGTGGCAATCAGCAGAAGATCGTGATTGCACGCTGGTTGTTCTCAGCCTCGGACATCCTGATCCTTGATGAGCCCACGCAGGGGATCGATATCGGCGCCAAGATCGCTGTTTACAAGCTGATTAACAGGCTCACTCGGGCGGGAAAATCGATCATACTGATCAGTTCGGACCATGATGAGTTGCTCGCGATGAGCGATCGGATTGCCGTCGTGCAGCACGGAACGATAGCGCGCACGGTCGATGCATCTGACCTTACTCATGACGATCTTGTACGCGCATCCGCCGACACCCCCCAATCCAAGCCTAAGGAGGCTTTCGCATGAAGCGGATCTTTGACACCCAGTTGATCGGGCCATTTGCAGCAATGGTGATCGTCGCACTGATCGTGGCCCTTACGACCGAACGCTTCCTGAACCCGGGCAACCTTTCAAACCTGTCCCTACAGGTTAGCATCGTGGCCTTGATCGCAATCGGGTCTACAATCGTGATCTTCGCCGCTGGCATCGATCTGAGTTCCGGTTCGATGGTGGCTTTGCTGACCATGATCCTAGCGCAGATGTTAAAATTCATCGGCATTCCGCTGGTTCTGGCGTTGCCACTCATTCTCCTCATGGGCGGATTGCTTGGTCTATTTATTGGGCTGATAACAGCCTATGGGCGTATCCCGTCTTTCATCACAACATTGGCGGCGTTGATTGCCTTCAGGGGCCTTGCGCTGACCTTCAACAATGGATCGCCGATCTTTTCGCTGGATCCGGCGCTGGAGCCAATCTTTTACGGCAAGCTGTTCGGCGTTCCGATGCCTTTCTTCTACCTCGTGTTCTTCTATGTCCTTGCTGCGTTCACTATGAACTTCACGAAACTCGGCCGCGAGATTTATGCCGTGGGTGGCAACCCAGCGGCCGCCGTTTTGACGGGCATCAACGTACGTAAAGTTCAGACGACGACGTTTGTCATCGCAGGTTTCATGACGGCGGTTGGTGCGATCCTGATGTCAGCGCGCCTCAACTCGGGTTCGCCCAACTATGGTCAGACACTGGAACTGCAGGCCATTGCCGCCGCCGTGGTTGGCGGCGCCAGCCTTGCAGGCGGTCGTGGCAACATCCTCGCCACGCTGATGGGGGCGATGACGATTGTAATCGTCCAGAATGGTCTGAACCTGAACGCTGCGCCATCGTCGGTTCAGAACATCGTGCTGGGTCTGATCATTCTGTTGGCCGTTGGCATAGACATGTGGCGCGCGGAAATTTCGGCCTTGATGGGTCGAATGTTCGGTCGCCCTTCATCGCAGCAGTCATCTAACGTTAAGAAGGAGGCCTGAGATGGATTTGGGGCTCAAAAATAAGCTGGTCCTGGTGACTGGTTCAGGTTCCGGCATCGGCAAAGCCACAGCCCGGGTCTACTTGGAAGAAGGCGCGCGGGTCATCGTGCATGGCCTGACCGAGGCGGAAGTGTCCGCCTGCGTCGACGACCTGTCATCTCTGGGCGAGGTTGAAGGCATTGCGACCGACCTGACCAAAACCGCTGATGCGGAGACTTTGGCAGAGTTTGCGCAAGTGCGCGGTGCAGTTGATGTGCTGGTCAACAATGTCGGCATCTTTTCGGTCAAACCGTTCGAGGATCTCACGGATGACGACTGGATGCATTACTTCAACATCAACGTCCTGTCCGCCGTTCGGATGAGCCGGATTTTCCTGCCTGACATGCTTGGCCGGGATCAGGGATCTATCATCAATATGGCCAGCGAGGCGGCGGTCAAACCACTACCTCAGATGGTGCATTATTCTGTCACCAAAACTGCCATGTTAGGTCTGACACGTGGCATGGCAGAGCTTACAAAGGGGACAAAAGTCCGGGTCAATTCGATCTTGCCCGGCCCCACCTGGACCGAAGGTGTCGAAGCCTATTTTGACGGCCTCGCCGATCAAAAGGGTGAGCCTCTCGACACCATCGTGGACAATTACTTCAAATCAGATGAACCCACATCGCTCATCCAGCGCTTTGTCCAACCAGACGAAGTCGCCCGCATGATCGTCACGATCTCTGCCAGCACAGCTTCCAATGGTTCTGCGCACCGGATCGAAGGCGGCATCGTTCGCAACATTCTTTAACTGCTAGCTGGAGGAGCTTGCCATGGCCGCTCTTACTTTCTCTCACATCGGCATCACAGTTCCCGACCTGGAAAAAGCCGTGGAGTTCTACTCTAAGGCATTCGGCCTTTACGTGCTGATGGAACCAACTGAAATCCTGCATGACGAAAGCGCCATCGGTCAGATGTGCGACGATGTGTTCGGGGAAGGTTGGGGAAGCTTCCGTATCGCGCATTTGTCGATGGGTGACGGTGTTGGCATCGAATTGTTTGAGTTCCCGAAGACCGTCGAAGAGGAACGCCCGTTTGAATATTGGCGGCGTGGCTTGTTTCATTTCTGCGTACAGGACGAGGATCTGGAAGGCCGCATAAAGGTTATCGAAGACCTGGGCGGGCGCCAGCGCATGCAGCAGGTGCGCAAGTATTACCCCGGAGAAAAGCCTTATCGCATGGTCTATATGGAAGACCCGTTTGGCAACATTTTCGAGCTCTACAGCCACTCGTACGAATTGACATATTCGGCGGGTGCTTATGACTGATCGCGGCAGCTTTCCCCCCAGAATGGACAGACCCAAGGTCGTGATCACCGATTACGACTTTGGTGATGTCGATGTTGAGACGGAAATCCTGGAAGCCGCCGGTGCCGAAGTGATCGCGCTTCAGGCCAAGCGTCAGGAAGACCTGTTCGATGTCGCGCCGCATTGCGCTGCGATGATGAATCAATATGCCCGGATCGGGAAGGAAACGATCACGCGCATGCAAAAATGCGAGGTCATCGCGCGATACGGTGTTGGCGTGGATATCGTTGATGTCGGCATGGCGACGGACAAAGGCATTCTGGTCACCAATGTCCAAAACTACTGTACTGAGGAGGTAGCCGATCACGCGATTGCCCTTTGGCTCACCTTGGCCCGCAAGCTGCCTGACTATGACCGGGCCACGCATTCGGGGGTTTGGAAATGGCAAAGCGGACAGCCAGTTTATCGTCTGCGCGGGCGCACGATGGGTGTCGTCTCGCTGGGTAAAATCGGACAAGCCATCGTGGCGCGGGCGCAATCCTTTGGGGTCACCGTCATCGCGTATGATCCATTTTTGCCACGAGAAGTCGCCGCGAAGCTTGGGGTCGAGTTGGTGAGCAAGCCCGAATTACTGGCGAGGTCCGACTATATCCTGATGCAGGCACCGATGACACCGGACACGCATCACTTTCTGTCGGATGCCGAATTCTCGGCCATGAAAACGGGCGCGATCCTTGTGAACACGGGGCGCGGACCAACGGTCGACAACAAGGCGCTGTTCCGGGCGCTGACCGAGGGCCATCTGGCCGCAGCCGGGCTCGACGACCCAGAAGAAGAGCCGGCCAAGCGCGCAAACTGGACGCCCGATGACAACCCGTTGTTCACATTGCCCAACGTCCTCGTGACACCGCATGCGGCCTACTATTCCGAGGAATCCATACACGCAGCGCGCGTCACCGCGGCCACGCAGGTGGCCAAGGTCCTGACAGGGCAAAGACCCGATTACACCGTCAATTCCGACGCATTGGCTGTATCAACCGCATAACAGGAGAATAGAATGCCAGACGTTAGCACGGACCTCAGGGTCTTTAATGACTTTGAACGCAACCCGGATCTGCTTAAGAAGTTCGACAAGGTGCTGGAGGCGTATTCCGCTGCCGCCATCTTTGCCGATGTGCAATACCGCACAGGCGTAATGGACAGTGCCATCAAGCCCGCCTTCCGCGCCAAGGTGACAGGCCAGGCCGTGACAGTTCAGCTTTCAAAAGGCGATCTGGTCGATCCTCTGAGGGCGCTTGAAATGGGTCAGCCCGGCGATGTGATCGTTGTGGACGCGGGTGGCGATCGTCAAACGTCGGTCTGCGGCGGTCTGATGGGTGGCCTGGCCAAGAACCGTGGCATCCGCGGCATGATCGTTGATGGCACCGGGCGCGACACAGATGAGCTGGAAGACATCAACTGGCCGATTTGGACACGCGCGATCACGCCGCGTGGAACGCACACGATGTTCTCAGAACGCAAAGAAGAGCTTTCGATCAATGTGCCTATCGCCTGCGGGGGCGTCGTCGTAAACCCCGGAGATTTCATTGTAGCTGATCTAATGGGCGTCGTCGTGATTCCACAGAAAATTGCCGAAGAAACCGTGCGCCTAGCCCAAGAGCAAGCTGACCGCGAGGAGGAAACCCGTAAATGGGTGGCCCAAGGCAAAACCGTTGAGGATCTGCTGAATGAATTCGGTCGCATCTGAGCCAGCGCTGATAGGCGTCGATTGGGGCACTTCATCATTCCGTGCTTTTCTCATTGGCGCGGAGGGCGAGGTGATCGATGGGGTCTCGTCTCCTGAAGGCATAATGCAGGTTGCGGGACAGCCCTTTGAAGCGGTTCTTGATCGTCTCATCGGCCCGTGGGTCGCCAAGGCAAACCTGCCGATCCTGGCATCTGGCATGATCACCAGCCGCAATGGCTGGGTTGAAACGCGCTATGCTGAAATGCCGCTTGGCGCAGGCGGCCTTGCGCGGGCCTTGGTCCCTCATCAAGCGGCCAACGGGGCGCGCATTCATTTTGTGACGGGCGCTTCGACGGAACATGCTGGTGGACCGGACGTAATGCGTGGCGAAGAAACTCAGATCATCGGGGCTTCTTCTCTAGGCTTGGGCGAAGGCACATTCGTGATGCCGGGGACCCATAGTAAATGGGTTCAGGTCGCGGACGGGAAGATCGTCGACTTCTCGACCTACATGACAGGCGAGATTTTCTCGGCGCTGAAAGGGCACACGATCCTTGGCACTTTGATGAAGGACGACGCCTTCAGTGAAGAGGCTTTTGTGATGGGTGTCAAAGCGGGCCTCGATGGTGAGTCGAACCTGCTGCATAGCCTGTTTCATGTTCGGACACTTCCTCTTATGGGTAAAATCCCAAAGGTTGCTACGGCCGACTACTTGTCGGGCTTGTTGATCGGGACCGAGGTTGCAGCCGCGACCGGCGAATTGGAAGACGTCGGCACGATCACTGTTGTTGGACGTAGCGATTTGTCCGACCGATACGAAATAGCGCTTCGAACTGCAGGTTTCGACAGCCGTCACGCGCCAGATGATATCGTGGCGAAAGGGCATTTCCTGATTGCTCGCGCTGCGGGGTTGGTTGGATGATTGACCTCACCGCAGCTCTTGCTGAAAATCCGCTGATCGCGATTTTGCGGGGGCTGGCACCAGAAAATGCGCGCCCGGTGTCTGATGTACTGTTCGATGCCGGGTTTCGGATGATCGAAGTGCCGCTTAACTCGCCAGACCCACTGGAATCGATTGCGCAGATCGTCGCGAAACATGGCGCACGGGCTATAGTCGGCGCTGGCACCGTATTGACGGTGGATCAGGTCGGGGCGGTCGCAGACGTGGGCGGTCGGATCATCGTGTCACCCAATATGAACCCGGACGTAGGGCGCGCGGCTGTCGCGCAGGGTTTGTATTGGTGTCCGGGCGTCATGACCCCGTCCGAGGCCTTTACGGCATTGGATATCGGAGCTTCGGTGCTCAAGTTCTTTCCGGCGGAAATGGTGCCGCCTGCTGCCATAGCGGCCATGCGCGCCGTCTTGCCCGCAGATGCGGTCGTCGCGGCGGTAGGAGGAATAACGCCGGATACGATGGCTCCGTATCATGCTGCCGGAGTCAATGGGTACGGGCTTGGGTCTGCACTGTTCAAGCTGAGCTATACATTGGATGATATCGCCAGGCGTGCGCGCGCCTTCACCAGTGCATTGGAGGAACTTGGATGAAACAGGCCCTTGTCACGGGGGGAACGCGAGGGATCGGTGCAGGTGTTGCTCGGTCGCTGGCCGAGGCAGGCTGGGCCGTCATAGCCGCATCCGCTTCCCAATCCGAATTGGATGCGTTCGAGCCTCAGGAAGGGATCAAGGTGCAGGTTCTGGATGTTACCGATCAGACGTCCATAAATGCAGTGTTTGGCGGCCTCACGCGTCTCGATGCTTTGGTGAACTGCGCGGGTATTCTTTTGCGTGGCGAAGAATACGACATCGACGTATTCGTCAAGGTGCTTGATGTGAACCTGACTGGTACGATGCGCTGCTGTCTCGCCGCGCATCCTTTCTTAGCGGAAGCAGGTGGGGTCATCGTCAATACAGCCTCTATGCTCAGCACCTTTGGTGGACCTTTGGTGCCAGCCTACTCCGCTTCAAAAGGTGGTGTGTCACAATTGACCAAGGCCCTGGCAGGTCGCTGGGCCGAAGACGGTATCAGGGTCAATGCCATCGCGCCGGGGTGGATCGAAACAGAGATGACCCAAGGCCTTCGGGAAGATCCGGCGCGAACAGCTGGGATCATGGCGCGCACGCCGATGAAACGCTGGGGAAAACCCGAAGAGGTCGGCGCGCTTGTACAATGGCTTCTGAGTGAAAACGCCAGCTTTGTCACCGGATCGGTCTATCCGGTCGATGGCGGCTATCTTGCAATGTGAGGAAAACCAATGAAAGACGACGAAACCGCCAGAATGCCTTATCAGTTGCCCTTCCCTAAGGATGCGCAAGAAGAGATCGTGATCCCAAATGCCATGAGCGAAGATGAAAGGCTATGGGTTCCACAGGCGGAAAACGTCTGGTTCAGACCGCTCTGTCTGAACCGCTCGCAAGGCTATTGGATGAACCTTCTCAAAGTGCGCAAAGCTGGTGTTCTTTCGCGGCACCGCCATCCGCAGCCTGTCCACGGCTTCGTCCTGAAAGGGCGTTGGCATTATCTGGAACATGATTGGGTGGCTGAAGAAGGGAGCTATGTTTTCGAGCCGCCGGGAGAGACGCATACTTTGGTCGTACCGGACGATGTCGAAGAGATGGTCACTTATTTCCAAGTCAATGGCGTGATGTGCTATGTCGATCCGTGGGGCAAGGTCACTGGCTACGAAGATGTCTTTACCAAGATTGATCTGTGCCGAAAACACTTCGCGGAAGTCGGTCTTGGAGAAAACTACGTTGAACAATTCATCCGGTGATGCGCCGCGTCTCGCGCTCGTGGCCCACGACGCGCGAAAGGACGAAATCGTCGAATGGGTGGGTCTACAACAGGCCCGCTTTTCCGGAGTGCAAATCTTTTCGACCGGGACCACCGGCAGCCGCATTAAGCAAGCCTATCCAGAACTGGATGTGACCTGCCTGAAAAGCGGACCGCTCGGAGGCGATCAACAGATCGGTGCCATGATCTGTGAAGAGAAGCTGGATGCACTGATTTTCTTTGTCGATCCTTTGTCACCCATGCCACACGATGTCGACGTTAAGGCTCTGACCCGTCTCGCAACGGTCTATGATCTACCGATGGCTTGTTCGCGCTCAACTGCTGATCTGATCGTGAAGGGGCTGATTGACGAGGATACCAACGTGCCTGCGTGATACGCCGTGCGCCGAAAGCGTTGATCAACCAGTTCTCAGAAGGTGCTCTGCCAGACTGCCGAGGTTTTCGCTGCCAAGCTGGCTCATGTTGGCCTCGATGTCAGCTTTAAGGATGTGTACTAGATGGTCGACCCCACGCGCTCCGAACGCTGCGACGGCATATTGAAAGGCACGTCCAACCATGACGAAATCCGCACCCTTGGCCAGAGCGCGCATGATGTCCAATCCCCAGGCAACGCCGGAGTCGTAGATCAGTGGCACATCTGTTCCGACCGCCTCGCGGATGTTCGGAAGTTGATTGATCACGGCGGGCCCGGCTTCGAATTGACGCCCGGAGTGGTTTGATACCCAGATGCAGTCCACGCCCTCAGCCACCATTTTTTGCGCATCCTCCGGCCGCAGGACACCCTTGACGATCAGGTGGCCCTCCCATTCTTTTCGCAGTTCGCGCAGGTAGTCCCAATCTGGAATCCCACGGATCAGGGCGCCCGCATGGGTAAAGCTTTCCCGCCCGCGCGTGGGGACGTAATCGTCAAAGAACCGCATGCGCGGGATGATACCTTCGCGCAGATGCGCAAGGCACCATGCGGGCCGTGACGCCATTTCTGTCAGCGTGCGCAAGTCAGCTTTTGGAGGCACAGTCAGGTTGGCTCGGCGTTGTCGTTCGCGCCGGCTCTCCTCTGGAACGTCCACCGTGATGATCAGCGTATGAAATCCTGCTGCCTTGATCCTCGGCAGCATCGCACGGCGTAAGTCGCGGGAATTCACCGGGTAATGCTGAAACCATCCGTTGTTGCCAATGTAGGGTGCCACATCTTCTGGCGAGGCAACCGCTACGCTGGACAACGAAAACGGAATGTTGTGAGCAACCGCAGCCTTTGCAAGCATCCGCTCTGCTCCCGCCCACATCAGGCCGGACATGCCGACCGGTGCTATCCCGAATGGCAGATCATATGTTTGACCCATCAGCGTGGTTTGCAGGTTAGCCTTCGTTCGACCACACAGAACACGAGGCATGAACCCGATGGCATCAAGTGCGTCACGGTTTACCTTCAACCCCAGTTCCCGTCCGGTTGCACTGTCGAGGTATTCGAAGGCAAACTTCGGTATGCGCTTTTGCGCGGTTTTCCGAAGGTCTTCTATCGACGGGTGGGATAGGTCCAGATCCATCCGAGTCCTCTGGTCTGGTTGTCTAACGTTTGAAGGTTCTCAGCCGGTCACCAAAGGGACGGCAAGGCCAAGGAAATTGCGGGCACATAGGTGATGAACATCAACAGGATCAGCATGGCTGCAAAGAATGGCAGGATCGCCCGGCTGAGGCTTTCGATGGAAACCTTCGAAATACTGCTGGCCACGAACAGGTTTACACCCAATGGAGGTGTACAGAATCCAATGGCCAGATTAACCGTCAGAATGACACCAAAGACGATCGGATCGACACCCAGCGCGGTTGCGACGGGCAGCAGGATAGGCGTCATGATGATGATCGACGAAATCGTCTCCATGAACATGCCGATCACCAACAATAGCAGATTGATCAACAACAGAATGATGATCGGATTATCGGATAGGCTGGTGATTGTTGTAGCGAGTTCTGTCGGGATTCTTGCAAGCGTGATCAGCCTGCCAAAGGCGGTCGCCATGATCACCAATATCAGAATGGTCCCACTGGTCTTTGCACTGCCCGCCAATACCTCAGGCAGGTCCTTGAGGGTGATGTCTCCATAGACGAAGATACCGATGAAGGCGGCATAAACCACGGCCACGGCTCCGGCTTCGGTAGGGGTGAAGATACCGCTATAGATGCCCCCAAGGATAATTACCGGCACCAGTAGCGCCCAGATAGAAGAGCGGAAACTCTGCCAGACACCCGGACCTGAGAATGTGGTTGTCGATTGCTGAATAACCTCGTCCTTTCGCAGCAGGACGCGGGCGACCAACATGAACATGAGGGCAAAGAGGATGCCGGGAACAACACCTGCAAGAAACAGCTTACCGATCGAAACTTCGGCGGTAACACCATAGATGATGAAGGGGATGCTGGGCGGGATCATAACGCCGATCATCCCCGAGGACGCCGTTAATGCGCTGCTGAACTTGCGGGTATAGCCGACCTTTTCCATCTCGGGGATCATGTTTGATCCGATGGCGGCTACGGTTGCGGGAGACGAACCGGATATGGCGGCAAAGAATACGCAGGCGAGCACGTTCACATAAGCCAGCCCACCTCGGATATGCCCAATCAGTGCATTGGCGAAGCCAACCAGTCGACGGGACATTCCGCCGTGCTGCATCAGATCGCCTGCCAGAATGAACAAGGGAACAGCGATCAGCGGAAAGGAGTCCGCCCCAGTTACCACCGAACGCGCCAGAAGAACCATCGGTGGCGTGCCATCCACGAAGACCATCACGATCATGGTCGCGAGGCCTAGGCAGATGCCGATCGGCACGCTGAAGATCAAAAGGGCAAAGAGTGTCAGGAAAAGCGTTGTTGCAAGCATCAGAAATCCCTCACGCCTTGGTTTCTGCGATTAGCCGCAGGGTTCGGCGCAGATGTTGTACGACACGGATTGCAGACAGGCATGCGCCAACCGGCGCCGAGGCGTAAAGGATCGGGATCGGAAGCCCCAGCACGACTGAAGTCTGGCTGGCCACAAAGGGCTGCCGGATCAGCTTGATGCATTCAATTGTCAGAACGATCAGAAACCCAAGGACAAGAAGCGCGATCACAACATCCGCGTAAAGCCTCGCCCGCTCGCTCAGGACATCACGCAGGACCGTGATGCGCACATGATCGCCCATGTGGAATGCGTAGCTGACGCCAAGCCAGACGAACCAGACAAACAACCAAAGCGTTAGCTCTTCGCCCCATGAAAGAGAGGCATTCAGAATGTAGCGCATGAACACATTGCCAAAGATCAACAAGACAATCGCCGCCAAAAGTGCGCTGGCTAAGACCTTTTCGGCATTCATATCGATCCATTTGATAACCGACACCGTTCACCTCCCCTTGAACGAAAGGGGCGCCCGAACCTGCATGGCACGGGTGCCCGGATTGGCTGAGTATACCGTGGTCAGCTTCCGCTTGCTGCGGATACCGCCGCGACCCAAGCGTCGTAGGCATCGGCGCCAACTTCATCGCGATATTGCAGGCGAACGCTTTCGGTTTTGTCGGCAAAGGCCTGTCTCTGCTCTGCAGTTAGTTCCAGAACCTCGACACCAGCGGCACGGATCTGTTCCAGCTGTTCCGCATCTTCGCTGGCGACCAGTTCAGCCTGATAGTTACGTGCGGCGGCCATCGAGTCCCGGATCAGTTGCTGATGCTCCGCAGGCAGCGAGTCAAAGAACGTCTTGGAGACGACCGGCATGTAGACCGCAAAGACATGGCCCGTGGTCGAAAGGTATTTCTGCACTTCGTAGAAACGCTGCGAGGTAATGATCGCCAGGGGGTTTTCCTGTCCGTCGATCACGCCTTGCTGGAGGGCAGAATAGACCTCGCCAAAGTTCATCGGTGTTGGGTTGGCCCCTAGTGTTTCGAATGTTGCCACATGCGCCGGAACTTTCATGGTGCGCAGCTTGACGCCTTCGAGGTCTTCAGGTGTTGCAACCGGACGGACATTGTTGGTCACGTTGCGTACACCCAACTCAAGCCAGCCAAGACCGACCAGCCCCTGATTTTCGACCCGTCCGAGCATTCCGTCACCGGCCTCACCATCAAGAACATCAAAGGCGATGTCTTTGGAGGCATACATGTAGGGAAGCTCGATCACCGCAAAAGCCGGATCCCAGCCTGCGAAGAAAGAAGACGGTGGAATGGCCATTTCAAGAACGCCTGTTTGAACGCCTTCGATCATCTCACGATCAGGCCCCATCTGCGACGAAGGGAAGATTTGGACGTCGATCGCACCGTTCGAGCCGGCTTCGACCAGTTCTTCAAACTTCAGAAGCGCGCGATGCATGTGAAACGCTTCCGCAGCGCCATGCCCGACCTTAATGACTGTTTCAGCTGATACTGCGAAGGCAAGCCCGGCAGACATAACGACGCCTAGCGCGAGTGTTGATTTCTTGAACAAGGTATCCTCCCAAGGGTTTGGTTTTCTACTTTTCGACCTCTCATCTGAGATATCAGATCTAATATAGAAATCAAGCATGCATGTGCTATTGTGTTAGAAAGGCGAAAAGGGCGGAGAGAGTATGACCGAGATATTGCAGATTAAGCGACCGGATTCGTTGAGCAAAACTGCCGAAGATCATATCCGAAAGGGCATTATCAACGGCACGTTTCGGCTGGGTGAAGCGCTGCCGGAAGTCAAGTTGTCAAACGCTATGGGCATCAGCAAAACCCCGATTCGCGAAGCGCTATCGGCTCTAAATCTCCAGGGTCTCGTTCAGATTTTTCCGCACCGAGGAGCCTTTGTTTTTTCTCTTTCTCAGGAGGATGTGGTGCAGCTTTGCCAATACAGGCTCATCCTCGAATCTGCAGCTATGGAGCAGGCAATTGATAAGAACAGCTACGCTCTGCTTGATGAACTTGCAGATACTGTATCGAAGATGTCTGAAGCGCGGGAGGCTGATGAATTCGAGCAGTATTTGGAACTTGACGCGGAATTTCACCATGCCTTTTTCAGGCACTGCGAAAACAGCTATTTGCGAGATGGTTACCAAAAAGTCGGCGATATCGTCCAAACCATGCGGACGCATCTGTCAAAACGCTCCGAGCAGACGGCAAAGTCGTTTGCTGAACATGAAGCGATCGTGACCTTCCTGTGCGAGGGCAAGGTTAAAGCGGCGAAAAACACCCTCAAACGGCAAATCACGCGCGGTGAGCGTTCCTATTCGGACTTGGTCGGCGTCAACCAAATGTAGCTGACGTAACTTCAAGGCCATTTGGTCACTAAAAACACATGGGACAGACAAGAGTGTTCTTTTGGCAACCGATGGCCGTCAACGGCGGTAGCGAAGCGAGCGAAAGGCGGGATTGTTGCGCACTGCGTGAATCCGTCCAACACGCAAATTTGCGGTTGCAGCGAAAGTCCGGAATCACGGGCCGCACCGCAGCGGCAGCAGACAGTGGTCAACGGCAGGTCTGGGCCGTCCACGAATGACCAACCTAGGGCTTCCGATCCGATGCTGCGAAAGCTCCAAGGTCGGCTCCGAGCCCACTTTGACCGATGCCGCGCGGCACACGAACGGCTGTTTCAAGCACCCGCGCGTCGCATGTTTCCTTTCATTGCAGATGATCTTCGGCATGAAACCTCTCGATCCCGTGTGCAATCAGCTTGTCAATGAGCGTGCTATAACTGATCCCGCTGGCCTCCATTACCTTTGAGTACATGCTGATGTCCGTGAAGCCGGGGATGGTGTTCAGTTCATTCACCAGGATCTCGCCGTCACCTTTCAAAAAGAAATCGACGCGCGCCATGCCATCGCAGCCAACGGCGCGGAAGGCCTTTGCTGCCATAGACTGAAGCTTGGTTTCCAGACTACCCGGAAGCTCGGCCGGCACATGCAAGGCTGCACCCCCTTCATCCACGTATTTGGCATCATAGGTATAGAAGGCGTGCTGGTCAGCTGGAACGATTTCGCCAGCGCAGGAGACGATCAGGGAGCCATCTGGATTTTCCAGAACACCGCATTCGATCTCGCGTCCGTCTATGTACTCTTCAGCAAGCATCTTGTGGTCAAGCTCGAACCCCCGCTCAAGAATGGTGTGGTAGTCTTCCTCAGTTGAAACCTTTCCAACGCCGACCGAAGAACCTTGCGTGGCTGGCTTCAGGAAAAACGGCACGCCCAGCTTTCTCCGGACTTCTTCAAATGTCTCCGGGCTGTCAGGTCTGAGTGTCATCGCCCTAGCCGTCGGCACGCCCGCTTCCTTCAGGAGCCGTTTCGCAACTTCTTTTTCCAGCGCGTTCGCTGACCCCAGAAGCCCGCAGCCAACGAGTGGGATTTGAGCAACCGTAGCGAGTCCCGGCACGGAACCGTCTTCACCCCATTGGCCATGCAGAACAGGGAAAATCGCATCGACGGAAGAAATGCCGTTTGCGGCGCCCTTGGCCGAAAGGTTTAAGACCTGCCCGCGTCCGCCGGGAACCGGGCTCAAACAAGCCCCTTCGGTGGGCACTGACAGCTTTCCGTCCGAAAATTCACTTGGCCTCCAGATACCGTCACGCCCGATGTACACTGGGACAGGCTCGAACTTTTCCTGGTTGATTGCCTCCAGAACATTGGTTGCCGACAGTATCGAAACCTCATGCTCTGCCGACCGGCCGCCAAACAGGATCATGATCCTAAGACGATCTCCGTTTGCAGTCATTCACACGCTCCTTGTACTTGCTTCAAGTGCCTCGCCAGCAGGCCCAGGTTTGCGGTTTCGCAATTTCATGATCAGCAGCGTGGCCGACAATTGGACCACCGCAAAGATGGCCATGGCCGTCAGCAGCCCCAGCATATCAGCAAGCGCGCCGCTTGCGATTACAGGCAGTGAGAACCCTGAATAGGCATAAACGAACAGACCCGCGGTGGCTCGTGCGCGGTCGTCAGGAGCGCGCAATGATACTTCTGCCAATGAGGCCAGATAAGTGAAGCCATAACTCGCTGCGCTGGTGATGCAGGTTCCGGCAAGAACCAGGATCAGCAGTTTCAGCCAGACACCGGCCAAGAGTACAAGGAACCCGAGCGGGATCAGGACAAACCCGAGGGCAAGCGCCTGATCGTTTGTCATGCGCCGGGCGATGGGCTGGCAAAGAAAACCCACGAAGATGGCAAGGAAAATCACAAGCCCGGTCCAGCCGCCAAGGCCGTTGGCCTCCAACTGCAGAGGCACGACAGCAATGGTCATGCCGGTCGTGGACCAAGCCAGCGCCATCGCGGCACCGAACATCCATGTCCCCGGCGGAAAGACCGGCATCCGCAGAAGCGAGACAGGTTTCGGGCGGTCTGCCTTGGGCAATATTAAGGCGGCCACCGCCAAGACCGGCGCCGCTGCAAACAGTGCAACATAGCTGACTGGCAGCAGTGTAGATCCCTGAACCGCCAGGCTGACACCTGTTGCCAGGGCACCGCCGCCGAAACCAAGTGACGTTGCCGATGTAACAACCAAGGCCGCATTCCGGGCGCGGTCTGAGCCGAGAATTTCAGCCATGTAAGCGGCCCCGGAAGTGGTCGCCAGACCAGTTCCGACACCTAAGAAAAACCGCGCAGCGACAAGGCTTGTCCAGCTAGGAGATTGCACCAGTATTGCTGTTGCCGATGCGCCGAGGATCAAGGCCAGCGCAATGGGAATACGCCGCCCAATCCGGTCCGAAAGCCCGCCCAGCAGCAACAGCGTTGGCATGAGACCACCAACATAGGCAGCAAATGCCACCGTCACAGCCGTGGCTCCGACACTGCTCTCAGCCGCATATACATCGTAAAGCGGAGCTTGAAGGTTCACGGCAAAGGTGACGGTGAACAGGCTCGCGGCAAGCAGGCAGGAAGAGATGAAGCGCGGCATCCGGTGACCCTTATGGATTGACTTTCTTCCGGATTGCCATGAGATTTTCTGTATGACAATTTTTCTATTGTACTAATGACAGTGGGCGCATGAAGAAGCCTCGATACGCGCGTCTTGCCGATATGCTTGCCAACGCGATCCAGGACGGGAAACTGGTCCCTGGCTCCAAACTGCCGACACACCGGGCATTTGCGGAGAAATCCGGTGTCGCTCTGGCGACGGCAACACGTGTCTACAAGGAGCTGGAGCAGCGCGGCCTGGTTGCGGGCGAAGCCGGCCGCGGCACATTTGTGCGCGATCCCGGCCTGCCGGTGACGCTTGGCGTCCATCAGACCGCTGCCGAGGGCGTCACTGACCTCGTCTTCAACATGCCAGGGGATGCTGCCGACGCCGACATGCTGCGCAGCGGATTGCGGCGGCTAGCAACTGCAGGTGATTTGGAAGCTATGCTGCGCTATCAGCCTCACGGCGGGCGGCTGCACGAACGCCGGATCATTGCCGAAAGCCTTGCCCCGGTTCTGGGCCAGGTTGACCCTGACTGCCTGCTGGTAACTTCGGGCAGCCAGCATAGCCTGGCAGTCACTTGTTTGGGGCTGTTCCGGTATGGCGATTTGATTGCTGCAGATCCTCTCACCTACCCGGGTTTCAAATCCGCCGCGACGTTACGCGGTCTTAACCTCCTCCCGGTCGAAGGAACGCAGGGTGTCATGGACCCTGATGAACTTGAGCGGTTGTGCCAATTGCGGGAGATTCGCGCTGTTTACCTGATGCCGACGGTCCATAGCCCCTTGGGATCGGTCATGGATGAGGCAACACGTCTTCGCCTGCTCGACGTCGCACAGAGGCACGACCTGCTGATCATTGAAGACGCCGCCTATGCGTTCCTGGAGCGGAACCCGCCGCCTAGCTTCTATTCCCTGGCACCCGACCGGACAGTTCACATCGGCGGGTTTTCAAAGAATCTCGCGACAGGGCTGCGGCTGGGATATGTGATAGCCCCT
Source organism: Ruegeria sp. HKCCD8929 (assembly GCF_013031405.1). Classification (GTDB taxonomy): domain Bacteria; phylum Pseudomonadota; class Alphaproteobacteria; order Rhodobacterales; family Rhodobacteraceae; genus Ruegeria. The sequence continues at coordinate 491 of NZ_WPZY01000028.1, read as the reverse complement.
GCAAGCCGGACCCTGCCACTCCTGGAGGCCGTCCGTGCGACGACTTGGAATGCTCCGGCGCTGATTTCTGGTTTGGTCGCGGGCTGGATCGAAGACGGGACTCTGAAGGTGTCTGAAGAAAACCGCAGGCGCGATGGAGCGGCGCGCCAGTCTGTTTGGCGGAAAGTTTTCGGTACGCAGCCCGTCCTGTCACATCCTAATGCGGGCTTCGCCTGGATGCCGCTCGAGAAAGGTGTTCGCGCTCAACCTATTGTCGCGCGGTTGAAGGAGCACGGTTTCTCGGTGTCCGGCGCGGAGCCGTTCGCAACCACTGCCGCAGCTCCGCAGGCCTTAAGGCTCGCCTTTGGTGGAGTACCGAAGACTGAGCTGGAAGGCGTTCTGAACACGGTTCGAAAAGCGGTGTGCATTGCCCAGTGAGCCCAGAAGAACCCATGCTGCGCAGTGCGTGAATGGCAGCTTTGTTTGTTGCCACAGTCGAACAACCTGTCTAC
>NZ_WPZY01000027.1 GCF_013031405.1 Ruegeria sp. HKCCD8929 | reverse complement strand
ATTCAAAGGTGGAAAATTCCAGTTCGCAATGGCCCGAAAATCGGGGGGAAGGTCAAACAGGAACTAAAGAAGTCTCCAATGGGGTTATTCTTTGCCCACAAATAAAGCGAGCTTGCAGATCAGGCTCCTACGGTCCAAAATAGCACACAGAGAAAGTCTCTGTGTGCCTTTGAGATTACGCATTGTTGCTCAATTGTTGCTCTCAAGTGGGCGTGCATGGTAACCGATTGATCTTTCTATGAAAGAAAGAGAGCCCCCGGGGCACCATTAAATCATTGAAAATAAGAGTAATATTGCGGCGCCCTTGATCCAATCCATTTTTTGCTGAGACGTTGTGGGTGTCGCTTGGGTGCCAAAGAGTACTGCTTGGCTACTCATCTTCGCGATTGCGTGCTTCTCGCTTCACACAGTTTGCCAAGTGTGAACTTTCATCGCGTAAGAAAGCTAGCTTCGACGACCTACGTTCAGAGAACTCGAGGGGCAACTCGCTCATGCCAGTCGAGTTCATGAATTAGATGAAATCCACGGAGTCCGAATTGATGTCAGTGTCACTAAATGATTGGAACTCAGCGAGGAACCACTCTTCAAATTCGTCGCCCTCAAACTCGTACCACTCATCCTTGAACCAAAAACGCGTCATTCCAAACTGCAAGTACTTCTCTGTATCCCTGTGATTCCAGAACGGTTTGACACCGATAACTTCACATTCCGGCAGCCACGTTCTGGCTTGCCGGAGGCGCGCTTCCTTGCTCTTCGACCTTCCAATCTTTAATCGATTGCCAGCACTCAGAACGTAAATATAGCCAGGGTCTACAGGAGCGATCCCAAAAAATGAAAGTGCCCGGCTTGGAACAAACTCGTGCGACACGCTGTGCCCTTTCTTCGAGATGATCGCCTGTCGCCGTTGCACAAGGGAGTTGCGCGTTTGGCTGTCTCGGACTAGCGTCCACAACCATAGCGATTATGGAGTTATAGTTGACCACACTTTCACCTAACATCGAAAATCGAGTTCGAAAGCTGCCAAAGCCGTCCACCCCGGCTCAAGGTTGCTGCCACTATTTGAAGCGGTGAGCAACGCGTTCTTCGCCATTGACGATAGGTCCAAGAAAGAAACTAGACATCGTGGGCAAGTTCGAGTGACGGTTAGTGACCTTTCCAACATGGATAAGATCCAGATCATTGTCAAAGACGATGGGATAGGCCTCGACAAGGCGGCGGGATCGATACGAATTTAGCCGATTATTCCGCCGGCAGCAGAACCGGGCCTACTTTGTCCAATCCAACGGTAACCTCTGTTCCTGCTTCCAGTGGCGCATCGACGTTTTCGCTGATGGCGAAGATCTGCCCGAATGTGGCTTCCAGAGTGTATTCCATCCGGCTGCCGACATAGGTGGCTTTGGCGATTGACATCCCCATTCCCGACGGCGCGCCAATCTTTAGCCGGGTTGGGCGCACCGCCAATAGGGCCGCGCCCGCCCCTAACCCGCGTGCGGGCAGAGTGTGGGTGAAGTCCCCTACACTGATCGACGCGATGTCTTGGCTAACAGAGGTGATTTCACAGGGGATGATGTTCGCCTCGCCGATGAAATCCGCGACGAAACGATCGGCGGGGGCGTCGTACAACTGGCGCGGAGTGCCGATCTGGGCGATGCCCGCGTTCCGCATCACAACGATCTCGTCAGAGACGGCCAGTGCCTCTTCCTGATCGTGGGTCACGTAAACGACTGTAAGGCCAAGGTTTTGCTGGATTTCCCGTATCTCTTCACGGACCTGCCGCCGCAGCTTTGCATCCAGGTTAGAGAGCGGCTCGTCAAACAGCAGCACCTGCGGTTCCAGAACCAGCGCACGCGCGACGGCGACGCGCTGTTGCTGTCCGCCTGACAACTCGGATGGCAGCCGGTCACCAAATCCGCGCAGCCCGACGAGATCCAGCCCCTGCATCGCACGATCCTTGGTCTCGGCCTTGTCGAAGCCCGAGAAACCGAGCCCGTAGGACACGTTCTCCATCACCGTCATGTGCGGAAACAAGGCGTAAGATTGAAACACCATCGACACGTCGCGGTCAGTCGCGGGCAGCAGCGTGACATCCCTGTCGCCGATATGGATCGTCCCCTTGCTGGCCATTTCCAGCCCGGCGATCATGCGTAAAGTCGTGGTCTTGCCGCACCCGGAAGGACCCAGCAGGGTCACAAGCTTTCCTGCGTCGATCTCAAGATTGATATCGTCGACCGCCACCACGTCCTTGCCATAGACCTTGGTGACATTTCGAAAACTGACGGGCGCGGCTTTGGAGTTCAGGCTCATTTTCCGGGCGTCCTCATACGTTGGTGCGCGATTGGGTCATGCGGCGGCCAATCTCGGTCCGACCAACGATAACCTGCATCAGCGCCACTACGCTGAGCATCACGAAGATCAGCGTGGTGGAATAAGCAATGGCAAGACCATAGTCGTTGTTCTCGACCCGCCCGATGATGTAGCTGGTGGCCATGTCATACTCGGCCGAAACCAGGAAGATTACGGCGGAAATCGCGGTCATTGCCCGCACAAAACTATAGACCAACGCGGCCAGGATCGCGGGCCTGAGCAAAGGCAGGATGACACGGCGAAAGGTCTGCCAGGAATTCGCCCCGAGAGTCAGAGAGGATTCGTCCAGCGATTTGTCGAGCTGCGACATCGAGGCGATGCCGGCCCTCACGCCAACGGGCATGTTGCGGAAGATAAAGCTGACAACAAGGATGATGCCGGTACCGGTGATTTCAATCGGCGGAACATTGAAGGCCAGGATATAGCTGACCCCGATCACGGTTCCAGGAATGGCGAAGCTGAGCATCGTGCCGAACTCGAACGCATTCTTGCCCGCAAAGGACTGCCGGGTCAGCAGGTAGGCCGTGATCAGCCCCACGATTGCGGTCAGAGGTGCAGCAATTCCCGCGATCTTGAGCGTTGTCCAGAAGCTGTCCCAGGCGGCGCCGGACCAGCGAATGCCCCCCTCTTCCAGCCGGAAGGAGAAGGCCGTGACATAGTGTTTGAGCGTCAACGTGTTGTTGACGCCCCAAAGCTCGACCACCGATCCGTAGAAGATCATAGCGTAGACGATGGCTGTGAACCCGGCCCAGATCATCGCCAGTGCCAAAACCGGCATGGAAAGCGCGCGCGGCATATGTGGGTGCACCCCGCTGTCCCCTTTTCCGGACACGGTGGTATAGCTCTTTTTTCCCAACCAGAAACGCTGCGCGTAAAAGGCGCCAAGGGTAAAGCAAAGCAGCACCATGGCCAGCACCGCAGCTTTGCCCTGATCGTATTGAGCGCCGACAATGGCAAAGAAAATCTCGGTCGACAGCACATCGAAATTGCCGCCCAGAACAAGCGGGTTGCCGAAATCGGCCATGCTTTCGATGAACCCCAACAGGAACGCGTTTGCCAGGCCCGGGCGCATCAATGGCAAAGATACGGTCTTGAATACCTGCCACTTGCTGGCGCGCAGGGTTTGCGCGGCTTCTTCCATCGAGGGAGAGACCCCCTCGACCACGCCGATCAGCACCAGAAACGCGATGGGGGTAAACGCCAGGGTCTGGGCGATGAGAATACCGGGCAGACCGTAGAGCCATCTGGTGGGCTGCACGCCAAAGACATCCGCAAAGAACACGGTGACCGTGCCTGACAGGCCAAAAAGCAGGATCAGCGCAAGCCCGATCACAAAAGGTGGCGTGATGATCGGAAGAACGGTCAGCGCCCGCAGCGCGCGCTTGTACCGAAAGCCGGATCGCGTGACGACCAATGCAAAGATCAGACCCAGTACGGTGGTGACGACGCCGACAAGAACCGCCAGGAAAAGCGAATTCCAGGCAGCCCCGCAGCGGCTGCCCGACAGGCATCCAAGCCCCCATAACCGGTCATCGAAGAATTTCGAAAGAAAGACGCTGCCAGAATAACCGCCATCATCTGTGATGAACGCGGCGGTGAGCATCTTTGCGATGGGAAAGAACACAAAGGCCGTGACAATGACGATCACGCCTCCAATCGCGCTGACGACAAACACGTCCCCGTTGATGGCCCCACGGGCCGCAATGCCTTGTGTGAACAGGAACAGGAACGCCGAGGCGCAGATCAGCGCGCCGTATCCCATTCCAAACTGGCGGTCGCCGAGGTCGCCGAACAGGGCCTCTGCCCACTCGAAATTCCAGCCGCGGATACCAATCCCAAACCCCTGGAGGATGAGCCACCCAAATCCCCATGCCCCCGCGAGGATCAGCACTTTGGCGTAGATCGGGTCAATCTTGCGTTTGCCCAGCGCCAGCAGCGGCACGAGCAAGGCCAGGACCATCGGTGCCAGCCAGAGCTTTTCGCCTTGCGCAATCAGAAAGCCGGCCGGCGCGTAGTCCTCATCGAACGGGTAGCCGTCAATCAGCCACTCGAACGAAAAAAACTCCTCCACCCCGTACCAGGGGAGGAGGAAGAACCCGACCCATCCGGCAGCAATCCAGAAGATCAGAACCGGATGGGACGTTTTTTCAGATGTCAGTTGACGCATGGGTTATTGAGGCAGGGTGGATACCTCGTCGTCCCATTTCTTCAACAGGCGCTTGCGTTCATCTGACGATCCGTACTTTTTGAAGTCGTAGTCGATCAGCGTGATCTGCGACATATCGGGGGCCGATGGCGAGGTTTCAGCACCCTTGTTTGACGGCACCTGGAACGCATTCACCTGCAGAGCAAGGTTCTGCGCCTCGGCGCTCAACGCCCAATCATAGAACTTCTGAGCTTCTTCCAGATTACGCGCGCCTTCGATAATCGACATCGAGCCGATTTCATACCCGGTGCCCTCGCAGGGCGCGACAACCTTCACCGGAAAACCCGATACGGCCTGTTTGACGGCGTCGTGCATGAAGACAATGCCAACCGTGTTTTCACCGCGCCCCGCCGCTTTGATGGGTGCCGAACCGGACTTGGTGTATTGGTTGATGTTCTTGTGAAGGCCTTTCATGAATTCAAAGCCCTCATCCTCACCGAACAACTGCATCATCGTTGCCAGCGTTGTGTAGGCAGTGCCCGACGAGTTGGGGTTCGCCATCTGCACGTGGCCTTTGTATTCCGGCTTGAGCAGGTCTTTCCAACACGCCGGTTCCGGCAGGTTGTTGGCGGCCAAAAGGTCGGAGTTGTAGCCATATCCAAGCGCGCCGGAGTAAATCCCGATGGTCCTGTTGCCGGCACTCTCGGCCTGCGCAATTGCCCAAGGATGAAGCTGGTCCCGCATGGGCGAGATGTATTCCGCCGTCAGCCCTTCTTCGGCCGCCTGCAGATGCGGATCACCCGTTCCACCCCACCAGACGTCCCCCTTTGGGTTTGAGCTTTCGGCCTTGACCTGCGCAAAGGTCTCCCCCGAAGACTTCCTCGTCATCGCGACGTCAATTCCGGTGGCATCCTGAAAACTGTTCGCCATCAGCTGGCACCAGTCTTCCTGCGCCGAACAGTAAAATGTCAGCTTGTCGGCCTGCGCTGTACCCGCTGCCGCGACGAAGGCCAGTGCTGACGCACCAGCCAGTTTCTTCAACGAAGTCATGTTAATCCTCCCAGAGCAATCTGTTTTGTAACAGTTTTATGACATCAGCCTAGGAAGGGTTCTCGGTTCTGGCAAACAAAATCGGTTTGCGCCGCGAGCGGACTTTTCAAACCGGATACGAAGAACCGCAGAAAAAAGGCTCGGATCTGTCCCAAAATGACTCGATTTAAACGCACGGGTGCAGCGAGATTAACGCGGGAACCCGGCGCGTTCGCGGGATCCCGCAGCATGGGCGCTGGTGGTGGGCGATTAGGACGGCCCGATCATAAAGCAGGTGACATTGCGCGCCGTCAGACGGCGGCAGGCCAGATCAGCCTGCTCGCGGGTCATGCCCTGGAAGGTGGCATCGAACCCGCGCGAGCTTTGGTTGACCTTGCGCAGCGTGCCATCCAGCGTGGTCATCTCGGCCAAGGCGGTTCTCAACAGCACCTTCTCAGCCTGATACCGGGTGGTGAAACGGCCCACATTGATGCCCCAGAGATGCCCGCCCGAAGTGGACAGACGGGTGACCACCTCCTGCTCGGGTTCAGGTTGCTCTGCCGGTGTCGCAGAAGCCAGGACTAGGTTTTCCGGACGCAGCGCCGGGCGTGTGTCGCCGGATGCAACCGGCGCCTGCGGAGTGATCACATCAGCGGCCGCGATGGCCGCGCTGATCCCGGCCTGGATCTTGTCGCCATTCTTCGCTGCAGTTTCTGCCACAGTGCCGGCGATCTGAACGGTGCCAAGCGCTGCCGGTCGCATGACCGGACGCAAGCTGCGCGTGGAAACGCTGGCCACCTTGATAACCTTGCCAGCGCCGGTGCCTTTGTTGCCAGCATAAGCCGGACGGCCCGGCTTGCGGATCGGCGCGCGCGACGGCGCCCGGCGGAACCCAATATCCAGCAACTCGGCCACCCTGGCATTGCGCGATGCGCTCGACTTGCCGCCAAAGACGGTTGCGATGATGCGCTCGTCACCGCGCTTGGCCGACGCCACGAGGTTGAAGCCCGCCGCGCGGGTATAGCCGGTCTTGATCCCGTCCGCGCCCTTGTAGGCGGCCAGCAGGCGGCGGTTGGTGTTGGGCACGGTCTTGATTCCCGCATGGGTCTCGCGCCGCGAGAACAGGTTGTAATATTGCGGATAATCGTAGAGCAGGTGCCGCCCGAGCGTGGTCATGTCGCGCGCCGTAGACAGGTGCCCCGACTCGGTCAGGCCATGGGCGTTCTTGAATGTCGTGCGCGTCATCCCCATCGCCTTGGCGGTCCGGGTCATCCGGCGTGCAAACGCGGCCTCGGATCCGCTGATGGCGATGCCGATGGCCGTTGCGGCGTCATTGGCCGATTTCACCGCAGCCGCCCGGATCAAATAGCGAAAAGCGATTCTTTGCCCGCTGCGCAGGCCCAGCTTGGAGGGCGGCTCGCTTGCCGCGTGCTTGGTGATCTTCACCTTGGTATCCAGGCTGATCTCGCCGTTCCGCACCGCCTCGAACGCGATGTAGAGCGTCATCATCTTGGTCAGAGAGGCCGGATGCAGCCGTGTGTCCGCATTGCGGGAATGCAGCACCTCGCCCGTACGGGCGTCAATCACCATCGCCGCATATGGAGCTGCCGCCAAACTGAGCGGCAACAGCACAAATAGCCACAGAAAAGTAAGGATAATCAGGCCCAAACGGGCCGGCCCTGTCCGCCGTACCTGCACGATACTCGCCTCTGTCTGCCTCAACGCCGCCGGGTTTTCCCGGTCAGCAACACTGCTTGTTATTGACGCAAGGCTAACACAGCGTCTGGCCAAAATAAACCCGAAGCAGACGCCTCGTCGCAATTCCGCGCCCAAAGTTATCCACATGTTGGGAATTGTGTGTGTCAGAGCACTAAACCGGCGAAAAGGGCGGAATTATGTCATGAAAACAACGCAGTTTTCCCGCAGATGACGCCAATCTGCCACAGGCCGGACTGGATCAGGCCAGCGTGTGAACCAGATCGGCCAGCGCCCCGAGATCGGGCAATTCACGAAAACGTGGCGCATCTTCAGGCGCTTCGGCATGCTCATGCTCCCACACCAGCCCGTGCGGCACATGAACGCCCCACCCGCCTGCCTCAATTGCAGGCAGCACGTCGGACTGCAGGGAATTGCCGACCATCATCGCCCGGTCCGCCCCGTCTCCGTGACGGGCAAAAATCGACAGATATACGTCCGGCGTCTTTTCCGACACGATCTTCACCTCGTCGAACAATTCTCCCAAGCCCGACTGCGCCAGCTTGCGCTCCTGATCGATCAGGTCTCCCTTGGTGATCAGAATCACGCGGTGGCTTTCAGCCAGCGCCTCGATCGACTCGCGCGCATGCGGCAGCAGTTCGATGGGATGGGCCAGCATTTCTTGCCCGGCCTCGATCAGTTTCCGGATCACCGAGGCGGGCACCCGGTCGCCGGTTACCTCGATCGCGGTTTCGATCATCGACAGAGTAAACCCCTTCACTCCGTAACCATAGTGCCGGATGTTGCGCCGTTCGGCGACCAGCAGCCGCTCCATCAGGTGGTCCTTTTCGGCGTGATCGGCCAGCAGATCGGCAAAATGCGCCTGCGTCAGTTGAAAGAACCGTTCGTTATGCCACAGCGTATCATCCGCATCGAAACCGACCGTGGTGAGGTTTTGTTGCATTTGTCGCGTTTGCTTTCTCTTTTCCAATGCCGCTCTAAGGTTATATAAGCATTCCACCAAACCGAACCCGGAATCGGATACCGCTGCCCGATGCTGCTAGAGCCCCTGATGATGTCGGACAAAGAGGACGAGGATGAAAGCACCTCGGTCCTTGTTCAGACGCGCGCCAAGACCAAGCGCCCGCCGCTCTACAAGGTGCTGCTGCTGAATGACGATTACACGCCGATGGAGTTCGTGGTCCACGTGCTCGAGCGGTTCTTTAGCATGACCCACGCACAGGCGTTCGAGATCATGCTGACGGTTCACAAGAAAGGTGTCGCAGTGGTCGGAGTATTCAGCCACGAGATCGCCGAAACCAAGGTGGGACAGGTGATGGATTTCGCCCGCCGCCATCAGCACCCGTTGCAGTGCACCATGGAAAAAGAAGACTGAGGCCGTTGGCCTTCGGACTGTGCCGGCCAGAAGCCGGGCACCGCGCCCATTATTCCGGATGATCCAATGTCTGCCCGCCTGACCCTCGCCCTTGATGCCGGCCTGACCCTGTCCGATCCGCTGTCGATCCTGCTGCCCACGCCGGATCATGACCTGTCGGCGCTACCGCGCGGGTCGCAGGTGATGCAGCCGTTCAAACCGTTTCACGACCATTTCGCTACGCAGGGCTTTGCCGCCACGCCTGATGCGGACGATTCCTGCGCCGATGCGGTGCTGTTCCTGCCGCGCGCCAAGGCACAGGCCCGCGCGATGGTGCATCGGGCCTGCACCCGCGCCTCGGGCACCGTGGTGGTGGACGGCGCCAAGACCGATGGCATCGACAGCCTGATGAAGGACATCCGTAGACGGGTGCCGGTCGAGGGGCCGATCTCGAAAGCGCATGGCAAGATCTTCTGGTTTCAAGCCGATGCCGAGACTTTCGCCGACTGGGCTGCGCCCGAGGTGCAGCAGGTGGACGGGTTCCGCACCGCTCCCGGCGTGTTTTCCGCCGATGGCATCGACCCAGCCTCCGAACTATTGCTGGCCGCCCTGCCCGACAAGCCGGGCCGCCACATCGCCGATCTGGGCGCGGGCTGGGGGTTTCTGTCGGCCCGGCTTCTGAACAGCGATGAAATTCGCACGATTCATCTGGTCGAGGCCGACCACACCGCCCTCACCTGCGCCCGCGCCAACGTGCCCGACCCGCGCGCCAGCTTTCACTGGGCCGATGCGCGCCGATGGAAAGCGCCCGAGCCCGTCGACACCGTGGTGATGAACCCGCCCTTTCATACTTCGCGCAGTGCCGACCCCGCGCTGGGGCAGGACTTCATCACAGCCGCTGCCCGCAACCTCACCGGCTCCGGACACCTGTGGATGGTCGCCAACCGCCATCTGCCCTACGAAGCCACGCTGGCCGAGCGTTTCACGACCGTCGAAGAGGTGACCGGCAACAATCGGTTCAAGGTGCTCTACGCCTCTCGCCCCCGCCGCTGATCCCGGCTAACCTGCGCCGCAACTCAGGAGGAAGCGCATGTCCTTTTCCATCGCAGGCAAGACCGCCATCATCACCGGCGCCGCCAATGGTATCGGCCTTGCCATCGGCCGCAAGTTCGCCGAGGCGGGAGCCAATGTCATGTTCGCGGACATGGACGAAAAACGCCTGATCGAAGAGCTGGGCGAACAGGTGGACGAAGGCAATGTGCGCTATTTCGCGGGCGATCTGCGCGAGAAGCTGACCATTGCCAATCTGCTCTCGGCCACGCTCGACGCGTTCGATCAGGTGGATATCCTGGTCAATGGCTCGCGCCAAGTGATCCCGTCCGATCCGCTGGATACCGACGACGACTCGGTCAAGACGCTGCTGAACCAGAACCTGATGCCCGCGCTACGCCTCAGCCAGGTGGTCGCCAAGCGGATGATCAAGCAGGCGGGCGATGACGATGAGGGCCCGGCGGGCGCGATCATCAACCTGTCCTCCATTGCCGCGCGCCGCACCCATCCCGATCTGATGGCCTATTCCGTTTCGACCGCCGCGCTGGATCAGCTGACCCGCTCAATGGCGGTGGCGCTGGCCCCCAACCGCATCCGCGTCAACGCCATCGCGTTGGGCTCAGTGATGAGCGCCTCGCTGCGTTCCACGCTGAAAGAAAACCGCGATTTCCGCGAAGATATCGAAAACCACACGCCGCTGGCACGTATCGCCGCACCGACCGAACTGACCGACACCGCCCAGTTCCTCGCTTCGGACGCCGCCGGGTTCATGACCGGCCAGATTCTGACCATCGATGGCGGCCGCACCCTGCTCGACCCCGTTGCCGCACCCGCACACTGACTTGCCACCCCGCGCTTCCCTCTCCCCCCGGGGGAGAGGGCCAGGGTGAGGGGGACCTCGCCACATGCGCGCCATCAAGGACCCGCCATGACCAACTCGCTCGCCGCCGAAAAAGCCACCGCCGCCGCCTGGTTCCGCCAACTGCGTGACGAGATCACCACCGCGTTCGAAGCGCTTGAGGACAGCCACGATCAGGGACCCTTCGCCGAAGCCGAACCAGGACGGTTCGAGGTGACCGAGACCAAACGCCAATCGGACGACGGATCGGATACGGGCGGCGGACTGATGTCGGTCATGCGCGGGGGCCGCGTGTTCGAGAAGGTCGGCGTCAATGTCTCGACCGTCTACGGCCAGCTCGGTGAACGGGCGCAGCAGGCCATGGCCGCGCGCAAAGGCATTCCCGGCATGAAGGACGATCCCCGCTTCTGGGCCAGCGGCATCTCTCTGGTCGCCCATATGCGCAACCCGCATGTGCCCGCAGTCCACATGAACACGCGCATGTTCTGGACGCCACATGCCTGGTGGTTCGGCGGCGGCTCAGACCTCAATCCCTGCATCGAATATGACGAGGACACGACGCATTTCCATGATCAGCAGAAACGCCATCTCGACCCGCACGGCCCCGGCCATTACCCCCGCCTGAAGGATTGGGCAGACGAGTATTTCTACATCCCCCACCGCAAGCGTGCCCGGGGTGTGGGCGGCATCTTCATGGACGACTATTGCACCGGCGACTGGCAGACGGATTTCGCGCTGACCCAGGACATTGGCCGCGCCTTCCTGCCCGCGTTCCTGCCGCTGGTCGAGAAACGCCGCGTCCAGCCCTTCACCGAGGCCGACAAGGACACTCAGCTTGTCCATCGCGGGCTCTACGCGGAGTACAACCTCGTTTACGACCGGGGCACCAAGTTCGGGCTGGAAACCGGCCATGACCCTGATGCGGTACTGATGAGCCTGCCTCCCTTGGCCAAGTGGGTCTGACCGGGCAGTTTGGGTCCTTGCAGCAGAGGGTTTTACCCCTCCTGGCCGGCAATCCGCCCGCCTACATCTTCTGGCGCGATGGCCACGGTCTTGACGACGGCATAGCATTCCGCCCCCTCAACCAGCCCCAGCGCATCCGCCGAACGGCGGGTGACGCGCGCCAGCACCATGCCCGCGCGGGTACGGACCGAGACAATGGCCCCCGGCCCCTCACCGGCGCGCAGCCCGGCCACGGTGCCTTGCAGGACGTTCAGCGCCGACAGCCCCTCGGGTTTGCGGTTGGACAGGATCACCTCCTGCGCTGCGATCCGAACACGCAGTTCTTCACCCTCCGGATGCGATATGCGCGGCAGGAACAGCCTGTCGCCCCCGGCGTCGAGCTCGGTTAGCCCATCGGCGTGATGCGCCCTGACCCGCGCCTGCAGGATCGCACCAACTGCGCGGACCCCGGCGGGCGCCACGGCGGGATCGGCCAGCACCTCGGCTGCCGGGCCATGGCCGGCCACTTTGCCATCCTGCAACGCCACGACCGAGGTCGCCAGCCGCGCCACTTCGGCGGCGGAGTGGGTGACGTAGAGGATCGGGACGGAGACCTCGTCCCTAAGCCGTTCGAAATAGGGAAGGATCTCGGCCTTGCGCGCCTCGTCCAGCGCCGCCAATGGTTCATCGGCGAGGATCAGGCGCGGGCTGGCCAGCAAGGCGCGGCCAATGGCGACACGCTGTTTCTCGCCGCCCGACAGCATTGCCGGCCTGCGGGTCAGCAGATGGCCGATACCCAGCATCTCGACCACCTTATCCACGCTCTCGCGCTGCGCATTGCGGGGCGCGAACCAGCGACCATAGGCCAGGTTCTGCCGCACCGTTAGATGCGGGAACAGGCGCCCCTCCTGAAAGATGTAACCCAGCCTGCGCCGATGCGGCGGCAGCCACAGCCCCTGGGCGATATCGAACAGAACCCGGTCGTCAATCGCCACCCGCCCCGCCTGCGGCCGCAGCAACCCGGCCACTGCGTTGATGATCGTGGTCTTGCCCGAGCCCGAGCGCCCGAACAGCACCGTCACCCCCGGCGGCGCGTCGAACGCCGTATCGAGGGCGAGCCCGCCGAGGCGGTGGGTCAGGCGCACAGACAGGCTCATGTCCCGGCCACCCTGGCCGCGGCGCGGCGGCCCACATGTTCCGACAGCAAGAGAGCGCCCAGCGCTACGACGATCGAGATCACCACCAGCCGCATCGCCGACCCTTCACCGCCCGGCACCTGCAGGAACGCGTAGACCGCCGAGGGCAGCGTCTGGGTCTGACCGGGGATGTTGGAGACAAAGGTGATCGTGGCCCCGAACTCTCCCATCGCCTTGGCAAAGGCAAGGATGGCCCCCGCGATCACGCCCGGCAGGATCATCGGCAGGGTCACGGTCAGAAACACCCAGCCGCGTGACGCGCCCAGCGTGGCACCCGCCTGTTCCAGTTTGGGGTCAACCGCCTCGATCGACAGCCGGATGGCGCGGACCATGAGCGGAAAGGCCATGACACCGGCAGCCAACGCGGCTCCGGTCCAGCGAAAAGCGAACACGATGCCCATCTGTTCCAGCAACCCGCCTACAGGTCCTTGCGTGCCGAAAGTCAACAGCAGCAGATATCCGGTCACCACCGGCGGCATGATGAGCGGCAGATGCACCAGCCCGTTCAGAATCTGCCGCCCCGGAAACCGCCAGCGGGCCAGCGCATAGGCGGCCAGAACCCCCAGCGGCAGCGAGACCAGAGTGGCCCAGAACGACACCTGCAGCGACAGGGCAAGCGCGCTCCACTCTTGCGGGCTCAGCCAGTCCACGCGCCTACTCACCGGGCAGGGTAAATCCCTGCTCCGCAAATATCCGCTGCACCGTATCGCCTTGCAGATAGGTCAGAAATTCACGCGCCTCCGTGCCGCCACGCTGGGTGACGGCTGCCGGGTAAACGATGGGCGGATGCGCCGTTTCGGGGATATGGGCCACGATCTGAACGCGCTCCTCGGCCAGTGCATCGGTGGCGTAGACTATCCCCAGCGGCGCGGCTCCAGTCGCGACCAGAGCTAGTGCCGCCCTTACATTGTCGGCCTGCGCGACTTTGTCCGAGACGCATTCCCACAGGCCGAGGTGCTGCAAAGCCGCCTTGCCGTAGAGCCCAGCGGGCACCGCATCAACCATGGCCATGGCCAGATAACCACCCTTGAGCCGCCCGATCAGATTGAACTCCGACCCGATCTCAGCCATCTGGCCTGCGTCCTCAGACCCAACCAGCACCAGGCTGTTGCCAAGCAAATCCACACGTGTGGTGGCGTCGATCTGGCCACCGGTTTCCAGCACATCCATCCATTTTGAGTTGGCCGAGACAAACACATCCGCGGGCGCGCCAAGTTGGATCTGCCGCGACAGGATCGGGGAACCGGCGTAGGACAGCGTCACGGATTGACCGGTCTCCGCTTGGTAATCGGCGGCGACCCGGTCCAGGGCGGTCTTGAGACTGGCGGCAGCAAACACCGTCAGTGTCTCGGCCCGGACCAAGGCGGGGGCAAGCAGTATGGCGCCCAGGACAACGGCCATGGCACAAAATCGTTGGGCGCTGGACAGGATCATGACCACATCCATGACTTCCTTGGGTTTCTTCGGGAATATCGGAGCGCAGACAGGACAAGCAAGGTCTAATTTCCTCCATCTGCCTCGCGGCAATTGCCAGTAGGCAGGGACCCGATTCCCGGGACGCCTGTATTGATCGACCAAACCCTCAGGAGACCATCACAACAGACGGCTTTGAATCGGAAGTTTCTGGCCGGAGCGCCAACGGGCCGCAACATCTTGTTCATGACCTCGCCTTCCAGATCCAGCCGACGCTCGATCTTGCCGGTTTTCAGGCTGACCACCGTGATCGGGCATTCGGGCTCAACCTTTTCCTCCCGAAACCACTGGTTCAAAAGTGTGTCGTCATTGCCCTCAAGGACTGCCGTCTGACCGGTCAGTGATCAATCGCCATCTGCGCTTGATCCGCGAACTCTGAGTGCGACCGCCGTGCGACGTGTTTTTTCGGGAATGCTCCCGTCTTCCAGCCAGGTCAGTATGGTCTGTGCAACCCCCTGCCCGAAACCCGCCACGTCACAATGAACCGAAGTCAATGAAGGCCAGGAATGTGAGGCCTCTTCGATGTCATCAAATCCCACAACTCTGAAATCCTTGCCGACGGAGCGCTGCAGTTCGTGGCAACCCGCAAGAAGCCCAAGCGCGACAAGGTCGTTAAAACAAAGCGCGGCATCGCAGTCGGGATATTCCTTGGCGAGCCGGACGGCGGCTTCACGCCCGAAAGAACGGCTGGCTTTACCGGTCAGAAGAAGCGGTTGCATCGACGTGGCGTCAAGCGCTTCGATGTAGCCCGCCATGCGCTCGCGCGTGACATCGCGTCCCTCAAGGCCGCCGACGAATGCAATCTTCTGCGCGCCTTGGTCCAGCAGGTGACGCGTGGCGATGCGGCTGCCCTCAAGATAGTCCGGCGCGGCAAACGGAAAGCGATCGGTTCGCGCATCCACCTTGCGCAAAACCTGCATGGCGGGAATACCGGCACGTTCGATTGTATCGAAGGCGTCGGATACCTCTCCGTAGGCCGGCGAGACGATGAGCCCGGAAACCCCGTGCTCGATCATGGCACCGACAACCTGCGCCTGGATAGCGGGATCCTCGTCGGTGTTGGCAACAACGGTGGCATATCCCCTGCCCGCGAGCGCCATTTGGAGTGACGTCGCGAATTCGGTGAAAAACGGATTTCGTAAATCGTTGATAACCAGACCGATCAGACCGACATTGGCGGTCCGCATCTGAGCCGCCGCGCGATTATAGACGTAGCCAATGCGCGCCATTGCTTCGCGCACCTGCTGTCGGGTCTTTTCCTTAACCAACGGGCTGCGCTGCAGCACGAGGCTGACGGTGGATTTGGACACCCCGGCCTCTTTCGCCACATCCTTTATCGTTGGTCTGCGATCCATGGGCGTGCCCGTATCAGATGCCGTGCAGAGACAGCAACGCCTTCATACGGGTCACCGCGAGATCGGGGTTGGACAGAAGACGTGCCTGATCCGCGAGGCGGAAGACGTTGGCATAGTGGGTGATGTCCCGGCTGGACTGAAAACCTCCGGGCATGACGAAATGGGACTGATACCCGTTGAGCCAGGACAGGAAAGCGATACCCGCCTTGTAGAACCGGGTCGGCGCTTTGAATATTTCCCGGCTCAGGGGCACTGTCGGCGCCAGCAGCGAATGAAACCCGGGCAAGTCGTCCTGCGCCAAGGCCTCCAGCGCCTGTGATGCTGCGGGGGCAATGGCTGCGAAGATACCCAGAAGCGCATGCGAAAAGTGGCTTTCGTCCCCGGCGATCAGATCGGCATAGTTGAAATCGTCGCCCGTGTAGAGCCGAACGCCATCCGGCAGGCGGGCGCGGAAGTCTTCCTCATGAGCCTGATCGAGAAGAGAGATCTTGATCCCGTCCACTTTGGCTGGGTTCTCGGCGATCAGGTCGAGGACGAAGTTGCTGGCATCCGCTACGTCAGAGTGTCCCCAATAGCCGGACAAAGCTGGATCGAACATGTCACCCAGCCAGTGCAGGATGACCGGCTCAGCGGCCTGGTCGATGAGCGCACGATAGACCGCGTGATAGATATCCGGCGCGGCGTTGATGGCCGGAAATGCGCGCGAGGCCATGAGGATCAACTGGCCACCCGCCGTCTCGATCGCCTCGGCTTGGTCCTGATAGGCCGCGCGGATGGCGTCTGCGGACGTAAGCGTCTCAAGTGGCTTGTGATCGGTGCCCGCGCCGCAGGCCACGCGAGGCCGCATGGGGTGGGCCTTGGCCGCGGCCATCGTGCGCTGGATAAGTTCCAGCGCCGTGGCCCAGTCGACACCCATGCCGCGTTGAGCGGTATCCATGGCCTCGGCCAGACCCAGGCCCTGATCCCAGAGGCCATGGCGAAATGCCAGCGTGGCATCCCAGTCCACGGCAGGTCGGGTGTCCCACGGGTTTCGCTCTCTTAACGGGTCCGACACCACATGCGCCGCCGCGAAGGCGGTGCGGGTCAGCGGTACCTTTGGCGCCCTTGGGATCAGCGGATCGCCAACAAGCACATAAGGGGCGATTTGGCCGTCTTCGGTGGGTAGGTTCAGCATGTCTCAGCTCTCACGTTTCGATATCGAGGACCAGAACACCGTCCAGCCCACCTTGTGCATTGGCAACGATCTGACCGCCGAGCGCCTTGTGTTCTTCGTTATCGGCATAGGCCTGCACCGCGTCCCAACCATCAAAGTCGATGGTGAAGCCATGCATATATCCGCGCTCAATCTGTTCTGGGCTTTCCGAGCGTCCGCCAACAAAGTTGCGCGCGCCAGGCAAGGTTTCGGCGACGCGGGCCAGCCCGGAATAGATGTCCGCGATCGTCTGTTCAGAGGTTTCAGTGGCGAACCGGGTCAGGACGATATGGCGGATCATTGGTAAAGCTCCTGATCTTGTTTGATCATGTCGGCAGCCTTCTCACCGATCATGATTGACGGGGCATTCGTGTTCGAAGAGTTGACTGTGGGCATGATCGAGGCATCCGCCACGCGCAGGCCGTCAACCCCGTTGAACCTCAGACGCGGGTCAAGAACCGCACCTTCATCCACCCCCATACGACAGGTTCCCGCGCAGTGGTGCGAGGTTTTCGAGTGCGCGCAGATGAAGTTGAAATAGTCCTCGTCGGTCCGAATGTCCGGCCCGGGAAGCCGTTCAGCCAGAATGTAGGGTTTCAAGGCATCCTGCGCGAGGATGTTCTGGACAAGCTTGAGGCCACGGATTGACATCTCGCGATCATAGGGATCGGCAAGGTAATTCGGATCGATCAGTGGCATGTCGTCCGGATTGGCTGAGCGCAACCGAACTCTGCCCCGTGACCGGGGCCGCAAAAAGCAGGCATTCAGCGTCACCCCACCATTGGGCATCGCGGCAACCCCGGCCTCGATACCCGTGCCCAGACCCAGATGCATCTGGATGTCCGGCGAACGCGCGTCCGGGTCGGCATACCAGAACCCCCCGGTTTCAAAGAGGCTGGACGCCACGGGACCCTTCCGAGTGAACAGGTATTGCAGCCCGGCAATCGCCGACAGATGCGGTTTGGCAAAGCGGTCATAGGTATGGGGGCCGGTCACTTCGCAGATTGCGTAAAGGTCCAGATGATCCTGCAGATTGGCCCCGACGTTCGGCTGATCCAAAACCACGTCTATTCCAAGCCTCCGAAGTTCATCCGCAGGACCGATACCGGAGAGTTGCAGAAGTCGGGGTGAACCTATCGCCCCCGATGAGAGAACGACCTCTCGATCAGCCGAAATACGGGACCCGTCGAGCAGTTCCACGCCGGTTGCCCGCCCACTCTCGACAAGGATGCGGCGCACGTGCGCGTCGGTGCGGACGGTCAGGTTCGGGCGCCCCCTGTTTGGCGCAAGAAACGCCATTGCCGCCGACGAACGCCGCGCGTTCCGCTGGGTGAGTTGATAGAACCCCGCGCCATCCTGCTTTTCACCGTTGCAGTCCTCCATGCGGGGAATGCCGACCTCGTTCGCTGCTTCGATGTAAGCTTCGCAAATCGGCAAGGGGGCGGCGGGTTGGCTGACACCAAGGGGACCGCCTTTGGCGTGGTATTCGTTGTTGAACGTGTCGTTGTCTTCGGATCTGCGGAAATAGGGCAACACATCGGAGTAACTCCAACCTTCGCATCCGAGCTGTCGCCATTCGTCATAGTCCTGAGCGTTGCCACGGGTGTAGATCTGGGCATTGATCGCCGAGCCGCCGCCGATCACCTTGGCCTGCGTGTAGTTGAAGACCTTGTCCTTCATGTGGCGCTGTGGAACCGTCGACCAGCCCCAACTTGCGATGCCCTTCGTCATCTTGGCAAAGCCCGCTGGCAGGTGAAAAAACGGGTGGCGATCACGTCCGCCGGCCTCCAGCAGCAGGACATTGACGTCGCGCACTTCACTAAGCCTCGCGGCCAGCACCGACCCTGCCGAACCGCCGCCAATGATGATGAAATCGTATCCCTTGGTCATGTCGGGTCTCTACAGGCGCGGAATTGACAGCCCGCCGTCGACGGGAATGGCCGCGCCATTGGCAAAGCGCATTTGACCGGTGGCCATGGACACCGCGATTTCACCGATATCCTGTGGCTCTCCCCATCGCATCGCCGGCACCAGCCCACCTTCGATCCGCGAGGTGTATTTGTCGCGCACCCCGGCGGTCATTTCGGTTGAGATGATGCCGGGCCGCAGTTCGAACACCCCGATGTCATGCGGGGCCAGACGCACGGCAAAGAGCTCGGACATCATGGATGCCCCCGCCTTGGACACGCAGTATTCGGCACGCTCGGAGGAGACCATTGTGGCGCTGACCGACGTGACGAAGATGATGGAGCGGTAGCCGTCTGTCGGCTGCGTCAGCATCCGCCGCGCCACGCCCTGGGCCAAAAAGAACGCTCCGCGCAGGTTGATGTTCTGCACGAAATCCCAGTTCTCCGGGAGAAGATCGAGCAAGTCGCCCCGGACCGGCGCCCCGACGCCTGCGTTGTTGACCAGCGTTGTCACCGGTCCCATCTCTGCCTCGATCGCATCCAGCAGGACCGGGATGTGATCAATGTCGGACACATCGTGCCGGAAATAACGTGCGGTGTTCCCCAGATCGCCAAGCGCAGTGCGGACCGCCTCGGTATCCGCTGTCGAACGCGAGGCGACGGCCACGTGAAACCCGGCCTGTGCCAGTTGCCGCGCGATACCCAGGCCGATGCCCTGTTGCCCTCCAGTGACAAGCGCAACCCGTGTCATGCTGCAAACTCCGTTTCGGATATGTGTCGCGCGGCACGCATGGCCAGCGCGGCAATGGTCAGGGCGGGATTGACCGCCGCCGAGGTCGGCAACACCGACGCATCAACGATAAAGAGGTTCGGATGGTCATGTGCCCGGCAATAGGTGTCGACAACGCTGCTGTTTGGGTCGTCCCCCATGCGTGCCGTCCCGCATTGATGCGACGGGGTGCGCCGGTCGAAGGCCTGCGACAGGACAATCGGGAACCCCGCCTTACGCAGGCAGGACTTCAACTTCGACACCAAGGCTTCATGCGCGGCCCAGTTCGAACGTTGCCAGTCCAACGTGATCTGGCCGTTCCTCAGGGTAACCCGGCTCTCGGGATTGGGCAGGTCTTCGGACATGGCGTAGAAATCAAACGACCGGGCGGCGATCAGTCCAGCCAGCCATCGTGGCAATGGCGAGACCGCCGCCAGGATTGGCCCCGAGATTTTGCCCAATAGCTGGATATTGCCCAGCGGTGCGCCTCCCCCACCATCAGAGATGTAGAAATCATTGACCATCAGCGTTTTCTGATAAACCGCCCGGTTCTTGCGCCATGGATGGAGCGCCAGCACGGCAGAACAATTGTGGTTCATGAAATTCCGCCCCACCTGATCCGAGCGATTCGCCAAACCTGTGGGATAGTTGTCATTGGCCGATGCCAGCAGCAGTGCCGCGCTTTGCACAGCACCAGCGGACAGGACGACAATCGGGGCCTGAACCGTTTCCTGCATTCCGTTTCGGGTGTAGCAAACGTTCGTGATGTGCCCGCTGGCATCCGAAGTCAGACTGGTAACATGGCAACCGGTCATAAGCTCAACATTTGCATGTTCGAGGGCTGAATTGATCCCAACGGTTTCCGCATCCATCTTGCCCCCACATGTATCGGGATGACCGTCCCAGGGGTGCTGACCGGCGGCAAGCCAGGTGTCGATATCCACCGCAAGGGGCAGTGAGGCCGGGTTTAACCCGACGCCACGCAAACGCCGGCGCAGATCAATGATATCGGGCTCGTCCGGCACAGGCGGATGGCAGAAATCGCCGGACCGCTTGGGCTCGGTCGGATCCTCCCCGGCCTTTCCCCGCACCTGATAGAGCTGCTCAGCGGCGAGGTAGTCCGGTTCCAACTGCCGATAAGAAATCGGCCAGCCCGGGGTCTTGCCTCCGGCGTGCTGGATCGGTGCAAAATCCTGTTCCCGATACCGGATCATTACGGCGCCATAAAACTTCGAATTGCCGCCGACGTTGTAGAAGTTCCCCGGATTGAACCGCTGACCGACACCGTCAAGCCATTCCTCATCCGGACGAAAGACGCCATCGCCGAATATCGCCTGCGCATTGCGGTCGGCTGCGGACGGCCTCAGGGCTTCTCCGCGCTCCAGGATCAGGATCCTGCGGCCAGACGGGGCCAGCGCGGCGGCGAGCGTCGCGCCGCCCATCCCCGATCCGATTATGACAATGTCGGGCTGCATTACGGTTGGATGCGAGCTTCGGTTTCCGGATCGAACGCGATGGCCTTTTCCATGTTCACCGCAAACTCAAAATCCTGCCCCGCTCGAACATCGGCGTCCGAGCGCATTCGGGCAATCACGTCCTTGCCGCCAAGTTGCATCGACACGAACATGTCTGACCCGGCAGGTTCGGTCACTACAATGCGGTTGCTCAGAGACGCAATATTCCCTGACTTGCGATCGGCGCTGTCATGATCCGTGATCGCTTCAGGCCGAATGCCAAGGAGGATATCCCGTCCATCCCAGGCCGTAAGGTTCGGCTGGCTGAAAGGCAGCCGCGCTTTCGAACCGTCGAACAGAACGATCTCGGCCTGCGGCACGCCACCATCCACGCGCACCACCGCCGGGACGACATTCATTGCCGGAGACCCCATGAACGTCGCCACGAAAATATTCTCGGGTTTGTCGTAAATCTCCTGCGGCGTCCCGAGTTGTTGAACATAGCCGCCGTTCATGACCGCGATCCGGGTGGACAGCGTCAGCGCTTCGATCTGGTCATGGGTGACGTAGACGATGGTGGTGCCAAGACTTTGATGCAGCTTCTTGATCTCGGTACGCATGTCCACGCGCAGCTTGGCATCCAGGTTCGACAGGGGTTCGTCGAACAGGAACACATCCGGATTGCGGACAAGCGCGCGCCCCATGGCGACACGTTGCCTTTGACCACCCGAGAGCTGCCCGGGCTTGCGGTCGAGCAATTGCTCGATCTGCAACAGCCTCGCGACATCTTGCATCGCCTTTTCCCGCTCGGGCTTGGCAACCCCATGCATTTCGAGGCCAAAGGTGATGTTCTGGCCGACGGTCATATTCGGGTAGAGCGCGTAGCTCTGGAAAACCATGGCAATGTTGCGTTTGGACGGGTGCACCCCGTTCATCACATTGTCCTTGATGCGGATCTCGCCGCTGGTGATTTCCTCAAGCCCGGCGATCATGTTGAGGAGTGTCGATTTCCCACAGCCGGAGGGTCCGACAAGAACAAGGAACTCGCCCTCTTCGATGGAAATGTCGACCTTGTGCAGAACTTCGACCGACCCGTAGGATTTGGTGGTGTTGTCGATATCAAGAAACCCCATGGGTCTTATCCTTTCACGGAACCGGCCATCAGGCCGCGGACGAAATAGCGCCCGGCAACGATGTAGACGAGCAGAGTGGGCATGGCGGCAAGGATCGCGCCGGCGAAATGAACGTTGTACTCCTTAACGCCATGCGAGGCTTGCACGAGGTTGTTGAGGGCAACGGTCATCGGCTGGCTGTCCGCACCGGCAAAGGACGCCCCGAACAGGAAATCGTTCCAGATGTTGGTGAACTGCCAGATGACCGACACCACCGCGATGGGCCCCGAGGACGGCAGCAGGATGCGCCAGAAGATCTGGAAGAACCCGGCTCCGTCGATCTGCGCGGCCCGGATCAGCTCGGTCGGGAATACGGCATAGTAGTTGCGAAAATAGAGCGTGGTGAAGCCGATACCGTAGACGACATGCACCAGGGCCAGCCCCCAGGTCGTGCCCGCAAGCCCCATGAGCCCAAGCATCCGTGCCATCGGAATCAGCACGATCTGAAACGGGATGAAGCAGGCGAACAGCATGAGGCCGAAGAGGATGGTGTCATACTTGAACCGCCACTTGGTCAGCACATAGCCGTTGAGCGCGCCGAGAACGGTCGACACCGCGACAGCCGGCACAACCATCTTGATTGAGTTCCAGAAATACGGGGCAAGCCCAGTGGGCTCCACACCGATCTGCGCCGATGACCAGGCCTTGGCCCAGGGTTCAAGCGTGAAGGCCTGCGGTAGGTTCATCATCCCGCCCCCGGTGATTTCCGAGAGCGGCTTAACCGAATTCACCAGCATCACGTAAAGCGGCAGCATGTAAAACAGCGCGAAGAGAACGAGGACCAGATAGATCAGTTTGCGGGTCACACGGCCGGTTCGGATGGCGGTATCCTGAGAAGCAACGGACATCAGCGTTTCTCCCGCAGTTCTGAATAGAGGTATGGGATCATGATCGCCGCGATGGTCATCAACATGATCGTGGCTGACGCCGCGCCAATGCCCATCTGGTTCCGGCTGAACGTGTAGGAATACATGAACGTCGCAGGAAGCTCCGTGGCGCGCCCGGGGCCTCCTCCGGTCAACGCAATGACCAGGTCAAAGGTCTTGATCGCCAAGTGCGACAGGATCACGAAGGCCGACAGGAAGGCGGGCCGCAACTGCGGAATGATGATCCGGCGATAGAGGTTCCAGTTGCTGGCCCCATCCATCTGCGCCGCTTTTAGGATTTCGTTGTCGATCCCTCTCAGACCCGCCAGAAACATGGCCATGACAAACCCGCTGGTCTGCCAGACCGCCGCGATAACGACGGTGTAGATGGCAAAGTCGCGATCCTTGATCCAGTTGAACCTGAAGCTTTCCCAGCCCCAGGTGTGCATCACGTTTTCCAGCCCAATACCTGGGTCCAAAAACCACTTCCACGCGGTGCCAGTGACGATGAAACTCAACGCCATGGGATAGAGGTAAATCGGGCGCAGCAGGCCCTCACCCCGGATTTTCTGATCAAGAAAAATGGCCAGCCCCAGGCCGATCGCCGTACAGATCGAGATGTAGAGGGCGGCGAAGATGCCCATGTTCTTCAGCGAGATTTCCCAGTGGCTGAGGCGCCAGAGTTTCGAGTAGTTCTCGAACCCCACCCAACCGTAACTGGGCAACAGGCGGCTGTCGGTGAAGGACAGATAAACCGAAAACAGGATGAAACCGTAGACAAAGACCAGCATCATGGCCACCGATGGCGAAAGCACCAGTTTCGGGATCCATGCCTGCAGGCGTGTCTTGAAATCCGCGTCGGCTGAATGAGCCATAACGCGCCCTCCTCGTCAGATTACTTCTTCGCAGTGGCCGCCAGAGGTGATGGGGCGACGGAAGCCGCCACCCCATCGGGGAGGATCACTTGGCGATCGAAACCGCGTCGACCAGCTCTTCAACAGCCGTCTGGCTGTCGTACTCGCCGTTGAAATGCGCGGTGACGACATCATAGATCGCGTTCTTCACGGACGCGGGTGCGGCATGTCCATGTGCCATGGAACCAAAGAGGTTGCCCGAGGCCGCAGCGGCCGCAAGATCCTTCATGCCCTGCTTGCCGCACGCATCAAAGTCCGCGTCGCTGACATCGGTCCGCGCAGGCACCGACCCTTTCACGACATTGAATGCCGACTGGAACGATGGGGACAGAATGGCCGAGGCCAGAGCAGCCTGTTCTGTCGATACCGAGCCGCCCTGATCGAACATCATGAACTGGTCCGCGTTGAAAGTGACCTGCTCGGTCGTGCCGGGGAAGCGGAAGCAAAGGAAGTCTTCACCCGGAACCTTCCCTGCGTTCAGGAACTCGCCCTTGGCCCAGTCCCCCATCATCTGGAAGCCGGCTTCGCCATTGATCACCATCGCAGTAGCAAGGTTCCAGTCCCGGCCCGAGAAGTTGTCGTCGACATTGGCGCGGATCACCGCCATGCGGTCAAACGCCTCTTTCATCGCGTCCGAGCCCAGCGTCCCTTCATCAAGGTCGATGAACGCGGCCTTGTATCCGTCCGGCCCCAGAACCGACATGGCAATGGCATCGAAAACGGTGGCTTCCTGCCAGGCCTGCCCGCCATGTGCGATGGGTGTGATACCTGCGGCCTTGAGCGTATCCAGCGCCGCAGTGAACTCTTCCCAGTTCGTCGGCACGCCAATGCCATTGGCATCCAAAACCGCTTTGTTGGCCCAGACCCAGTTGGTGGAATGCACGTTCACCGGGGCCGATACCCACTTGCCGTCAACCTTGGCAAAGGCCTTGAGCGCGTCCGGCACCACTTCGTCCCAGCCTTCCTTTGCGGCAACTTCGTTCAGGTCGGCAAGCGCCCCCTGATTACCCCAATCAAGAATGTCGAAACCCAACCCCTGAACGGCGGTCGGCGCGTTGCCGGCGGTGACGCGCGCACGAAGCACCGTCATCGCCTGCTCGCCTCCGCCCCCTGCAACGGGCATGTCCGTCCAGCCGATACCCTGCCCTTCAAGGTCCTGTTTCAACACGTTGAGCGCGGCCGCCTCACCGCCCGATGTCCACCAATGAAGCACCTCGACATCACCGGCTGACGCCATCGTTGTCGAAGCCATCAGGGCGCCGACAACCGCCGCCTTTGTCTTCAGAATTGCACGCATGTTGGTATCCTCCCTTTTGCGTTCTTATTTGTCCCGCACGTCATGCCACGCGCGATCTTACCCATGAGGGGCGTGTGCGCCCGACGCGCATCACCACCGATTTTACCTCCAGGAATTCATCAAACCCATATCGCCCTATTTCTCGTCCCTGGCCGGATTGCTTTACGCCGCCAAAGGCCAGTTCCGGAAACCCGTCCATCCATGTATTGGTCCACACTGTTCCCGCTTCGGCCCGGCGCGCAAACGCAAGGCAAGTATGAACATTCTCGCTCCAGACCCCCGCAGACAGACCATAACTCGTACCATTTGTTAGCGTTACCGCCTCGTCAAGGGTGTTGAACTCAAGAACGCTGAGTACGGGCCCAAAGACCTCGTGGCCTGCAATCTCCATGTCGGGCGTCACACCGCTGACCACAGTCGGTTGATAGAACTGCCGGCCCAGCCCGGGCACGTCGAGATATCCCCCTCCCAGTTCGATCTTTGCCCCGGCGGCCACCGCGTCCCGAACATGGCCATCGATCTTTGAGTTATGTTCCGGCGTCACGATCGCACCGACTTGCGTGTCAGGGTTCAAAGGATCTCCAAAGACCACATCACGCGACAATGCCACAACACGGGCCACAAAGTCTTGGGCAATGTCTGCGTGAACGATGAGGCGGCTCGATGAATTACAGCACTGGCCAACATTGAAGTAAGCGCCGAACACCACGGCATCCGCGGCATCGTCGAGATTTGCATCGGGAAAGATCACCTGCGCGTTCTTGCCCCCCAACTCCAGCGCGACCTTTTTCAATGTACCGGCAGAGGCTTTGGTGATCGCTTTTCCCACAGCGGTGGAGCCCGTGAAGGTCACCATATCAACCGCATCATGCGTCGACATCAGGCTGCCCACGGGATCACCAAAACCCAGGACGATGTTGCATACCCCCGCAGGGAGGCCCGCTTGTTCCAGCAACTCGCCCATCATCACGGTCGATGATGGCGTCACTTCGGATGGTTTGACCACAACGGTGCAGCCCGCGGCCAGTGCAAAAGGCAGTTTCTGGCTGAGAATCCAAAATGGGAAATTCCACGGGGTTATGATCGACACCACGCCAATCGGCTCTTTCAGCACCACTCCCAACATGTCGTCGCCAAGCGTGTTGTGACTGTCGCCATGAGTGCTGCGGGCAAGCGACGCCGCGTAGCGCCACAAGTCGGCGGCCCCGGACACCTCACCGCGCGCCTGCGTGATAGGCTTGCCGCTTTCCAGAGTTTCCTGGAGCGCGATACGGTCCACATCGGCCTCAATGAGTTCGGCAACCTTGAGCAGGATGGTTGCACGATCCTTCCCTGACGCGCGGCTCCAGACGCCGGAATCGAAGGCCCGGCGCGCCGCCTCGATAGCCGCCTCGGCTTCGGCCACACCGCCTTTTGCCGAGCGGCTGACCACCACAGCATGAGACGGCGAGACGCGTTCGAACGTCTCTCGCCCATCCCGCCATTTCCCGTCTATGAAATGACGGCCCTCAAACACGTCCGGCAAATCTGCTGTCATCGATGGATTGATTGTCAGTTGTTTCATGTCGTCATTGCCCGGAAAACTCTGCTGGCCGCTTATTCAAAAATGCTGCGACGCCTTCGGCCCGATCCTCACTTGCAGCGATGGCCGCGCCTCCCAGCGCTTCGACCATGGCGGCGCGGTCTTCACCCTGAGACGCGTGAATCATCGACTTGGAGACTTCGGTGGCGTGCGGCGACAGACCGGAAAGCTGTGCGGCGATATCCTGGGCCAAAGACAAGGCATCGTCGGCAATTTCGGCGACATAGCCAAACGCGGCAGCGCGGTCTGCCGAAATGCGGCGGCCAAAAAGTGCCATCTCTTTGACCACCGGTTCCGGCAACAGCCGTAGAAGGCGTTGCGTGCCCGACCAGCCCGGCACTACTCCGACGCGTGCCTCGGGCAAGGCAAGAGTAGCCGTGGGCGCCACAACCCGGATATCGCATGCGCTGGCCAGCTCAAGCCCGCCCCCGAACGCATGGCCGTTCAGTGCGGCAATCGTCGGCAGATGCAGGCGCGCCAAACGATCAAACACCCGGTGGCCCCGGCGGACCCAGTGTCGCGCAAACTCGGAAGGCGTGAGCGGCCCCCATTCCGCGATGTCGGCACCGCAGCAAAACGCCTTTGCACCAGCGCCCGTCAGGATCACGCCACGAACATCCGTGCGTATCTCGAGCGCGTCGAGATGATTGCCGAGCGTGTCGAGCATCCCCATCGTCAACGCATTGAGCTTGGACGGGTTGTCCAGCGTCAGGACGGCAACGCCCGCTTCGACATGCAGGGTTACATCACTCATAGCGCAAGCCCCACGGGCCCTTCTGAAAGAAGGGTCTTAGGCATGAGCGTCGCGTTTTCGGCTATGGTCACCCGCCCGTCCGAGGCGGCGACGATGTCGGCCTGCGCATCGATGCCGGGCATGATCTCGGTCGCAACCAGCCCATTCTCGGTCAAGCGGATCACGCATCGTTCAGTTATGTACAAAACGTTCTGGCCCTGCTCACGGGCACGCCGACCCGCAAAGGTCACATGCTCAACCGTCTCAACCATTTTTGTGAAACGACCGCGCTCAAGCACCTTTACACCGTCATTGCTCAGATCAATCCGGGCCCCGGCCTCGAACAGGCCCGAAAAGACGATGTGGCGGGCCTGCGCAGTGATATCGACAAACCCGCCACAGCCTGCGGTGAGATACGGTTTCTTGCCAAGTTTTGAGACATTTACGTTGCCCTCCACGTCGACCTCGAGGAACGACAGAAACGACATGTCGAAACCTGCGCCTTGGAAATAGATGAATTGCTGCGGCGAAGGGACAAACGCATCGGCGTTGGATGCGCAGCCAAAGGCGAAACCGGTCAGAGGCACTCCGCCAACGGCACCCTGTTCGATGGCCCATGTCACCGCTTCGGGATGCCCCTCCTCCAGAAGGATGCGCGGCACCATGGCACTTATGCCAAAGCCAAGATTGGCGGTCATACCGACCCGCAATTCTTGTGCGGCCCGGCGGGCAATCACCTTTTCAACGCTGTGCTCAGTGAGGGCAAAGCTGTCCCAGGGCCGCATGACCTGCCCCGAGATCGCCGGATCGTAAGGAGTTTCACAGGTTTGCTTCTGGTCGGGGTCAACCACGACCAGATCAACGAGATGGCCCGGCACACGCACGTCATGGGGGCGTAAGCTACCCGCAGCAGTTACCCGTTCGACCTGAGCGATAACCAGACCACCGTGATTGCGCACGCAAATCGCCTGCTCCAGACCGCCCAAATAGGCCCCTTCATGCTCATAGGTCAGATTCCCGCGTTCATCTGCGGTGGTTGCCCTCAAGATGCAGACATTTGGCACCACGTTCGGAAAGTGAAGCCAGGTATCGCCCGCAAACTCGACGCGAGACACAATGGGCGCCGCCGCGCCTTGATCGTTCATCGCGCAGCCTTCGCGGATAGGATCAACGAAGGTCTCGAGCCCGATCTTTGTAAGCACGCCCGGGCGACGTGCCGCGGCTTCGCGGTGCATATCAAACAGGATGCCCGACGGCACATTGTATGCGGCGACCCGATCCTCAACGATCATCTTCCAGATCTCGGGCATCTCAAAACTGGACGGGCCCGAGGGATAGGACCCGGCCAGAACCCGGGCCAGAAGACCGTCCTTGGCAAGGTGATCCATTCCCTTGACGCCATACATGTCACCGGCCGCGATGGGGTGAAGTGAGGTTATGTTGCGCGGATGCGCCTCTGCATCGAAACGCTCGCCAATGGCTCTGAGTACAAGATCAGGGCACCCCAGGGATGAGGATGACGAGACGGTCAGAACTGCATCATCGGGAATTCGCGCGGCGGAATCGGCAGCAGAGACGACTTTGCTCATGCTAAAAGCCCCCGTAGTCGATTGTCACACGCGTTCCGGATTGGGCGGCTTCCCGGACGGCATGCGCGACGGCCAGCGACTTGATCCCATCAATTCCATCGGCAGCGGGTCGGCCTTGCCCAGCGACTGCATCGACGAAATCTGCCACCCCCTGCTCGTACAACGGGTGGGAAGAGTACAAAACAGGCTCGCGTCCCTCGGCGGTCACAATCTCGATTTCCCCGAGGGGTTCCTGCGTCATGACACCGCGCGCGAAGATTGAACCCTCGCTGCCGTGCACTTCCAGCCCGCTGCCCGCAAAAGGATGGGTGAAACTCTCATGCGACATGACCATGGCGCCCGAAGGCATCATCCAAGCCGACATCGCCGAGTCCTCGACGCCATCCCCCATGCCCGACGTCGCCATCTGCGCAACGACGTCCACCGGGTCCTCCCCCAGCAGAAAGCGGGCGACGTCCGCATCGTGAACCGTGATGTCCGGGATCACGCCACCGCCAGCGGAGGCATCGTTGATCCGCCATCCCTGTAAATGTTGCGGAAGGTGAACGGCGTGAAAAATCCTCAACGACAGGACCTGACCGATCCGACCTTGAGCAATCAGTTCACGTATCTTGCGATGCGACCCCGAGCACCGCAGATGGTGATTGGTGGCAAAAACAACGCCTGCATTGCGAGCGGCGCCGGTCATTTCGATAGCGTCTCTGAGGCTCATCGCCAGAGGTTTTTCACACAGGACGTGTTTGCCCGCCTCGATCGCGGCCATTGCCTGCGCATGGTGTTTTTCATTGGTGGAGGAGATGTAAACGGCTGATGCGTCGTTATCTGCCAAAGCCTTGGCCAAATCTGTCGTGGCGTCAGGAATCTCATGGGACTTTGCCCATTCTCCGACGCGTGCCTCAGAGCCGCTGACTATCCAGGAGACATCGTGTCCCGCCTGCGACCTGACTGCCCCAATCATGTATTGCGCCGCGATGGTGCTGGCACCAACAAAAACCCATCTCATGAGTCGCCCTCAAATTTAGATCGTTCCAAACGATTACTGGATCGTTCCAAATTGTGCAAGAAAAAATACGTGAGCACAGATTTAGCACTGGAAGCTGAAGGGCCTTCGGAGGACCGGGCGATTGCCGGCTACGTTCTTGCCACCTCAGGCCTGATACTGTGATGGCTCTGCGCAAAGAGCTTTGTGCCAGACCGCCCACACTCGCAGCGAGTCGATCGAATTAGTTGTCGAGGGAACAACGGTTTCGAAGCTCAGAGCGCAGCCCTGCGCTTCATTGACCACTGCCGTCAATGCAACCGGTTTGATGCTTTTATTGCCTCGGCTTTCCCAGCCGACATCCCAACGCCTCACCTATGGAGCTTGCGCAAGGCGCCCTCAAGGTCCTTGAGCAGCAAGGGAAACGGCCGCTCGGCTGTCTCGGCCTTTCTGCCGATCAGCACATAATCCCAGCCATCACGTCCCTGTTGGGGCAGAACCGCCCGGGCGGCCTCGCGCAGGCGGCGTTTGGCACGATTACGAGAGACGGCGTTGCCAACCTTCTTGGAACAGGTGAAACCAACGCGGATACCCTCGGCCTCGTCCGGTGCACGCCTGCGGGCCTGCACCATCATCGAGGCGGTTCCCTGACGCCGGGCCCGCGCGGCTTTCAGAAAATCCGCACGCTTTTGCAGCACCGTCAAAGAGACAGGCGCGCAAACGGACGCCGCCGGGGGCGTTTCCCCGGGCTGGTTGGTACCATCCTCAGGGGCCTCCGGCGGCGTCATGTTCGTCAGACCTGGGTCGGTGAGGCGGCTTACGCGCTCAGCGACTTGCGGCCGCGGGCGCGGCGGGCGTTCAGGATCTTGCGGCCGGCCTTGGTGGCCATGCGCGCGCGGAAACCGTGGCGGCGTTTGCGAACCAGGTTCGAAGGCTGATAGGTGCGTTTCATCGCTCCGTCTCCAATCTTTGGCGGTCGGGGTGCGGCGCGGATTCGCCTGCCCGTGTGTTCGAAGCCCGTCCTCTACTGGCAAGTGCGGGGTAAGTCAAACCCCTCAAACAAGGTTTCGGGGTGGTTTTGCAACAAAATATGCCCCCACCCGGGACAAAGGTTACAGAATCCCGCCGTGTCACCGAAATGGCTCACGTTTTTCCGGCCAGACTTCAAGGCGCCGTGAGGTCCCTGTTGCTTGGGCGTACCCCGGCGCATGTTGGAGGGCAAGATGACCCGAAATACACAGAACAAGCCGATGAGCGACACGACACATATGCCCCGGCGCGGTTTGGCGCGCCATATTCCCCTGATGGTGATCCTCGCCGTTGCGATGATCGGCTATTTCACCCTGCGTGATTACCTGAGCTTTGAGACCCTGCGCGATAACCGCGAGGCCCTGCTGGCTTGGCGCGATGCCAATTACTGGGCGATGGCGGGGGCGTTCGTCGCGCTCTACATCGTGATCGTTGCCTTTTCCCTGCCCGGAGCGGCAGTGGCGTCGATGACCGGCGGGTTCCTGTTCGGGCTGTTCGCGGGCACCGTGTTCAACGTCACGGCGGCCACCATCGGCGCCTCGGCGATCTTTCTGGCGGCGCGCTGGGGGCTGGGTCAGGCGCTGACGGCGCGGCTGGAGGCGTCAGAGGGGACGGTCAAGAAACTCAAGGACGGGTTGCGCGAGAACGAGATTTCCGTGCTGTTCCTGCTGCGGCTGGTGCCTGCGGTGCCGTTCTTCGTGGCCAATCTGGTGCCGGCGCTGGTGGGGGTAAAGTTCCGCAACTTCCTGCTGACTACGGCGCTGGGCATCATTCCCGGGGCCATCGTCTATACCTGGATCGGCGTTGGTCTGGGCGGCGTGTTTGACCGGGGCGAAACTCCCGACGTCTCGCTGTTGTGGGAGCCCTTCGTAATCGGACCCATCATCGGCCTCTGCGTATTGGCCGCGTTGCCCATCGTCATCAAGGCCGTGCGCGGCCGCAAAGGGGTCTGACCCATGCAGAAGATCAAGACCGACATCCTGGTCATCGGGGCCGGGTCCGGCGGCTTATCTGTTGCTGCGGGCGCCAGCCAGATGGGGGCCGATGTAACCCTGCTGGAAGGCCACAAGATGGGCGGCGACTGCCTGAACTTCGGCTGCGTGCCCTCCAAGGCGCTGATCGCCAGTGGCAAGGCGGCCCATGGTCAGGCCGATGCTGCACCCTTCGGCGTGGCGGACGTTGAACCTCAGATCGACTACGCGGCGGCCAAGGATCACGTGCGCGAAGTGATCGCGCAGATCGAACCGATGGACAGTCAGGAGCGGTTCGAGGGCTTCGGCGTCCGGGTCATCCGCGAATACGGAACCTTCTTGTCGCCGACCGAGGTGCAGGCGGGCGAGCACGTGATCTCGGCCCGCCGGGTGGTGATCGCCACCGGCTCCTCTCCGCTGGTTCCGCCCATTCCGGGACTGGATCAGGTTCCGTACGAAACGAACGAAACCATATTCGACCTGCGGTACAAACCGGAACATCTGCTGATTATTGGCGGTGGTCCCATCGGGATGGAGATGGCACAGGCGCATGTGCGTCTGGGCTGCAAGGTCACCGTGATCGAGGGGCTGAAAGCGCTGGGCAAGGACGATCCCGAAGCCGCCGCGGTGGTGCTGGACGGGCTCCGCGCCGAAGGGGTTGAGATCGCCGAGGACGCAATGGTGTCGCGCATCGGAGGACGGGCCGGGGAAATCGAGGTCGAGACGCAGGATGGCCGAACCTTCACCGGCACCCACCTGCTCATGGCGGTGGGGCGCAAGGCCAATATCGACCGCTTGAACCTCGAAGCCGCGGGCATCGAGACCACGCGGGCGGGTATCAAAGTGGACGAGTCTCTCCGCACCACCAATCGACGCGTCTATGCCATTGGCGACGTCGCGGGTGGGCTGCAATTCACTCATGTGGCTGGATATCACGCCGGGATCGTCATCCGCTCTGCCCTGTTCGGGCTGCCATCCAAGGCAAAGACCTCGCATATCCCCTGGGCCACCTATACTGATCCCGAACTGGCGCAGGTGGGCCTGACCGAGGCCGATGCGCGCAAGCAGCATGGCGAAACTCTGGAAATCGCAAGGTTCGACTATCACCACAACGACCGCGCCATTGCCGAGCGCAGAACCACGGGCTTCATCAAAGCAATGGTGGTCAAAGGGCGCCCCGTTGGCGCCACAATCGTCGGCCATCAGGCCGGCGAACTGATCAACTTGTGGTCGCTGGCGCTGGCCAATAACCTGAAGATGAGCCAGATTGCCGCGATGGTATCACCCTATCCGACGATCGGAGAGCTTAACAAACGGGTGGCGGGCGCCTATTTCTCGCCCAGGCTGTTTGAGAATCAAATGGTTAAACGAGTGGTCAGGTTCGTCCAGCGCTGGATTCCCTGACCGGAAGAGGAGCGTATGCTGAACTCGCTGTCAGGCCGCTTTCTGATCCTGACCACGGTCTTCGTGATGTTGGCCGAAGTGCTGATCTTCGTGCCGTCCATTGCCCGGTTCCGCGAGGATTTCCTGCTGAACCGGCTGGAACGCGCACAGATCGCCTCGCTGGCGTTGTTGGCCGACGACATGCTTGCCGATGATCTCGAGGCTGAGCTGCTGTCGAATGCGGGCGTCTATAACGTGGTGCTGCGCCGCGACGAGGTGCGCCAGTTGATGCTGTCCTCTCCTATCCCGGATCAGGTCACGCATACCTACGATCTGCGCATGGCCTCAGCATGGATGCTGATCCGGCACGCGCTAAAACGGTTCTTCACGCCCGAGAACGAGATCATCCGGGTAATCGGACAGCCGGTGCGCGATGCAGGGTTGCTGATCGAGGTCACCATGGACAGCAACCCGCTGCGCATGGCGATGATCGACTACGGGCTGCGGATTCTGCTGCTGTCTCTGGTCATCTCGATAATCACCGCGTTCTTTCTGTTTCTGGCCGTACGCGCTTTCCTCGTGCGTCCGATCAAAGGCGTTGTGGGCTACATGCAGCGCTATGCCCGAGCACCTGAGGACGCGCGTGGCATCATCCAGCCGCAAGCGGGTGTGACAGAGCTTCGGGAGGCCGAGGAAGCCTTGCAGATGCTTCAGACCCAACTGACGCAGGCGCTAAAGCAACGCGAAAGGCTCGCGCAACTCGGCGGGGCCGTGGCAAAGGTGAGCCATGATCTGCGCAACATCCTGACGTCGGCACAGCTTTTCACCGACCGCATCGAAGCCAGCGAGGATCCTCTGGTCAGCCGCATGGCCCCGAAACTGGTGAATTCCATCACCCGCGCGGTATCCCTCTGCGAAAGCACTCTGGCGTTTGGCCGGGCGGAAGAGCCTGCGCCCACACTGACCCTGGTGCGGTTGCGCGATGTTGCGGCGGATGTGGTGGCCAGCGAGCAACTGGCGATCGCCGATGCCTGTGTCGAAATTGTCAACGATGTCCCCGAAGACATGATCGTGCGCGCCGACCCCGAGCAGATTTTCCGGGTGATCATGAACCTCGTCCGCAATGCAAGGCAGGCCTTGGTGGCAGCCAACAGACCCGGCTCGATCAGCGTCGGCGCCTGCGAACATGAGACGGAGTGGTGCATCGAAATCCACGACACAGGTCCGGGGTTGCCGCCCAAAGCGCAGGAGAATCTCTTTACGCCATTCCAGGGCGGTGTGCGCAAAGGCGGCTCCGGCCTGGGACTGGCGATTTCCTCGGAATTGGTCAAGGGGCACGGCGGAGAACTGCTGCTGAAAAGCACGGGACCCGAGGGAACCACCTTTGAAATAAGGCTTCCGCGGGGCGACGGGACTTTTTGAGAGAATTTTGAAGATTCGGGTTGCGCCCCCCCGGTGCTGGGTCTAAATAGCCCCTCACCAAGTGGACCGATAGCTCAGCTGGATAGAGTACTTGACTACGAATCAAGGGGTCGGGGGTTCGAATCCTCCTCGGTCCGCCACTTTTACCGTTGTGGGATGACAGATAGTTCTGTGTCGCGAGACACATAGGTCTGATTTGTGTTCCGAAATGTAGCAACTTGGCTGCGTCAGAGCAGTGAACATCCCCAGACTACTGAGCGCGGAAAATGCAGTAGATTAAGTTGAGCGGGAAACGGCCCTTGCCGCCTTATTCTGACGCAGCCAGTGTTTCTGCAAATACCTCGCATGGGTGGTGAGCTTTGTGCTGCAATGCAGCTCGGGTCGCTGAAGCAGCCATTTAAGACCGCCATTGGACGCCGTCTCCAGAGCATCCCTTCGCTGCGGCTGCGCTAATGGCGGCTTGGGATGAAGGGCTGCGTCAGAAACGTATGAGTTTTGGCACAGTCGGCGTTGTTGAAATGGTCCGAAACGATTCCAAAACCGCCCCCCAACCACGGCGAAGTTCGGGGCCGCAAAGCTCAGTCTCCGATTTGACGTGGTCGTATTGGCACCATTGCCAACAACTGATCGCCCGCCAAACCGTGCCGAGCTTCTATCAGGCAGCAAGGCTACGGATACTGAATCTCGGGATTGCTGATGATATAATTTTGACTGACGTTGTTCTGGATAAAGGTCTGTTGCAGGACATTGACATTAACGTTGTAAGTATGGCTCGCCTGATGCGCCGCGCTCTGATGGTAGTTTTGCTGCGCTTTCAGGCCGTTCAATGTGCCCGCAAGGCCAGATACCGTGCCCGCCAGTTTGTTGATTTCTGAAAGAAAGCTAACCT
Organism: Ruegeria sp. HKCCD8929; assembly: GCF_013031405.1. Lineage (GTDB taxonomy): Bacteria > Pseudomonadota > Alphaproteobacteria > Rhodobacterales > Rhodobacteraceae > Ruegeria. The sequence goes on along the minus strand of NZ_WPZY01000027.1, from coordinate 8,317 downwards.
TGGCCGCCCGTTTCATGGCTGATTGTTGCGCGCTCACAGCCTTCTCGAAATCAGCCTGCGCCTGCTCCATCCTCGCGTGAATCTGAGACAGTTGTAGCCTTGTTTGCGTGTCTGCCAGCTGATCCCGGAAACGCGTTTCCAACCGGCGGAAAACCTCCGCCTGCTCAATCATCTTTTTGACGCCCACTTGCTCGCCAGCATATTGTGCATTCAGCTCCAGTGAGAGTTTTTCCCGCAGAGCTAGGTCTTCGAGAGGTCCACCTTTGACCTTTGCAAGGGAAACTCCGCCCTCTGCGTCTTTGGTTACCCAAAAATACTGCGTGCCGCTCGCTGTCAGATCTTCCCGGTTTAGGGTTTGTCGAAGCTCTTCTCCAAACGTTTTCAAAGAGGCGCGGGAATCGTAGACATCCATCCATGGTTCTTGCGGCGCATTGCCGGTACCGAGTAAAACTGGACCGTGCGGCAGCTCATTGCCATTGATTTCATTGAAATAGAAATACTGAACCAGCGCGCCTTGCCCCGGTGGTAGCGCCGAGATGTGATCGTAAAGACTCTGTTTGATTTCCGCCCGCTCGTGCCGATCTGAGAAAACCGACACTTCAGACAGATAATCAGTCACTTTATTCGCGACGACGCCAGTGAAGACAACGCCAACAAATTTCGTGAATGCGGGGTGGGCTAAAATATTGATCATGTCGCATAAACCTCTTTTATCCGATCGATGCGTTGACCCATGACGGTGGTGAAATGACGGCAGGAATGTAGGGTGAGGTTGACGTTGTAGTACCGCGCAACAAGCGCGTTGTACTCGTCCTCGATCTTCGTCAGTTTCTTGACGATGGTCATCTTATCTCGGCCGCCAAGCTCCCAGAGCGTGTCGTCATTCTCTTCAGCACTAATGGCTGTCATCTTCGAATCGTTTAGCAGTTCAAGAGGTTTGAGGCCGTATGATCCAGCGTCGAGCGCTGGTGCCACGCCGTCGATCTCCAGCAAGTTGTAGCTGTAACTCGAACTCCCCTGAATTTTCCCATCCGTGCCAATGACTGGCTCATAAGCGTTGTCTTGGGGGTTCCAGTACACCTCGGGATAAAACTTGTGATTTGGCACATTGGCCTTCCTTTGAGCGATCAGCGAATTCACGACGAGCGGTACTGAGTCTGCTTCAAGCCTGCGGGTAAACCACGCGTAAGGCAGCTGATACGTTGTGGCATTTTCTTCTGCTACGACGGCCAGCTTCGCCAAGCCAATGCGTGAATCTTCTATCGCGTCTGTGACCGTGTCGACAGAATATTGCAGCGTGTTAACCATTCGGCCCACTGGGATCGCGATTCCATTCGACATAGCCTCAAAACCCATCAGAATGAGGTATGCACGGTAGAGCGCATCTGTAGCGAGAATTACGTGTGTAATCCCGTCGAACTTGTTATCGCGGCAGACTTCTATGTAGTCTTCGACCGCCGTTTCCAGCTTCGACGTGGCAGCGAAAAGGTCTTCGAACAAACCCTTCTGGTTGCCGAAATAGGCGTCCTTGTCTTCCATGATCCGCGCGATCTTCTTTGCGCGGGATCGCAGAGTCAGGCCGAACTCGATTTCGACTGTCTTCAGGGGTACCGCTTCGAGCTCAGCCCGGAGATTTTGAATATCCGCGTGGAGTAGCTCGATGCGGTCATAGATCGCATCCAGCTTCATATTTGCCGCCGAGAGCATCGAGCCCACGGACAAAATCAAATCAACGGTTGGATTGTAGTTTTTGCTTAGTAGTCCCGTTGTGATACTCACAAGCTGAGCTGCTGATGCTATTTGCCCTAGACTCACCCATCCCTCCGGTACAATTTTCTTTGAGGACCAATATTTTAAAGAAATTAGCCTTCCGGGTGGCATTACAACCAGATGGGTGTGAGGTTGTAAAGTTCACTTCCCTCTCAAAGCATCGCATAGCGCATTGGGCTATCGTTCACCTACGTCGTACAGCATCATGCCGAAGGACCACAGGTCCAAGATGCACTGGCAGTCAGGCCGGACTGTCCATTGTGGCACGACACATAGAATGTCGGCCGTGTCTCATCCATCAGATACAAACTCCTTGCCAGAACCTAACTTATTAGGCAAAAACGGTTCTCTGATTGCGGCTTTGTCAAGCGGGTGAGCGTGTGAACCGTCCGGGGTCATGGTTCTCTGCGAGGTCGCGGGACTCGCGCCTCATGATGGTGTTCGGTGGTGGATCGTCTCCAATGTCGTTTGCGGGGTGAGCAGGCGCGCGCCGGCGTCCCAACCGTTTTTACGAGATCGATCAACCTCCGTCCCGTCGGGACTTCGCTCCCCGCCGCCGGGCGGGAATTCAGATCAGGCGGTGGCCTTCTTTGTCCATTGATAGTCGGTTTCGTTTTTCCAAAGGATCAGCATCAGCACGGCGATCTTGCGGGCAGTGGCCACAGCGGCCTTGCGGAACCCTCGTCGACCAGCGAGACGCACCGCCCAACTTTTTTCAACGGGGAGAAGCGTTTGACCTGGCGGATGACGCAGGACGCGGCCTCGAACAACAGGCCGCGCATGGCTTTGTCGCCGCATTTTGAAACATTGCCGGACCAGTCCACCTCTCCGGACTGATGCCGCTTTGGCGTCAACCCGAGAAAAGCGCCGACATCTGCGCTACGGCTGAACCTGTTGGGGTCTTCGACCAAAGCGATGAAGCTGAGCGCGTTGACCGGTCCGACACCGGGGATCGTCATCAAGCGGCGTGCAATGGGGTGTACTTTGGCCTTGCGTTTCACGGTCTTGTCCAGATCATCCACCGCCTGGCACAGCGTGGCATGGGCGGCAATGAAGCCATCGGCAATGGCGCGCAGCACCGGGTCGGTTTCGCCCGCAGCCGCCAGTTGGTCGCGAAAAGCTTGACGCAGACGGCCCTGACCAATGCCGCTTATGCGATGCCGAAGGTTTTCAATACACCTCGAATATGTCCCTCGAGATCCTTGCGAAGACGGATCAGCCGTTCGCGGGCTCCGACAAGGCTACGCAGCCGGTCGGCTTCTTCGCTGCGGACGTGGACCGGCGTGAACCAGCCGGTGCGGGCGAGCTGTGCCAACCCTTCTGCGTCAGCCATATCAGACTTATTCAGCCGCGCGGACAGAGCTTTGTGCGCTTTGCGCGCATCGATACACGTGGCGGGCAAATCCAAACGCACCAGCCCCCGCTGTAGCCAGATCGAGAGCTGGCCACTCTCATGCACGATCCGACTTGGACTCAGCGACCTGTTGCTGAACCAATCTGCCACGCCTTCGGGATCGGCCAACCCCGTACGCGGAAGTCGGACAAAAACCCCTTGCCAAAAATCATGCGGCAAAAACGTTAGTTTTTGGCGCAGGCGTCGATGTCGTCGATATTGTTGAAAAATTTTGTGCCACAAACCCTTGACAAAACTGCCTTTGATTTTGTCACGTTTTTGGCCGCTGTTCAAAAGCAGTCGTCGGTGCAGACCCCTGCATTGGATAAAGTGGGCTCGCAGCCCCGTTTCGCGGCATCTGGCACGAACGTCCGCCGCCGAGGCACGATTTTCTGTGGATCGCTGAAGACATAGGAAACTCAAAGCCATGGCTAGTCTGGCGAACGGCAGGTTGTGTTCGGCCCGAAACCCAGGGCATGCTGCCTTGGCATTGGGCGGCTCAGAGCCCAACTTGTTCCTTGAGATTTTGTGCTGCACGCGCTCGCAGCGCGACTTTTTCCGCACTTGCGTGAAATTTCATATCGTAGCGCGGCGGAGAATTCTGCTGTTCGTGCCTGTTGCAGCACGGAAACATCGGTCAAGGATCAAGACGCGGACTTAGTGGTCATCGGATCTGCGATTGCCGACGGTCTCTAACTGCGCCCTATTCGAGCTCCGCGTTGTTTTCGCCTGTGCAGTCAGGAGATGTGGGCCGCGGTCGGTCCGTCGCTGCCTTTGACTGCCTCCTGTATCGCCGTACCGCGGATTTCGCCTTTCTGCTGGGCAGGCCCCTGCCTAGTCGAACCAAACCCGTGAATTGAACCCCCACAAAGCCCATCTAGAAACAAGAAATCGATCGAGCGCCAGTGTTCCCCTTTTCTCGTGGCAGTTCCTTGAGTCAAAGGCTAACCTCAACAGCAGAGTCTACGCAAAGGGGACAAATTGCGAATGGCATTGATCGAAGAAGTACAAAAGGCTCGGCAAGAAGTCGTTACTGATGGCTACGAGATGTCATTGGGAGAGGTCATAAATCTTTACAAAGATGAAGAACTGGTCATTGACCCCGTATTCCAGCGCCTGTTTCGGTGGGATGACCAGCGTAAGACACGTTTTGTCGAGTCGCTTCTTCTTGGCATCCCGGTGCCCCCAATATTCGTTTTTCAAGGTGAAGATGGAGTCTGGGAGCTGATCGATGGTCTTCAGCGGATTTCTACGGTCCTCCAGCTTACTGGCGATCTTACAGGAGAGCGCGCTAAAGAGCTTGGTCCTTTGGTGCTGAACGGAACCCGCTTCCTGCCAAGTCTTGATGGCAAGCGATGGAATTCATCAGGAGAGGACACTGAGGATGGCTTGGGTAGTAAACTTCAAATCGAAATCAAGCGCGCACGGATGAGGGTTGAAATACTCAAGTCAGAGAGCGCTGAGTCTGCCAAGTACGAGTTATTTCAAAGACTGAATACCGGTGGGGCGAGCCTGTCCGAGCAAGAAGTAAGGAACAGCATCGCTGTGTCTCTAAACAAGGAATTTTATGATTGGTTGAATGGTCTGTCGAAACACGCGAGTTTCCTCAACACAACACGTCAAACTGAAGCCGCTTTGGAACGAGAAGCGGGCACTGAGCTAGCTTTGCGCTTCCTCGCCTTCCGCCTAGTTCCTTATCAGAGCGGGTTGGACGTACACGAGTATCTTGATGATGCATTGTTCCAACTTGCCACCGCGGGCGGCGTGGATATGGATGTAGAAGGAGAAATCTTCACTAAGACGTTCGACTATCTCGAAACCGCGCTGGGTGCCGCGGCTTTCCAACGATGGAATGGAAATGCCTTCACTGGAAAGTTCTTGATGTCGGTGTTTGAGGTCGTTTCGACAGGTGTGTCAAAGAACTTGGTCGCGCTGGACGCAATGACACCGCAACAAAGAAAGGATTGCCTGATTGCCAAGGCGAAGACGTTACAGGATGACCAGACATATTCGAAATATTCCGGCGCGGGAGTGCGCGGAACGACGCGACTTTCCAACCTCTTGCCAATTGCCGAAGACCTCATGAAGCCGTGAGGCCGTGCTGTGAGTAAGGTCAGAACACTCAGTGAGATGCAGGCTGCGCTAGACCAAGAGATGGCTTGGCGCATAAAGGAAATCGGTGTTTTTAAAGTGGGTGCGGGCAAAAACGGGCCTCAGCGTAAGCCGTACATACGAGCGGGGATCGCGCTGCTTTACGCTCACTGGGAGGGCTTTATAAAGACCTCATCCGAAATTTATCTCAGCTACGTGGAAAGCAGAGCCCTGCGGTATCGCGACCTCAAATCTTGCTTTGTAGTTTTTGGTTTAAAGGGAAAAATCAACACTCTCGTCGAAAGTCGAAAGTCACTTCCCAACATTGAAGCCATGGAGTTTATCTTCTCGAAGTTGGATGAAACAGCAACGCTTCAAATAGGTTCGGCAGTAAATACCGAGTCCAATCTGACTTCAAAGGTTTTTAATAACATCGCTGGATCATTAGACATAGACACTTCTCCATACGAAACAAAGTTCCACCTTATTGACTCCAGTTTGGTCGACCGACGAAATAAGGTCGCACACGGTGAATTCCTTGACATTCAGGGGCGCGAGTTCTCCAGCTTGGTCGATGACATCCTCAGTATTATGCGACTGTACAAAACAGACATAGAGAATGCGGCTTCGCTCGAGAGCTACAAGAGAGCGGCTTAATTGCTAAACTCCGGCGTTCCTATGGGCTGCGTCGCGAACAACTGGTCCGCTGCGGTCCGAACCATGGGCCGTACCGCATCAGCATTGGGCCGCCGAGAGCTGATGCCGCGCGGTACGCTATGGGCTGGAACCTCTCCAAGCATGGCGCTCATAGGTCGATGGACGTGTCCGGACGAGACCCCAAAGTGCAGAATGCTGCATCGTGCATGAAGGTCCGGTTTTTTCCGGCGACTATTCGGAGATACATCAGCCTGGCGCTTTAGTGCTCTTCAAAGTCACCGTTGGAATAGTAAGTTCCAACTATCTTGCACACCATTCTGTTCTGGTTGTCATCAACAACCGCTTCCGAAGCAACCAAAGGAGACGAAGCGCTACTTCCTCTTTTTCCATCACAGTTTCGGACTATGAAAGACGATAGCATGCCATTTTCATCGGTTTGGCAGTTAGAGAGATCATCTTGACCACAACTATTGCTTTGCGGCCCGAACACGGACAGCGTTCCGGAGATCAAGGGTATCTTTCCTGATCCGGCTTTCAATCCAAGAGAGGAGTCGTAAGCCACTTCGTAATGCGTTGGAAATCGTGGGGCCGGGGGGAGTGCAGACACGAAAACATTGTCATTGTCACTAGCGATGTTCGCAACAATGCGAACGTCTTGGTCTGCTTCCCGAGTAACGACAAACCCAAATGTTTGGTTGTTCTCCAGTCTAGATGGAAATGTAAAGTTGGTCGATCCTCCCACGACTTGTACTTCGACGTCGCTTGTCTCTGTTTCGCCGGTTACTGGTGATAACCAATGGATGGTGACCGTCATCTCAGTTGGTTTTGCATCGTAGACCGAAATTCTAGGTCCTGAGCGGTGTGCGCCATCAATGCAGGCCCGATATGCTTCTGACCTTCCCCCGCGATCAGGGCCGGTTTGATCTGGAATCTTCCGGTTGGGTGTCAGTGTCGAGCGGCAGCGTGGAGACCGCAAGAGTCTCAAGCGCTGGCGCGGTAGTTTTCATCAGGAACTCCGTTGGTGATAGATACGCATTCTTGGAAGACATCTTTCGCAAACGATACTTTCTCGGTTGGGATGGAGACCAATAGATCATTAGCCCCGTAGTCGCATTGACAAGACACCCTTTCGGCGGTGTTCGTCGAGTAATCTTGGCGCCCAATCGCCAGCCCGGTCAGTTCTCTGAGCGAAGTCGCTCCACCATCTCGGTAAACCCGCGCATTTCGGCGTGCCGAAGCGGTGAAATACCCTCGCGGTCTGCCAGTGTTCTGTCAGCCCCGGCGTCCAGCAGCGCGTCGAGAACCGCCTGGTGGTTTGGCCCACCATCACCAAGCACAATCGCCTCCATCACGGCGGTCCAGTGTAGATTGTTAATATGATTGAGCGGTGCACCGGCGTCGATCAGGCGCCGCACAACTTCGACATGGCCGAGATGAGCGGCCGCGATCAATGCTGTCCCGTCATAGGGGCTTGTCGTCAGACCGGGACTGTTCCCCAATTCGATGGCCAACGACATCAATTCGGGATCGTCGGCGACGGCGGCGATTGTCACAACGTCGTAAGCGCGCCCTTCCAATGCGTTCATGTCGGCCCCGGCCTCGGCAAGGGCACTCAACGCGTCGTCCTCCGAGGCGAACGCAGCGACATGGATCGGTGTACGGTTCTTGGAATCGCGCGCATTTACATCCGCACCATCGGCGATCAGCGAACGTATCGCGAGAACATCGCCTAGGTGTGCCGCGCGGAACAACCCCTTATAGGCAGCCACCTCGCGCGCCGTCGGAGCCGTTTGGGCGGTGACCGTGGTGGCCAGGCCGACCAATGCGGCCATGATGGCAAAGCGGGTCATTGCGATCTCCTCTTTAACTCCGAATTTAGTTCTGCGGCCCGCGTGCCTCAAATTGAGGGCCGCGATTGTGAGTCACCCAGCTCCGATCACGCCAAGCCCGGCACAAGCGCAACCCTCATCCAGTTGACCTTCGGGAGTGCCTCTGACGCCTATACCGCCGACCAGCGCACTACCAATCCGGATTGTCAGACCTCCGCCCTGGAGTACCTTCCGCGAATCCATGTAGCTCGGACCGTCGAGCTGCGGGTTCTCTCCAATGAACTGAGTAACGCTGGCGATGTCACGGCCCATCGCCGAGGCCCGTCGCGCTCCGGCCGCAGGTGAGAGTTTCAGATGTAATGCGGCCGCGGGCCCGTTTAACCATTCCTCAATAAATTTCTGAAACCGTGCTAGCAGGGCTTCCGGCAAAGGTGCTGACATGACCCATCCTCCCAAAAAGGGTGAACCACAAAATCAGCCACGTGGGAACCTCAACGATTCAGGTTTTAGGCAGGATCCTTTAGGCGGTGTTTCCCACTTTAGCGGGTCATTAACCGACCCGCTGTAGCCCACCAGC
>NZ_WPZY01000026.1 GCF_013031405.1 Ruegeria sp. HKCCD8929 | reverse complement strand
GTCACAACCGTCTCTCCGGCCCGTCACCAGCAACCCTCAAGCGCCGGTGAAGGGCTATTTACGGAACACCTCAAATACCCGCAACCCCCATTTCACATAAAAAAACGAAATCACACAAAGAAAATGAACAAATGATATGATTTCAAACGCTTACAGGGCGTGATTATCTCGATAATGACCCGACGCACAACGCAAACCTTCAAACAAACGCAAAATCCAGCCGACTCACAGTAAGAAAATCCAGTTTCGCACAAGAACCCGGCACACCCGACCGCAGACTCAGCGATTGGTGAGGGTCAGAATCTCTCAGTTGCCTTGATTGATTTTAGCCAGCCGCTCCAGGTTCACCACCGCCGACAGCATGAGACGATCATGACTCCAGTCGTCCGTTTTGCGTATGGTGACCGACCCCGCCGACAGCACGGTGACAAAGGTCAGGGCAAGCGCCAAAAACAGCACAGGTGCGGAATGCTGCACCGCCGGCCCATCGGCCAGCGCCAGCACGCGCTGCCGCAACACGCGCTTGGCTTTGCTGCCATTGACCAGGGCCACGTTCAGAACACCCGGTTGACCAGCCGATGCAGTGCGCGAGCAATAATCCAGCAGGCAGGTCGTATAGTCCCTGACATCGAACACGTTCCGGGCCACCACCGACTGATCACAGCCCAGCTCACGGAGTCGGTCGAACTGGTATTTCAGAATCAGATAGGCCGGGTTCCAGAAAAACAGGGGGCGCATGAACTCAAGCGCCAGTTCCCACTCGATATCGCCTGCGCGCACATGCTGGAACTCATGTGCTATGGCAAAGCGCATGTCGCGCGGCTTATCCAACAGATGGCTGGGCAGGATGACGTGCCGGCGAAACAGGCCACGGACGGCAAAGGGAACCGAGATAGTGTCGGACAGGCGCACATCGACTGTTGCCGAACGCCGCCAAAGAAAGCTCGACCGCACCATGTTGCGAATGGCCAAGGCCGCCAGAACGGTACGCAGGGCAAGCAGCAATGCCATGGCGGCGAGCCCGGACACGACCAGGGTCAGCAAGGTACTCTCGCCCGACAGGATCACGTCGACCCAGCGCTGGCGTGTATTCAGCAGAACCTCGAACTGGATTGCGGGAATCGCAATGTCGCCCCGCAGATAGGCTGCGACGGCAATATCGCCAAACGTGACAGCGCGGCCCGGCCAGACCGCCTGAACCAAAGTCGCGGCTCCGATCGCCAACAACGGGCTGAGCATCACACAGACAAAGAGAACCTTGAGAGCGCGGAGCTGCGCGACATAGGCAAAACGCAGAGGCGTACGGGCAAGAACAACCCCGGCGGCAAGCCAGACCAGCGCCGACAAAGCCAAAATCACATTCAGTTCGAGATACGCATCGAGAACCGGTCTAACCGCTGTCATTTTGCAGTCTCCTCTCCACCAGTGCCCGAATTTCCTCGAGATCCGCTTCGGTCAATCCGGCATCATCGACAAGACGCGCCACCAAAATGGCGGGCGTGTCGTCGAAAAGTGTCCGGGACAGATTCTGAAGCGAACGCGCCTGATATTTGTTCTTTTCCAGAAGCGGCGTGTAAATGAGGGTCTTTCCCTCCTTGCGGCTTTCCACAAACCCTTTTTCATCCAGAATACGCAGGATCGTCGCCCCCGACGTATAGGCCAGGTTGCGCTCTGACGGCAGGCGGTCCAGAACGTCGCGCACCGACCCCTCGCCCAGCGCCCAGAGCTCGTTCATGAACTCCAGTTCGACTTCGGTCAGGAGGTTTCCCGTTTTTCTTTTTCGCATGGGTTTCGGTGTCGCCATTTTCTGAATGTGTCTGCTAGACAACCATCCTTTCGCCGTTCGGCAAAGCCTAAACTTTCCAGAATACGAAAATGCCCCAGCCAATCGACAGGAACAGGGGCGCCCAGACCGGCTGACCCACCAGGCCAAGCCAGGCCAGAAAGATGTAGGCCGAGCCCAACAGGGTGATGAACAACCTGTCGCCCAGAGTTGTGGTCAGGCCCAATACTCCGCGCCGCTCGATGCCGTCGCGAAATTTAGTGACCTCCAGGATGCCGATCAACGCGATTGCCGAGAAGATACCCACGAACACAGCCAGCGTTGCCGGGGTCCAGGCCATCCAGAAGTCGGGCCATAATGGATCGGTCCAGGAGAAGCCCTTTTCCTCTTGCTGGCCAACATTGCCCCATCCCGCCTGAGCCTGAGCAAAGGCCGTTGAAGGGAGCGCGGAAAGGATGAGCACAAGTTTACGCATATCGAACCTCACACACGTCCCATCGCGAAACCGCGCGCGATGTAGTTGCGGACAAACCAGATGACGATGGCGCCAGGGATGATGGTCAGTGTACCGGCTGCGGCCAGAAGGCCCAGCTCGTACCCCGCGCTGGATGCCGTGCGGGTCATTACGGCGGCGATGGGTTTGGCTTCGACCGCGGTCAGGGTTTTCGCCAGCAGCATTTCGACCCACGAGAACATGAAGCAGAAGAACGCGGCCACGCCGACGCCCGCTTTGATGTTGGGCAGGAAGATCTTCACGAAGAACCGTGGAAAGGAATACCCGTCCACATAGGCCGTTTCGTCCAGCTCCTTTGGTATGCTGCGCATGAACCCTTCCAAGATCCACACCGCCAGCGGGACGTTGAACAACGTGTGTGCCAACGCCACGGCCAGATAGGTGTCGAACAATTGCATTGAGGAGTAGAGCTGAAAGAACGGCAAAGCGAACACCGCAGCGGGGGCCATCCGGTTGGTCAGCAGCCAAAAGAACAGTTGCTTGTCACCGAGGAACCGGTAACGCGAGAAGGCGTAGGCCGCCGGTAGCGCAACGCAGACCGAAAGGACGGTGTTCATCGTCACGTAGATGATCGAGTTGATATAGCCCCAATACCAGGTCGGATCGGTGAAGATCGCAACGTAGTTGGCCAGCGTGAAGGTCTGCGGGAACAGAGAGAAGCCCGACAGAATCTCGTTCGTGGTTTTGAAACTCATCGCGACCAGCCAGTAGATCGGTAGCATTAGGAACGCGATATAGAGGATCGGGATGATGGACCGCTTTTTCATTGCGCGTCGTCCTTTGTCATCAGCGTGTAGAAGACCCATGAAACCAGCAGCGTGATGGCGAAATAGATCAGGCTCATCGCGGCCGCAGGGCCGAGGTCGAACTGTCCAAGCGCGATCTTCACAAGGTCGATCGAAAGCAGGGTGGTTGAGTTTCCGGGGCCGCCGCCGGTCAGAACGAAGGGCTCGGTATAGATGTTGAAACTGTCCATAAAGCGCAGAAGCACCGCAATGGTCAGAACCGTCTTCATCTTGGGCAACTGGATGTAGCGGAACACCGACCAGTTCGACGCACCGTCGATCTTGGCGGCCTGATAATAAGCGTCGGGGATCGAGACCAATCCGGCGTAGCACAGCAGCACGACCAGCGAGGTCCAGTGCCAGACATCCATGACGATGATGGTAATCCACGCCGAAATCGGCTGTTGAGTCATGTCATAGTTGACGCCCAGCACGTCATTCAGGAAATACCCCAGCAAGCCGACTTTGGGCAGCGTGAAGATGTTCCACATGGATCCCACCACGTTCCACGGGATCAGCATGGGCAAGGCCATCAGGACCAGGCAGACCGGCACCCACAGGCCCTTGCGCGGCATGGACAGGGCCACGATGATCCCCAGCGGCACCTCGATCAGCAGGATCAGAGCGGTGAACAGGAACTGCCGCCCCAGTGCGGCCTGGAACCGTTCAGACCGCAGAATCTGTTCGAACCAGCCCAGCCCTTCCCAGAAGAACTGGTTGTTGCCGAAGGTTTCCTGCACCGAGTAGTTGACCACCGTCATCATCGGCACTAGCGCGTTGAAGGCCACCAGTGCCAGAACCGGCAAGACAAAGAACCATGCCTTTTGGTTTTCGGTTCTCATTGCGCCCGCTCCTCGGTTGCGATCCAGCCGTCGCGGTAGACGCGGGATTGTTCTGGTTTGAATTGCAGGTGAACCTGCGTTCCGGGCTCGGGCACTTCGTCTTCCGTCACCGCTTTCAGCGCCGTGTTGCCGACCATGGCGCTGACGACATAATGCCGCCCGATATCGGATACCTTGGTCACATGCGCCGGGATGCCAGTATCGCCAAAGCCGACATATTCGGGACGGATGCCCAGATTCGTGTCGCCGCCGCTGCCGCTGATCGGCCCTTCGACGGTGACGTCGTGCCCTTCGAACACCGCGCGATCGCCGCGAACTTCGCAGGGCAGCACATTCATCCCCGGCGAGCCGATGAAGTGCCCCACGAATGTGTGTTGAGGACGTTCGAACAGCTCGACCGGCGTGCCGATCTGCACAACCTCACCATCCTGCATCACCACAACCTCGTCGGCAAAGGTCAGCGCCTCGGTCTGGTCATGGGTCACATAGATCATCGTGGCCTTCACCCGCTGATGAAGTTCCTTCAGCTTGGACCGCAGTTTCCATTTCAGATGCGGGTCGATCACGGTGAGAGGTTCGTCGAACATCACTGCATTTACGTCATCGCGCACCAGACCCCGGCCCATCGAGATCTTTTGCTTGTTGTCGGGGCTGAGGCCCGAGGCGCGCGTATGCAGCATCTCGGTCACATCCAGCATTTCGGCGATCTCATCCACACGACGTTTGATCGTCGCAGCATCGACGCCCCGGTTTTTCAAGGGGAAGGCCAGGTTTTCGCCCACGGTCATCGTGTCGTAGATCACCGGAAACTGGAACACCTGCGCGATGTTGCGTTGATCCGGGGGCAGGCTGGTGACGTCCTGATCGCCGAACAGAACCTGCCCCTCGGACGGGGTCAGCAGGCCGGAAATGATGTTGAGCAACGTGGATTTCCCGCAACCGGACGGCCCCAGCAGCGCATAGGCCCCACCATCGCGCCACGTCACGTCGATTTCCTTGAGCGCATAGTCCTGCGGACCCTGCGGCGCGGGCATATAGCTGTGTTTGAGGTTCGAAAGTCTGATCTGTGCCATCTTACACCACCCGCTTTCCGTCCTGGCCGAAATACCGGCAATGGGCCGGGTTCATGTAGAAACTATGATCCTCACCCACCTGATAGGGATGCACCCCGGTCGCCAGCGACACCCAGGCGTCATCACCATGCTGGAAATGCGCGCTGGAATCCGAACCCGAAAGCTCGGTCACGATCACCCGGCCTGTCAGTTCCACATCGGCCTCCGAGGTCCGAAACGGTGTCACGCGGTGCGGGCGCACGGCGACGGTGTATTCTCCATCGGGCAGATGTGTGGCATCAAAAACGGCCCAACTGCCTCCACCTGCCAGCTGCGCCTGCGCCGACGAGATGGTGATTTTCGCCAGATTGATCGGCGGGTCCGAAAACACCCGTGCCGCGGCGATGTTCTCGGGATTGCGGTAGATGTCTGCCGTGGGACCGAACTGGGTCACGCGGCCGTCCTCCATCAGCGCGGTATGGCCACCCAGCAGCAGCGCCTCTTCGGGTTCCGAGGTGGCGTAGACCACAACCGCACCGCGCCCTGCGAACAGATCGGGCAACTGCTCGCGCAGTTCCTCGCGCAGCTTGTAATCCAGGTTGGCCAGCGGTTCGTCGAGGAACACAGCACGGCTTTCCTTGGCAATGGCGCGCGCCAGCGCGGTACGCTGTTGCTGACCACCGGACAACTCATGCGGGCGGCGGCCAAGCATCGGGCGCAACTGCAACAGATCAGCGGCCTCTTCCACCCGGCCCTGAACCTCGCTTTCGACCATGCCCGCGACCCGAAGGGGTGAGGCGATGTTCTCGAAAACCGACATGTGCGGGTAGTTGACGAAAAATTGGTGCACCAGACTGATGTTGCGTTTCTGCGTGTTCAGCCGGGTCACGTCCTGCCCGTCCATCAGCACCCTGCCCTGCGCGATCGGGTCCAGCCCGGCCATCAGCTTGATCAACGAGGTCTTGCCGGATCCGGTTGCCCCCAACAGCACGTTGAAATGGCCGGCTTGCAGGGTGAGTGTGGTTGGTTTGATGTGGGTGACGTTGCCCACTTGTTTGACTGCGTCTTGAAGTTCGATCATGTCCGTGGGTCCGGTCCCGCAATGCCCGAAATGCAGGCGTCTTTCTTGGTTGGTGGGGGCCGCCTGATGCGGCGACCCCGGGTTTCATCGGCTTACTGGGACTGCCAGCGCGCAACCAGTTCGTCGTAGTTGACGGTCTGGCCCTGCGGCTTTTCGTTCTCCAGCTTGGCCTTTGGCGAACCCGCCTTCTCCAGCCAGACGGACGGATCCTGCGGTTCGTTCAGGCGCGGACCGCAGCCACCGTAGACACCGGCGCTTTCATCCGCGGCCTGCATACGGCCCATGGTAATGTCCATCTCTTCGGCCAGTCGGTCCATCGCCTCTTGTGGGGTGAAGGCGCCCGAGTTCACGTCACCGATCTGCTGCCACCAGATCTGGGCCAGCTTCGGATAGTCCGGCACGTTGATGCCCGTCGGCGACCATGCCACACGGTCGGGCGAGCGGTAGAACTCGACCAGACCACCCAGCTTGGGGGCGCGCTCGGTGAAACTCTCGTGGTTGACCGAGCTGTCGCGGATAAAGGTCAGACCCACGTGGGACTTCTTCACATCGACAGTCTTGGAAGTCACGAACTGGGCGTAGAGCCATGCGGCCTGAGCACGATCCGAGGGGGTCGATTTCAGGAAGGTCCACGACCCCACGTCCTGATAGCCAACCTTCTGGCCTTCTTCCCAGTAGGGGCCGTGCGGGCTGGGCGCCATCCGCCACAGCGGCGTGCCCTCGTCATCCACGGTGTTGTTGCCTTCGGACTTCGGCTTCACCATGTCGGCGGTGAAGGCGGTGTACCAGAAGATCTGCTGGGCCACGTTGCCCTGGCTGAGCGCCGGCAGCGACTGGTAGAAGTCGTAAGACGCCGCACCTGGAGGCGCATAGGCTCGCAGCCATTCATCCCATTTGCGGATCGCATAGACCGCAGCCGGACCGTTTGCAGCACCACCGCGCGACACCGAAGCGCCGACCGGGTTACAGGTGCCCGCTTCCATGCGGATGCCCCATTCATCGACCGGAACACCGTTGGGCTCGCCCACGTCACCAGCACCGGCCATCGACAGCCAGGCGTCGGTCATGCGCCAGCCCAGGTCAGGCGCGCGCTTGCCGTAATCCATGTGGCCATAGATCGCGACGCCGTCGACTTCCTTCACATCGTTGGTGAAGAACTCGGCAATGTCTTCGTAGGCAGACCAATTGACCGGAACGCCCAAATCATAGCCATACTTTTCCTTGAACGCAGCCTTGTTGGCTTCGTCATCGAACCAGTCCTTGCGGAACCAGTAGAGGTTCGCGAATTGCTGATCCGGCAGCTGATACAGCTTGCCGTCCGGGCCGGTAGTGAACTGAATGCCCATGAAGTCATCCAGATCCAGCGTTGGCGAGGTCGTGCCTGCCCAGTCGCCGCCCATCATGTCGGTCAGCGGGTAAGCCAACTGCAGACGCGAATGCGTGCCGATCAGGTCGCTGTCGTTGACATAGCCGTCATAGAGGTTCCGGCCCGTCTGAAGCTGAGTCTGAACGGCCTGAACCACTTCGCCCTCACCGAGGATCTGGTGGTTGACCTTGATGCCGGTGATTTCCTCAAACGCCTTAGTCAGGACCTCGGACTCGTAGGAGTGGGTCGGAATGCCTTCGGACAGGACGTTGATTTCCATGCCAGCATAGGGCTGTGCAGCCTCGATGAACCACTGCATCTCGGCCATCTGTTCGTCTTTCGACAGGGTCGATGGCTGGAATTCGTCGTCGATCCAACGTTGCGCCGCGGCTTCGTCGGCCCAAACGGGGCCGTGTCCCGCAATGACGGCAGCCGCCGCCACTGCGGAAAGCAGATGTTTCCGCATCTGTCTCCTCCCAAATTTGTTGTTCTTCCGGGTATTACCGGATGGCAGTCAGCATCGGCGAATTCTCGCTTTGATGTCAAACTAAATTTTTAGTAAATGGTTGAGGTAAGCATCTTACGCTGATTTTATGATTTGAAATCAACATGTTTTCAAAAAAACCCGATGACCGCATCCCACACGACTCCATGCTGCGAAGCCGGTTCGATGGCATCGGGAACAGCGCAATAAGTGGATCACCACGGTTCTCTTGTTCCTACACGAACGGAGACAGATGATGGCAATTATTGAAAGAAGGATGCCGTCTGATGTCCTTACTTCGGACGATTTTTGGCCGATGACCGGAAGGTATGGCATAATGACATCGGTGCCCGAATAACTGTTGCCGCAAGGCACCGGCTCAGCATTGAGGTCAGGAAAACGCAAATTCTCGCAGGCCAAATGGAGCGACCCACCATGACCGCCTTTTCCAGAATTTCCTTCGTTGCAGCACTCCTGACTGCCGCAATGCTACCCATGGTGACCAACGCGCAAGATGACCAAACCAAGGTGCTTCCGCTTGCCCAAATCTCCCTGCCTGCTGATGCCAATCTGCGCGTCCACATGCGCCTGGATCCACCCAAATGCGAACTCTCGGGCCACGTCGAATTTCGCGATATACGCGGGGATATTGTCAGACGTTCAAAAGATATCGAACTATCGGAGTTGCGCCAGTTTTCGGTCGTAGACTTTGTGTCAGAGGCTTATGATCAGCCTGAACCCGTGTTCGCCGAATTTGTCGTCGGCAGACTTGAGGTGGCCAGCGGCAAGTCATGCTCGTTCAGCGCATCCGTCCAGGTATTGGGGACTCGCGGTGCCGAGCCTCAAGCGGATATCGAGGACGTCGCCGTCGGACTGGCGACGGCGGTATGCTTCGGTTTATCCGCGGTCACCGGCGGCACGTCTACGGCGCAGTTCGGCGGTTGCGAATTTTAGGTCAAGTCGGACCTTGCCGACGAGACATTGACGTTTTCAACAAGCCGTTTGAAATCGCTCAAGGGAAGTCAGGTGTCTCGCGAAGACGGCGCAAGCTGTCGGCGACACTCACCCATTCCCAAAACTGCCAAACCGGTGGATTGGATTATGTGCCAATCCACCAACATGTTGTTTTTATACAGGATGAATGGTGCCGGTGATAGGCATCCAATCGCTATATCTTGGTAAGCCATCGCGTTCCACATTTTGCATCTCTTATTGAAATTACATAGTTTTATTGTTCCAAGACACTTCACTGTACCCCACCTGATACCATATGTTGAGGGTGGATAGAGAGGTGGATTGAAATGAGCCGCCAGCTGAACAAGCTCAGCGCAGCAACCTTGAGAGCAACCGGCTCCGGCAAGATTGCCGACGGCGGCGGCCTCTGGTTCCACAAGCGCGAGGATGGCGGCGCTCAATGGTTTCTGCGTGTGACCGTACATGGCCGCAGGCGCGAAATGGGTCTAGGGCGGTTCCCCGACGTATCGCTTCGTGAAGCACGCTTAGAGGCGGACAAGTGGCGTGCGGTTGTTCGACAGGGGTTGGACCCCATCAAAGAACGAGAGCGCATCAAGCGCGAAGAAGCCAGTAAGCTTCATATGCTGAAAGATGTGGCCCTTGATGCCTTCGAAAGCCGGAAAGCAGAACTGAAAGGCGATGGGAAAGCTGGTCGCTGGTACTCACCTTTGGAACTGCATGTACTGCCGAAACTCGGCAAGGTTCCAATCGCTGACATAGACCAGAAGGACATTCGGGATACGCTAACACCCATCTGGCATGAGAAAGCAGACACAGCGCGAAAAGCCATGAACCGGTTAAGTATCGTCTTTCGTCAAGCCGCTGCGCTGGGTCTCGATGTGGACCTTCAAGCGACTGACAAGGCCCGTGCGCTGTTGGGCAAACAACGCCACAAGCCGAAGAACATCCCGGCAATGCCTTGGCAGCACGTCCCGGAGTTCTATCGGTCGCTGGATGGCGGCACTTTGGCAGAGCTGGCATTGCGACTGCTGATCCTGACAGTTGTAAGGTCCTACCCTCTTCGAAATATAAATCTGGATCAGATTGACGATGACGTTTGGATAATTCCGGCACAATCAATGAAGGGCCGCCGGGACGCGACCAGCGACTTTCGTGTACCGTTGTCGAGTGAAGCGCTGACTGTCATTGACCAGGCGAAGCCATTTGCAAGAGACGGGTTTCTATTTCCAGGTGTTCGCAAGGGCGTGATATCCGATATGACCATGTCCGGCTTGATGAAACGCCGGGGCTTGATTGAGCGCCCGCATGGATTTCGGAGTTCATTCCGGGACTGGGTCGCTGAAACGCAGGGCGCGCCTCACGATGTAGCTGAAACCTGCTTAGGCCACATTGTAGGTGGGTCCGTCGAACGGGCTTACAAGCGAACCGATTTTTTGGAGCAGAGGCGGGTGCTGATGGAAGCGTGGGGTTCGAATTTAGTTGTTAAAATGACGAAGGCAATTGAAAGCAATGGCTAGGCCCAAACCACCAAAAATAGCGCCCGAGGACATACCGAATCGTCCAGAGGATGAAATCGACCTGTTCTTGAATAGGTTATTGTTTCGAATTCGGAACAATAACTTAGAGGTTGAGAATGGAAAGCTCAATGAAGCTTGGGTCGCGTTTGAAGTTCTCGGTGCTGTATTCCCACTTCTCGAAGCGGGGTTGTCTCATGATGATGCGAAACTGGCATACCCAACTGAGGATTGGAGACAGCAAACGGTCGAGGTTCCAACGGCGCTGATTAAGACTATCGTTGAGGGTTGGAATACTTACCGGGATTCCGCCACTTTGACACTTGGGCAAGGTTTTGGCTTTGAGGCGCTTAACCGGCAAGGCCAGAGTTCGATGAAGAGAATCTCGGAAAAAATCGACCACGACAGAAATTTGGCTGCTCAAGTTGAAATTCGATACCGCCAAATCGGTGACGAGCAGGCTAGCAGTCTGGAAGCGGTCTTAGCCGAAGTCGCAAAAGAATTTAGTGTTTCGCCCAAGACCGTCGAGAGAGCATATAAGCATCACCGCCGTCAGCTTGACGAGAACGTTCGGCTCTTGCAGGCCAATCGCACGATTGCCGACAAAACATCGAGAAGTGCTGAAGTGGATGAGTAACGTCTAGACGCCGAATGTTGTTCCATTCGTGACCATGGAGCAGCATGATGACTTATCTGAACTTAAACCAACTCTCCAGTAAACTTGGCGACCGCTCGAGGTCGTCAATATACCGGGACGTCGAGTCTGGCCGCTTACCCAAACCGGTAAAACTCGGATCTCGCCTTTACTGGAATGAAGCTGATGTAGACGCTGCAATCGAACAGCGCGCCGCAGCATAACGAAAAACCCGCGCCAATGGGGCACATTGGACACGGGCAATTCGTTTTTCAGTCACAGCACAGACTTTGCGAAATGTAGCGTGTTCAGCCCCTCAGCGCAAGACTGAGGACAGAGCATGGAATTGAAATCTCACGAAAAAGAAGGCTTTGAGGCCCTGACAGCGCTAATGGCGTCGGGGCCTGAGGCCATTCTCAATAACGACAACTCGCCACCGTGTGAATTGCTACGTAGCCATCCGATTTTGGCGCGCCACTGGCCCGACTTGGAGCTATTGGCACACGAACTCAACGCGGGGGGGTGAGGCATGATCGCGCAAGACCTGACCCACAACT
Organism: Ruegeria sp. HKCCD8929; assembly: GCF_013031405.1. Classification (GTDB taxonomy): domain Bacteria; phylum Pseudomonadota; class Alphaproteobacteria; order Rhodobacterales; family Rhodobacteraceae; genus Ruegeria. Next base: position 32,717 of record NZ_WPZY01000026.1, on the reverse strand, counting down.
TAGGCGGCGTTTGGCGCAATGGGCGGGGCTCCGCGCCTTGCCCATGCTGCCAGCCAGAGCGGCGCCGTGACCAGACTGCACTATCGGTTACGGAATCCGGCGGGCGCCTGCTGTTGCATTGCTTCAAGTCCAGCTGTGACTTTCGCGATATCGCTGCGGCGGCCAACGTACCGGCCAGCGCAACCCGCGTAGACCCGGTAGCCCAGCGAGAGGCGGATCAGAAGCGTGCCGAGTATGAGGCCCAGATGCTCAAGCAAGCCCGGGGCATCATGGCGGGTCGTGCGGCGTCAACGACGGCTGAGCGGACAAACCGCTCTTTCGCTGCATCTGCGCCAATGGCCGCTTGGTGTCAGCCATGTTGTGAGGCTGCGACACCCACAAATAGGTTCATTATGTTAATTATAGTCATACTACGAAAGCTGAAGGCGATTTGCGAGAGCCCGAATGGTACGCACAGAAAGTGTCGCGGATGGCGCACCCAAACCGAGGTCTTCAGAGATGAGATGATGAAACTGAAAAGCGGAAGACGTCGCAACGACGCTTGAGCCCTCAACCAAAAGCCGACTTAATTTTGTACAGTCAGCACCTTTTCGCCTCTGACTCCATTTCTAAGTGGCGCTTGACTTAGCGTAAGCCGCTATGGTTGCATTTTCAAATTAGTGAATCGTTTGGATTGCGTTTATGGAAGATCTCACAACCGTTCCGCTAGACGTATTAAGGTCAGTCTTGCAATCACGCGGACGATTAGGTCCCGAAAGTACATTTAGCCTACAATCCATCGAGCATGCAGGCGACGGTTATGTTTACCCTAACTTGGTACCTGGTGGCGGTTCAAAAAAGTCAAATGTTTTTGAAGGAATATCGAGCGGAAGGATCTTTGAAGAGATACAAGCCCGGCAAAAAGCACTGTACGGCGAGGATGATCGCCAAGAAATATATCAGTTGCAGGATGCGCGGGCGAAGGAAAATGCGCGATCCGTTGCAGCTTTAGTTCATGTCAATCATGTCTTTCCCAGCGGCTCAGATGCAGCCGAAGTCTCATCTAAGACGATGGCTGAGAAATTTCAGGAGGCGGGGACACCTCTTTGCGAGAGGGAACCCTTTCAGAACCAACCAGCACCCGCGCTTGGTACTGCATTCCTGATTTCGCGAACCTTACTTGCAACTGCAGGGCACAACTTGGACAGATCCAACTATCATACCCGAAGAGTGATTTTCGATTTTGTTTTGTCGAGTGGTGGTTCAACGAGAACCATGTTTGACAGTTCTGAGATATATGGAATTAAGAACTACATCGACGGGCAAGTTACATCAAATGGCGCAGACTGGGCAATTGTAGAATTAGATCGCCCAGTATTGGATCGTGACCCACTCAAGTTTCGCATGTCCGGCCGTGTGGAGAATGGGGCCGGTCTTTATGTCGTAGGTTGTCCGAGCGGGCTCCCAAAGAAGTTTGCTGGCAATGCGCAAGTTCGCGAAAACACTAAAAACGACTACTTTGTAGCAAACCTTGACACGTATGGAGGTAATTCGGGTTCTCCAGTGTTTAACGCAGGCTCACACGAAGTCGAGGGCATTCTAGTGAGGGGCCAGACTGATTTTGCTCCTTTGGGAGATTGCGTTGCCTCGCTTGTCTGTCCGCTTACTGGTTGTCGAGGTGAAGACTGCAATCGAATGGAGCCTATTGCAGAACACTTTTCAAAAATGAGTTAGCCTGGAGTAAGAACATGGACCAAGTAGCTTACCTTCGCCCTATTGCTGGAGACTTTACCCGCTTTTCGCTTAGCATTACCGACGGAACTTTATCTCTTGATGATGCCGGCGGATTGGAGATCTATGCGCGCAGAAGATCGGATAGCGGTATCTTTCCTGTCTCCGCTGGCGAATCCTTGCAGGTCGACGACATTTTCGCGACTGAGATGTACGTCCTCAATCCGAATGACAGCGGTGGTGTTGCCGAGACTAGGTTCACACATGCCACCTCGGCGGGTTCCGAAGAGTTTAGCCTCACCACAGTTGTAGCAAAGGTCCAAGTCGACTGCGATGCTGACAGAGATGGTAATGTTGGCGACAACGAGGAAGGCAAAGCAAATTGGGTTTGGGGGCCCGAAGGGCGCGGGGCAATCGTACTTGTAGACAATGATCGAGATCCGGCCGGCGGAGCCACAGGCGTGCTAGAAGAAAGAGAACCTCTGGTCATACGCGATACCGGTTTGGAAAGTTTGCCCGATGGGGTTTCGTTGCGGCTGAGGTCCGCACCTGAAGGGGCAATGAAGTTCTCCATTTTTCGCGAAGCCGGTTCGGCTTCCCAAAAGATCATGGGAAAAGACCCTCGTGAGTCGATTCAGTACACCATTGCTGAAACTGCGGACCTGGCTCTGTCAGGTGAGACACTGCTAGTAGCCGCTCATGAATACCCTGGCCCATTTTTCGAGGGTTTGTTAATCATCAATCTCGAGCTGGTACATGCATTCAATGGTGGCGAAAGAGTTTTGGCATCTGATCGCGTCATGTATCGAGTTGCGCCGTGGGTAATGACGCCAAACACACAAGCTGCAGAGCACATTTACACCTGTAAGATTACAAATGGTCCGGACAACAACACGCTCTTCCTAGAGGGCTTACAAAAAGCAACGGCTGCGGAAGGCTTACCATTAGAGATCATTCCGGAGTCGATCAGTCGAGGAGATCGTTGGATTCAAGATGAGATAGAAATTGGTTACAGCCGCAGTCATCGGGGAACTTTACCAGTAGTATTTGATAGTCCTCGCGACCGTGGACTTGACGAGTTTCCCGAGATCAGGCTGCTAGGAACCGACTTTGGTCATTTTGTAATCGGCGGTGGCGTTCCAAACTCCTTAGACTCATTTGGAAACCTTGAAGTGTCTCCTCCCGTCGTTGTTGATGGACAGTCTTATCCATTAGGTCGAGTAGTCGTCGGCGGCAGAAGGAGCGGCGACTATCAGCACTCTTCACGGCAAATGATGGCGGAAATCCGTCAGTTTCTTTATGCTCAAAAGGTCCAGTTCCCATTCGAGATATACACCGATTGGCTTTCTGTAGCACATGTCGACGAAATAGTCTGCTTTGTTCCAAGTAGCAGTGGACAAGGTTTCAAGGTGCTTGTGGCAGACACCGATAGAGTCAAAGAGATCTTGGAAGAATTGTCAGATAAGGGTCATGGATCTGTACTGCTGTTCGAAGGAAAGACTCGACTGGATGGCAGTAGCGCTGAGATTACGGTCGATGACCTTCTTGGAGATACTACGTTCTGGGAAGGAAATGCTGTTTATCAAGACTATATGCGGGCAAACATTGAGATATTAAAGTCTGAACTAGCGGTAACCGATGCCGACATTGTAAGGGTGCCGACTTGTTTCCAAGTTAGTTATGTAAACGGCCAGCTTGAACGAACGCTTGCGTTCTTCCCCGATATGGTAAATCACGTTGTACACAATGACCTGAGTATTGTGCCTAAACCGTACGGCCCGATCGTTGATGGGAAATGCGCGTTCGAAAAGGCCTTTGAGGACTCTCTTCCCGATCGAAGAGTTGTTTTCATCGATGATTGGTATTCATATCATGAGCTGTCAGGTGAGGTACATTGTGGAACCAACGCGAAACGAAAACCCTTCGGGGTCTCGCGCTGGTGGAACGTACTTCCCGAAGGAGGCTTCGACATCAAGACGACCGGATTTCTTGACGATTGACATCAGGCGACGGTTGAACTGTGTTGTCGGAGTTCACCAGCATTGTGTCGGACAAGTGGCCCCTATCGGTTCGTTGAGTAGGTATTGGCAAAAGCCAGTTCCAAAATCTTTTGTGAGATTTTCTGGCCGTTAGCAACTTCACAAGTAACAAAAGTTGGAGCTGGGCCACTCGCCCGCTGCAGGCGTCCAGTTCCAGGGCAGCAAATCATCAAGCCGGTTCATCCTGTGATCTTGGATGCGGCTGAGGACGTCCGTCAGGTATGCTTGTGGGTCCAATCCGTTCATTTTGGCGGTTTCGATGAGGGTCATGGCGCGGGCGAGTGTTTCGCCGCCGGTGTCTGACCCTGCGAATAACCAATTGCGGCGCCCAACGCCGATGGGACGCATAAGCTCAATGCAACCAGATCAGACTGAGGTCGCTTCCTGAACAAGATCAGAAGCCTCAGCACGGTCCTTGGCAAATCCAACCAAAGCCGCGGCCACTTCACGCATGACCTCCGATCCTTCGTCATAGTTTGGCTGGAATTCATGCCCGCACTCCATCGTGAAGCCAAGGACTTTGCTTTTTGTCGGATCGGTATGATGGCGGCTGAGTGCATAATCGTCGCTGGCCCCGGAGGTGGCGTATAGCGAGTAGGCTTGGCCGACGGCGTATCGGTCGCCTCGAACCTTCTCGATCTCGCGTGCCATCAAGGTTGAAAGCCGCTCAAGCTCAACCGCGTCATCCGCTTCAATGAACTCGCCATAAGTGTCGCCCGGAAGGCCCCGCGCCCCGTCATGGTCTGCGTTCAAGAAGTTGAGACCCGGCTCAGCCGATTGATTCTCGTCCAGACCCCAGCCATGAAAAACCGCAGGGATCGCGCTATGGATGTCCAAATACCATTGTGTCTGTGCAAAGTGATCCAATAGCCAGACGATGTTGCGCGTCTCCGGCTCTGACGCGGGCGACGGACCGACGTAGATTTGTGGATCGCAAGGGTTGTCAGACGCGCTGACGGAGTTTGGCGCAAACTTCGTGCGAAAGTCCCAGGCGACATCGAAGTTGCGGTTCAGGTCCACGCCGCGGCAAACCCCACCGCCCGCAAGCGGGTTGACTGAACGGTTCTTGCGCCACAAGGGTTCGGTCGTTTGGCTATAGGCACGACCGTCCGGGTTGGCACAAGGCAAGAAAACTAGCTGCAAGTTGCGGAAGATGGTCTCGATATCGTCGGTGGTGAAGCTTGCTCCGCCATACCGCAGCCCGGTGCCGGTCTTACGCGCCTCCAGCAGATCAGCGGCGCAGTAGAGGACCGCATCTGGCGGGATCCATTCGCGCGCATGGACGCCGCCAATGAAAATCGCAGTTGGTCTTTCGTCGCCGCGCGTGTTCCCGATGCTCAATCCGACAATCTCGCGGTTTTCGACGCTGCGTTCAGGAAGACGGATCAAGTCGCAAAAGTCAGGGTAAGTCTGCGCCAAGGCTTCGACACCGGTCGCCAGCTCATCGACATTCAAATACGTCATCGTCCTACTCCTTGATCCCGAACCCGCTGGGGACTGCGTTGATGAACCGGTTGCCCGCTTTAAAAAGACTAAGACGCGTGTCCGCAGAGGGCAGCGCACCCAGGTCTTCCACAGTGATACCTCCGAAACGCCACGCCATAATGCGGGGCATTTCACTGTCCTCAGAAAGCACTACCGTCTCGTAGCGCCCTTCCCGCAGCACCGCAGCGGGACGGCACCCCAAATCCACCTCGAACTCTTCGAGAAACGCGCGCAGTTCTGGAATCGAGGATCCACTTACCTTCAATCTATGTGTCATATGCTTTTCCAATCACTTGATAGTTATCGTCTCGTCAATCCAGTCGCGCACGGCTGAAATACGAGAAAAAATGTTGTGCTTGTTTGGTCGGCCACACCCATGTCCCCAGGACGATAGACCGATTAGGATCGGCTCTCTGCTATTTTCGTTTACCGCGGTAGCGCCACCGCCCGAAGAGACGTGACAGGGGGCAAAACCTTCTGGACTATGATCGGCGCAAACCATCGCTTCCGTGACACTTCCGTCATAGCTTTCAGATTTGTTGCACTCTTGATTGGACACCAAAGGCAACGACAATTTTTGCATGACGCTGGGGACAGATCCACCTTCCGTCAAAGCGGTCCATCCGGTGAACGTGATTGGTGACTGCGCGGATACGGTCCAGTCAGAAGGTGCTAAGCTTATTGGCTTAGCATTCGACAATGGCTGTTGAAGGCGCAAAAGCGCAACATCGTAGTCAAACGTCGCTGTGTCATTCTTCGGGTGGACAATGACATCATCTACCTTGGATACTTGACCACTTCTAATCGTATCAATTGCTCCTGCTATTACCCTTATCTTGCTTCCATCTAGATTAGGAGAGAAGTTATTAACGCAATGTGCGGCCGTTATCACCCAATTCTCAGCGATGAGGACTCCGTTGCAGTACGGAACACGTTCACCATTCTGAGCCAATGCTACGGCCCAAGGAGCTTCCAATATACTTTGAACCGGCCGCAAGCCTTGATCAATCGGCTGTACTCCCAATAATCTTGGAACGATGACTTTGTCAGGGTTCTCTCTTTGCTCGTTGGCGATCTTACTCAATTCATCTGTGTTCAATGATGTCAGCACCCCTGCTTGAGCGAGAAAGAGTAGCGTCGTCGCACGGTCCAACGGCTCGGGCCGGTTGGAAAGCTCCCGGTCAAGTATCTCATATTGAAAGGCGCGCTCCGCGGCCTCGGCTGAAATCTGAGCGTCTGTTTCCTTGCGTCCGACATCAAAGATAAAACCGGCACTCAGCGTGATCACCGTAGCAAGCGCTGCATAGATCGGGCCGCGAAAGGCTTTCCTTCGCTCGACGTCCAGCTGCCCCATTGCCAGTTCGTGCGCCCGTTTGGCGTTCTCTTCTTCCAAGAGCCCCTTGGCGAACGCCTCTCGAATGGACTCTGGTATGTCTTTGTTCTTCAGCAGTTTCTCTTGGCTCTCGTCCATCACTTTTGCCTCCGTGATGCAAGCCGTTGCAAGGGCCGATGCCCCGCCGCCTTGGCAGGGCACCGCAATCCCTTGATCGCGGAGTGCATCAATTGGACAGCGTTTCGTCGACCCAATCGCTGATTTCGGTTGCGCGGGTATAGACGCCGTATTTCAATCGGCGGGCGCAGCCGTGGCCCCAACTCACAACTCCCACAAGCGTGATCACGCCGCCCACATCGCCCACCACGGGGCCACCGCTATCGCCTTGGCAGGCGTCTCGCCCACCATCACGAAAGCCCGCGCAGAACATCGCTTGGGTAATGGCTCCATCATAGCTTTCCGGCTGGTTGCAGGTCGGCGTGTCCACAACGGGCACATCAACCATCAACAGAGTATCGGAACCGGGTCCTCCTTCCGACGTTGCGCCCCAACCGCTGACCCGTACATTCACGCCCGTCGCAAGGTCGCCGTCCGTCGCGATCACCGGAACGATGTCGCCCATAGTGGCCGCAGTCTCCAACCGCAGCAGTGACGCGTCAAAGTCCAGATTGCTGCCAGCCCAGTCAGGGTGGTTGATGATCTCGACAACGCCGATCTGCTCGCCGCCGCTGGCGTATTCCAGCGTTCCCAAGACAACATCGACCTTGCCTGGATCATTGCCGACAAAGAAGTTGTCAACGCAATGCGCTGCTGTAAGTACCCATTCCGGTGCGATTAACGAGCCACCACAGAACTGAGAGCGCGTGCCGTCGTCGACCAAGGCCACTTGATACGGCGTCACGTCGATGCTCGGCACCGGGGTGCCGCCAACGATAAGCGGGCTGGCGCCGGGCCCGGCTCCGTCCTCGGCCCAGCCCGACCCTGCGCATGCAAGGCCCAGCGCCGCGGCAATCGTGGAACATTTTGAAATAAACTTCATAACTTTACTCCCTTGGTGTGCGCCTTGGGGCTCCTCCCCTCGGCTAAAATCCTTAAGCTGTGCGGCTCAGGCCTGCAGTCTCCAGCGCTGCAATAAGCGCATCTGCGTTTTCACCCATCTCCAATGCCAGGTTGACCGCGGCGCCGGCATCCACACAGCCATAGCCAAATTTTGGCGAGTGCCCGTTTTCGTAATCGCTGTCTTGGCCGATCTGCCGCGCAGTGACGCGTAGTACATCGCGGACCTCCACGGCGCGAAGATCGGGGTTTGCATCCAACACCAGCGCCACCACGCCCGAGACAAGCGGGCAGGAGGCAGAGGTGCCACTTGGCCCGTTCACGACGTAGTCCCCCGGCGCATAGCCTAGGCTGTGTACGATGCCATTTGCATCCGTGAACGTGCCTCCGGCATCCGAGGACGTGATGTTTCGCGCCCCAAGACCACCGCCGGACGGGGCACATAGCGCAATCTCGCGACCGCGGTCGGAGCTTCGCCAAAACGTGTCCTTGCTGGTCGACCCAGAAATCGCCATGACATCGGGGTGGGTCGCGTAGCCGTTCAGTGTTGAACCATCAGTTGCGTTGATATCATGGCCCAAATTCCCTGCGGCGAAGACGATCACCGAACCTTTTCCGTCGCGTCCGTTGTTAGCACAATCCGAGATTGCAGCTTCGACTTCAGGAGGAAGCGGATAGACAAGAGGTGTTGCTTTCCAACTGCAGCTGACGACCCACGCCCCGTTTTCCTTCATATGGGTAAAGCAACGTACAACGCTGTTTGGGCTAAGATCCGCGGCCATTCGAACTGGCATAAGTCGCGCATTTGGCGCGATTCCAACAATGTCGCCACCATCGACGCGTCCAAGGGCAAGCCCGGTGCAAAACGTACCGTGCCAGTCACCGTCTTCTGGATGTACGGGGTCGAAGTGCGGCTGGACATTGCTTGAGTTGCTATTGACGTCCCAAGGCGCCACCGCTTTAGCGGACAAGTCCGGGTGGTTCAGGTCAAACCCATCATCAATCACTCCGATGATCGGTGCGTCACTACCAAATCCGCCCAATGCCTCCCATGCCTTAACCGCACGGATATCAGCCCCCGCTTTCAAACCGAAGGTCGAACCAGTGTTTCTTAAATGCCACTGCTGCACAAAAAGGTCGTCAAGAGGAGTAGACGCCAACAGTTCCCGATAAGTGACAAAGTCTGGAACCGCTGTCTCAACGATCTCCTCCTCTTGCAGCACAACTGACAGCTCTACGGGGTCTGGCAGGCCCTCTCGGGCTACCTTCACTCCACCGCCTAACGCATCCCTAAGTACCGTCAGGTTGTGCCGCTCAAGCACAGCGTTTATTTCCCGATCCGGCACGTGCGGATGAAACCGAAGATATAGCGGGCCTTCTGGTATGAAGGGCACCTCGTCATCTGACGTATGATAGGCTGGCACAGTTCGCTGGACCGCATTCTGGGCCTGCAGCCTCGGCTGCTCCTTGGCGATCGAAGTTTCCTCGCCGTTAATCTGCACAAGCTCAAACCTGCCAAGACGTCCGCGTCGTTGTCCTAGTGATTGCCGCTCAAGACCTGAAATGGCAAAGCCCATGGCGCGCGATTGGCCCGGAGCGGCGCTTACTCCCAAAAAGGTATCACTTCGGCGGAACCTATAGGATCTTTCTCTAAAGCCTATTGAGTATTCAGACATCTATTATCTCGAGCACAAATTTGGATATCAAAACACAGACAAACTCACGTATCGAAATCCATAAATCAATCTCGCCAATCGTAAGGCCAAAAATCATAGCTGGTCAAAGAAAAAACTCGGACAAAGCTTAACGGCGCGCCTCGGCACTAACTCAAGACCAGAGTAAACGGACGTTAGCTGCTCCGCATCCGAAGAGAAATTTGGGCTCATCGGTCATCTGACGATTTCGCTCAGACCTTCCCTACGCTGGCAAGGTCGGAAGTGCCGGACAGTGGCCGACTCAGCCGTGCTTGCCCCGAAGTCGGCTTTCGGAAAATCCGGCCAAAACGGTCGATACTGGTGAAAAACTCGGCCAAATTAGGCGAGGCCGTGGGTCTCCGCAAAAGGGTCCCAGTCTTTGTTCTGATGCCAATCGTATTCGCTCCACATCGCGACCATTTCGGCAGTCTCGCGGCCATGCATCAGCGCAATAGCTCCCAGAGCCATATCCATCCCGGCAGAGACGCCGGACGAGGTGATGAACTTGCCGTCTTCGACCCACCGGGCTTGCTTTATCCAATCTACCTTCGGGTATTGATCAGCGATCCTGGTGAATGCCGCCTTGTTCGTCGTTGCGCGTCGTCCATCCAAAACACCCGCGCCCGCGAGAAGCAGGCTGCCGGTGCAAACGCTCAAGACGTACTCCGCCGGTTCCGACACGGTTTTGATCCAGTCCAAAAGAGCCGTATTGCTCACTTCGCGGCGCGTTCCCATGCCTCCGGGAACAAACAGGACTTCAAAGTGATTGGCGTCTTGCATCGTTGCGTCCGGATTGGCGCGTACCTGCTGGTTGCTTTCGACGGGAACTGAAGTCTCAGCAACAAGTTGGAGGTCAAAGTCATCTTTGAGTAGCCCGAACATCTCAAGTGGCCCAAACAGGTCAAGCAACTCGAAACCTGGAAAGATAAGCGCCCCGACACGTCGCATGGCTTAGCCCCTTCGATCAGTTCAATTCGACCGCAACGTAGCGCTGCTCAGATGCTTGCTCCACCTGTAAATGGCTGATTCACTTGCCCTACCTAAGCAGCAAAAGTGGACATTTATCATTGCGGTAAAAGTACAGATTTGATTAGTCAGCTTAGCTAACCAATCACCTGCAATACACGGCCCTTCTGAGCCGAGACTTTACAGCCGATGTCTCAAGGTGCCGAAATCTGCTGTCTGGACACCGCGCACTACCCAGGGCGTTGCTTACTGGTCTTCTTTGTCAACCGGATTGAAAACAATGAAGAACTGATGCGCACAGTAAGCCGCTATTGCGCCGAACAGAACAGCCCAGAACGGGTTGCCATTCGCCAGCTCCACAATCGCCCATAAAACACATGCGGTAACAACAAGAGCCCGCCGCCAGACCGGTATGAAGAAAGCCGACTGGACGTTGAATACATCAAGCAACGAGCGACGATTCTTTGCCATTCTAGCCTCCTGTCTACCTGCTTACGGCTTGTGGTCTAACAGGGGAAGCCGGAGGACACGATCGTGCCCGCGCCTCGGACCTGATTTCCGCCAGCTTATGCAGAGGCGGCGATGAGAAGCACGAAAAACATGCTTTCGGGCGGGAGATAACGGGCAACCTTTCGGCTGATGATAACCATGGACACTCTCAACATTCTCACAAGGTGGGTGCTGGCGTTAAAGCCGCAATAGGGTAGTGCGCGCAAGCACTTTTTTGTTCACAAATGTTCCCTCATTTCTGTTGCTCAATATGGGGTAATATGATACCTTCCTGCATAACAAAATTAGGGGCAGAAAGTGGAAAGTGGGCAGGACAATAAGCAGGACGTCAAAGCGAAGGCAGAACGGCTTTCACCGGTCGATGAGCTTGGCCCGGATGAGCTTGAAGAACTGGCCGGGGATGCTGCGGCTCTGATCCACAGCGGCCACGTTCAATACTGGCGAGCCAATGACACCACGGCTGTATTCACACTGAGTGTTTTGGAGAACGTCTGGCAAATGCAGGTGTTCTTTGCGGGCGCAGTTGATGATGAAAACTGGTGCCCGGACGAAGAGTTGAAAACCGCTCTGAGCGCTTTCTGGGACTCTGAGAAACCCGAGTACATCACAACCGTTACACCCACCACATGGCCCAATCTATGGTTGATGCAAATGGTTGGGTTTCGGCAGATTGGCACGATGCCTCTACCTGATGGACCGGCAATAACATGCGGGTGGGTCGAAGCTGTGGCCGAGGTCAATGCCGCGAACAATGAAGCTGCACGCCTGTGTGCCATATCCGAGGCGGCAGGGCAGAACCCTTGCCCCGCTGACAAGGATTTTGAAGTACGGGTGATTGAACCTGCCTATGACCGTCTGACGGCCATCGAGGATGAAATCACCGACCTTGAAGCCCGTTGCGGCGAGGATCTGGCCGTGAAGGTCGCAGTTACCCACCGCGTGCGCGGCGTCTGGTGCGATGTCCAGATAGACGGCTTGGTTTCTGACGCAAACAAGCTGCTTGAGCGCGCCTGAGAAAGGAGACACTCCCATGAAGAACATGAACCGCCGCACTACCCTGACGGCCCTGTGTGCCGCCCCTGCGGCCTCTTTGCCCGCACTGGCTGCAACCACGACTGACCCCCACCGGGCTTGGCTGGAACAATGGCGCCACGCAAAGGTGATGTGGGAGAGCCAGCCCGAGGACACCCCGGAGGCCTATCAGTGGGAGGTTCGCTTTGATGAACTGGAAATGAAGCTCATGACCAACCGGGCAGAAACACCCGATGGCATCGCCGCTCAAATCGAGTTCGCCATCGAGAACAACGTCGTCGGACAGGAATACGCAGGCGGGAACTACGGCATTGACCGGGTTATGTTCGAGCGGATCGCGGAAACGCTGAGAGCGTGACACCACCCTGCAGTGTTAGCAGCACAGACCGGCCCCAATCGCAGGGCCGGTCTCTCCTGTTAATACAGGGATTTACAGGTGGGCCGAACGTGAATTTGGTTTTATGACAACGGCAGAAGGCTGGATTCGCCGTTTCCTAGTAGCACAGTGTCATTATGCCTGTCGGGCCATTACACACGAGGACGCACGAAGAAAGAAAGTCTCGACCGATTAGGCCATCGATGCCTTGAGGCCGCAGTGTTGTTTCCATGACAGGTATCGCCTCTATGAACATCGGCGACACTCCCGGTGTTCCGTTAGGGACGATAAGACAGACGTCGTATTGGGGGCATGAATGAGGTTGTCCGTTAGTTGATGGTGTTTGAATCATCACAGCGCCAGTTGGCGTCAGATCAAGTGGTGCAACAAGCCCGGGATCAACACAAGTTCCTGAAGCGCCAGTGTCAATCAAGAAGGTTCCAAGTACAGGGGTTGGCGGGGTCTTGCCTTGCCTCTTTAACGCATCCTGGTGAGGACCGCTGAGACCAACCATGACCTGCAAAAGGGGGCCTGTCGCCCCGAAACTCAACGTTATGCTTGGCATCCGATGGCGAAGTCGCGAGTAAAAAATGCAACATGTTCCGATGAAGCAATACGTTTTACCAAGAATACTCCATCATCGAACCTCTCATACCCCGCCTTGAGAGCATCTTGGTAGGCGTCAAAGAAATCAATGACTTCCGCATCTTTGATGAGAACGAACTTCCCATCGTGAGCAAGTAGCTCAGAGAGCTTTTCGTTGTACGTTTTAATTTCGACCTCAAGAGGCGTCGCCATGTCGAGCATCTCCCCCAAAAGCGCTAAGCGTAAGTATGAGCCGCATAAGCGCGTGTTCCTACAAATGATAGCACTATGTGTTAACAAGATGGCAATTTTTCCATTGATACAAAAAATATTGTGAAATACCTCTAGATGTTGCGTTGTAACGCGTGTGAGCCAGTATCTGTCTTGTTGGCGATTAATTGCCGAATACCCGTGTGAATCCTACATTCTTACCCGACCTTCCCCCCCAACATAGGGGGGTGGATCGTGTTTCCCTACCCCAAGTACTTCCGCGCCAAGGACATGGGAGAGGCACATCTCAGCAACTGGGCGCCCCTATTCCCTGCTTAACCTCACCCCCACACCCCCGCCGTTTTCAGGGATGAACTCTACACCGGCGTTCTCAAGCGCTGTGCATATGGCCGATACCGCCGCAGCGGACGCAGCAACGCGTCCGGCGCCTTCCGCCCTCTTAACGGTCGGAACCGATACCCCTGCCGCCTCTGCGACCTGAGCTTGTGTCCAGCCAATCAGGACGCGCGCCGCCTGAATCTGATTTCCTATCATACTGCCCTTGATCCTTTGGGATCATTCCCCACATTGATCCGATGGGATCATACCTCTTTGAACCGTAGAAACAAACAGCAACAAACTCTCAGCAGGATGAAACCTGATGAATTGCTATGCACATAACCGCCATTGGTCGGATCAGTTCCTACCCGAGATCAAACGCATCATCGGCACTCACATCCTTCGGGCCGCTCCTGATCCCCTCGACCACTTCCAAGCAACCGACCTCGTGATGCTGGACGCCAGGGACATGCGCATTGCAGCGAGAGTGAGGCGCTACGGCTATGCAGAGCGTTACCCCCATCAGTTCACCATCCGCGCCAAGGTGCCCTCTGGGGCCGAAACCGAGCTGTCCAAGATTGTGAACGGCAACGGTGACTGGCTGTTCTATGGCCACGCTGGACCGGATGGGCAATCGCTCAATAGTTGGCAACTCATTGACCTGAGAGCGTTTCGGGCTGCGTTGATCCGGCACGGCTCCAATGGCACGTTCATCCGCATGGGCGACAAGCAGAACCCGGACGGGACTTGCTTCAAGTGGTTCGACACCCGCTCATTCCCCCAATGCCCGCCTTTGGTGCTGGCTCGCGGGTAGCTAGCAAGCAAGTTTAACACTGTGTGAACGACGCGTTTTTGTTGAATTCAACTCTGTTCAGGTAAACTGTTTCCAAATCTATGATAATTCAAGAATACCGGTTGAAGGGTGGGAAACATGACAAACAGTGTAGGTATTGAACTTAGCATCGACCAAAACAAATGGGCTGAGTGGTCTATGCGCCCAAAGTCGGAAAAACCTAAACCGATCCACTTAGCTTCCGCATTGGTTTGCGTACTGTCCGCAATTGTGACGACGATGCCCACCGTCATTTGAACCCAGACGATAATGAGAAAGTTCCGCCGCACTCGTTCTCCTCGTCTGCGAGGTGATGAAGGTTGCTGGCCATGCGCCCCAAGCGTACACTTCTTTGGGATTAGTTACCTCATAGTACGCCATGCCTGACCAGTTTCATAAGGCAAGTGGCTCATTCGCCCATGCGACAATTGCAAAACGAGGTCGCGTATACGTTGGGAGTGTGGAGATTCACTCTTCTGACAATGGGGAAAGTCAATGCTACGGCCCGCAGGGAGCTACGACCCTTGACGCATTGAAGCGCTGGGTGGAAAGCGTTGGGGCAGTTCATGGATTTACACTTGCCGACGTAGTAATGGAATACGACGAATAGTAGAGCCTGCGTTCCGAATGTCTTGAGGTACGCGCGGACAGCCGGACTTCGGTAAATTTGCAGTTCTGTTCTGAATATGCTTCCGCTCAAGGAGACAGCAATGAGCGAAACAGATATCTATCGAAAACAGCGAATGGGTGGATTGATCGGAAAGGGGCGGCGAACGGCCCTGGTAATTGTCGACTTTGTAAACGGCTTCATTGATCCAAATATCTTCGGTGGTGGAAATACTCTTGAAGCTGCCGAAGCTACGGTTCCGGTGCTCAAGGCATTTCGCGAGCGACAACTGCCTGTTGTGTTTACTCGCATTGTATATGCCGATGACGGCTCTGACGCAGGCGTCTGGTGCGAGAAGGCTCCAAGGCTCCGTGAGCTAACTGAGTCTAACCCTGCAAGCCACGTTATCGACATCTTGAAACCGCTGGGTGGTGAAATCGTCATTCGCAAAACTCAGCCGTCAGCTTTCTTTGACACAGCCCTTGGCTCGCTTCTGCGAAGCAAAAACGTCGATGCGCTCGCGGTTGTGGGAGCGACTACGAGCGGATGTGTTCGCGCAACCGTGGTCGATGCAATTAGCGCGAATTTCCGACCCACCGTGATCGCCGATTGCGTTGGGGACCGCGCTACGGGTCCGCACGAGGCAAATCTTTTCGATATGCATCAGAAATACGCGAACCTGATTAAATCTGACGAGCTAGACAGCATCTTCGCGTAGCGACCGTTGGTTGGCGCCGACACTCCCATGCCTGACGCCCTTCGGAAGATTGCTGGCAGCGCCTGCGAAAAAGCCAGCCGTGGCCAGAACATGCTGCATGACCGATGCAAGGCACAGTTCTTATGGCTCGAAGCGGGACTAAGGAGGGGCTGCCATGATCGTTGCGTGCAGGCCTCAATCCATTGCCCTGAGAGAAGATGAGGCCAGCGTCTAAATTCCGCTGGCCCCAAGAGGGTCTGTCGAGTGAGTGACCGTGATGTACCCGGTTTGCCGTGTCGCACAGTCGGGTGAAATTGGGGCGCCCATACTGAAGCAGTAGATTGCGCGAGTGTAGGAGAACTCGCGATTGTCGAACTCCGCTAGGCGGTGCCGAGGCCGCCAGAATGCAAGCGCCCTCAGCCTTCACTCAAGGGGAGTTAGTACCCCTAAACAAGCGTGCTGTAGGTATTGGTTTTTCGGAGGTCAGCACGCAGCAGCTTCTCTAGAGAGATGACCTTGCGGGGGTTTGTCGCGAGCCATACAAATCTGTAATCTTCTCGACCCATTAGTGCGGTAGTATGGCGCGCATAAGGTGGTCACAAGGGTGGATTGTATTACTCGGAAATTCCACAATTCATTGTTTTTATTATATTATTGTAAGAAGAATGGTGCCGGTGATAGGACTCGAACCTACGACCCCATCATTACGAATGACGTGCTCTACCAGCTGAGCTACACCGGCATTCTTCTGTTTTCGCGGCCTGACTACGACCGCAATCGACGCTTTTCGCTTTTCCCAACTCAGTGGCTTCAAACGTCAATCGTTGACGGAGCTGTTCGCCCCGGCGCGACTACCGAACCAGCAGAGCCTATGCGGCGACGCCGAGCGATCAGATAGCCGTTTGGCATTCAGTGCGCAAGACGGAATCAGGGCGGGTCTCTTCATCAGCATCAAGTATTATGCGTCGCCTTGGCCTATTGGTTCTGCCCGTGCTTGCGCTTTCTGTGGGCATGTGCGGCGCAAAGATCCGGTGCCGTCTCATCACGTTCAAGCCTCATACGGTGATAATCGCACCGCCTTACGCCGGGTAAAGCCTTGCGAAGTATGGTTTTTTAGCCTCAATCATATTCCTGCCAAATTTCTTGTATCGAAGTTCGGGCAGAGTCATAAGCCCTTAACCAGGGTGGGTGTAGACCGAACGGAAGTCGGTCCTAAAGGTGTTAACAAGTGGCGCGAATGTTCGCGTGAAGGTAAGTAGAACGTGGCAATTCTGGACAATGCAATCTGGCTCACAGGGGCCGGAGGAACCGCTGAGAGCGGAAGTACGGTCGTAACCGATGGCGACGAAAGCGTTACCGTCAACGGGACCTTTACGGGCAACTGGGATGCGAGCCAGGGCGGCAACAACATCTCGGAATTCGGTGCATTTTCGGTCACCAGTCCAATCACCGCCAGCTACGACTTCTCTCAACCTGTCGAAAACCTGACCTTCACCATCAACCATGTGAACGATGATGGTGGGTCGACATATGATGACAGCTGGACGATCGAGGCCTTCGATGAGAATGGCGATCCGATCTCTCCCACAGATATCATCGCGGGATTGACCGGCGTCGACGATGAATCCGTCACCGTCGTTGACGGAAAGGTTGTGATCGAGGCCGAGGGAACCAACGCAAACGACATCACCGTCAACATACCGGGACAGGTATCGCAGGTTGGTCTGACCTTTGGCCCCGGTCCGAACGGCAGCCTGAGCGGCGGGTCGGGCATCAGCGACCTGTCCTTCGATATTCCTCCTCCGGACGCGGACAGTGACGGGGTTGCTGACAATGAGGATCTGGATTCCGACAATGACGGCGTTCTGAACGTCGACGAAGGCTATAGCGTCACTCCCAGCACCATCACGATTGATTTTGATGGCGACGAATGGGCCGTCGATGACAACACGCGCTGGGAGCTTCTCGATCCCGACGGGAACGTGGTTGCAAGCGACGAGGATATTGATAGCGGGTCCAAGACCATTACCATCAGAGTGTCCGATCCAGGCGAATACACGTTTGTCGTCCGGGATAATTTTGGTGACGGGTTGGGCGGAAATGACCCCGCCGGCTATACCGTGACGGTGGACGGGACGGTTGTCGTGGGGCCGACCACCAACCCCGATTTCGGAACGTCCACGTCCCATACGTTTGACGTCACACCCACTGTCACCACCATTGACACCGATGGCGACGGCATCGCTGACCACCTCGATCTGGACAGCGACAATGACGGGATCACCGACAATGTCGAGGCCCAGCCCACATCCGGCTATGTTGCGCCCACCGGCACCGACAGTGATGGGGACGGTCTGGATGATGCCTATGAGGGTGCTGGCGACGAAGGCCTGACGTCCGTCGATACCGATGGCGATGGCACTGCCGACGTTGTCGATACCGACTCGGACAACGATGGGATCGACGATGTAGATGAGGCCGGTCACGGCGTCACGCAGGGGGCTATCGATGCATCGGGTGACGCGGATGGGGACGGTATCGCGGATGCGGTCGATGACGTCTCGGGCTGGGATTTCAACGACACAGACGTCACCGATACGGGTGAGTTCACTCTTGATGACACCGACAACGACGTTGCCTCGGACGGGTCTGATGCCAATCCTCCGACCAGCGACCTCAATTACCGGGACTCGGTGCCGTGCTACACTCCGGGCACCTTGATCATGACCGACCGTGGCGAGGTTCCGGTCGAGGACATCCGCCCTGGGGACATGGTGCTTACGGCGGACAACGGATTGCAGCCGGTGAAATGGGTCGGACAGCGGACCGTATCCGAGATCGAGCTGGCCCGGTTTCCCAATCTGCGCCCTGTCATCATTCGCAAGAACGCCTTTGGCAATAAACGTAGGATGCGGGTCTCGCCGCAACACGGGTTGATCGCGGGCGATCATGCATCGGATCACCTTATTCGCGCCAAACATGCCGCTGAGATTTTTGGAGGGAAGTTTGCGCGTGTGGATACCTCCCGTGAAAGTGTCACTTACATCCACATCATGTTTGATCGGCATGAGTTGATCTATGCCGAGGGCGCGATCTCGGAATCCTTCTACCCCGGGCCGATGGCGCTCCGCTCGCTTGAGGATCCGGCTCTGGATGAGCTGCTTTGCCTGTTCCCCGAGTTGAGGTCGGTCGCGTTTGAGAAAGGCTGCCCATCGGAACAATACGGCTCGCCTGCAAGAGAGTACCTGTTGCGAAGGCAGGCAAGGCGACTGCGTGCAGCGTGACACGGAGAAACTGGCCGCCGATTGACCAACGTTAATCGCATATAGTCCGCAAGACGCGGAACAGCTTGAGAGGTGCAGGGCACTCTTTGAGTTGCCAGCTTTGCGGCGGAAAGAACTGTCTCAGACGCGGAGGACGGGCCACCAGCAGGCCTACTGCCCTTCATACGTTATGAGCGATTTGATGTGGTCGGTCACAAAGCTCAGCGACATGCCGCATGCAACCTTTGGCAAGACGGCAATGTCGTATAGCTCCTGAACGGTGCCATCTATCCGGAACCAGGCGACGACCTCTTTTTTCTGCAAGTTGATGATCTGCAGCCCGCACCAGGCTTCGCTATCGGTCTCGGTGAGTTTGGCGTCCAGCGGCAGCCCTTCGAACCGTTCGTAGCGGGGCTTTGACAGCCCCACCAGGGCAAAGCCCTCGTGAAACGCCAGTCCACGTGCAAAACCCGGACAAAAGGCAATTTCCTCGAATGTTCCAACGCCGGTGCCGGCATCGCGCACGATGCGGCCCAACCGACCTGAACCGGACTCCAGCACATAAAGCTCGCCCCGATGCACCCGCGGCGAGTGCGGCATCGACAGGCCCTCGCAGACGATCTGATCGGTTCGAACATCGATCACCAGACCACCGCCCCGGCGGCGGTCTCTCCACCCGTCGATCGTGTCAGATTTACTGACGGCGGTGACATAGGCGGGCTGGCCGCCTTCCAGCGCCAGACCGTTCAGATGACACCGGTCTTCATCGGCGATTTTGGAGATGAACGAAGGCGTCCAGACCGGTTCAAAGCTGTGCTTGTCGGATATCGTCGCGAGGCAGTTAAACCTCGTGTTTACAAATACGATCCGGTCGTCATCGGTAACGGCCACGTCATGCGCATCCAGCACACCGGTCGTGTAGCTTTTGCGCGGCACGTAGCAGGCGTCAAACAACCTCTCTATACGCTGATCCGGGCGCAGGACGTTTTCGAACCGATGGATCTGAAACAGGGTGGCGAGCGTGATCGACCCGTCCTTGACGTCGATTCCCATCGCCTTTTCAAAAACCTGCTCGTTGATCATGATCCCGCCTTCGGGATTGCGTCCAAGCATGTAAAACCGGCCAGACTGATACGAGCTCAGGCAGATCGACAGATCATGCGTCGCCAGAAATGCCATCAGGGTCGGAGAGACCGAATACACAACCTGCGCATCCTCGGCAGGATCATTCGGTGCGGGCTGGGCAGAACCATCAGACTGTGGGGTGCCGTCCGTCATGCCATGCCTCGTCCGCTCAAAGGGCGTCGAAGGCGGCTGTGAAACCGGTCAGCGACACCGGAACGTCCAGTGTCTTGCCCCCGTCCAGCGTATAGAGCGAGACCTGTATCGTGCCGCTTTGCTTCATCTCTTCGACGATAGCCGGGCCAACGGTGATCGGAATCACACAGCCGAAATTCTGGCATGTCCGCATCGGCAGGTTCCAGCGTGGCCCGCCATCGATGGACAGCGAAATCCCCTTGGTGATGTCGAGGCCGAAGGGAACCACAACCACACCTGCCGCGCCGCCCTCTGGCCCGCGCTGCAACTCCATCCGCAACAACAAGCCGGGCTGGTTTTGCAGGTTCAGGCTCTGGCTCATTGCACATTGCCGCTGGCCCTCTGCCTCGGCGCAATTCACGGTCCAATTCTCAAACCGGGTTGAGGTGGTTTTGTCCGACTGCGCAAAAACCGGCCCCGACGCAACGATCAGGGGGAAGACAACGGACAGGAGTGCACTGAGTTTGCGGGTCATTCAGAACCGTATTTGCAGGCCCAGCGTGGCCTCCAGCGCATAGCTATCCCCGACATTCTCAAGACCTGTAAGATAGTTCAGTGATCCGGACACTTCGTATTTGTCATTCAGCAGCATACGGGCACCAAATCCCAGTTCAATACCGGTATCGTCAACACGCTCGTTGAAGTCGAACCCACCAACCGTCACCCGGGTCTCGGGGTCGAACTCTTGATACAGGTTGATCAGGCCGAAATACGTCCCGGTCCCGCTGTTTGTCGAAAACCATTTGTTTGCCGACACACCCAGCCGCGCCGTCAGGCTGTCCGCGTCATCGAATGTGACCTGATTGCCGGAGCTACCGGTGAATTCGTCAACGCTCAACGTGCTGTAAGCCAGTTGGGCCTGTGGGATCAGAACCAGCCCCGGTTTGACCTCGATTGGGCGACCAACTTCGACCGACGCCGAGATTTCGTCTGACTCGATGTCGTTCTGCGACAAGCCGGTCGACGGGTCGCTGGCGTCGCTCGAATTGCGCGCGTATTGAAGTTGGGTGTCCACATAAAACCCGCGGGTGTCCAGCCAGGTGGCGCTCAGATTGAGGCCCAGAGAGTCCGTGTCGACGTTGCCGCTGGCCGTGCCGGTCGTAACCGTGCTCGACGCGTCCCCATAGAAAACGCTCAGCCCGCCATAGAGCGTGCCGTTGGCGGCGTCGGACAGAATGGTATCCGCACCCACGGAGATCCTGTAGGCATCCGTGTCGATGCCAGTGATCCCGGCATCCGAAGACACCGGCACTATGTCGCTTCGTGTTCCGCTGATTTCAAACCATAGCGGGCTGTCCGGGTAAGACAGCACATTGCCGCTGGTTCCGAATTGCCGTGTCAGGCGTGTGACCGTTTCTTCGGCCGGAGCGACTGGCACACGCGCCCTTGTCCGGCTTTGGAAGCCTTGCAGGCGGTTCAGCGACATCAGCACTGTCGGCAACGCTTCGTAAGATGCGACCCCGGCCCCGGCCAGGATCGGGTTTCCGGCGCTATCCAGACTGGACAGGGCATGGGTTCCGGTGGTCGTCTGCACAAGGCGGTATCCAAATGGGCCAGCGGTCACGATCTGTTCGCCGTTGCCGTTCACGGTGTCGCCGTCCAGGGTGAAACTGCCCGTCGAGGTTCCGTTTACCTGAATGATTTCGATCCCGTTGATCGTCTGGGCCCCGGCCCCGCCGACATTGTTGATCGAAACCAGCGTGGTGCCCGATGCGTCCCCGGACACGACCAGCATGTCGGCGGCGGAACTGTCGTCCCCCAGCGACACGTCAAGCAGGACGGAGCCACCGCCCGTGAAATCCCCGTCGATGGTGACGATATCACCTGCCGCCCCGTTCTGTGTCGAGAGTGCCCCGCCGTTGCTGACGTTGCCCGTCAGGGTCGTTGCCCCTGAATTCAACTGAAGGATGCCGCCCGCCTGAGTGAATATCCCGGTCCCGGAACTGCCATCACCGACGGCCAGCGTGTTGTCGCTGAGGGTCAGAACTCCACCGCTGACGACCTCGAAGCGCTCGAAATTGGTCACGCTCGCCCCGTTGATCGCGCCGCTTGAGGCAAAGCGCAGAGTATCCACGAACCCATCGCCGCTCGAACTGTCATCGCCGCCGTCAAAACTGGTCACGCCGCTGAAATCGCCCCCGGCAAAGTTCAGAAGATCGCTGCCATCCCCCAGTTGGATGGCCCCGCTTACCACGGCCCCGGTGTTCACGGTGACCGTTGCATCATCGGCATCGTTTGTGATGGCCACGCCTGACGTCGAACTGACGTCGCTCCCCGCGTTCAGAGTGATCAGGGTGGTCGCGCCAGTATTGCCTTGCGTCGCGATCCCGGCGCCCGTCCCGCCGCGAACAGCGCCGGATGTGGTCACGGAGAGCACGCCTGACCCATAGTTCCGCGCGTCGATCCCATCCTCCGCACCGGCGACATCGCCGGTGGTAACCGTCAGATCTGTGCCGTCATTTAGTGCGATGATCCCGTCTGAGGTGCCTCCGGAAACCGCGCCGGTCGTTGTGACCGACAGGGCGCCAGTTCCCCTGTTTCGGGCCAGTATTCCGATCTGACCTCCGGACACATCGGTGGCGGAAACGCTCAGATCCGTACCGTAGTTGCGTGCGAACAGTCCAAATCGGTTGGTAGAGGTAACGGCCCCGGTGGCCGTAACGGACAGCGATCCGCTGCCGGAATTCTGGGCGTTGATGGCATCCTGATCGGTGCTGGTGACCGTGGCCGCCGTGATCGTCAGATCGGTGCCGGAATTGCGCGCGAAGATCCCGCTGCCCGCCGTCCCGGCAGCAGTCCCCGTCGTTGTGATCGTCAATGCGCCAGAGCCAAGGTTTTCCGCAAAAACACCCTGGTCGCCCCCACTGACATCCACCGCCGAGATTGTCAGATCGGTGCCGGCCGCCGTGTTGCGGGCGTAGATCCCGTCCGTGGAAGTGCCTGACACCGTTCCCGTCGAAGAAATCGACAGAGCGCCCGTGCCTTCGTTTTGGGCAAAAATCCCGTTTACGCCTCCGCTGACCGCAGCGGTGGTGATCGTCATGCCCGTGCCGTGGTTAAAGGCAATGATCCCGTCAGAGCTGCCGCCCGAAACCGCGCCGGTCGTTGTTAAAGTCAGCGCGCCGCTTCCCCTGTTTCGGGTCAGAATACCGATCTGTCCCCCGGACACGTCCGCGGCAGAGATGTTCAGATCCGTCCCGTAGTTGCGCGCGAACAGACCAAATCGGTTGGTAGACGTGACAGCCCCCGTCGCGGTGACGGACATGGACCCGGTTCCGGTGTTCTGGGCGTTGATGGCATCCTGATCGGTGCTGCTGACCGAAGCCGCCGAAATCGTCAGCTCCGTGCCGGAGTTGCGCGCAAAAATCCCCGCGCCGGTCCCGCCCGAGACGTCCCCCGTTGTAGTGATCGTCAAAGCACCGGCGCTGTTGTTCGTGGCAGAGATGCCCCTGTCAGCACCCGAAATCGTCGCGGCGTTGCCGTCCGTGAATGCCAGACCGCTCGAGGCCTCAAGGGTGAAGGCGCTGCCCGCTGACACGGTGTGACCAAACCCTGCCTGCGTCGTGACCGCCAGCGGCGTGGCCCCAGTCGAAATCGAGACGGTTGCATCCCCCGGCGAGGCTGCGCCCGAACACTCATACGTTCCCGGACCTGTGGCGGTGCAACTTCCACCATAAGCGCTGCGCCCGTAACCGGCCGCAACGGTGATCGCCAGCGAAGAGGAGAGTAAAAGGTGGGCCTTACAACGAAAGGCTGACTCGGATTTTGATCTGGGCACAGTGATAACAACAAGAAAATGATCGTACCCCTTCTTGATATAGTTAATGACAAATTTTTCCTAGTCGCATCTAGGACGAACCCCAGTAATTGTTGCCGAATGACGCTACTGCAGAGCGGCGGCTCAGTCGTTTTGCGGGATGGCGGCCACTAGGGCGCACGACTGCCGCACAACAGTCCAACCGATATGCTTGGCGGGATAAACCAATCCCGGACCGCAAAATCAGAGTGAGCCGTCTGACAAGACCGCTCCGGGGTTCATGATGCCACTCGAATCCAAAGCAGCCTTGGTCGCCACCGTGGCAGAGAGCTTTGCCGGATCTGCGTAACGCTCGAAATCGTCCGTTTTCGCCTGACCAATCGAAAGTTCTGCCGAGAACGTGCCTTCGTTGTCGCTGCTTTGTTTCTGCGCTTCGAGAGCATGAAATCCAGCGTCTTGTCGTATTTGTCGACCGCGTGGCAAAGAGACACCACTCGCCCTTCACTTTGACGTGCGTTTCGTCCATCCGCCAGAAAAGGTCGCGGCTCTGCTTCCGACGGCATGCCTTGCTGGCAACCAGCGGAGCATATTCGGCAATCCAACGGTTGAGCGTAACAATATCAACTCGCACGCCCCGCTCCGCCAGGATTTCTTCCCAACCCCGGCTCAACACTGGACATCTTGGATGGAAGAACATCGCCCAGGATCGCTTCTAGCGGCAGATGTGCGCCTTTCTTTTAATGCAGATTTGCCAGATCCGGGTGCTTGTAAGCCTCGGGATACTTCATGAGTTTGAACGGGCCCAGAGGGATAACACCGTTCCAGCTTCGGCCAAAGTATCCTTGCCGACAGTGATCCAGTGAGTTGCTGTCTGCCACACCCGGCATAGCATAAACACGGCAAAGCCAGCGCCAGAGATGCGGATAGTCGAGGATCTTGCCACCATTCAGCTTGGTACGGCATTGCCAAGTTGATTGCCCGCGGTTGAAAAGAGCCGTGGACGGCGCGGTCAAGCGGTCAACTCTAGGGCATAGTCATTCAAAAAATCGTGCGCATCCGATCGGGCGTGGTGGTAGGAGATGGCGGAGAGGCGATAGCGGCCGGGTCGGAACATGGTGTTGATCGGGTCGTAAGCGGATGGGAACCTTTGCGCCTGTCTCGGAGATTTGAAGCGGCCCATCAGCTTCTCGCGTTTTCGGGTCGGCCGGTGCGATCCTTCAGCCCCATTGTTCAACCCCTGTGCGCCCGGTGGTCGGCGTCCGGACATAGTTCTCTGATCGGCTTGACGTAGCTGCGCAGCTTGTCCACTGCCCGACAGTGCATTGCGTAGCAATGTCACGACAGGGGGTGACGATGACACGCGGTTCGCCGAACCGGCCGATCAGTCGCTTCAGAAAACGCCTGGCGGCTTTCGCATTGCGTTACCTCTGCACCGGGATGTCGAGCACGTTGCCATTGGCATCAACCGCTCGCAAGAGCCAATACCTTTCACTGCCCATCGAGATGACAGCCTCGTCCAGGTGCCACTTGTCTGCAACCGCAGACCGGTCGCACCTGATGCAATCGGCGAAATGGCGGCCAAAACGGTTGATCCATTGCCTGACACTTTCCCGACTGACTGTCACGCCACGCTCATCGAGCAGATCCTCAACGTCAGCCGTGCTGAGCGCGAACCGGTGATACGCCCAAACCGCGTAGACGATGATTTCACGAGGAAAACGGAAGCCCTTCAGGCGTGGCATGGTCATCGGTCTCTTCATCCGCGTCGGTTAGCCTAGGCATTGGCGGGGAACAACCTGGCAATGCCGGTCATGCTCGGTCAGAGCAGCAATCAGGGCTGACCGGCGCGGTCTTCGATCTTCATGTGCTCAAGCTCGGCGTTACGAGGGTAGAACGAGCCGGCTAGTGGGTTGAACTGAAGCCGCGCATCGCGCGGCTTGAGGCGTGAAGCATCAGGATCGAAACCTCACCCAGATGGCCGTTTAGATGCAGTTCGGCCACTTGCTGAACCAAGCCACCCACAAACGGCCGCATCAAATGCGTTGCCTCAGATTTCCAGCATCCGCATCGCGGTCTGACTGGCGAGCCAATGGGTTGACGCCGCAATGCTTAAATGGCCGGTGATGTCGGACCGGGTGGTAAACTCCATGTCACTTCCTTTCCGCTGGCAGCAGATATTAGGCCCAGAAGATAATGAGAAATAATAACAATAGTACAGTCCAATCTTAACTTTTATTATGACTCACATTCGGCCACAAACCGGAACGCCCTCTCTTGTGCGGCGAGTGCGTCGGCGACCAGTTGCCGTTGCATGGCCTGGACCAACCGCGAATGCGATCTGTGCCGGGGCGCCATGATCACAATGTTGAACGCGATATTTTGTCCTATTGGCCGAACACAGACGGTGTCGGACGGGCGTTCCAGCGCCGTCATGACGTCAACGATGGCGACCCCGGCCCCGTTCATCGCCAGTTCCAGCGCCGTCTGAGTTGTAAACACCTCCAACCTGCGTTTCTGGGCCGAGATTAGCTGCGCCAGAGGCTGCGGCAAAGCAAGATGCAGCGGGTCAAAATTGGACGGCGCGATAAGGTCGTGACCCGCCAGATCTTCGATCTCGATACGCTTCCGGGCGCCCAGGGGATGTCCGCGCGGACATACGCAGACCAGCGGCAATTGTAAGAGCGGTGTCTGAATAACGCCAAGTTCATCCTTGCGAAACAGGCCCAAACCAAGATCGGAGCGTCCGGCGGCAACCGATCTGGCAATCCAGTCGGTGCTGCGCGCCACCAGCGAGAGCGACACATCCGGCCGGTCACGCAGAAAATCGGCCACGGTGCGCGGTAGCCAACCCTGGGACAACAGCGGCATGGTGGCCACACTCAGCATTCCCCGCCGGCTTTCACGCAGGTCTTCGGCAAACCGATCCAGTTGATCGAGACCGCGGTAGAGCATTTCGACCTGCTCAAACAGCGCCATCGCCTCATCCGTAGGATGCAGCCGGTTTCCACTCCGGCGGAAGAGAGTGAAACCCACGTTATCTTCGAGCAGGCGCATCTGTTTGCTGATGGCGGGCTGGCTGACATGCAGACGTTTGGCGGTTTCGGTCACCGACCCGGTCAGCATAACCAGACGGAATATCTCGACTTGTCGTGCGTTCATAACTTTTTCTCAGTTTGGTCGAACAAGAAGTTATTTGAGATTATACCTAAAGAGTCGCAAGCTGCCAGGCAACTCCGATGATACGCGAAAACTCTCATGCATGAGCTTGCCCAGGAATTGTCCGTACCGGCCCAGACATCCGGCCACTGGCCCGATGAACTGGCGTTTGAAGCGGCTGAACTCACCGGACGGCTGGCCATGGTCCAGGCGAACCTGTCGGAACAGGGTCTGCGTGGAGCCCTTTTGTTCGATCCTGAAAATATGTTTTGGCTGACCGGCTTTCAGACCATTGGGTACTTTACCTTCCAATGCATGTTCGTCCCCGCAAAGGGGCTGCCCACAGTCATCACCCGGGTGGTCAATCGCGACATGGCATTGGCGCTGCCAACCATCGGCTGCGTCGAGGCGGTGTTCGACACGCAGGATCATGTTGAAGTTCTGTGTGCGTTTCTGAGCCGGTTCGGATCGGACCGGGTCGGGCTGGAAACCAGTTCGCGCTATCTGAATGTGCGCGACTATCGCCGCCTGCTGGAAATGTCCTCCGTCACTTTCAGCGATTGGGACGGGGTCATCGAACGTCAGCGCCGGGTCAAGGCACCGGCGCAGATCGCCCGGATGCGGCAAGCCGCGCGGGCCGTTGAGGCAGGCATGGATGCGGCCCTGAAGACCATCGCGCCCGGGCGCAGGGACAACGACGTTGCGGCGGCTCTGTATCAGGGGTCGATCGCGGCGGGCAGCGAATATATCGGACACCCGCCCATGGTGGTCAGCGGCAAGCGCTCTGCGCTGTGTTTTGCCTTGTGGAAACGCAAGGTTATCGAGCGCGGCGATGTTGTGCTGCTGGAGGGTGCGGGCTGCATCGACCGCTATCACGTGATGATGGCGCGTTCGGCGGTTGTCGGCAAACCCACCGATGAACAAAAGGCCACCGCCGAGGCCCTGACGGGCATTCTCGAAACCGCCATCGAGACCATCAAGCCCGGTGAAACGGCCGGGGCAATCGACCACCGCTGCCGTGCTGGAATCGAGAAACTGGGGTTGGGTAAATACTTCAAAAGCCGCGTCGCCTATGGAATCGGCATCGGCTTTCCGCCCAACTGGGCCGAGGGGCATATCTACGCCATCCGCCCCGATGATCCGATGGTGATCGAAGAGAACATGACCTTTCACATCATTCCGACCATGTTCCGCGAGGATTTTGGCATGGCCATAAGCGACAGCGTCCGCGTCACGGCAACCGGCTGTGAGGTGTTGACGCAGTATCCCCGCGATCTGGTGATCGTGGACTGAGCAAACATGAAGACCAGAGGGAGACCAACATGTTTCGAACCATCCTGAAAACCGGTGCCGCCGCCCTTGCGGTTTC
Organism: Ruegeria sp. HKCCD8929; assembly: GCF_013031405.1. Classification (GTDB taxonomy): domain Bacteria; phylum Pseudomonadota; class Alphaproteobacteria; order Rhodobacterales; family Rhodobacteraceae; genus Ruegeria. The sequence continues at coordinate 4,384 of NZ_WPZY01000026.1, read as the reverse complement.
CTCGGCCGCGACCTTGGCACATGCGGGCGAAAAATGGGACATGCCCGCCGCCTATTCGGGCAAGAATTTCATCTCGCAGGCCTATATCGCCTTTGCCGAGGACGTCACCGCTCAGTCCGGCGGCGCGCTGGAGATCGTCGTGCACCCGGCTGGCTCGCTTTACAAAGGGTCCGAGATCCTGCGAGCTGTTCGCTCCGGACAGGTCCCGATTGGCGGGCGCTACATGGGCGCCCACGCCAAGGAAGACCCGATTTTCGGTCTGGACACGGTCCCGTTTGTCGCCACCAACTTCGATGAGGCATGGGGGCTTTATCAGGCGTCGAGACCCGCAATCGAAGCGGCGTTGGAAGAGCGTGGCATGAAACTCCTGTTTATGCCGGTTTGGCCGCCGCAGGGGCTTTTTTCGTCCAATCCCATCACTTCGATGGAAGATATGGAGGGCTCCAAGTTCCGCGCTGCGGATGCCAACACATCGCGGCTGGCGGTGCTGATGGGGGCCACACCTACTAAGACCGAGGCAACTGAGATCAGCCAGGCCTTCTCGACCGGTGTCGCTGACAGCATGATGGGCTCAGGCGCGATCGGTGTGTTCCAGAAGATGTGGGATTATGTGGATCATTTCTACACCGTGAACGCATGGATGCCGAAAAGCGCTGTAATCGTCAATCTGGACGCCTGGAACGGTCTGGACGAAGCCACGCAGAAAGTGGTCATGGATGCCGCCGCCAAGGCCGAAGCCGATGTCTGGGCAGCCGTCGCCGATGTGACGGAAGGCTACAACAAGACCATGGCGGAAAACGGCATGACCGTGGCCGAACCCTCGGCCCAGCTTGCGGCGTCGTTCCAGGAAATCGGCATCACCATGGCTCAAGAATGGGCGGACAATGCCGGTGAAGCCGGGGCGGCAGCGCTCAAGGCTTATCAAGCGGCGAAATAGCAACCCATTCACGAAACCAACTGGCGGGGCGGTATGGATCGCCCTGCTCAAAAGGTCGGAGGTTTCATGCAGGAACTGATCGGACAAGTCATCGCAATTATCAGCCGCGCCTGCGGCGCCCTGGCCGCTTTGGCGATCCTCATTCTGACCGGGCTGGTGATCACCAGTGTTGTAAGCCGCGCGCTTGGAATCTACGTCCCGGGCCTCACCGACTATGCGGCCTACTGCCTGGCCTGTGCCGGAGCCATGGGTATGGCTTACACCTTTGGGCAGCACGGCCATATCCGGGTTGAGATGATCGTCGATCACCTACCCTCGGGCCCACGATACTTGGTCGAGGTTTTGATCCTGGCCATTTCCGCGGCGATGACTTGTTATCTGGCTTACTACCTTGTTCGCATGACCCACACCTCGTGGCTCTACGAAGACCGCAGTGATGGCTCGGACGAGGTTCTTGTCTGGATTCCGCAGGCGCCGTTTGCCTTTGGATTCTGCCTGTTTGCCGTCGTTCTGGTGCTGGCACTGGTCCGGGCGGTGATCAGGCGCGACCTGCAGGGCCTTGCGGCCGAGCACAAATCCGAAAGCTGGGAATGAACCATGGCCGAGACAACGCTTGCAGTTTTGATGATTGTCGCCCTTCTGGGTCTGTTGGCCTTGGGTGTCTGGATCGGGTTGGCCCTGATGGGAGTCGGGTTCATTGCAATGGCGCTGTATACCTCGCGTCCGGTTGGCGATGCCCTGGCCACCACTGTCTGGAGCCACTCTGCGCTGTGGGGGCTTGCTTCGCTGCCGCTGTTCATCTGGATGGGGGAAATTCTGTTCCGATCCCGGCTCTCGCAGGGGCTATTCAACGGGCTGTCGCCGCTGATGCGGCATCTGCCGGGTGGCCTGATCCACGTGAATATCGTGGGTTGCGCCACGTTTGCCGCCATCTCGGGCTCTTCCGCCGCGACGCTGGCGACCATCGGCAAGATCACCGTGCCCGAACTTAAAAAACGCGGCTATCCCGACAAAATGGCCTATGGAACACTGGCAGGCGCCTCGACCCTTGGGCTACTGATCCCGCCTTCGATCATCATGATTGTTTACGGCGTGACGGCACAGGAATCGATAACGCGCCTGTTCATGGCGGGGATTTTCCCCGGGCTGATGCTTGCCGTCCTGTTCATGGGTTACATCATCGTCTGGGGGTTGCTGAATTCCGAAGGCCGCGCCATGCGCGAAACTCGTGCCTCGTGGACTGAACGTGGGCAGGGCATACTCAAACTGGCGCCCGTCGTCGGGCTAATTTTGATTGTGATCGGTTCGATCTACGCGGGCATCGCCTCGCCAACCGAGGCGGCGGTGCTGGGCGTATTGGGGGCGCTGCTGCTCTCCACCCTTGAGCGGTCCCTGAGCTGGCAAAGCTTTGTCGACGGGTTGATGGGAGCGACCAAGACCACCGCGATGATCATGTTGCTGGTGGCCGGGTCGGCCTTTCTGACTCTGGCAATGGGGTTCACCGGACTGCCGCGCGCGCTGGCCGAGTGGATCGGCGGCATGGGGCTGAGCCCCTGGATGCTGATCGCCGCGCTCACTGTGTTCTATGTGGTGCTTGGGTTCTTCCTTGACGGGATTTCCTCGATCGTGTTGACGATGGCGGTTGTCGAACCTTTGGTGCGCGGCGCAGGTATCGACATGATCTGGTTTGGCATCTTCGTGGTACTGGTCGCCGAGATGGCCATGATCACACCGCCAGTGGGCTTCAATCTCTTTCTGGTACAGAGCATGACCGGCCGCGATCTGGGCTTTATCGCGCGCTCGGCCCTGCCAATGTTCCTGCTGATGGTGGTGGGCGTGGTCTTACTGACGTTGTTCCCGCAGCTTGCACTATGGCTGCCCGAATACCTTACATCGAAAGGGTAGTGCGATGCCCCGCCAGATTTTGATCGCCATAGACATACTGGACGAGGACTGCTGGCAGCAGCTTTTGCCGGAAGTGCGAGGGCTGGCCACGCCGGGCATACGGGTGCATCTGATGCATGTGGTGCCGGAACAAAAGGCCCTCAGTCCCCTCGCACAGTTTATTCCCGAGGGGTTTGAAGACGCCCATCGGGCAGAAAGCCACAAGACGCTGGAGTCCCTGGCTGCTGATCTTCCCGAGGGTACGGACGTGCATTTCCACCTCCGCAGCGGAAATGTGTATGTCAAGGTACTGGACGCGGCTCGCGAAATGGGCGCCGACCTCATCGTCGTCGGCTCACAGAGCCGCGATTTGCGTGACTATCTGATTGGTCCCAAGGCAGCCCGCATCGTGCGTCATGCTGATTGCTCCGTCCTTGTTGTGCGCGACAAAGGGTGACCTGTGTTCCTGTACCAAATCTATCCTGATCGACCTGAATGACTGAGTTGCTCATCCTTGCCGCAGGTCTCGGTCTGGCCGGTGTATTGTCGGGGTTCCTGGCCGGGCTGTTCGGCATCGGTGGAGGGGCGATCCTGGTTCCGATCCTGATCACCGTTTTCCCCTATCTTGGTATAAACCCGGACGTCGTTGCCCATATGGCGGTGGGAACTTCGCTAGCTATCATCATTCCCACGGCTGTGCGGTCTTATCGCTCACACCGCAGCAAGGGTGCCGGGAATGCGGATTTGTTGCGGGCATGGGTTTTCTGGGTCCCGTTCGGCGTTGTGATTGCGTCGCTGATTGTCGGCGGCGTGTCCGGCGACGTACTGCGTGCCGTTTTCGCTGCCATCGCACTGATCATCGCGATCAAGATGCTGTTCAATCGGGCAAGCTGGACGCTGGCCGACCACCTGCCGCCAAGGCCAGTCACCAACGGCGTAGGTTTTGGCATCGGGTTTCTGTCCACGTTCATGGGGATCGGAGGAGGCAATCTCAACAACCTGTTCATGACCAGCTTCGGTCAGCCGATCCATCAGGCGGTAGCGACCTCGGCGGGTCTGGGAGTGCTGATCGCGATCCCGGCGACATTGGGTTACGCATATGCTGGCTGGGGGCTGGCTACACTGCCACCCTGGACGTTGGGCTATGTTCACCTGTTGGGTGCCGCGCTGGTCACACCATTTTCGATGCTGGCGGCACCCTATGGCGCACGTTTCGCGCACAACTTGTCACCCCGCAGGCTGGAGATTACATTTGGTATCTTTCTTCTGGTCGTCATCGTCAGAATGATGACTGATGTCATCGCCTGATCAAATGAAGCCATTTGTGTTGGTGACCGCTCGGTTTTCATCGTTAAAGGAAGTCGCAAACAGTCCTTGTACGTTGCAATGTCTGCCATAACAGGACCCACCTTCATTAGAAGAAAACGCAGTGTTTGTTCTAAAGGCTCACTCCCGTCCGGCCCAATACTGCCATTCACAACCGCTTTGGTCGCCGCAGCGCAGTTCCTTAGGGTCAGGATGCATTGATTTTCGCTGCTCTGCGTGATTCACGGCTCGGAAAAC
>NZ_WPZY01000025.1 GCF_013031405.1 Ruegeria sp. HKCCD8929 | reverse complement strand
CGAACAAACCAAACCAAAAAAAGGCCGCTCAACAAGAGCGGCCTTTTTCTTTGCAAGGGCACTCCAGCACCACCGCTGCACCGGCAGCTCCTCCTCGTGGTAGGACTGCCAAACCCCGCCACAACGGCAAAAGGGTAGCCGACACGCCGCCATTCCGTTAGACTGGCGCAATTACGAGATCCCAGAGGCCGCTCCATTTTCCGCCTCTACAGATAGTGAACTGAACAAAACACTCTATTGCCACGCACAGCTCAGCAGGTGCCGACGATGTTGAGGATTGATTACGAAAACTGGCCCAATAATTGGGCGAATCTGGCCGGGCACGAGGGCTCAGCAACCGAAACACCCGCTTTGCCGGGGACACGCAGGTCAGCACAACCCGAGGACCCCACGGCGCCTGATCTCAGTTATCTGAAACAGAATTTTGCCGAAGCGCTGGCGTCATTCTACGCCACGATTGCCCGAATTCTTGACGACAATCCCGTGGATCTTGCCCGCCTGTCCGAGCTGGCGGCAAAAGCCGCGGCGGGGGACGTCACGCCCGATGAAATCACGGAACTGCAGACGCTCAAGGGTGCAGCCACGCGACAGGGCCGTGCGGTTGGCGGCGTCTACGGGTTCTTTCTGAAATACAAGCCTTACCCCATGCTCTCCGAAATCAGGGCTAGGGAGAAACTGTTCCAGCCCCCTCTTGGCCCCGTCCTTGTCGTTGATGGCGATAGCGTACGCGATGTGCTGACGCGCCACGACGCGTTCACCGTGGACCCCTATGGGCGTGAGATGATCAAGTCGATGACGCCGGCCGAGAATGGCGGTTTCGACGCGTTCATTCTGGGCACCGATGACGCCGAAAAATTCATTGAAGACAAGACCCTGTTGACCACCGTCGTGAACAAGGATGACCCGGCAAAAATCACCGAGCTCGTTCATCAGGACTGCATGCGGCGCGTCGAACAGGTTGTCGATGCGTCACGTGCGGACGATCAGGCGCAGATCGACGTCGTAACCGCGCTCGCCCGGTTTGTCCCGGTCACAGTGTCTCACCACTACTTTGGCATTCCGACCGTCGAGGAAAAAGGGGGGTTCGAGCTGAACCCGGACATGCTCCGGTACTACGGCACGAAAGTCGCCGGGCCGGACGGGGTCACTCCGTTGCCGACGTCCCATACGCGCCCGGACGGCAGCACCGTCGATCTGCCCGATTCAGCGCTTGGTCAGTCAGACGGCGTGATCCCGGACGAGGCGCAGGTCTATGAATGGATCAAGGCCGCGTTTCAGAACTTCTTCAACAACGTCCAGAAGGATGTCGAGGTTCAGGCCCGGGGCGTGCGGGCCTATCGCGAGTTGCTGGTCTATCTGCTGCGCGAACTGGACATTCAGCGCGCGGCCCTGACGGCGGGTGATGCGGTTCCCGACACGATGGTGAGCCGTTTGCTGAAACTGCAGATGGGGCTGGCCGATCCGGAACTGACACCCGATCCCGAGGTTGATCCCGCCCGGGTTGGCGACCTGAGGATTGTTGAGAACGTGATGGGTACAGTGGTCGGTGCGGTCGCCGGGCAGGAAGAGGCGACCTGCCGCATGATCGACTCGATCCTCCGGCTCAAGGAAGGGGAATTCGAACAGGACGATCCCGCGCCCCTGTGCGCCGGCCAGCGCTATGGCAGTTTTGAAGAGGCCCGGCAACTGGCCCTCAATGTCCTTGAAAACCGGGATGTGGACGAAAGCCGGCGACAGCTACACCAATACGCGCTGGAAGCGCTGAGGCTTCAGCCGCAGGCCGAAATCCTGCTGCGCGAATGCCGTGAGGAGGGGGCCACGATTTCCGGCAGCCGGCCCATTCGCGCGGCAACGCTGATCTTTGTGGCGCATGGCTCGGCCATGAGGGATGTCGAACAGCCCGACGCCTTCATCATCGGACGGGATGTAGAGAACTATCTGCAATTCGGCCATGGTAGGCACAAATGTCTGGGCCAGTACATCTCGCCCGTCATTCTGGTGGAAACGCTGATTGCCGTTCTGGCGCTGGACAATCTTCGCAGGCCCGACCCGCAGCCGGGCGAGAGCGCATTTCCGCTCGAACGCCGGTTCGGCAGGCTGCAACTGGATGACAACAATCTTTACGCCAAGACCTTTACGCTCGAATTCGATCTCGGCGGCACGACCGACCGGTATTTCAGTTAGGAGTTTGCCATGAGAGCCTGTTTGATCGCTCTGCTCGCCCTGGGATACACGCTCACCGAGGCAAAGGCCGAGACTGTGGCGCCACCCGACAGCGGCTATGCCTCCGATGCGTGGCTTGAGAGCGCGACACCGTGGTCGGACGAACAGCAGCGGCGCGAGGCCGAGATTGCGGCCTATCTGAACGATCAGGACCCGGGCAGGGCTTCGCAATACGGCTTTGCGCCCGGTCACACCCCCGCGCTGGCCTGGAACTGGTTCGACCGGCACCCGGTTGGGTTCAGCGGCGTTCCTCTGGTCCTGCTTCAGACGCTCTTGTCTCTGGATCCGGCCACCGAGGCCGATCCCGATCTGCTGCCGCTCGCGCGGATATGGCGTCAGGCATCGCCCGTTCCCGGAGAGAACGGCGTGTTCACCCTCGATCATCTGGGCTCGAGTCCGCACCCCGCAGACTACGACAACGGCACGGCGAAACCCGCGCAGGATCGCCGGTTTTCGTTGCCCAATGGGTTCGTGTTCGACCCCACCGTCCAGCCGGAAGAGGTGCGGCGTATCAACGCCAAGCTGTTCGTGATGCGCCAGCTGGATCTGACCACGCTCCTCAGAAGCAGCCTGCGCAAGCGGATCTACGAAGACGATATCGACTATCAGACCGAGCCCGAAAAGTATCAGACGGCGCCGAACCATGACGCCGTATTCTTCGCCTGTTCGGCCTGCCATACCGGGCGGGTCGTGGTTGGCGGCGAAATCGACGACTCCGGCAACATGGTGCAGCAGGGCCAGGTCCGCTTCCTGCACGGGATGCCCAACACCGAGATCGAGGCGCAGCATTACTCCGAACTGCTGTTGGCAACCGGCCTGGCGCTGGTGGAATCCGGGTTCTCGATGGGCAGCCAGACCCTCCCCGATCCCGACGACATCGAGGCGAACCGCGATGTGGTCAAGGCACTGCTCGTTCGGATGATCGACCGCGCGCGCAAGGATGACACCGTAGGTACCATTTATGGCCCGTCACCCGAGGAGATGCGACGCGCCAAGCTGCAGACCTATTGGGTCGCCAAGGACTTCGCCACCCATATCGCCAACCTGATCGGCACCGCCGTCAAGACCCAATACATCTATCATCAGGTCGGCAAGAAACACGCCTATAACGCGAACAATCCACAGAAAGTGACGCCGGATCAAAGGGTGCCGGACATGATGAACAACCGGCCCGGGCAGATGGATGCCTTTGGCGTTGCCGCCGGTCTGGTCGCGCTCCACACCAAGCGCCCGGACAACACCTATGTCAGGTTCATGCAGGATGATTTTCCGGACAATCCGCTGTTCACCGGCATTGCCACGCTGCCCGGATTTGAAACACCGGCAGATGCGGAGGCGGCAGGCGAACGGATATTTTCCAATGTCGAAAGCTGGGCGCCGTCGGTCCCGGCCCCAATCGATATCAAAAGCCTGAACTGGTCAGCGCATCGCGTTCATGCCAACTGGGACGGCAATCAGGGGGCCGCGGCCCGCGCGCTGGCGTCGGGAACCTCGGCAACCGGCAATCCGCTGGAAACCAATGTCCGGATTCACGAGCCGCTCAACCCGTTCATCAACAACCTGCCGCCGCCGCCCTATCCGTTCGAGATCGACAAGGATAAGGCCCGCCGGGGCATTGAGGTCTATGAGCGGGAGAATTGCGCAAGCTGCCACAAGCCGCACAACGACAAGATCTACCCCGTTGCTGAACTGGGCGTGGACGAAAACCGCTCGCGCGTCACAAGCGAGGTCGCGCGCTTCGGTCTGGCCGGTCTGGTGATGGAAGCCTGCCGCGTCTTCATGCGCAAATATCCCGGCAATGACTGGTGCCTGCCGCGCGACGACGACGGCAATGTGGTCACTGAAACGGCAGCAGCCTATGACGACTATTTCAGGGATATTCCCGGACGGGTCAGGGCGGGTTCCAACGGCTACAAGGCCGACATGCTGCACGGGATCTGGGCCCGGGCGCCCTATCTGCACAACGGCTCGGTTCCCACGCTGATGCACCTGATGTGCCCAAAGACACGGCCCGCGAAATTCAAACGCGGCAACATCTACTATGATCAGGCGATGGTCGGCTTCGAATGGAATATCGTTCCGCAACAACGCTATAGCCCGCATGATACGATGTCGATCAAGGACTACGACACCGCCGAATTCGGCCGCAGCAACGGCGGCCACGACTTTGCAGCCAACCTGTGCCCGGATACCAGCGGTCTCGATCCCGTGGCGGATCGGGACGAGATAGCCCGGCGGGTTCTGGCCTCCGAAATCGGCGATCTTCTGGAATATTTGAAGACTTTCTGATACACATTGTGAGTTATTTTTTATCATCTATTAGCAACAGGGAGTTCACCATGTGGAACCCAACCAGAACCTGGACAGCGATTGTCGCCCTCACCATTTTGACCATGATCGCGGTCCCGGCCGAGGCCAGATACTCGGCTGTTGTGCATCAGGCGCAATCCCAATTGGCGGCACAGGGGCACGACCCCGGTGTGCTGGACGGGTTCATGGGCCCGAATACGCGGCGGGCCATCGTGTCCTATCAAACCCAGGAGGGGCTGTCGCCAACCGGCGAACTGGATAACGCAACCCTTGAAAGCCTGTCCATCGGCGTATCCGTCGATCTTGCAAGGAACGTCGAGGATTGGCAGGCGGTTCCCACTCAGGCCGAAATCGACGAACTCAAAGAGCCGATCAACAGCCCGAGCAACCCCTATGCCGACTATCGCCCCCGCGCGCCCGGGGCAAAGCTGGGCCTGCCGGGCAAGTCCATACTTGCGGCCATGAATCTGAGTGCCGACACCTATGGCGGTCGCCCGCCCAATCATCCCAAGCACACACAACAGGGCCTGAAAGCGCTGATCGGGTGCCTGCGGACCACGCATTTCCCCGACCACTGGTCGGATATCACCATTCACTACTACTGCCAGATGTCACTGCCGCGCCGGTGTTTCACCAACGCGCTGGCGGGCAAATCGACCGGCGGTCGCAGGCTGGCGCGTCCCGTGGCCTATGACGGCTGCAGCAATGGCCGGTTGGCCGACGCGGGCGATTTTCGTTTCGTGACCACAACTCAGCCCGAGATCTTCCAGTATCTCATGTTCGCGCAGACACATGCGTTCGACCACGAACAGGAGCAGGCGATCATCAATGCGTTCTATGGCGTCGAGGACCCGACCAACCGTAACGAGTGCACCGCGAAGCGCCCTCAACGGACAGAAGACCCGAGCAACGGTACGCATTGCTTGGTCGACAAGGAGATGAACCGAAAGCTCGTTGGCCGCTCCCGCTAGGGTGCTGCCAAACATGGCCGCAACATTTCGCGGCATCAATAACATCAGTCAGGGCGCGGGATGCAAACCGCGCCCTCGCAACCGGAGAGGCGAATGGCAAAGCAACTCCCGCTGTTTGACCGGCTTCCCTTGGGCCACCGGCCCCATCGGGCGCAGCCGGCAACAAGATGGGGACAGCACCACTTGTTCTTTGCGCTTTTTCCTCCAAAGACGGCAGTCGACGCCATAGTCGACCGCCGCCGAAGATTGCGCGGCGGGCCCGGCCCGGATTTGCGTGAGCTCAGGACGGACCGCCTGCATGTCACCCTCCATTTCGTAGAGCGTTTCAAGGATGTGCCTCGGTGGTTTGTGAACGCGGCCTGCAAGGCGGCGTCCACGGTCGCTTTCGAACCGTTCGAAGTGTGCTTTGACCGCGCCTTGACCTTCAGAGGTCGGCCGAGCTCCAGCCCTGTCGTATTGCTGTCGCAGGGTGAAAACGTGCCGCTGTCAGACCTGCGGCTCTCGGTGATTTCGGCGCTGTTTGATGCAGGGTTCAGCATGGGCCCGGTGCCGAAATTCACTCCTCACATCACGCTCACCTACGGATCGGGCTTTGAAGGCGAACGCAGGATCGAGCTTTGAAGGCGAACGCAGGATCGAGCCGGTCAGATGGCGCGTGACCGAGTTCGTTCTGATCCAGAGCCTTCAGGGCAAGACGCGCTACATCCCGCTCGACCGGTGGCAGGCGGGTGGCGGCCCGACCCACTGACACAATCGGGTAAGGTCCAAGTAGGCCGCGAAGAACCTCAGTACGCCAAATTATCCAAATCGATCCCGACGCCGTGGGCCATTGTTGGTGATCGTATCCAGCGACAGGGTGTGATCCATATTGCGCATCCGGTGGCGCAGCATCTGACGCGTCAGACGGTTCAGATCGTCCGCGAGCTCCGGATTGTCGGCGACGTTTTCAAGCTCGCCACCATTGTCATGATCGAACAGCATCGGCGGCAGATCGGCGGCAAACTCAACCAGCGTAAAGCGCGCATCCCGCAGAATGCAAAGGCTGGAATCGCTGGGGCCGGTGCCAAGGGTTCTCTCCCAGATGGTCGGGCCCTCGGGGTCGGAAAAATCCAGTTCGCTGAACGAATAAGCCCTCCAGTCCTCGGGCGGCGTACCGCGCAGGAGCGGTATCAATGACCGCCCGTCCATCGAGTTCGGGGCCTTCTGACCCACCCAGTCGAGGATCGTCGGCGTGATGTCTACGGACTCGGTGGGCAGCGCGACCGTTGATCCTGCCCGCGCCTCGTTGCCCGGCATCCGGATCATGAGCGACGTGTGATAGGCAGCGTCAAAAACCGTCATCTTGCCCCACGCATGCCGGTCGCCCAGCATCTCACCGTGATCGGCGGTGATCACGATCAGCGTGTTGTCATACTGCCCGCTGTCCTTCAGATAGCTGACGACCCGCCCGACATGGTGATCGACCTCGGTGGCCAGCCCCAGATAAACCGCGCGCAGGGTCTGAATGTTTTCGTCCGTCGGTTCCAGATCTGGAAACCCTTCGACAAAGCTGGCAGCAGACGCGCTTTGCAGCATCGGCCCAAAGAACGGATGCTGTGCCTCCTCCTGCCCGGGCGTTTCTAAGCGCTGGGGCAAGGGCAGGGACGCCGGATCATACATGTCGTTGTAGGGGGACGGAGCAACCAGCGGCGGGTGTGGCCGGATGTAGGTCAGATGCGCAAACCAGCTCTGCTTGTGATAGGCGGGCATCGTGCCCAGAAACGAATTGGTCAGAAACGCCGTGTCGCTGTCCTCGGCCGAATAGAGCGCGGGGTCGTTCAGACGGGGAGCATTACCCGCCGGGGAGACGGGTTTGTAGACGTCCCAATACTCCTCGAACTCATACCCCTTGTTCATCAGATGCGACTGCCAGGGATAGGACATCTCAAGCCGCATTTCGGTGACCTCGTGAAACCCGGCCATCGGGTACTCATAGGTCTGCACCGACGGATCGTTGGGGTGATGCACGCGCGGGTCGGCGGATGTGTCGGTGTAGCCGAACAGCATCGGCAGGTAACCCGCCTTGCGCATCTCGGATGCCAGGGTCGGCGTATCATGACGCAGCGGCGTGCCATTGCGGACCGAGCGGTGGTTCATCGCGTATTGCCCGGTCAGGATCGACGCGCGCGAGGGGCCGCACGGATTCGTCACCGAGAAATGCCGCGAAAAGGTGACGGCATCGGCCATGAACGCGCGCAGATTCGGCAGGTCCACATGATCCGCAAGCGCACCGGAAAGGCAGTCGGCCCGGAGTTGATCAATGATGATGAACAGAACGTTGCGCGTCTGAGGCATCCGCAGGGTCCTTCGGCTAAGCTCAACTGTTTTCTTAGGAAAACCTGCCAGACCCGTCCAGCCTTGCTATTCGGATGGCGACAATCGGTGCCGCTTTTGCGCGGAATGGCTCATTCCCGCAGCCGGTAGGCACGCGTGGCGTTTCCACCGAGGATGGCGCTTTTGGCAGCGCTATCCAGATCCGCCAGCAGGATATCGGTCGCTTCCAGCCACCGTTCATAGGAACTGGCCAGCGTGCAGACCGGCCAGTCGCTGCCCCAGATCAGCCGCTCGGGTCCGAATGTGTCGAGCAGGTGGACGACATAGGGTTTCAGGTCATCGACGGTCCAGCCGACTGCGGCTTCGGTCACCAGGCCGGACAGCTTGCAAAAGGCGGATGTGTCGCGGGCCATTGCAGCCATATCCGTGGCCCAGTCCCGGAAATCCCCATCCGCGATGCGGGGCTTGGCCCCGTGATCAATTACCACCCGCATCTGCGGATAGCGTTCCAGCAGGCGGCGCAGGTTGGACAGGTGATGCGGCAGCACCAGCGCGTCAAAGGTCAAATCCTGACCGGTGAGTGCGGCAAAAGCAGGCGCCAAGTCGCCGCGCAACATCCAGTCGGGGTCGGCTATGTCCTGAATCATCGGCCGCAATCCCACGAGGGCCGGGTGCTGCGCCAGACGTGCGATTTCGTCAGGTGCGTCCGGGCTCTCGAAATCGACCCATCCAACGACGCCTTTGATGAACGAATTTCGATCCGCCAACCCGAGCATGAATTCGGTTTCGGCCACCGTTGGCGCGGCCTGCACCAGAACGGTACCCTCGATTCCGGCGGCCTTCAGCATCGGGGTCAGGTCCTCGGGGCCAAAATCGCGATAGAGCACCTCAAGATCGGCGGTCAGCCAGCCATAGTCGCCGCGCGCAAGGGTCCAGAAATGCTGGTGCGCGTCGATCCTCATGGCGCGATGACGCCCTTTTTCAGGATGATGTTGCCATAAAGCCTGCGCTCGCCGGTCTGGATGACGGCAAAGGCGCTGGCGGCACGCTCATAAAACGCGAACCGCTCCAGCGGCGCGATCCGGGCGGGATGATCTGCGGTGTCGTCAATGATGCGCTGGAAATCGGCGACGGCCTCGGGGATCGCATCCGGATCATCCACGACCGCCATGCTGTGCGCCGGGTCGGGAACAAAGGTATCCAGCGGCAAGACCGACAGCGCTGCCCGCAACATGTCGCTGGCCGAGGATCCGTCGGCGCGGATGCAACGCGGGCCAAGGCCTTCTGCCGGGAAATTGGCATCCGCGATCACGATCTCGTCTCCATGCCCCATCGCGCGCAGGGCGTGGAGCAGATCGGGTGACAGGATCGGGTCGATATCACGCAGCATCGGCAGTCTCCGACGGCAGGGGCGCATCCGGACGGATCAGTCTTTCGCGCTGCAAATCCGACCACAGCCCGGTCGGGATCGGGGTTTCCAGCAGTTGGACATTGGCCTCAACCTCAGCCGCGCTGACTGCGCCGGGCACCACGGTCTTGACGCACGGATGCCCCAGCACGAATTGCAGGGCGGCGGCGATCAGGGGCGTGCTGTGGGCGGCGCAGACCGCCTCGATCCGGCGCACCCGGTTCAGAATGTCGGGCGGCGCGTCCGCGTAATTGTATTTCGCACCGGGCACCGCGCCGGTGGCGAGGATGCCGGAATTGTAGGGCCCGCCAAGAATGATCCCCACATCGCGTTTTTTACAAAGCGGCAGGAAGGTCTCCAGCGCCTCCTGCTCAAGCAGCGTATAGCGGCCCGCCAGCAGGAAACCGTCGAAATCCCCCAGCCCCAGCAGTTTCTCGCAGACCTGCCATTCGTTGACGCCCGCGCCGATGGCGGCAATTTCCCCGGCTGCGCGCAGCTCGGTCAGGGCTTTGTAGCCGCCCCCGTCGAACAACTCGCGCACCTTGGCGTCGCTGGCCTCCTGACTGCCCTGAGAGAACACGCAGACATCGTGAACCAGCAGGATATCCGCATTTGCCACCCCAAGACGCTGCCGACTGGCCTCATACGACCGCATCACGCCGTCATAGGTGTAGTCGAAAACGATGCGCTTCTGCGGCACGTCGACAAAAGCCTCGGGCGTCACCTCATGCGGTTCGCAATCCAGCAGCAGGCGGCCGATCTTGGTCGAAAGCTGGATATTGTCGCGGCCGAACCGCCGGATTGCCGCACCGAACCGCTCCTCAGACCGGCCCAGCCCGTATTGCGGCGCGGTATCGAAGTACCGAATGCCTGCGTCAAAGGCCGCTTGCAGGGCCGCCTGTGCATCCTCGTCGCTGACCTTGCGATAGAGATTGCCGAGCGGCGCACCGCCAAACCCCATACGGGTCAGCGGAACCGGGCGCGCGGTGCGTAGGTTGAGGGGGGCGGTATCGGCGGCTTTCATCAGCGTTTCCTTGCATCAGAGAGGGTAAACAGCTCGGGCCGTTCCTGTTCCAGCGGCTCGATCCGCGGCAGAAGCTGGCCCAGATGGTGACGCATCGCGGTCTGAGCGGCCACCGGATCCTGATCCCGGATCGCCTCGACGATGGCGCGGTGCTCTTCCAGCGTCTCGGCGGCGCGGCCCGGCGTCGGCAGCAGCAGCATCCGCGCCCGGCTGACCTGCAGAGAGACCATGCGCGCCACCGTGATCAGCCGCGTATAGCCGGTGAACTGCATCAGCATGGCATGAAACTCTTCATCCGCCTGATAGAACCCGGTGAAATCCCCATCCTCGACCAGCAGGCTTTGCAGCCGCACATTCCGGGTCAACTGCGCCAACTGCTCCTCGGTCCGGTCCCGCGCCACCTTGGCCACGGTGGCCAGTTCCAGCGCCTCGCGCAGAAAGGTGCCCTCGCGAATCTCCGACATCGAAAAATGCGACACGCGCGTAGCCGATTGCGGGATCACCTCGACCAGCCCCTCGGCGGCCAGCCGGGCAATCGCCTCGGACACGGGCGAGCGCGAGACGCCCAGCGTGTCGCAGATCATGCCCTTGCGCAGCACCGATCCCGGCGGGAACTCCAGCGACAGGATCGCCTCCTTGAGGGACAGATAGACCCTCTGGGCCAGAGACCCCTCAAAAGCGCCGATATCCTTCAGCCGGGTTGCGTCGATGTCCGCGATTGGGGCCATGGGCTCCTCCTTTTATACTAACATGTTAGTTGACACATGCTGCGAGTCAAGCTAGCACTCTCTACAACGCTCAGCCCAGAATGTTGAGACGCCAGGCAAGGGAGGCCCAGCGTGACAGACCCCGCAAGCGACATCATCCGCCTGCATGCGCGCGACAATGTTGCGATTGCGCTACGGGATCTGCCTGCGGGGGCGGAACTGGCAGGGATTCCCGCTCCGCTGGTCTCGGGCATCGCACGGGGGCACAAGATTGCCAGCGCGCCGATCGGGGCCGGGCAGAACGTGCTGCGATACGGTCAGATCATCGGGCAGGCCAAAGCCGAGATCGCGGCGGGAGAGCATGTGCATGTCCACAATCTGGGCATGGGCGCGCATCAGCAGGACTACGGGTTTGCCAGCCAGAACACTCCGCTGCCCACCATCGACAGCGACCGCACCTTTCAGGGCTTCCACCGCGCCGACGGGCGGGTCGGCACGCGCAACTACATCGGCATTCTGACCTCGGTGAACTGCTCCGGCTCGGTTGCGCGTTTCGTCGCTGAGGCGGCGGAGCGTGCGGGCCTACTGGACGATTTCCCGAACGTGGATGGCATCGTGCCCATCGTGCACGGTACTGGCTGCGGCATGTCCGCCAGGGACGAAGGCTATGCCACCCTGTTCCGCACGCTGGCCGGTTACGCGCAGCACCCCAATTTCGGAGGTATCCTGCTGATCGGCCTCGGCTGCGAGGTGATGCAGGTCTCGGATCTGGTCGGCGGTCGCCCGATCCGCGCTGACGGCGCCCTGCGCTACATGACCATACAGAACGAGGGTGGCACCCGACGCACCATCGAACGCGGCTTGCAGAAGCTACGTGGGATCGCGGCGCTGGCCAACAGCGCCAAACGCAAACCTGCCCCGGTGTCGCAGATCACCGTGGGCATGCAATGCGGCGGCTCGGACGGCTATTCCGGCATCACCGCAAACCCCGCGCTGGGCTTTGCCTCCGACCTGCTGGTCCGGCATGGCGGCACCACGATCCTGTCCGAAACCTCGGAAATCTACGGCGCCGAACACCTGCTGACCCGCCGGGCCGAGACGGTCGAAGTGGGCCAAAAACTGATCGAACGCATCTGCTGGTGGGAGGAGTACACCGCCCGCAACGGTGGCGAAATGGACAACAACCCCAGCCCCGGCAACAAGCGCGGTGGCCTGACCACCATCCTGGAAAAATCGCTGGGCGCGGTCGCCAAGGGCGGCACGGCGCCGCTGCGCGATGTCTACCGGTTCGGCGAGATCGTCGAGAAAAAAGGGTTCGTGTTCATGGATAGCCCCGGCTTCGATCCCTGTTCGGTGACCGGACAGGTGGCCTCGGGCTCGAACCTGATCGTGTTCACCACCGGGCGCGGCTCGGTTTCGGGCTATCAGCCCACCCCCTGCATCAAGCTGGCGACGAATTCCGAGATGTACGGGCGGATGGCCGACGACATGGACCTCAATTGCGGGGACATCGTGACCGATGGGGTCAGCATCGAGGCCAAGGGCGAAGAACTGTTCGAGATGCTGATCCGCGTGGCCTCGGGCCAGCAGACCAAAAGCGAGGAATTGGGGTTCGGCGGCGTGGAATTCGTGCCGTGGCAGATAGGAGCCGTGATGTGATGCGACTGAAGGACAAGACCATCCTGATCACCGCGGCGGGGCAGGGGATGGGCCTCGCCAGTGCAACGGCCTGCGCCGCCGAAGGGGCCCGGGTGATCGCGACGGATGTGAACACCGAGGCGTTGGAGGCGCTGGCGGCGGACGGGATCGAAACCCGGCATCTCGATGTGACCGATACGGCGGCGGTCGCGGCACTGGCGGACGAATTGCCGGATCTCGACGGGCTCTTCAACGTGGCGGGCTTTGTCCATCACGGCACGGTTCTTGAGATTTCCGACGACGACTGGGCCTTCAGCTTCGATCTGAATGTCACCTCGATGATGCGGCTGACACGGACCCTGCTGCCCGGAATGCTGCGCCGCGCCGAACAGACCGGCACCGCGTCGATCCTGAACATGTCCTCGATGGCCAGTTCGATCAAAGGCTTCGTCAACCGCACCGCCTACGGGACCACCAAGGCGGCGGTGATCGGCCTGACCAAGGGCGTGGCCGCCGATTTCGTCACCCAAGGCATCCGCTGCAACTGCCTGTGCCCCGGCACCGTGGACACGCCCTCCTTGCGCGGGCGGATCGCGGCGGCGGCGGACCCGGTGCAGGCGGAAAAAGACTTCATCGCCCGCCAACCCATGGGTCGCCTAGCCGAGGTCGGGGACATCACGCCCATGGTCATCTACCTGCTCTCGGATGAAAGCCGTTTCGTCACCGGCCAGTCCATGCTGGTCGATGGCGGCGTGACGATCTGACGGGCCGGAGGACAGGAGATGGCACCCATCGTCAGCATGACCGGCATCGAAAAGCGCTTTCCGGGCGTCCATGCGCTCAAGAACGTGCAGTTCGATCTCGAGGCCGGAGAGGTTCACGCCCTGATGGGCGAGAATGGCGCTGGCAAGTCGACGCTGATGAAGATCCTGTCCGGCATCTACAGCCGCGACGGCGGTGATCTGCAGATCGAAGGGCGCAGCGTCAGCCCCGACAGTCCGCGCGCGGCGCAGGATCTGGGCATCGGCATCATCCATCAGGAACTCAGCCTGATGAACGACCTGACCGTGGCCCAGAACATCTTTATCGGGCGCGAGCCGCGCAAAAGCTTCGGGCGGCTGGACGAGGCGGCGCTGAATGCGCAGACCGCCGAGATCTTCGCCCCGATGAACCTGACCCTCGACCCAAAGGCGCCGGTCGGCAGCCTGACCATCGCCAGGCAGCAGATGGTCGAGATCGCCAAGGCGCTCTCCTACCGCTCGAAGGTTCTGATCATGGACGAACCCACGGCGGCGCTGAACGAGGCCGAGATTGCCGAGCTGTTCGTGATCATCCGCCGCCTGCGCGCCGAAGGTGTGGGCATCGTCTATATCAGTCACAAGATGGATGAGCTCAAACGCATCGCCGACCGCGTCACGGTGATGCGGGACGGCGAATATGTGGGTACGGTGGATGCCATCGCGACGCCGATCAACCAGATCATCGCCATGATGGTGGGCCGCGAGGTCAAGGACGACCCGCTGGATGTCCCTGACCTGTCGCAGGCCGAGATCGCGCTTGAGGTTCGGGGGTTGTCCCGGGGCCGCGAGATCCACGATGTCAGTTTCTCGGTCCGCAAGGGCGAGATCCTGGGCTTTGCCGGCCTGATGGGTGCGGGCCGGACCGAGGTCGCCCGCGCCATCTTCGGCGCAGATTTGCGCGATGCCGGAGACATCCGGGTGCATGGCCAGGCCGTCCCGATCGCCAGCCCGTCCGACGCGGTGCGCGCCGGGATCGGCTACCTCTCCGAGGATCGCAAACATTTTGGCCTCGCCACCGGCATGAGCTTGCGGGACAACATCGCGCTGGCCTCGATGCACCGGTTCACCCGCCGCGGCGGCGCGCTGAACGATGACGCGATGCGGGATGCCGCGCAGGGCTATATCCGTCAGCTCGGCATCCGCACGCCGTCGGACACGCAGGAGGTCCGGCTGCTCTCAGGCGGCAACCAGCAAAAGGTGGTGATCGCCAAATGGCTGCTGCGCGATTGCGACATCCTGATCTTTGACGAACCCACGCGCGGCATCGACGTGGGCGCGAAATCCGAGATCTACAAGCTGCTCGAGGAACTCGCCGCGCAGGGCAAGACGATTATCGTCATCTCATCCGAACTGCCCGAGATCATGCGCCTCAGCCACCGCATCGCGGTGATGTGCGAGGGGCGGCTGACCGGCATCCTGCAGGGCGGAACCGAGACCACACAAGAAGACATCATGAAACTCGCGACCCAACGCGAGGCAGCGATGCAACCGACGGGGACCTGAACCATGACATCGGCGACCGAGACCAAATCGAAGACCCTGCTTTCGCATCTGGTGGATACCGGCGCGCATCAGAAACTGCTGGCTTTCGCCAGCCTGATCGCGCTGCTGATCGGGTTTTCCATCGCGTCCCCGAATTTCATGCAAACCTCGAACATGATCGCCATCCTGCAGGCGACATCCGTGAATGGCGTGCTGGCGGTGGCGGCAAC
Organism: Ruegeria sp. HKCCD8929; assembly: GCF_013031405.1. Lineage (GTDB taxonomy): Bacteria > Pseudomonadota > Alphaproteobacteria > Rhodobacterales > Rhodobacteraceae > Ruegeria. The sequence goes on along the minus strand of NZ_WPZY01000025.1, from coordinate 34,605 downwards.
ACTCGTGATCATCACCGGCGGCATCGACCTGTCGGTGGGCACGCTGATGACCTTCTGCGCGGTGATCGCCGGGGTTGTGCTGACCTATGCCGGGATGCCCCTGCCGCTGGGCGTGGCGGCAGCCATCGGGGCAGGCGCGTTCTGCGGCCTTTGCTCAGGCACATTCGTGGCCAAGATGAAGATCCCGCCCTTTATCGCCACCCTTGGCATGATGCTGATCCTCAAGGGGCTGTCGCTGGTCATTTCCGGCACGCGCCCGATCTATTTCAACGACACCCCCGGCTTCGACCAGATCTCGCGCGGTTCGCTGATCGGAGAGATCATCCCGGCGCTGCCCATCCCCAACGGGGTACTGATCCTGTTTCTGGTGGCGCTCTCGGCCTCCTATATTCTGGGCCGCACCGTGCTGGGCCGCTACACCTTTGCGCTGGGCTCGAACGAAGAGGCGGTGCGCCTCTCGGGCGTAAACACCGACGCGTGGAAGATGGGGATCTACGCGCTGGCGGGCGGCATCTGCGGCATCGCCGGCATCTTGATCGCCTCGCGCCTGAACTCGGCGCAACCGGCGCTGGGGCTGGGATACGAGCTTGAGGCGATTGCCGCCGTGGTGATCGGCGGCACGTCGCTCTCGGGTGGGCGCGGCACCATTCTGGGCACCCTGATCGGCGCGCTGATCATGGCGGTGCTGACCAACGGCCTGCGGGTGCTGTCCGTGGCGCAGGAATGGCAGACCGTGGTCACCGGCGCGATCATCATTCTGGCGGTCTACGCGGACATGGTCCGCCGCCGACAAACCAATTGAACGGGCCAACTGAACAAGAGAACGGGGGACGTTCCGAACCGGCAGGCAACCGATCCGAGCATCCAACAGGAGGAGAAGAAATGCTTTCACGTCGTTTCATTTTGGGGGCCATTGGCGCATTGGCGCTGGCCGCCCCCGCCACAACCGCCTCGGCGGAGGATCTCTATGTGCCGCTGGTGTCGAAAGGGTTCCAGCACCAGTTCTGGCAGGCGGTCAAGCTCGGCGCCGAACAGGCCGCTGACGAGATGGGGATCCGCATCACCTTCGAAGGCCCCGATAACGAGACCATGGTGGACCGCCAGATCGACATGCTGGCCGCCGCGCTGGCCAACAAGCCTGCCGCCATCGGCTTTGCCGCGCTGGACAGCCAGGCGGCGATCCCGCTGCTGCGTCAGGCTAGTGACGCGGGCATTCCCGTCATCGCCTTCGACAGCGGCGTCGACAGCGACATCCCCGTCTCGACCGCCACCACCGATAACCTCGCCGCCGCATCGCTGGCCGCCGACAAGATGGCTGAGCTGATCGGGGGCACCGGAAAGGTCGCCGTTGTTGCCCACGACCAGACCAGCCGCACCGGCATCGACCGCCGCGACGGGTTCGTGAACCGCATCGCCGAGAAATACCCCGATATCGAGGTGGTGACGGTCCAGTACGGTCAGGGCGACCATCTGAAATCGACCGAGGTCACCAAGGCGATCCTGACCGCGAATCCGGACCTCAAGGGCATCTTCGGCACCAACGAGGGCTCGGCCATCGGCGTGGTGAACGGCGTGCAGGAGCTTGGCACCACCGGGCTGACGATCATTGGCTACGACAGCGGCAAGGCCCAGAAGGACGCGATCAAGAGCGGCCTGATGGCGGGCGCGATCACGCAGAACCCGGTCGGCATCGGCTATGAAACCGTCAAGGCCGCCGTGGCAGCGGTGAAGGGCGAAGAGGTCCCGGCGCTGATCGATACCGGCTTCTACTATTACGATGCGTCGAATATCGACGACCCTAAAATTGCCGCCGTTCTGTACGATTGAACGCAGGCAGGGTAACCCTTGGCCCGGCAGGTGTGTGCCGGGCCGATTCATGAACAGGGACAGACTGGATGAAACTGCTGCGCTACGGGCCCGCCGGTGCCGAAAAACCGGGATTGCTGGATGACGACGGACAGGTGCGCGACCTGTCGGCCCATGTGCCCGACATCGCGGGCGCGGCGCTGCTGCCCGACAGCATCGCCCGGCTCAGCGCGCTGGATCCGGCGGCGCTGCCGGTGGTCGACGGCGCCCCGCAACAGGACCTGCGGCTGGGGCCTTGCGTCGGTCAGGTGGGCAAGTTCATCTGCATCGGCCTCAACTATGCCGATCACGCCGCCGAGGCGGGCATGGACATCCCGCCCGAGCCGGTGATCTTCGGCAAATGGACCTCGGCCATCACCGGCCCCGACGATGACGTCGAAATCCCGCGCGGCTCCGAAAAAACCGATTGGGAGGTCGAACTGGGCGTGGTGATCGGCAAGGGTGGCCGCTACATCGACGAGGCGGATGCACTGGGCCACGTGGCGGGCTTCTGCGTGGTCAACGACGTGTCCGAACGCGACTTTCAACTGAACCGCGCGGGCACCTGGGACAAGGGCAAGGGCAACGATACCTTTGGCCCCACCGGCCCCTGGCTGGTCACCCCGGACGAGGTGGGCGACTATGATGCCCTGCCCATGTGGCTTGAGGTGGACGGGCACCGCTATCAGGACGGATCGACCGCCACCATGGTCTACAAGGTGCCGCACCTGATCGCCTATTGCAGCCAATTCATGAGCCTTCAGCCCGGCGACATCATCTCAACCGGCACCCCGCCCGGCGTAGGAATGGGGCAAAAACCGCCGGTCTATCTGAAAGGTGGCGAGGTCATGCGGCTGGGGATCGAGGGTCTCGGCGTCCAGACCCAGACCGTGCGCCGCGCCAACTGACGCCAGCGGGTCCCCTAAGCCCTGCCCGTGCCAACAGCCCACCAGTGTGCTAGGCTGCATCGGCACGGGGCCCGGGACGGGAGGACCTGTTGAACGCCCTCCAGATATATCTCTACAACCTGCAACGCCGGTGCGGCCCGCGTGAGCACCTGTGCTACAGCCCCTCGACCAGCCTGTTCTTCGGCACCGACGGCAAGGTGACAAGCTGCTGCTACAACCGCGAGACGGTTCTGGGCCGCTACCCCAAAAACACCATCCGTGAGATCTGGCAGGGGCGGCCGCGCCACTCCCTGTGCCAGAGCATCGCGGCAAACGATCTTTCCGGCGGCTGTGTCGGCTGCGGCTCTCAGATCGAGGTCGGCAACTACGGCGCCGTGGTGGCGCAGCACTCCGACCGCTGGTCGGTCGATCCGGACCATCCGACCTCGTTTTCCTTTGAGCTGCACAACACCTGCAACCTCGAATGCATCATGTGCAACGGCGATCTGTCCTCGCGCATCCGCCGATATCGCGACCGGCTGCCCGCCAAGCGGAACGTCTATGACGCCGCCTTTGTCAACCAGCTCGAAGACTTCATTCCCCATCTCGAAGGCACAACATTCTATGGCGGAGAGCCTTTTCTGATGCGGCTCTACTACCGGATCTGGGACCGTCTGATCGCCCTGAACCCCGAGTGCGAGATCATGGTGCAGACCAACGCCTCGATCCTCTCCGACCGCGTCCACGACTTTCTGGAGCGTGGAAATTTCCATCTGGGCGTGTCGCTCGACAGCGTGCACCCCGCCACCTACGCCTCGATCCGCCGCAACGCGGATTATGACGCGGTGATCGCCAATACCCGCTGGATGGCGGATTACTCCCGCCACCATGGCCGGTCGTTCGGCATCTCCGCCTGCATGATGACCACCAACTGGCAGGAACTGCCCGAACTGCTGGAATTTGCCGATGAGCTGGACGCGGTTCTGTACTTCAACACCGTGTGGGAACCCCGGCACCTATCGCTCGCCTACAGCCAGCCCGCCCTGATCCAACAGGTCGCCGAGCGCTACGGCACGCTGGCGCTACATCGGGGCCTTTCCGCCGCCACGCACGGGCGCGCGCAGGCCGCGAGCACGGCCAATCTGGCGGGTTTCATCGCCCTCTTGGGCACCTGGCATCAGGCGGCGCTTCGCCGCGAACAGGACGTCGCCGTAGCGATTTCCTGAGGTTTGATATACTATTGGCCGGTATTGCGTTTAGCCATTCAACGGGGGGCACCCATGGCCCGGACACCACGAAAGCAGTCCAAAAAGACGACCACAACCCGTGCCAAACGCCCGGCGGCCAAGGCGCGCAAAACAGCCGCACCCACGCCACCGCCGACCGAAGCGCCCGCGGCGCCGGAAATGCCCCCGCACACACCGCCGCCGAAACCCGACCTCAACGCCGCGATGGAAGACAGCTACCGCCAGCTCCAGAGCATCTACGACGCCTTCACCCGGCAATACACCGATGCGGGTGCGCAGTATCAGCGGCTGTCGGAACAGGGCTATCGCCCCGAACTGGCGGATCTATACCGCGAGTTCACCGAAACCCGCGGCGCGGAAATCGCGCAGGAAGGGCTGCAACTCGCCATCCGATACGCCGCCTCGGCGCAGGCTCTCTCCAAACGCTACACCGATGAGCTGTTCTTTTTCCTGCAACACAAGGGATTGAAAGAACCCTCGGTCGAAGAGCCGCAGCAGAGCAACGGCCTGATCCTGCGGGGAGAGGCCGGATCAACGCTCGCCACCAGTTTCGACGTGGAAAACAGCCTGGCCACCAGCGTCAGCCCCCGGGTGTCCCCGACGCCCATATTGGACGCCGACGGGAACAGCCTGGACGGCGCCATGGTCGACATCATTCCCGACCTCTTGAACCTCGCGCCCGGTCAGAAGCAGACCGTCACCGTGCATGTCCCGCTCGATGCCGAGCTTTATGAGGCGGGCAGCACCTATTCCAGCGCGCTGGTGATCGTGGGGCTGGGCAATGGGCGCGACCAGCTGATCTCGATGCAGATCGAGGTCACGTAACCGTCAGCGTCAGGATGCGATAGGTCCACTCGCCGGATTTCATCGACTCGTAAACCGCCGATCCAGGCGCGGCCAGAAAGTTGCTCCACCCCGCCTGATCCCCCTCGAACGCCCCAAGCCGCGAGGCCGCTATTTCATCGCAAGACAGCAGGACATTTGGCGTGATGTCCCGGTCCTGTTGCAGTTCGAACCCCAGCTCCCGCAACAGCTCCATGCATTGGTGCATTTTACCTACCGGCATGAGATCGGTGTAAAGGAAATGCCCGCCCGGTTTCAGCACCCGTTTCACCGAGGCATAGAACCGCTGGATCGCGGGGTAGGTGTGCGAGGATTCAATATTGGTCACCGCATCGAAGCTGGCGTCGTCAAACGGCAGGTCCTCGGCATCGCCCTGCACGAAACGCAGCCGCGCATCCGTATGGGTCTTGCGGCAGAACTCGATGGCCGCGCCCGACAAGTCCAGCCCGGTGACCGCCTCCGGGTCGAAGAACTCGACCAGCGTCCGCGCCGTCCCGCCGCGCCCGCAACCGACATCCAGCAGGGTTTTGCCCGCGACCGGATAGGCCCCGATCACCTCCAGCGCCAGCTTGACCGAGTTGCGGTTCAGCATCTTGTCGTCGAGCCGCACCGACGACGCCTCCGGCGCGCCATTGAGCACATATCCGTAGTTCAGGAAATGCGCGAACGCCCCAAAGGCCGAGCCGTCCAGCTGCCGGGTGACGCCGTCATACATGTCCTGAAAACTCTGCTTGGTGCCGTCCAGATCAAGCTCTGGTTCGGGTTGCTCCGGCGCGGGTACAGCGGGTTGTGTCTTCGGGGCCGTTCCGCTCTGCACCTCGGCCTCGATCAGCGGCGCCAGACCCGCAATCGTCGGCGTGTCGAAGATCTGCCCGACTTCCATAGCATGCCCCAGCTGTTCCTCGATCTTCATCGTCATCTCGATGGCCAGCAGCGAGTGCCCGCCCAACTCAAAGAACTTGTCGTGGATGCCGACGGGGCTGAGGCCCAGCAGATCCTCCCAGATCTCCGCCAGAATCTTCTCCATATCGTTTTTCGGCGCCTCGAACGGGTTCGACAGGTTCGGCCGGCTGTGGCCTGCGGCTTTCTCCGTTGCCTCGGGCGTCGCCGTGAAATCCACCCATTCCGCCAGCCGCTTTTTCAGCGGCGTGGTCGAGATCACCACCTGATCGGCCTCAAGGCACATCAGCCGCTCCAAGGCCTCGGCCCCATGCGCCGGAGAGATCGCGTTCTCACCGTGCTGCTGCCCGGCAAAGGCCCATTGATCCCAGTTGACCGTCATCCAGCGTGTCTTTGACTTTGGACGTTGCGACGCTGCGAAACTGTCGAGGAACTGGTTCGCCGCCGCATAATACCCAAGGTTCAGGCCCCCCAGCACCGCCGACAGCGACGAGCCCAGCATCACGAAATCCGGCTCCTTCCCCGCAAGCGCCTCGGCCAATGCCTGCACGCCGCCGATCTTGGGCAAGAACTGCCGGTGCAACTCCGCCTCGGTCAGATCTTTCAGCGGGCCAAACCCCTCGGACACGTTCCCGGCCAGATGGAAAACACCGTTGATTGGCCCAAACTCCTCAGCCCGCCCCAGTGCCACGCGCAGAGCCTCCGCATCGGCCACATCCGCCGCAACGGTCATGACCTGCCCTGCCTTGTCGATCTCCAGCAACCGCCGCGCCAGTTTCGCGGTGGCGTCGAACTCGTCCTTGCTCACCGCAAGATCCGGCCATTCCTCCTTAGCCGGGAACCCTAAACGCCCCACAAGCACAAGCCGCGCCCGATAGCGGCTGGCCAGCATTTCGGCCACCGCCAGCCCGATATTGCCCAGCCCACCGGTGACCACATAGACGCCTTGTTGGCGCAGAAGCGGGCAGGTCTCGACCGGATCGAGGCGGGCGGGTCCGAACCCCAGAACATGCCGCTTGCCACCGATATAGGCGACCGAGGCTGCAAAACCCGGCGCGCGCAACTCGTTGCGCAAGATCCCCGCGCATTGCGCTGCCCGGGGTTTGGTCAGATCGGACGCCGCCATATCGAGGCAAGTGCCGCGCAGATTCGAAAACTCCTGATTGATCACTTTCGTCAGCGCCAGCACGGGCGAGACCGCTGCCTCCTTGGTCCCATCCGCCCGCCCCGGCTGGCTCTGGCGCGTGACGCAGAGCATCCGCACCTTGGTCAGCCCGTTGGTTCTGGACAACGCCACAGAAAGGCGCTGCATCATCAGAGCTGCATCCTCGGGGTCGCGCGCGGCAAGCGGCCACAGGCAGACCACATGCGTAAGCGGCTGATCGGTCTCCGCAATAGCCTCGAATAGGCGGGTGATATGCTTGGGATTACTCGGGTTCAGGGTAAACCCCCGGTCACTGCGCGCAGTAAACCGTTTCCCGCTCCGCACCATGACCGTGTGCACCCCATCCTCGCGCAAACCAGTCTCCAGCCCGGCGGCAGCCGGACCATTGTCGCTCAGGATCAGTACCCGCGCGCCCTTGGGCAGGGCGGGCAGGTCGTCCGGCAGATCGGCGGCTTTCCACTTCGGCAGATAGGCCCAGTGCGCCATCGCCTGACGGGCTGCGGCGGCGGGAATGCTGGGGTCCTCGGCGCCGTCCACCCAATAGCTGTCGCGCTCGAACGGGTATCCCGGCAGGCTGACCCGGCGCCGGACCTCACCGGCATGAAACCTGTCCCAGTCGATCCGCGCGCCATGGGCCCAGAGCTGGCCCAGACACTCCGTCAGCAGATCGCCCTCATCCACCTTGCCGGCTTTGCTGTCCATCGAGGCCAGCACCGCATTCTCCCCCGCCGATCCCACCTGCAGCCCGGCCAGATTGCACAGGCTGCGCCCCGGCCCGACCTCAAGCAGCACGGCCTCGGGCGTCTTCAGGCAGGTCCGCACGCAATCGGCAAAGCGCACCGTGCTGCGCAGGTGCAGCGCCCAATAGGCCGGATCGGTGGCGGCCTCGGCGGTCAGAACCTCTCCGGTCAGGTTCGAGATCACGTCGATGGTAGGCGCATTCAGCGTGATCCCCTCGAAGGCGTCGATGAACGGGTCGAGGATCGGGTCCATCATCGCCGAGTGAAATGCGTGCGAGGTCCTGAGCCGCGTCGGCACGATCCGCTGCTTTTCCAGCCGCTCCACCAGCCGCTCGACCGAAGGCGTCGGCCCCGCAACCACCGTCATGCCCGGCGCGTTCACGGCGGCCACGGCGATGTCGGGCGGGAGCAGCGGGCGCACATCCGTCTCACGCTTCGGGATGGCCAGCATCGTGCCGCGCGGGCAGGACGCCATCAGCGCCCCGCGCCGCGCCACCAGCCTGGCCGCATCCGGCAAAGACATTACTCCGGCCAGCGTGGCGGCCACATATTCGCCGATGCTGTGCCCGATCATCGCCTGCGGCGTCACCCCCCACGACATCCAAAGCTGGGCCAGCGCATACTCGACCGAGAACAGCGCGGGCTGAGTGATCTCGGTCTGCCTCAGTTTCTCCGCCACCTCTTTGGCCCTGCTCTTGGCGGGAAACACGATCGGCTTCAGGTCCACACCCGTTTCCCCGCGGAACGCCTTGCGGCAAGTGTCGAAGGCGTCGCGGAACACCGGCTCCTGCGCATAAAGATCACGCCCCATGCCCGGATACTGCGCGCCCTGGCCCGAGAACATGAAGACCACAGGACGGTCCTCACCCGCCGACTGGAACGTGCGCAGCCGGTCGGGGTTTCGCGACAACAAAGCCAGCGCTGTGCCCGCTGGGTTGTCACTGTCCCCCACCACGAACCGCCGATGCGCAAAACGTGCACGCCCGATCCGGGCGGTATAGGCGATATCGGCAAACTCAGTGCCCGTCGCCCCCAGCATCCGGCGCGCATAGACCTGCGACAGCCGCTCCAGCGCCGCCTTGCTGCGAGCCGACATCACCAGCAACTGCCGTTTGCGGCCCGGCCCGCTGCCTGCCTGCCGCGGCGGCTCCTCCAGAATGACATGCGCATTGGTGCCGCCCACCCCGAACGAGCTGACGCCCGCCCGGCGCGGCCCGCCATTGCCGTTCCAGAACGTCAGATCGCGGTTCACGTAAAAGGGGCCCGAGGCGAAATCGATCCCCGGCGCGGGCACGTTGAAATGCGCATTCGGCGGGATCTCTCCCCGCTCGACCACCAGTGCCGCCTTGATCAGCCCGGCGGCCCCGGCGGCACAGCTCAGATGACCCACGTTGCCCTTGATCGAACCCAAGGCACAGAACTGACGGTCCGGCGTCTGCTTGCGAAACACCCGTGTCAGCGCCGACACCTCGATGGGATCGCCCAGCATGGTGGCGGTTCCGTGCGCCTCGATATAGCCGACGCTGCGGGGCTCGACCCCGGCCATCTCATAGGCGGTTTCGATGGCGCGGGCCTGCCCCTCGGCGCTGGGCGCGGCATAGCTGACCTTGTTCGCGCCGTCATTGTTGTGCCCGAAACCGCGGATCACCGCCCTGATCCGGTCCCCGTCGCGCAGCGCCGCGTTCAACCGTTTCAGCACCACCAAGCCCACGCCACTGCCGACGATGGTGCCCTGCGCGGCCGCATCGAAGGGGCGGCAGTGACCGTCCGGAGACAGAATTCCCCCGGGCGTGAACAGATACCCCCGCCGCTGCGGCACCTTGACCGTGACCCCCCCGGCCAGCGCGATGTCGCAACTGCCCTCGATCAGGCTCTGACAGGCCAGACAGATCGCCACCAGCGAGGTCGAACAGGAGGTCTGCACCGTGATCGCAGGCCCGGTCAGGTTCAGCTTGTAGGCGACCTGCGTGGCCATGTAGTCCTTGTCGTTGGTGATCATCAGCTGCATCCCGTCAAGGAATCCCAGCCGGTCCAGATTGCGGTTGATCAGATACAGATACCCGCTCAGTTCGCAGCCGCCGAACACGCCGATATCGCCCTCGTAAGTGTTGGGGACGTAGCCCGCATCCTCAAGACTGTGCCACGCGCATTCCAGAAACAGCCGGTGCTGCGGGTCGGTCAGCTCGGCATCACGCGGGCTGAAGCCAAAGAACTCGGCATCGAACTTGTCCACATCGTCGAGGATCGTGGCCGCCTTCACGTAGTTGGGCAGCGAATAGACGTCTTTGGGAACGCCCGCGCCCTGCATCTGTTCTTCGGTCAGGGTGCTGACCGCCTCGACACCGTTTTTCAGGTTGGTCCACAGGGTCTCGACATCGGCCGCCCCCGGAAACCGCCCCTGCATGCCGATAATGGCAATCGCGCCGTCATCCGGCCTGTTCGAAATACGTGCCTTGTTCATTCAGCGCCCCGTCGATGTAGTCGAACAATGCGTCCGCAAAGCCCGGGTTGGTGAAAGGAAAGAAGTGGTCACCGGCAAAGATACGGCAATCGAACGACGTGCCGGTCCGGTGGCGCCATTCGATGATCTCGCGGAACGACACCTGCGGGTCACGATCCGACCCCAGCGCCAGGATCGGGCAGGCCAGCGGGTCATGCGCCGTCGCTGCACCCGTGTCATAGCCCTCGAGCAGAGCAAAATCTGCGCGGATCGCGGGCAACAGTCGATCCGTCAACGCTTGGTTCGCCAGCACCTCGTCCGGCGTGCCGTTCATGGCCGCCAGTTCGGCCAGAAATGCCTCATCCGGCAGGTCTGAGAGCCCCGGTCCAGACATGGCGCATTGCGGTGCCCGTCCGGCCACGGCCAAAAGCGCTGGTGATTGCCCCAGCCGCTGCATCGCGCGCGCCGCCTCATAGGCCAGAAGCGCGCCAAAGCTGTGGCCAAACAGGGCATAGGGCCTGTCCGCCAGCAGCAAAATCCGCTCGGCAACCGCCTGAACCAACCCGTCCCATGCGGTAATCGGCGGATGCCCGGTCAGACCGCCCCGGCCCGGCAATGTGACCGCACGCACGTCGATATGCGGCGAAAACTCGCCGACCCACTTCTGGAACTTGTCGGCGCTGCCGCCCGCATGTGGAAAACAGATCAGGCGGGGGGCGTCATCGACCAGGCCCGCATCCGGGGCGCTGATGGAAATCTCGAATGACCTGTCCACGCCAAAGAACCCTTCACCGTCAATGAATTAGCCTCTCCTGTCCGCTGATCCGCAGGAGAGCCGCAAGAATAATGCCGAGTGTCCCTCTGCCCATATTTTAGCACGCTTTGCACATTTCTGCCGGGGAGGGCGGCTGACTGCGACACGCCCCCAATTCGCCCGATCCCCGTCCGGCCGGGGCCGCAAACCCGATAGGTGATGAAGATTCAGGCCGTTTCTGCTATGGTTTCGCCATTGTCCTGACGCGCCGCGACATGCGCGGCAACCGGTGCGCCCTCAGGTATTGGTTCCTGATTTTCCGGGGTCCGCACCGCCAGCCAAGGGGAGGTCAGCCATGCCCGGAGGGGGAGGCAAAGGTGGCAGCAGCCGCAGCACGGTGAACGTGAACAACGGCCCGATCACCATCGACTCGGATACGGACGCGGATGTCACCATCAACGGTCTCGACGATATCGGCGTCACGCTCGAAGGCGGTGACCCGATCAAGACCGAAACCAAGCTTGAGGGCGGCGATCCGATCAAGACGGAAAGCCTGCAGGACTTCAAGATTTCCGAACCCATCGTCACCGACAACAAAAGCGCGCTGACGGTCGAGATCAAGCCGCTGTCGGTGGACATCAAGCCGGTAGCGCTGGATCTGTGCACCACGGTCAATCTGGGCAAGCTGCCCACTGGCATCATCCGCCAGCCGTATCACCACCATATCGGCGTGACCTATTTCGGCGTCGAGTATTACGGCGTCACCTATAGCGGCGAGGCCAAGCAGGTGTTCGAGGAACTGCCGTTCCGGCCCTCGGTCCAGTTGCCGCCACAGAGTCAGGCAAAACCACATTCCACCAAACCGCAGCCCAAAGGTTCGGGCGGGGTAAAGATCCGCATCAAGTAACCTGACAACACTCTCGGCGCATCAGCGGGAAAGGCAGGCGTCATGGCACCAGCAAAGAAAGAGGCAGCCACCGGGCTCGAAGTCGCGGCACCTCTGGTTCTGGTGGGTGAGCCGGGCTTTGTGCAGGGCAGGCTGTGCCTGCGCAATCCGGGCGCCGACAAGAAGACCCTGCGCGACCTGCGGCTGACCGAACGCCGCGCCAAGCCCAAGAAAGGCCAGCCAGCCGATCCAGAACCGGCGCTGGCCATCGACCTGCCCCGCGTGACCGTGCGCCCGAATGCGTCCAAAGAGGTCGCCCTGAACCTCGCGCTGAACCGCAACGCCGCACCGGGTACTTACGCGCTGGATCTGGCGCTTGAGGGCAAGACCCACCCGGTCGAACTGGTGGTGACCGAGGTTGTGGATCTGGAAATCCAGCCCTCCGAGATCTTCCTCGAAGGCAAGCCGGGTGCGAAATTCGAAAAGCTCCTGTTCTTCCAGAACCATGGCAATGTGCCCGTCAACGTGCCGGCCGTGGGCGCTGTGCAGCTCGATATCGACATGCTGCATTGCCGGGCGCCACGGGCGGCGCTGAAGGCGCTGGGAGAGGCCGATTGCACGCTGGACGAGATCGCGGCGGCCTTCGCCAAGAGCTACAAGGCCGAGCTGGCCAGCTTTGCCCCCCTGCGGGTCACCAACGATGCGCTGACCATCGACCCCGGCGCCTCGGTCAGCGCGAAATTTACCTTTCAGATACCCAGCAAGACACCCAAACGGGTGCCCGCAACCGCAAGCATTCAGATCGTGTCCGAAACAGTGACGATACGTGTCCTCGCGGTGTGACGCGCGACGCAAAAGGACGAAGGATTGGGAGAGAGCATTATGCACGGCGTGAAGACAAGACACCCCCGGCGGTCCGCTGCGCCAGAGGTTTTTTATGGCTACAGCTACCAGACCGGCGGCATGCGGATGATGAATATCGACGACTACCTGTGCAACATCCGCGAGGGCTATGCGCAGATACAGGACTACACCGACCGCCTCTATGGCGTGCCGCACCGCAAGCCGCATGCGCGGGGCCGCTACCATCCGCATGACTGCGGGTGCGACTATGACTGCGACTGCCACCATGACCATTGCTGCGGCTACGACAGCTGCTGCGAGTGCTGCATCTGCGACGCCGATGTGGTGATCGAGGCGCGTTGCCTCGAACGCCGCCTGATTTCGCTGACCTTCTGCAACGACACCCGCCGCGACCGCGAGGTGACGCTGTCGCTCAGCGGCTTCACCACCGCCAGCGGGCGTGATCTGAACTGGACCGCATCCCTGTCCGAGACCAAGTTCAAACTCGGCCCCTGTGGCGAGAAAACCGTGCAGCTGGCGGTTCAGGTCGACTGCGCGGCCTTCTGCAATGGCAAACCCGACAGCCCCGACGACACCGGGCAGAACCAAGACCGCGCCACCGATGTCGATCACTGCGAGGTCGCTTATGCCCGCGTCAGCGCCGACGGATGCATCTCGCGCCCGGTTCTGGTCGCCGTCGCCGTACTGCCCAATCACTGCGACAGCTACGTATCGGGCTGCAAATGCGGCTGCTGCTAGGCTGGTGCATTCCGGCAGAAGGGGCCCAGAGGCGCAGATCTCCGCTCAGCGAGCGGCGGTCGTTTGCGCTGAAACACCCGCTTCCGGGGCCAAAAAACGGACAGCGCCCAATAAGCACGCCTTCATAATCCGATCCTATCGCAGCCATTAGAAAACAAAACTTATACTAATGGCCCGCATTCGCTACCTTTGGGTCAGCGAAGATGAGGACCGGCCGATGCCACGACCCATAGGGGTTGCACAGCACGTGCACAGAACGGGCGCAGAACCGCCCAGCCCGGGTCGCCGGATCGGTCACGATCCGGTCTGACGTCTTTTAAATACTCAACCCATTCAGCCAACTCAGCCATGATCGGAGAGCACTATGGACGGAAATGATATCGACAAATCAGGCGGTTGCCCGGTGATGCACGGAACCGCGCGGAACACGGTCTCGGGTGTCCGGTCGAACCGCGACTGGTGGCCGAACCAGCTGAACCTGAGGATTCTGCACCAGAACTCGAACCTGTCCGACCCGATGGGCGACGGGTTCAACTACGCCGATGAGTTCAAGAAACTCGACCTGAAGGCGCTGAAAGAGGACCTCTATGCGCTGATGACCGATTCGCAGGATTGGTGGCCGGCGGATTACGGCCATTACGGCGGGCTCTTCATCCGCATGGCATGGCACAGCGCCGGCACTTACCGCACCGGCGACGGACGCGGCGGCGGCTCGACCGGGACGCAGCGCTTTGCACCGCTGAACTCATGGCCCGACAACGGCAACCTCGACAAGGCGCGCCGCCTGCTGTGGCCGATCAAGCAGAAATACGGCAATCAGATTTCGTGGGCCGACCTGATCATCCTGGCGGGCAACTGCGCCATTGAATCGATGGGCGGCAAGACCGCTGGCTTCTCCGGTGGCCGCGCCGACGTGTGGGAGCCCGAGGAAGACATCTATTGGGGCGCCGAGGATACCTGGCTGGGCGACGCCCGCTACAGCGGCGAGCGCGATCTGGAAAACCCGCTGGCCGCCGTGCAGATGGGCCTGATCTACGTGAACCCAGAAGGGCCGAATGGTGAGCCTGACATCCTGGCCTCGGGCCGCGACATCCGCGACACCTTCGGCCGCATGGGCATGAACGACGAAGACACCGTGGCGCTGGTGGCCGGCGGGCACACCTTCGGCAAGGCGCATGGCGCGGGCAATCCCGAACTGGTGGGCCCCGAACCCGAAGGCGCCCCGATCGAGGCCATGGGCCTGGGCTGGATCAACGCCCATGGCAGCGGCAAGGGCGACGACACCACGACCAGCGGCATCGAAGGCGCCTGGACCGCCAACCCGACCCAGTGGGACAACGGCTATTTCGATCTGCTGTTCGGCTATGACTGGAACGTGACCAAAAGCCCGGCAGGCGCCTGGATCTGGGAGCCGGTGGACGTCAAGGAAGAGGACATGGCCCCGGTGGCGCACGACCCGTCGAAGAAGGTCAAGACCATGATGACCACTGCCGACATGGCGATGCGCATGGACCCGATCTATGGCCCGATCTCCAAGCGGTACCATGAGAACCCCGACGAGTTCGCCGATGCCTTCGCCCGCGCTTGGTTCAAGCTGACCCACCGCGACATGGGGCCGAAATCCCGCTATGTCGGCTCCGAGGTTCCCGCCGAAGACCTGATCTGGCAGGACCCGCTGCCGCCGGTGGATCACGAGCTGATCGACGCAGGCGACATCGCCGATCTCAAGGCCAAGGTACTGGCCTCGGGACTGTCGGTGTCGGAGCTGGTCTCGACCGCCTGGGCCTCGGCCTCAACCTTCCGAGGCTCGGACAATCGCGGCGGCGCCAATGGCGCGCGCATCCGTCTGGCCCCGCAAAAGGACTGGGCCGTGAACCAGCCCGATCAGCTGGCCAAGGTTCTGGGCGTGCTCGAAGGCATTCAGGCCGAGTTCAACGGCGCGCAATCCGGCAAGAAGGTCTCGCTGGCCGACCTGATCGTGCTGGCGGGTTCGGCGGCGGTCGAGCAGGCCGCCAAGAACGCGGGTCACGCGACCGAAGTGCCGTTTGCCCCGGGCCGCACGGATGCGTCGCAGGATCAGACCGATATCGAGAACTTCGACGTGATGGAGCCGGCAGCGGACGGGTTCCGCAACTACCAGCGGGCCCAGTTCGCCGTCTCGGCCGAGGAGTTGCTGGTCGACCGCGCGCAACTGCTGACCCTGACCGCGCCCGAGATGACGGTGCTGATCGGCGGTCTGCGCATGCTGGGCGCCAACCATGACGGGTCTGCGCATGGTGTCCTCACCACCCAGTCCGACACGCTCAGCACCGACTTCTTCGTCAACCTGCTGGACATGGGCACCGAGTGGAAACCGGTCTCGGACGACGCCGATGTGTTCGAAGGCCGCGACCGCGCCACCGGCGAGGTCAAGTGGACCGCGACCCGTGTGGACCTGGTGTTCGGCTCCAACTCGCAGCTGCGGGCGCTGTCCGAGGTCTACGCCCAGGACGACTCGAAAGAGGCGTTCGTGCGGGACTTCGTGGCCGCCTGGACCAAGGTCATGAACGCGGACCGCTTCGATCTGGCCTGATCGTAGTGAAGCAATGACCAAGGCGCGGCCCGACGGGGTCGCGCTTTTTTTGTTCGGAACACGGCGCGCGCGCGCCCTCACGTCAGGATCGCGCAGCCCGTTTTCATATCTGACCCCATGGCCCGGAACAAAGGCACGCAGTGCCGCCGGGCCGCGCCCTCCCTCCCGCACGGGAGGGCGCATTGGCGAAGTAGTGCACCGCCCATCCGTCGCCCGGAGCTTTCGAGATAAACCGCTGACCACGTGCCGAGCATGCGCCCACCCGAGGGAGGGCGCGGCCCTCTGCTGAGCGCTTGACGGCACGGAAAACGATGGTCCGAAACCAGAGTGACTCACGGTAAGGTTGTGCATTTCTGCCACAGGCCACACGCGCGCGTCTCATCCCGAAACTTCCGCATTGCCCCGCCAAACCAGTCTGTTATCAGCGTTCCCATATCAGTACCGTTACCGAGAAGCCGGGTTCGCATGTATAGCTCTCCATCCCCGTTGGGATTGCACTTAATAGCTGAATTATTCGACGCCAGCGCTCTCTACGATCCGACGCCAGCAAAAGACGCCCTGACCCGTGCCGCTCATGCCGCCGGCGCCACCCTGCTTGAGGTCAACACCCACGATTTCGGCGACCGCGCGGGCTTTACCGGCGTTGCTCTGCTGGCCGAGTCCCATATCTCGGTGCACACTTGGCCGGAACACGACTATGCCGCCATCGACATCTTCATGTGCGGCGACGCCAACCCGCAGGCCAGCCTCAAGGTGCTGGAATCCTATTTCGCCCCCGCCCGGACGGATGTGCAGGTGATCTCGCGCGGCCTGCTCGGTCAGCCCGAGCGCCGGCTCGCCGCGGGTTTCTGAACGGGGAATGAGAGAGCTATCGAGATGTCAGGTCACGGTATCACTCATCCTCCTCGGGATCGCGGTCTATGCGGTCTGGGGGCCTGCGCGGGGCGCGGGCAGCGTCACATCCCTGGCCGATCACCTGATCGGCGTCTTCCGGCACGGCAATGCCGGGCATCTGGCGCTCAACTGCCTGCTGATCGGCATCGGCGGCGCGCTGACCGAACCGCGCATCGGACCGGCCGGAACCGCGCTGCTGGCCGCGCTCTGCGCGATCTTGGGCACGGTGGCGGAACTCACACTGGCGGGCCCTGGCTTCGTCGGCCTTTCCGCAATTGCTTACGGGCTGGCGGCCCATGGAATCCTCGCCTCGACCCCGCCCGACCGGCGTGGTTACACGGTCGTCCTGATCGCGCTGGCGCTGACCGCCGAGGCCCTCTTTCTGCGGCCTCAGATCGCCGTCTTCACCCACATCACAGCCGCCGCCATCGGAGGAGGGTTTGCCATGTTCGGCTCACTGTTCGGCACTAAGGGCCCGTCGCTGAAACCCATGGAATGGCGCCACACCACGCGCGTCATCGAGATCATCGGGCAGACCGATGAGGACGACGCCGTCGAGGCCGAAGGCACCTTTCTGGACGACGGCATGGACAACATGTTCGTCCTGCAGGACCGGGGCGAAGTGCTGGGCGTGATCGGCTTCGGCCTCGACGAGCAGGTGCCCGATCTCGCCTGGCTGTCCTGGACCTATCTGGACGAGGCGCAGACCGGCAAGGGGCTGGGCGGGCAGATGCTCAACGACCTCCTGGGCAAGCTGGCAAAGAAGGGCATCCGCAAGATCTTTATCGAGACCAGCGACTACGAGGAATTCGGCAAAAAGATCTATGCCAGCGCCCACGAGCTCTACGAAGAATTCGGCGCCAGCGTCGAACTGACCGTGCCCGCCTATCACGGGCCCCGCGAGGCCAAGATCATCTACGGGCTGGACAACCCCGAGGCACCCGCCACCCCCGCGCCGGAACCGGGCCAATCCACCGGGCTGGCCATCACCGAACTGCACAAGGCCGCCGAGACCCTGGACGTGGCCGGGCTGCATTGGACCGAAACCCCCGGCGGGCTGACCGGTATGGAGCAGCAACTGACGCAAGCACGCACTCAGAAATTCCGCATGGCGGTTCTGGCCATCCCGTCCGACCTGTCGGCGGCCAACAGCGCCACGCTGGAAACGCAGGGCTTTCGCCGCTGCGGCGACCTCAAGGACTACTACGGAACCGGGCTGCACCAGGACTGGTGGACCTGCGACCTGACCCAGAAATGAAAACGGACCTGAATTAGTAGGAGTATTACATGTTCGGAAAACTCAAAGGGATCGTCATCCTCGGCGTTCTCGGATATTTTGCCTATTCGATCTTTCTGGCACCCCAGTCCGAGCAGACCGCCGATCTGGGTCAGGTTCTGGACCGGACCGAGTTCGCCATCGTCAAATATCAGGAATATCTCGACCAGAACGGCATCGCCGAAGCCACCAACAACGAGGTGGACGAGTTCGCCGGTTTCCTGACCCAGATCCTGAACTCGGATCCGCGCTTTTACGACAAGCAGCTGGGGCTTGAGATCCAGACCGACGCCAAGTTCCTGGGCTTTGCCGATGCCAACACGAACGGCATCAAGGATAGCGACGAAGGCGATGTCTTTACCATCGAGATCGACGAGGCCAACAACCGCCTGATCGCGACCGACACCGCCGGGTCCTCGGCGGGTCTGCGGTTCTCGGGCGCGGGCTTTCTGGCTGGGGCGCTGCTGGGCAACCTGATCGGACGCCAGCGCTCGGCCGGGGTTTCGGCCGCCAGCTTCAACAACCGCACCGTCACGCCGCGCAGCAGCTACAGCGCACCGCGCAGCGCACGCTCGGGCGGTCTGCGGGCGGGCAAGTAACCCGACGGACGTGGCGGCAGCAATGCCAGCGGGGGTGCATCGGGTCTGGCGCACCCCCGCATAAGATGAAAAAGGGCAGGGGGCACTGACCAAAGGGGTTTTCGCATGTTGCGCGTAATAGCGACGATAATCGTTGTTCTGGTCCTGGGATGGGTCTTGCTGCCCGGCCCGGACGCTCCGGCAGGAGAGCAGAGGGTGGATCTGGGCCAGGTTCTGGACCGGACCGAGTTTGCCATCGTCAAATACCAGCAGAAACTGTCCAAAGCGAAGATCAGGGAAGCCTCGGACGCGCAGCTCGATGAGTTCGCCGTCTTTCTGACCGAGGTTCTGAACAACGAGCCTCGGTTTTACGACAAGCAACTGGGGATCGAGATCGGGAGTGACGCCAAATTCACCGGCTATGCCGACGACAACGCCGACGGAAACCGCGATACCGGCGAGCGCGACGTCTTCACCGTCGAGATCGACGAGGCCGACAACCGGCTGATTGCCACCGACGTCACCGGCTGGGCCGCGGACAAGCGCTTTGCCGGCTCCGGATTTATCGCAGGCGCCTTGCTGGGCCACCTGATCGGCCGGCAGCGGGCAGCCGGGATCGCGGCCTCCAGCTTTCAGGAACGCTCGACCACACCCCGAAGCAGCTATGTCGCCCCCAAGGCTGCCAGTTCGCAGGGCAGTCGCACGGGCATCTGGGCCCGGCTGCGGTCTGGGGGATTGCGGGCGGGCAAGTAACCTGTCACGACGCAGCTTCCATACCCGGGCCGAATTGCAGACCCCGCACGACCCGAAGCACTCAGAGACATCGAAATGACCGAAACCCAAACGCTCCGCTACGCCGATCTGCCGCAGAAACAGGCCGCGGTTCTATTGGGCGCCATCCTGGTCGTGGCCCTGTGCGGGATCGTGTACGAGCTGATCATCGGCACCGTGTCCAGCTACCTGCTGGGCAACTCGGTCTATCAGTTCTCGCTGACCATCGGCTTTTTCATGTTCGCGATGGGGGTCGGCTCCTATGTCTCGCGCTTCATCTTCGGAAATCTGATTCAGGCCTTCATCTGGGTCGAGCTGGTGCTGGCGCTGATCGGCGGGCTGTGCAGCATCTCGCTGTTCCTGCTGTTTCCTTTCGCGCCCTGGTTCTACACGGTGGGCATGTTCACCTTCATCTCGGCCATCGGGTTTCTGGTCGGGTTGGAGATCCCGCTGCTCACCCGGGTCCTGTCCGAGCGCACGACGACGCGCGAATCCATCTCGGATGTGCTGTCGCTCGACTATATCGGCGCGCTGGGCGGCTCGGTCCTCTTCCCGATCCTGCTGCTGCCGTCGCTGGGGCTGATCTCGTCCTCGTTCGCCATCGGGCTGACCAATGCCATGGTGGGCTTGCTCAGCGTGCTCTGGCTGTGGGATCGGCTCGATGCGCCCAAGCGTATGCTGGCCTGCGCGGTGGGCACCATCGTCCTGCTGTTCGTGCTGACCCTGCTGGCGGGCCGCATCACCGCCTTTGCGCAGGATCACCTCTATTTCGACCGCATCGTCTGGCGCAAGCAGTCGCAGTATCAGTCGCTGGTGGTTACCAACACCTGGCAGAAAAACGATGTGCGCCTGTTCATCGACGGCCATCTGCAATTCGCCGAAGTGGACGAGTACCGCTATCACGAGGCACTGGTGCATCCCGTCCTGTCCTGGGGCGAGGATGCGCCAAAGACGGTGCTGGTGCTGGGCGGCGGCGACGGTCTCGCCGTTCGCGAGGTTCTCAAACACCCCAGTGTCACGCGTATCGATCTGGTCGATCTCGACCCGGCGATGACCGATCTGGGCCGCGACTTCGCCCCGCTCGTGCAGCTCAACGGCAACTCCATGGCCTCGCCAGCGCTGACCGTGCACAACACCGACGCGTTCAACTTCGTCAAATCCACCGATCAGACCTATGACCGGATCATCATCGACTTCCCCGACCCGCATAACGAGGCGCTGTCCAAGCTCTACGCGATCGAATTCTACGCCATGGTCAAAGGCATTCTGGCCGAGGACGGGGTGCTGGTGACCCAAAGCAGCTCGCCGTTTTTCTCGCCGCACACCTACTGGACCGTGTCCGAAACCCTGGCCGAGATTTTCCCGCAGGTGGTGAATTATCAGATGCCCATCCCGTCCTTCGGGGTCTGGGGCTTCAATCTGGCCAGCAACCGCCCGGGCACCGACCTGGGTGACCTGCCCGAGGGTCTGCGGTTCCTCACCCCGCAGGTCTTTGCCGCCGCCCGGGTGTTTCCCGCCGACCTGCTGCCCCGGCGCGAACTGGCGGTGAACTCGATCTTCAACCCGGGCATCTACCAGGAATACGCGCGCGACGTGTCCGGCTACTAAAGCGTTTCCAGTTCTCGTTGAACCAATGCATCGGTTTTCTGCGTTCGAACCGGAGGTGAGAGGTAGCGAAAACCGATCCAACTTGAACTGAAAACGCCTCAGGCCCGGCGCACTCAGCCCGCGTGCTGATCCAGCAGCGTTTCCAGAAACAGCTTCGTGGTCCGCGTCGGCACCGGGCGCTTGCGGGTGATCGCCGCGAACCGCGTGCGATAGTGGATGTGATCGGGCAGCACCGCCTGCATCAACTCCCTCCGAACGAACTCCTTGGCCAGATGATCCGGCAGGAATCCCAGATACCGGCCCGACATGATGAGGATCGCCAACGCCTGTTCGCTCTGCACTTTCGCCGCCCGGCGCAGCCCCAGTTTCTGACCGATATAGAGGTTGGGCGAATTTACGCTGATGCCCGCATAGTTCGCGGCCCGCACATCCTGCATCCCCAGCGCGCTCTGGTGGTCGCCAAAAAACCGGTGTCCCTTGCCGCAATACAGGTACATGTTCTCCCCATAAAGCGGCGCGTAATCCAGGCTCGACGAGGGCCGGTGCAGTGCCACGATCCCAAGGTCGAGCTGTCCGCCGATCACCATGGTTTCGATGATGTTGGGCGGCTCCAGCGACAGCTCGATCTCGACCCCGGGGGCCGCTCTGTTGAAGCGGTGGATCGCCTGCGCCAGGTGGGATTCCGGGTTCGACGCGCATTGGTCGAACAAGGCAACGCGGATGGTACCGACCAGTTTCTGCTTGATATCATTCACTTCGGTCCGGAAATGCGACACCGAGGCCAGCAGGTTCTCCGCCGCCCGCAGCACCTTGTCGCCATCCTCGGTCAGCGAAAATCCCGCCGGCCCCCGGTTACACAGTTTCAGGTCCAGCCGATGCTCCAGATCGGCGATATGTTTCGAGATGGTGGATTTGCCGATGTTCAGATCCACCTCGGCCGCCGACAAACCGCCACTTTCGACCACCGACTTGAAGATCCGCAACAGCTTGATATCGGCGTCGCCAATGCGCGCGACCAGGGCTCTCTGATTCATTCCAAGGTTCGCTATTTGTGAAACCTAACGCGCACAAGATTACATTCTTGAAACATTATCCGCAATGTAGGTTTGCGCCGCCGAGGTAGAATCGGATTGCCCCACCTCTCCCCAGGGCAGCGCGCACCTCGAAAAACCGACAAATGGGAGGACATCCATGTCATTCATCAAAAAGCTCGGCACCTTCACCGCCGCCGTTTCCGTGGCGGCGCTGATGGGTGCGGGCGCAGCAGACGCAAAGAACTTCAAGATCGCCGTAGGCGACAGCGCGGGCAGCGCACAGGAAGCTCTTGGTCTGGCCTTCGTCAAGGCGCTGGAGGAGAAGTCGGGCGGCGAACACACCGCAACCCTGTTTCTGAACGGTCAGTTGGGCTCAGAGCAGGACACCGTCAACGAGGCCGCAATCGGTACGCTGGACATGTCGCTGCTGGCGATCAACAACATCACGCCGTTCTCGCCCAGCGTTGGCGTGTTCACCCTGCCTTACGTGATCCTCAGCCTGGAAGACGCCGAAACCCTGACCCAGGGCCCCATCGGCCAGGAACTGGTGGAAAACACCATCCGTGACGCCGGCGTGCGCATCATCGGCTGGACCTATACCGGCTTCCGCCGCCTGACCAACTCGAAAAAGTCGGTCACAACGGTCGCCGACCTGCAGGACCTGATCATCCGCGTTCCCAAGAACGAGATCATGATCGAAACCTACAAGGCCTGGGGCATCAACCCGACCCCGATGGCCTGGTCGGAAACCTTCACCGGCCTGCAGACCAAGGTGGTCGACGGTCAGGACAACCCGTACCTGACCATCAACGCGATGAAGTTCTACGAGGTCCAGAACCACGTGACCAACCTGCGTTACATCTTCTCCATCGAGCCGCTCATCGTCTCCGAAGCGGTCTTCCAGGATCTCTCGGAAGACGAGCAGAAGATGTTCCTTGACGCCGGTCAGGAAGCGACCCTCGCCTCGGCCCAGTTCCTGCGCGACAGCGAGGCCGCGATCAAGGAAGAACTGACCTCCAAGGGCATGGAAATCGTCGATCCTGAAAACGACGAGGCCGAGTTCATCCAGCTCGCCACCGATGCAGTCTGGCCGCAGTTCTACGACTCCATCGGCGGTGTCGAAAAGCTGAACGCGGTTCTGTCCGCCATCGGGCGCGACCCGGTCCAGTAACTTCCGGAACAAAAAAGATTGGAAAGAGCGCTCCGGCGCTCTTTCCCCCCTAGGGAGGAGGAAAATCATCATGTTCTGGAAATTCCTGGACAATATAGAAAGTATCATCTGCCGGATTTTGCTATCCGGCTTTGTCATCCTGCTCTTCGTGCAGATCATCGCGCGCGAGGTGTTCGGCTTCTCGATCAGCTGGATCGAGGAACTCTCGGTCTACATGTTCGTCTGGTTCGTCTATTTCGGCGCCAGCTACGCAGCGCTCAAGGGCGCGCATAACCGGGTGACATTCCAGTTCAAGTTCCTGCCGGACGGCGCGATCAAGTACATCGAAGCCTTCGCCGATCTCTTCTGGCTCTTCTTCAACGTCTATTTCCTCTACCTGGCCACCGATTTCGTCTTCAACAAGATGAACAAGTTCTGGAAATCCCAGACCTTGGGCATCGAGATGAAATACATCTACATGGTGCTCCCCATCGCCTTTGCGCTGATGACCATCCGCATCATTCAGGTGAACTACCTCAAGCTCGTCAAGGGCGAGGACATCCATGATCCCGACCAGATCGACCTGGACGAGATCAAAGCCGCCACCGAAGCGGCAAAGCACAACTGAGGTAGGGAGTAGAAATCATGGAAACGGAAATCGTAGGCATCCTGTTCGGATCCTTTCTGTTCTTGCTGTTTATCGGCGCACCGATCACCGTGGCGCTGGGTGTGGCATCACTGGTCTCGTTCCTCTATCTGGACGAGAACCCGATCAAATTCGTGCAGATCGCCTTTACCTCGGTGGGGGCCTTCCCGCTGATGGCGCTTCCTGCCTTCATTCTGGCCGGCGCGCTGATGGAGGCCGCCGGCATCTCGAAACGGCTGATCAACGTGGCCGAAAGTCTGGCCGGGCCGTTCACCGGCGGTATCTCGGCGGCCACGGTCATGGCCTGCCTGTTCTTCGGCGCCATCTCGGGCTCGGGCCCGGCAACAACCGCGGCTGTGGGGATGCTGATGATCCCCGCGATGATCGACCGCGGCTATGAGCGCGGCTATGCCTCTGCGATCACGGCCTCCTCGGGCGGCCTCGGGATCATTATTCCTCCCTCGATCCCGATGGTGATCTTCGGCATTGCCGCGCTCGGCATGGCGCCGCCGCCGGAAGCGGTCGAGAAATTCGGCACCTTCCAGTCGGTCTCGATCTCGAAACTGTTCATCGCGGGTTTCGTCCCGGCCTTCCTGATCGCCACCAGCCTGCTGATCCTGAACTTCATCATGTCGAAAAAGCGCGGCTACAAGGGCGTTGCCGATGGCTGGTCCTTCCGCCACGTGATGTGTGAGATGTATCGCGGCTTCTGGTCGCTGATGGCGCCGCTGGTGATCCTGGGCGGTATCTATACCGGCTTCTTCACTCCGACCGAGGCCGCCATCGTGGCGATCTTCTACACGCTGGTCGTGGGCGTCGTCATCTACCGCGAGCTGACGTGGAACTCGCTGTTCCAGGCCCTGGAAGCCACCACATGGCTGACCGGACGCGTGCTGCTGATCCTGTTCACCGCAACCGTGTTCGGGCGCCTGCTGGTGGAAAACCAGATCCCGGCGATCATCGCGGAAAGCATGCTCAGCTTCACCTCGAACCTCTACGTGATCTGGGCGCTGATCATTTTCTTCCTGCTGTTTGTCGGCATGTTCATGGAGACGCTGGCCACCATCCTGATCCTGGTGCCGGTGATGCTGCCGGTGGCCTATTCGGTGGGCATCGACCCGATCCACTTCGGCGTGGTGATGGTCTGTACTCTCGGCATCGGCTTCCAGACGCCGCCGCTGGGTGAGAACCTGTTTATCGCCTCGGGGATATCGAACATCTCGATCGAGCAAATCTCGCTGCGTGCCCTGCCGTTTGCGGCGGCCAACACGATCGCGATCTTCATCATCGCCTTCTTCCCTGAACTGTCGCTGTGGCTGCCACGCGTCTTTGGCTACTGACCCGGAAAGGATGACGACATGAAACAGCTGGTGACGAACATCCTGTTTGCGACCGATCTGTCCGAGAACTCGGGTCATGCCATGCGCCACGCGGCCAGCATCGCGCAGGCCACCGGGGCGGAGATTCACGTGCTGCATGTGAACGAGCCGCTGTCGGACGATGCCAAGATCACGATGGAGATGTTCATCCTGAACGAGGAAACCCGCAAGACCGCCGTCGCGCGCCGTCACGAGATGGTGCGCAAGGTGCTGGCCGAGCGGCAGGCCAAGTTCTGGGCGCAGTTCGAAGGCGACGACGAAAAGATCCGCGAACAGGTGACCTCGGTCGAGGTCACCGACGGCCACCCGGCCGAGGTGATCCTGCGCCGCTCGGCCGAACTGGGCTGCGACCTGATCGTGCTGGGCGCGCATGACCACGGCTTCTCGCACACCTTCCTGGGCACCGTGGCCAAGCGCGTTCTGCGGCGCTCGAAGATCCCGACACTGATCGTTCCACATCAGGACAAAACGTAACAACCCCCCTCAAAAGGACGTACAAAATGAACAAAACCCTGACCGCGCAGGACCTGTCCGACACGTTCGACGCGTTCAACCGTCATGACATTGACGGCGTGATGACCCACTTCGCCGACGACTGCGTGTTCTACACCGTCGCCGGTGACGAGAAATACGGCAACAAGGTCGAAGGCGCCGAGGCCATCGCCGCCGCGTTCTCGGGCGTGTGGGCGGGCATGAAGGATGCCCATTGGGATCACCACAGCCATTTCGTGCATGGTGACCGCGCAGTGTCGGAATGGACCTTCTCGGGCACCGACGCAAACGGCATGCGGGTCGAGGCCGAGGGGGCCGATCTCTTCACCCTTCGGGACGGGAAAATCATTGTGAAACAGGCGCTTCGAAAGACGCGCCCGATGTTCAAAGCCTGATCCGCCACGCGCGACCGGAGGAGACTAGAATGGTGGACAACTCCATCCCTCGGCACTGGCCCAAGGCCAGCTATGACCCCAAATACGACCCGATCATGGATGCGGGTCCGGGTCATAACCGCGACTACGCCCCGACCTATTGGATCGGCACCGCGGGCCAGCCGCCCGCCGATGACGGTCCCGTGTCGGGCGACATGGACGCGGATGTCGTTGTCGTCGGTTCGGGCTATACCGGCCTGTCCACCGCCATTCACCTTGCCAAGGAACACGGCATCCAAGCCATTGTTCTGGAAGCAAATACCGTGGCCTGGGGCTGCTCGACCCGCAATGGCGGGCAGGCCCAGATCTCGTCCGGGCGCCTGAAGCGCTCGCAATGGATCGAGCGCTGGGGCGTCGAGGCCGCCAAGGGCATGCACCGCGAGGTCTCCGAGGCGTTCGAGCTGTTCAACGATCTCATCGCCAGCGACGACATCGACTGCGACCCGCAGCCGGGCGGGCACTACTACATCGCCCACCGCGCCAAGGTGATGCCGGGGCTGGAGAAGGAAAGCGCGCTGCTGAACGAGACCTTCGGCTATGCCTCGCGCATCATTTCACGCGACGAACTGCACGCCGAACACGTGCGCGACCAGGAGGCGCAAGGCGCGCTATGGGAGCCTGACGGCACCTGCATTCACGCAGGCAAGCTGGCCTTTGGCTATGTCAACATGGCCCGCCGTCTGGGCGTCAAGATCCACACCGGCAGCCCGGTGATGGGATGGGAGACGAAGAACGGCGTGCACCACCTGCGCACCCCGGGCGGCATCGTGCGGGCCAAGACGGTGGCGCTGGCCACCGCCGGTTACACACCGCCGGGCCTCAACTCCAAGACCAGGCATCGCCTGATGCCGATCCTGTCGAACTCGATCGTCACCCGCCCGTTGACGCAGGACGAGCTGGCGGAATGCGGCATCCAGACCAAATCGCCGCTGACCGATACCCGCACGCTGCGCCACTACTACCGGCTGCTGCCCGATAACCGGATGCAGATCGGCAGCCGCTCGGCGGTGACCGGGCGCGATGCCGAGAATGACAAGCATCTGGCTCAGCTGAGGAAGGGCCTTGCACGGAAGTTCCCGGCACTTGAGGATATCAACCTCGATTACTCCTGGTGGGGCTGGGTCGATGTGAGCCACGACATGATGCCCCGCATCTTCCAGCCGAACCCGGACGAGCGCATCTTTTATGCGATGGGCTATGGCGGCAACGGGGTGATGTATTCGGCGCAAGCCGGACGCCGCATGGCCCAGCAAATCGCCGGCGTGAAGGACGAGGTGTTCAACCTGCCGATCTTCACCTCGCCACTGCCCAGCCACGGGCTGCTCACACCCTTCCGGCGGCTCGGCCAGCGCATCGCCTATGTCTGGTACTACCTCAAGGACGAAGTGGCCTGAACGGCGCATCACACTCACGGAGACACCGAATGACCACTCATGTCATTAATCTGAACGGCGCAGCCGAGAAGCAAAGCGAGAGGCGTCTGGCCGATCTGCCGGACCGCGTGGTCGAAGGCGACCCGCACCACAAGGTCGGCATGCATTTCACCAGCCCCGATGGCCGCTTGTCTGCCGGGACCTGGACCTCGACCCCCGGCAAGTGGCACGCGTTCACCGACAAGGATGAATATTGCTACATCGTCTCGGGCCATTGCGCGCTGATCCATGAGGACGGCACCCGGCAGGAGTTCCGCACCGGTGCGTCCTTTCTGATCCCCGACGGATTTCGCGGGTTCTGGGAAGTGATCGAGACCACCACCAAGCATTTCGTTATCCGGGACACGTCGGCGTAACACGCCCCTTGCGCGCGTCTGAAAGGCTGGCTGGGCGTCATCGCCGTGCCAGCCATTTTTCGCCATTGTTCCACGCCATAAAGCTGCCCGCAAAGCGGGCGACACCGCTGTGCCACGGCCTCGGCAGCAACGCGTCCCGCGGTACGAGCCAGCCTGAACCGGATCGCAGGCGCAAACGCATGCGAATGTTCATATGAACCGCAAATTTTATTCATATGAACGTTACAAGGGTCTATTATTGCCACAGTGCGCGTTCGAATCGCGCATCGCAATGATCCAACAAGAGGCGCCTGACGTGCTGGGAACATGGCCCTTCAGGCTCTGGGGAGACCGAAATGACCGTTAAATCCATTCTTTC
The DNA here is from genome assembly GCF_013031405.1 of Ruegeria sp. HKCCD8929. Lineage (GTDB taxonomy): Bacteria > Pseudomonadota > Alphaproteobacteria > Rhodobacterales > Rhodobacteraceae > Ruegeria. The sequence continues at coordinate 6,315 of NZ_WPZY01000025.1, read as the reverse complement.
CGCGACTGCCATCGCATCCGTCGCGGCCAGCGCGGCCTTTGCCGCCGACAAGGCCGAAGTCCAGTTCTGGCACGCCATGGGCGGTCAGTTGGGCGAGATCACCGACAAGTTCGCCGCCGATTACAATGCCGGCAGCGAGACCTGCCAGATCAACGCCGTCTACAAGGGCAACTATACCGAGAACATGACCGCCGCCATCGCCGCCTTCCGCGCTGGTGAGCAGCCGCATATCGTGCAGGTGTTCGAGGTGGGCACCGCCACCATGATGGCCGCCGGGGACAAGGGTGCGATCTATCCGGTCTACAAGCTGATGGAAGATGCCGGGATCGATTTCGACCAGTCGGTCTATCTGCCCGCCGTGATCTCCTACTACACCGACACCGAGAACCGCCTGCTGTCGCTGCCCTTCAACAGCTCGACCCCGGTTCTGTGGTACAACAAGACCGCGCTGGACGCCGCCGGCGTGGCCGTGCCGACCACCTGGGACGAGGTTGAGGAAGCCGCGCGTAAACTCAAGGAAAACGGCGTGCCCAAGCCGTTCTCGTTCGGCTGGCAGTCGTGGTCGAATATCGAAAACTACTCAGCCTGGCACAACATCCCGCTGGGCACCGAAGAGAACGGCTTTGCCGGGCTCTCGACCGAGTTCACCTTCAACAATGACGCGGTGGTCAACCACATCCAGCGCATCGGGGACATGGGCAAGGAAGGTCTCTTTGTCTATGGCGGCCGCCGGGGCGACTCGCGCGGACAGTTCGTGAACGGCGAAACCGCGATGTGGATCAACTCGTCGGCCTATTATGGCGGGTTCAAGAAGGACATCACCGAGTTCGAGTTCGGCCAGACCATGCTGCCGCTGGACACCGCCGTTGCCGAAGCGCCGCAGAACTCGATCATCGGTGGCGCGACGCTGTGGGTGCTGAATGGCAAGGAGCAGGCGGAATATGCCTGTGTGGCCGATTTCTTCCAGTTCCTGTCCAGCCAGGAGCAGCAGGCCTATTGGCACCAGCAGACCGGCTATGTGCCGATCACCACGGCGGCCTATGAAAAGTCGCAGGCGGACGGCTTCTACGAAAGCGATCCGATGACCGACACCGCGATCAAGCAGCTGAGCCTGAACGAGCCGACCCCGGCCTCCAAGGGCCTGCGCTTTGGCAACTTCGTGCAGATCCGCGACATCATCAACGAAGAGCTTGAGGCTGTCTGGTCCGGCGAGAAAACTGCCAAAGAGGCGATGGATGAAGCGGTCGAGCGCGGCAACGCCCTGCTGCGCAAGTTCGAAAACGCCAACAGCTGATCGGTTTCGATCCGTGCTGATGGGGGTCCCGTGACATACGGGGCCTCCGCATCCATCTCCGCAGAGCCCGCTCTGCCGCTTCCACATGGGGACATGAATGCAAAAGCGTGTCGTCTTTCGGTCCCGGCTGCTGCCCTATCTTCTGGTGTTGCCGCAGATCGCGATCACGGTGATCTTCTTCTTCTGGCCGTCCTATCAGGCGCTTGAAAGCTCGTTCTTCATCGAGGATGCGTTCGGCTTTTCCCGCGAATGGGTGGGGCTGACGAATTACTTCGAACTGTTCAAGGACCCCGGATACCTGAAATCCTTCCGCACCTCGCTGATCTTCGGCATTTCGGTGGCGTTTCTGGCCATGGCGATCTCGCTGGGTCTGGCGGTGGCGGCGAACCGGGTGGTCAAGGCGGCCACCGGATACCGGACATTGCTGATCTGGCCCTATGCGGTGGCCCCCGCGCTGGCCGGGGTGATCTGGTATTTCCTGATGAACCCGAGCCTGGGCATCGTCAGCTACTGGCTGAGCGGTGTGGGCGTCGAGTGGAACCACTACGTAAATGGCGATCAGGCCCTGTTCCTGGTGATCGTCGCGGCGGCGTGGAAACAGGTGAGCTATAACTTCCTGTTTTTCCTGGCCGGGCTGCAATCTATCCCGAAATCCATGATCGAGGCCGCCGCCATCGACCGCGCGGGCCCGGTGCGCCGGTTCTGGACCATCGTGTTCCCGCTGCTGACGCCGACCACATTCTTCCTTCTGGTCGTCAATCTGGTCTACGCCTTCTTTGACACCTTCGCCCTGATCCACGCCACCACCGAGGGCGGGCCGGTCGATGCGACCTCGATCCTGGTCTTCCGTGTCTACAATACCGGCTTCATCGGGCAGGACTACGGATCGTCCGCCGCGCAGTCAGTGATCCTGATGGGGCTGGTGATCGCGATGACCTTTGTCCAGTTCCGCTATGTCGAGCGCAAGGTGCAGTACTGATGGTTGAAAATCGCCCTTTCCTGACCTTCCTCACCCATGCGGTTCTGATCCTCGGGGTGGTGTTCCTGTGCTTTCCGGTGTGGATGGCGCTGGTCGCCTCGACCCATGGCCCCGAGGCGCTGAGCCGGTCGCCGATTCCGATGTGGTTCGGCGGCCAGATGTGGGAGAACTACTCGCAACTCTTGGCCGGTGGCCTACCCGAGGCGGGCGGCGTGCCGATCGGGCGGATGATGTTCAACAGCCTGATCATGGCGCTGTGCATCACCTTCGGCAAAATCGCCATCTCGATCATCTCGGCCTATGCCATCGTGTATTTCCGCTTCCCCTTCCGCATGGGGTTCTTCTGGATGATCTTCATCACCCTGATGCTGCCGGTCGAGGTGCGGATCCTGCCGACCTATGACGTGGTGGTGAAGATGGGGATGCTGAACACCTATGCGGGCCTCACCGTGCCGCTGATCGCATCGGCGACCGCCACCTTCCTGTTCCGGCAGTTCTTCCTGACCATACCGGATGAACTGGTCGAGGCGGCGCGGATCGACCGAGCGGGCCCCTTGCGGTTCTTCTGGGACATCCTGCTGCCGCTGAGCCGGACGAATATCGCCGCGCTCTTCATCATCCTCTTCATCTTTGGCTGGAACCAGTATCTCTGGCCGTTCCTGATCACATCCGACGAAGGGCTCTACACCGTCGTCATGGGCATCCAGCGCATGGTGAACTCGGGCGAGAGCCTGCCGGTCTGGCATTACATCATGGGCACCGCCGTGCTGGCCATGATCCCGCCGGTGCTGGTCGTCGTTGCAATGCAGAAGCTCTTTGTCAAAGGGCTGGTTGAAAGCGAGAAGTAAATGGCCACTCTGAACATCTCATCGCTGGGCAAGGTCTATCCGGGCGGGGTGACCGCGGTATCGGACGTGAATGTGGGTATCGACGATGGCGAGTTCATCGTGCTGGTGGGCCCCTCGGGCTGTGGCAAATCCACCATCCTGCGGATGATCGCAGGGCTGGAAACCATCACCGAGGGCGAGTTGCAGATCGACGGCCGCCGTGTGAACGAGCTTGAGCCCGGCGACCGCGACATTGCCATGGTGTTCCAGAACTATGCGCTCTATCCGCATATGAGCGTGCGCGGGAACATGGAATACGGGCTCAAGAACGAGGGCCTGCCCAAGGCCGAGATCGCGAAACGCATTGCCGAGGCGTCGCGCACCCTAAGGCTGGAGGACTATCTCGACCGCAAGCCGCGGCAGCTCTCGGGCGGTCAGCGCCAGCGGGTCGCCATGGGCCGCGCCATCGTACGCGATCCCAAGGTGTTCCTGTTCGATGAGCCGCTGTCGAACCTCGACGCCAAGCTGCGAACCCAGCTGCGTGCCGAGCTGAAGGCGCTGCACCAGCGGCTGGGCGCCACCTTCATCTACGTGACCCACGATCAGGTCGAGGCGATGAGCCTGGCCGACCGGATCATCATCATGAATGCGGGCCGGGTCGAGCAGATCGGAACCCCGATGGACTTGTACCTGCGCCCCGCCACCCGGTTCGTGGCGGATTTCATCGGCAGCCCCGCCATGAACATGTTCGAGGGCACCGTGGGCGAGGACCGCCAGTCGCTGGTCTATCACGGCGCCGAGCAGGTGCATTTCGCCGCTGAACTGCCGGTGTCTGCCGGGCAATCGGTGATCATGGGCGTGCGCCCCGAACATCTGCAACACGCCGCCGAAGGGCAGGGCCAGATGGACCTGACCGTGGGCTTTCTGGAGCAGCTCGGCGCCGACACGGTGGTGCACGGCACTTTGAACGGCGGCGACAACGTGTTGTCGATCCGCCTGCACGGGGTGCAGACCAGCGCCCCCGGCACCCGCTTGCCGCTGACCTTCGCGATGGAGAACGTGCACCTGTTCGACGCGCAGAACGGTACCCGGCTGAACTGAGCGCGAAAGGATCGGATCCCGGAAATGGCAATGGCGTGCGAGACAGTGAGGCGGACGATGACACCCGAAGCCGCCTTTGACCGGTATGAGGCGATCCGCCACCGCCTGCCCGGTATGCGGCGGCCCGGTGCGGCGCGGTCTGCGGCTGATCTCGGGGACCTGGCCGGTGAATTCGACGCCGTTGTCTTCGACGCCTTCGGGGTTTTGAACGTGGGCGAGCGCCCGATCTCCGGCGCCGCCGAGCGTGTGGCGATGCTGCGCGCGGCGGGCAAGCGGCTGTTCGTTCTGACCAACGCCGCCAGCTATAACCGCGCCGCCACACTGGCCAAGTTCCACAGGCTCGGGTTCGATTTCACACCGGCCGAAATCATTTCGAGCCGCGACGTGTGCGAGGCGCACCTGTCCCGGCGAAGCGTTTCGCTCTGGGGTGTGGCCGCGCCGCTGGGTTTCGATCGCGGCGAATTGAGCGTGAACAATGTGCCTCTGGGTGAGGCACGTGCTGATTACGACCGGGTCGACGGTTTCCTGCTGCTCAGTTCGGCGATCTGGACCGAAGCCCGGCAAACCCTGCTGGAGCACAGCCTTCGTACCCTCCCGCGCCCGGTGGTGGTTGCCAACCCTGATCTCGTGGCCCCGCGCGAGACCGGCCTGACGCTGGAGCCCGGCTATTTTGCGCATGCCTTACAAGACAGGTTGGGGATCGAGGCGGAGTACCATGGCAAGCCGTTTCCGTCGGTTTTCGAAGAGATCGAAGGACGGCTGGACGGCGTGCCGCGTGCCCGCATCGCGATGATCGGAGACACGCTGCACACGGATGTGCTGGGCGCGAACGCGCGCGGCTGGACCTCGGTCCTCGTCAGCGCGCATGGGCTCTTTGCCGGCCTCGACGTGGACGCGTTCATCGGGCGCAGCGGCCTGTCTCCGGACTGGATCGTGCCATCCATTTAGCGTCGCCATGCGGCGCGGGGAGAAAGAGATGATGGAGCTGAACGACCGGCAGCGGCAGATCGTCGAGATGATCCGCGGCTCCGGCCTGTTGTCGATCAATGCGCTGTCCAGTCATTTCGGGGTCGCGACCCAGACCATTCGCCGGGACATAAATGCACTGTGCGAACAGGGTGTGGCGCGGCGGGTGCACGGCGGCGTGGCCCCGCCGAGCAACCCGGTGAACCTGACCTTCTCGGCCCGACGCATCCTGAACGAGGAGGCCAAGCGCAGCATCGGCCAATGCGCCGCCGCGCGTATCCCCGATGGGTCCACCGTGCTGCTGGGCATCGGCACGACGGTGCAATATGTGGCCGAGGCGCTGCTGGACAAATCCAACCTGACGATCGTGACCAACAACCTCGAGGTCGCGCGGCTGCTGTGCAGCGGGACCGACCATGACGTGCATCTGGTCGGCGGCCAGTTGCGGGCCGAGGATCGCGACGTCGCCGGCCCCGCAACGCTGCGCGGTTTTTCCGGGTTTCTGGCTGATTTCGCCCTGATCGGTGCCGGCGGGCTGGACGCCGTGCATGGGGTTCTGGATTTCAAGCATTTCGATGCCGAGATCGGTCGGGTGCTGCTGGATCATGCCCGCCACACCATTCTGGTCGCCGATCAGAGCAAATGGGCCAAGACCGCCAAATGTGCGGTTGCCGGCTGGGGTCGGTTCGACAGTTTCGTGACTGATAAGCTGCCGGAGGCCGGAGCAACCGGCTCGCCGGGTGTTCCGGACGATGTAGAGCTGATCGAAGCCTGTAGCGGAAGCTGAAGGCCACGTTAGGTAAAATTTGTGACGTGAAGGCGGGTCTCATGGGGTTCGGCGAGTCGTTTCGGTGTGCTGCCGGGCCTGCTGGCTTGTGGGATCCGCAAGTTCGCCAACAACATGTTGTGGCACGACTCGACGTGCTCGGGTTTGGACGCAAGAGGGGTTACGGGTTTGGTGGGAGTAGGGGTATTGGACGATTGGTCAGATTGAAGTCAGTCTCTTGATTTTAAACGAAAAAGTGTGACTTTGCAAAAAAATTCGCCGATTTCGAATTTTCCGCTTGCGGTGATTTGCAGTTAGTCTTAGAACGCCCTTCACCGGCGCTTGAGGGTTGCTGGTGACGGGCCGGAGAGACGGTTGTGAC
>NZ_WPZY01000024.1 GCF_013031405.1 Ruegeria sp. HKCCD8929 | reverse complement strand
ATGCCATGAATCCATGCGACAGCGGCGTTTTCAGGTCATGTGCAATCGCCACCACAGTCGCCTTTGTGCTGACCATCAACGTAGAGAGGCGGTCAAGATGCTGGTTCATCTGGCGGGAAATGCGATCGATCTGATCGTTCGCGGGTGAGACCGGCAACCGGATGTCGGTGTCGCCTTTGGATACTTCATCCAGCGTTTTCCCAATAGACTGGAATTTTTGCAGGTTTTGTTTGCTGACAAAATAGCCCGAGCCAAGGACTGCCAGTGACAAAGTAGTCGCCAAAAGCGTCAGGCCTTCAACCAAATTGGCCAGGGTTTGATAAGCGGGCCGAAGGCTGCGGACCACTGCAATTCGATACCCTTCAAACATTGCGGAGTGAATTATGTATTCCGGGCGCCAAACATTTGCGATCCCAGTCGGCTGCTTAACTTGTTGCCACCCTTCCGCTTGCAGCGGAGCCACCGATCCTCCCGCCAGAAGAGTCCCACGCTCGTCGAACAGGCCCACCAGATGATCGTCCGACTTGTAAGAGCTGCTCAGGTGCTCAATCGCTCGTTCAAGCGAGGGACCGCCTCCGTCCAACAGAATCTCATGCAGCAGATACTCCTCTTCGAGGATTTCCGCCTTCAGATCTTTGATGAGCGCGGCTTCTACTTCCAGATAGGCAAGAAAACCCGAAACAGCGAGGATCACCGAAACCACAACCGTCGCATATATGGCGGTTCTGAATGGTGCACCTGAAAAAACGCTACCGCGGTCCATGCAAGCTGTATCCGATGTTTCGACCGGTGTGCAGCAGCGGCAAATCAAAGGGCCGATCAATCTTTGCCCGAAGGCGGCTGATATGCGTTTCCACCACAGTTGAGTTGGGGTCAAAACTTAAATCCCAGATCCGCTCGAGCAGCGTGGTGTTCGTCACCACGCGATCTGAAGTGCGCATCAGGTCTTCCATCAATGAAAACTCGGCGGCAGTTCTTCCAGACCGGACCATCATATGCAGTTCTGTCGCTTTCCCATTAAACCTGACGTTGCGCCGGTTTGAGTGACTCCAACAAAGCAGTTTCCAGTGCGACATTGGGCTACGAAGAGGACGTATCCGCGAAATTTTATTGCGACATTAACGAAAGGTGTGTTTGAGCGAACAGCGAAGCCAGAACTTGGTATGAACTTTTTGTTACTTTTCAAGGTTTTATTCCTCGCAACTCGTGCGCTCACCTCTCGCAGGGCTTAATCACAATCCCACACAGGCGGTAAGATCCGATAATATCGAACTCAATTTAGCAAACTAAAGGGCTGACCGTTATCCGAACTGCGAACGTCATCCGACGTAAGAATCGAAAAAGGATGCAAATGACCGGTACGCTTATCCGATTCTCGAATTCGAGATTCTGCCACGCAAGATGGCTGGGATCTATGGCAAACATTTGGCGATTGGCCCGCACCCCTTTGTCGACTGAATGACTGCCGGTATTATTGAGTAGACAGTCTGGTCGTGATTTCTTTCAATGGCGCGCAGTATCCGAAGAACGTTATCCTGTTCGCCGTGGTCTTCTATGTTCGATACGTCGGGTCATACCGTGATCTGGAAGAGATCATGTCCGAGCGAGGCGTTGTGATGGACCACACCACGTGAACTGATGGGTGACACGGTGTTCCGGCGCAATCGCTGAGACAGCGCGTCGCCGCAAAGGACAATGCGACCGCTTCTGGAGAATGGATGAGACCTGCATCAAGGTGAAGGGCGCGTGGGTTTACTTTTACCGAGCCGTTGGCAAACACGGCAAGAGCCTTGATTTCATGTTGTCCACACGCCGGAACCAACCTGCGGCAACGAAGTTCTTCGCCCGCACTAGCTCTGAAGTTCACATCAAGACATCCGGAAGCTGCTTCAACTGATCGCGCCCCATGCCGCCATAATGCTTGCGCCACCGGTAATATGTCTGCTGCGTGATACCGATCTTGAGCGCCGCATCTGCAATCGTCATCCCTTGTCCTTATAGAACTTCAACCTGCCGAAGCTTCGATACGATCTCTTCGGGCTTCTCTCTCTTCCCAGCCATCGCTGATCCTCCTATTCGCGGGACAAATCTATCCCAGTTGGGGAACCACTTTCAGGGGGCTACACCAGCGACACCTAGCAGCTTCAACGACAAGACCGGCATAACGGCTGACCCAGCGGTTCAATGTCGCGTGGTCCAGGTTACCCTACGCTCTGACAAGATCTCCTCCAGATCCCGACATGACACACCGTTGCGCAAGTAGAAGAAGACCGCGTGCGAGATCACTTCTCTCGAAAAATGCGCGCCCTGGAATGAGATCGTCACGGTTTGCTCCTGTCTTATCCGAGCGCGCGCTATCAGAACCGCGGTCGGAGCGACAGTCGGGAGCAGCGTTGGCGACAGAAACAATTGGAGCGCCAAGTTCATTTATGCCGGATGACAATATTGTCGAGCAGCGCGACCGATTTGTCATGCAGCGCACTCGACCAATGCTGGGTTTCAAATCTTTCGCGTCAGCAGCGACAACTCTGGACGGAATCGAAGTCGCGAACATGATCCAATAAGGTCAACTCACACTTGGACCTTGCCCGGTTCGTTAATTCGCGGAACTGGGAGCTTAACCCACCTTTCCGGCGTGATCTCTTCGGCCAGTAAGAAACTTCGCAACAAAACCAACCCACCTTGGCACATTGATGCCGTCGGGGGGCGGTCACATCATCAAAGCCCATTCAAATGCTCTTTAGCATTGCGCGGCTGGTGTCAAACTGCAACCTTATGGCGAAAGCAAAAGGAAGTACTATGAGGCTAAGTACTATATTGTGTGCGGTGGCCGCGGTAGTTTTTTCTTCGACCGTTCCGGTTGAAGCACAGGAAAACACGTGGGAGACGTCCTTTGTTTTCTACCTCTGGGCTGCAGAGACCGACACCGCGGTTTCCACTCCGCTGGGTACCATCGAAACAACTTTGCCCTTTAGCGATGCATGGGAAAATCTGGACTTTGCCTTTATGGGTGTATTTGAGGCGCGGCGCAATCGGTGGAGTCTGATTGGCGATTTTGCGCAGACGAATCTATCGGTTTCAAACGCTTCGCCCGGTCCTGTTTTCGGCGGCATAGATGCTGACATCAAACTGCAGGTTTTGAACGGCTATGCGATGTACCGCGTGAGCCAAAACAGCACGTTGTCTTTGGACATCGGCGCGGGTGCTCGATGGTTCAACACCGACACTACCCTGACGTTGACACCGGGTACCGCCCCAGGACGGTCTGCTGCTTTCGACAACGGCTGGATTGACCCGGTTCTAGCAGCGCGAGTGACGGTGCAATTGTCTGATCGGTGGGTTGGCGCTGCGTTCATCGATTACGGTGGTTTTCGTGGCAACAGCGAGTCGCATCAGGCCGCACTGACGGCGCAGTACTGGATAAACGATAGCTTGAGCGTTTTGGTCGGTTACCGACTGCTGGATCTGAGCCATAGCGAATCGGGCGACGCTTTTGATTTCAAACAATCTGGACCGGTTTTCGGTGCGCGATACCGCTTTTAATCACCCTTTTGATTATCGGTTAGTCCGGTGACGTCAGAGACAGCTCAATCGATCTTTCAGACGCGGGCCTCAACTCACTTAAATCGCTTTCGTGTTTCCAGCGGAGGATCTCGAAAAAACGCCCGATAGTCGCTCGCAAGCCTGCCAATGTGCCAAGTTCCAATTTGTGCAGCAAGGCTTAGTCGCAAGCTTTCCCCCTCTGTCTGCAGTTAGACTGTCATGCTACATCCGTCGCGGCATACAAAAGAGGTTGAACGTGGTGAATCGGATTTGTTGCAAACTTGGGGCCGGATTGACGAGAAGGCGTGTTCCTTTGCTTGTTGCCTGAAACAAACATGAGCAGGTTCTCGCATGATTTCGTTCAAAGGTGACTACTTCCCAAAGGAAGACGACCTTGATCGATCATACAGCATTACGAGCGATCATGTGACTGCAATACAGGACTAGACTGCCATCCATTATCTCGGGCCAAATGATCGCTAAGTCAAAGTGACAAGTGATTTTCGCTGCAACTGTTCGAAATTGTTTGAACGCACATGAAGAGTATCGAGATAGGTTAGCAATGCCGTTTTCACTTAGGTCCGAGCAAGTTCTGAATGAAACCTTTGCAACTGATCTATCTACGGCACCCCTCGGCTGTCATTGCAGATCCGAAGTGAGCGCGGAAAGCGAAGGGTCGTCAGGATTAATCGAAAGCGCACGGTCCAGTACCTGCCTAGCGGCATTCAAGCCGCTTGTCGCGGCAGCCAAGCGTACCTGCATTACCCAGGCATCGACACGTTGTGGATCGAGAAGCGTCACTTCCTCGAAAGCCTTTTGCGCGGCAAGTAGGTTGCGCATCGTGAGTGCCATCCCGCCAAGTACCAAGTGCGTTTCTGGAAAGTCTGCACGGTTGAGCAACGAGCTTCTCCATTCGGACAATGCCCGTTGCAAACGCTCTTGTTCGTGACGGGACATTTGCGATCCCCTTGCAGACAGCATTGCCCGCGCAGCAGCAATCCTGACGGTCTGGAACGGATCCTCCAACAAAGGCAACATCTTGGAAATCTCGTCTTGGTCTGCATCGGTCAGCAAACCCATTGCACTGGCGCGCACCATCGGATCAGGATCATTCAACTGCTCAACCGCCAAAACTCTCACATGCTGCGCCGCATTCTGCTGCAACAACCACAAGGCCGTGGCACGTATGATTGCAGGCTGGGCAGTGTCACGCGCCAACTGGGCAAGGTCATCGCTAGCCGTACCTAGATCGGTGCGGGCGGCCGCGAATATCTGCCCAAAGTGTGCACCACGTTTTATGCTTTGGGGATACCAAGACTCTAAGGTCTGCGCGGCCCATTCCGGCGTTCGATCCGTATGGCAATCCGTACAGGTATCCGGAGCCCCTGTCTCAGCCGTGAGATCGGGCCGTGGAATGCGAAACCCGTGATCCCGGCGCCCATCAATGCCCATGTAAATCTGTTCCGGCATATGGCAGCTTTTGCAAGCCGCACCCTCTGAGCCCATGGGATGAAAATGGTGGGCCGGATCGTCATAAAGGGCGCGTTTCAGACCAGAAAACCCTTCCCGCCCCACTGGCGAGTGACATTGTGTGCAGACATAGTTCCCATCGGCTACAAGCGTCGCAGAATGTGCCTCATGGCAATTGGTGCAACTTACCCCGCTGGCATACATCTTGGATTGCAGAAACGAGCCATAGACATAGACCTCTTCCAATATCTGACCGTCCGCATGGTAAAGACCGGGCCGCAGCAAGGCGAGATTGTAATTGTCGTGATACGGTGATCCGGGCAGCGGGTTACCATCTCCAAAAGCCTCGCGGCGGGAATGGCAAGTGGCGCATTGCTGGATCGTCGCCTCGGCACCTGCGTTGAAATTCATGACCAGCCCCACGGCGTTCAGCAGACCTGCTCCCTCGGCGATCCCGCGCCCTGCCGCCCAGTCAAGATGGGCCGAACCCGGGCCATGGCAGGCTTCGCAACCGACACCGATTTCCGCTTGGGTCGAGGCGTAAGTGCGGGTTTTCAGATCATAATTTTTCTTAAACCCGGTGGCATGGCATTCCGCACATCGGGCGTTCCAGTTTTTGTAAGGGCCGGTCCAATGCAACCCATCATCCGGAGGCAGATCCTGATCGGGATAGAGGTGATACCATCGTTCCTTTTCCGCGTTCCAGACCACGTCAAAGCTTTGCAGCCGACCCGGTTCGGTTTCGAACAGATATTGCTGAAGCGGGGTGATGCCCACGACGGAATGCACCGGGTATTCGGTTGTGACCCCGTCCTTTTCGGTGACGGCTGCGCGATATTTATTCCCATTGGCGCTGAACTGGACGCTCATGCCATCATGGCTGAAGGATGCGCCATCGAAATCAGCGATCACCGTGTCCGGCGATGGCGTGGTCCAGGCCAGCGCATGATGCGAACCGCTCCACGCGCGGGCAGCCTCGGTATGGCACTCAGCGCATTGTGACGAGCCGACATAGGCAGGCTCTTGCGCGGATGATACGGTCGTGAAACCCAGACAAGACACGCCGACGATGGCGGTCCGTCTGACCAGAGGAACTGATAAACGAACGGCTATCTTGATGTCCTTCCCCGGTGCTATTGCGCGCCAGTGTAGATGCGTGACCAATCCTTGGCCATATCGACAATGAGCCAACCCAAATCCGGGCCTTTTTCCAGCCCATCGCACAGTCGGCCGATATGGCTATCACAGGCATAAGCCACTTCACGTTCGCCATCCGTATGATGTACAATCAGACCAAGCCGAGGTCCGTCGCCCGCCGTGGTCCATTCGATCATCGCATAATCACCGTCCGAGTTTCCTCCAGCAATGATCGGTCGCTTGCCGATGATCCGGTCGATATTGATCGGCTTGCCTTCCTTATCGTCGACAAAACCGATTGCGGGTTGTTTGATTATGGTTGGAACGCCGTCGATCACCTCATAAGAGGTCTCGGTATAGGTGCCGATGACCTGTTCGGTCGGGATGCCATAGGCGAACTCGGCAAAGACCCGCATGAAATGGATCCCGCCGCCGGAGACAATATATGTCTTGAACCCTTCGTCGCGCAAATAGCGCAGCAATTCCACCATCGGCTGATACGTCATCTGGTCATAACGCAGCCCGGTGATCGGGTGGGTTGCCGTGGCAACCCAATCGGTCACACTGGTCTGAAAGTCGTCTACGCTCAGGCCACTATGGGTCGCGCCCAGCACTTCGATTACGGCCTCTTTGCCGCCTTCAGCCAGAGCCGCATAGTCGCCTGCGACAGCAGCCTTGAGGGCATCTGACGTAATCGCTCCGAAGTCGTCGTCCTGCGCCTTCTTCTGAAACGCCTCGACCGCATAGATCAGCTGGAAATACACCGGCTGCTCACCCCAGAGCGTGCCGTCATTGTCAAAGACGGCGATTCGGTCGGACGGAGTAACGTAGTCATCAGACATGGGATCGGTGACGCTTTCGACAAACGAGATGATCCGCACCTTGCTGTCGGTATCATTCCAGGATGGCAAAGGGTCTGCGAATGCCACGGAAGTGATGAGCGACAGCGAAAGGAACAAAAAATATCTGAGCATAAACTAGCACCTTCCCAGGGTCAGAGAAGACGGGCCGCCGTAATTCGGGCGGCCCGGATCGGTTCCGTAATCAGGATCAGTCGCCTACGGGCGCGATCATCTTTTCCATCACCTGTTCCAGATTGAAGCTGGCAGCTTTCTGGCGCGGCGGGAACTCCTGGAATGTCGCCAGGAAATTGCCCACATATTGCTGTGCCGGTACCAGGAAATAGGCCCGGTCAAGCAACCAGTCGTAATAGGTATTCGAGGTCCGATATGCACGCTCATAAGGGTCGCGGCGCAGGTTTATGATCAGCGGAATGCGCAGCTCGGTCCAGGGTTCGGCCCAGGCCCGCAGAGTGCCCCATGCCTTCTGCTCCAGGAAAATCAGCTTCCAGTCGTCATAGCGCAGCGCGGTCAGATCGCCGTCATCCGAGAAATAGAAAATCTCGCGACGCGGCCCTTCCTCAACCTCGCCTTTGAAATAGGGCAGGAAGTTGTAGCCATCAAGATGTACCTTGTATTCACGCCCGATGGCCTGAACGCCACCCTGTTTCAATTCTTCCTTGATATCGTCGCGGCCTACGGCGGCCATATAGGTCGGCAACCAGTCCATGTGGTGCATGATCTCGTTCGAGACCGATCCGGGTTCGACCACACCGGGCCAGCGCACCATCGAAGGTACCCGCCAGCCTCCCTCCCAATTGGTGTTCTTTTCGCCCCAGAACGGCGTCATCGCCGCATCGGGCCAGGTGTTCATATGCGGGCCATTGTCGGTGGAATAATGCACAATGGTATTGTCGGCGATACCCAACTCGTCCAGCAGGTCCAGCAATTGCCCGACATGCATGTCATGTTCCAGCATCCCATCGGTATATTCATCGTTGCCCGGGTTGCGTCGGTCGTCGGCCACATGGGTTCGGAAGTGCATCCGCGTTCCGTTCCACCAGACATAGAAGGGCTGCCCCTGATCGTGCGAGCGCTTGATGAAGTCGATGGCAGCGGCGACGGTCTCGTCATCCACGGTTTCCATCCGCTTCTTAGTCAGCGGGCCGGTATCCTCAATTGTGCCATCGGCCTTGGACTTGATCACACCGCGCGGGCCATAGGCCTCGCGAAAGGTGCGGCCATCGGCCAGAACCTGATTACCGGGATAATCTTCGTTCTCAGGCTCTTCTTCTGCGTTCAGATGATAGAGATTGCCGAAAAACTCGTCAAAACCATGGTTGGACGGTAGATGTTCGTCCTTGTCGCCCAGATGGTTCTTTCCGAACTGACCGGTGACATAACCTTCGGCCTTGAGCAGCCCCGCGATTGTCGGGTCTTCCTCCTGCATGCCTAGATCCGCACCCGGCAAGCCCACCTTGGACAGACCGGTGCGGAACACCGATTGCCCCATGATGTACGAGGACCGCCCCGCCGTGCAGGATTGCTCGCCATAATAGTCGGTAAAAATCATGCCATCATCTGCGATTCGGTCGATATTGGGTGTGTGATATCCCATCAGACCCATCGTGTAGGCCGAGATGTTGGACTGACCGACATCATCACCCCAGATGACAAGAATATTGGGCTTTTGCTCTTGCGCGGCGGCGGGAAGGGCAAGAAGGACCGCGCAAGTTAACGTCATTAGTGGGCGCACAATGCGCCGGGGCTCAAGGGCAGTAAACATGTTTTCTAACCTTGTTCGAGAATTAGGGAACAGACTTAGCTTACACGGAAATTTGAGTCCTTGTGTTAAAAATTGATTTATGAGGTTGCCCAAATTAGTTTGGATCTCGAACAGAGCACGACTCCGGTCACGATTTGGATGCCTTCGAAAGCTGATTGAATTCAATATTGTAAACACAGGAGTATGTTCTCACCTTTCTTGTAAGGATTGAGTAGAAACGCAAACTCGTTCGCTTCGGATGTAAAAACAGATTTTGGGCAACGACGGAGTATTCGCATGTCCGCACGTGATCAGATCTTCGATCTCAAAACCCGAATGGGTCAGTCCATCATCGGTCAGACCGAGGTCGTTGAACGTTTACTGATTGGCCTGCTAGCCAACGGCAACCTGCTGATCGAAGGACTGCCGGGACTGGCCAAGACACGTGCCGTCAAAGCAATGGCCAAAAATCTGGACGCGCAGTTCAGCCGCATCCAGTTCACGCCCGATCTGCTGCCTTCGGATGTCACCGGAACAGAGATTTATGTTCAGGGCGGCGGTACGTCAGAGTTCCGGTTTGAGCCGGGACCGATCTTTGCCAATGTCGTGCTGGCCGATGAGATCAATCGCGCGCCCGCCAAAGTGCAGGCCGCGCTATTGGAGGCGATGGAGGAACGCCAGGTCACGGTGTCCGGCACTACGCATTATATGGAACCCCTGTTCATCGTCATGGCCACGCAGAACCCCATCGAACAGGAAGGCACCTATCCCCTGCCCGAGGCACAGATGGACCGGTTCCTGATGCATGTGAACATCCTCTACCCCCCGGTCGAGGACGAGGTCGAGGTCATCCGCCTGGTTCGGGGCGAGGAACAGTCGGCCAGTCGGTCAAAAAAAACCAACACGGCCAAGCCCGTCCCCATTTTGCAACAGGCCGTCTTTGATGCGCGCGCGGAGATTTCGGTTACTCACGTGGCGGAAGCAATGGAGCGTTACTTTGCCGATCTGGTCTATGCCACGCGAACCCCCGCAGCCCTGAGCGACAAGTTGGCGAGCTGGATCGAGGTCGGTGCCAGCCCGCGCGCCTCGATCGCTCTGGACAAATGCAGCCGCGCTCATGCATGGCTGGCCGGGCGTGACTACGTCGATCCGCTCGACGTTCGGGCTATTGCCCATGACGTATTCCGCCACCGCATAACGTTGAGCTACGAGGCGCAGGGCGCTGGCCTGTCACCGGATGAGGTTACCGACGAGATCATCAAACTGGTTGCCCTGCCATGACGGCAGGCCGTTGGCCAAGGATGCTATGCCAATGATGCAGAAGACAGCGATTGCAGAACCCGGACATGATCCCCGTATCCATGTCAACCTGCACCAGTTGGTCGCGCTCAGACGGCGCGCCTCGCGCCTAACCTTCCTGCCACGGCAACCGGCAAATTCGGTTCTGAACGGCCGCCATACATCGAAACTGCGCGGTCGGGGTCTGAATTTTGAAGAACTGCGCGCCTATCTGCCCGGCGATGATATCCGTACACTGGATTGGAAAGTAACGGCTCGCACAGGTACACCTCATGTCCGGGTCTACACCGAAGAACGCGATCGCCCCACGCTGCTACTGATAGATCAACGAATGTCGATGTTTTTTGGTAGCCAAGTTTATATGAAATCAGTCATCGCCGCCGAGGCCGCCGCCATCGCTGCGCATCTGGTGTTGGCGCAAGGCGATCGGGTCGGCGGGTTGGTCTTTTCGGACGATGCCATCGCCGAACACCGGCCCGTTCGTTCACCCTTGGCCTTGCGTCGGTTGCTGGCCTCGATCGCTGACGCCAACGAGCGGTTGTCAGCCCGGAATCAGGCCACCCGCCCAGACCTGTTCAACCGGATGCTGCGCTCTGCCACCCGGATTGCCAAGACGAATTACCTCGTACTGATCTTCTCCGATTTCGACGGCGTAGATGCCGGTTCTGAGCCACTGATCCGCGGACTCGCCAGGCATAACGACGTGCTGCTGTTCAACATTGCCGACCCCATGGCCACACATGTACCAGCAAATGCACGCCTTGCCATATCGGATGGCGCCATGCAGGCCGAGATCGACTCTTCTTCTGCTGAGACCCACAAACAAATCGAAGCCTTTGCTCAGGACCGGCTGGCACTCATCCGAGGCTGGGCCCAAAAATACCAACTGCCATTCCTGCCGCTGTCGACACAATCCCCTTCGCTGGATCAAATCTCACATCTGTTGGGGGCGTCATGAACCCGGATCTGCAAGGTCTCAACCTTGTCGAACTGATCGACCTGTTGGAGCCTGCTCCGGAACCTGCGCCAATCTCGATGATGCCGCAAACCATTGGATGGATTTGGCTGGGGCTGGCACTTGCCTTGCTAGTCGGTTGGCTAACCCGTCGGGCCATTAAGCACCGTCATGCCAACGCCTATCGCCGTGCAGCTTTGGGCGCGCTGGCTGGTGCAGGGGATGATCCAGCTTGTGTTGCCGAAATCCTGCGCCGCACCGCATTAACCGGATTTCCACGCGGCGATGTTGCTGGATTGACCGGCAAGGATTGGCTGCGCTTTCTCGATCAAACCATGGGTGGTGACCGGTTTTC
Source organism: Ruegeria sp. HKCCD8929 (assembly GCF_013031405.1). Taxonomy (GTDB): domain Bacteria; phylum Pseudomonadota; class Alphaproteobacteria; order Rhodobacterales; family Rhodobacteraceae; genus Ruegeria. Next base: position 41,594 of record NZ_WPZY01000024.1, on the reverse strand, counting down.
AAATGGCCCCGGCCGAATAGTCGCGCAAGCGCCCTACCGCCCGGTCCCGGCATCTCCAGCGCTGACCCAGTTGGCGCGCGACTGGATCGTAACTCATAAACCACCAAAGCAAGAGGTCTGAGGTGATCACGTTGCTGCATCCCTGGCTCTTGCTGCTTTTGCCATTGCCCTGGCTGGTCTGGCGGTTCCTGCCGCCACACCGCGAGGAGGTTGTGGCAATCCGAACCCCCTTTTTCCGACAGCTGACGGAAGCAACGGGCGCAGCGCCGCAGGCGGGCGCGACGGTTCTGCACCGGAATCGCGTTCAGATGATCGCTGCACTCCTCGTCTGGACAATGATCGTGATCGGTCTGGCACAACCTCAGCGGTTGGGCGATCCCATCGTGATCGAAAAATCCGCCCGCGATGTTGTGCTTGCCCTCGATATCTCGGGTTCCATGGACCAGCGGGACTTCATTGGTGAAAAAGGGCAAAGGGTGCAACGGCTGGTCGCTGTCCGCGATGTACTTAAGACCTTCATCACCGAGCGTGACGGCGACCGCATGGCCCTGATCGTCTTCGGCACGCGGGCATTTGTACAGGCCCCTTTCACCGAAGATCTGCAAAGCCTTGAAGGGTTCCTTGATCAGACACAAGTGGGTATGGCCGGGCCGAACACGGCCATCGGAGATGCAATCGGTCTGGCGATCCGCATGTTCGACAGCAGCGAAGTCGAAGAGCGTCTGATCGTTCTACTCAGCGACGGTGCGGACACCAACAGCCGCGTCTCGCCAGTGAACGCGGCAGAGATTGCCGCTGACAAGGGCGTCGTCATCCAGACTATCGGCGTAGGTGACCCTGAAGGGGCCGGTGAGGACCGCGTCGATCTGACCGCACTGGAGGATATCGCCACCCGCACAGGCGGCGCATTCTTTTATGCCGATGACAGTTCTGCCCTTTCGCAGGTCTATGACCAGATCGACGCCATGGCCCCGCGTATCGTCGAAGAAACCAGCTATCGCCCGACCTTTTCGCTCGTTTGGGTGGCAAGTCTGCTCGCCGCCTTGCTGGGCATAGCTACGCTTGTAGCTCTGCTCGCTTCACGGTTTCGGAGGCAGGCATGACCAGTTTTTTTGATGCCTTCCACTTCCTTCGCCCTGTTTGGTTGTTGCTTTTGCCGGTTGTTGGGCTGCTTTGGTACATTGCACGGCCACGTCCCAAGCAGGACAGACATGACACCCCGCATATCGCCCCGCATTTGGCTGAGGCGCTGCAGGTCGGTTCAAACACCCGACGGCGTGTTCAACCTATCGACAGCGTCATGCTCTGTCTGAGTCTGCTTGCACTCTCCGCGGCTGGTCCTTCATGGAGCCGTATCCCCAACCCGCTGATCGCGGAAACCGCTCCACTTGTGGTGGCGCTCAAGGTGACGCCTTCGATGGAGGAAGCCGACCTGGCGCCCTCCAGGTTGGATCGCGCAAGGTTCAAGATCCTTGACCTGATCGCTGCGCGGGCCGGTGGGCGCACGGCGCTCGTAGCTTATGCAGGCACCGCGCATCGGGTGGCACCACTAACCGAAGACCCCGATATCCTGCGCCCGCTGTTGCAAGGGCTGAACCCCAAGGTGATGCCGGTTGAAGGGGATGATGCCGCTGCCGCATTGGATATGGCGCGCGAAATCTTGAATGTTGCAGAAACGCCCGGGGCGATCCTCTTTGTGCTGGACGATCTTGATCCGGCCACGGTTGCGGCTTTCACGAAAGACGACCCCGCACAGCCGCCGGTGGCGATGTTGGTTGCCGTGCCTTCCGGGCAAATCCCCGCCCAAATCGCGGGGCTCTCAGGTGTCTCGGCTGTTGGATTAACTGCCGATGACCGGGACATCACGCAGATCGAACGGCAGCTAACCTCGACGCAACAAGCGGCGCAGATGGACGATGAGCGTTTGGATTGGGATGATCGCGGCTGGTTGCTGCTGTGGCCTGCTGCATTCATTGCGCTGCTGTGGTTCCGCCGGGGCTGGACCATGCGCTGGGGTACCACCCTCGCTGTCATCACTACGCTTCAGATGCCGGGCAGCGCGCAGGCCGATGGATGGCAAGATTGGTTTCTGACACCCGATCAACAAGGCCAGATTGCCTTTCGAAACAAGGAGTTCGCACAAGCCGCCGACTTGTTCACCGATCCGATGTGGAAGGGTCACGCATTGTTGCGCGCGGGCCGCTATGAGGAAGCAGCAGAAGTATTTACTGGGTTAGAGAGTGCCGAGGCAGCCTTTTCCGAAGGTCTGGCACGGATCGGCAACCGTGAATACCGCGCCGGTGCGCGGGCCTTTGAAACCGCGCTAGACCGCCAGCCTGCATTTCCCGCCGCCGCTAAAAACGCCGAGATCGCCTGGGCCATCGCCGAACAGGTCGAAACTACTCGCGAGCAATCCGACACTGGCGAGGAAAGTGGCATCGGCGCTGACGACATGACCTTCGACAACGAAGCTCAGCGCGGCGCGACCACGCAGGTCGACGCACCCATGGACGAGGCAACGGCGCTATCTCCTGACCAATGGATCGACAGCATCGATACCGAGATGGGGAATTTCCTGCGCAACCGGTTCCTTTACGACAATAGCGAGAAGGGCACATGATCCGTACTCTGATTGCGATACCCTTCCTGTGCTTTGCTGCCAGCATCGCCACCGCACAAGTCCCGCGCGTGACAGCCGAGTTGGAAAGCGACAGCACAACCATCGGTCAGCCGCTGCTGCTGCGCATTTCAATCCTTGTGCCGACATGGATGCCCGAACCGCCGGTCTTTCCAGCTGTTGAACTTCCGTCACTGCTGGTCCGCCAGCCAGAGCGTTCCACGGGGCCGATCAGCGAAAATGTCGACGGTGAAACATGGTCGGGCGTACGCCGCAACTATCGCCTCTACCCGCTCGCGGGCGGCAGCTATACCCTGCTGCCAGACGACGTAACGATCACCTATGCCAACCCAAAAACAAATGAGCCTGTGACATTCACTGACCCCCTTCCTGAACTGACCTTCGTCGCCACCATCCCAGAAGGGGCATCTGGGCTCGATCCGCTGATAATCGCCAGTGGGTTCGAACTTCAACAACAGATTGACGGAGATACCGGCCTAGCTGTCGGTGGAGCCGTGACGAGGACCATTACAGCAAAAATCACCGGCACCTCGCCAATCATGATCCCTCGCCTAACCCCCGCGCCTGACGGAGACAGCCTTCGCGCCTACCCCAAGGACCCCCAAATCGATGAGAAAGAGGACCGCGGTCTGCTGCTAGGTACGCGCGCGGAGACAAACACCTATGTTGCTCAAACCGAAGGGACCGCCGCACTGCCGGGTTTGTCGCTCGATTGGTTCAACATCGAGACTGGACAGCTGGAAACCGCGACCGTTCCCGCCATTGATGTGTCCATTCACGGCGCAGTTTCTGGCAGAGTAGAAGATGCAAAAGCATGGCACCTGTCCAAAGTGCTTTGGTTTGCGCTGGGTCTGGGCGCATTCATCGCAATAGCGATCAGGGCGTTTTCGGCGCGCGCAGCATCATTGCTGGTGGCCTTGAAAGCGCGCGCTTTCCAAACCGAATGGTACACCGCGCATAAGTTTAGCAAAGCCATCTCGCGCCGTGATTTGACGGCTGTGACGACCGCGTTTTCCGAGTGGAAGAAACACTATCCCGACGCACCAGAACAAAGCTTCTCGGTGCTACTCGATGGGATGACTTCAATCGGCAAGGCCCGGTTTGGGGCGAAGACAGAGGAGACCACCGCGAACTGGCGCGCGTTACGTTCCGGGTTCTCAGCCACGCGCCTTCGTTTGTACCGTGATACCCGCCGCTCGCGTCGTAACCTGCAACTGAACCACCTAAATCCGGTCTGGTCCGGTAGTTCAACCCGCTCTCAAAACACAGCTGCCTTCACCGAGCTGGACTAACGCAACGAGAGCAAGCCCAGCCTGAGCCATCTTATGCATTCGGACCACTGCCGTCTTATCCGGTGTCATGTCGCGCATTTGCACCCGCTCCTACCGGGGGTTATCGTAACGAAGCTGCGGTATGTTGCATAAGCAAGTAGTTGTTTTTGAATGGCTTTTAATGCAAAAATTCAGCTAAGTCTTTGATTTTATTGGATCTGGTCCTCAGTGGCGTTCGTTTGCTGCATTTTGTGGTTCTTGTCCTTCATTCTGGTCCGGATTTTTACGCTGCTCAAGATCAAAGGTAATCGTGCCTTTGAGGTTGATATGAGCGTGCGCGATCGGGGCGATGTGGCGCATATGGTATTTGGGGCGGTCCCAATCAGGGCGTTTGGTGGTCCGTTCGTATTGATGCGCATTCCAGGCGATGACGATGTTTGTGAGCAGTGTGAGTGCGCCGGAGATGGCGGCCATTTGTTCGCGCGTCCGGCCTCGGCGTGGTGAGATCGGGCCCGCGTGGATGGCGCGTTGCAGCGTGTGCATGGATTCGATTTGGCTCAGGAGCCGCTGGATTTCTTGCCGGAAGGCTGGCCGTCCAAAATAGTCACACAGAAACACCGATCTCTGGAGCTTTCCCAAGGCTTCACCCGCATTGTAAACCGGCATGCCGATCGACGCGGAACTGTGGCGTTCGACCGCCCAGACAGCACTGCACCATCCGGCTTGCGTCGACTTATCCCCAGAATGCACGGTCTTGGAATTAAGGGCACAGTCCGGCAATTAAGGACACAGTCCAGAAATCAAAGGCACAAATTGGAACTGATTTTGCTCGACCTTTTAGAACCAGCGTCCAGCAATTAAGGGTACCGTGACATCATTTCTCGGCCTATCTTGAATTGGCTTCTGATCGAGGCTCTAATCGGCCTCGAACAGTAGGTGATTTTGGCACTGCTCTTGACGCCATCCGTATCGGAAAGCTGCGCTCCGTTTCGGTTTCAATCCAAAAATGCGCTAAACACTCCGATCTGGAGGCTTGTAATGGCGGCGGCAAATTGTACTGGTGAAAACGTGGCGCTTGGAGATCGAAGCGGCAGGATGCCCATTCCGCCGTACTTTTTGCGCCAGCGGTAATAGGTTTGTTCAACAACGCCGATCTGCCTGATCGCATCAAGACGGGACATGCCTTGCCCCATCAGAACTTCAACCTGCCGTAACTTCGAGACAATCTCTTCGGGCTTCGGTCTCTTGTTTGCCATTCGTGGTCCTCCGTTTCCTAAACATAACGGTGGACCAGTTCAGTTGGGGAGGCTCACTGGCGCTCATATTGTGTCGGCTGCGCATGGCCCCGATAGATCCCAGGACACCAGTGCTTCGGCAGGCGACGTTCATATCGAACGCTGCGGATACAGGCCGTTCGCCCATAGCCATTAGTGCTGCACTTGGGCCAAATTGCAGCAATGCACGTTTCTAACTTGTCCCGATCTCGATCTCCCGACGTCACTGCACAAGCGATGGTCGTGCGGAATATGAACGCGTCTTCTGAAGTCATGGGGTAAGGGGCGAATTCGCCTCATTTATGATCCGTGCAACACGGTCCCGTTTCACGGCTATTGGAACCAACTGTCCACAGTTGTGACATTATCTTCAATCCACTTGGCAGCAAAGGCAGACGGATCCTGGTTTTCGACGGCTAGTGCATAGGTCCATTCGGACAATGTGTCAGTTTCCAGAGATACCTTGCTCAGCATTGCGACGGCGTCGGGCTGCGCTGTCTCTAATGCGGTTGCGTAGCTGATATGGAGATCATCGGTATCCCAAGCGACACCAGCGGTCGATTTCTCCAGCCAACCGGGGACTTCGGTCGGTGGCAAGATCAACCATTTCGAACTCTCATGCGGTGGCTCGTTCAACATCACGAGGTCGTGGATCTCGAACATGTAGTGCGGTGCATAGCAATAGAATACGACATTCTTGTCCTGATCCTCCGCCGTGTCCAGTGCCGCAAGCGCGTCGCCCTCATCCATAATCAGGAGGTTCATCGTCCGGTCATACCGGTATGAACGTGCGCGGATTTGTTCAATCAGGGTCGATGTCCAACCTTCGGCCCCGATCCAGACATCGCCATTTCCATCGCCATCGGCATCGAATTTTCTGGCCATCTCGGGGTTTGACAGTTCCTTGAGATCAGTGATGCCCGTGCGTTCTGCGGTGCCTTTGGTCACGCACATTCCCTGCGTTCCCTTTGGGCCGCTTGCCTTTACCTTAACCGTCTTCCTGCCATCGACATATTCCCGTCTGAGGTAATCAAGGCTGGGTAGCCACACTTCGGGGTGGACATGCATTGTCCCGGCATCCATGGCTGCGAACATTGCGGCATTGGTGCTGTCTCGCAGTTCGACATCAAGGCTCAATCTGTCTTCAAGAGCAGCCTTTAGCACATGAGCCGTTGCCTGTCCTGATGGCCAGTTCGGGACGCCAATGACCATGTCAGCAGCCCAGGCAGTGGAAGTGACAGTTACCGCGGACGCCACACAGATCGCCGCAAATGATTTACGCGCTTTCATTTCGAAGTCCTTTCGTAACTTGCAAGTTTTATTCCGCAGATACATCGACGGTCGCAGGAGCTAACTCGGCCGTCGCCGGGACACCACTCGCCATCCTGCGGCTGTCATTGTAGATGGCTTTGATCAGAGAAATCCCCATCAGGACCATCACCAGGCTGAAAGGAAGAGCGGCGATAACCATCGCTGTCTGGATCGCTCCCAGTCCACCGATTACAAGCAGAGCACCAACAACCAGGGCCATCGCGACGCCCCAGAAGATGATGTGCACGCGGCCTTTCGGGCTGTCATCGCCGGCGGCGTTGATCGTGTTGATGATCAGAACCGCAGAGTCGGCAGACGTAACCAGGTAGGTTAGCAGAAGAATAACAACGATTACCGAGAACGCCCAGGTCAACCCGTCAGTAAGCAAAACGGCCAGCGTCGCGTAAAGCTGATCAGAGATCCTGGCGCCAAGAATGGAGTTTTCCGCGGCACCATTGAGTTCAAGGTCTATCGCCGTGCCGCCGACAAAGGAAAACCAGACGAAGCACATGACTGCAGGAATGATCATCGCGCCGAGAATGAACTCACGTACGGTACGTCCCCGCGAAATCTTGGCCAGGAAGAGGCCCGTGAATGGGGTTACCGCAATCCACCAGGCCCAGTAAAACACTGTCCATCCGCCTTGCCAGCCTGCCAGCGCCGCGCCGGCTTCCGTGCCGTCATCGGACCAGACGGTAAAACTGATACTCGGCAGAGCGATCAGATAGTCGAATATGCCGACAAAGAACGCCTTGAGGCTGAACAGAGTCGACCCGAAGAAAAGAAAGAACGCCAACAGGAAGAAGCTCAGACCCATGTTGGTATTTGAAAGCCACTTGATCCCTTTTCCGACGCCCGAGAGTGCCGACAAGGTTGAGCCACCCATGATGACCAAAAGCGCAACGATGATTGCCGCAACCGAAGCCTTCTGTGCGCCATCTGCGCCAGTTACCAGGAGCCAATCGCCGACGCCGATACGCGCAAGGCCGGCGACAAACTGCTCAACTCCAAAGCCCAGGGTCTGAGACACGCCAAGCACGGTAGCGACCACCGCCACAACATCGATCACATGTCCCAGAGGTCCGGAAAGCGCCTTTCCAAACAGCGGTATGAGCGCAGTACGGATCGTCAAAGGCAAGTCCCGGCGGTACGAGAAATAGGCAAGCGCCAGACCGGCTATCGCATAAGCGCCCCAGGCGGAGAGCCCCCAATGCGCAAAGGACCAGACATAGGCCGAACGCACGGACTCGGCGGACGCCGCAGCGACATCACCCATAATGATATTCGGATTGTTCTGGAAGTGATAGATCGGTTCCGCGGATGCAAAGGTCAGCATACCAATTCCGATGCCCGCGCTGAACATCATCGAAAACCAGGAAAAATTCGAGAACTCCGGCCTTTCGTGGTCCTGACCCAACCGAAGGCGACCGGACGCGGGCAGGGCTGCCAATGCAAGGCAAAGCACTAAAAAGAACCCCACCGCGTAGACGTACCAGTAGTTGAAGCTGCCCAAAATGAAGGTATTGAGCGCTCCGAGGGTTTCTGCGGCATTATCTGGGAATGCCACCGCCCAGACCACAAGCAGCCCCACAAGGATCTTGGCAGACAACGCTACCGCTTTCGAGAACCCCTCATAAAAACCGGATTCCGATACTGCAATCGGCAAGTACATCAGTGGTGGCTTCATTGTCTTCTTCCCTTATTGGACGGCTGGGTGTTCAAAATTGGCAACCGACATGGCGTCAGATTTCTTCCATCCATTCGAAGTCGCATCAATCAGGACCATTCAGGTTCTTGAGCCCGTCCTTGATGATGGGTTCTCACTCCGCCAACGTGAGCGGGATTTCACCGTCGACCTGACCCGCGCCATTCTCATATTCGTTTCGAATTCTCGCTCGTTCCTTGCTCGCATGCCGAAGCCTTACCGGGACTTTGTCCCTTCTTGCTGTCAGAGAAAAAGACACTTCTCTCATCCTGCGGCGACTTTCCAAGGTTACTGAAACTGATGCACTGACACAGCTGAAGAGGAAGAACTTGCTCCTCTCAGGTTGAAAATTTTGGGTCGGAAATGTTCTGCGCGTCCAGTAGATCTGAGAGCTACCTGGTAGCCAAACAAGTATCCAACATCCAAGATTTTTCCTAGATAGTGGAAACTCTTTGGTCTGTCAAACTTTCATGCTGTCGGGTTTTGTGATTTGTATTGCGCGGGCTGCGCGACCAAGAGAATGCCGGTTGACTCTTCGTCGGCACAGTTGTTGATGCAATGATCTTTGTCGCCGCTGTACCTTACCGTGTCTCCTGCCGGCGCCTTTACAGTCCGTCCATCCACTGTAACCGACAGGCAACCTGTCAAACATGTCAAATGTTCGAATGTGCCCTGAGCATGGGGCTTGGACGACAATGCGGCGCCAACTTTCATGACCAGTCTGTACCACTCGACAGGCAACACCGTGCGTCGGGGATTTAGCATATATAACTCGCAAAGCCCGTCCTTGCTACGGCGCATAGGTGTGGAGTAGCCGTGAAGATGTTCAATCGGGTCCGACTGAGAGCCGCCCACGATATTTGTCAAATCAATGCCCAGGGCCTGCGTCAGCGCCCAAACGATTGTGAATGTCGGATTGGTTGTTTGCCTTTCAATGGCCGACAGCATCGACTTTGAAACCCCTGTTCGCTCCGACAGCCCTTCGAGGGTCAGCCCGCGCGCCTTCCGCGCGGCTTTAACCGCTTGGCCTATATCGGGTGCTGATTTTGCTATATGAGAAGAGCTCGCCATTATGGTGAATCCTTTATTTGGGCGCCTCCGCCAGGCAACTTAACATAGTGTAAATTCCAAGATAGTGGAACGAACGTGCTCCCTTTACCCTGTCAAACGCTCGTTGCCAGAAAGACGAGGACAATTGAAGGGCGTTGTTTGCGAGAGCGCGTGGAATCCCATGTTTGCGGGATAGTAGCCACTCACCCCGAACGCGGCAAATAGTTGCTCCGAGCCCAAGGCAGTCATAGTGATTTTGTGCTGCGCGCGCACGTAGCGCGAAAAATACCGCAACCGCTTTGCAGATCGTACCGCGATGCGGCGGAGAGACCGGTCGTTTATGCACGTTGCAGCGAGCGTCAGATCGCCAATTCGCAGGTTGCGGGATTAAGTGGATGCCTCCTGCTCCATCGGCATCGCGATGCGCTGTGGTGCAGTTGTCATCAACTGCAAGAAGAGGAGCCATCCAATGCAGATTTCAACAGTCGGCCTCGATTCTCGCTTTTGGGAGGTCGCTTCCTGTCAAGTTCCGCTAGCCGCAACTAGCAGGACCATATTCAGAGTTCCCCACATCGCCATCTGAAAGTGGGTGTTCTACCCACCTTCGTGCCCTAAACAAAAGCGATGGCTTTGTTGCGCAAAGAGCGTGAAGCCCAAACTTCCCCTTTCCCCAGGCATACTTATCCCGCGGGCTCTGTGACGGGTATGCCGAGCGCGGTGTAGACATTGAACACGGCAGCGCGGATCTGGATTTCGGCGACCTGGCGATCGAAGTCGCGTGCCATGAGGCACTGCCCCAACAGCTTCGTGCAATGCATCTTCGTCTCGGCGCGACTTCGGCGATGGTATCCGCTCTACTTTCGCCAGATCGCGCGGCCGAGGTACTTCGAGGCGCGGGTGACCTCGTTCCAGGTAGTGGCGGCTGCAGTCGACGGCTTCCACGGTTTGGCGTTCCTCCCGGGCGGGATGACGGCATGGGCGCCACGGTCAGCAATGGCGTCATGGCACTCTCGCGTATCATAGGCCCCGTCCGCGGTGACTGTGCCAATCTCCACATCAGCCGGGATCCGGCCAAGCAGTTCTGGCAGCACGGGAGCGTCCCCGACGCTGCGACCGGTAACTTCGATGGCTCGGATTTTCAGCGTCTGTTCATCTACGTCTATCTAGATCTTGCGCCATAGACGGCGTTTCGCACCGCCATGCTTGCGCGCATGCCATTTGCCTTCACTCTCCACTGCCCTGCAGGCGCATCCGCAGGATACTGCCGAGAGGGGGCCTTGATGCCGGTGCTGTCGATCAGCGGGTTCAGCGGCCCCTGGGAGCCGCGGTAGGGAATACTCACAGCCAAGGTCTTCTGTCGCCTGCTCAGCGTGCTGAAGTCCGGCACCGCCCAGTCTAAACCGATCAGGCGTAGGAGGCCTTCGACGAAGCCTGTCGTTTGCCGGAGGGCCATGCCGAAGAGGTCCTTCATCGTCAGACAAGTCTGGATCGCCGCGTCGCTATATTGCGGCTGCCGGCCTCGCTTGCCGGTCGGCGGCGGCATTCAAGCCATGTCCGGATCGAATCAGACGGTCAGGGAGTCGCGTTGCTTGAGGGCTTCGTTGTAGGCTGGCCAGTTCTTGGTCTTGTACCTTGGCGGGATAGGTCTGCTCACGCAGGCCGGTTACCACGCCGGATGCACAAGATGAATCCTCCTTGAGACTTTGTGCAACAATGCCGTCGCAAATGGTAAGATTAGGGCAGGCATTGCCAACTTGTTCGCGGTATTACTTTTGGATAGTTGGGTGGCATGAAGAAGCCGACGACCATGCCGCGCCTGAAAGGCTTTCGTTATCCGCGTGAGATTATTGCCTATGCGGTTTGGGCGTATCATCGGTTTGCGCTCAGCGCTGCGGATGTCGAGGATCTGCTCGCCGAACGCGGAGTGATCGTCAGCCGGGAAACGGTCCGGATTTGGGTGAACCGGTTCGGCCAGCATTTCGCTGATTGCATCAAACGCGACCGACCCGCTGCCGCCGACAAGTGGCACCTCGACGAGGTCGTCATCCCAGTCAATGGCGTAAAACAGTGGCTCTGGCGGGCTGTGGATGCGAACGGGGATGTACTTGATATTCTTGTGCAGAGGCACCGGAATGCCAAGGCTGCAAGGCGGTTCCTACAGCACCTGATCGACCGGTTTGGTCAGCCGCGGGTTGCTATTACCGACAAACTGCGGAGTTACATCAAGCCAATCCGCGATCTCGCACCGAATGCCGATCACCGAGTGCACAAGGGATTGAACAACCGGATTGAAGGATCGCATAGGCCGACCCGAAAGTGAGAGAAACTCATGGGGCGGTTCAAGTCGCCGCGGCAGACGCAACGATTTCTGGCAGCCCACGATCAGATCAACACGACGTTTCGACCCCGCCGCCATCACCTCACCGCCACATCCTACCACCATGCCAGATCCGATGTGTTCGATCTATGGAATGGCTATGCCCTCGAAATGAATGCCTGACGGACGCAGATCAGGTTGCATTCGAGCGCATGCAAACAAGTGGGCAACGCCGTTTCAATGGCTGCTTCCGGGTTTGGCGTTCAATGTTGCTTACTTCCGCGCTCAGCTCACCCGCTCAACTTTGTAAGCTGGGTGAGCGTAACCGCCTCCGGGATATCTCGACTCTACCGGTTTCCTTTTTCCAGTTAACGGCCTCGTGCTCCTAAGTCCGCGAGGCTTCGAACGCCGCCCATGCTTTTTCGAAGGCGTCCAAGTCGAACCCTGTAGCGCGCGCGGGATCAAGGATCAGTTTTTCGGTTTCAAGCAGCTTGATGATCGCCTGTTCAAGCTCGTCCACCACCTCGGGCGGGATCACCAGAGCGCCATGCCGGTCGGCATGCACAAGGTCTCTGTCTTTGATAGACAGGCCGAAGATTGTCACCGGTGTTCCAACCTCTTTCACGTGCACGAACCCGTGGCTTGGCCCGACAGACCCGGCAACCACCGGGAATCCATCCGGCAGGTCGCCGAGGTCCCGCATCACGCCGTTGGTCAGCGCGCCGCTGATGCCAAAGCCCTTGTGGACCGTAGTGTTGATCTCACCCCAATAGGCGCCGATGCAGTCGGGATAATCCAAATCTTCCACCACGGTCACAGATGGGCCGCTGCCTGAGGCCATGTGCCGGTAGTAATCCATACGGCGCGCACGGATTACGTCAGGTGCCTCGGTCGGCGGGTTCACGGCGGCAATCTTCGCGGTACGGGCATATCCCACAATCGCGCCTGCATCGGGATCAGAGCACACCATTGTGCCCCGGGTAAAATCACTGAAACCGCGCTTGCCCTGCGCCACTTCGATGGCGTTGCAGACAGTCGGAGTGTCGACCTTTTTCAGCAGGTCCAGCAGGGATTGGTTCATATCATCTCCAGCCAGCGGTTCAGAACCGCCGTGGTTTGTTGCGGTTGTTCCAGAGTTGGCAGATGGCCAGCGTTTTCGATGATCTCCAACCGGCTCTGTGGCAGCAGATCGTGCATCAATTCATGCCTCGAGACGGGACACAGGGCATCGTCGCGCCCACAGAGAACCAGTGATGCGCCGGTGAAGTCGCGCAGAGTGTTGCTCTGATCAGGGCGATCACGCAGAGCTTTGGATTGATTGATGAAAACGTCCGGCCCAAGATCCATGGCCATATCCATACACAAATCCAGAATGGCGGCGCGGCGCGGGCCATCCGTCAGGTAGTTCGGCTTCATCTCTTCAGCCATCACCTTGCGCAGGTTGCCGCGTTCGACGGCATCAATCTGAGGGCCGCGCCTGGCCTTGACCTCGTCCAATTCTGCCAGGGGATTGGTGTCCATCAATGCCACACCGGCCACACGACCCGGTGCCTGAAGCAGGATTTCCATCGCCACGATGCCGCCCATTGATAGCCCCGCCAAGGCGAAACGTTCCGGCGCATAAACCAACACATCAGCGGCCAGCGCCTGCATCGTGTCCTGTCCGCCAATGGGTGCAGACAGGATCGGGTATTTGCCCGACAAAGCGTCAATCTGCGGGGTGAACAACCGCGCATCGCACATCATTCCGGGCAGGAGGACAAGCGGCGTCATTTGATCAGGGCAGCCCCTTCGGCAAGCGCGCGCAGCTTGGCATAGGCAATATCCGGATCGACCGCGCCAAAGCCCGCAAAGGTGCCAAAGCCACAATCCGACCCCGCGATCACCCGCTCAGACCCAACAATGTCCGCAAACCGCTCAACACGCTGCGCGATCAGTTCCGGGTGTTCAACAAAGTTGGTCGTGGTGTCGACCACGCCGGGTACCAGAACCTTGTCATCCGGAATTTCTCCCTTGCGGTCGCGGAACACCGTCCATTCATGTGCGTGACGCGGGTTCGAGGTTTCGAACAGCACATAGAGCGACTTTGTGGCCATCAGGGTCAGAAAAACCTTGTCCAAGCCGATGTCGCAGCAATGAGGACCCTCGTAGTTGCCCCAGCAAATATGGACGCGCACTTTTTCAGATGGGACGTTTTGCAACGCGTGGTTCAGCGCCTCAACATGCATGTCGGCGATTTTCACGAACTCGTCATCGGAAAGATCAGTGAACAGCATATGGCGCGACAGGGCCAAATCCGGGCAATCCAGCTGCAAATCCAGACCCGCACCAACGATGGTCTCATATTCTTCTTTCATCGCGTCGGCCAGCGCGGCCAGATAGGCCTCACGCGTTGGGTAGAAATCATTTTGCAAAAACAGGGAAATCACCCCGGGGCTGGCGGCGTTCATAAAACCGCGTTCGACCCCGTGTTCGGCCATGGCAGCCTTGAGATTACCTATGTCCTTCTGCAACTCACCCTGCCCTTTCGAGCGTACCTCACCCACGCACATGGGCCGCGCATATTGCGGCGTTCCGCCGTCATCCGCCAAACGTTGCAGAAAGCCCGGAAACATTTTGAGGTCCGCCGGCGCGTTGCGTGGGCTGTCTCCGGCAAAGCCGGTATAGCGGTCCTTCACATAAGTGGCATAAGAGATTTTTGAGGTCTCACCGTCCGAGACGATATCAACCCCGGCCTCGGTCTGTTTGCGCACGGTCTCGGACACGGCAGCGGTCATGCAGGCATCGAATGCGGCCTGATCGAACGGTTCCTCCCGCTCCCGCGCGAAGATGAAGTCAACAACCTCCTGACTGCGCGGCAGACTTCCCACATGGGTGGTTGAAATGCAGGTCATGTATTCATCTCCATTCAAATCTTGATCCTGCGCCGGGCCGGAAACCCGGCACAGGATGCGCTGAGCGCCCCGATTGAAACCGGGACACGAAATTTTGGCGTTATGCACCCGTCCAGGTCGCCCCGGCCGGATCGTCGGTTGCGGTGATACGATATAGGCCCGCTTCGCCGGTCATCGACGGCTCGGCGCTGTACCTTTCACCGGGCAGAACCAGCGCGGTATCGCCATTGGACAGAGTGGTCTCGACCTCATTGATCTTGATGCGCCAATGGCCGCTTGCCGGCATCAGAACCACGGGCTTGTCCGCCTTGACCTGTTCTGCCACGGCCGAACCACGGGTCAGGAAATCGACCTCGAAACCGGGCTTATCCTTGATCAGGCCATTTTCACCGATCACAACCGCAGGCTTGTCCGCTGCCAGCGCCATCAGGTCCCAGTAACGGGCGACATATTTGCCGATCACCGCATCAACCGGCACTTCGGGATACGCTTTCAGCTCTTCCTCGGTCAGCAACGGCATGGGCTGCACATTGTTCGGTAGTTCTTCGCCCTTCTTACTGTCGTATAGTACGCCGTTATTGCCCAGTACCAGGCCATGGGCCTGCGCATCCTGAATGACTTGCGGAGCCCAGGTCACACCACCACCGGCGTCGTCGCCGCCCAGCATCGACATGATCATGCCGTAGTCCTGACCCACGTTCTCGAACCCTCGGAAGATCCCAGTCGGGATGTTGAAGATGTCGCCTTCCTCGGCGATGAACTCACCTGCGGAACCGTAACGACCCCAGAAGAACCGCCAGCGGCCTTTAGCAACAAAGAAGACTTCGGCGGTGGTGTGGCTATGCAGCGAGTTGCGGCATTTCGGCGGTTGTCCCGCTGCGCCAATGTTGAACCCGATCTTGTCGGTGATGTGGACGTGCTGGTCCGGGCTTTCGCTGACGCCGCCGCCGATGATGGTAAAGTTTTCTTTTTGGTCGGACCCCGGCGTGTGGGCGTCGATGAAGGCCGTTTTGCAGGGCTTCAGTTCGCCATAACGGACGATGCGGCTTTCGATGGTACTCATATCTTGTCTCCTTTCGATTTGGGTTTGATAGGATCAAACCAAACCTCCTGGCGGGCGATTGTTCAGCCGCCGGGCGCGCAGGCTGGCGCGGTGGACGTGGAACCTCCGCAACGCCTGTCCGGCATCCAGATTTGAGACACGGTGCGACATTCTAGAGATCGCCGGTTTTCAGCAGAATCTGTTTCCAGATCGAAGTTTCGTCAAACAACGTATATTCCTTGCGCAGACCCCATGGGCCAAACTCGGCCTGGCTGATACCCAGCACAAAAACCTCGGCCCCGGTCGGTACACCAAAGACACCCCAGCCATCGTGTTTGCAATGCAACGTCCAGCGGATCGCGGCGCGGGGTGGCATCATCGGATCGTCGCGGCCAATCTGGTGGTGGATCTTGAATTCTGCATTCGGGAAAGAAGCGCGCAGGCCCATCCAGAACCGATCCACCGGCCCCCAACTATGTCCTGTGGTGCCGCCGGGATATTCTGACAGGACGGCGCGGTCATACTCTGCCTCGATCACGCCCATGTCGGCATTCATGATCCGGGTCAGGATGTCGGCGTATTTTTGGCCCCATTCGTCGTCATTGCCACGGCCTTTATAAGGGCCAGGCTGATCGTTTGCGGGCGTGTAGGGCTGAATACAGGCGTCCGGTCCGCCCTCTCGCGCGATCAGGTCGCGGGCGTATTCCTTGGGATCCCAGCCCATCTGCTGCACGATCGCGCTCTGGTCGCGGATCAGCCATTCGTCGTTGATCTGGTTATTGATGGCATGGCAGTCGGCTAGGATGCGATAAACAAGCTTTTTGCCGGTCGCCTTGCCATAGACTCCGTCGCCCAAATGCGTTGCCGTGGACAGCAGGCGGTGCGACGACAGCATGCCCTCTTCCGGGGTTCCCGACCAGATCACATCCTCGCCAAGCAATGTGCGATCTGGGAATTCGGCAAGGGTCGCCATTGTGGCGGCGATAACGCCCTGATTGCCAACCACAACCGAACCGGGCGAGCGCACTACGATATCTGGCGTATAATAGTGGTGCAGAGTGGCAATGCCACGATCCTCCCAAATCTCTTTAGTGATCCCGATGATATAATCAGGGAAGTCTTTGAATTTGGGATCAAATCCCTTCATGTCTTCCATCCTTCAGGTATGCGGGCGGAGCCGCGAACAATGAGAGGGCCGTCGATTTCCACGCGGCGCGGCCCGATCTCCGGCTCTTCGATCTTACTGAGCAGAATATCGACGGTTTCCGCGACCATGCGATTGGCGGGCTGCCTAATTGTGGTCAAGTTGTAGGCTGGCCATGAGGCTACAGTGACATCGTCGTACCCAATGACCGAAACGTCTTGCGGGACATTAAGGCTCAGTTCGAACCGCAGGGTGTCCATGACGGCGATGGCCATGTGATCATTGGCCACAAATACCGCATCAGGCGGATCATTGGCGAACATACGACGTGTAGCTTCCTGGGCTTGTTCGGTTACGAAATTCCCCACGTCGCGGGCATGCAGTTCAATATCGGCTTCCCTCAACGCCGCCATGAACCCCGCCTCTCGATCGCGCTGGGTCGAAGCGCCTTCCCACCCGGCAATGTAGCCGATTTTCTTATGTCCCCCGGCCAATAGGAATTCAGCAGCTTTGCGCCCTCCTGCGAAATTATCCGATGTCACCGCAGACATGGCCGGATCGTCCTGCGCCCGATTGAACAGCACCATCGGTACACCCGCCGCCCTGCACCGGCCCGACAGGTCCGAAGACAGAGCCACCGATGCGGCGACAATGCCGTCAACTTGAAAGTCGAGGATTTCCTCGACCACACTGTCAATGTTGCCAGCCTGTTGCGAAGCCATGAATATCAGCACGTGGTATCCACGCTCCTGCAGAGCGTTCGTCAGCTTTTCAAGCGCTTCAGGGTAGAACTGGTTGTTCAGGTAAGCAACGACGAGGCCGATGATCCGGCTTTTCCCGGACACCACTGCACGGGCCAAAACGTTCGGGCGGTATCCCAATTCTTTGGCGGCCTTGCGCACCTTTTCTACGGTTTTCTTGGACGCCGATGCACCAGGCGTGAATACCCGACTGACCGCAGATTGGCTAACCCCTGCGAGGCGGGCGACTTCCAAAGATGTAACCTTGTGTGTCGCCATCAGTCCGCCGTCCAACCTCCGTCCACCATCAATGCCGTACCGGTCACCAATGCCGACGCATCCGAGGCCAGATAGACGACGGCCCCCATAATGTCTTCAATCTCTCCCGGGCGACCCAGTTTTATCTTGTCCAGAATCCAGGCCCGTTTGCCCGGGTCTTCGAAAGTCGACTTTGTCAGATCCGTCAGGATGAAGGTGGGGCAGATCGTGTTGACCCGGATCTTCAAAGGACCGAATTCCAGCGCCATCGCCTTGGAGAACCCTTCAACCGCGAATTTCGACGCACAGTACACGGCGCGCTCGCGACCGCCGACATGGCCCATCTGACTGGAGATATTGATCAGCGAACCGGGGCGACCGGTATCGAGCAAGCCTTTGGCAACGGCCTGGGTCAGAAAATAAGCACCTTTGACATTGACGCCCATCACTGCATCGAAATCATCCGGTTGCGTGTCCGCGGCCTTGCCGTGACGGGCAAGCCCGGCGGAGTTCAGCAGAATATCGAATGGCCCGTTCTGCGCCACGGCTTCAGCGGTCGCCGGGATGTCCGAAACATCCAGTTCCAGAACCTTGGCAGACCACCCCCGCGCCGACATGTCCTGCGCAATTTTCTGCAGCGCGCCAGTACGGCGCGCCGCCAAAGTGACCTCAGCACCATGTTCCGCCAGCGCCACGGCGCAGGCCATGCCGATGCCGGACGAAGCTCCGGCGACCAGCGCGCGCTTGCCGCTCAGGTCAAAACTTGGGGTGCTGGGAAATTGGGGCATATCAGACCTCGCCGACCGGGAACGGAATTGTGCCCGGTACACGTGCCTTGTTGAACTCTCGCAGGCGGGCAAAGACATCTACGCCCAGTTGGCGGTAGGCGTCCAACAGATCGACCATGACCCAGTTCTCGCGGATCAGGCCGTTTTCCAATCGCCAGAAATCCAACGACCTCATGGTGATCTTTTTGCCCGACGGGGCAATTCCCATCCAGCCATCATGGGTGACGGTCTGGATCATGTTCGGCCACCCGGTGACGGCAGCATATTCGGCGTCACCAAAGAAATGGTAGATGATATCTTCGACGTATTTGCCGCGGTCGGGCATACCGTTCAGGAACGGAATCTGGTGCCAGTTGCGGAAGCCTGCGATTCCGCGCCCGGTGCCGATCCCGGCGGGGCCGTACCAGTTCATGCGCGGATGCCAGAACCGTTCCATCTCCATCACTTCGGGCCCACCCTGACTGGGGTGTTTCTTCAGATGGTCCAGCATGTCGACGATATGGTTGCACGAGGCCTGAGATTTCGCCTCATCCCACGGTCCAGGCACGATGCCGTCCAGCGTCGCCGGGCCGGGAATGCAGAACTCCAGCCCCAGTGACGGGGCCATCGGCCAGGCTTTGGCTTGCATCATCACTTCGGGGATGTCCCAGAGCGTCTGGATCTCGACAACCTTGCTATTTTCGAAGCGGTAGAATTCGTGGAACCGCATATGGGTCAGATGCCCCGTCGGCGGGATGTCCAACCAGGGGGCGACGAAGGAACCAACGTAGTGGCCACCACAGCCGATCCAATCATCGCCATGTTCCGTACGCCCGGCCATCACGATCCAATCCCGGCGTTCCAGATCAGGCATGGATTTCAGCAGCGGTGCATAGCACGTGTCGTAGAGTTCCTGCGGCCCGGTCAGGTCGCCGAACGGATGCGGCATGTGGATGACGGCATCGGGGGCAATCACCGCCTGCAGCGCGGCGCGGACGCCGGCTTCGTCAAAGTTGTACATGGCCTCGCGCAACGGCGCGATCAGGGCCTTGTGGGTAGAATGTGCGTCCATTGCGAAATCTCGCATTGTGTTATCTGCTTCTCTTTCAAAATCCGTAACGCCCGGGCGAACCCGGGCGCAAGTTCTGTAGCAATGACCTCCCGCTTACGAGGAAGCGTCTGCGGTCTCGCGATAAGCCGCGCCTTCACCGTAAGGCACGTTAATGCCGCCAAAACGCCGGACGCGGATGTTGCATTGTTCGGCATGGCCTACAAAGCCTTCCAACATACACAGGCGTGAGCCGTATTCGCCGATCATCGTCGCGGCTTGATCGGTGACGACCTTCTGGTAGCTATGGGTTTTCATGAACTTGCCGACCCAGAGCCCGCCGGTATAGCGCCCGGCTTTTTTGGTTGGCAGGGTGTGGTTGGTGCCGATCACCTTATCACCATTTGCGACATTGGTGCGCGGACCCAGGAACAGCGCGCCGTAACAGGTCATGTTCTCCAGGAACCAATCGTCGCGGTCTGTCATAACCTGAACGTGCTCGGACGCGATGTCATCCGCCACTTTCAGCATCTCGTCATAGGTATCGCAGACGATGACCTCGCCATATTCCTCCCAGCTGACCTTGGCGGTGCCGGCGGTGGGCAGGATGCCGAGGATACGATCGATCTCGCTCAGCGTTTCCTCGGCCAGCTTGCGCGAATTGGTGACCAGAACGCAGGGGCTGTTATAACCATGTTCGGCCTGTCCCAGCAAATCGGTCGCGCAGAGCTCGGCATCGGCTGCGGTTTCATCTGCGATGACCATGGTCTCGGTCGGACCGGCGAACAAATCGATGCCGACGCGGCCGAAGAGCTGGCGCTTGGCTTCGGCAACAAAGGCATTGCCCGGTCCCACCAACATGTGAACCGGATCGATGGTTTCCGTGCCAATCGCCATGGCGCCGATGGCCTGAATGCCGCCCATGACATAAATCTCATGCGCGCCGCCCAGATGCATGGCCGCGATCACGGCCGCGTTCGGTTTGCCCTGAAACGGAGGCGTGCATGCGATGATCCTGCGAACGCCTGCAACCTTGGCGGTTGCCACCGACATATGCGCCGAAGCCACCATCGGGAACTTGCCGCCCGGTACGTAGCAGCCCACGGACTGCACCGGGATATTCTTATGCCCGAGGATCACGCCGGGCAGAGTTTCAATCTCGATATCCAGCATCGAGTCGCGCTGCGCCTGAGCGAAATTCATCACCTGCTTCTGGGCGAATTTGATATCGGCCAGTTCACGTTCGGTCAGCGACGCGATCAGATCGTCGATCTGCTGTTGGCTCAGACGGAAGCTTTTCGGCGAGTAGTTGTCGAACTTCTCCGACAACTCACGCACGGCGGCGTCACCGCGGGTTTCGATGTCTTTCAGCGTCGCTTCAACGACGGCGCGGGTTTTGGCGTCGTCCTCGGCCCGGTCGGCCTCGGGTTTGCCGCGTTTCAGATATTCGATAGCCATTGTCCTAATCCTCAATTGTCGGGCCGGGGCGGAGTCTTTTCTCCCCGGTCGAATGTTTCCCATCCCTTTCCGTTGAACAGATCAACGCCCAGTTGAGCGGCGACATGGGCGAAGTCGACATTCACCCAATTATCGACAATCTTGCCGTCGACGACTTTCCAGAAATCCATATAACGGATCTCGACCCGCTTGCCGGTCGGGGCGATGCCCAGGAACTCTCCAGAATGCGTCGCCTCTTGCCGTCCAAACGCGGCGGCCCATTCGCCCATGTAAAGCCGGGCCTCGTCGATGCAGGCCTTGTCGGAAAAAGCAGCTTGGAATGGGCGCTGCCAGTTTTCCTGAAATTCTTTCAGCCCGGTCTTGGTGCCGCAGCCTTGGTTGCCCAGCCAGCGGAATCCTTCCGAAAAAAACTCGCCAATGTCGTTTATGCGATGGTCGTTCAGCCCGTCGACCATCGCCTCGATCACGGCGCGGGTTTCATCTGTCTTGCTCATGTCCGTGTCTTTGGTCAGCACGGCCTGTTCGGGGCGGGAGCCCTTCATGTTTCTCGTCCTTTTTCGGTTGCCAAGGGAAATTCAAAGCTGACGGGGAGAGTTAGTCGGCTGACAGAAAATCCCTTGGCATCCGGTTGAGCGCCGGGTGGCGCCCAACTGCATTATATCTGGCGGCGCTCATTAGCCCTTTACCGCTCCGGCGGTCAGACCGCTGACGATCTGGCGCTGGAAGAACAGGATCAGGACAAACAGCGGCGCGGTGGCAGAAACCACGGCGGCAACCGCGTACATGACCTTGCCTTCGATCTGGGTGGTGCCCATGAAGCTGTTGATGGCGGGAATGATGGTCTCATTCTCTTCGCTCAAGAGCATCACGGCCACGGTAAAGTCGTTATAGGCCAGCAGGAAACTGAACAGGCCGGTGGTGATCACGCCGGGCCACATGACCGGGACGATCACGTGCCAGAAGGCCTGAAACCGGGTGCAACCATCGACCATTGCGCTTTCGTCCATGTCCTTGGGGATGTTCTTGAAGAAGGAGTGCAGCATCCACAGGGTAAAAGGCTGATTGATCGCCACCAGAACGATGATGGTTGTCGGCAGAATGCCCCAGACATTCCACTCAAAAAACCACAAAAGGTAACCTGAAACCAGCGTCATATGCGGCATCGCGCGGAACACGAGTGCGGCCATCAGGATCCAGAACGCATAGCGGAAACCGGAGCGCGCCAACGCATAACCCCCGAGCGTTCCGAAGGTCAGCGAGATGAGCACGGTGAAGAAAACCACGATGCCGGTGTTCTTGAAGTTGAACCAGAAATCTTCCAGAACCCATGCCCCGTGATAACCGGCACCGGTAAAGGCACCGCCGGTTTGCTCGATCGTGTTGGCGCCGGTCAGTGCGTTCATCCAGTCGGCCTTGGACAAGAAGTCAGCCTGTACCTTGAAGCTGCCCCAGAAGGTCCAGAAGAACGGGAAGGCGGCAATTATCAGCCAGAGGACAACGAAGCCGTAGGAGAACAGCTTTAGCGGAGTCATGCGGGATTGTGCTTTGGTCGCCATGTCGTGTCCTCAGTGAGATTTACGGGTGAAGTCGCGCCAGGTGCGAACAAGCACCGGTGACATCAGGATGACCACAAGGAAAATAGTCAGCAGCGAAGTTGCGCCCGCCGAACCGTAGAGCGGATTGCCGCTTTCGCGCAGGTCGTTGAAGATGATCCAGCTGAGCGAGCGGGCGTGAGCCTCCGCGGAAAAGCTGACAATCGGTTCAAACACGCGCAAATTGTCCATGATCATCATCAGCGTCACAAAGGTCACCAGCGGCATCAGATGGGGCACAACGACGTGGATCATTCGCTGCCACTTGGTGGCGCCGTCGATCTGCGCGGCCTCCATTGTATCTTCTGGGACGGTCTGAAGCCCTGCATAGAATGTGATGAAGCTGAAAGGCAGGGTGTGCCAGACACCATAGACCATCAGCATGAACCACATGAGCGGTGTAGACGCCTTTAGGCTGAGCGTAGGGTCACCGAATACTCTCTGAATTGTTGCGCCGATGACGCCATCACCGTCCACCATCCAGAACAGGATGAGCGAGCCGACCAAAGGGGTCACAAGGAAGGGTAGAAGCGAAACGAAGATCGCCGGCCCCTTGAAAATACGGGGAAGATTGTTAACGCCAACCGCCACGGCCATCCCAAGAACAAGCACCAGAGGCGTCACGAGAAAGGTGTAAGTCAGGGTAAAGGTCAGAGCGTTGTAGAATGGCAGGTTGTAGACCTTGTTCCAGAACTCGCCGAGGCTGTCGGAAGCCGCCCAGGCCTCTCCTATTTCGGCAAAAGCAAGGTGAGATCGGTTGAAATAAGTGCCTAGCCCGTTGAAGCGACCAAGTGGTGCTTCTTCGTTGAGCCTAGCAGTGGCTTCGGTATCCACCGCCGTTGACTCGGTACAGCCAAACGGACCGCAGCTTTCGGAGACAATGAGAACCTGCTCGTGTTCGACGAAAAGCGATTGAACAAAAACCGAAACGATTGGCAGCGCAATGAACAGGATCATTGCGGAGAGCGTCGGTAGAATGAACCAGAAAAAGGTGCGATGCTTCATAGCGTGCGTTCCAGATTTGAGTCCGAAAAAGATGAGGGGGCCCGCGAAAACCCCCTCGAGTCGGGGAGTGTTATTTGAGGAACCCGGCTTCCTTGGCCGCTGTGATATAGGCCGCTTCGGCGTCAGCCAGGGCCTGTTCGGCGCTTTCACCGCCTTTCAGGAAGTCGGTCAGTTCGTTGCCCAACACGCCGTGCATAATCCCGATCTGTGGGATCATCGGGTAGGGCTTGGCCCCACCCTGGACCGTAGCCGTAACACCGGCCGCCGCAGGACCCGGATTAAAGCCTTCCAGCAGCCAAACCGCGTCGTCGTTGTTGGCGGCAACCATCTCCGGGGTCAGCGCGCTGGCCAGTGCTGCGAAGGCCGCCTCGGCTTCTTCATCCGACACGTTCGTTGCGATGGTGAAACCGTCCCACCACAGCGTCGCTCCCGGAACGCCCCCCGGCTCAACCGATGGCGCAGCGGACAGAACCGTGTTTGATGTTATCTCTTCGCTGGAGCCTTCATCGTCGATGATCGGTGCTCCGCGCGAGCCCCACATGATGCCAAGGGCGGCCTTGCCGGCTTCCCAAAGGCCTTGGGTCTCGTTCGACGCCTGGGTCAGGTGGTCCGGATGAGCGTACTCGACCAGCGATTTCAGGGTTTCAAGCGCGGCGACGCCTTCCGGGCTGTTCACGGTCGGCTCGGCGGTGCCAGGTTTGAAGAACTGGCCGCCATGCGCCATGAATGCAAGGTTGAAGGATTCAGCAACATTCCACCCGGTCTTCACGTTCATCACGATCGGGTATTCCATAATGCCCGCCTCGCGAATGGCCTTGGCGGCGGCAACGACCTCACCATAGGTGGAGGGGATTGTGTCGATTCCAACCTGCTCCAGTATGTCCTTGCGCGAGAACAGGTGCTGGGAATTTGCCATAAACGCAACTGCCATGACGTCGTCACCGATCTTGATCTGCAGGTTGGGCGGGATGTTTTCGCCATATTTTTTGACCAGATCGTTCAGCGGACGGACCAGACCGTCATTCATCAGTTGGGTCAGAGTCGCATTGGCGACAATCACCGAGGTGTATTCCGCCGGGTTCGGCGTCAGCGCGGCATTCATGATCTGGCGCGCTTCAGTCGTGTGGTTACGGCTGAATTCTGAGGCTGAAGACGCGCAATTTTCCTCGGCCAATCCGGCGACCGCATGGATGGCCGGGAAGTCGGACGCAAGAATGCGAATTGATTGACCGTCCGGCCCGCAATTGGCGGCATGTGCCGCGCTCCCCATGAAGCCCACAAACGCGCCAGCGACGGCAATTTTTTTCAGAAACATCTTGATCTCCCTGTTTCAGGTTGGTCGGGTGCGCCTTGCAATCGCGCACCCAAGGGTCTGCCCCCGCGGGTTTTCGGGGGCCCTTTTTTGAGGCATCAGGCCTCTATTCTTGCCCCGTCCTCTCCGGCTTCGAAAAGGTGACAGTGCTCGCTCGGGATCGAAATCGAGACAGTGTCATCAATCTCGGCGCGGAAATTCTTGTCTGCCTTGACCTGAACCAATGCGCCACCAATTCGAACAGAAACCATGGTCGCATCGCCCAGAAGTTCGAGCGTATAGATCGGCCCGGTGATCTGCCCGCCACTCTCGACAACCTGCGCGTCCTCAGCGCGGAAGCCGAGCGTGACCTTCCCGTCCGGAGCAGAGAGGCCGGAAATCGACGTGTAGTCAGCGGTAAAAGTCCCACCAGAGATCTGGCCATCTATCAGGTTCATTGCAGGGCTGCCGATAAAGCTGGCAACGAAGGCATTGGCGGGCCGGTCGTAGATATCGACCGGGGTGCCGACCTGCTGGACCACACCCTTTTTCATGATCACGACACGGTCCGCCAGTGTCATCGCTTCGATCTGGTCGTGGGTAACATAAATAGTGGTCACGGCCAGTTCGTGGCTGAGATTTTTGATTTGCGCACGTGTCGAAACCCTGAGCTTGGCGTCAAGGTTCGACAGTGGCTCGTCCATCAAAAACACATTGGGCTGACGCACAACGGCACGGGCGAGCGCCACCCGCTGGCGCTGACCGCCAGAAAGCTCCGATGGCTTGCGATGCAGGAAATCGTCAAGCTCAACCATGGCCGAGGCGCGGCGTACCTTTTCGTCATGAGTAGCCGGATCGACGCCACGCACCTTCAGCGGAAATCGTATATTTTCATAGACATTCAGGTTGGGGTAAAGCGCGTAGCTTTGAAAAACCATCGCTACATCGCGATCTTTGGGCTCAAGGTCATTGACGCGCTTACCGTCTACGAGAATGTCACCTTCCGAAGCGTCCTCGAGGCCGGCGATCATGCGCATGGTGGTCGTCTTCCCACAGCCAGACGGTCCGAGCAATACGAGGAACTCTTTATCTGCGATCGTCAGGTCGAAATTGTCGACCCCTACGAACGCACCCCAGCGTTTTCCGACGTTGCGAAGTTGAATCTCGGCCATTGAGCCCCTCCCAGATAGGTCTCTGTGCATACGTTTGCAAAAAGCATAGACATCTAATGAAACATCTGGCAAGTGATTTTTGCATACGCGTGCAACAACGTCTACGATTACACTGGCAGCCGCTGCGCTGCTGTTGTTAAAGTACTGAAAGAAAACGACATGTCTTATGAAGCCGAAAAAACAGTCGTTCTTGATTATTATGGGGCACTAAGCAACGCGGAAGAATCGGATATCGCTAACACGATGTCCGTGTTCTGCGCAGAAGACTACCTTTGGTGCGGGTTCCATCCGTTTGATAAGCTGCATGGCACTGAAGATGTGGCACAGAAATTCTGGCACCCTCTGAAGCACAGCCTAAAGCACCTGCAACGTCGGATGGACGTGTTCATGGCCGGTAAAAACGAAATGGACGGGTTTAACTCGGTCTGGGTTGTTTCGATGGGGCACCTAATGGGCCTGTTCGACAATGCATGGCTGGGCATCGCCCCAACAGGCAAGATGGCGTTTCTGCGTTATTGCGAGTTCAACAAGGTCGAGAATGGCAAATTCACCGAGACGGCGATGTATTTCGACATCCCGCATTTCATGATGCAGGCCGGGCTGCAGCCCTTTCCACCACAGACTGCGGCCCATCTGGTTCAACCCGGGCCGATGACGCATGACGGGCTGATGTTCGGCCCGCAGCCCGCCGAAGAAGGCGAGAAAACCCTCGGCACGATTAATGCCATGATTTTCGATATCGGCCAATGGAACAGCGGCCTGAGCCTTGACGACGAATTGCGCCAGACATGGCGCGAAGACATGATCTGGTGGGGGCCAGCCGGGATCGGTGCGACCTATACGATTGAGCGCTACGCAAAGCAGCACGCCGGCCCGTTCAGGGCCTCCTTCACGGACCGTTCAAAGACCAAACACATTTGCCGCATGGCTGAAGGTCATTATGGCGGCTTTTTCGGCTGGCCGAATTTCACGGCGCGGCCCACCGGCGGGTTCATGGGCATGCCCGCCACCGACAAAGCCGGTGAATTCCGGGTGATTGACATCTATCGGCGCGAGGGTGACAAGCTGGCTGAGAACTGGATCTTCATCGACCTGCTGCATTTCTGGAAGCAACAGGGTGTCGATATTCTGGAACGCACGGCCAAGGTGCCGCGCACATGACCGGCTGGATCGACGCACATCACCACCTTTGGGACCTGGAGGCAGTGCACTACCCGTGGCTGATGGCACGCGGGGTAGAAAGGTTCTTTGGCGACCCGACGCCGATTCAAAGAAATTTCCTACTGCGGGAGTTTCGGTCCGAGGCCGAGCCCTGCGGCATCCGCGCGTCGATCCATATCCAGGTGGGGGCCGAAAACGGTCTGGACGAAGCTCAGTGGGTCCAATCCGTCGCCGATGCCAATCCAGACTGGCCGATGGCGCAGGTTGTGTTCTGTGACCTGACCTCGGCCGACCTTTCCGCCCAGCTAGAGACGTTTCAGTCCCTTCCGACTGTGCGTGGCGTGCGCCAGATCGTTGGCCGCGCACCCGGAGAGGACGCGCAGACAGGCACCAATA
Source organism: Ruegeria sp. HKCCD8929 (assembly GCF_013031405.1). GTDB lineage: Bacteria > Pseudomonadota > Alphaproteobacteria > Rhodobacterales > Rhodobacteraceae > Ruegeria. The sequence continues at coordinate 14,060 of NZ_WPZY01000024.1, read as the reverse complement.
CCCTACTGGACGATCCGCGTTTCCTGACCGGTTTGCAGAAAGCTGGGCGGCGCGGTCTCAGCTTTGATCTGCAACTCATTCCTGGCTTAATGGAGAAGACGGCTGGGGTACTGGCACAGGCTCTGAATACAAAGGTTGCGCTGTGTCACGCAGGCTCACCGCACGACCGCAGTCCTGAAGGATTGAAAGAGTGGGCCAAGCACCTTCGGCACCTGTCCGATCTTCCTCAGGTTACCTGCAAACTGTCTGGCCTGGGGATGTTCGATCACAACTGGACCGTGGAAAGCATACGCCCAATTGTGGATGAGTGCCTTGCACAGTTCGGGGCGGATCGAGTCATGTTCGGCTCAAACTTCCCGGTCGACAAGCTTTATTGTGATTATACATCTCTAGCTCAGGCTTACCGTGATCTGGTCCCTGCTGAGGCACACTCGGGGGTGTTCAGAGAAACCGCTGCGCGTTTTTATGATCTTGAGGTGCCCCGGGATTGATGTTCACTTTTAAGACCACAGTGAAACCTGAATGGATCGACTACAACGGTCACATGCAAGACGCCTATTACGGGCTGGTATTCAGCTATGCTGTCGATGCGATGCAGGATGAGGTTGGGTTCGATGCAGAGTATCGCGCGCGCACCGGGTGCACGATCTATTTACTTGAGGACCACAAGTTTTATCTGCGGGAAGTCAAGGAAGCTGACAATCTTCGAATTGAGACGCGTATTCTAAATTGTGATGAAAAGCGTTTCCATCTGCACATGCAGATGCGGAACGGTGATGATCTGGCTGCTGTTGGCGAATTCATGGAGCTTCACGTCCGGCAAAAACCAACCCCTCAAGCCGCCCCGATCCCGGATGAGATTTTACAACGTTTGCAGTCAGCAACGCTGTCGTCTGTCGATGCGGCAGAACTAAAGCACCGTTCACGTTCGATGACGATCGCACGCAACTCACGCTCAACTTGATACCTACACACGTGAAAGAACGACACTCCTTCGCTGAAGTGGTTCGCCGGAATGGTTAAGAAAACGCAGGAACCACATGGCGAACAAGCGACGGTCCTGGGTGAGACCCCGTGGACTAAGCACGAAACGAGGGCAACCACGTAAGGCGTTGCCAACTTGATTACGTGTATGCAATCAAGCGGAAGCTTACCTAGAAGAAGGCGTCTGAGGTCGCCAAGACAGTATCTTCAGATTGTCTTTACGTGCGTCGGGAAGGGCAAATTTTATTTCGCGGCCATTACCTCCACTTCGACTTTGAATTCTTCACGCGTGAATCCTGAAACGATCAGCAAGGTTGAACTTGGAATCCGCCCGGTCCCGGCCAGAAATTCGTCCCGTGCACGCATGTAATCGGCCATGTGGTCGCGGCTGGTTACGTAAGCTGAAATATGGGCGATATCGGAGGGTTCCATTTTTCCATGGCGCAGGATCTCGCGGATGTTTTCGAAACAAATCACGGCCTGTTCATAGCAGTTTTCCGGGATCGAATCATCCGCCCGAATGCCGAGCTGACCAGAGGTGACAACCAACCGCTGGCCAGCTGGTATCTCGGTTCCATAGGCATAGTTGCCGAAAGGCAGTCGAATGGAGGTTGGTTTTAAGGTTTTCATTTTATTACCGAATTCCCGGTCACACAAAAGGCTTGCAAGATAGCTGTGAGTTTGCAAGCCTAAAGACATTCTCTGGCACAGATCAACATCAGGGCCACGCAAAACCAATTCTCTGAAGGAGGGAGAATATGGCACCGCGTGTTCTTTTGGTGCGCCATGGCGATGAGCCCGGCGATGATCGTGTCGTCACCTGGCTGGCCGCAAATGGCTATGAGGCCGTAACACGCAAACCCTTTTCCGGGGACCGTCTGGATGATGTCGGCGAGGTTGCCGCCTCGGTGATCTATGGCGGTCTGTTTGATGTTTTCGAAACATCAAAATACCCCTTCCTGCTTGAGGAAGATCGTTGGATCAGCCAATGCCTGGAACAGGGAATGCCACTGCTGGGCATCTGCCAAGGATGTCAGCAAATCGCCTATCACCTGGGCGCCTGGGCCGGAGCGCCGGAAGAAGAATACTTCGAGTTCGGATACTATCCGCTGGAGCCCACGGAAGAGGCCGGAAGCTTCCTTGCGGAGCCGCTGGTCGTTACCCAGGCGCATTATCATACCTTTGACTTACCCGAAGGGGCGGTTCGGCTTGCTGGCAATGCCCAATACCCAAACCAAGCCTTCCGTTACGGCGATAACGTCTACGGCTTTCAGTTCCATTCCGAAGTTACACCAACTGGGTTCCGCCGCTGGCAGGACAGCAAGAAGCATGTGTACGGAAGGCCCGGTGTGCAGGATGTGCAGACGCAGAACCGGTTGATGGATGCACATGATGCAGCGCAGGGGCGTTGGTTCAACGGGTTTCTTGACAGTTTTCTGGGGCGGGTGGCATGAGTGTTCAAGGGCATTGGGCCGATCTGAAGGCACCTGATTTCGGGGCGTTGCCATCTGACACGGTGGCAGTGCTGCCACTGGGCGCGACCGAGCAGCATGGGCCGCATCTTCCGCTTTCGGTCGATACTGACCTGACACAAGAAGCAGTCGCGCGAATGCTGGCCAACCTCAGCGCAGAGCAATCGGTCCTGGTACTGCCCGCGCTGGCAATCACTAAAAGCAACGAACACAACCATTTTCCCGGCACTCTGAGCCTGTCTCCTGAAACGCTTCTGGCGGCGCTGCGCGATATCGGCGCTTCGGTGGCGCGGGCCGGGGTTGAGCGTCTGGTCCTGTTCAACGGGCACGGCGGTAATACCGCGTTGTTGCAGGTCGCTGCGCGTGAGTTGCGGGTCGACCACAATCTGATTGTGGCGGTATGTTCGTGGTCCGGTTTCGCCGAAACCGAAGGGCTATTCGACCCGGCCTCTTATGCCGTGGACCTGCATGCGGGCGACAGCGAAACCTCAGCCATGTTAGCGGCCCGGCCCGATCTGGTGGACATGGGCAAGGCGGAGAATTTTCGCGCAGCGATGGAAGATTGGCAGCAAGAGTTCAAGTTCATCGGCCTGACCGGCCAGCCAGCCTCCCCCGGGTGGATTACGGGTGATCTCAACCCTGAAGGCGTCTGTGGAGACGCCTCTGCTGCCACTGCGAAAAAGGGTGAGACGATGCTGGCTTCTGCGGGTCGCAATTTCGCGCTGTTTCTCGCCGAGTTTGCTCGTTTCGACCACAGGAGTGGCTCATGAGAGATGCTGTTCCATCTGTGGCGCGACTGCCCGGTGTGCGAGTCCCCACCTCGGTGCTGGCAGACGAGGATTTCGGCGGGCAGCTACAGGGTGATTGCCTTGCGGGCGATCTGATAATCCGCGACGGCCGTGTGGCCGGGCTGGAACCCGCCAGTACCACTCCGACCCGCCTTGTCCTGCCCAAGTTTTCCGAACCGCATGTGCATCTGGACAAATGCCACACCATCGATCGGATGGAAGGTGTCGGCGGCGGTTTGGCCGAGGCCATTGAGGCCCAGGCGCGGGAGCGCGAGACGTGGACCGAAGCCGATATCCGCGCGCGTGCGGGGCGTGGGTTGCAAGAGTTGCTGAATGCAGGTTGTGTCGCCATTCGCACGCATGTGGATTGGGGCACACCCACCGATCCGGCAGCCACTCCCTTGGCGTGGGACATCATAGGAGAACTGGTCGAAGACCTGCCTGACGCTACTGTTCTGCAGCGCGCGGCGCTGACCGATGTGGCCAGAATGACCGAGGATGATTATGCCGCGCTTTGTGCCCGTCAGGTGTCGCAGGCAGATGCGGTCCTCGGCGCGTTTGTTCTGGACCAGCCGAACCGGCGCGAGGGTATCCTCAGCACGTTCCGCGTCGCGGAAAGAATTGGCACGGCGCTTGATTTTCACGTCGATGAGGGGCTGGAACCCGGCCTGGACGGGCTGGAGATGATCGCGGATGTCGCGCTGGAAACCGGGTTTCAGGGCCCTGTGCTGTGCGGGCATGCCTGCAGCCTGATGAATTTTGAAGCTTCGGACGTGCGGCGCATCGCCGATAAACTGGCACAGACCGAAATTTCCATTGCTGCTTTGCCTGCCACCAACCTCTATCTGCAGGGCCGCCGTAAAGGGACTCCGGATCGGCGCGGCATCACATGCATCCGCGAATTGCAGGAAGCTGGAGTCAACGTCGTGCTGGGCGCCGACAATGTCTGCGACGCCTTCTGCCCGCTGGGCAGCCATGACCCCTTGGCAACCCTGTCGCTGGCGGCTTTGGCGGCGCATCTGGATCCGCCGTTTGGCAGCCATCTTCCTATGATCACCACCGGCGCGCGCCGCGCGCTTGGCCTTGCTCCCATAACCGTCGACGGGGCCGCAATCGGGGATCTGCAACTGTTCGACGCCCCCTCGGTCACGGCCATTCTGAGCAACGGCAGCTCGCCGCGCCCGTTGGCCGAGGTCTTGCAAGGAGAACAAAAATGGTAGCGAAAACCATGGACCGCACCGAAACCGATTGGGACGCCTTTGCCGCCAGTCTGGCCCCGGTCGAGGTGATCTCGGAACCTGTATTGGTCAAGAAACGCTCGCGGGATTTCTTCTGGTACAGCCCGCTGCTGAACGCGCAGCTCGGAAAGTGCTTCGGCGATCTGGTCGCGGTCCCGAAGACCACGTCCGAGATGCGCCACTGCCTGCAACGCGCCTATGAGGAAGACCTGCCTGTTACCCTGCGCGGCGGAGGGACCGGGAATTATGGGCAGGCGGTGCCCCTTAAGGGCGGGCTGATCATCGAAACCACGGCAATGAACAAAATCCTTGAGATCGGCGAAGGATATGTGCGCGCCGAGGCTGGTGCGCTCATGGCGGATGTGAACGCGGCATTGATGGCGCAGGGCTGGGAAATGGCCATGTTCCCTTCGACGCAGGATATCGCCACCATCGGCGGCTTTGTCGCCGGTGGGTCCGCCGGGATCGGCTCGATTGCCAATGGCGCGCTGCGCGAAAAGGGCAACATCATCCAGCTCAAGGCGCTGTCGATGGAGGCTGACCCGCAAGAGCATGTATTCGACGCTGAAGAGGCGCTGCAAATTCACCATGCCTGGGGGTTGAACGGGGTCATCACCGAGGTCACCCTGCGCACCGTGCCGCACCGCGATTGGATCGGCTGCATGGCGACTTTTGATACTTACCGGGATTGCTATGCCGCAGGCTACGCCTTGGCTTCGGCATCAGATATCGGCCGAAAATTGGCCAGTACGGTCGAAGCTCGGATCGTCGAATATTTCCCGCGCCTCAAGGGGCACATTCGGGAAGGCAAGCATCTTCTCGTCTCGCTGGTTCCGGTCGAGGATATAGAGGCGTTCCGCGAGATGATCGCCGATCAGGGCGGTCATCTGGACCTTGCGATGACTGACGACGAACGGCTGGCGGCGAAACTGCCGCATGTTTTTGAGTTTGCGTACAACCACACGACGTTGCAGGTGCTGAAGGCCGACCGTTCGGCCACCTATCAGCAGATCGGCGTGCCCAATCCTGCGGATGCCGACGCGGTCGCCGCCGTGGGTGCGGCCCTTGGCGACGACGTCTGGCAGCACCACGAATTCGCCCTGCTGGACGGCAAGATCGTGGCGTTTGACCTGCCGATCATCTGGTTCTCGGACGAGGCGCGGCTGCGTGAGATCGACGGCATCTATGAGCAACACAACCACAGCGTTGCGGATGCGCATACCTATCACGTCGAAGGCGGCGGGCTGAAGAACGCCGATTATCGCCATCTGGCGTGGAAAAAACGGATGGACCCCAAGGGACTGCTGAACCCCGGCAAGTCACGGGCCTGGGAAGAGGTCAAACACCTCTCTGCTGAGGAAATTGAAGCAAAGGCAAAGGGTTGAGGACATGACCACTATTCAGACAAAACCTCTGACACAACTGTTCGGGGTCGAGGTTTCCGACATTGATCTGGCGGACGTGCGAGCGGACAATTTGTTTCCGGAGTTGCGTGCGCTGTTCGAGGAACATTCCGCCCTGCTGTTTCGCGGGCAAGACATAAGCGACGAAAAGCACATGGCGCTTGCGAAGCTGTTTGGCCCGATCGAGGACCGGCAGGCGGATGAACGCAAGCCCGGCGAGAAGTTCGAAGTTCCCCAGGTGTCGAACGTGCAGGAAGACGGCTCAACCACCGGCGAAATGGATCTCAAGACGCTGAACCTGAAATCGAACTTCCTGTGGCATTCTGACAGCACGTTTCTGCCCAACCCGGCGCTAACCAACATCCTGATCGGTCGGGTCGTCACCACCGAAGGCGGCGCGACCGAGCTTGCCAGCACCCGCGCCGCCTGGGCGGCGATGCCGGAAGCGTTGAAGGCGCGCGTCCGCAACCGCGGTATCTGGCACCGCTACAGCCATTCACGGCGCAAGATTTCTCCGGAACTGGCAAAGCTGCCAATGTTCAATAAATGGCCCGACCAGCACTGGAAGGCCGTGTGGCAAAACCCGACCAACGGGCACGAAGCACTCTATATCGCCAGCCATGCCTTCAAAATCGACGGCTATGACGAGGCCGAAAGCCAGGCGCTTCTGGACGAGCTGATTGCGTTCTGCACACAGCCGGAATTCGTCTATTCCCATCAGTGGAACGTAGGCGATGTGCTGATCTGGGATCAGCGCGCAGTCGTGCATCGTGGCACGCCCTGGCCCTATGAACAGCCTCGCACGCTGTCGAGCATCTGCAGCTCGGCCACCGAAGCAGACGGAATCAGCCTGATCCGTGTTCCGGCCTGAACCGGAACAACAAGACTACGCCTTGCGGGCGGTCCACCTCACGACCCAACAGAGAGGAAACGCAAATGATATTTAGAACACGTAGCGGCAGCCCACTGCCGGAAGCCCTGGTAAAATCGGCGCCGAAACCCGATGCCGACCCGGTCACACGGCGTGAGTTTCTGGCAACCGCCTGTAGCTTTGGCGCAAGCGCTGCGACGGCCTATGCCATGATGGGAATGGCCGCCCCTGCCCGCGCGGCAACGGATGCGCAGATGGGCGGCACCGTGCGCATCCAACAGCAACTCGTGACAATGCGCGATCCGCGCAAATTCGATTTCAACTCGCTGGCGACCTTCACGCGCGGCTGGCTGGAATATCTGGTCCAGTACAACTCGGACGGCACGTTCACTCCGATCCTGTTGGAGAGCTGGGAAATCAACGACGATGCCACCGAATATGTTTTGAACGTGCGCAAGGGTGTGAAATGGAACAATGGCGATGATTTCACCGCTGAGGACGTTGCCTTCAACATCGAACGTTTCTGCGACAGCACGGTTGAAGGCAATGCTATGGCGAACAAGTTCGCGGTGATCGTTGATGCGGACAGCGGCAAGATGACGGACGGTGTTCTGGAGGTTGCCGACAGCCATACCGTTCGCCTGACCCTGCCGCGATCGGATATTTCGCTGATCGCCGGTCTGGCTGATTATCCCGCAGCCATCGTTCACCCAAGTTTCGACGAAGCCAGCATGCTCGACAACGCGATCGGCACGGGTGCCTATCTGCCGGAAAGCTACAGCGTCGGCGAAAGTGCCTCACTGGTGCGCAATGAAGGGCACGAATGGTGGAACGCCGGCAATGGTGCCTACATGGATCGGGTCGAGTTCATCGATTTCGGCGCGGACCCAAGCGCCTATTACGCCGGTGCCGAAGCCGACGAATACGACGTCACCTATGACACTGAGGGCGATTATATCGTTGTTTTCGATAGCCTTGATGGCTGGACAAAGAACAGCGTGGAAACCGCCGCAACGGTGCTAGCACGCTGCAATCAGCAGGTCGAGGTGGACGGTAAAAAGATTTATTCCGATGCCCGTGTGCGTCGCGCACTGGCGCTGGCAGTCGACAACCCAACCGTCCTGGAACTGGCCTATAACAACCTGGGCAGCGTCGCCGAAAACCATCACGTGTCGCCCAAGCATCCAGAATATGCCGATATCGGTGCCCCAAAGCGCGATGCCGAGGCTGCCATGGGATTGTTGGAAGAGGCAGGGATGAGCGACTACGAGTTTGATCTCGTTACGCTCGACAGCGCATTCTGGAAGGCCACGGGTGATGCGATTGCCGGTCAGTTGCGCGACGCGGGCATGAAAGTGAAACGCACGGTCTACCCGTCTTCCACCTTCTGGAACGATTGGTCGAAATATCCCTTCTCGGTCACCAACTGGAACCACCGCCCGCTTGGCATCCAGACTTACGCGCTCGCCTACAAAAGCGGCGCGAGCTGGAGCGAAACCGGTTTCGCCAATGCCGAATTCGACACGCTGGTCGATCAGGCATTGGCAACGCCGGACCCGGACGCCCGGCGCGAGATCATGGCCAAGCTGGAGCGGATCATGATTGATGAAGGCGTGATCATTCAGCCCTACTGGCGGGCGCTCCACAATCACTGCAAGAGCAACCTGAAAGGGGCAGCGGTGCATATTTCGAACGAGCTCTACCCACAGTACATGTACTGGGAATTCTGAACCTTGCTGCCTGTCCGGGCCGATCCCGGGCAGGCAAAAACCACGGATAAAATATGCTGGATACTGTTTTACTTGTTGCCGGGTGCGTTAACCTGGCATTCATGGCGGCCTGGCTAACTATAGGTGTGTTCGAGAATCTGTTTCACCCGTTCTTGAACGAATCCTATACAGCGCAGGTCATGGACATGGAGCGGATGCGTGAGGAATATCCGGAAGCCTACGTGCATGTTGCTTACCGGCGGCTCACCAACCGTAAGATCCGTCGCCGTTTGTTCTCGTTCATCGTCGGCTGGGAAATGCTGGCCGTCGCCGGGCTTTGGCTTGGTGTTGGAGCATTGGCAGGCGCAGCTTCGGGCCTTGTCATTATTTCAACGGGACTATCGCTGGGCCTGATTGCTACACTGCTGTTTTGCGCCACCTGGGCCGGTTTTTTGATCGCAGGGAATTACTTCTGCTACTGGTTCGGGCATGAAGGGGGTCAAAATACTCATTTCCAGATGCTGCTTTGGGGACTTGCCAATTGCGTTGGGCTGATCGCGCTGGCCATTTATTTTGCCTGACATTATCCGTGCATAAGACAACAGCGTAGCCAGTTTTGAAGCCAGCTCCTTGATTCTGAGATTGCCGGTGGGTTCACCTGAGTTGACGGCGGCAAAGCCTTTCACACGTTGATTTGCAGACATGTTCGGCCGCAAAAACAGTCCTGTTGTTGGTCTGCTCCGTCGAGTGTAGTGCGACATCACAAGCGCCGAGCACGAGTTTCCTGTAACGTATCAGAAGGTAGAACAATGGAAGCCACTGGAATCGCTCTGCGCATCGTTCGCAGCTCACGATTCCAGTCATATTCCACACGGCTCTTCAGCAAAGCCACGCCGCCGGAGAGAAAGCGTCGCGCCAACCGCTCAGATCAGCAGCGCTCACGCCAATTTCGGCTGACCAACTCCAGGTCCTCTCCTCGCAATTTAGGCAGAACAGCATCCTGTTTCCGTTGTGCCGCGGGCTCGCCGTCTCCAGCGTGAGGGGCGCGTTCCGCCTCGCCCGCCTTGGTGTTCCGTTCGTCAATCACGGCTTCTCCTCAATGGAACCACTCAAACCCAAAATCTCGTCTCGGGAAACTCTACACAGGGGGACCTGGGGGCAATGTGGGCAATCACGTTCAAAGACCAAGTACCGTTGAGGAAGTAGGCTTCCAGAGCGGTCTATAGTGCATCAACCTTTCTGACGACCGGACTGCTGAAATTGATCCAGAAGGTCGACCACAACATCGACCAGGTCTTCCGCGCGATCCACCCGTCGGCTGATCGGATAGTGAGCCGACACGTCATGCTGATTACCGATCGCACACAGCGGGATACTGCTTTTCGAGCCCACGTGGGCTATAACTTCGTGCAGGTGCCGGTCGAGAATGACCTTAGTGTCATTCCGCTTCAGCGTGGCCGGATCGACTGGTGCGCCCTCGGAACGAACAATCAAAATCTTGCGGCGTTCCGAATGTTGCAATAGGCGCCCGGCGGCCCACTCCAGCGCCTCGCCATCAATGTTTTCCTTCAGGATGAAGGCAACAACGTAGCGCAATTACTGTCCCGGGCTAGCCACGAAGCAACGAAATATCCTGAACTTGGACATGATTGTAGGTTACGAAAGCACTTTGCTCCTCTCAAGCGCCAGCCCTCGGGCGGGACGGGTCCCTTGATCTACTTTTGGTAAGATTGCGACGCCCGTCGAGGAAGCGTGTGTCACAAAAAATCAAAGCGGAATCGCGTCAACGCTGTGTAGCTTCCGGCAGATTCCGTTTGCGACACGATTCACGTAATATCAGTGTTCCCTTGTACCTCTCCCTGCGCGGAGAACTGTCGAGATCCTGCATATTATCAACAAGAATGTTGACCGCATCGCGGATCATGCGACGGGTCGGTTGTCGAATCGTGGACAAGGAATGACCCGGCCATTCTGCCGCAGGAATGTCTTCAAAGCCCAGCAGCGAAAAGTCTTGTGGCACCTGAAGCCCAAGCTCGAATCGCGCCGCATGAAGCACACCCAATGCCATGACATCGCTTACGCAAAATACAGCGTCGGGGCTTTCTCGGCGCGAGAACAGACGAAGCCCTGCTTCCCGTCCGCTTGAGAAGGTGAAGTTGCCCTCCTCGCGAATGAACAGTTCCACACCGGCCTCTAACAAATATTCGACGAACCCAGTCTCACGCGCCATCAGTGTTGCATCGCCAGTCTCGCCGCCGACGACGGCGATGCGATCATGTCCGGTCTCGACAAGACATTCGGTAGCGAGACGTCCACCGCCTCGATTGTCGATCTGCACCGAGTTCACATCAAGCCCCTCGACGCTTTGGTTGAATAGCACGACCGGTATCTCGCGCGCACGGCAGGTCTGGGCCATCTGGTCGCTGAGGATCGTTGACATGATGATCGCGCCATCGATTTTGTACTGCATTAGCGTGTTGAGCGCGCTATCAACCTCAGAATGCGTGTCCACGGTGAACAGCAGCATCTGCCATCCACAGGCTTGAACGCTACGGCTTAGATCCGCGACCATGCGCGCAAAGAACGGATCCTCGAAGCGCGTGAAGATGACCCCGATTAAGCCGGTTTTCTGCTGCGCGCCAATCCTCGCCGAGGACATGCTACGCGCGATAGCGTTGGGCTGGTACCCTAGTTCTTTGGCAGCCTCGAGAACACGCTCTCGCGTTGCCTTAGCAATCGAAGCATTGGGCGAAAATGCGCGCGACACTGCCGATTGCGAAACCCCCGCAGCCTTGGCCACATCGTACGATGTGATTGATCTTTTTCTCATTCTTGGCACGCCTCGCGTACGTTTCATGGCCGCGCGCAGTGTAGTCTAACGCACTCAGGATGCAAAACTGTATGTTTGCGCTTACAGGCTGTTTTTGTGATCTGGTTTCCATGATTCCACTCTTGGCTCACAGTTCGCCTCACAGTACTTGCAAGCGCATGCATAGGATCTGTCGCAAAGTTTCGGGGTTGATTCCAGGGTTGCAGGGATGTTTGTTATCGCCAGCCCGGTTTTGTTGCGAAGTTTCTTATTGAACGAGGAGATCACACCGAACCCGCGGTTACGCAGCCAGTTCCGCGAATTGACGAAACGGGCAGAATCCAGGCGCTAGCTGACCATTACGGCCACTTCCGCGACTTCGATTCCATCTAACGCTGCTGCTGAAGCGACGGCTTTAATCCCCAGCATCGGGCGAGTGCGCCGCAAAATAAAACGGTGATCTTGCTCGACGATACTGTTCAAGTTTTTCCGCCTCACCATCTCGATTGGCATCGGGCAGCCAAAGCCGTTGAGCATTATGTTGATGGTCTCAACACCTACGGTGTTAGTGACGCTGTTGTCGATCGTCATCTTCCTCTGCAGTCGATTTGCCTCCAACATCCGGGCGAAGAACTTTGTGGCCGCAGGCTTGTTTCGACGTCGTGAAAGCATGAAATCAAGGATCTTACCGTGTTTGCCGACGGCTCGATAGAGGTAAATCCACGCGCCTTTAACTTCAATGTAAGTTTCGTCCATTCTCCAAGAGCGATCACATGGCGATTTGCGACGACGCGCTGCTTCTGCAATGGCACAAGAGTATCGTGTGACCCATCGGTTCAGCGTCGTGTATTCCACCGATGCGCCTCGCTCGGCCAGGATTTCTTCCAAACCTCGATGCAACACTGGATATCGTGGATGGAAGAACATCGGGCGCAAGATCACTTCGACTGGCAGATGTGCGCCCTGGATTGAGATCCTCACATCTCGCCTGTGTCGAAATTCGGGGCGCCATCACATGAGGGTCCCATCTTGGGCAGCCGGGGCGAGAACTTGCTGTGGATCCGGACCCCGCCCGCCATCCGGGTCTCTGGCAAGCGAAGAGCCAGGGCGGTTTTCAGTTTGGCTATCGCGGCTTCCTTCCATGGCGCGCAGAATTTGATGGTTTTGCGCGCTACCGCGCGACTTTTGGATTTCGCTTGTTATATCCGATAAGTATCGCTTATCATCTCTCATTGATTTTGCCCGCATTCCGGCGCAAACTGCGCGCCATTGTCGGTTTTCCTTAACCACTGGACTCGTGACGGCATTGGTCCGTAACCCGTAGACCCCTGCCCCGTCCGGCATTCGGCTTCCGCAAGATCTGATCGGCTTTCCGACGCAATGCTTTCGCGGTGACCGGCTGACTTTGAGCCGCCAAATCTCTGCGGGCTTGCGCCAATGCCTCAGCCACGCGCTCTTTCAGCCCGTCGAGGACAGAGATCGGGTGCGGCAGTTTTGGTGGCACCACGGCCCCGCACGCCGGTGCGACACGCGCCCCGCCTCGGATCGGAACCCCCTCACGCGCCGCCAAGATCGGCGTTTCCGTCAGCACAACGTTTTGTTCCGAGGCAGCGATTGCACAGGCTTCCAGAGCAATCCGCCGGTCTCCCAATGATGCGTCTGACGCGAGGTGATGTCCGTATTGCCCGGCCAGTTGTCCCAGCGCAGCCCAATCCAAGGCCCCGGTCATCGCCCGGACCCGTGTCCGGTCGGGGTCAGACACGATCTGAACAATACGCCCATGGACCGAGGCCAGACACGCCATTGCCCCTGGATCAACCGGGTTACCCGGGGTGGCGCGATAGGGTGTAGCGCAGCGGGTACAACCGGTTGGCGGCAGGCCGGTCACAGGCAGGGGCCCGTGGCACTGGCTGCACGCCCGCTCAAGCCACACGTGATGCGTCAGACATACCGGACCGCCGATGCGCCAGTGCAGCGGCCATAGCGGCGTAGCCGTGGCCAGGCACAGGGGACAATAGCGCCGGGTGTCATCAAACAGCCGGAACGGCCCGATCCGCCATGGGGCAACTGTGACCCGAAGCCGGTCCGCAAGCCTGGGCGCCTCCTCGACCCACGGCAACACCATCGCAGATAACCGCGCAACATCGATACCAGTGCGCCACGTCAGCGCCTCCAGATGGTCGCGATCGGGACGATCACTATCCGCGGGGCCGTTTTGCAGCCCCATCCACCGCCACATGCGCCGTTCCGTCCCGAAATACAGCGCCACCAGCTGACTCAACCAGCCCGAAAGGCTTTCTCCAGTCCGAGGTGTAGGGACAAATGGCAATTTGTCAGGCAAGGGCTCGCCATTCCCCAGCCGCAGCCGCTTCGAGACCTCGCAGCGTGATACGTTCTTCGCCCCCGACCGCTGCGGCTGCGGCCGTCGTCAGCAGATGAAACACATCCCCCGTGATACCGCCCGACAGGGCCACAAGCGCCCGCATCACAGCCCTTTCCTGTACCGGGCTTGGTGCGCGTAGGGGCATTGCAGCCACGATACTGCACACCAGATCCGCGAAAGCCTCATTGTCGCGCCAAATCCGCAGGCCATGCTTGTCAAACCGGCTGTCAACCTGGGTATCCAGCTTCAGAACATGCAGGGAGGCATCGGTCCCGAAGGCGATCACGGGCATTTCAAGCTCATTGGCCAGAAACTTGATCAGGTTCAGGAGCGCCTGAACATCCCGCACCCCCGATGCCCCCACATGCTGGAACTCATCCAGCAGAAGCGCCGCCGGCTGCAG
>NZ_WPZY01000023.1 GCF_013031405.1 Ruegeria sp. HKCCD8929 | reverse complement strand
GTTTTCCGAGCCGTGAATCACGCAGAGCAGCGAAAATCAATGCATCCTGACCCTAGCGGTCCTGAGCGGTCCGATCTCAGCACAGGATAGTGCGGCGACCGATACGCCAAATTTCTTGGTCATCTGGGGCGATGACATCGGATACTGGAACATCAGCGCCTACAATCAAGGCATGATGGGCTATGAAACGCCCAATATCGACCGCATCGCCAACGAAGGAATGCTGTTCACTCACAGCTATGGGGAACAATCGTGCACCGCAGGCCGGGCCTCTTTCATCACGGGTCAATCCGGGTTCCGCACTGGGTTGCTGAAGGTGGGGCTGCCGGGCGCCAAGGAGGGCATGTCACCCAAAGATCCGACAATTGCCGAATACATGCAATCCAAAGGGTACATCACCGCACAATATGGTAAGAATCATCTGGGCGACCGGGACGAGCATCTGCCGACCAACCACGGTTTTGATGAGTTCTTCGGCAATCTCTATCACCTGAATGCCGAGGAAGAGCCCGAAAACGTCGACTATCCCAAAGATCCGGCCTTTCGGGAACAGTTCGGGCCGCGCGGCGTGATCAAGGCCTCGGCCGATGGATCGGTCGAAGACACCGGCCCGTTGACCCGCAAACGGATGGAGACCATCGACGAAGAGGTCACCGCCGGGGCGCTTGACTTCATGCAGCGCGCCGTCGATCAGGGCAAACCGTTCTTCCTGTGGTACAACACCACGCGCATGCATATCTTCACGCACCTCAAAGAGGAAAGCCAGGGCGTCACAGGCCTGGGCGTCTATCCGGACGGCATGGTCGAGCATGACAAGATGGTGGGTCAGATACTCGACAAGCTGGATGAGCTTGGCATCGCCGACAATACCGTCGTGATGTATTCCACCGACAACGGCGCCGAGGTGTTTTCCTGGCCGGATGGCGGCACAACCCCGTTCAAGGGTGAGAAGAACGACAACTGGGAAGGCGGCTATCGCGTTCCGATGATGATCAAATGGCCCGGTGTCATCGAGCCCGGCCGCAAATCGAACCAGCTTATCAGCCATCTCGACTGGTTCCCGACCTTCATGTCGGCACTCGGTGACGGAGACATGAAGGAGCGCATGCTGACCGAGGCTCCGTTTGGTGAGGAAAACGAACCGGTTCACCTTGATGGTTACGACTTCATGCCCTTCTTCAAGGGCGAAGAGGAAATCGGCCCGCGCCGCGAGTTCATCTATTTCTCGGATGGCGGCGATCTGGTGAACCTGCGCTACAACCGCTGGAAGATCGTTTTTGCGGCGCAGCGCTCGGAAGGGTTTGATGTCTGGCAGGAACCGCTGATTTTCCTGCGCCTGCCTAAGATCATCGACCTTTATGCCGACCCGTTCGAGCGGGCACAGCACGAGTCCATCGGATATTCCAAATGGCGCCTGGACCGCACCTATCTTCTGGTTCCGGCGCAGGCGATCGTTGCGAGTTTCCTTGGCACCTTCAAGGATTACCCGCCGCGGCAAAAGCCCGCCAGTTTCTCGATCGATCAGGTTCTTGAAAATCTGCAATCTGCGTCGGCAAGCCGTCAGTGATCAGGTGATCACAAGTCACACCAACACGTGGCGCGGGATTGCCCCGCGCCGTATTCCCAACAAAAGAGATTGCTCATGAACATGCGCCTGTTGGCCACTGCGGCCCTTTCGGCCTTGCCGTTTGCCGCTTTGGCGGACCCGCTTCCATCGTGGAATGACACACCGACAAAGGCTGCGATCATCGCGTTCGTGGAACGGGTGAGCGATCCAAACACCGCCGAGTTCGTGCCCGAAGAGGCGCGCATCGCAACCTTCGACAACGACGGCACGCTCTGGGGCGAGCAGCCGCTTTACTTTCAACTGATCTATGCGCTGGACCGATTGCGAGAAAAGGCCGAGGCCGATCCGTCCATATTGAAATCCGATGCCCTGAAAGCCGCTGCCAAAGGTGATACCGATACGGTTCTGGCCAGCGGGCAGGACGGGCTGCTTGAAATCCTCAATGTCTCCCACTCGGGCATGAGCGTCGAGGCGTTTCAGGGCGACGTGGCCGATTGGATCGCGACCGCAAGACATCCGACCACGGGCATGACCTACAACCAGATGATCTATGCGCCGATGTTGGAACTGCTGGACTATCTAGAAACATCGGGCTTTCAGACCTGGATCGTTTCGGGTGGCGGCATTCACTTCATGCGCGCTTTTGCCAGCGAGACCTACGGCATCCCGGTCGAGCGCATCATCGGCTCGGCCACCCCAACCCGGTACGAGGTGGTGGACGGAGTCCCGGTGATCATCAAGGATCCCGGTATCGCCTTTGTCGATGACAAGGCGGGCAAGCCGGTCGGGATCGACTCGCATATCGGCCGCCGTCCGATCTTTGTCGGCGGCAATTCCGATGGCGATTTCCAGATGCTCGAATATGCCACCGCAGGCGATGGCCCGGCGCTTGGCGTGATCGTGCATCATACCGATGCGGAGCGCGAGTTTGCCTATGACCGCGAGAGCCATATCGGAAAGCTCGAAAAAGGCTTGGATGAGGCAGAGCAGCGCGGCTGGGTCATTATCGACATGCAGAACGACTGGGTAAGAATATGGCCGCAATGATCCCACCCCGCGACCAGATTGATGCCCTGCGGGGCCGTATGGGTCAGTCCATCATCGGCCAGCGCGACGTTGTCGAGCGCCTGCTGATCGGTCTGCTTGCAAACGGTAACCTGCTGGTCGAGGGCCTTCCAGGGCTGGCCAAGACGCGGGCGATCAAGGCGATGGCGAAGAACCTGGAAAGCGATTTTAGCCGCATCCAGTTCACACCCGATCTGCTGCCATCCGACGTGACCGGCACGGATGTCTATTACCAGACCGATGCGGGCGGCGCGTTCCGTTTCGAGGCCGGCCCGATCTTTGCCAACATCGTTCTGGCCGATGAAATCAACCGCGCGCCGGCCAAGGTACAGGCTGCCCTATTGGAAGCAATGGAAGAACGGCAGGTCACCGTGGGCGGCAAGACCCACAAGATGGCGCCATTGTTCATGGTCATGGCCACACAGAACCCGGTCGAACAGGAAGGCACCTATGCGCTGCCCGAGGCGCAGCTGGACCGCTTTTTGATGCATGTCCTGATCAGCTATCCGCCCGTTGAAGACGAGGTCAAGGTCATTCGCCTCGTGCGCGACGAAGAAATCGCGGCGCAACGCGATGCGCCAACCGAGAACAAGCCTGCATCGATCCCGCAGCAGGCGATCTTTGCCGCCCGGTCCGAAATCGGCGCGATCCATGTCTCGGACCTGATTGACCGCTACTTCGCCGATCTGGTGCAGGCCACCCGCTCGCCCGATCTTTACGGGGACGACCTCAGCCGCTGGATCGAGGTGGGCGCCAGCCCGCGTGCGTCCATAGCGCTGGACAAGTGCAGTCGAACCCATGCTTGGCTAAACGATCGCGATTACGTCGATCCGGCGGATGTGCGCGCCATTGCGCCGGATGTTCTGCGTCACCGGTTGGCGCTCAGCTATGAGGCGCATGGCGAAGGGGTCAGCGCTGACCGGGTGATCGACGAGATACTGGCGCAGGTCGCCCTGCCGTGAGACGCAGATGTTGAACCGCAACGCATCGCAACGATTGGGGCAGGTTCGCCCCCAGCCCACGCAAACCGACGATCCGCGCGTACGCGTGGACGTGGCACATCTGCGCGCGCTCGAGGCTCGGGCCAGGGCGCTGCGGTTTCTGCCGCGCCAACCGGCGCGGTCGGTGCTGAACGGCCGCCATGCCTCGCGGTTGCGAGGACGGGGGCTGAACTTCGAAGAGCTGCGTAGCTACCTGCCTGGCGACGACGTTCGTTCGATCGACTGGAAAGTGACCGCCCGCACTGGCGAGCCCTATGTCCGGGTGATGACAGAGGAACGCGATCGCCCGGCGTTGATAGTGGTGGATCAGCGTATGTCCATGTTCTTTGGCTCGACGCACAACATGAAATCGGTCACCGCGGCTGAGGCGGCAGCGTTGTCGGCCTATCGCATCTTCGATCAGGGTGACCGGGTGGGTGGCATCATCTTTACCGATGACAGGATTGCCGAAATCCGTCCCGCCCGAAGCCGCGCGGCGCTGTCGCGTTTCATTGCCGTTCTGGCCGCGGCCAATGCGCAGCTGCATGCCGACGCGCCCAAGGTCGATCCCATTCGTCTGACCGATGTATTGCGGTCGGTTGCGCGCATCGCACCGCGCGACCACCTGTTCATCGTGCTCAGCGATTTTGACGTGATCGACGCCGAGACCGAACGCCTCGTTTCGGGCCTGTCACGCCGCAACGATCTGGTTATCGGGTTGGTCACCGATCCTTTTGCACAGGACCTGCCGCGCGATCTGTCAATCATCATATCGAATGGTGAGTTGCAGGCAGAAATCCGGACATCCGACAGCCGGCAACATGCGGCGCTGACGGAGTTTGCCAGCGGGCGCGTGGCACAGGTTCTGGATTGGCAGCGCCGCTTTGGCGTACCTGTTCTGCCGCTGTCCGCAGGTCAGGAGACGTTGCCGCAAATCCGGCACCTGATGGGGCTTGGGCCGGGATGAACGAAACCGAAATCCCTGCCGACACGTCACTTGTCGAGTTGCTGGATCAACTGGTGGTTCCGGAACTGCCTGCGCCCATTTCGATGGTGCCCCAAACCATGGGCTGGCCGATTGTAGGCGCTGTGCTGGTGCTGCTGCTTACCTATGCGCTTTGGCGTTGGTTTCGGGTTTATCGCGCCAATGCCTATCGCCGCGCGGCGCTGGCAGAGTTGGCCGGGGCAGGGGATGACCCGGCGCAAGTGGCTCGCATTCTGCGCCGGGCGGCGCTGGCAGGGTTCGACCGCCGCGATGTCGCGGGCCTGCGAGGGCGGGATTGGATCGCGTTTCTTGAAAAGACCGGCGGCGAGCCTTGGGAAGAGGTCCTGAAGGAACCGTTGTTAACAGGCCCATACCGGCACTACGCCACAATCGCGCCACGGCTGACCGCTCGCGCTGCGCGTTGGATCAGGACCCATGACCGCGAGGCGCCGTCATGATCCAGCTGGCGTTTCTCTGGGCGTTTGTGCTGCTACCCGCGCCCCTTCTGATTTGGCGCTTCGTGCCGCCCCATCGCGAGAAGGTCACAGCGCTGCGGGTGCCGTTTTTCCGGCAGGTTGCGCAGGCTCTGGGGCAGGAGCCTCGTGCGGGCGCGATTATCCTGTCGCGCACGGCAGTACAGATGATCACGGCGGCGCTCTGCTGGGTGCTGATCGTGATCGCGCTGACCCGCCCTGAACGTGTTGGCCGCCCCATTGAGATCGAAAAATCCGCACGCGATATGATCCTCGCCATCGATGTGTCCGGGTCCATGGACACTGTGGATTTCATCAATGCCGAGGGCGAGAAACTGCAGCGCTTTGCCGCCGTGCAGGAAGTCGTGCGCGACTTCGTCACGGGGCGCGAGGGCGATCGGGTGGCGTTGATCGTCTTCGGCTCCAAGGCTTATCTGCAATCGCCGCTGACCGCAGATTTGCAAACCATCGTCGATCTGCTGGATCGCACGCAGGTGAGCATGGCAGGGCCGCATACCGCACTTGGGGATGCCATCGGTCTGGCGATCCACACCTTCGAGGCCAGTGCAATCGATGAACGCGTGCTGATCCTGCTATCGGATGGCAGCGACACCGCCAGCCGAATGGACCCGGTCAATGCCGCAGAGATCGCCAGCGACAACGGCGTCACCATCATGACCATCGGCGTGGGCAACCCGGACGCTTCGGGCGAGGACAAGGTTGACCTTGGGGTGCTCGAAGACGTGGCGGACCGCACCGGCGGGAGCTATTTCTTTGCCGCCGATCAATCGGCGCTCGGCGAGATATATGACAGGATCAACGCGCAAACTCCGCGGCAGGTCGAAACCCTGTCCTATCGCCCCCGTCAGGCGCTGGCATGGATTCCGCTCGGCTGGCGGCACTTTTGGGGAGCGCTGCCCTTGGCTGGATGATACTTGGAGCCCGACACGGGCGGAGGGCGCGCGCATGACTGACCTGTGGCTGGCCCTGTCGGTGTTTCATTTCCTGCGCCCCAGTTGGCTTTTACTGGTGCCGGTGCTTCTTGCCTTGTGGTGGCTGTCGCGCCGCCGCCACCGCGGCAAGGCCACAGGCACCGAGGGCATCGCGCCGCATTTGCAGGCGGCGATACAGGTCGGCTACCCCGAGGCGCGGCGCATCCGCCCCGTCGACGGTGTGGTCCTCACGTTGCTCTTGTCGGTGCTGGCGGCGGCTGGTCCGACATGGTCACGCCAGCCCAACCCGCTGGTGGCGCAGTCGGCGCCTGTGGTGGTGGTGTTCAAGGTCACTGCGTCGATGGAAAACACCGACCTTGCCCCAAGCCGCCTTGAGCGCGGCAAGCAGAAGATCCGGGATTTTCTGGATCTGCGGGCCGGGGCGCGGTCGGCTCTGTTGGCTTATGCGGGCAGCGCCCATGTGGTTGTGCCCATGACCGAGGACGCCTCGATCATCCTGCCCTATCTGGAAGGCCTGTCGCCCGAGATCATGCCCAAGGACGGTGCAAGCCTTGCCCCGGCGCTGGAGCGCGCGCAGGACTTGTTGGAGGGCGAAGGCGGTGGCGCGCTGCTTTTGGTGGCGGATGCGCTTGATCCGGCGGATGTTGCCACTGTCGAAGACATTCCGATACCGGTTTCGGTCCTTTCCACAATGCCCGAGGGCACCCGTGACCGCGGGCTGGATGCGCTTGGCGGACGCGTGATCGGCGTGCGGCCGGACGATGACGACATCCTCCGCCTGGACCGCGCGTTGAACGCAAGTTACCGCCGGAACCTGCTGGAGAACTCCGATGACCCATGGCTTGACCGTGGTCCGCTGCTGGCATGGCCTGTCGTGCTCTTGCTGCTTCTGTGGTTCCGGCGGGGCTGGACCATGCAATGGGCTGCTGCTTTGGCAGTAATGCTGGTCTGGACGCCGGACCAATCCCGCGCCGAGGGCGTGGCGGATTGGTTTTGGGCCCCTGACCAGCAAGGCCAGCACGCCTATGACCGCAAGGAATACAGCCGGGCCGCCGATCTTTTCACCGACCCTTTGTGGCGGGGCTGGCCCCTTTATCGTGCGGGACGGTACGAGGAGTCGGCGCTGATCCTTGAACGTGTCGAAACCGCACAGGCCGCCATGATGCAGGGCCTCGCCAATATCCGCAACCATGCCTACCGCGACGGGGTGCGTTCGTTCGAGACGGCGCTGGCGCGTGATCCGGACTATCCTGGTGCGGCGGAAAATCTTGAGACCGCAAAGCGCGTTGTTGCCTATATTGAGGCGGCGCAACAGGCGCAGGATACTCGCGATCAGACCGAATTGCGCCCCGATGACGTAACCTATGATAACGAAGAGAACAAAGGACAGGAGCTTCAGGTTGAACTGCCGCAGGAGGGCGCCGATGGTGCAGGGTTGCAAAGTGCCGAGCAATGGATGAACTCGGTGGACACCGAGACAGGTGAGTTCTTGAAAATGCGGTTCATGCTGGAAGCGGCGCAGGCACCCGCTGGGGAAGGGCAGGGGGCAGTCAATGAGTAGGATGTGGCTCTTTGCGGCTCTGTTCACCGGGACCCTGCCGCTGGCCAGCGCGGCGCAAGAGCTGTTTCCCGGCTTCAGGTCCAACGCCGAAATCAAGGCCGAAGAGGATAAGGCACAGGCCGAAACCGCCGGCGAGGAGACGCAAACTGCAACACCCGATGAACCAGTTCTGCGCGCCGAGCTGTCAGAGACTGACGTCGTTCCGGGGCAGGCGCTGGACCTGCGCCTGACGCTGTTGGTGCCGACCTACATGCCCAATCCGCCAGTCATCCCGGCGTTTGATCAACCCAACCTTAAGATCGACTCACCCGAAAGCGGATCGGGCCCGGTCACCGAGATCATTGGTGGAGACAGTTGGTCTGGCATCACAAAACGATACAGGATCACGCCTCTGGTGCCCGGGCGCTTTGAGGTTCCGTCAATGGACATACAGCTGACCTGGGCTGATCCGGAAACCAACGCCCCGGTCGAAACCACCGTCACGGTTGCCGCGCAGAGCTTTACCGCGACGGTGCCGGAGGGTGCCGCGGGGCTTGATCCCTTCATCGCGGCCCGGGCGCTGTCGCTGACGCAGGCGATTGAGGGGGACGCCGACGCGTTGCAGCCCGGTGACAGCCTCAGCCGCACGCTGACGGCAGAGATAACTGGCGCCAGTGCAATTTTGCTGCCCGAGCTGATGCCCACGGGCGAGATTCCGGGCCTAGCCACCTATCCCGACAGCCCGACCGTCTCCGATCGGGATGAATGGGGGCAGATCACTGGCACCCGTGTCGAACGCATGGTCTATGTGGCGGAAAGCGGTGTGACAGGCAGCTTGCCTGCTGTTGCCATCGACTGGCTCAATCTGGAAACCGGTCAGGTGGAAACCGCCACCGCCGAGGTCGTGCCTTACGCTGTCAAAGGGCCGATCCTGCCGAACACCGGGGACAAGCGGTATCTGGTGTTCATCGGAGTTGCTGCGCTCCTGATCCTGCTGGTTCTGCTCTGGTCCGTCCGGCGGCTGTTTCTCCGGCAGAGCAACAAAGTATCCGCGCCCGCGACAGAAGCAAGCCTTTTTCGCGCGCTCATGAAGGTGGTGAAAGCCCGCGATCTGGCTCATCTTTACGGGGCGCTGGATCAATGGGCGGTCATGGTGTCGGGGTCGGATCCCCGCTCCCGGACCGATCTGCAGCAGGCCCTGACCGGGATCGGGGCCGCCGCTTATAGCCGTGACAAAGCCGATGCCAATGCCGTATGGGCGGCACTTGAGAAAACCTTGTCTGCCGCCCGCCGCAGCAAAAGCTCCAGAACCGCGTCGCACACGCTGCCGCCACTGAACCCAACTCGCGCAACCTGACCAGCAAAGGACCGCAATGCGCCTGCTCATGATCGCCACGCTTGCCCTCGCAAGCCTCGCCACCACGGCAGCGGCCCAGCTTGCGGGCTATGTGGGTTCCGGGTTTTTGCGGACTGCCACAAGGTCGAAACCGACGCGTGGAGGGGCTCGCATCATGCCAAAGCCTGGACAGAGGCCACGGCCGACAACGTTCTGGCCGATTTCGACGGCACGGAATTTGTGCTTGGTGACACGCGCGCGCGCTTTCGCATTGGCCTGGACGGCACCCGCTATGCCACCGTGACCGAACGCGACGGCGCGAAGACCGACTATCCGGTGCATTCGGTCATTGGCGTCGAACCTCTGCAGCAATACCTGATCGAGACCGCGCCGGGTCGCCTGCAGAGCTTTGACGTGGTTTGGGATACCGAGCGAAAGGCGTGGTTCCACCTGTATCCGGACCAGAACGTGCCGCCATCGGATGGTCTCCACTGGACCGGGCCCTACAAGAACTGGAACGGGCGTTGCGCCGTCTGTCATGCCACCGGGTATGACGCAGGCTATGATCCTGATACCGAGACCTATCGGTCCACGCAGTCCGAAATCGGAGTCGGATGCGAGGCCTGCCATGGTCCCGGTGCCGGACATGTCGAATGGACCCGAGGCGACGGGGAGGCGGCCCGCATCGCCAATTCCGGATTTCCGGCCGATCTTTCTACGCCCGAGGGCCTGATCCAGCAATGCGCCGGATGCCATTCGCGCCGCGAAGCCTTTTTTGACCACAGTCCCGAACCTGGAACGCCATATCACGACGCCTATAATCTGTCGCTGTTGCGACCCGGATCGTACTACCCGGACGGGCAAATCCGGGATGAGGTCTATGTCTAGGGCTCGTTCCTGCAATCTAAGATGTACGCCAAGGGTGTGACATGTTCCGATTGTCACGATGCGCACTCTGCCCAAATGATGGCCGAGGGCAACGCGGTCTGCACTCAATGCCACAACCCGGCCGGAAATCCCCGGTTCCCCAGCTTGCCGCTGGGCGAGTTCGACAGCCCCGCGCATCACCACCACCCTGAGGGCAGCCCCGGTGGGCAATGCAAATCCTGCCACATGCCCGAGCGGGTCTATATGGGAAATGACTGGCGCGCCGATCATTCCATCCGCATTCCGCGCCCCGATCTGACCGAGGCAACGGGGGCGCCTGATGCATGCACCACCTGCCACACCGACCAAAACCCGGAATGGGCCGCCGCGCGGATACGTGACTGGTTTCCGGACCGTGCGCAGCCCGGTGTGCATTTCGGACAGATTTTGGCGCGCGCCGAACTCAATCCGCGCCTGGCGTCGGACGATCTTGTGGAACTCGCCCATGACGATCAAGCCCCGATGCTGGTCCGTGCGACGGCCATCTGGCTGATTGGCCAGACTGCTGACCCGGCCACCATCGACCGGGTCGCGGACCTGGCGGCCTCCCCTGACGCCACTCTGCGCACCGCAGCGGTCGAGGCCATGCGCAGCCTGCCCGGCCATCAGCGTGTGCAAAAGATGCTGCCGCTTCTCGATGATCCCGCACGCAACGTGCGGATCGCGGCTGCGCGCGGGTTCTATAATGCGCCCATTGCGCATATGCCGGACAGGATCGCCGCGTCTTTCCGAAAAGCCCTTGCGGAATGGCAAAACGCAATGGCCGCACGTCTGGATTTTCCGGAAACGCATCTGCAACTGGGGGGCTTCGCCCCGACCACACGCAACCTGCCCGCAGCGGAGCGGGCCTTTGAAAAGGCGGTTGAGCTGGATCCAAAGCTGGTCGATGCCTGGATCATGCGCATCCGCATTGCCGCGATTTCAGGTCAGCAAGACACCATGCACGCATTGATTGACGCCGCGCTGACCGCAAATCCGGGCGATCTGAGTCTGCAAAACCTGATTGCGGAACTGACCGGGGCGCAAGTGGATTTGCTGCCACCTGTTGCGGACCCAGCCGAATAAGTCTCTCGCGTTTCATTTTTGCGAGTTTTGCGTATCCTGCGCGGCAGTGCGAGTATTTTGATGGCTTCAGGTCTCAATCGCAGCAGCGCCCTTACGCATCGGGACAAAGCAGCAGCACACCCGAATAACGTTTCCGAGCCATCACCTGCATTACAGGTCTTTCAATGGAGTTCAATTGCGATTCAACCATGGGAAGTGTTTAATGAATCAAACGACGCATTGGGCGACTACGGCGCAAGAGGTCCATTCCCGACATTGGATGAAGTTCGCTCTGTGCGTGTGATGTAACTGGACCGGGGTCTGTCTGTGCCACGATAGGCAGAGAACACGCCCGAAGAAAAAGCGAGCCGCTGTGTTGACGCGTTTAGGTGCACTTTGGGCAGCTCTGATTGCGACCCCAGTTCTGGCCGAACAATCGTTGGAAAGCGAAGCGAGCGACCCGACCGCCTCGCTGATGGCATTTCAGTTGCAGAATTTCTACGCGCCGAGTTTGCACAACAGGTCCGGGTCGCAGAACTTGCTACAGTTCCGCGCCGCGATCCCCTTTGAACTGGGGTCAACCAACCATATTGCGCGCCTGACACTGCCCTATGTCACGCACAACTCTGGCGGCCAAACAGGCTTTGCGGATACCACGCTGTTCAACCTGACGACCTTTGATCGTGAGTGGGGGCGTTTTGGCGTCGGAGCCGTTGCTTTGCTGCCCACGGGCACCGATGGCCTGAGCGCCGAGAAATGGGGGTTGGGTCCTGCCGCCGGCTTCGTGGCGCAGACCGACTGGGGGCTGTTCGGACTTTTTAATCAGAACATCTTCACGGTGGCGGGCGACGACGCGCGCCCGGATGTAAACCTGTCCACATTGCAGCCGATCCTGAACGTCGAGCTTGGGTCCGGATGGTCGGTTGGAACGTCGGAAATGACCTTTGTTTATGACTGGGAGCGCAGCGAATTCACCGCCCTGCCGGTGGGGATCAAACTGTCCAAGCTGACGCAACCGGGTCGCTTGCCTGTGCAGTGGCAGCTGAGTTACGAGCGTGATTTCTATGATCGGGGTACAGGTCCCCGGGATACGATTGGCCTGACGGCGAAGCTACTGGTGCCGAAATAGTGGTTCGCGCTGGTGCCATCCGCCTCAGAACGACATGATCCGTTCGACGACCCAGAAGGTTGCGACTGCGCCGATGCCATAGCTGACGGTCGTCCCCGCCAAACTGCCGGGTGCACGCCACTGCGCCAGAGCCCGCGGTGACGCGGCACGCAGCAGCAGGGCAGCCATTAAAACGCAGCCAACAAAGGCAAGCTGCCCGGCCTCGACCCCCAGATTGAACGCGAGCAACGCTATCACGATATCTTGCTCTGGCAAGCCGATCTCACGCAGCGCGCCGGCAAACCCCAAACCATGCAGCAACCCGAAGGCAAAGGCGATCAGCCAGGGAAAGCGCTCGGATAAGCGTTCCTGCCCCGAGCGGGACTTGAGCGTTTCGACGGCAAGAAACACAATGGATAGCGCAATGACGGCCTCGACTGGCGGGCCGGGCACGGAGATATGCCCCAGCGCCGCCAGCGCCAGCGTGATGGAATGGGCAACCGTAAACGCCGTGATCGCACCGACCAGGCGCCAGAAATTCCGGATCAGCAGCAACAGGGCAAACACAAACAGCAGGTGGTCCCACCCTTCGAGGATGTGCTCAAATCCCAGTGCCAGATAACTGCCAAACACGCTTAGAGTGCTGGGTTGAGCCGGAACAGCATATTCGGCCTGATCCGGAGTCAGACGGATTGTGGAGGTCGCGCCGTCGAGCGCCTCGATCCGCAACAGAACATCTGTGCGCTGCGCAGGCAGCCCCGATATGGAAACCGTTTTCCCCTCCAGTCCTTCGGGGCAATCCGAAACCCACGCGGCGATCCAGGCAGAGCCGTCAAATCTCGACCCCGGTCCGGTCATCGGGGTGCAGGTTGGCGGAAGCTGTAGCTCGATGTTCTTCGGCCTGCCTGCGACGTCGGGTTTGCGCCAGAAAACCTGCCACGTGTCCGGGTTCAGCTGCCGCATATCCACAAAACCGGGTTCCAGTGCGTGACCGAACGCTCCGACGCCGGGAAGCAATACCAGCAGCAATGTCAGCAGGAGCCGTTTGATCACTGGCCGATCCTCGCCGCTACATCATCCGCCGACGGGGTAGAGACGTCATATTTCGATTTCAGCGCGTCAAACTGAGCTTCGGAAAGCTCGGACTTCAGATCGCGACGCCAATCGAACAGGACGTCATCGCGGATCTGGTCAAAGGGTGGCAGGAGGGCGGGTTCGGTTGTGTCGATACGGACAATGTGAAAGCCGAAGCTGGAGGGAACCGGTCCGGCCCACGTGCCTTTGGGCAGCTCCTCAAGGGCAGCAAAGAACCCGCGGCCAAAGGTGGCATCAACCTGCCTTGCTGTGCTGAGCGGCTGCGCAGAAGGCAAGAGGCTTGCGCTGGCGAATTGCGCGGCGTTGGTGCCGCCGTTCAGCGCGGTAAGCATTGCGTCGATCTGCGCCGGATCGGGGGTTGGCCCCAGCCCCACCTGTTGGAACGCCACCCGGCCGGGCCGCATGAACCGCGCGCTGTTCTCGGCCAGATGCGCCTGGAGAACTGAGTCATCCGGTTCAGTGGATTGGGCCAGCGACAGAGTCAGAAACTCCATCTTCTGGGCTAGCCGGTTACGCACCACGCTGTCGCCGCGGTCCAATCCTAGGGCCCGAGCCTCGCGTACCAGAACCTCTTGACGCAGAAAAGCGTCTTGCAGCCCGTCCAGTTCCTTAGGCGTGGGCCGGCGTTGCCAGGTCGATTGAAACTGATCGATCAATCGGTCAATGTCCTGATCGTCGACGATGATCCTGTCTGTGCTGTCAGGCACGGCGGGCGCAGGGTTCAGATAGCTGAACCAGGCGAATACCGCGATGCCCAGAAGGAAAAAGTGGAGCAAGGGCTCTTTGAGAAAGGACATGCCGGACCGCGTTTGGAATTGAATGGCGGACAGGCGCGGAAACGCCTGCCCGATAGGCCTAGCCCGGTGTGTACCAGATCGGCGAGGTATAGGCGCGATCCTGAACCGCGACCGGAATGTCGTCCGGAACGTCCACGCCAAATATCTTGGCGTCATAGGTGGTCCAGCGAGGCGTCGGGATCTCGATCACGCGCACATAATAAAAGGCGCTTTGGTCCGGATCGAATTCCGGGTCCTGCCAATAAGCCTCCAGCATCGGTGCGCCGATTGCATTGGTATAGGTGGCGTTGTCACCATCGACCGTGTTGCCGACCGGTTTGTCACAGCGGTTGTTGGCCGTGGTGCCACGATTGTCTGAGCAGGCGACGTCATGGATTGCCTCATGGGTCTCACCTTCAGCATCCAGCCATCCCTTGATCACCTGCACCCGGTCCAGATTGGCGCCGTCCGGGTCGCGCAGGGCGCGGATCAGCAAGGCCGGGGCGGCACCGTCCTGCGCGGCGGCCAGGTCGCCACCCATCGGGACACCGGCGGCATAGCCATGCGTCGCAAAATCCGGTCGGGCCAGATCGCCCTCGACAAAGTCATAGCCCGCAAAGACCCGGACCCGCAGCCGCGTTCCTGTGGTGGCATAGACCTCACGCCGTTTCATCGCGTCCCAGATCGCCTCTCGCGTGTTCTCACGTGCCCAGACCGCAGCCAGGCCCGATGCAGAGCTATAGGCCGCGGTTATGTCGTCCGAAGGATCGTCTGGCGTCAGCGCTCCGGTGATCGCCTCGTCCATGCGCACGGGATCATTGGTCGGCTCCAACGCCGAGACCTTGCCAAAGAAATTGTCTTCGGTCGACGTCGACAGGCCCGTATGGCTGTCGGTCGATCCTACCAGGCCGAATTTGAATGGATTTACCCCCAGATCGCGCCGATAGGCGAGGCCGCGTTTCAGAGCCTCGCGCGCATATTCGCGCGGCAGCATGTCGGGGGTCTTGAGCTGCGGTCCAAAGCTGCCCTTGTCCCAGGTTTCGAAATCCGCAAACTCATCCTCGGGAGACAGCAACGGGTGCGCCTCTCCGTCACCTTTCATCTGGGTCACCTCATAGATAGGCTCCCACCGCTGGCGGCGCGTGGCGTAATCCGCGCTGAGCGGTGCGCCTGAAAGCGTGACGTCATCAAACATCAGCCCGTTGGACAGGTTGCCGTTGTGGGCAAGGGCTAGAACCTGCCCGCCGGTCGTGTCTTCATAGGCTTGCAGCCAGTCCCACAGCTTTTCCGGGTCCTCCGTGTCGTATGCGGACAAGGGCACCACCTGATCAGCCTTGTCCTTACCGTCCCGGAAAATGACATTTCGATGCAGGTTGTTGCCATTCGGAGCGGTGGTCCATTCAAACCCTATGAAAGTGGTGAACGCGCCGGGCTGGTTGTGGCGTTCGGCGGCTTCGGTTGTTTTGGCCCAATAGCTCTCCATCAGACCGGTGTCTGCCATCGGGTCCGCCGCACCGGGTGTATTCACCTCGTTGAACCAGATCCCATAGGCATCACGCAGGGCATCCATCGTCCGGGGGGCGAACGTCTCGCTGATCGAGCGGCTCCAGTCATTGGCCTGCATAACGGCATCGCCTGAGGTCAGCGCGACGGGCAGACCGAGGTTTTCGGCATGGTCCGTTACCACCAGCCAGTCGAGTGGACGCTCAAGGCGTGCGGGTATGCCCAGTGACGAGGTGACGGCCTCGCCCTGGGCGAACCGATAGGCGTCATCCGGGGACAGTGTGGCAAGAACCAGCCCTGCATCCGCCGAATAGGCCGTGTGTAGATGGGTGTCGCCGAACAGCACCTGATTGGGAAAATCCTGTTCGAGATACGGCGAATATCCGGCGCTTTCGGGGGGCACCGGAATAACCTCTTGCGCCGCAATCGGAGAAGCTGTGAGGACGAAAGGGATGGCTTTCAGCCAGCTAAACTTACGCATTGTGACCTCCGCTATCGATATGCAATCCTGATTGGGAATCGGTACGTATGGTAAAGACTTCGTATCGTTTCATTTTGTGCAAAAGAGTGGGGCGTTGCAACCATTTGGCGAACCGCCAAGCCATCCTTGCGGCAGAAGGCACACGGAAAAAGCCCGGTCTGTTACGCTGTTGTGTGTCACTCGTTTTGACTGGAATGTTTCGTTAAACCGAGCCTGAATGCACGGCATTCTAGGCTTGAAACGGATCACCAAGCGTCTGTCCGTTAGCTTCAGGAGTGTGCAGAATGACGTACCTCAAACACCTTTCAGCAACAGCATTTTTCCTCGCGGCTTTGCCCGCCGGCGCGCAGGTTAACACCGACGGCGGCACCATAGATCCCGCCGAAACGGCACGGTTTTTCAGCCAGCCAGGATACTCTCCTTACGCGGGACGCCCGTTTCCAACCCGTCCACTCTGGGGTGAGCAGCATCTGCACACGTCATGGTCGGGTGATGCCATTGCCGGAGGTACCCGGATTGGCCCCGATGAGGCACTGCGCTTTGCCAAGGGCGAGGAAGTGATCTCGACCACCGGGCAGAAGGTGCGCCTGTCGCGGCCTTATGATTGGATGGTCATCGCAGACCATTCCGACGCGCTGGGGTCGATGAACAAGGTACAGGCAGGAGATCCAGCATTCATGGCGGATCCTCTGCTGAAGAGTTGGCACAACAAGATGCAGCAAGGCGGCAGCAGCGCAGCCGAGGTGCTGATGGAGGTCATCACTCTGCAGGGCTTGGGAGAATTGCCGGACATTATCACTGATTTCGACACGCAGCACGACATCTGGCGTGACCAGACCGCGATTGTCGAGAGCCATAATGACCCCGGCACTTTCTCGGCGATTATCGGTTATGAATGGACGTCGAATTTCGGCGGCGGTAACAACCTGCACCGCAACGTCATCTATAGGGACGGCAAGGACAAAGCCGACATCGTGCGGCCCTACACGACTTTCGAAAGCGACATTCCCAACAAGCTGTGGGAGTGGATGCAGGTTTACGAGGACACGACCGGGGGTCGGGTCCTTGCGATCCCGCACAATGGCAACCTGTCCAACGGGCTGATGTTCGCCACTGAAACCCCGGACGGACGGCCGATCGACGCGGAATGGGCGCAGGCACGCGCCCGGTGGGAGCCGTTATACGAACTGACCCAGTCCAAGGGCACGTCCGAACAGCACCCCTCGCTGTCCCCATCAGACGAGTTCGCGGATTTCGAGATCTGGGATGCGGGCAATCTGAACGTGGTTCCCAAGGAACCGGGTATGATCGAGTTCGAATATGCTCGCCAAGCCCTGAAACGCGGTCTGAAGCTGCAAGACGAATTTGGGGTCAATCCGTTCAAGTTCGGGCTGGTCGGATCGACGGATTCTCATACCGGTCTTTCGACGGCTGAAGAAGAGAACTATTTCGGCAAGTTCCCGGCCAGTGAGCCGGGCCCGGAACGGTCGACCGGCAACGCGTTCGACTTCGAGGGCCGCATCGTCAAGGATTGGCAATTGGGTGCTTCGGGTTTGATGGCAGTCTGGTCGTCCGAAAACACCCGTGTCGCGATCTGGGATGCGATGAAACGCAAAGAGGTCTATGGCACCACCGGGCCACGGATCACCGTGCGGTTCTTTGGCGGCTGGAACTTCGCCTCCCATGACGCGCTTGGCCGCAACCCCGGGGCTGTGGGATATGCCAAAGGCGTTCCTATGGGTGGCGATTTGCCACCGGCGGGAGCAGGGACCGCGCCGTCGTTTTTAGTCGCCGCGCTGAAAGACCCGTATTCAGGAAATCTAGACCGTATCCAGATCATAAAGGGTTGGGTCGATGACGCCGGGGATATGCACGAAAAAATCCATGACGTCGTTTGGTCCGGCGACCGCGCGCCGGATGTGGATGGCAAGTTAGCCTTGGTTGGCTCGACTGTTGACGTTGCAAATGCGACCTGGTCCAACACCATCGGCGCGCCAGAACTAATCACCGTCTGGACCGATCCCGATTTCGATCCTGCGCAGAAAGCGTTCTACTACGCGCGTGTCCTTGAAATCCCGACGCCGCGCTGGACGGCCTATGATCAGGCCTATTACCCAGAGGCCACGTTCGGCCCCGAGGTGCCAATGACGCTTGTCGAACGTGCTTATACCTCGCCTATCTGGTATACGCCGGAAGGATAGGTTGCATTGCGGGCTCAGATGCTAATTCGGTTTCTGAATGGCGCCGTGGGTCAGCGACGTTGAAACTAAGGCGGTCAGCGTAAGCAGCCGATATCCACCTTCGTCTGCTTCGCTGTCATCCGTAACGCAGTGCATTCCAAATCCAAACGAAAGGCTGCCTTGGTGATACGGCCCCGGACCGTCCTCAGTTTCGAATGTCAAACACGGTCGAGGTATCATCACCAAGGCACTGGCACTGCTTGATCACCTCTATGCTAAGAACCGCAGACGGTGCCAATAGCGGGGATTGATACATGTTGAAAGGAACGTGCCATTGCGGCGAAGTTGGCTGGACTCTCGAAACTGCACCAGAACTGGTCACGGCCTGTAACTGCACAATTTGCCGCCGTTACGGAGTTCTCTGGGCCAATGGTTACATCGGCCATGACATTCAAACGACCGGGCAATCCAATGCTTATCGGCGTCGCGATGGCGGAGATATCCATTTCCATTTCTGCGCCTATTGCGGATGTGTGACGCATTACGTTGCGTGTTCCGAGGACGAAAACGGGCGCAAGCGGACTGCTGTGAATGTTCGGATGTCTGACCCCTCCGCAATCAGTGAGCTTCCAGTCCGCCACTTCGACGGGCACGACAGCTTCAAGGAACTTCCACGTGACAGCCAGAAGGTAAAGGACATGTGGTTTTGAGGTGCCGGCGAAATGGGGCCTTCACACACCCGAAAGGGCGGCCCCAGATTCGGACAGGCAGAACGATACTGAAATAGCGGTTGATGGTCCCTTGCAGTCTATCGCGCAGCGTTGCTTCTACCGAACATGCGCTTCAGAGTGTCATCACGCCGGATCCACTGATGCCAGATCAACGCAATGGCAATGTGCCCGGCCACCAGCAACCCCAATATCCACCCCATTTCGCCGTGCCAGTCCGCTGGCGCCCGCATCCATGTCACATGTTCCTCACGATCGGGGAAGACGGAAATGCCGAGAAGGTTGAAGCCCTTTTTGTTGCCTGCCGCTGCAAGTATTCGGACAGCGGGAACAACGACCATCAGCGTGTAGAGTATGATATGACCAGTGACTGCCACTCGCCCCATGACCCCGGAGTGACGCGGTCGGCGAGACATATTCGCAAGCCCCCAGACTCCGCGAACGAGAACCAGAAAAAACAGCGCGATGCCGAGGGGTAGGTGGTAGCTCCAGAGGATCCGCCACATGATATGCCCGCGTGGCAGTCCCCAATGGGCTGCGGCAGACAGAAACTGCGCGGCGAGCAAAGCGGCCATGCCCCAGTGCAGGGCGCGGGTCACGCGGTCATAGGTTTCAGGCCGGTCGGCAGGGCGGCTCATTTTCTTCTCCGGGCTGCGGGCGTGCTGCCATGTCTATTGTTTAAGGGGGTGGACGGTCCAGTCGCGCATGAAATCCGGTCTTCACGCTCTCCGGTTGCCAGATAAGTCGGCGGCTGGCACACTTCCGCCATTGGTTGACGGATTTGATGATGCAGACACGCCAGACGGAAAATCTCGCCAACGCCGTCCGGCTTCTTGTTGCGATGGGCGGGTTCGTTTCGGCGCCGGGACCCAAAACCGGCCTTTCTGTTTACGACGCCATCCGTAAGATCGCTGCTCGTCCGCCGAAGTCGCTCAAAACCATGGCGGACGAACTGACCGAGGCCGCTGGTACCGCTTTTGCCAGATTTCCTGACACGCCGCGGGATGCGGACATCCTCTTTGTTCAGATGGTCGAGGTCGGTCTATTGACGCCGCAGGAGATCGCCGCCGAAGGCATGGATGCCGCGGCATGCACCAGGGCGATGCTCGCCAAGCTCACCGAAAAGACCGATCCGACGGGTGAAATGCGCCGAACCGGGATGCGCACGCTCTTTGCCGACATCACGCAGGCCACCCTCGCCCCTCTGCTCGGCTCCAAGGAATACGCCGCCGACCTGACGCCCGCTTACATGGCGGAGAGTCTACAAGCAGCGCACCGCACCGAGCGCAAGATCGAGAATGTCGCCGCAAAGCTTGACAATCTTGCGGCCCAGTCACGCGACACCCTCGACGCCCTCGCGCTCCGTTTCGGCGAGCTAACGCCCGAAGCGCTGCCACTCCCCGATCTGCGCACCTTCCTGATCGAGAAGGCCCGCGATTACAGGGATCTCCGGCAAGAAGTTGAAGCGCTTCGCGGTACTGCTCCACGCATCGACAACGTCCTTTCCGCAGTTGAGGCCACAATCGAGTCACTGGATCTCGACGAAGCCGAGCGCCTGTTGGCATCCGTCCGCGAAACCAGCGCCGAGGCGCTCCGCAAACCGTTAGAGGACAATGCCAGAGTGATGGAGGCTCAGGCTCGGATCGCGCTGATGCGCGGGCGGCCGGAGAGGGCGTTTACCTTGTTGTCGAGCGCGGCCGACGGCTTTGCCGCGCTTGACCCGCTGGAGCCGTCCCGGCGGCGTCTTTCATATGCGCGCGCGTTCTACGAATATGGTGAACGCTTCGGCGGACCGGTGACCGAATTGGCCGAGCGTGTGGCGCAGGCAATTCTGGGCGTTGTCAATGACGCCGATTCAGTGATCTTTTCCGAGGCACAAAACGTGCTGGGCCTTTCCCTTCTGTCACAGGGCCGCTACGCGGCGGACGCTCATGGCAGCGACCTTCTGGAGCGCGCGGTCGAGGCGTTCACCATCGCGGGCAGGGTGGCAGAGGGACATCTGCGTGCCGCCGCGCTCGACAACCTGTCGCTGGTTCGGATGACGCAAGCGCATCGGGCAGCGCCCCCTGACCGCTCGGTTTTGCTGCGCAGTGCGATCGAAGGATCGCAGGCAGCAATCGAACTCTTTGGCGATGACCGGCTGTCGGTCGCGCGTGCCCTCAACAACCTCGGCAATGCGCAACTGATGCTGGCCGACGATTTAGAAGGTGCTGAGCTTGATGAGGCGCTCGACCGCGCCTTTGAGGCGCTTGACCGCGCCACGCGGCTTTTTGGCGAGCTTGGCGATATCATGAACATGGCCGGCGCAAGGTTTGGTGTGGCGACGGTGATCGAGCGGCAGGCAACGGTCCGGGATGACCCGGCACGCCGAAAGCATGCCATCGATGAGTTCAGCCGTGCGCAGCAGTTCTACCGCGAGCATGAGATGCCGCAGGACGCCGCCATGGCCGCTGGCGCGCTTGGATCGGCGTTGCTGAAACACGCCACGAATGCACCACCGGAACATATCGTCCCACTGCTGACTGCGGCAGAGGCCGCACTTGCGGAGGCCGCAGAACACTACCGGGAGACGGGGCAACCCCTGGTCGAGGTCGCGCTTTTGCGCAAACATGCCATCTCGGAGGAGATGCGCGCCCTGGCGGAGCCACCGTCGGAGGCAGCGGATCTGTTGCGCCAAGCGCAGGCGCGCCTCAGACGAGCGGTGGACCTCGGGGCCTCTGGCCTCGAAGCGGACAAGCTTCACGCGGCGCTGGAGCGGATAGAAGGCAAGCTTTCTGCGCTTTCCTGACGGCTCGGCGGAATACTTGAAAACTCCATTTTTTGAACCGGTTGGGCCGCTCGGTGAATGCGCGTTTTGCAATGGCATTGCGAGGCTGCGCCGCGAAAGTTGACCAATTCGATATTGGTAAATAAGGTACATGTATGAACAGGTTGGTACATGAAGATACAAGTAAGAGTTTGATCGGCGCCCCGAAGTCCGTGAAAATCGCCAATGTGCTTGAGGCGGAAATTCGGTCCGGGTCCTTGGGGAAGGGCGCCGCACTGGCAAGCGAGAACGCTCTGGTCAAGCGGTTTTCCGTCAGTCGGAACACTGTTCGCAAAAGCCTCGAAATCCTGAATGAAAAAGGGCTTATCACGACCAAAAGCGGCATCGGGTCTTTTGTGACCTACGGGGGGCAAACCATTGATGACCGCCGTGGGTGGAGCGTCGCGCTGTCATCTGCCGAAGACCAGATAGCCACACGCGTTTTGCGCATTGCACGGGCGCACATGGATTTTGACGATGCACCTCCTGACGCCCGGGCTGAGTGCCTTTTCGTAGACAGACTTCGGTTCCAGGTGGCAACGGGTCTTGCCGTTTCTTTGGAGCGAAGCCGGGTGGTCTGGCGCTCCGGCTTCGATGACATTCTGCGCGAAGGTTTGAAAAACGGCTCTCTGACCGAAACCCTGCGCGGCAAGGGGCTGGTGGTTGCAAGTGGAGATGAGTGGGCAAATGTTCTGCCATCCCTTCCGGAGAACGACGCCAAGGTGCTGGGGCGATGCGCCGGAGAGCCGATGCTGATGTTGCGCCGCCTGACCCGCGCGGCTGATGGAACGGTGATCGAATATGTTCAGAGCATTCTCGACCCGGTTCGTTTCGGTCTGCATATGGAGTTTTGAGGCGATATGGGCGCTGCATCCTCAAAACTGGACCGGGCCTATGGGGCGCTTATCGGAATGGCCATCGGCGATGCGCTTGGAATGCCTTCGCAAACCATGTCTCCGGAGCAGATTTGCCGGCACTATGGCCAGATCACGGGATTTGTTGCGCCGTATCCGAACCACCCAGTCTCGCATGGGTTGTCTGCCGGACAGGTGACGGATGACACCGAGCAGGCTTTGATGCTGGCCCGCAGGCTCGTCTCGGGTAGGGGCCGGATTGACGAGGATCTGCTGGCACAGGACCTGTTGGAGTGGGAGGCCGGTGTAAAGGCGCGAGGTTTGCGCGATTTGCTGGGCCCGTCCTCCAAAGCCGCATTGGATGCAATGCTGGCCGGATCCCCCGTCACGGAAACCGGCCGCAACGGCACCACCAACGGGGCTGCGATGCGCATTGCACCCATCGGCATCGCGGTCGCCGCAGAACCGATGTCGGAATTTGTTGATCAGGTAGAACTGGCTTGCCGGATGACTCACAATACGGGCGAAGCGATTGCCGCAGCAGCTGCTGTTGCGGCGGTGATCAGCTGCGGAGTCGAAGGCGGCACTTTCGTGGGGGCTCTACCGGTCGCCTTGAAAGCCGCCGAAGAGGGTCAATCAAGGGGTTACCCGGTAGGTGACGGCGACATCGCAGTGCGGATTTCGACGGCTGTGTCTTGTGCGAAAGAGGGTGCCGCCGCCGATGAGCTTGCAGCCAAAATCGGAACGTCTGTCGCATCGCATGAATCGGTTGCCGCCGCCTTCGGAATTGTTTTGCTTGCAGCCGGGGATCCGTGGCAAGCGGCTCTGATCGCGGCGAATATCGGTGACGATACCGACACGATTGGCGCCATTTCCTGTGCAATGGCCGGGGCCTGTTCCGGGGCTGGCGCCATTCCGAAAGAGGCGATTGAAACAATCGCGACAGCCAATTCACTGCCCTTGGAAGAGACGGCGTGGGATCTTCTGTCCCTGCGCACCGGCACGGATGTCCCGGCACATTTAGGGGAGGCACAAGCATGAGCGCCCGTTTACTTCAAATGTCCGGCGTCGTGGTCGATTTACTCTACAGCGTTGCTGCCGTCCCCGCCCCAGGAGAGGAGGCGATCGTGGATAGTTTTTCTATCAAGCCCGGCGGCGGGTTCAATGCGATGGTTGCGGCCAAAAGGGCAGGGATGGACGTTTGGTATGGAGGGGCACTTGGAACAGGGCCTTTTGCGCGGATCGTTCGCGAGGGATTGAACCAAGAGGCCATTCCATTCCTGCGCCCGCAGGACACCGAGCGTGATCAGGGCTGCTGCACGGTGCTCATCGATCAGACCGGAGAGCGGACTTTCATCGCAAGCGATGGGGCCGAGGGGCACGCAACGGCTCAGGCCCTTTCGCAGGTCACGGCGTCCGGGTTCGACTGGACACTGCTGTCCGGCTACGCGTTGCATTACAAGGGGTCGTGCTGGGCAATGCAGGATTGGCTGCAAAGCGATGCGCCTATTTCAAACCTCGTGTTCGACCCGTCGCCCGTAGTGTCTGCGCTGCCCGCCGATGCGTTGGAGGCGGCCCGCGCCCGCGCCACCTGGATCAGTGCGAATGCCCGTGAGGCTGCCATTCTCACCGGGATTACCGACCCTGTCGAAGCGGCACGGGCACTGGCCAGCGAGATACCGAAAGACGGAGGCGCGGTCGTGCGGGATGGAAGGAATGGCTGCGTGATCGCAACAGACGAGCTCTGCGAACGGGTTCCGGCTTATCCGGTGACACCGGTCGACACCAATGGTGCGGGAGATGCACATCTGGGCAGCTTCATTGCCAGGCTTGCCCAACGCAGTAATCCGCTTGATGCGGCGCGCTATGCAAATGTCGCCGCTGCGCTGTCCACAACAAAAAAAGGGCCGGCAACCGCGCCTGAAAAAGAAGAGGTCGCCGCCGCGATGAACAGGAAAGAGGCGGTTTAGAGACCCGGAGAGCACAAGAAAACCCAATGGGAGGATGTCATGAATATGAACCTGTTTTATGCGACGGCAGTTGGTGCGTTCGCTGCCCTGTCTGCGGCCAATGCGGACGAAATCCGAGTCTTGAACTGGCAGGGTTATGGTACCGATCTGGATTGGGCTGTTTCGGCCTTTACCGAGGCGACCGGCCACACCGTGGTCCATGAGTATTTCAACTCGGAACAGGAGATGCTGACCAAATTGCGCACCAACCCGGGTGCGTATGACGTGGTGCTGATCAATGCGGCCTTCACACCGCAAGCTCAGGACGAAGGGCTGATCGGGCCGGTTGATACTTCCAAGATCGCCAATCTGGCGGACGTTCCCGAAGATTTGGCCGGCAATCGGGACCTCAATGCGGGCGGTGCGCTGCACGGGGTGCCCTGGACCTGGGGGCTGACGTCATTTGCGGTCAATACGAATGATTTTGCCGAGGCGCCAACCTCGATCGAAGTGTTCTGGGACGA
Source organism: Ruegeria sp. HKCCD8929 (assembly GCF_013031405.1). Taxonomy (GTDB): domain Bacteria; phylum Pseudomonadota; class Alphaproteobacteria; order Rhodobacterales; family Rhodobacteraceae; genus Ruegeria. Next base: position 31,546 of record NZ_WPZY01000023.1, on the reverse strand, counting down.
ACAATACACCGGTAAGGTGTCGATCCGCGACGATGCGCTGGAGGCTGTGCAATTCGCGGCCATAGCCACAGGTCAGAACATCAATGACATCTCGGACCTCGATGCGGTCAAGGACAAGCTTTCGGCGCTGATGCCCCAGATCAAGACCTATTGGGGATCGGAAAACGACTGGAACCAGTTCATGGCGGCAGGCGATCTGGCCGTGGCGACCTTCTGGTCGGGTTCGGCCAGCCGTTCAATCTCTGCGGGGTTGCCGGTTCAGTTTGTTGTTCCGCAGGAGGGGGCCATAGGCTGGCTGGACGGGTTGTCGATCCCGGCCTCGTCAACCAAACAGGACGCGGCACATGCCTTTATCAACTGGATGATTGACCCGGAGTTTTACGTCAAGTGGGCCGCCGAGGGCGCCCCGGCGTCGGCCAATGCGAAAGCCGCAGCTGCCTTGCCCGATGACGCGTTCAACAAGCGCATCCTCGGTGATCCCGAAGTGGTTGCACGCGTGCAGTTCCAGCGTCCGGTGTCGGATGAGAACCGCGAGAAGTATCTGGAGCTATGGCAGGGTCTGAAGGCCGCCCAGTAACACGCAGGGCCAACAGGGGGCGGCAGATGTCAGCAAATCTCGCCAATCAGGAACGGCTTCGGATATTCGGTTTGCTGTCCCCGGCCTACCTCTGGCTGACGGTGGCGATTTTTCTGCCGCTGTCTGCCATGCTCTATTTCAGTTTTCTGTCCGACGTACCTTTTGGCGATGCCGACTGGCATCACACCACCAAAAACTATCAGGCGTTCTTTCAGACCAAGACCTATGCAACGCTGTTGTGGAAATCCATCCGCCTTGGCCTAACGGTGACGGCGGTTGCGGTTCTTGTGGGCTTTCCCTGCGCATATGTTCTGGCCAAAACCATCAAGGGCCGGTCGCGAGAGGCGTTGTTTCTGCTGGTCATACTGCCGTTCTGGTCCAATTCACTGGTGCGGATTTTCTCCTGGGCCATCGTGTTGCGCGGGAACGGGGTGCTTGAATTGGGGCTGAATGCAATCCTGCCTTTCCAGGTGGACGTGAACCTGATGTTCTCGACACCTGCCGTCGTCATAGGACTGGTCCACTCCTACCTGCCTTACGTCATTCTCACATCTTACCTGGCGCTGCAGGCAATAGACGACAACCTGATCGATGCGGCCCGTTCGATGGGGGCAAACAAGCTGACCATCCTCTGGCGCGTCATCCTGCCATTGTCGTTGCCGGGCTTGCTGGCCGGTGCAGTCCTGATCTTCGTGCCGGTCGTTGGGTCTTTCATGGAGCCACGCATTCTTGGCGGGCGGGTCGGCACCTATTATGGCACGGTGATCGAGGATCAGTTCGTGGCGGTGTTCAACTGGCCGCTCGGCGCCGCCTTATCCTTTATTTTGCTGGCCGTGGTGTTGCTCATCCTCGCGATTGCCAGCCCAGTATTGAAAAGGGCCCAGACATGAGTGGAGTGTTTCTTGCGCGCCTTGGTAAGCTGTGGTTGGCCTGCATCCTGTTCTTTCTTTACGCCCCCATCGCCGTGATGGCATTCATGTCCTTCAATGCCTCGCAATACTACCAACTGCCGTTCGACTTCTCGCTGAAATGGTACGAGAAACTGGCCGGCAACCAAGAGATCGTCGATGCGGCCACCCGGTCGGTCATGATCGCTCTGGCGACCACCGTCATCGCGACCATTCTGGGCACGGCAGCTTCTGTCGCGCTCTTTCGGTACGAGTTTCGGGGCAAGCGGTTCCTGCAAGTGATGCTGTTTCCGCCGATCGCCATTCCCTGGCTGATCACCGGCACGGCAATGCTCATCTTCTTCTTCGGGGTCGGTCTGGGGCGGGGAACCCCTTCGGTAATCATCGGCCATGTCGCCCTGGCGCTTCCTTACGTGATTGTCGTTGTCAGCGCGCGGCTCGCCACTTTTGATGCCACGCTGGAGGAAGCGGCCCGATCCCTTGGGGCAGACAGCTGGACCGTGACCCGCGAAGTGACCTTGCCCTGGATCTCCTCAGGGGTCATCGCGGGGGCGCTGTTTGCTTTCGCCGTCAGCTTTGATCAGTTCGTGGTTTCATATTTTTTGTCGGAACCGGGCGACAGCACCTTGCCGGTGTTGATCTACACCTCGATCCGCAAAGGGTTCACGCCTGAAATCAATGCGATCTCGACAATCATCATCGTCGTTTCAATGGCCGTGATGTTGTTTGCGGCCCGGTTTTCCAATTTTGGGGGAGAGCGTTAATGGCCGAAGTCTCGGTAAACAACGTCACCAAGACCTTTGGTTCTCTGAAAGCCTTGGATGACGTCACGATGGACTTTCCCGACGGCGGGTTTTTTGCGCTGCTCGGCCCCTCCGGCAGCGGCAAGACGACCTTGTTGCGTGCGATTGCCGGGTTCATTTTTGCCGACAGCGGAACCATCCGCATCGGTGACCAGCCGGTTGAGAATGTGCCTGTCGAGAAACGCGATATCGGCATGATGTTTCAGAACTACGCCCTGTTTCCCAACATGACTGTTTCGGACAATGTCGGCTTTGGCCTGCGTGTGCGCAAGGTCGGGGCGGCAGAGGAACGTCGCCGCATCGGTGAGGCGCTTGATCTGGTGCAGCTTGGGCAACACGGGGACCGAAAACCTCATCAATTGTCAGGCGGTCAACGGCAGAGAGTGGCGCTGGCCCGGGCGATCGTGACAAACCCGCGGGTTTTGCTGCTGGACGAACCGCTTTCGGCTTTGGACAAGGCTCTGCGGGTCGATATGCAGTTCGAACTCAAACGCATTCAGCGCGAAATCGGCATCACCACGATTTTCGTGACCCACGACCAGGAAGAGGCGCTGACCCTGTCCGACAAGATCGGCATTCTGCGCGACGGCAAGATGATCCAGGCGGGCCCTCCGCGCGACGTTTATAGCAACCCCGCCGATCTCTTTACCGCAACGTTCTTGGGCGAAGCCAATATCCTTGATGCCCTCGCCGGCGAGGGCGCCGATATCAAGATACCCCATGGCTTTCCGACCGGAGGCACCTTGGCCGTAAGGCCCGAGAATATCTCTATATCACAGACCGAGCCGACGGCGAACGGGCTGTCAAAATGCCAGGCGGTACTGGAGCGCCGGGTTTTTGCCGGTGCGATGGCCACCTGCATCCTTCAAAGCAATGGGAACAGAATCAAGGTGATATCCCGCGACCAGGACATTCCATCGGATGTTGCCGAGGGAGACCGCCTTTGGCTGACTTGGCCGGTGGAGAAAACCCTGTCCGTTCCAAGTGGGCGGCATTAGACCGAACCGCGTGATCAAGACGGCAGGCCTGAGAGTGTGATCGCCTACGTTAGCTCGCATACTTAGATCAGCCCGCAATCAGCGGGAGGATTGCTCAGGTCGGAACGCTCCTGCTGCATCCGTTATGCCGAAGGGCGCCATCGTTCGGCTACCGGCGCGACAACACCCAGGCAATCTATGGCTCGCGCCGCAATTTGATCGACCACGTCGCTCAAATTGCGCGGTTCAAGATAGAAGCCGGTTCTGGTCCAGGACCTGAACACGATAGGCACCAGCATTGTGGCTACCGACATTGTCCGGTTCGCTGGCGTGAGGTCGGGTTACAACCACGGGCCAGGTGATAAGCGGCCCCGCGTCGCCCGGCCGATGCGTCTGAACAGGCAGCGTCGACAAGTCAACCTCGGCCCCCTTCTGGACCACGCTTTGAACCGGCGCCGATCCGACAAGCTTGGGTCGTGTCGCAAGAGCAGCCTTCAGCATCGGCCACCGCGACAGCGCATCGCGCAGCCCATCGGGTGGTGTTGGGGCGCGGAGCGCAGCCAGAAACGCGCCAAGGTCGCCCAAGCCATCAATTGAAACACCAAGCCCGGCGGCGACGCGTTCAGCGGTCCCGAAGAGGTTTACCACAACAGGGACGTCCGAGCGCCTGCCCTGTCCGATCACAGGCTGGTCAAACCGCAAAACCGGTCCATGCGCCTCTAGTACGGCGCGGTGAACCGCAGTCATCTGATGACGCACTGAAACCGGATCGGACACAGCTTTGAACTGTCCGGTCTCTTCGCACCAATCCAGGAAATGTCAAAGAGTTGGATATGGCGGCAATGTGCGAATGAGAGGGCTCCGACAAGGGTTCCTCCCCCCTAACAGCCGTCCCACACGACACACTTGACAACAGTCAATTCCCCAAGACCGAGCGCAGCCTAGGAAGGCAAAAGTGGTGAACTTCCCTGAGGCAGCAGGAGGTCTGTTTGTCCAATCCTCAAAACCTGATACCACGTTGCCCTGCGCCTTTGGCAGCGGCTCTGCGGGTTATGCCGCTTGCGCCGCTGTCGCTCTCGCTGACCGTATTCTCGCGCAAAATCGTAACGAACAATCCCTGCCTGTTTCAGCGTCTCGGTGAGTATGGCCGGACCGATTTCGTTCTCGATCCAATCGATCTGCCGATTGTCCTGTGCCTCAATCCCAACGATGGCCTGCCAAAAGTGAAACTCACCCGGCGGCAGACAGAAGGTACGGCGCGGATTTCCGGTCCGATGGCGGCGCTGCTTGGGTTGGTCCATGGCGCGTTCGATGGTGACGCTCTGTTTTTCTCGCGCGATCTCGTGGTCGAAGGCGATACGGGTGCTGCTCTGGCCCTGCGCAATGCAATAGATGACGCGGAGTTGGATCTGGCCCAAGAGGCGGCGGCGCTATCGGGACCGTTTGCGCGCCCGTTACAACAGCTGATCGCCTTGGCAGAACGCCAAACGGGGCTGTATCTGACACGGCCAGAGGATGCGGCAATATGGTGATGGAAATCGTCTGTCCGGCGGGAACCCCAGCCGCATTGCGGGCTGCCGTCAAGGCAGGTGCGCATACCGTTTACTGCGGCTTCAATGACGAAACCAATGCGCGCAATTTTCCCGGTCTGAATTTCAATCGGTCTGAGATGCGCGATGGGGTGGCCTTTGCTCATGCACGTGGCGCCAAGGTGCTGGTCGCCATCAACACGTTTCCCCGCGCTGGCGATGAGGCGATCTGGCACCGCGCAGTCGGCGACGCCGAGGCCTGCGGCGCGGATGCGGTGATCTTGGCTGATCTTGGACTGCTGGACCATGCGTCCCGCAATCACCCCGGGTTGCGGCGACATCTGTCGGTGCAGGCGGCGGCGGCCAATGCCGATGTCATCAATTTCTACGCCGGTACTTTTGGCGTCAGACGGGTGGTCCTGCCACGTGTCCTGTCTGTGCCCGAGATTGCGGCCATCAACGCCGAGGCCGAAGTCGAGACCGAGGTGTTTGTGTTCGGCGGTCTCTGCGTGATGGCCGAGGGCCGCTGTTCGCTGTCCTCCTACGCCACCGGCTTGTCCCCTAACATGAACGGCGTGTGCTCTCCCGCCAGCCACGTGGAATACAATGAAGATCAGGGCGTTCTGGACGCGCGCTTGGGCGGCTATCTCATTCACCGCGTCGATAGGGGAGAGCCTGCACCCTATCCGACTCTGTGTAAGGGGTGTTTCTCGGCGGGTGAGAAGGCTGGGCACCTGTTCGAAGACCCAGTCAGCCTGAATGCCGAAAGGCTGATCCCGCAGTTGCAGAAGGCCGGGGTGACGGCCCTGAAGATCGAAGGCCGGCAGCGCTCGAAATCCTATGTCGCGCAGGTTGTGCGCAATTTCCGCGCCGCCGTCGATGCGCTGGAGGCCAGACGCCCGATGCCCGAGGGGATGCTGGCCCGCCTGTCCGAAGGGCAGGCCATGACCACTGGTGCTTACAAAAAGACGTGGAGATAGCGCGATGGAGCTGACAGTCGGGTCCAATCAATTCTTCTGGCCAGCCGAGACCTGGAGCGGGTTTTATGACGATCTGACCCGGTCCCCAGTGGACCGCGTCGTGATCGGAGAGCTCGTTTGCTCCAAACGACTATCGTTCTATCAGGATCGTATCCCCGAAGCGATTTCCAAACTGGTTGAGGCCGGAAAGGAAGTTGCGCTGACCAGTCTTGCGTTGGTGACATTGAAACGGGAACGCAAGCTGACTGCGGAACTGGCCGAGATGGGCGTCACGGTCGAGATCAACGACCTGACAGCGCTGGCCTATCTGCTAGAAGGCAGCGATTTCTCAGTTGGCCCGCTGGTGAATGTCTACAATGAAGGCACGATAACATGGTTGGCCTCCCGCGGTGCGCGGCGCGTATGTCTGCCGCCGGAACTGCCCATTGGTTCGGTCGAGACGCTGGCGAAGGCAGCCACCGATCTGGGCATCGCGATAGAGGTCTGGGGCCATGGGCGACTACCACTGGCCATTTCCGGGCGCTGCTATCACGCGCGCCTGCACGGGCGCAGCAAGGACAACTGCCAGTTCGCGTGCGAAGAGGATCCGGATGGGTTGGATGTGCTCACCGTGGAGGGCAGACCCTTTATGGCGATGAACGGGGTGCAAACCCTGTCAGACAGCTATGCCTGCATCGATCATCAGATCGAACTCTTGCGGTCCGCCGGTGTTTCAGCCCTGCGTCTGTCGCCGCAATCGAAAGGATTCGTGCAGCTTTGCACGCTTTACCGCCAGCGGATTGATCGGACCCTGTCGGAGGGAGAATTGGCAAACGCAGTCCTCTCCTTCAATCCCGGCGTCCACCTGAGCGATGGGTTTCTGACAGGCGCCTGCGGCGCCGAGTGGTCCGGCACCTCGAACTCATGATTTCAGCGGGCAGAAACAGGTTCTTCCGCGATTTCCGGGAGGCCCCGCACCGCCCGCTTTTCTCAGCTGCCATTTTGTGCGCCATGCTGACCGTCGCTTGGTGGCCGCTTGGGGCGCGGCTGGGACTTCCCAGCCCGGGCCTCGAGCCGTTGATCGTCTGGCATGCTCACGAGCTAATCTTCGGATTTGCCGGTGCGGCTATCGGAGGTTACTTGCTGACCGCGCTTCCGGGCTGGACGGGACAGCCTCCGGTGCGAGGGAATGTCCTGAAAGCGCTGTTGATGTTTTGGGTATCCGAACGTCTGGCCATGGCGCTGGCTTCATATGTGCCAAATACGCTGCTCGTTACGCTCAATGCCGGGTATTTTTTGCTGCTGGCCGGGATCATCGGCCACCAGCCGCTCTCAACCGGTGTCTATCGCAAACTTGGGTTTCCGGTGGCGGTTGTGGCGTTTGCTATGGGTGAGGTTCTGTTTCTGCGGGCAACGCTGATCGGGTCGCCATGGGTCAGTCTTTCAATGGTCCAGCCATTACTGATTGGACTCATTGTGCTGATGGTCAGCATTGGTACGCGAGCGATCCCGGCCTTCACCCAGAACTGGCTTGCTTTGAATAGATGTGGAACTCGAGCGAGTCAGAGTTCGGCCATGTCGGTGGTTTCGGCACAGGCGCTGCTGGTCATCGCCATTGTGACGAAGCTGATCGGCCAACACGACATAGCGTATGTCGCAATGATCGGCGCCGGGCTGGCGCTGCTTTGGAACATGCGCGGGTGGCAAAGCCTGTCAGCGCTGACCAATCCACTCCTCGCGGCGCTTCATCTTGCCTTTTTCTGGCTGCCCTTTGGTCTGATGGTCGTCGGGGTATCGCGTCTTGCCCCGGCAATTTATCCAATGGCTGACGCGTTGCAGGCAATAACAATCGGCGGGATGTCGGGGCTGATAATGGCGATTTCGGGCAGGGCGGCGGCACATACCAAAAGCGGCGATATGCGGGCCAACCCGGGCTTCACAGTTGGATTTCTGTTGGTTTGGATCGCGACCTGGATCCGGCTGGCAGCACCGATCTTTCCCGGTCAGTCACTTGAGGTATTGGCGGCCGCAATATGGCCTGCCGCCTGGATCGCATTTGCGCTCGGCTTTTTACCGGCATTGACCGGCCCGCTGCGGCGCCCGGTTCTCAGCGGCCGACGTCATTGGGAGTTGGCTGAGATTAGCAAGGCAGAAAGGATGAGATGATGAAACTCGCTTATGTCTCTTCACAAAAACGCGGTGAAACTGACCGGCTACTGGCGGAACTGGCTGCTGAACTGAGGGCGGACGGATTAGTGCTGCGGGGGCTCGTCAAGGAGTTGAATTATACAGCCGCCTACCAAAACGGATGCGACATGAGCGTCTGTGTATTGCCGGAAGGACCAGCAATCAAAATCACCCAGAACCTCGGTGCGGGCTCGGATGCATGCCGGCTTGATCCGGCAGCCCTTGCCGAAGCGGTGGCGCAGGTCGAGCGGGGCGGCCTTGAAGGTGCCGACCTGTTCATTCTGAACAAATTCGGTCCTGAAGAGGCCGCCGGCAGAGGTTTCTGCGCCGCGATGGGGAGGGCGTTGGAACACGACATCCCCGTGTTGGTGGGTGTCGGCGCAGCAAACAAGGACGCCTTTCAGGCATTCGCAGAAGGTCTTGCCGAAGAACTGCCGGATGATAGTGGCGCCCTCAGGAGCTGGTGCATAGCCGTGCGAGGGGTCACCTGGTTCGAAGCCACGCCGTGATCGTAGTGGTGCATGAGCTGATGCAGTCAACGCTCCGTGCCACTTTGCAGTTCAATTGCCCTCAAACTGATCGACCTCTTGCGATCAGAACAACTGGACCGAACCGATCACGCCGGGGCCATCCCAACCCCGGCGTGAAGGTCCTGCTTTAAGGCTTCACTGGATGCCCATGAGCATCTTCGGGAGGAAGAGTGAAAGCTCTGGCAGGAAGGTGACAAGAAGGACCATCGGCAGATGACCGAGGCATAGGAACTTAAGCGTGATGCCGATATACCGATCCAGAGTGATCTTGCTGACACCAGCAGCCATATAGAGCATCGGCGCACAAGGTGGCGACACGTTGCCCAGACCCAGATTGGTGCCAACGATTGCGGCGAAATGGATCGGGTGAACGCCCAACTCGGTTACCACCGGCAACAGCACGACGGCGGCCAGAACGCTGCCTGAAATGTCGTCGACTATCATTCCCATCAGCAATAGGACGAGGTTGATCAGCAACAGAAGCAGGATCTTGTTTTCCGACAGGTTCAGCAACAGGTCGGCAATTTGGCCCGGAACTTGCTGCAAGACCATCGAACGGCTCATCATGAACAAGAAGAACAGAACGGTAATGATCGAGCCTGTCGTGATCGCTGCCTGAATGGTGCCTTTCCAGAAGCTGGCAGGCGTAAGCCCCCGGTAGATGAAAAAGCCCACAACCGCAGCGTAGACGAGTGCGATTGCCGCTGCTTCGGTTGGCGTGGCGATCCCACCATAGATCGTTCCCAGAATGATCAGCGGCATCAGCAATGCCCAGAACGCTTCCTTGCCCGACCGGAAGATTTTGACCCGTACTTCGGCCAAGGGCAGCTTGGGCTCGACCTGTATTTCATCGTTGTTCCGCAGGAAGACGAAATTCAGGATGATATACAGCAGCGCCAGCATGATGCCCGGGATCACTGTCGACAGAAAGGCCGCGCCAACGGACAAGCCGCCGGTCACCGCGAAGACAATCATCGGAATCGATGGTGGGATCATTAGGGCCAGAACTGATGAACAGGCCACCAGAGCAGTGGCGTGTCCCACCGGGTAGCCTTCTTTCACCATACGCGGGATCATGATTTGCCCGATCGCGGCAATCGCCGCCGAGGACGAGCCAGAGATCGCGCCGAACAGGGCGCAGGTCACGATGGTCACCGCGCCGAGACCGCCTTTGATACGGCCGACGAAAGCGTTCACGAAGTCGAGCAATCGGTTCGAGATACCGCCTTCGGCCATGATCGTTCCTGCGAGAACGAACAGCGGCAGCGCCAGCAAGGCAAAGCTGGTCGTTGTCTGATAGGCATAGGGGATCAGGAACGAAATATTCGATCCGGTGCCAACACCAAAGAACAGTGCGCCGATCCCAAAGGCAAAGGCGATGGGCATTTCCAGCAGAAGCAGGACAACGATCAGCGCGATGGCAATAGCAAAAATCAGCATTGTCCTGCCCCTTTCGATTGCATCATTCGGATGTCGATGAACTGGTTTGCGGCCTGCATCAGCAGGGCCAGGAGGGTGCCGGCAAAGCCGATGACCAGCGAGAAGGACCAGATGCCTTTCGGCCATCTGAGATATGAGCTTAACCGCCCTTTCTCGATCTCAAAGAAGGCATACTTGATCGCGAAATAGCCGAACACTGCACAGGCCACGATGCTGAGCAGGGTCATGATCAGTCGCACGGTTTGCACGACTTTGGGCGAGCTTACGACTAGCGTCAGAATTCCGCCGTGGATGTGCTCTCCTTGTCTGGAGACATAGGCCATGGCCGGAAAGTAGATCCAGGCGCCGAACAGAAGGGCCATTTCCTCGATGCCGACAAAGGGCGAATTCAAGCCGTATCGCAAGACGACCTGGGCAAACATCAGAACCGCCAGGCAGATGCTGAAAAGGGCAAGGCCGTTGGCCAGCAATGCTGCATAGAGCTTTTCGATCTTCAGAAACGCGGCGTATCCACCAGATACGTCCCATTCGGGAACAGCGGTAACGTGTTCCGGTGGCTCGGCAACGGTGACTTCGGGGTCATAGATAAATGACGCCCCGCGCTCGACCGGGTCTCGCGGGTGCTGTTTGGATTCTCGTTCCATGTTGTCCTCCCAAAAAGCGTTGGGCCCACCGGATGGCAGGCCCAACAAAGTCTGATCATTCGATGCCAGCGGCTTTCTTCAGCTTGGCCATGATTTCGGGGCCAACAACTTCCTCCATTGCAGGCCACTCGGTGTCGTAGACGATCTGGGCTGCGGCAGCGATCTGCTCATCGCTCAGTTCAACCACGTTGATGCCTTCGTCGCGCGCCTTTTGCAGGAACTCGTTGGACTTGCCTTCGGCCTCGTCCCAGGACCACAGAACGGTTTCATCCGCAGCGGCCTGCAGGGTTACGCGATCTTCGTCGGACAGACCGTCCCACCAGCTCTTGTTCACCAACCAGAAAGCGGTTTCAAAGTAGTCGTTGGTCAGGATGTTGGTTTCCAGAACATCACGCAGGTTGTAGGTCTCAACCGCGGTCGAGAAGGCCCGGGCATCAACTGTTCCCAGTTGCAGCGATGTGTAGACTTCCGCCAGCGGGATCGGCACGGCGCCAAAGCCCAGATTGTTGAAACGGTCCACGGCGATTGACACCGGGGGGACGCGGATCTTAAGGTTACCGCCTTCAGAGGGCAGGTTCAGAGGCATCGCGCCGACACCCTTGCGGATCACGACAGAGCCGAAATCGGTCGGGATGATGCCGATGGCGTGGACGTCCAGGTCGTGCAGGATGTCGTTGTAGATTTCCAGCATCGGTCCGCCGGGACCGTAGACCTGGCGTGCGTCCTCCCAGTTCGATACGACGTAACCCAGCCAAGACAGATCGAGACGCTGATCGAACTCGGAGGCCCCCCAGGTCAGGGTCATCGGGATCACGCCCTGCATCGACTGTTCAAACAGCGAGGTCCAGTCGCCAAGATCGCCACCGGGGTGGTATGCGATGTTAAAGGCCGCTTCTTCGGCCAGGTTTTCCTGAAACTTTTCTGACAGCGCGTGGAAGATGTGATCGGTGGTCATCGCATGCGCCAGAATGACTCTTTCTTGTGCGATGGCTGGCGTGGAGAATGTGGTCGCAGCCAGCATAGCGGCGCCACCCATCGCGCCGAAGGCGCGGCGGTTAATCTTCGAAATCATTAAGGTTTCCTCCTCAGTGTTATGCCCCGTCGACCGCTGATCGACGGGACGCTTCTTTGCTTCAGATCAGCAAAGTTCCGGGGCGACGAACTCGTATCCGAGGTCATCGGCCACAGCCTTGTACGTCACCTTGCCATGGGCCACGTTCAGGCCGTTCATCAGGTGACGGTTATCCGCAAGCGCCTGTTTCCAGCCATTGTTTGCAATGGCCAGAGCGTGGGGCAGGGTGACGTTGTTCAGTGCATAGGTTGACGTGCGCGCGACCGCGCCCGGCATGTTGGCGACGCAATAGTGGACCACATCGCCAACCACATAGGTCGGCTCGGCATGGGTGGTGGCCTTGGACGTTTCAAAGCAGCCGCCCTGATCGATGGCCACATCCACGACCACCGCGCCGGGCTTCATCTTCGAGATCAGCTCGCGCGTGACCAGCTTGGGTGCGGCAGCACCCGGGATCAGCACGGCGCCAACTACCAGATCGGCGTTGGTGACTTCTTCCTCCAGCGCGGCCTTGGTCGAATAGACAACTTTGGCCGAGGCTTCGAAATGGTTTTCCAGCTTTTCCAGAACCGCCGGGTTGCGATCCAGAATGGTGACGTCTGCGTGCAGGCCAACAGCCATTTGGGCCGCGTTGAACCCGACGACGCCACCGCCTATGACCACGACTTTACCGGGCTTCACGCCGGGCACACCGCCCAGCAGCACACCCAGCCCGCCTTTGGCCTTTTCCAAGGCACTTGCCCCGGCCTGGATCGACATACGGCCAGCCACCTGGCTCATCGGTTTCAGCAATGGCAGGCCGCCATTGTCGTCGGTTACGGTTTCATAGGCGATACACACCGCGCCCGAGTTGACCAGATCCTTGGTCTGATCCGGATCGGGGGCTAGATGCAAATAGGTGTAGAGGATCTGACCTTCGCGTAGCATCGCGCGTTCAACGGCCTGAGGCTCTTTCACCTTCACGATCATCTCGGCATTGGCAAAGATATCGGCGGCGGTTGCGGCAATTTCGGCACCGGCCGCGCGATAGGCTTCGTCATCAGCGCCAATGCCAACACCGGCATTGGTTTCTACGACGACGTTGTGGCCGTTGGAGACCAGTTCCGCGACGCTTTCCGGGGTCAGGCCAACGCGGTACTCGTGGTTCTTGATTTCCTTGGGAACACCAATGAACATGTTCTTCACTCCTTGGATCAGATGATCATTTTGCCGTCGGCATGACGAACTCAGCACCTTCCGAGATGCTTTCGGGCCAACGCTGCATGATGGATTTCTGTTTGGTGTAGAAACGAACGCCTTCTTCGCCGTAAGCGTGCATGTCGCCGAACAGGCTCTTCTTCCAGCCGCCGAACCCGTGCCAGGCCATCGGCACCGGGATCGGAACATTCACACCGACCATGCCGACCTGAACCTGCTTGCCGAACTCACGTGCGACATTGCCGTCACGGGTGAACAGCGACACGCCGTTGCCGAACTCATGGTCGTTGATCAGCTGCAGGCCTTCGGCGAAGTTCGAGACACGAACGCAGGACAGAACCGGGCCAAAGATCTCTTCCTTGTAGATCTTCATCTCGGGCGTGACGTTGTCGAACAGGGTTCCGCCGAGGAAGTAGCCGTCTTCGTGGCCTTCGACTGCGTAGTTGCGGCCATCGACCAGCAGGTCAGCACCTTGTTCAACGCCGGAGTCAATGTATCCCTTGATCCGGTCACGTGCAGCAGCAGTCACGATCGGACCCATCTCGGCGTCCAACTCCAGACCGTTCTTAACCTTCAGGGCTTCGGCCCGCTCTTTCAGCACCGGCATCAGCTTGTCGGCTGCATCACCGACCAGCAGAGCGACTGAGATCGCCATGCAACGCTCGCCAGCCGAGCCATATGCGGCGCCGATCAGGGCGTCAGCGGCCTTGTTCATGTCGGCATCGGGCATCACCAGCATGTGGTTTTTCGCACCACCCAGAGCCTGAACCCGCTTGCCGTGACGTGCGCCCACTTCGTAGATGTAGTTGGCAATCGGGGTCGAGCCGACGAAAGAGACGGCTTTTATGTCGTCGTTTTCCAGCAGAGCATCAACCGCCACCTTGTCGCCCTGAACGACGTTGAACACGCCATCGGGGAACCCGGCCTCTTTCATCAGATCGGCATAGAGCAACGACGCGGACGGGTCGGTCGGCGAGGGCTTCAGGATGAAGGTGTTGCCTGCGGCGATGGCGATGGGAAACATCCACATCGGCACCATGACAGGGAAGTTGAATGGAGTGATGCCTGCCACAACGCCCAAGGCCTGACGCGTGGTCCTGTTGTCCATGCCGGTCGAAACCTGCTCGGTATAATCCCCTTTCAAAAGCTGCGGGATACCGCAGGCGAATTCGATGATGTCGATGCCGCGTTCTACTTCACCCTGCGCATCGGTGAACACCTTGCCGTGCTCCACGGTGATAGCGCGGGCCAGCTCGTCCTTGTGCTGACGCACCAGCGCCAGGAAGTTGTTCATCAGCCGGGCGCGGCGGATCGGCGGCGTGTTCGACCACTTTGGAAACGCGGCCTTGGCGGCGGCCACGGCTTCGTTCACGGTCTGAACCGATGCCAGTGAGACCTGTCCCGTTTGCTCGCCGGTGGCAGGGTTATAGACTGGTTGCGTATTCTCGCCGGATGGGACGGTGCGCTGGCCACTAATGTAGTGACCGATCGCGGTGATCGGGGCTGCATCTTTCATGATGTCGGTCCTTTGGATTAGCGTTTTGGGGTCACGGCAATTCGGCCAGTACCTCGCCAAGCGTCTGGCACAGGGTTGTTATTTCGGGCTCTGAGATGATCAGAGGCGGTGACAGGGCGATGATGTCTCCGGTCACCCGGATCATAAGCCCGGCGTCCCAGGCACGTTTCATGGCCTCATAGGCCCGGGCGCCTGGTGCACCATCGCGCGGAGCAAGTTCAATCGCGCCCACCAGCCCGAGGTTGCGGATATCGATAACATTCGGCAGGCCTTTCAAGCTGTGAAGTTGATCTTCCCACGGCTGCGACAGCAAGGCGGCGCGGCGGAACAGGTCGTTCTGTTCATAGCTCTTCAGAGTTGCCAACGCGGCGGCGCAGGACACCGGATTGGCCGAGTAGGTATAGCCGTGAAACAGCTCGATCGGCACATCCGCGTTCTCCATCGCCGAATTGTAGATCTCTTCGGACACGATGACCGCGCCCATCGGAATGACGCCGTTGGTCAGCCCCTTGGCGGTCGTGATGATGTTGGGTTTCACACCAAAATACTCCGACGCTGTCGCCGCACCCAACCGGCCAAAGGCAGTGATGACCTCATCGAAGATCAGCAGAATACCATGCCGGTCGCAGATCTCGCGCAGCCGCTTCAGATATCCCTTGGGTGGCAGAAGCACTCCGGTAGATCCTGCCATCGGTTCAACGATTACGGCCGCAATGGTCGATGCATCGTGCAGCGCGACAATTCGCTCCAGATCATCGGCAAGGGCAGCGCCGTGTTCCGGGCAGCCACGCGAAAACGCGTTTCGGTCAAGGTCATGTGTGTGACGCAGGTGATCCACGCCGGCCAGCAGCGTTCCGAAATGCATGCGGTTCTTGACAATGCCGCCGACGGAGATGCCGCCGAATCCGGTCCCATGGTAACCGCGCTCGCGCCCAATCAAACGTGTCCGCGCGGCGTCCCCCCGCATCCGGTGATAATGCAGCGCGATCTTGAGCGCCGTATCCACGGATTCCGACCCGGAATTGGTGAAGAACGCATGGTTCATTCCGTCCGGCATCATTGCTGTCAGCTTTGCAGACAGCTCAAATGCCTGAGGATGCGAGAACTGGAAATTCGGCGCATAGTCCAACTCATGCACCTGTTTTTGTACGGCCTCAACGATGAGAGGGTCTCGGTGGCCCGCATTGACGCACCACAGTCCGGCAGTGCCGTCCATGACCTTGCGACCATCGGAACTGGTGTAATACATCCCCTCGGCCGATTGGATCATCCGGGGCTCGCGAAGGAAATCACGATTGGCCGAGAACGGCATCCAGAACGATGTCATTGAGTTGGGTTGATCGAGCACGTCCATTCCTCGTGAAGCAGATTTTCGTTTGCTGCTAAATCCTTGCAGAGTTCAAACCTTCCGCACACCCGGCTTTATTGAAATCCGTAAGTCATTGAAAAACAGAACCGGCCAACCTAAAGTGCTTTCGATCCAAAGCGGGAAATCACAATGGGCGCCCCTACGACATCCGATCTGGAAACTGCCCGGAGGCTGCGTTTGATTCGGACATCAAAGGGGCTCAGCCAACGCGAGATGGCGAAACGTGCTGGTGTTGGTAGTGGTACGATTTCGCAGATCGAAAGCGGCTCGACCCAGCCGTCCGTTGCCTTGCTCAAGAAGATCCTGGCCGGGGTCGATGTGAACCTTGGCTTTTTCTTCAGTTTTGAACTGAAGGATGACGACAGCTTCTTTTTTCCGCGCAGCAGTATGCGTGACCTCGGTTCTCATGGCGTCGCCTATCTGCTTGTTGCGGGTGAGCGCCGAAACCGGAAGCTGCAGATGCTGATCGAAGAATACGATGTCGGTGCGGACTCTGGTCGCGCAGAACTATCTCACGAAGGTGAAGAATGCGCTGTCGTCATTGAGGGTCGGCTTGAGGTAATGGTGGACGGTCAATCCCGCGTGCTTGGGCCCGGAGACGCATACTATTTTTCCAGTATCCTGCCACACCGTTTCAGAAACGCCGGCGATACACCCTGCAAGGTCATCAGCGCTTGCACGCCCTCGTCGTTTTGAACTGGAAAACTGCGAGAAGGCCACGACGGGCCGTTCGCAGAGTTTTTTGCAATCCAAAGCGCTCCAAGCAGATTGGTGGGTCCGTACTACCGCGGAGTTATGCAGACCCGGGAGCCGTTTTCACGAAGGACCAACGGCAAGTTATCACTGACTATTAAGTTGGACACTCAAGTAGTTTGATTAAACATGCATTGGATCACTTGGCCTCGACTTCATGCGGCAGGAATATAAAGCGACAGGCTGGCGCCTTTATCTACCTTGTCAATTGTTAGCAACCCGCCGTGCCGCTTAGCGACAGATGTGGCAATTGCGAGGCCGAGGCCGCTGCCGTCGGAGGGTTCCACCTGCGAGAAGCGGCCAAAGGCGACCTCACTTTGTTCAGGCTGCAAACCTTTGCCATCGTCCCTGACAGTAACCACCGCAGCCTCGCCCGCCTTCGCGACGCTCACGTGAATACGGGTCAGCGCCCGTCCTCCGTGTTTCAGCGCGTTGTCGATAAGGTTCTTGATGGCCTCTGTCATGAACAACTCGTCACAGGCGACATGGACCGGAGTGTCGGGCGCGTCGAATTCAAACTCTACCCCTCGTGACAAAACGGTGGGCCCGAGTTCGGCACAGATGTCCTGAACAACTTCGCGAAGGTCCAGTACCTTGTCTTCCGCCGCCATCGCTGTCTGCTGAAGACGGTCTAGCGACAAGAGCTGATCGGCCACCCGTGCTGAGCTTCGAGCGGCGTTTACAAGTTCGAAAATTCTTTTATTTCGTTCCTCTTTGTCCTGCGCATCTCTGACCGCTTCGGCCATGGACTGAACCGCTGCCGCCGGGTTTCGCAACTGATGCGCTGCGTCAGAGATAAAGACCTGATGCGCGGTGATGCTGGCATCAACCTTGCTGAACAGCCGGTTCAGTGTCTTGACGATGCCCAGCACTTCAAGCGGAACGGGGCGCTTTATCTGGCTCAGGTCGTTGGGTGATCTGGCGGCGATGGCGTCCTGCAGGTCGATCAGGGGGCGCAGGCCTCGCGCGACACCGAACCAGACCACCAATGCAAGTGTTGCAAGCAGCATCCCCATCAGCGCAGCGGCGCGAACGGCGAGTTGCCTAGCGAAAATCTGGCGGTCTTCAATACGTTGCCAGACCTTTACCGAAGCGTCACCGGTCAGGTTTTCGATTGTCACACGCTCTTTGATTTGCAGGACGCGAACCTCTTCGCCGCGGTAGGTCGCTTCGAAAACGGAAGGCGCGTAAGGGTCTGCCTGATCCAGGCCGCTAGATTTTGGCGGGTACGCATAACCGGTGATGTATATCCCGCCAGGGCCTGTTGCGTGATAAAACACTTCGCCGCCGGACGCATCCCGGATCAGGTCGCGCGTTGATGGCAGCAGAGCATCGCCGCCTGACACCACCACGTCGCGAGAGATGGCCAATGCAGCGGCCAGAAGGCTGCGATCGAAGAGGTCCTCGGCAGTTCTCTGTGCCACGGTGACGCGCCAAAACCCCAGCAGAACAGCCATCAGGACAAGAGGACTGAGGATCAGTATAAAGAGACGAAGCCGTAGCGATGCCCGTCGCATCAGGCCTGAACCTCCAACATGTATCCAAGGCCCCGCGCCGTCTTGATAGCTATGCCGTGCGGAGCGAGACGTTTACGCAAACGCGACACATGCGGCTCAACCGCAGTATCGTCCACATCGGCGCCCACGCCGTAGACATGATCGGTGAGCTGGGCCTTGGATACGATGCGCCCGCGCCGATCCAGCAGGCATTCAAGCACCGCCAGTTCTCTGCGGGGGATGTCCAGCGGAACGCCCTCTGCGCTGACTTCGCGCATGTTTCGGTCAAATTCGAGCCTGCCGATCTTTTCGACAGCCCCATAGTCCAGGCTCTTGCGCCGGGACAATGCGCGAATACGGGCCTCCAGTTCGTCCATTTCAAAGGGTTTAACCAGATAATCGTCAGCACCCATATCCAGCCCTGCGACCCGATCACTGGTTTCGGATCGCGCCGTCAGCAGAATCACTGGCGCGCCGTCTTTCCGCTCCCGCATGGCCCGCAAAATCTCAAAACCGGAGCGCCCCGGCAGATTGATATCTAAAACCACAAGGTCCGCCCCCTCGCGTGCTAGAAACGCTTCCGCCTCCTGACCATCGAGCAACACATCAGCCGCGTGTCCCCTGTCGCGCAATCGGTACGCGATGGCGTTGGCCAGCGCTTCGTTGTCCTCGACAATGACGATCCGCATTTCAGCTCCCGCAAGCTTGGCGCAAGGTTGGCTTACCATGATTGGCAGATTGCAAGGGGAATCAACCCCATAAGAGCTGGCAGTCAAGCCGGGATCGGAGGAGCCGGGCTGGGTGTTGTCAAAAAGGTAGGACAAAATGACCGTTTCCAACTTCACACGCCGTGCCGTGATGTCGCTGATGACGGCTGCGGGACTGGCTGTGCCCGCCGCGGCCGAGGTCGACTTTTCCGGCAAGACGATCGAATGGGTGATCCCGTTCTCGGAAACCGGCGGGTCGGCCAAGTGGGCGAACTTCTTTGCGCCGCTTTTGTCCGAGGCGCTGCCCGGGCAACCCACCGTGGTCGTCAAGTTCATGCCGGGCGCTGGATCGACCAAGGGCGCCAACTGGTTCCAGGAACAAGCGCATGACGACGGCACTTTGCTGTTCGGAACGTCAGGGTCGACCCAATTCCCGTACCTTCTGAACGATCCCCGCGTCCGCTATGAATACAAGGATTGGATTCCGGTCATGGCATCGGGCACCGGTGGTGTCGCCTATCTGAATGCCGAAGACGGAGCCAAGTTCGATGGCTCCGCGAACAGTCTTAAGGATGTGGATTTCATTTATGGAAGCCAGGGCGCGACACGGCTTGATCTTGTGCCGCTGCTGGCGTGGCAGATGCTGGGCATGAATGTCGAGCCGGTGTTTGGCATCAAGGGGCGCGGAGACGGGCGTTTGATGTTCGAGCGCGGCGAAGCGACGATCGATTATCAGACATCCTCGGGCTACCTCGGCGGGTCGGTGCCGCTGGTCGAGGCCGGTCAGGCCGTCCCGATGATGACCTGGGGCGCGCTGGATGCCGATAGCAACATCGTGCGTGATCCGACCTTCCCGGACATTCCGACCTTCAAAGAGGTTTGCGAGGCCACCGATGGGTGTGAAACATCGGGCGAGGCCTGGGATGCATGGAAGGCATTCTTTGTGGCGGGCTTCCCGGTTCAGAAACTGGCCTTCCTGCCTGCCGGAACGCCGCAGGATGTGGTCGACACCTACACGGCGGCATTTCAGACCGTCGTCGATCGCCCTGACTTTGCCGAGATTTCGTCCAAACGGGTCGGTAAGTACCCGGTGTTCGTGGGTGATGGCTCGCAAGCCGCTCTTGAAACCGCGACGAGCGTTCAGGATGGCGCCAAGCAATACGTCCTTGGCTGGCTCAAGGACGCCTATGGCGTAGAGCTCAACTGACCGACCTGAGATCGGCAGCACCGCTTTGACGGTGTTGCCGTCTTCGAAATTCCTGTTTCTCATTGATTGAAAGCGACTCCCATGGAGATTCTCGCGACCGCTCTTCCTGAGCTCGGCAATGCCTGGGCTTTGATCCTGCAACCCATCGTTCTTGGCTACCTGGTCCTCGGTGTCGTCATGGGCCTTGCCGTCGGTGTGTTTCCCGGACTTGGCGGCATTGCAGGCCTGTCGTTGCTCTTGCCGTTCATGTTCGGCATGGAACCCGTCTATGGCCTTGCACTGATGATCGGTATGGTCGCTGTCGTCCCTACCTCGGACACTTTCGCATCGGTGTTGATGGGCATTCCTGGAAGCTCGGCGTCGCAGGCAACGGTTCTTGACGGGTTTCCGATGGCCAAGAACGGGCAGGCGGCGCGCGCGCTGTCGGCGGCCTTTGCGTCATCGCTGTTTGGCGGGCTGGTTGGCGCCACTTTCCTAACGGTATTCATACTGATTGCGCGCCCCATCGTGCTGGCCTTTGGTCTGCCCGAGATGCTGATGATCACCATTTTGGGCCTTTCGATGGTGGCCGTTCTTGCGGGCCGCATCGCGCTGAAGGGTATGGCGGCTGCCGGTCTGGGCATGATGATCGGCACGATTGGCGAGGCCGACGCCGGCGGTAGCCTGCGCATGGCCACCTATGACATTCCTTATCTGACCGATGGGCTGAAACTGGTCATCGTGGGCTTGGGCATTTTCGCGGTGCCGGAAATCGTCTCGCTGCTGCGTCAGGACCGCTCGATCGCCAAGGGGGCATCGCTGGGGGCCGGATGGTTTGACGGCATCCGCGATTGGTTCGCGAATATCTGGCTTTCGGTCCGTTGCTCGGTAATCGGTGTGGCAGTAGGTGTGATCCCCGGGCTTGGCGGCTCGGTAGTCGATTGGATCGCCTATGGTCATTCGGTGCAAACCACAAAGGACAAGTCCGGTTTCGGCAAGGGCGAGGTGCGCGGCATCATCGGGCCCGAAAGCTCGAACAACGCCAAGGAAGGCGGCGGACTGGTACCGACCCTGCTGTTCGGCATTCCCGGCTCTGGTTCGATGGCGATCTTCATTGGTGCCGTAGCGCTGCTCGGGTCCGGCGATATCGAGGTCGGCCCCGGCATGCTCAAGGACAATCTGGACATCACCTATTCCATCGTCTGGCTGCTGGCGCTGGCTAATGTGGTGGGCACCATTCTCTGCATTGCCGCGTCGGGCGGGATCGCAAAACTCACAACGATCCGCTTCACCTATCTGGCCCCGTTCCTGTTTATGCTGATCAGCTTTGCGGCCTTTCAGTCGGGGCAAAATTTCGAGGATCTGCTGGCGCTCTTCACAATAGGTCTGATCGGTATTTTCTTGCGCCGCTTCGACTGGTCGCGCCCGGCTTTCCTGATCGGTTTCGTGCTGTCGAACCCGGTTGAGAAATTCACCAACCAAGCGTTCCAGATCGCCTCCTTCCGGTTCCGCAAGAGTTTCGAGGAAGGCATGGACTACATTTTCAGCCCGATTGTGATCGTGCTGATCATCGTGACCGTGGTTTCGGTTGTACTCGGTATCCGTCAGGCCAAGACAATCATGGCCGAGGGTGATGTGCAATCGGGCTCCAAACGCGCGCCGCTGATCTTCCTGCTGGCGATCATGGCCTATCTGATCGTGGCGCTGATCAATGCCGGCATGATCCCTGACTACAACATGACCGACAAGATCATTCCACTGGTTATCGGAGGCTTTTCGCTGGCCTGCTGCGTGATCCTGCTGGTGCAGATGATGCGCCGGCCCGAGGGTGACGTGATCTTTGCGGACAAGGAAGTCGCGGGCGAAGATGCGGATGCGCCCTACGGGCTGTGGCCGACGCTGGCCTGGTTCGTTGGGTTGATCGCCGCCACTTGGGTCGTGGGTTTCATCCTTGCGCTGATCGGGTTTCTGATCACCTTCTTCCGTGTGCGCGCGGGTGCTGACTGGCGGATGACGCTGATCCTCACGGCGGCGGGCATCGGGTTCATGTGCCTGATGGCGGGTGCGCTAAACCGCGACTTCCCGCCGGGTCTGCTGCAAGGCGTGGTCGACCTGCCGTGGCCGCTGAAATGACCCAGACGGCCATCCCATATCTGTTCATGCGGGGCGGTACTTCGCGAGGCCCGTATTTTCGGCGCGGTGATCTGCCTGAAGACCGGGATCAACTGGCGCAGGTGCTACTCTCCGCCCTGGGTTCGGGCCACCCGCTGAACATTGACGGGATCGGGGGCGGCGCGGCGGTGACCACCAAGGTCGCCATGCTATCGGAAAGCGGCGATGACTGGGCGGATGTGGATTATTTTTTTGCGCAGGTTTCGGTTGAGGATCGTTTGGTCGATTTCAAGCCAACCTGCGGCAACATCCTGTCGGGTGTGGGACCAGCGGCGCTTGAGATGGGGTTGGTGCAACCGCAGGGAAACGCAACCGAAATCCGGATCCGAGCGGTGAACACGGGGGCCAGGGTTCTGGCGAACGTGCAGACGCCCGAAGGCCATCTTACTTATGAGGGCGCAACCGAAATTGCTGGCGTACCCGGTCAGGCCGCGCCCGTCAGACTGAATTTCATGGGTGTTGTTGGCGCGGCCACCGGCGCGTTCCTGCCCACGGGAAACCTGCGCGACACCGTAGACGGGATCGAATTGACCTGCATGGATGTCGCCATGCCCATGGCCATCGCCCGTGCCGAGGCCTTCGGTTTGACCGGCTATGAAAGCGCCGATGAACTGGACGAAAACCGCGCTTTCCTTGACCGAATGGAGTCGGTTCGCGTCAAGGCCGGGGCGTTGATGGGCATGGGCGATGTCTCGAAGTCCGTCACGCCTAAATTTGGCCTGCTGGCACCGCCGCGGAACGGCGGGACCATCGCGACGCGCTATTTCATGCCGTGGAACACGCATCCCTCGATGGCGGTGACAGGCGCGCAATGCCTTGCGTCTTGCGCGTTGACACCGGGTTCGGTTGCCGACGGGCTTTTGGCACGTCCAGAGGCCAGCCCTGCGCAGGTCGTCCTGGAACATGCCAGCGGAAAGATCGAAGTCATGGTCGACTTTTCGACCGAGGGTGGGTTCAGCCTGAACAATGCGGGCCTCGTGCGCACTGCGCGCAAGCTGGCCGACGGACATGTCTACATTCCCCGTTCGGTCTGGGCGGGACCGGAGGATACCCCATGAGCGTTCGAAACATTCTTGTCGCCTTCAACGGGTCAGAAACCGCGCTGTCCGCGTTGAAATACGCGGCCGCACTGGCGGGGGATATCGCGCATGTGACTGCCCTGCTGGCCTATTCGACGCACGAAACGGTCGACAGCCGGGCCGCGTGGGTGCCCGCCAAGGCGCGGAAAATCATCGCCGAGGCGAATGCGGAGATCCTAACCGAGATCGAGACCCGCTTTGATGCCGCACGCGACGCGCTCGGATTGGGCAGCAGGCTGCACTTTGAGCGCGCGCCGGGGCGGGTGGATATGGTCCTGTCTCAAACGGCGCGCAATTATGACCTGCTGGTGGTGGGGCAAGACCTGTCAGAAGAGGTCGATACCCACGTGATTCTGCATCCGGATCGCATCGCGCTGCTCAGTGGCAGACCGGTTCTGATCATACCGGAGGGCTATGAAGCTGACGCTATCCGCCAACATGCCGTTGTTGCGTGGGATGGCGGACGCGCCGCAGCGCGAGCGCTGTCCGACGGTCTTAGCCTGCTGCAAGGGAAGGGCCGGGTTACGGTTTTGACGGTGGGCCAGACTACCGAGACCCTGCCTGTCCCCGACGTTGTTCGGCATCTCGAACGGCATGACGTCGTTGCCACCCACGAGCAGATTGCGGCCGACCCCGGCATTGCGCGGGCTCTTTTGGCCTATTGTCGGGAGCAGGCCCCAAGCTTGCTGATCATGGGCGCCTACGAGCATTCGAAATTCCGTGAGGATTTTTTGGGCGGAGTCACGGCTCGCGTACTGCGTGATACGCCTGTTCCGGTTCTGCTCTCGCATTAGACCGACCAACACAGCTTGAATCGGTCAGCCTCATTTGGTATACATCGGTATACAATGGAGGGCATTATGACTCACGACTATTCTGAATGCCTCGACATCGCCAGGCAGGAACTACGTCTTGCGCGCCATGCGCTTCGCGACGAGATACTGAACTATCCCACACCGATCGCGGGCTGCGATGAGCAGTTCAATCATCTGCTGGTGCAGAGCCAACGGGTGCGGAACGCTCTGGATGCGCTGGACGCCCAGCTGTTTGTGCCGACCCCACGCAAGCTGGACTCAGAGCGCAGCATCGAAAGCCGATGAAAGTTCATATCCTTGATGACTGGTTCGACACGCTCAGGCATCTACCCTGCTTCGCCCGGCTTGATGCGCATGAGGTGACGGTCTGGACGGATCATGTCGAGGATACCGGAACACTCGTCGAGCGGTTGGCTGACGCCGAGGCGCTGGTGCTGTTTCGGGAACGCACGCAGATCACCCGCGCCCTGCTTGAGCGCCTGCCCAATCTCAGGCTGATCAGCCAGCGCAGCGTCTATCCGCATGTGGATGTGCCCGCCTGCACCGATCATGGCGTGTTGCTGTGTTCCAACATGCACGCCGGCACGCCCTCATACGCAGCGGCGGAACTGACTTGGGCGCTGATCATGGCGGGGATGCGCGATCTGCCGCGGCAGATGGCATCCGTTAAGGCAGGCCACTGGCAGGCTGGCGTTGGCAAGACGCTGCGCGGTCGACGTTTGGGCCTCTACGGGTATGGCCGGATCGCGAAGGCGGTAGGGGGCTATGCCGAGGCCTTCGGAATGGAGGTCGTCTGGTGGTCCTCGGAGGACGGGCGTGCGCGGGCTGTCGCAGACGGAGTGCAGGTTGCACCAAGCCGCAAGGCATTCTTTGCGGACTGTGACGTCATCTCGCTGCATGTGCGTTTGAAACCTGCCACACGCGGGATCATCACAGCGCAGGACTTTGCCTCGATGCGACCCGGCACGCTATTCGTGAACACTTCGCGCGCGGGGCTGATTGCGCCGGGTGCGCTGCTAGAGGCCTTGAATAGGGGCCGCCCGGGCATGGCCGCCGTTGACGTGTTCGACAACGAACCGCTGACCGATCCCGCCGATCCGCTGCTGGCCCACCCCAATCTCATCGCAACACCACATATCGGCTTCGTCACCGAGGATGAGTACGATCTGCAATTCGCCGATATCTTTGATCAGGTGAATGCCTTTGACCAGGGCGCCCCGATCCACATGATCAATCCCGAGGTCTGGCCCGGCTAGATCGCTGTCCGGACCGCCTCTTTCAGTGCGGCGACCGTCACAGAGTCCCTTTGTCCGAGACGTGACAACAACCCGATTGGGCGCATGATCTCGGGTTCCTCCAGCGCACAAACGGAGACTTCAGCAGTACTGACCGCCGAACGCGGCAGCGGTGCCAGGCCGATCCCGCTTGCGACCAGATCAAGCGCGGTGGTCGAGCGCCCTGCTTCAAAGCTCCAGCGTAGCGGCAGCCGGGCCTTGGCCATTGCCTCATCGATCAGCAGCCTGTTACCGGTGCCTCGGGCGGGGAGGATCAGAGGGACATCCGTCAGTGCGCTCCATTGCACCCTGCTGCGGCCTGCGAAATCATGGTCTTTCGGCACCGCCAGCACCATCGGGTCGTCAAAGAGCGGTTCGAACACGGTTTGCGGGTCGGTCAACGGGATCGAGCAGAGACCAAAATCCGCCTCGCCTCCGGCTACCGCCTCGGCCACTTCATTTGCCGAGCCATCCACCAGGCGGAGGCGCGAGGTGTGGCCCGCAGCGCGAAAGGCCCGCAACGCCGGGATGACGATCCGCCCAAGCACTGTGGGGATTGTCGCCAGCGTCACCACCGCGCCTCGCTGATGCGCAAAAGCCACGCTTTCGTCCCGCATGGCACGCGCGGTCTCGTGCGCGTCGTCCAAAATGGCTTCGGCCCGCGCCTGCAGCCGCTTTGCTGCAAGCGTGGGTTTCACCGCGCGGGTCGTGCGTTCGAACAGCAGGGAATCCAACGCTTGTTCCAGCTTGCGGATCCGCCGGGTCACCGCCGATTGCGACAGGTTGAGGCGCTCGGCGGCCGCGTGAAAGGAACCGGTTTCCTTCACGGCCAGAAATGCCTCGAGATCTCCGAAATCGTAATTGATGCGCATTCTGCATTAATCCGAGAAAAACCGGCATTGGTCAAATCAATCTACAGGCGGTAGGCACGACCCAGACAAGGATACAGCCCATGAGCACATATGATATCGCGGTGATCGGCGGCGGCAATGCCGCCCTGTGCGCGGCCATCACAGCGGCCGAGGCAGGTGCCCGTGTTCTGATCCTGGAAACCGCGCCGAAACCGTATCGTGGCGGCAATTCCCGTCATACGCGCAATTTACGTTGCGCCCATAACGGCCCGCTTGGGCCACTGGTCGAGTCCTACCGGGAAGATGAGTATCTGGATGACCTGTTGAAGGTCACAGATGGGAACACCGACGAACAACTGGCCCGACTTGCCATTCGCAGCTCCGAGGATTGCCTGCCGTGGATGGAGGCACATGGCGTGCGGTTTCAGCCTTCGCTTTCAGGAACGCTCTCGCTCGCGCGCACAAATGCGTTTTTCATGGGCGGCGGGAAATCCCTTGTAAACGCTTACTATCGGGCCACCGAGGCGCTGGGGGTCGACGTGGCTTACGAAGCGTATGTGACGCATCTTGAACTGAGTGGCGACAGGATCGCATGTGTCGAATACACGCATCAGGGCAAGGATCACCGTATCGAACCAACAGCCGTCATCGTCGCTTCGGGCGGGTTTCAGGCGGACACTGATTGGCTTGCCCGCGCATGGGGACCGGCGGCTAAAAACTTCCTGATCCGCGGAACACCCTACAATCGCGGCGTGGTTCTGGCCGACCTGCTGGAACAGGGTGTCGAGAGTGTCGGTGACCCGACCCAATGCCACGCCGTAGCCATTGACGGGCGCGCCCCGAAATTCGATGGCGGCATCGTTACCCGGCTCGACTGCGTGCCTTTCTCGATTGTCGTTAACAAGAATGCCGAACGGTTCTATGACGAGGGCGAGGATGTTTGGCCCAAACGCTATGCAATTTGGGGCCGACTGGTGGCCGCGCAGCCAGATCAGGTCGCCTATGTGATTATCGACAGCAAATCGTTGAACCTGTTCATGCCGTCGGTGTTTCCACCCCTCAAGGCTGACACGCTGGAAGAACTTGCCACAAAAATGGAGCTGCCCGCAGACCGTCTGCGTCATACGGTGGAAACGTTCAACGCAGCTTGCGGCGACGCCTCGGCATTTCACCCGACCGAGCTGGACGGGGTCGCCACGTCCGGTCTGACCCCACCAAAGACCAATTGGGCCCGTCCGATCAGTGACCCGCCTTTCTACGGTTATTCGCTGCGCACTGGGGTGACCTTCACCTATCTGGGTTTGAAGGTGGATGAAACAGCGCGGTGCTCCAGTTCCACAAGCCCAATCCGAAACCTCTGGGCTGCGGGCGAAACGATGGCTGGCTCAATCCTGGGCCAGGGCTATCTGGCCGGATTCGGCATGACGATCGGAACCGTCTTCGGGCGTATCGCAGGACGGGAGGCCGCGTCTTATGCAAACTGATCTGATCGCAGAGGCCCGACGTCAGGCCGAGATCTGCAACGCGTGCCGGTATTGCGAAGGTTATTGTTCGGTTTTCCCCGCACTCCACAGCCAGCGCGCGTTTGCCGATTGCGATATCACCCAGTTGGCCAATCTCTGCCACAACTGCCGGGGATGCTATTACGCCTGCCAGTACACCGCCCCTCATGAGTTTGACCTGAACTTTCCGAAGGCGCTTGCTGAGGTTCGTCGCGACAGTTGGGAAAGCCTTGCGTGGCCTCAGCCGCTGGCAAAACGGTTCCATACCCACGGCGGCGCCGTCGCGCTGGCACTGATTGTTGGCTTTGCATTCATGTTCCTCACGATCCGGGCGCTTGGCTCAGCCGGTGGCGTAGGCTTCTATGCAGTGATGTCTCACGGGGCAATGGTTGCACTCTTCGCCCCGGCTTTCCTGTTTCCGCTGCTTAGCCTAGCCATCAGCCTGCGCAGATATTGGCAAGCCGTTGGTGGACGGCTCATTACACTTGCTGATCTGAAGGCCGCTTTTGGCCGCGCCGTGCGTATGACCGATCTGGCGGCAGGCCATGGTGAAGGTTGCAATTTCGAGGATAAGGACCGCTTCTCTCAAGCACGCCGCTACGCCCATCAGGCCATTATGTACGGCTTCCTCCTATGTTTCGCTGCGACGTGCGCTGGCACCGTTCTTCACTATGTCTTCAACAACCCCGCACCGTATCCATTTTGGTCTGTGCCCAAGCTGCTGGGTGTGCCGGGCGGAGTGCTGTTGACGCTGGGATGCGCGTGGATGGCCTGGCTAAAGCTTCAGTCCGACCGCACACTTGGCGACCCGCAGGCGTGGGGAGGCGATATCGGTTTCATTCTGCTTTTGGGTTTCACGGGGCTCAGCGGGCTCTTGCTCTACGTCCTTGGAACAACAGCGTGGATGCCTGCGCTGCTCTCAGTCCACTTGGGGGCGGTGCTGACATTCTTTTTGCTTACCCCCTTCACCAAGATGACCCATGGCTTTTATCGTATAGCGGCCTTGCTCGCCGATGCACAGAGGCATCGGAAATAACACGACAAGGGAGCGCCGGTAATGCGAACCACAATGCCATCGTTGGGTGCGTACACATAAGCCTTAGCCAGTCGTCCAGTTCCATCTTGGGAAGATGAACTCCTAACCCATCAGTCGATTGCCAAGGGTTTTGATTTGGACAAGATGGCGGCTGAAACCTTCGGCAAGAAGACCGGGCTTTCGGGTGGCAGTGGCAGGCACATACATATCTTCGATGCGGATGTGAACTTTGCCTGTTCCGGCATCATCGCCCAGGGCATGGGTCCGGCGGTCGGCGCCGCCCTTTCGCGCAAGATGCAGGGCAAGCCCGGCGTCGCGGTGGCCTTGCTTTTTGAGGGTGCGGTGAACCACAGCACCTGACACTAAAGCCCCTTGACGACCGCAGCCTGCGGGAGCTCTGCAACAAAGCCGTTTCAACTGCCCGGTGTTGTCTGTTGGGTCACGCGGGCGTTGCTATGGCGTTCAAGATGGACCCTCACGCCCTTGTTTTGACGATCAGGCTGGTCGCTCTATTGTGATTTCCGAAGATAATGCGCGATAGAGCATGCACGTCATTAACCCGTGACTTGCTCTGAGACTTCAGGTGCAAGGCTCGAGACGCGCCTTCTACGCTTGCGTCGGCCAGAAAAGATCGCCCATATCACTGCTTGGGTTTTGAAAAACGAATCTCGACCACCTTCCGAAATTAAAGGGCCTGATTCCAGACTGGGCCTGAGGCAGGTGGCCAGTTCGGAGTCCCCGATGTGGCGGTCGAAATCTGCCCAATGACCTGCGTCCCAAGGCAATACTCATAGGTCGCTTACCTGTTTTGGAACATTGTGTTAGATTGCGAACTGTTTATGGGGTGCCATGTCTAGGAGGTACAATGGCTGAAGATTTAGGGAGGCGTATAGCCGCGCTGGAAAAGCGCTTGGATGCAATCGTCAAAGATCAAAACAAGGTGAACCAAAAGACGTATGATAACGTCATGGGGACCATTCAGGCCCAGAACAAGGTGAACCAGAAGGCATATGACCACATTACCAAGCTGGAGAAGCGTCTGGATGCCATCGTCAAGGACCAAAACAAGGTGAACCAGAAGACCTATGACAATGTCATGGGGACCATTCAGGCCCAAAACAAGGTCAATCAGAAAGCACACGACCACATCACTCAGCTTGAAAAACGTTTTGCGAAACTAGAGAAAAAGCGCTGAGTCATCATATGAGTGGGGTCAAGTCCGCCTGCCCGGACAAGATACTTGCCCGGGGCGCTGAGCGTGGAGTTGCCGTCGAGCCGTTCGGGCCGATTTGGGACAGTGCCCGGCTGAAATTTGGGCGCGCGGCCTGGTCGCAATCCGGTCTCGAACCATTCCTGACCTACGATGTGCCTTACACCGGAACCTCCTCGGGCCGCTTATCCGAGGATGCGGTGGACATTTTTCTAAGCACCGCTGCGTCTGCCGGACCGTTGAGAATACTTGAACTGGGTGCAGGCTCTGGGGTGTTTGCCAAGCTGTTCCTTGACAGGCTTCTGGATCTGGACCCGGCCGTTTACGCGCGCACGACTTATGTGGTTTCAGATGGGTCTGAAACGGTGTTAAGCGCGATGTCGCAGCATCGAATACTGAATGCGCATCTGGATCGGATCGAAACGCGCGTTCTGGATGTTGTGACCGATCCGCTTGGCGACGCGGAATTTGACGCAATTTTGGGCACTTACATACTGGATAGCTTGCCCTTTGACCTTTTGGCCGTGAACGACCAGCAAACCTGGCGCAAGGAAGTTCGCAGTGTGGTTGAGGGCGACGACGTTCACCATGCAGATCAGCTTAGGGCCGATCTGATCGCGGGAAGCTCCGAAAAACTAAGAGAATGGGCGTGGATTGCGCCGCATCTTGGATTGCAAACCCGACACGTGCCCATCGACCGGGCTCAGTTGGATTTTGGAGACAGCCTTCCCCGCGATACGAGAAATCAAACCATACCATTCGTGCACTGTCAGGGTGCGCTGGCCTGTCTTGATGCTTGTCGAAGAGCTTTGCGCCAAAACGGCGTCGCAGTGTTTAGCGATTACGGGCACCTGACCTTTCTGCCCAAGTATGAATTCCTTGAGTTCCAGGTGTTTGGCTCATCAATTGCAGTTGGCGTAAATTTTGAACAGATGTCGGCGGCCGCCGGAGGTTGGCCGGACGCGGTTCTATACCGGCCGTCCGAAGAGGAAGGCAATCTCCATACACGTGTCTTGCAACGTGCACATGAGCCTGACAGCGTGTTGCAGGGTTTGGTTAATGGTCTGTATGGAGCTGCGACATACCACACACAGAACGATCCGCTTACAAGGGCGCGCGCGATGCTGGAAACACGGTACTTTGAAAGTGCCCGTGCGCATTACCGAGAGGCGCTTTCCATCCAGCCGCGCAACTGGGCAATCATGGAAGAAGTGGCCTCGGCATTCATGATGATGACCGAGGACTACGGCGCGGCAGAGGAGATGGCAGATCTGGGCCTCGCCTTAAATCCCGTCGCGCCGGGCTTGTGGCGTGTTAAAGGTGAAGCTCTGCTTGCATTGGCGCGCGCCAACGATGCGCGGGGCGCTTTGGAACAACTCGCAGATCTTGCGCCCACCCTTCCTTCGACCTGGCGGGTAATAGCGGAGCTTGAGTTGGTCGAAAGTAGATACGCGGAGGCCCTGGATGCAGTCGCGACCGGTTTCAAGTCTGACAAGGCCTGTGAAGAACAAGAAGAATTGTTGAGTATTCAGGGCCGGGTCTTGGCGGCGCTTGCCAGCCAAGAGCACAAGGTTCTAACGGCTCGCGCCAATCAGATGCGCGCACTTGATAACCTGCCGGAGTCTTCGACCGAATGAGACAGCGAGGAATGTTACTGTTCCCGCAAGGCACTGAGTGGTTCTCGGTATGCCGTGGTGTTTCTTAGGGTCAGGATTCATAACCAGTAGATGACGGTTGCTGCGAGTGCGATGGCGGAC
>NZ_WPZY01000022.1 GCF_013031405.1 Ruegeria sp. HKCCD8929 | reverse complement strand
AGCCCGATAGTCCGGCGTGACCTCTTCGGTCAGAAAGAAACTTCGCAACAAAACCACGTTTTGGCTTGTGGCTTAGATGGGATCATTCTTTAGCGCGCAAAATACGGACATTTTGCGCGCTACTGAGTGGCTCGGTTTTGGCGCCCAAATGCCCACGTCGGAGCTTACTTTTGTTTGAGCCGGACGACGCTGGGAAACAGGAGTTGTTTGGGCGTCAACAGCGGAACCTACGGCAACACGAGTCAAGCAGTGCTGCCCCGGGAAACGAAACGCTCGCCCAAGAGGCGATGAATGAGCTATGATCGACCATGTCACGCGCGGAAAGCCGACCCGCGGCTGCTGGATCTTATCCGGGCTCTTGCGCGGGGCAACGCGCGATACGATCATGCCAGGGGAGGCAATGGATGTCTCACCAAAAAGGAAGAGCGGCGATCTACGCAAGATTCTCGACAGACCTGCAGAACGACAGGTCAATCGACGATCAGATTGCGCTTTGCACAGCCTACGCTACACGCGAAGGACTGAGCGTCACAAAGATCTATACCGACCGGGCAAAAACGTCAGCAACCCTGATCGGTCGCGACGGACTGCAGGACCTTGTCGCGGATGCACGCAAGGACAAATTCGACATCCTGGTTGTCGAGGCGCTCGACCGGCTGTCACGGGATCAGGCGGATCTCGCAGGCATCTGGAAGCGGCTCGAGTTCCTCGGAGTTGCAATTCTCGCCGTCCATGACGGCAAAGCGGATGCGATCAGGGTTGGCGTGCATGGTCTTTTGGGTCAGCTCTGGCTTGACGGGCACCGCAAGAAGGTCCGCCGCGGCCAATCAGGCGTCATCCGCGACGGGCGTCACGCTGGAGGAAAAGCATACGGCTACATCCCCGTCCCGGGTAACCCGGGCGAACTCAAGATCGTTGAACACGAGGCGAAGATCGTTCGACGTATCTTCGAAGCCTACGCGTCGGGTGACCACCCCCGGACGATCGCCGCGGCCCTGAACGCTGACACGGTGCCACCACCACGTGCCACACGCTGGAATGCCTCCACAATCAATGGCAACCGGCAACGCGGCTACGGCATACTCTGCAACGAGATTTATCGCGGTGAGATCGTCTGGAACCGGGTTCAGATGGTTCGAGATCCCGATACCGGCAAGAGGGTCAGCCGGCCAAACCCTGAGTCCGAGTGGCAGCGAGCCGATGCCCCGCACCTCAGGATCGTACCGCAATCGCTGTGGGACCAGGTGCAGCTTCGAAGGGCACAACGCGTGTTCAGCCAGACCTGTGGGCGACGAGGGCGGGGGTTGTCTCGACCGGCAAGACCGTTTTCCGGACTGTTGCGCTGCGGATGTTGTTGGGGAGGGATCGCCATCTCCAAGCGCAGAGGCGCGTCGGTGTGGGGACGGTGCTCGACCCGTACCGAGAGCGGCTCCTGCGACAATCGCGTAGAGATGCGCATAGACCGTATTGAAGCGGCCGTCTTTGATCACCTCGCTAGGGAACTCGAAGACCCCGTATATGTCCGTGCCTATTTGAAGGAATATCACAATGAACGCATGCGGCTCGCCCACGAAGCTCGGCGCAACCGCGCGCGCCTCGAACGTGCCGCGTCACGCGCCCGTGCAGCCTTCGATAGGGCCCATAACTTATACATCCACGGCGTCACGGACGGCCCGGAGGCCGAAGCCGCCATTCACAGATTGCAAGGCGAGGCCCGTGAGGCAGAAGCCGCAGTCGCCGCGCTTGAAGTGGATCCGGTCATTGTTGAACTCCACCCGGCATCAATTGAGCGGTATCTCGATGCGCTCGGCGATCTGAACGAGCACCTTTCGTCGGGCAATGAGGAGGCCGTTCGCATCATTCGGGAGTTGGTGAGTTCCGTCACTGTCACACCCAAACCGGACGGCCTCGATGTCGTCGTCGAAGGGTTTCTGGCTGCACTGCTGGGAGAAAACCCGAAGTGTCGGGTTTTGATGGTAGCGGAGGAGGGACTTGAACCCCCGACACGCGGATTATGATTCCGCTGCTCTAACCAACTGAGCTACTCCGCCATGGGTGAGGGGCGATGTAAGGGAGGCAGTGAGGAGGGTCAAGAGGAAAATGGTCGTGACCGGGAATGTATCCTTGGACCAGGCTGACCGACCGCTTTACTCCTAAACCGAACTGCCGCTTCACCTATGAAAAGCGTTAGGAATTGCCATCATCGTCCGGGACATCCGCTGGTAACGAGATGAAAGGACGCCACCACAACACGGCGCTCGTGGCCGACCATGGATGCCCGGTCTATGCCTCGAACGCCTCCGGCGCCAGCTCTTCCCAGAACGCGAAGATGGCAGCGGCGTTCAGGCCGGATCGCCAGCCGTGTGCGCGGAAGTTTTCACGCTCCAACTCATCCTCCAAAGACGCCATGAACAGCCGCTTGTCCGCGTCCCGCTGTGTTGGGTTTCGCGCCGAAACCAACTCGTCGACGACTGCGAATTTGCGCGCACGCTCGGCGTGCTCGGCGGCGCGCGCCTCAAAGGCCTGATCCTCTCGCGCCTTCTCTTCCACCCGGGCTCGGGCGGCTGCGACCTTTTCCGGAGCCGGTTCGACCGGGGCGGGTTTTTCCTGTGGCTGGTAGTCATCGCGCAGGGCCGCCGACAGATACCCCACGGTGGACTTCACATCCCCCTGCCCTTTTACGTAGTCCAGCTTTTCCTGCACGTAGTCCTCGCCATGCTCGGCGATCCACTGCCGCGCCAGCCGGTCCGAGACCCCCTGGCCTCGCAACGCCTTGTAAACTGACAGGTTGCGGATGCCGTCGCTGTCGTCGATCTGAAACATCGCCATCTGTGGGTTTTCGCGGATCAGGAACCGGATATCCGTGACCGCCCTGCCCTTTTTGCGGAACTCGGGCTCGATCACGATATCCGAGCTCTTGTTCACCTCGGTGACCGCCGTCTTGATGATCTTGGCGTTGAGATGCTTGAAGCTCTCGTAATAGCTCGACCCGTCCACGCCCATCAGCTTGCGGAACACATCGATGGCCCACCAGCCGGTCGAGCCGGTGCGCACGAAGCGGTAGCAGTTCTCGTATAGCGCCAGACCGTGGCCGGAACTGAAATTGCGCTGAATGTGGACGTTGATCAGCGCATAGATCTTGGGATCGTGCAGTTTCTGCGCCAGCGCCGGGGAATAGGCATATTCGCAGACCCCGTTTTTGAGCTTTGCGAAACTCAGCAGCGAGGACACGCCCCATTCCTGCCGGCCCTCCTCGTCCAGCATGTCCCACTCGGCCACTGTTTCGGCCAGAGCCCGCAGGCTGGCGCGCAAGGTGTCGAAGTCGTTCGAGTTGTAGCCCACCATCATCGCCAGCGTGCGGGCGTCGATCGTGTGCGTCGGGGCCGAGGTCAGCGCGTCATAGGCATTGAGCAGCAGCACATTCGACAATTTGCGCTGCAGCAGGGTCAGCTTTCCGCTGATATGGATCGCGGCCACATTCTTTTTGACCGTCTCGCGCCGCAGCGCGCCGGTCAGTTGGTCCATATCGATCTGCGAATCCGGCATGTTGTTTTTTTGCCTGCTCGTTTTGCAGGTATTTTTGCCATATAAGGTACCTCAAGGGCAAATACTTTTGGGTACCCATATACGGGACGAGAGCGATCCCGTAGACAGGTACCTAAACTTGCGAAACGGTACCCGAAGGGCGTCATCGCCCGGATTTCGGCGCTGGAACGGAGTCTCGGACGGCGGATTGCAGCGAGAAATCGGTCGTTTTAGAGCCTAATCAAACAGCTTTTGACCATCCTGCGAATCGGGCCCCTTGTTCCTGAGAACGGGTTCCAACGATCCCGGAATCGGGTACCTTTAATCCCGAATCCGGGTCCCTTTGATCCCGCATTCAGGTGCCGAACTGCCCGTATACCATTGTTTATAAAAGAAATACTACCCCCAAAGATTCTAAATACTCTAAAGAATCCAAACCCTTTGTTGGGGTGCTTTTCTTGATTTTAGAGTAGTTTCGCCGCGAAACCCGGGCTCTGTATCCTTCATCGTGGAAAAATCGGCAGGTGATGCTAGCCTCGTCTTAGAATGTTCGCTAATCTCGGCAATATACGCCAGAAAGGCGAACATACTCTGAGGCATCGACAGTGAACAAAACTCCCCCCCCTCCCCTACCCCCGTATCTGAATCTCGATCCCGAGGCTTCGGCGGCGAAGTTACCTGATCCTATCGGCACAACCCGATTCGCCAAAGCGGCAGCTTTCTGCGCCAAAGGGCGCGAGGATTTGGCCCGCCGGGGATACGCGCCGGACGGCGCAAAGCGGCTGCGGAAATTCTCGATTTGGGAGATCACCAAATATCTGATCCCGGTGGCCCCCGCGCATCTGCGCCGGGTGCTGAAGGCCAATCCGGACCTTCCGCAGGGCGAGGGTGAAGGCGGGTCGAAATGGTTCACGCTGGAAGAGGTGCTTGCCCTGCGCCAGCATTTTGCCAGCGAGGGGGTCAGCACCAAAGAATACCTACCTTACCGTCCCAAGGGGCTGCCGGCCAAGGTCGTCTCGGTGGCCAATTTCAAGGGCGGCGTGGGTAAGACCTCGACCGCGGCGCATCTGGCGATGTCGGCGGCGCTCGATGGCTACAAGGTGCTGGTGATCGACCTCGACAGCCAGGGCTCGATGACCTCGATCCTCGGCGGTCAGGTGGCGGATGAATGGCAGACCGTGTTCCCCCTGATCGCCAAGGATTACGCCAAGGCGGTGCAGGCGGAAAACCAGGTGCGGGCCGCGAGCGGACAGGCCGAGATCGCGCTGGACGAAACGCTACAGGAATCGCTGAAGGTTTCGTCGCGGGACGTGATCCAGAAAACCCATTGGCCCAATATCGACCTGATCGGCGCGCAGCTGAACCTCTATTGGGCCGAGTTCCAGATCCCGGTCTGGCGCATGGGGCTGCGCAGCTGGCCCCTGTGGGACGGTCTGACAAACTTCCTTCACGATGAGGGGGTTCTGGACGAGTATGACGTGGTCTTCCTCGATACTCCCCCTGCCCTCGGTTACCTGACCATCAATGCGCTGGCGGCGGCGGATATCCTGCTGGTGCCTCTGGGCGCGTCGTTTCTGGAATTCGACTCGACGGGCCGGTTCTTCGACATGCTCTACACCACCTTCGCATCGATCGAGGATGGCGAGAACGCGGCGCAACGGGCGGCGGGTTTGCCGGAAATTAAGTTCGAATGGGATGTAGTACGGGCCATCGTCACCCGCTTCGATGCGTCCCAGCAAACCGACATGGCCAACGTGATCCAGGCCTATTTCGGAGATTTCATGAATGCCTATCGTCAGGACTACACGGCCTTGGTCGGGCAGGCTGGCGAACAGGTCAACGGCATCTACGAGGCCGATTACCGCGAGTTCAACCGCGACACATACGTGCGCGGGCGCGAGACATTCGACCGGACCTACGCCGAATTCAAACAGCTTTTGATCGGAAGCTGGTGGCGCGATGCCCAATTGGGAGGAGAGCAGAATGGCTAAACGCAGAAGACTGGCCGCCCCGGATGCGGCAGAACTGGAAGAGCTGGAGGCAGGTTTCGCCGCGAAACCCAACAACAATCCCTTCGACACCAACCCGCTGGTGCCGCCCATTGCGCAGGTC
The DNA here is from genome assembly GCF_013031405.1 of Ruegeria sp. HKCCD8929. GTDB lineage: Bacteria > Pseudomonadota > Alphaproteobacteria > Rhodobacterales > Rhodobacteraceae > Ruegeria. The sequence continues at coordinate 53,913 of NZ_WPZY01000022.1, read as the reverse complement.
GCGGGCGAGGCGGCGCAGCTTTCGGGCATGGCCGCGGTCACGGATCGCGTTGCCCTGGCGCAGGATCAGGGCGACGCCGAGCGCTGGCGCGAGGCCAGCGAAGCCGGGCTGGTGGTCCAGGAAATCCCGCTGGATGAGATTGATGCCGATTACATCCGCCGTGACCGGATGGTCGAGGATCAGGAGGCGATGGAGGAGTTGCTCGAGTCGCTCCGCGCAAACGGCCTGCGCAGCCCGATCGAGGTGGCGCAAACCGTAGACGGCTATGGCCTGATATCGGGCTTCCGGCGGTTGCAGGCCTTTCGGACCCTGGCTGAGACCGATGCGCGCTTTGCCAGTATCCCGGCCTTTGTCCGGGACGCGAGCGAAGGGCAGGGCGCTTACGTCTCGATGGTGGAGGAGAATGAGCTGCGGTCCAATCTCAGCCATTACGAGCGTGGACGGATCGCGGTTCTGGCCGCCGGGCAGGGGGTTTTCCCATCGGTCGAAGCGGCTGTTGACGGGCTGTTCGCTGCGGCCTCCAAGGCCAAACGTTCCAAGGTGCGCAGCTTTGCCGCTGTGCACGAGGCGCTAGGGGACCTGCTGAACTTCCCGGTGGCGCTGACCGAGAAAGCCGGGCTGCGTTTGGCAGCGGCTGTGCGGGATGGGGCGCAAGCCCGTCTGCGTGAGGCGCTGGATGGGGCGGACGTCGCGGACGCCAAATCGGAATGGCTGTTGCTGGAGCAGGCCTTGCAGGGTTTCGCCGCGAAACCCAAGGAGGCAAGCCGTGGCGGCAGACCGCAGCAGGTCACTCGCATTCCACCGAGAACTCTGCCAAACGGCGGGCAGTTGCGGGCGGAGGTGAGTCCTGATGGCGTGCGCCTGCATCTGGAAGGGCGCCAACTGGAAGTCGAAACCGTTGAGCGACTGATGGAGCATCTGGCTGGTCAGATTGGGTAATCCACCTTTCGGGTCGCGTGGAGCGCATGGAATGCCCTTGGGGAGAAATCCCCGGGGGCTTTCTCATTCCAACAGGTCGGTCGCCGGGTTGTCGGCCATCTCCACATCGGCGTAGTAGCGTTGCGCTTGGGCCAGCGTTTGATGCCGGGACAGTTGTATGGCGGCCTGAATAGGGGTGCCGTCCAGCGCGGCCTGGGTCAGAAAGCCGGAACGCAGCCCGTGCGGCGTCGCATAATCCCCGGGCAGCCCTGCCAGTTTCAGCCGGCGTTTCACGATTTGATAGATCGCATCCGGGCTGAGTTGACGCGGCAAAACACGGTCTGCCTTGGAGATGGGACGGAAGAGAGGGCCATCTTCAATTTCTCCGATCTCGATCCATTGAACCAGCGCGCGGGCTGCGCGCCCTTTCAGAACTAGCTGCGGTGAGGCGTCCCCAATTCGTGTGTCTGGAGGAGAAAGCCAGATCAGGTCGTTTTGCTCAAAATCCTTCAGGTCCACATCCTCGCGTCTCAGGCTCACGATCTCGGACCGGCGGCGGCCGCCCGAGGCCCAGCCCAGCATCAGGATTGCCCGATCACGGGAGCCACGGCGTGAATCGGTGCAGGTGGACAGGAGTATCTCAAGCACATCGCGAGTAATCGGGTGTGCTGATTTCGAGTTCGCATGACGGGTGACCAGGCGCCGCGCCTCGGCTCGGGCCTGCCGAACCGAGGGTGTGCCGAACGGATCTTCGAGATTGCGCAGGCGGTGAAACGTCCGCCATGCAGCCAGACACCGGTTCAACGTTGTTGGCGCCGGGCGGGCGAGGCTGCGGCGCAGGCCGTGTTCGATCAAGGTGGTGGCAGTCGCCACCGCACGGTCGGTTTTCGGTCGGCCAACCAAATCGATGGTATGGTCCTGCACGAAGGCAAGAACCACGTCTTGGGATTCCGGCCAGGCAAGATCGGCGTCAAACCTGAGACGCTTCCAGGCTGTGAGATACATCAGGTCCCGGGTATAGGCGCGCCGGGTGTGGTCAGATGAGACACCCGCAAGCAGTTTGTTGATCGCACGCAGGCCTTCGGCAGACAGGCGAGAAAACGCAATTTGAGGTTCAGACGAGATTTTCATTCCATCAGACATGACGACTTGAGCTAGTGTTCACAATAAACATGATAAAAAATTTATCATGTACAATTGCTGAAAATCAAAACCCTTTAGTGGCGCGCAAAAAAGCCTTATTCTGCGCGTAAGATGGCGAACACTCCGGAAAAAGAAGACGAAAATAGCCTCGGTCTATCTTCGCTCTATGACCCAAATCCCACCCCTGAGGAGGATTTGTGGTTTCTGGCACCGCGTGACGAGGAGGAGTCTGTTTCGGCGATGCCGTGGCCTACGGCTGCGCGTGAGGATAGCCTGAATCCCGAAATCTGGCAAGCGGCAGAGGCGGAAGAGTACCAGGCGCTGCTCCCCGCTGCCGAAGCTGTGGCCCGGCTCGGTGCGCGCGTGCAATCCTTTCCTGCGGCCGTCACGGAACGTCTGGCCCTCACATCGGTGGCGGCGATTCTGCGGGGGGAGGGGGTCTGGCTGGGCGCCGAACAGATCGCGCTCTATCGGGCGCTGCGGATTCTCACTGACGATCGGGCGCGCGATCTTGCCCGGGCAGCATGGGCGGTGCGACGGCTGTGCACTCCCGGTGGCGGGCCGCTGGAGGGGTTGCGCGCCTTTCTTGGGCGCACGTCGGTGACGGACCCCCATGATATCCCTGGCGACGAACGTCCGGTCGGTCCGGAACTGGACGCGCTGAGCGACGAGTGGGCGCATGTGGTGCAGGGGTTGACCAATTGTCACGTTCTGACCCGCGCGGCCTATGGCTTTGCCGCGTGGCGTACTCGGGCGCTCACCCCGTGGGACGAACTGCTGGAGCCCACGGTGGCGGCGATGCTTTTGGGTGGCGGTTCAGGCTGTGGCTTCCTGCCGATGGGGGAGGGGCGGCTGGACCGTCATGCGGTTGAGGCCGGGGCAGGGGGCGCAGGGACGCGGTTGCGCAACTTCTATTCCACGGTCGAGGCTGGGGCACAGCGGGCGCTGATGGAGCTTGACCGGCTGGCGACCTGGCAGGACCGGGCACAGGAAGCGGTCAGGGATCTTTCGGGCCGCACGCCGCCGGCGCTGATCGGGGCGCTCTTGCGCTATCCGATCCTGTCCGCCGAACTGGTGACATCCGAGACCGGATGCTCGGTCGCTGCTGCGCGGCGCAATCTCAACCTCTTTGTCGAGCGCGGCCTTGTGAACGAATTGACGGGGCAGGACAGATACAGGTTCTGGAGTGCGACGGCCTGACCGGGTGATACTCTAAGCGCCGCCTGGCTCCTTCAACCGGTCCAGCCCAGACCTGCCGAAATAGAGTTCATCGAAAGCAGCAAAGGCACAAAATGCTTGTCCTCTGAGCGGCCGGATCGAGCCTTTTTCAGCATCCCGACCTGAAACTGGTTGATGAGGTGCAGGTCTGCGCGCGTGCGCTCGAACCGTTTCCGGAACTTCGGAAAGCGCTTCGCGATCATTGTGTCGCCGGTCAGAAAGCGGATGGCGTCGCAGCTTCGTTCATACTCGGCCTGGATTGTTCCGAATATGCGGTCCCTGGTTTCTGCGGGCTCAACCAGGGCCGCGTAGTGGGCGGCGAGGTCCATGTCGACCTGGAACAGCGACTTTTCGACCTCGTCGACGATCAGCCGGAACAGGGCCGATCTCTCAAACATGTTGCGCAGGATCTTGTCGCGGGTGCCAAGCACGCGCCGGTAGCTTTGGATGGCGGATCCGAACGCGAACCAGCCGGTGATCTGGTGCCGGTTCTGCGACCACGCAAAGACCCACGGGATGGCCCTCAGGTCGTCCAGCGTGGAGGCTCCGAAACGTCGGGTCGGGCGCGAGCCCATTTTCAGTTGCGCCAGTTCCTCGACCGGGCTGGAGAGCTGAAAGTAGTCAACGAACCCGTCGGTTTCGAGCAGGTTGCGGTACACCGTAAAGGAAATGCCCGCGATGGCGTCCAGCGCCTCCAGGAATTCGCTGGGCTGCACCGGTTCCGTCCTGTCGTTTGTCATGTGCTTGAGGGTGCTGCTGGCCAGCAGCTCGAGCCGCGCGGCGGCAGTTCCCCGGTTGGCATAGCGGGCGGACACCACTTCGCCCTGTTCGGTGACCCGCATCTGCCCGGACACCGTGCCATCCGGTTGCGCCGCGATTGCGCGTTCGGTCGGTGCGCCGCCACGGCTGACGGAACCGCCGCGCCCGTGAAAGAACGCGGGCGTCAGGTCGCGTTTTGCCAGAATCCGCTGGATGCGCCGTTGGGCCTGATCAAGCTCCCATGACGAACAGACAAAGCCGCCGTCCTTGTTGCTGTCGGAATAGCCCAGCATGATCTCGACCACGCGCGTGCGGGATGCCATGGACCGGCGGGCGAGTGAGATGTTCAGGACGTGGTTCAGAATTTTCGGCGCATTGCGCAGGTCTTCGATGGTTTCGAACAGGGGCACCACGCGCAGGTCCAGCGTCTCGGCCCCGAAACCCGCATAGCGGGCCAGAAGGTAGACGCCCAGAACATCGTCCGCGGATCGGGTCATGGACAGGATGAAAGGGCCAACCGCGTGTGGGTCCGGGCCGTTGAGCGCCTTGTGCATCAGGCGCAGCACGTTCAGAACCTCGGCGGTTTCCGGGGTGCATTTGGCGGGATCGACCGCCGGGAGGCCGCTCGACGACAGCTCGGATCGCACTCTGGCCGACCAGGCGCTGCTGTCGGGGGCAGGGGAGGACTTGCTGGTTGTGCGCCAGATATCGGCCAGCGCGCGGGTGGTGACCGAGCTGTTTTGGCGGACGTCCAGTGTCACGGTCCGGAACCCGCAGACCTGCGCGGTTTGAAGAACCGGGCGAATGGTCCTTTCGGTCAGTGCCCGTGCGCCAATTGCGCAGAGGGCGTCGTCAAGGGTCTGAAGATCCGAAAGGAACTGTTTGATGTGGGCGTAGGTTCCTTGGGTCAGTGCATCGATGATGGCGTTGATCGCCTGCCGGAAGGGTTCATTCCGGTTGCGTGCGTTTTGCCCCGCTTGACCGATGATCCTGTCCAGCCGTTCGGCATGCACCGGTGAGATGGGCTGGATCAGCTCGCTGACGCTGAGCTTTGAGGCCGCGCGTTCCAGGCGGGCGATGTAGTAGGCTGTGCAGACCTCGCGCCCGCGCCGCAGGGCCAACTCGGTGACATCGGCGGTCACATTCGGATTGCCGTCCCGGTCGCCGCCGATCCAGCTGTGAAACTTCAGGCACGGCGTCGCGGTCTCATCCGTGTCAAAGGCCTGCGACAGGGCGCGCTCATAGCTTTTGCAGACCTGCGGGATGGCATCGAACAGGCTGGTTCTGAAGAATTGCAGGCCCCACTCGATTTCGGCGGCAACACCGGGGCGCTCGATACGTAGCTCTCCGGTCAGCCACAATAGATCGATCTCGCAGGATATGTCGTCGAGGATCTGGCTTCGCTCAAACGGCGTCCAGCGCTGGTTCTCCAACGCGACGAGGTGCCGGTAAATGCGCCGGTGAATCTCCAGAACCGTCACGCGCTTGGCTTCGGTCGGATGCGCCGTCAGGGTTGGCCCGACCGAGAGCTTCGAGGCGCGGTCCTGAAACTCGGTCTTGTCCAGGTCCGCCTCTCTGATCACCTGCGCAAAGCTGCCCGGTACCGCGTCCGGGCCGTCGTTGGATTCCTGCTGGCGACGGGTGCGAATGGCATCGTTCTCGTCGATGATGCGGCACAGCTGAAACCAGATCGTCAGCGCCTGAAGATAGGGGACAGCCTCCTGATTTTGCGGGACCGGAGACGATTTACCGTCACGCACCCATTCGGCGACATGGGGTGCGCGTTTATCGAGAATGGTCAGCCACAGACAGTGCAGGTCGAGGCGGAGGTCGTCGGCATATCCGTCGCTTTGCAGGTCCTCGGAATGCAGAGTGGCACTGTCCGCCGGTAGCATCAGATCACCTTGTCTCTTGGGGGTTTTCCGTCAAAGAAATCGTCGAGGTTTTCCAGCACGCGGAAGCCCATCGCTTCGCGGGCTTCACGTGTCGCGCTTCCCAGATGCGGCAGCATAACCAGGTTGTCGCATTGCATCAGGGTCTGACTGATGCGTGGCTCACCATCAAACACATCGAGCGCCGCCCCGCCGATGATGTCGAACATCAGGGCCTGGGTCAGGGCAAACTCGTCGATGACCTCGCCGCGCGCGGTGTTGATCAGGAACGCGTCCGGTTTCATCAGGTCCAGACGGAGTGCATTGATCAGATGCCGGTTCGCGGCACCGCCCGGGCAGTGAAGCGAAACGAAATCGCATTGCGGCAACAGCTCTTCGATGCTGTCGACCTGAATGGCGTTACACTTTGCCAGAACCTCGGGGACAACACGGCTGCGGTTTTGCACGATGATTTTCATGCCGAACCCATGATGGGCCCGGCGCGCCATCTCCTGACCGATCCGGCCAAAGCCGACGATCCCGAGCGTCTTGCCGCTGACCTTGGTGCCGATCAGATGAGTAGGCCGCCAGCCGGTCCACCCACCCGCGCGCAACTCGCGCTCGCCTTCGCCTGTGCGGCGGGCCACCATCAGCAGCAGGGTCATCGCCAGATCGGCGGTGCATTCGGACAGGACATCCGGCGTATTGGTGACGGTCATCCCGAGGTTCCGCGCGGCGGATTCACAGATATGGCTGTAGCCGACCCCGTAATTGGCCAGAATTTTCGTTTTTGCCGCAGGCACATCTAGCGCCTCGGAATTGAGGGTGTCGGTCACGGTGGGCAGGACCGCATCATACGACCGCAACGCGTCACGGATCTCGGCGGGGGACATAGGTTTGTCCCCCCGGTTGAGCACGGTGTTGTAGTTTTCGGCCAGCCGTGCCTCGACGGCTGCAGGCCAGCGGCGGGTGACTAGAACCGACGGTTTAACCATCATGCGGCCCTCTTCATGACACCGGCGATCGTTTCGCCGATAACGGCTGGGTTCTCGGCCACGGTCACCCCGGCGGCCGACAGGATCTCGACCTTTTCCGAGGCGCTTTCGCCAAAGGCCGAGATGATGGCGCCTGCGTGGCCCATAGTGCGGCCCTTGGGTGCCGTCAGACCCGCGACATAGGCGACGACGGGTTTCGAGACATGATCGCGGATATAGTCCGCGGCTTCCGCCTCTTGCGGGCCGCCGATCTCGCCGATCATGGCGATGATGTGGGTTTCATCGTCCTGTTCGAATTGTTCGAGGATGTCCCTGAACGAGGACCCGTTGATCGGATCACCACCGATCCCCACAGAGGTCGAGACGCCCAGCCCCAGCTCTTTCAACTGCGCAGCGGCCTCATAGCCGAGCGTGCCGGACCGCCCGATAATACCGACATTTCCGGGCAGGTAGATATGCCCCGGCATGATGCCCAGCAGCGCCTTGCCTGGACTGATGGTTCCGGCACAGTTCGGTCCGGTCAGCACCATCCGTTTGTCCCGGGGATAGCGGTACATGTAGCGCTTGACGCGGATCATGTCCTGCGCGGGAATGCCGTCGGTGATGCAGACGCAGTAGCGGATGCCGCTGTCGGCGGCTTCCATGATCGAATCCGCCGCAAAGGGCGGCGGCACGAAGACCAAGCTCGCGTCCGCACCGGTGGCCGCGACCGCCTGCTTGACGGTATCGAACACCGGCAAACCCTCGACGGTCTCGCCGCCTTTGCCCGGAACCACGCCGCCGACGACATTGGTACCATAGGCCAGCATGTCCTTGGTGTGGAAACGGGCCATGCGTCCGGTGATGCCCTGAACGATGACGCGGGTGTCGCGGTCGAGAAGGATGCTCATTTCACAGCTCTCACTTTGGTGTTCTGGGACAGGTCGTTGCGCCACGCGCCGACGGCGCGTTCGGCGGCTTCGATAAGCGTTGTGGCCCGGATGATCGGCAGGCCGGACTGGGCGAGGATCTTTTGACCTTCCTCCACATTCGTGCCCGCAAGGCGCACGACGACGGGCATGTCGATCTGCAACTCTTTCAGGGCCTGAACCACACCTTCGGCGACCCAGTCGCAGCGATTGATACCTGCGAAGATGTTGACCAGAACCGCCTGCACATTCGTATCCGACAGCACCAGCCGGAACGCCTTGGCCACACGTTCGGGCGAGGCGCCGCCGCCGATGTCGAGGAAGTTTGCCGGCTCTCCCCCGGCCAGTTTGATCGTGTCCATCGTTGCCATGGCCAGACCGGCGCCGTTCACGATGCAGCCGATACTGCCTTCGAGCCCGACATAGGACAGCCCGCGATCGGCGGCGCGGCTCTCGCGCGGGTCCTCTTGTGACTTGTCGCGCAGCTCGCTGATCTGCGGGTGCCGGAACAGGGCGTTGTCGTCAAAGCTCATCTTGGCATCCAGCGCCAGCACCCGGTTGTCGCCGGTGACGACCAGCGGGTTGATCTCGACCATGGTCGCGTCGCATTCGCGGAAGGCGCGGTAGCAGCCCTGAAGCGTGCGCACCATCTGCTGGGTCAGCGCGGGGTCCAGACCGAGGGCAAACGCGATCTCACGCGCCTGAAATTCCTGCAAGCCAACGGCCGGTTCAACGGTCGAGCGCACGATGCTCTCGGGCCGCTCGGCCGAGATATCCTCGATCTCCATGCCGCCTTCGGACGAGGCGACGATCATCACCCGCTGACTGGAGCGATCCAGTACCAGCCCGAGATAAATCTCGCGGTCGATGGCAACGGCGGATTCGACATACACACGGTAGATGCCTTTGCCCTCGGGCCCGGTCTGATGGGTGACCAGTTTGCGCCCGAACATGCCGTCGCAGGCCTCATAGATTTCGCCCTCGGTGCCGCACAGCTTGACGCCGCCCGCCTTGCCGCGGCCGCCGGCATGGACCTGGGCCTTGACGATCCATTTCTCGCCACCCAGTTCCCGCGCGCGATAGGCCGCCTGTTCAGGGCTGTAGGCCAGCGCGCCCGATGGCACGGCAACACCGAAATTCGAGAGAATTTCCTTGGCCTGATATTCGTGGATATCCATGCGACCCTCCTACTGAGCGGCAATTGTCTGGATGTAGTGTTTGTCGAGAACGGCCTCGACGGCGGCGTGATCGACATCGGCCCCCATGGCGCGCATGGCGTCGGCAAAGCGGCGGACGATCTCGCGGATGGCGCCGGGCTGAAGCTGGTTCAGGATGCCGATGCGGACCTGGACCGGGGCGGACAGGGTCGGCCAGATACCGAACCCTTCGGCCCGGCAGTTCTGCACCAGCTCCATCTCGCGCCCGGCCAGATCGCCGGGCAGGTTGAGCACGACAAGGCTGGTCATGTTCGACGTCACTTCGCAGCCCATGGCGGTGACCGCGTCGCGCAGAGCCGCCTCATGCGTGCGATAGGCGCCGGCGCGTTTGGCGAGCGTCTCCTGCAAGGTCAGGCGCAGCGATTCATGAAAGGCCGCAACCGCATAGCCCGAGTGCGTGCGATGGTAGGTGCCCTTGTCCACGTCCTGGCCGTCGACGATGCCCCAATGGCGCGCTTCGAAGATCGGGTTATGGACGTAAGAGTAGGCTCCGGTGGCTTTCAGCGAGGCGATGTATGCGTCGGTAAAGCTGACGGGCGCATAGGTCAGCGGCAGGCAGCAGAGGCCCTTTTGCGGGCACGAGGCCCAACCGGCGACACCGGGGTAGTCGTCGATCGAGAAATCCTCGACCCCGAGCGACGACACGGCGTCGATCAGTCCCATGACACCGTGACGGGCGCAGGCATCCGAGAAACCACGCAGATCGTTGATCCGCCCCGAGCCCGTTTCCCAATGCGCCATGAAGGCCCATTTGGGTTCGTGTTCGGCCAATGCGGCCTCGATTACATCGCCGGTGACCGACTGGCCGTGCGGCACCTCGATGACGGTGACGCTGGCGGCCTGAGGGTTCAGGCTGTCTGCAGCGTGCTCGGCCGGGGTCGCGGCCTTGATCCGCAGGGTCAGCGCGTCGATGCCGGAAAAGGTGCCGTTCGAAAACGCCACGACCCGGTCGCCGGGCATGACGGCCGAGAACATCGTGTCCAGCGCGCTCCAGCCGGTGCCGGCAACGGCGAAGGTGTGCACGTTCCGGGTGCCCCAGATCTGGCGCAGCATGTGTTTGCATTCGATCATCCCGCGCAGAACGTCGCCCTGCATGTGATCGGCCACACCCGCTGCGGCAAAGGCCTGAAGCACGCGGGCATCGGTGTTTCCGGGGCCGGGGCCTGCGGCCAGCGTTTCCGGAATGGTCAGCTTTGGGAAAATCGTCTGGCTCATCCTGGACGTCCTCTCGTGCTACGGTGTCGGGGAAATCCCCGGTTGCCGTCGAGGAAAGCGGGCCTTGAGCGGAATCACAACATTCGTTACTCCTGCTTTTGGAAAGCCTTTTGGGTGGGGAAGAACCTACCCAAAGGTGTAAGAATGCCGCTGTATACCGTTTTTTGCCCTACCTGAATGGGTGGGTTTTTCCGGAAAGGGCTGAAATTGCAACAACTTGCTGCGCGTGCAAAGCCGATTGACATCATGCTTGCGAATTCCAACGCGCTGATCCTTTCGGCGATGTCCGAGATTTTCGACCGCGATCCGCGATTCTCGCTGATCGCCACGTCTTCGACGGCCGAGGGGTTTCTGGGTACGGTGATGCGGGTGCCGGTGCAGGTGGGGGTCGTCGACTGGGATCTGCCGGTTCTGGGCGCGGCGAAGCTGATCGAGGTGCTGCGCGAACAAGATGCCGCGCCCAAGCTGGTGGTTTACGGCGACGGATCGGGCGATTTGCCCAGGCTGGCGATGACGGCGGGGGCCGCCGGCTTTGCCGATCGGTCCGGAGACACCGAGGCGCTGCTTGCCACCTGCGCCGATGTCGCCGCGGGCAAGATGGTGTTCCCGTTCATCGACATTCGCGAGCTACAAAAAGACCCGATCCACAGCCTGTCGCGGCGCGAGCGCATGCTGCTGGAAGCGCTGTCGAAAGGGCGCACGAATCGCGAGCTGTCGAAAGAGTTGGGAATCTCGACCAACACGGTCAAATTCCACCTCTCGAACCTCTACGAAAAACTGGGTGTCAGAAACCGCGCACAAGCCATCGCGTTCTACTACGCGGCGCGTGAATCCCGGGGCCTCGGAGACCGTGACTGAGGGCGGCAATCATCTTTCTTCTGCATGCGACTGTACGCAATAAAATTTCTTGACACGGACCGATTCCCGCTCCTTTTTTCGTCGTCACGCCAATTGGACTGACCACAAAGGAACGGCTGGACATGAGTTTTCACCCCATTGAACAAGCGCCCGCGCGGCTGAATCGAAGCGAACTGGCAGTTCCCGGTTCGCAGCCGCAAATGTTTGAAAAAGCGGCACAATCCGACGTCGATGTTATCTTCCTCGACCTTGAGGATGCGGTTGCGCCGGACGAGAAAGAACAGGCCCGGAAGAACATCATCAAGGCGCTGAATGAGATCGACTGGAACACGAAAACCATGTCGGTCAGAATCAACGGCCTGGACACGCACTACATGTATCGCGATGTGGTCGATGTCGTGGAACAGGCCGGAGAGCGGCTGGATCTGATCATGATTCCCAAGGTCGGTACGGCCGCTGATGTCTATGCGGTGGACATGATGGTGACCCAGATCGAGGACGCCAAGGGCCTGAAAAAACGCATCGGTTTCGAGCACATTATCGAGACCGCATTGGGCATGCAGAATGTGACCGAAATCGCCGGTGCCTCGCGCCGGAATGAAAGCCTTCATTTCGGGGTTGCGGATTATGCCGCATCGACCCGTGCCCGGACCACGATCATCGGTGGCGTGAACCCCGATTATTCGGTTCTGACCGACCCCGAAGAAGATGGGTCGCGCGGGGTGCATTGGGGCGACATGTGGCACTATGCGCTGGCTCGCATGGTGGTGGCGGCGCGTGCAAACGGCCTGCGCCCCATCGACGGTCCGTTTGGCGATTTTCAGGACGCCGACGGGTACCGCGCGGCGGCCAAGCGGGCCGCGGTTCTGGGGTGCGAGGGCAAGTGGGCGATCCACCCGAGCCAGGTCGTATTGGCGAATGAGGTCATGAGCCCGTCTGATGCGGAAGTCACCAAGGCGCAACGCATTCTGGCCGCAATGGCTGAGGCCGAAGCTGCCGGGAAAGGTGCGGTTTCTCTGGATGGCCGGCTGATCGACTATGCCTCGATCCGACAGGCGGAGGTCTTGGTGGAGAAGGCCAGACAGATCAGCGGGATGTAAACTCGCCGCTCAACGGAGTGAAAAAAGTCTGTTGCCGGGCCCTCGGCAACAGACGCTTCAGCGAGCAGAACGGCCTCATGCATTAGCTCCACTCACTCATGACCTGCAATGTTCTATATATTTGAATTCTATAAACCTTTTCGCCCAAATGCCCAATTCCGCCGGTTTCCCAAACGTAAACTATCCTTAGTTATTGTTTTTCATCGCAACGTGAGATTGTCTGTTAGGCGCTACGGAGCCTTGTTTACAGTCGGCCTGTTTGTCACCCGCCGCGACCTGGTCGGTTTGCGCGGGATATTGGTTTAGGTCGACCGGTTTTCGATCATCCACTTGTTACGCTCCTCACCTCACGTGGCCTTGTTGGGTCTCGTCGTCTGCCGCCTTTGCGCGGCCTTCATTATTGGGAGAATGATATGTCACTGATTATCACAGGTGTATTGGACGGTCCGTTGACGGGCGGTTTGCCGAAGGCGGTTGAGCTATTTGTGACTGCCGATATCGCGGACCTGTCGGCGTTCGGCATCGGGTCAGCGAATAATGGCGGGGGATCGGACGGCGAGGAGTTCACCTTTCCGCCAGTGGCGGTGACCGCTGGCACCTTTATCTACGTGTCCAGCGAAATCCCCGGCTTTACCGAGTTTATGGGGTTCGGCCCCGATTACACGTCTGGGGCCCTGTCCGTGAATGGCGACGACGCAATCGAGCTGTTCCAGAATGGGTCCGTCATTGACCTGTTCGGGGACCCGAATGTGGACGGAACCGGGCAGCCTTGGGAGTATCTGGACGGATGGGCCGCGCGCAATCCGGGGGCAACGGCCAACCCGGTCTTTGACATCTCTCAGTGGAGTTTTTCGGGCCCCAACGCCTTGGATGGACAGGCCACGAATGCGACCGCAACCGTTCCGTTCCCCACCGCGTCCTTTGATGATGTGGCGCCAACGCCGACTTTCGTGATCAACGAGATCGACGCCGATCAGGACGGGACCGACAGTGCCGAGTTCATCGAAATCTATGATGGCGGGGTGGGCAATGCCTCGCTGGATGGGCTGACCGTGGTTCTCTATAACGGCAATGGCGATACGGCCTATGACACCATCTCTCTGGACGGGTTCACGACCAATGCCGACGGGTATTTTGTCATCGGCTCTGCCAATGTCCCCAATGTCGATCTGGTGGAATTTACTACCAACGGGTTGCAGAACGGGGCCGATGCGGTCGCGCTTTACGATGGGCCTGCGCCCGCCGGGCCGACCACCGACAATCTGCTAGATGCGGTGGTCTACGGGACGTCTGACCCGGATGATACCGGGCTGTTGACGGCGCTCGGGCAGACCGTTCAGGCAGACGAAAGCGCAAATGGCAACTCGACCGGCGATGCGCTGGCGCGCCAGCCGGACCAGACTGGCGATTTCACGGCGCAGGCGCCAACCCCGGGGGAAAGCAACGTCATTCAGCCCCCCGCCGATATCACCCTGATCAGCGAGATTCAGGGCAGCGGCGGCACCGGCAACATGGCGCAGATCGGGGTTGATGACCGCAGCGTGCTGGAAGGGCAGACCGTGACGGTCCGCGCCATCGTGACCGCTGATTTTCAGGACGGGCTGCTGGGCAGTCAAGGCGATCTGAACGGGTTCTACATTCAGGAAGAAGAGATCGACTATGATTTCAACGACCTGACCTCCGAGGGGATCTTCATCTTTGACGGTGCGGCCCCGCTGGTTGACGTGAATGTCGGCGATCTGGTCGAGATCACGGGTGTCGTAGGCGAGAATTTCGGCCAGACTCAGATCACCGCGACTGCGGTTGCGGTTCTGGAAACCGATCAGCTGGTGCCGGATGCTGTCGAGGTCACGTTCCCGACCGCCAATGTCATGCTGGACGATGACGGCAACTATGTCGCCAATCTGGAAGCCTACGAAGGCATGCTGGTGACCGTCGGGCAGGACATGACCGTGTCCGAGCTGTTCAATCTGGACCGCTTCGGCCAATACAATGTCACCGCAGACGGTAGGCCGGTTCAGTTCACGCAAACCAACGATCCCGATGCGGCGGGCTTTGATCAGCACCTGCAGGATGTTGCTGCACGCACGCTGGTGCTGGATGACGGCTCGACTGTTCAGAACCCGGATCAGTTGCAGATCATCGACGGTAATGACGGTGTGCTGACCGCCGATGACAGTTTCCGTATGGGAGACACCATTTCCTCGATCACCGGTGTGGTGGGCTATTCCTTCGACGAGTTTCGCATCAATGCCGCCCAGGGGGACTACCAGCAAACCAACCCGCGTCCCGATGCGCCCGAGGATATCGGTGGCAACTTCAAGGTCGCCAGCCTGAACGTGCTCAACTATTTCACCACGATCGACCTGCCGGGTGCGACCACCGACAATGGCTCGGACCCGCGCGGCGCCGACACGGTTGAGGAGTTCGAGCGGCAGGCAGACAAGCTGGTCAATGCCATCGTCCAGATCGACGCCGATGTGCTGGGTCTGGTCGAGCTTGAGAACGACTTCGCGGGTACGAACTTCGCGATCAAGGACATCGTTGATCGGGTGAATGCGGAACTTGGCTCTGAGGTTTATGGTTTTGTCGATCCCGGGCAGGAATTCGTTGGCGGCGATGCCATCGCGAACGGTCTGATCTACAAGATCGACGAGGTTGGTCTGAGCGGTGACATGGCCATTCTGGAAACCTTCGAGGGGCGGGATTTCATCGACCCGCTTGGCGCTGGGCGTGGGTTGAACCGGCCCGCCATTGCGCAGACATTCGAGGATCTGGACACCGGCCAGACCATCACGGTTTCCGTCAACCACCTGAAATCCAAGGGGTCACTGTCCGGCATCGCGGCGGATGAGGATCAGGGCGACGGTCAGGGCAACAACAACGCCACCCGCGCCGAGGCGGCGGATATTCTGGCCGACTGGCTGGCCAGCGATCCGACCGGGCAGGGGTCCGAGAATGTGCTGATCCTTGGTGACCTGAACTCCTACGCCAAGGAAGATCCGCTGACCGTGCTTTCCGATGCGGGTTATACCGATCTTGCGGCGGCCGAACTGGGCGACGATGCTTATTCCTTTGTCTTCGACGGTCAGATCGGCACGCTGGATTACGTTCTCGCCAACGATGCGCTTGCCGCGAGTGTGGCCGGGGTGACCGAATGGCATATCAACTCGGATGAGGCCGACGCGCTGGACTACAATCTCGATTTCGGCCGCGATCCGACGCTTTACGACGGCGACAGCGCCACGCGTAATTCCGACCATGACCCGGTTATCGTCAGTTTCGATTTCGAGCCGGTCTACAACGTGATCGCGGGCACCAACCGTCGCGATTTCCTGTTTGGCACGGATGGCCGCGATCAGATCGACGCCAAGAACGGCAATGACTTCGTGTTTGCCGGCGACGGCGATGATCTGATCTTTGGCGGGCGCGGCAAGGACAAGATTCTGGGCGGCGACGGAAACGATGACATCGATGCTGGGCGCGGAAGCGACCTGGTCTATGCCGGCGACGGCGATGACATCATTCGGGCAGGCGATGGCCGACATGACCTTTACTGGGGCGGTGACGGCGCCGACACATTTGTGTTCTCTGCCGCACTTGCCGAGGACGGAAGCCGGGACAAGTCGGTCATTCTGGACTTTGACGTCTCGGAGGATGTGATCGATCTGGGCGGCGCGGAAATCGCGGATGTACGTGAGTTCCTTGGATCGGTTCGGATCACACTCGAAGGCGGGCGCGACAAGATCGACCTGCTCGGGGTGTCCGATTTCGACGATATCGTCTTTGTCGACGAGTTTTCCGTCGCGTGATCGGGTAACAAACTTAAGAGGTGCTCTCGAACCCGTTTCGAGGGCACCGCAAGGGGAGGGATGTCGGTGGATGGCCGCTGGGCGAAAGTTTCGGCGGACTGAATTCAAAACTGGCACACCAGCGTGAGACGCTGGCATTAGGCGGTAGTGAGCGCCTCCATCCTGACCCTGGTGATTGCCGCCTCGGCCTTGAGCCAGGCAATCAGGCGCGTTACTTGCGGGCGAACCGTCGCTTCGGTGCGGGTTTTGACGCAGTAGGGATGTTTGGCTGCAAGGCACTCATCGGAAGGAAACGGCAAGCTCACGAGCCCCGCCTCGATGTCATCGAGAACCAGGGAAAGACCGCAGACAAGCAGGCCGGCGTCGGATTTCACCCCATCGATCGCGTTACGAACATGCGCATATTGCACCCCGCGTTCGGGCGAGGTCCGATCATGGGGATAAACGGCAAGCCAGTCCGCCCAGCCCGGCGTTTCGGGAATGGTGGGACGATCCTGAAGATGCAGCAGCGGAAACCCCTCGATACTGTCCTGCTGAGAGTGGCGCCACACGCGATCCTTGTTCCCGATCGTTCCGACCGGCAGATATTGCGGTGCGGTGTCGGCGGCCTTGGTTGCAAACGGATCGGCGACCCGGGCGGCGTTTTCCGGTGATCCGATCGGCAGAAACACCTCGGTATAAAGCTCATCTCCCGAAGCGGCGCGCCCTTGTGGGTCGCGGTCGATGAAGAGATCGGCCGCTCCGAGGCGCATCGGCACGTCGCCCTCACCGTTGATGTTGAAAAGGATGTTGGGATGCTCGGTCCGGAACCGCCCGAGCCGTGGCAGCAGCCATAGATCGGACCAGTCGGGATCAGCGATGATGTGGATCTCGGTCGTGCGCTGGAAATCGAGACTGGCCGCGACGCGGTCCAACGCCGAAAACGCGGCGTGCAGATCGTCGAGCGCACCCTCGAGAGCCGGCGTCGGGCGCAACCCGGATCGCCCGCGCAGGATCAGGTCCGTGTCGAGGAATTTTTCAAGCGCCCTGATCCGTTGTCCTACCGCTGCAGGTGTGATGCCCAGCTTCTCGGCAGCACCCCTAAGCGAGCCTTCGCGGATCGCCATTTCCAGCGCTTGAAGGGCGTTCAGGTGCGTGGTGCGCGCCATTTGCTAAAGATTTCCTTTCTCGGCAAAGAAGACTATCGCAAATTGCGATGAAAACCTATCGCTCGCTAAGAATATCTTAGTTTGGCGATCACGGGGTGCGGGTGCACACTTGGCTTATCGAAGTTCAAGGAGGATCCAATGGCACAGATGAAACGCTTCATTATCGAACGCGACATTCCCGGGATCGGCCAGATGTCGGTGACCGAGCTTTGCGGCGCTGCGCGGGCATCCAACCAGGCACTGGATGACATCGGAACCAACATCCAGTGGCAGCACAGCTATGTCGCAGACAACAAGACGTTCTGCGTCTACCTGGCCGACAGTGAGGATGCCATTCGCAAGCATTCCGAACTCTCAGGTATTCCTGTTGGTGCGATCACGGAAGTTCCGCAGATCATTGATCCGCTCACCGCCAACAACTGAGCCGGGTACGGCTCTTGGGTGCCCTGACCGGCGGGTTGATCAGGGCCATCCAAGTCATGAACAGGTGCTTCTTGGTGCGGCTGAGAGATAACCAGCGCGACTATTGCCGCAACTGCTGATACTGCACGGGTTTGAGTTCTGATCTGATCCGGAACTGTTCGCTACTTCTCCGGTCAGTGCCGAAAATGCGCATACCACCGCACCCTCAAGGTGCGACCCTGTGGATGCCAAACAAGCCTTTAGTGCTTTTTTTGCAACAAGCACGTGAAAGCGTTGCAGCCTGTCAGTACTCAACAGGCTACAACGCTATTCCAGTCGTCCCGGCAACGCGGCCGGGACTCAAATACTGGTATGCACTCTTCACATTTGAGGCGGGGTAATTCCCGCGCTCGTCACTCATTACAACCGGCACCTAATGTGCGTACAGATCCACCACTCACAGTGTTCCTGTAGTTTCGTTGATATCGTGGCAAACGTAAATTCGTGTAGTTGCCTAGGTAGATTTGCCTATAGCTGCGCTTAAGACTTCGAAAAGAGATTTGCGCTTAAAGCAAGGTCGACCAGTTCAGCAACGGAGTGAATCCGCATCTTCTCAAGGATGCGCGCCCGATGATGATCGACCGTGCGCGGGCTGATACCCAGGTGACGCCCGACATCCTTGCTGGAACTGTTCGACGGGCTCGAAACAAGCAGCTCGGCAATTTCCCGTTCCCGCTCGGTCAGCCTTTCGAACCGCGCTCGTACGTCCCGTGACTTGCCCTCGTAACACCGTGCACGCGCATCGAGTTGCAGCGCTTTTTCGATCCTCTCGATCAGAACATCCTGGCGAAAGGGCTTTTCCAGAAAGTCGACCGCCCCGTATTTCATCGCCTCTACAGCTTCGGGCACGCCGCCATGGCCGGTGATGAAAATGATCGGCAGGGCACGGCCGCGTTTCACCAGAACCTGCTGTAGTTCAAGCCCCGACATGCCCGGCAGGCCGTAATCCAGGATGAGGCAGCCCGGCAGCTCGTTGTCATAGCCTTCAAGAAAGTCCTGCGCGGATGCGAACGCCTCGGTGCTGTAGCCGCGTGTACGCAGCGCCCGAGACAGCGAAATGCGGATGTCATCGTCGTCATCCACGATAAACACGACGGGATCAGGCATTAAGGTCATCCGGCGGACAGGTGGCGGTCTTTGGGCTGAGCGCAGGCAGTGTGAAACAAAACTGTGAGTGTCCTCTTTCGTCTCGCTGATACCATATTTTTCCAAGATGGGCTTCAACGATAGTGCGACAAATTGAAAGGCCCAGTCCCATGCCTTCCTTTTTTGTCGTGTGGAACTGTTCGAACGGGTCGGCGCCGTCAGCAATCCCAAGCCCACTGTCGGTCACGGATATCTCAATGCCCGTCTCGGTGTTGCGGGCGCGCACCGTGATCAAGCCCCCGTTCCCATCGCCAGTGGCAATCGCCTCGATGGCATTGCGCAAAAGGTTCACCAAAACCTGCGCGATCTGCACCCGCGAGCCGTAGACCGGCTCGAGATCATCGGTGACCGTCTGAATGGCGATGCCGTTTTCCTTGGCATCGGGTCGCAGCAGATGCAGCGTCTGCTCCATAAGCTCAGCGAAATCAAACTCGGCCTTCTCCACCCCTTCTTTTTTCACGAAGCCGCGCAGTGCCTTGATGATATCACCGGCCCGGTGGGCATGGCGGTCTGTCTCCTGCAGAATCTCTTTGAATTCGCCCTCCGTACCGGCGTTGTCATCCAGCAGGTAAAGCGCCGTGTCCATGTTCTGCGAGATCGCCAGCAAAGGCTGATTCAGCTCATGCGCCAGACTGGTCGCCATCTGGCCCATGACATTCACACGCGCCGAATGGTTCAGATCCTGACTCAACTGCCGAATTTTCTGATCCGCGGCCTTGCGTTCGGTGATGTCGTCGACGGTGACAACCGCATGAAGCGGGTTTCTGGCGTCGTCGCGAATAACGATCACATTCTCGCTGACCCAGATGACGCTGCCGTCCTTGCGCCGATACCGCTTCTCGTGCACGTATTCCGATCCGCCTGTACAGTCCTCGAAAAACACCGCCGCCACCGGATCGTCCGGGTGCGAGATATCGTGCACGCTTAGGTTCAGGATTTCGTCCTCGCCATAACCCAACATATCCGCCAGCTTGGTGTTGACGCGGATAAACCTGCCGGTTCGGGCCTGAATCTGTGCCATCCCGCGCGAGGCCAGATCGAAGGTGCGCCCGTACTCGGCCTCGGATTTCCTTCGTTCGGCGATCGCCTGCACCAGCGTTTCGTTGGCGCGTTCCAACTCCTCATAGGTTTTGGGCAGCGGCTCTGACTCTGATACCTCGCCTTGCGAGACCAGCGCGGCGCGGACCGCGAAGGCGCGCACCGGCTTATGGATGTAATTCGCCAGCAACAGGCCGACGCCCCCGGTGATCAGGGCCACCGCCGCCGCGATCCAGATATTCGTCGCCCGGTTGTTCCTGATTTCGCCAGTAAAATCCGCCTCGGGCGCGTAAACGGCGATGGTCCAGGGCAGTTCCTCGCTGATCATGGGCATGACGATCGAGACATAGCTGGCCCCGTCGTACAGAAATCTCGATATGACCTCGTGGTCGATCGATATATCGGCGCCCAAACCCAGATTGCCGAAAGCGGCTTTTGCGACCGGATCGTCGATCTCGCTGATATTGACAAAGCTGAACGAGCCATCGGCGTTTTCCTTCCGGATCAGATCCTGGTCCGGATGGGCGATCACGTCACCGTTGCGGTTCAGGATCAGGGCGTGCCCGCTCTCGCCTATGTTCAGCCGCGACAGAAACTCCGAGATCGCTTCGATGCCGATATCGACACCCACAACGCCGCGCAGCACATTGTCGTCACCAAATACCGGTGTGGCAGCGGTAATGCCCGGCGTCTGTGAGGTAAAAAAGATGTAAGGATCGGTCCAGATGCTGGTCAGTTCCGATTTCGCAGCTTTGTACCAGGGTCGTTTTCTGGGGTCGTAGGTGTCCACGGGCTCTGGCGTTTCTTCGACAATCCGGTACTCGTTGTCGCGCCAGATCAGGTCGGTCGTACGTGCGCCGCCGTCCCACCTCACGAACTTGGTCCGGAACGGGCCTGGGCCGCCACTGCGCATGACGTAGACGAAATTCCCCGCCTCATCGCCGTAAAAGATACCCGCAAATTGCGGCGCGATTTGCAATTGCTGGAACAGCAGCTTTTCAAGCTGGTTGAAATCCTCGCTGGCGACGACCCGGTTTTCCGCCAGTCGGGTGGCCAGTTCAACCGCACCTTTCGCGGGTCTGAGGAAGCCCCTCGAATGCTCGATCGTGTTGGTCCCGACATCGCTCAGCAATTCGTGGGCGTGTTTCAGCAGAGCCCTTTCGGAGGTCAGAAAGGACGAGAAAACCACGACTGTGATTGCAAGAAACTGCAATCCGGCCAGGCAAAGCGCCAGGATCATTCCAAGTGAAAGCTTCATCACTCAGCACAATCTATCAATTTTTTGCAAATGTTAAGGTTCCGAGCCTCTATCGCAAACTTCTCGTTTTCCGAAGCTAGTGCATCAACAAACTCAGTAAGCGGATTCAGATCTGTCGGGCAGAGCAAACTCCTTGAGGACTTGCCAATCGATCACCGGTGTATTCTGGCTGGAGCGGACAAGCTGCATGCGTTCGAAACGAAGGGTGCTGCCGATAAAGCGCTGTAATGTAACGTGGATTTCTTGTTGTGTACTGGCGCCCACTGCCCCGTAAATCATGCTGACATGGGGATCGAACCGGCCTGGGTTTGCGGTGGCGGGCAACGCCCGAGCCAGTACCGATTGGACGGCGGACAACTGCGGCGGGCAGGAGAGTTGCAGGTAGAGAGATTTAAAGAAACTATCACCGACAGTCACCCCAGTGACCGTCAACTCCTGCGCTGGGATGCGGGGGGCGTGTTGAGACAAGATTTGTGCCAGTCTCGCCTGACTGTCTGGCAGATCGCCCAGCAGGGTCAAGTGTGGAAGAAAGGAAGGTGCCGAGCGGACCCGCGCGAACTCCTGCACAAGTACCTGCAACTCGGACAAAACGGGCTCGTCCGGGGCGAGCCACACCGAATAGAGTGCGGTGTCGTCGGTCATTCTCAGTGGGTTCCTCGGGCGATGAATTGGGGTTCGATCCTGATGGTTTCGCTGGCCTTGTCCGGCGCGTCGAGCCGTTCGCCCAGCAAGCGCAGGATGTGTGAGACGGTCCGATCCATATCGTTGCGGATGGTGGACAGGTTGAAGCTGGGCCAGGCGGCCATGGCGATGTCATCGAATCCGATAATCGCGAGGTCATTCGGAACCTTCAGCCCAAACTCCTTCTGTGCCGCCGACATAGCACCCAGGGCCATTGCGTCGTTGGCGCAGAACAGGCCGTCGATCTCGGTGGTCTGGCTCAGCAGGTTTTTCACCGCCGCATAGCCACCTTCGAAACTGTAATCCGATTGCAGCATTGCGACGGGCGCCATTCCCGCGGTTGCCATCGCCGCCTCGAATCCGGCGCGGCGCTCCTGATCTGACGAGAGATAGGTCAAACCACCGATATATCCGAGCTGCCGACAACCGCGCCCCAGAAGCTGTTGAACCGCGATTTCGGCGCCGCGTTCATTGTCGCAGCAGACGCTGTCCACGCCTTCGGTCTGCATGTTCCGGCCCGACACGATCACGGGGATGTTCAGCTTGGCGCAGTGGGTTGCCACTGATTCGCCGACGCTGCCGCCGCGCAGGATCAGTGCATCCAGCGGGTATCCGAGCACGCCCAACACGTCGGCCTCGGAAATGTCATCCGACCCGCCCAGCACCACCGGCCACTTGCCCATGGCGTTCAAACCTTGCATCAATCTGGCCAGAATCTCGCTGTCGAAATGGTTCACCAGATCGCCCGTCACGATGGCCACGAGGTTGGATCTGCCATTGCTTTGCAACCCCGCTGCTAGCGCGTTCGGGCGATAGCCAAGCTCTTGTGCTACAAACAGAATTCGCTCGCGCTTGGCCTTGTCCACATAGGCGCCCGGAGTAAAGGCACGGGACACGGCCGACCGTGACACGCCGGCCGCCTTGGCCACCTGCTCGGCGGTTATGCGGCGGGGCTTACTGTCTTTGCCTCGATCCGTCTGTTGTCTCACCTTGTCACCCACCTTGGGCCAGTCTTTTTTGCAATCTACGAAATTCAGGCTTGCGTCATAAACCTGTCATTCCCTACCGTTATATGAACACGTGTGCACAATCTGTGTAGCAGAATTATGAAAGACGCAAAATGATGCTTGCTCCGGCCGATATCGAAACTGCCTCTGGCACGTTGGGGGCCGAGATCGCGCTGAGGGATCTGCGGGTGGGCTATGCCGAGCAGGACGTGCTGTCGGGCATCAATCTGGATGTGCACGCCGGAGAGTTCATCGCGCTGCTGGGTGCCTCGGGCTGTGGCAAGACCACGCTGCTCAGGGCGCTTGCCGGGTTCGTGCCGGTGCGCGGCGGCACCATCAGCGTCGATGGCCGGGACATGAGCCGAACCAAACCCGAAGCGCGCGGCATGGCGATGATGTTCCAGTCCTATGCGCTGTGGCCGCATATGAATGTGGCGCAGAATATCGGCTATGGGCTGCGGCTGCGGCGCAAATCCCGTGCCGAGATCGATGCGCGGGTGGCCGAGATGGCCGACCTGGTGGGGCTGGGTGATCTGGTTCACCGCAAAATCGCAGCGCTTTCGGGCGGCCAGCGGCAGAGGGTTGCGCTGGCTCGCGCGCTGGCCATCGACCCGCCGGTGCTGCTGCTGGACGAGCCGCTCTCCAACCTCGATGCCGGCATCCGCGCCAACATGCGCCACGAGATCCGCAGTTTGCAGCAGCGGCTGGGCTTGACGACCGTGCTGGTCACCCATGACCGGGAAGAGGCGATGTCGATGGCCGACCGGGTGGTGATCCTGAATCAAGGCCGCATCGCGCAGGTCGGCACACCGGAAGAGGTCTTTCACACCCCCGCCAACCCTTACGTGGCGAGGTTCATGGGTGCAGGCAACGCGCTGTCGGGCAGTGCCCGGATTGACGGCAGTGCGGTGCAGCTTGAGGTTGACGGCCAGTCCCACCACCTGCCGCTTGCGGGCGGCTCACAAAGCGGAGTTCATTTCCCGCAGCCCACCGATGGAGTGGTCGAGATCCTGTTTCACAGTGGCGCGGCCAGCCTGAGCGATGCACGGGACGGCGGCCTCATCCTGCCCGGTACGATCGTGCAACATTCCTATCTGGGGTCGGTCTATCGCCACGAGGTGCAGGTGGGCCACACCCGCATCACGGCGGACGACCCCGCAAAGATGCCCATCGGCAGCCCTGTCGATGTAAGCGTACCGGCCACGGCGCTACGTCTGTTTCCTGCAAAGTCCCAGGCAGCCGTGACCGGAAAAGAGGCGGCGACGCAGGCCGCACAACACCTCTGATCCTTGGAGAAACACCATGAGACCCAAGATTGCAAACGTTTTCGCCTCGGCGGCCATCGCATTGGCCACCGCTGGCGCAGCGCAGGCCGAGGGCGTTCTGAACGTGGCCTCGGGCGGCAGCCAGAACATGGTCGACTACGTGACCGACTATCTGGGCCCGCTGTTCGAAGAACAAAACCCGGGCTGGACAGTGAATGTCGTGGGCACCGGACCCGGCAACGCGGGCAGTCAGGCCATCCTTGAAAAGATCAAGGCGCAGGCCGGGAACGACGCCTGGGATACCGATGTGGTGGTCATGACCCAGCTCAAGACCGGCGAGATGGTGACCGAGGGGCTGCTACAGCAATATGTGGGGGATATCGGCACCGGCTCGCTTGCCACCCGCGATACGGCCAAGGTGGCTCTGGGTACCGATGTCGAGGGCTATGTGATGCCGATGTTCCACAGCCAGACCGCGATTGCCTACAATCCCGATCTGGTCTCGAACCCGCCCGCCAGCTTTGATGAACTCAAGACCTGGACCGCCGAAAACAAGGGCGCGTTCGGTTATAACGGCATCAAGAACGGCATGTCCGGCGTCGCCTTTACCGCCGCGTGGATGTACGCCTATGCGGGCAATACCGACCAGCTGATGAACGGCCCCTACGACCCTGAACTGAAAAACGGCTGGGATGCAGCGCTGGCGGATCTAAAGGCGTTCAATGAGAACGTTACCTTTACCCCCGGGAACGCGGGTACGCTGGATATGATGAACCGGGGTGAGATCGTGATGGGCCCGGTCTGGGTCGATATGTTCTACACCTGGCAGGCCGATGGCCGCCTGAACCCGGGCCTCAAGCTGCTGTTGCCGGAACCGGGGATGCCCGGCCAGCCGTACTACTACGCGATCCCCGCGAAGGCCGAGAATGCCGACGCCGCGCGCAAGTTCATTGAGCTTGCCACCAGCCCCGAAGTGCAGGCCGAGGGCATCGTCAAACGCTTCAACTGGTATCCGGGCATCGACGCCCAGCATGTCGAGGGCGCGCTGGACAAGGCGGTCTGGGACAAGCTGTTTACCGACGTGACCCCGGAGGATCTGGCCGCCAAGGGTAAGTCTTTCCCGCTGGGTCCGTTCTTTGACGACATCCGCGAGGCCTATGAGCTGAAGGTTTCCAACTGACCCGAACCTCCCACGGAAGCCTTGCGCGGGCTGCTCATGCGGCCCGCGCCCCAAGTTCCCAGGCCTGACCGCATGATCAACCGCAAGACATCCCTGATCCTGATCGCCCCGGCGCTGGCCCTTCTGGGGCTGCTGTTCCTCTACCCGCTGGGTTATTCCCTGATCTGGGCGTTCCGGGATGAGGAATTGGGCGGCTGGGGCCTACAGAATTTCATTAAGTCCTGGGGGCTCTATTCCTCGGACATTCTGTTCACCCTGATCATCGTCACGCTCTCGACCGCTATCATCGGCGCGCTTTCGGTCGCCATCGGCGGCTATCTGACCCTGGGTGAGAACAGGGTGGCGCTGACCATCCTGCGCTGGCTCTACCGCTGGCCGCTCTTCATTCCCTTCGTGGTCGCCGCACAGCTGATGCGGACCTTTCTGGCCAAGAACGGCATGATGAACAACATCATCGTCCAGGCCGGGCTGATGGAGTCCTTGCAGGCCGCGAGCTTTCTCGACTGGCGCGGCATCGTCATCACCTTCGTCTGGAAACAGACGCCGTTCGTGGCGCTGCTGGTGGCGGGTGCCATGGCGGCGCTGGACCGGTCCACCATCGAGGCGGCGCGCAACTTAGGCGCTGGGCGCACTCGTATCCTGTTCCAGATCGTGGTGCCGCAGGTGGCGACCACTCTGATGGTGGGGCTAATCCTCTCTTACGTCGTGATGATGTCGGTGCTGTCTGTGCCGATGATGATCAACGCCCAGACGCCGACCATGATCACTGTCGACATGGCCTGGCGCATCAATGCCTATTCCGATTACGGCGTCGCCAACGCGCTCGGCTTTATCTCCTATGCTATGACGGCCGTAATCGCCTGGGTCTATCTGAGGCAGGGTGTGCGGGAAGGAGGCAGCCCGACATGAACATCCTGCGCTCCACCCTCACTGCCGTACTATTGGCCCTATTGGCCTTCGCCATCTTTGGCCCGATCACCAACATGCTGATCTGGTCGGTGGCCGAAACCTGGTATTTCCCCGCAAAACTGCCGCAAAGCTACGGCTTTTCCTTCTGGGAACGGGTGTTCCGCCCGCAGGGCAACGCCATGGAGTCGCTCTGGAACTCGGTCCTGATCGCGCTGTTCACGGTGCTGGCCTCTCTGGCCGTCGCCATTCCCGCAGGCCTTGCGCTGGGGCGCGGCAGATTGCCGTGGCGGGCGCTGTTCCTGCTGCTGTTCCTGCTGCCGCAGGCGTTTCCGTCCATCGCCGTGCACATGAACATCGCGCGCATCTTCTACGGGCTGGGGCTGAACGGCACCTATACCGGCGTGGTGCTGGTGCATACGATTCAGGGGTTGGTGTTCAGCGTCTGGATCGCCACCGCCGCCTTTGCCGCCGTGGACCGCGAGTTGGAAGAGGCCGCCGCCAATATCGGTGCCTCGCCCTTTACCGTCTTCCGCACCGTGACCCTGCCGCTGGCTTTGCCCGGGCTGATGGCCAGCGCCATCTTCGTCTTCCTGATCTCGCTGGATGAGTTCACCGGCACCTTCTTTGTCGGCGTGCCGGATGTGACGACGATGCCCCTGTTGCTGTTCACAGCGTCGATGGAGGGCAACTACCAGATCGCGTCGATCACCGCACTGATCCTGCTGGTGCCCTCGGTCGGGTTTATGTTGTTCATCGAACGGTTCCTGAAATCTGACGTTCTGGCCAAGGTGGGGAGTTGAGCCCGTAGACGACGCACCCAGCAGAGTTTTCAATTTGCAGAGGCGGCGGCAAAATTCGGCTAAGCGGAGATTTTCCCGGAGGGATCGGCCAAAGCTGTTCAGATCGGGGTCGATCCTAACCGACAATTCTTCGCCTCGGGTTTCCACAATCGAGACGCGGGATGTTCCTGACGCTCATTGCAATTTCAGACACCTAGTTTTGGTGGTTGGACAACTGGGCGATCAGGGGAGAACTACGCGATAGGGTATACTTTTGCGAACATGTATTTTGAGCACTCTACATGGTGTCGCATTGTAACTCACGCTGTGATGTACGACTCCCGTAGGCAGAGTGATCCGTGAGCAGTTCGGCGATTTCGGGACGGCAGGAGCCGCAGTTTGATCCGGCCTGAAGCACCGCCCCAATCTCCTCCACGCTGACCGCCCGTTTCGTTTCGATCGCGCGAACGATCGTGTTCAGCCCAACCCCAAAACACGAGCAAATTACCGGCCCGGGATCTTCCAACGTCGGAGGGGCGCGACCCGTCAAAACCTGTTCAGGTGCAGTCTCGAGCCGAGTCGAAACGTAGTCACGCATCAACGCTATCGGTTTCGGCGCTATGAACAGTGCCGCTTTCAGCCGGTCCCCTTTTACCAAGGCAAGGCGATAGGCCCCCCGTGCCGGATCGGCTGTTGCGATGACCGCGGCGTCCGGCAACCCAAACCAGCCGCGTGCCGTTTCCTCCCAGTCCTTAACGGGAGTGTATCCGGCCAGTTCCGTTCGATATCCCTTCTGAGTTCTGGCCGTTGCCACGTATTCTACAGGCGGCGATATCGGTGCGGTTGAAATGGCAAAACCGTACCAGGCGGCTTTCATGCGGCGGACGGAAACCGCGACGGCCTTACTTTCCGGCTGCCCGGAAACTGGGTCGGTCACGCTGGGAACCAGCACATCAACGCGTGCCGACGGTGCCGTCTCTCCGGTCCAGTGAATCGGCGCAAAGACCTGACCCGGTGTTACGGTATCCGTCATGCGCGCCCGAAATATCGAGCGACCTACCGAGCTTTCCACCTCGACAAGGTCCGCTGGGGACAGGCCAAGGCGTTCGGCATCTTCGGGGTGAATGTCCAAAAATGGTTCGGCAAGGTGTGCCGACAGGCGGGGCGACAATCCACTGCGGGTCATCGTGTGCCATTGATCCCGGATGCGACCGGTGTTCAGGCAAAAGGGATACTTCGGATCGGTCTTTGTCACAGGTGGCCTGTGACGTACCGGCACAAACCGCGCTTTGCCGTCAGGATGGAAGAAACGCCCGTCGCTGAAAAACCTCCCGCCGCTGCGGTGTTTGCGAACCGGCCACTTTACGGGCTCCAATTCCGCGTAGTTGGCATCGCTAATGTCCGCCAACCCGGAAATATCGAAGTCCTTTTCGAACCTGCTCGCAACCGACGAAAGTGCTGCAAATTCACGAAAGATCTCGGCAGGAGACTGGTAGTCAAAAGCTGAGGTCCACCCCATACGTCTTCCCACCTCAGCCAGAATGTCCCAATCGGGCCGCGCTTGTCCCGGCGGAGGTAAGACCGCACGCTGCCGGCTGATGGTGCGGTCGGAATTCGTGACAGTGCCGCTTTTTTCTGCCCATCCAGCAGCGGGTAGTAGAACATCCGCCAAACGCGCTGTATCTGTTTTCTCGGTAAGGTCGCTGACGACCGTGAACGGGCATGCTGCGATGGCTTTTGCAACCTTGTTGGCATTGGGCATGGTGACCGCCGGGTTGGTGTGAATGATCCACAGAGCTTTGATCTGTCCGTTGTCCACCGCGCGGAACAGATCGACGGCCTTAAGTCCGGGGCGCTCAGCCATCGCCGGTGCTTTCCAGAACTGCCGCACGGCATCGCGATGATCTGCGTTTCCGATGTCCAGATGGCAGGCCAGCATATTGGCCAACCCACCCACTTCACGGCCGCCCATCGCGTTGGGTTGACCTGTCACAGAAAACGGCCCCGTCCCCTCGCGGCCGATCCGGCCGGTTGCCAGATGGCAATTGAGGATTGCATTGACCTTATCCGTCCCGCTGGAGGATTGGTTCACACCCTGACTGAAGATCGTGACCACTCGGTCGGTCTTGATCCAAAGATCGCAGAACGCTTCGATCTCGTCGGCGGCCAGGCTCGTGACCGCTGTACTATCTTGCTGAGCCGCGGCGAGCGCATCCTGGACTCCGACGGTCCGGGCCAGAAATTCCGGCGAGACATGCCCGCCCTCGTGAATTCTGGTCATTAACTGGTTGAAGAGGGCGACATCGCTTCCCGGCTTCAAGGCCAGATGGAGGTCCGCCTGATCACAGCTAGCGGTGCGACGCGGATCGATCACCACAATCCTGGTTCCTCGGGATTGTCGCGCCGCCAATACGCGCTGATAGAGGACCGGATGGCACCAAGCCAAATTCGATCCGACCAAAACAACAAGATCCGCCTGATCCAGATCCTCATAGGTGCCTGGCACTGTATCGGTTCCAAACGCTCGTTTGTGTCCCGCCACCGTCGAGGCCATGCACAGCCGAGAGTTGGTGTCGATATTCGCGGATCCTATGAATCCCTTCATCAGCTTGTTGGCGACGTAGTAATCCTCGGTCAGCAACTGGCCCGAGACGTAGAATGCCACGCTGTCAGGGCCGTGCTTGGCAATCGCGTCCGAAAACCGATCGGCCACCAGCTGCAACGCATCGTCCCAGTTTGAGTCCTGGCCTAATACGCGCGGGGTCAGCAAGCGATGCTCCAGGCCCACTGTTTCGCCCAAGGCCATACCTTTGGAGCACAAACGCCCGTAGTTGGCCGGGTGGTCCGGGTCACCCCGCACCGCCAGCCCTCCAACCCCGTCCGGGCGCAGCAGGACCCCGCAGCCGACGCCGCAATAGGCGCAGGTCGAGCGGACCTCGGGCAGGCCGGTGCCGTCCATCAGGCTGCACTCCGCCGGGCAACCGCACTGTCGTCCAGCAGGATGCGCCCGTCTTCGAGGCGAACGGGGTAGGTGGTGATCCGGCCATTGTCAGCGCCTTGTGCCTCGCCTGTGTTCAAGTCGAAAACCCAGTTGTGCAGCGGGCAGGTTACCGACTGGCCATGGACGATGCCTTCGGACAGGGGGCCGCCTTTGTGAGGGCAGCTATTGGTCGCCGCATACACTTCGGTCTCGGCGGTGCGAAAGACGGCGATGCAGCCGATATGCGTTTTCACCAGCCGCGCCCCGCGCAGAGGCACTTCGTCGATATGTCCGATGTCGATCCAACTCATTCCGCGGCCTCCAAGGTAAAATCTGCAATCGGCGCGTAGGTCTGCGCTTTTTCTTTGACGTGTTCGGCCCAGGGGTCCTTGCGGTAGATGCTTTGCGACAACTCGAACCGGGCGACCAGGGCGGCGCGGTTTTCAAGATCATCGACGACCTGAGCTTTCACCCAGTCCATGCCGACCTTGCCCAGCCATTTATAAAGCCGGTCCAGATACTTGCCGCCTTCGCGATACGCTTGCGTGACCGCCATCACGACCTCGATGGCTTCATCCTCGGTGGGCACCTGACACAGCAGTTCGGTCTCTTTCACGTCCATACCGGCGGCACCGCCGATGCTGATCTGATAGCCGCTGTCGACGCAAACCACGCCGATATCCTTGCAGGTCGCCTCGGCGCAGTTGCGCGGGCAGCCCGACACAGCCAGTTTCAGTTTGTGCGGAGTCCAGGAGCCCCACAGGATTTTCTCTAGCTTGATACCGAGGCCGGTGCTGTCCTGTGTCCCAAACCGGCAGTGATCGGTGCCGACGCAGGTTTTCACGGTGCGCAGACCCTTCGAGTAGGCATGGCCGGAGACCAGGCCGGCCTCGTTCAGGTCTGACCAGATCGCGGGCAAATCTTCACCCTTTACCCCCAGAAGGTCGATGCGCTGGCCACCTGTCACCTTAACGGTTGGCACATTGTATTTGTCCGCCGCGTCGGCAATGGCGCGCAATTCGGCAGGGTTGGTGATCCCGCCCCACATGCGCGGCACGACGCTGAACGTGCCGTCCTTTTGGATGTTGGCGTGTTTGCGTTCATTGACGAAGCGGCTTTGCGGGTCGTCCTGATAATCCAGCGGCCAATCCGCCAGCAGGTAATAATTGATCGCCGGGCGGCAGACATGGCAGCCGTTGGGCGTTGTCCAACCCAACTCCTGCCAGACCGCGACCTGACTTTTCAGTTCCTGCCCCTTGATCAGACGCCTCACGTCTTCGTGGGTCAGGTCGGTGCATCCACAGATCGGTTGCGCCGTTGGCATTTGGAACTCATCGCCCAGAGTGACCTGCAACACCTGTTCGACCAGCCCCGTGCACGTCCCGCAGGACGCGCTGGCTTTGGTGCTTGCACGCACCGTGCCCAGATCATTGGCGCCTGCGTTGATCGCCTCGACAATGTCACCTTTGCATACGCCGTTGCAGCCGCAAATCTCCGCCTCAGGCGGCAATGCTGCAACGGCTGAGAGAGGGTCCGCGATGTCGCCCCCCTGATAGGCGGGTCCGAAGATCAGCGTTTCTCGCATCTCTTCGATGCTGGTGCCGTCCTTGATCAGGCCGAAGAACCAGTTGCCGTCGGCGGTGTCGCCATACATGACAGCGCCAACCAGACGGTCCTCCTCAATCACAAGCCGTTTGTAGACTCCGCGCGAGGGGTCGCGGAAGACAATGTCCTCGCGGCCCGGGCCATCGGCAAAATCGCCAGCGCTGAACAGATCGCAACCGGTGACTTTCAGCTTGGTCGCCAATTCTCTGACAACAAAGGCGTCCGCTTCTCCCAACAGGCTTTGGGCCAGAACCTTCGCCTGATCATAAAGCGGTGCAACAAGGCCGAAGAGATGCCCGTCGAACTCGACACACTCGCCAACCGCGTAGATGTCCGGGTCCGAGGATTGCAACTGCGCGTTCACCTCGATGCCGCGTGCCACATCCAGCCCGGCATCGGTTGCCAGGCGCGTTTCGGGCCGGATGCCAACTGCCATCACCACCAGATCGGAGGGCAATACGTCGCCGCTTTCCAGAAGAACGGCCTCGGCCAGGTCCTCGCCGAGAATCGCTTTGGTCGACGCCTGTGTCAGAACGGTGATCCCGCGCTTTTCTAGATCTTTGCGCAGCAAATACCCAGCGGCCTCGTCCAACTGCCTTTCCATCAAGTGCCCCATCAGGTGCACCACGGTTACATTCATGCCGCGTTCGGTCAGTCCGGCTGCCGCCTCCAAACCCAACAAACCGCCGCCGATCACGACCGCATTGCCGCCTTCATCAGCCGCGTCAATCATCGCGTTGGTGTCGTCCATATCCCGATAAGTGATCACACCCTGCAGGTCTTTGCCGGGAACTGGAATGATGAAAGGGGCGGAACCGGTTGCGATCACCAGCTTGTCATAGGGGACGTGCCCCTTCTCGCCCTCGACTACCTTCATCTCTGGGTCGATATTCACCACATGCTCGCCAAAGCGGCAAGTTATGCCCCGTTCGGCATACCAATTCTCATCATGAGTGACGATCTCTTCATACGTCTTCTCACCCGACAGTACCGGGCTGAGCATGATGCGGTTGTAGTTCCCGCGTGGCTCGGCGTTGAACAGGGTGATGTCGAACGCGTCGGGCGCGGTGTCGGTCAGGTGTTCCAGCACCCGGCCCGAGGCCATGCCTGCGCCTATGACAACAAGTCTTTGCTTCATGGTTTCACTCCGCTGCAATCGCCTTGGGGGCGGGTGTTTTTGGCTTGGCGCCGTGTTCGTATTCTTCGAGGAAATCGAGGACTTCCTGCCGGTAGGCGTAATAATCCGGGTGCTCCAACAGTGCCTTGCGAGTCCGTGGGCGTGGCAGGTCGACCTTGGTGATCTTGCCGATGGTCGCCTGCGGGCCGTTGGTCATCATCACCACGCGGTCGGCCAGCAGGATCGCCTCGTCCACATCATGGGTCACGCAGATCGCGGTGACCTTAGTGCGGGACCAGACCTCCATCAGCACTTCCTGCAATTCCCAGCGCGTAAGGCTGTCGAGCATCCCGAAGGGCTCATCGAGCAGCAACAGTTTGGGGGACAAAGCAAAGGCGCGCGCGATGCCGACGCGCTGTTTCATGCCGTTCGACAGGTCCGAGGCGGATTTGTCCATGGCATCGGCCAGACCAACGCGTTCCAGATAGTATTCAACGACATCCTGCCGCTCGGCGATGTTGGCCTTGGGATAGACCTTATCGACGCCGATGGCGACGTTCTCTTTGGCACTGAGCCAAGGGAACAGGTTGGGCGACTGGAACACCACGGCACGCTCGGGATCGGCCCCTTCGACATGGCGGCCATCCAGTTTGATCGCGCCTTTCGAGATCTCATTCAGCCCCGCCGCCATGGTTAGAACCGTGGATTTGCCACAGCCCGAGTGACCGATCAGCGAGATGAATTCACCCTTGTCGATCTTCAGATCGAAATCCTCGACCACGGTCAGCGGGCCTTTGGGCGTCGGGTAGACCTTGTGCAATTGCGAGAAATCGAGGAAGCGGTTCTCGATCATCCCCTTCTGCGCATCCGCGACGGCTGTTGGCACACCGTGGATCGGAGTAACATCGGGCAACAGGCGCGAGCCTTCGACCTTGGCTTCGATCCCTACATCCATCAGATACTTGGTGATGTCTGCGCGCAGGCGTTTGAAAGTTTCATCATTGTTCATCGCGCCCCGGTCGCGTGGACGCGGGATTGAGACACGGAACTCTTGTCCTAATGTGCCATCTGGATTCAGGGCGATGATGCGGTCAGCCAAAATGATCGCTTCATCCACATCGTTTGTGATCAGCACGCAGGTCTTCTTGTCGGCTTCCCAGATATGTTCGATCTCATCAGCCAGATTGGCGCGGGTCAGTGCGTCGAGCGCCGACAAAGGCTCATCCAGCAACAAGACCTCAGGGTTCATCGACAGGGCGCGCGCGACGTTGACCCTCTGGCGCATGCCGCCGGACAGTTCCGCCGGGCGGCGTGTTGCGGCGTGGCTGAGGCCCACCATCTTGACGTAGTGCGCGACCTTTTCGGCCTTCTCGGCCTTGCTGAGGCCGGGGAAGACTGTATCAACCGCCAGACCCACATTGCCGCTGACCGTCAGCCACGGCATTAGCGAGTAGTTCTGGAAGATCACCGCACGTTCCGGCCCCGGCCCTTTGATCGG
Organism: Ruegeria sp. HKCCD8929; assembly: GCF_013031405.1. Classification (GTDB taxonomy): domain Bacteria; phylum Pseudomonadota; class Alphaproteobacteria; order Rhodobacterales; family Rhodobacteraceae; genus Ruegeria. Next base: position 19,826 of record NZ_WPZY01000022.1, on the reverse strand, counting down.
GGCACCTTTGAACGTGACCTCCCCGCTGGTCGGAGTATCCAACCCTGCCATCAGGTTGATCAGGGTGGTTTTGCCGGTGCCCGAAAAGCCGAGGATCACCAGAAACTCACCCTCCTGCACGTCCAGATCGATGCCTTTCAGCACATCCGTGCGGGTGGTGCCCTCGCCAAAGGATTTTGAGGCATTTTTGAAGCTCAGTATGCTCATCGCGCTTACCGGTTGTTCGTGAAGGTGAAGAGGGATTGCAGCGCGTACATTACTCGGTCCAGCAGGAAGCCGATGATGCCGATGGTGAAGACTGCAACCATGATCTTGGCCAGAGAGCTGGACGAACCGTTCTGGAACTCATCCCAGACGAATTTGCCCAGACCAGGATTCTGCGCCAACATTTCTGCAGCGATCAGGACCATCCAGCCAACACCCAGTGACAAGCGTAAACCAGTGAAGATCAGAGGCAGGGCCGAGGGCATCACCAGCTTGGTGATCTTGGTATAGGTGTTCATTTTCAATACCTTGGACACGTTGACCAGATCTTTGTCGATTGACGCCACACCCAGAGCGGTGTTGATCAGTGTCGGCCACAGCGAACACAGTGTCACCGTGATGGCCGAGATTAGGAAGGACTTGGCAAACCATCCGTCATTGGTGACGTAGACCGCCGAGACGATCATGGTGACGATCGGCAGCCACGCTAGCGGTGAGACCGGTTTGAAGATCTGGATCAGTGGGTTCAACGCAGCATTTGCAGTCGGTGACAGACCCGCTGCAATTCCTAGCGGTACGGCAACAACCGTTGCGATCAGAAATCCAAAAAAGACGGTTTTGATCGAGGTCCAGATTTGCTGATAATAAGAAGGTGCGCCGGTAAAGGCGACGTCTTTCACCTTTTCGGGCTGGCCTGCGTTGATGAACTTCTGGTTGCGCTGTGCGACCATTGCCTCGAACTTGGCACGTTTGGCGGCCTTAGCCTGCGCATCCGCGTTCAGACTGACCATTTCTTCCCAGACCTGAGCGGGTCCGGGCACTGCACCAAGCGAGGTTTGCACCTTGGGCGCCAGTGTTGCCCAGAACAGCAAGAACGCACAGATCGATAGAAGAGGCACACCCAGCAGACGCCAGATTTCGGTCACCTGGGCGCGCGGGTTTTCACCGGCGGCGGCCTTCAGAACAGGCGTGACCCAGCTGAGGCCCAGAACCTGAAACCATTTGTCGGCGGCGTTGATGCGGGTGAAAAGGCGGGCGCGACGCTGCTCTCGGGCGGCGTCTGCGTTGAAATCGGGATCGACCGTTGTCATCTGATGTGTCCTTGCGCCGGCGGGGCACTTTGGGGCGCACGCCCGGCGATGGCCGGGCGCGGCATTGCGAGGGGGGTTAGCCTTGTACGTCCGAACCGACGATTTTCTGATCGCCCTTCAAACCTATGGACAGGCTTTCGAGATAGGCGTTGGGGGTGCTGCCGTCATAGGCGATGCCGTCAATGATGTCCTCGGGCTGGGTCGGGGCCTTGTAGCCGTCGCTGTCCCAGGGGAAGTCAGCCTCATCCGCCAGACCTTCATCGACCAGCATGCGTGCGGCGTCCAGATAGATCTCGGGCTTGTAGACCGACTTGGCCACCTCATCATACCAGCTGTCAGGCTTGGCTTCCGCGATCTGGCCCCAGCGGCGCATCTGGGTCAGGTACCAGACAGCGTCCGAGTAGAACGGATAGGTCGCGTTGTAGCGAAAGAACACGTTGAAATCCGGGACTTCGCGCTTGTCGCCCTTCTCGTATTCAAAGGTGCCGGTCATTGAGTTGGCAATGACGTCGTAATCCGCGCCCACATATTCTGGGCGGCTGAGGATCTCGACCGCCTCGGGACGATTGGCGTTGTCGTTCTCATCCAGCCACATCGCCGCGCGGATCAGCGCCTTGGTTACGGCCAGAGTGGTGTTCGGATATTCCTCGGCAAATTCTGCAGTGATGCCAAAGACCTTTTCGGGGTTGTTTTTCCACAGCTCATAGTCGGTGATCACCGGAACGCCGATACCCTTGAACACCGCCTGCTGGTTCCACGGCTCACCCACGCAGTAGCCATAGATCGTATCGGCCTCCAAAGTGGCGGGCATCTGCGGCGGTGGGGTCACCGACAGAAACACATCCGCGCCGATCTGGCCCGTCACGTTGTCGGGGCTGTAGAACCCCGGATGCAGACCACCCGCGGCCAGCCAATAGCGCAGTTCGTAATTATGGGTGGAAACCGGGAAGACCATGCCCATGTTGAAGGGCTTGCCTTCGGATTTGTACTTGTCAACCACCGGGGCCAGAGCCTCAGCGCTGATCGGATGCTGCGGGCGGCCATCCTCCATCACCGGGATGTTCGGTTTCATCTCTTCCCAGATTTCGTTGGACACTGTGATACCGTTGCCGTTCAGGTCCATCGAAAACGGTGTGACGATATGTGCCTCGGTCCCGTACCCAATGGTCGCGGCAAGCGGCTGACCTGCCAGCATATGCGCTCCGTCCAGCTGCCCGTCGATCACACCATCCAGCAAGACCTTCCAGTTGGCCTGCGCCTCAAGCGTGACAAAGAGACCTTCGTCCAGAAAGTACCCCTGCTCATAGGCGACGGCCAGCGGTGCCATGTCGGTCAGTTTGATGAAGCCGAAGGTCAACTCGTCTTTTTCCAGCTCTAGCATTTCGGCCATTGCGGGTGAGGCGAGCGCGGTGGTTGCTGCAAGGCTCAGAAGAAGTCTTTTCATCTCGGTCCCTTTCGGTCCGGCCCATGAGGGACGGGTGACAGCCCAGATGCGGCCTGGGCAAACAAAAAAGCCGCCGACACGAACCGCCGGGAGGACAAGGCGGTTGGTCGAGCGGCTTTGCTCTTGATTGTTGCCCATTGCGTTGGGCGAATTCCTTCGGTGGGCGTCGTTGCCTGCCGATGGTTGGATTAAGCCATCAACGAAGTGTTCCGTCACCCCGAAACAGATCTTGGCAGCCGATTTTTTCTGCGATGCAGCATTCTTTTACGCTGCAGTGCAAAAAGAATGTGCAAAGCTATTCAGATGGCTCAAAAATTCGACGGTCAAAAAACATGTTTGGCGGCAGGATCAGGCCGCCTTGGGCCGATGCAACAGCGTCCGCGTGAGGATTCGCGCCTTCCAGCTTTGCCGAAGCGCCTGGCAATTCCGCCCCTGCGCCTTGCAGCTCACGCCGGTACAGGTCGCTGCGGAAAACCCCCGCGGCCCGACGCTCGGCATCCACGGCGTCCAGGCCATTTCTTTCCGCCAGGCGGCGCGCAATCCACTTTGCCTGACTGCGCCAGGGGAATGTGGCCGCGCCCTCATGGAATTCAACAAATCGGTCAACACTACGCTGCTCACCCCGGGAGGAGATCGCAAATGTGCCCGACAACGCGCGGTCAATCAGTTCCGGGGATACGTTCAGATAGGATTTGCGCGCCAGCATTTCGGCGGCGGTTGTCTTGCTCCCCGTGCTCGACAGCCACCGACCTGCCCGCCAAACGGCGCGCATGAGGCTGCCCAGCAGATGCGGCTCGGTATCAGCCCATTCCGACCTGACTGCCAGCACCTTTTCGGGGGCACAGGACCATATCGCGCGCCCGGGCAGCAGCAACGCACCGGCCTGTTCATCGACCGAAACAGATCCCCAAGGCTCTCCAACACAAAAAGCGTCAATCTCGCCCGCCGCAAGAGCCCGGGCCATCAACGGCGGCGGAACTGTTCGAATCTCAACCTGCTTCGATGCCAATTCAGTTCCTTCCACCCAATACCGCAGAAGCTCGACATGCATTGAAAACGGAAACGGCACACCAAAGACCAGCGGGCCATCTGCGACCCGAGCGAGTGCTGCTCCAGCGGCTGTCGCGTCACGAAAATCAAACGGGTATCCCTGCGCGCGAAGCAGCTTTTCCAGCCCGCGCCCAACTCCGATGACGTTGCCATTCAGCGACAGCACCGAAACGGCCGACAGAGGGGTTGCGATGCCGCCCAGACCCAATCTGGTCGCAACCGGGATCGGGGATAACAGATGCGCGGCATCGACATGCCCAAAGGTAAACATGTCCCGCAGTGACGACCAGGACGGCGCCGGGCGCAGATCCAGCGACACACCTTCGGCATGATCAAATCCCATCTCGCGCGCAACGATCAAAGGGGCCGCGTCGACCAGCGGCATGTATGCGACGGGAAGAGAGACCGTTCTCATGACAGCAGCCCGGATGCCGTCACCAGCGCCTCAGCCACATCGGCAACGCGGCGGTTCTGGTTCATTGCGGTCTTGCGCAGCAGAGCGTAAGCTTCGTCTTCTTGAATGCCTTTGGCCTTCATCAGAAGACCCTTTGCCCGATCAATCACCTTGCGCTCTTCCAATGCGCGGCGGGTCTCGGCAAGTTCGGTCCTCATCTGGCGCAGGACCTGAAACCTGGCAATCGCGGTATCTATGACCGGCTTGATCCTCTCGGCTTGCAGGCCGTCGACAACATATGCGGACACTCCGGCCTCAACGGCGGCTTTGGCAAGCCCCCCTGCAGCGCCGGACACGAACATTGCCACTGGACGCTCCATTGGGCCAGACGCAATTGTCAGCTCTTCAAGCATGTCGCGCGACGGATTATCGATATCGATCAGCACAATATCGGGGCTGTGCATGGCAATCTTACGTGCGAGCCCCGAGGCGTTGCCGATCACATACACATCGACGTTCTCTGACTCATTTAGCGCATCGACAATCGCGACAGCACGATCCCGGTTTTGTTCAACAACTACGACTGTCAAATTGCGGTTCATGCCCCTTGGGCTGGGCAATTGCTATGGCGGTGACAATGCCATCCACTCCAGCAATGACGAAAACATACGCGTCGCGCCCAACCTGTCAGCAGAATGTTTGGATCTGCTGAAAAACAACGCAGAATGCGATGCAGACGAGTTTCAGCGATTGGACCGGTGAGTGGGTTGTCGACCAGATGACAAGGCACTGTTGATAGCAGAAACAGTGCTTGTCGCAGTCACATTACGCCAATTAACCGGCTTTGTGGGTCACGTATAGTTCTTGTTACGCGACATCATACCAAGCCCTGGGTTCATGCTGTTTGTAGGGTCCACGGCCTTGTAGAATGCGGCTAGGTCGGGTTTGGCCGGGTACAGATGGCCGACGTTGTGCTCTGCCGGGTATTCGGCGCCGCGGTGGTCCAGGATTTTCAGCATTGCGGCCTTGAGCGCCTTGGGGTTGGAACCCTTTTTCACGATGTAGTCCTGATGAAGCACATGGCACATGAAGTGGCCATAGTAGAGCCTGCTGACCAGTTGGCCCGATATCTCTGCGGGCAGATTCTCGAACCAGTCCGTGTCGTTGCGGCGTAGTGCAATGTCGAGCGCGATGATGTCTTCCACCTCATGCGCGTGGACTTTCATGTAGCGAACGGCTGCACCTGCGGCCGCAAATCTGTGCAGCCCGGCGATCTTGGCCTCGCGCGGGTCGCATTCGAAGAAATCCAACTGGTCACCCGCGGTCATGTCGGACAGCAGGACGCGGGCTTCGTCGATCCCGCCGTCGCGCATTTTCAGGATCAGGTGGTGTGGGAACTGGTCGCGGAAGGCCCGCATCCGGCGGGGCAGAACGTCAGGCCAGAACCGCATGGCGAATTGCATGAACCGGTCGGTGAAGTTCGCAAGACCCGGCACGCCCTCAAGCCGGGCATCCACCGCGCCCTTGAGGGCGAAAAACGTGGGCAACCGGTCGGTGCCCAGTTTGTCGATCATCACAATTGTGTCCTTGCCGTAGCGGTCGGAGATGTCGAAGACCTCTTCATGCATGTACTCGGCGCTGACCGGCAGGGTCCGAAATTCCGACAGGATACGGCGGCGCAAAGCGGTCAGGGCGACGGTGTCCTGCGCACCGACATAGAAGGTGCGCTCGCTTTCGTTTTTGGGATAGGTGTCCAGACGCACGGCAAAGACCGCGAGCTTGCCGGCACAACCCGATGCCTCATAGAGCCGCGATTTGTCCGCGTTGAAGCGGGCCGGCGTGTCCGCATCCACATTGCGCACGCGGCGGGCATAATCGGTATCCGAGGCCTTGCGGTTGTCGGTCTCGATATCTTCGGGCCGGAAATCGCCCTGTTGCAGGCGGGTCAGGATTTCTTCGGGCTTGGCCCCCAGACGGATTCCCAGATGGTTGACCAGTTCCAGCGCACCATCCTGCGTGATGCGGGCATGAAGCGAGAGTTCGGTATAGGACGGGCCGCGCTCGACCAGCGAGCCGCCCGAGTTGTTGCACACGCCACCGATGACCGAGGCCCCGATGCAGGACGATCCGATCACTGAATGGGGCTGCCTGCCGATGGGGTCCAGCAGCTTTTCCAGCGCAAACAGGGTCGAGCCGGGAAAGCTGATGACCTGTTTGCCCTCGTTGATAAGCTGCAGCTGGTCCATGCGGCGGGTGTTGATCAGCACCACGTCGCGGTCATAGACCCCCTTGGGTGTAGAGCCTTCGGTCAGGCCGGTATTGGCCGCCTGCATGATGACGATCTTGTCGGCGGCGACGCAGGCCTCGAGCACCTTCCACTGTTCCAGCAATGTGGCGGGCTGCACCACGGCCAGCGCCTCACCCTCGCCCGACCGAAAGCCCCGGCGAAAGCGGCGGGTGCGGCGGGCGCCGGTCAGCACGTGCCGCCGCCCGCAAATGGCCTGAAAGCGCTTGATCAGCTCGGCATCGGTCATCCCGGAATCCTCCCTAATATGCGACCGAGGGCAACCATGTTGCCAGCTGCGGCCACAGGAAGACGAAGAACAGGCCGGTCAGCTGCAGGATCACGAAGGGGATGATTCCCTTGTAAATGTCGGTCAGCTTGATCTCGGGCGGACAGACGCCTTTGAGGTAGAACAGCGCGAAACCAACCGGTGGTGTCAGGAACGAGGTCTGCAGCGTCACCGCCACAAGGATCACGAACCACACCAGCGCCGGTTCGTCGATGACACCGAACCCATCGATATCCAGGCCAAGCCCGTTCACGATGGGGCGCATCAGGGGCAGCACGATCAGTGTGATCTCGATCCAGTCCAGAACGAAGCCCAGCAGGAACACGATGAACAGGATCATGAACACGGTGCCGTTCGGACCAAGGCCGGTACCCTGGATCATCTCTTCGATCAGCGCGTCGCCGCCCAGTTCCCGCAGCACATACGAGAACACTGTCGCGCCCAGAAAGATCGCAAAGATGTAGGCGGTGGTGTTGAAGGTCGACTTGAGCACGTTCACCAGCTTGGCCAGCGTCAGCTTGCGGTAGCCGAGCGCCAGCAGCGTCGCGCCCAATGCGCCCACGCCTGAGGCTTCGGTTGGTGTGGTCAGCCCCGCAAAGATCGACCCCAGCACAGCGAGGATCAGGCCCAGCGTCGGCAGAACGGCGATCAGCACGTCTTTGACCGCGGCCCAGTCGGGGCGGGTGGCACCCTCGGGCACCGGGGCCACATCGCGTTTGATCAGCGCGATCACGAAGATATAGGTCAGGTACAGGGCCCCGATGATCACACCGGGAAAGACTGCTGCCATGAACAGGTCACCGACGGACAGCGCCATCTGGTCGGCCATGATGACCAGCATGATTGAAGGCGGGATCAGGATGCCCAGTGTTCCGCTGGCCGACACCACGCCCGCGGCCAGCGAGGGGTTGTATTTCTGCTCCATCATCGAAGGTAGCGACAGCACGCCCAGCAGCACCACCGAGGCACCGATGATGCCGGTCGACGCGGCCAGGATGATGCCGATCATGGTGACGGTGATGGCAAGTCCGCCGCGCACCGTGCCGAACAGGCGCTGCATCGAGGACATGAGACGCTCGGCCACACCAGATTCGTCCAGCATCAGCCCCATGAAGATGAACATCGGCAGCGCCACAAGAACCGCGTTCGACATGGTGGCGTAGACGCGGTTCACCACGGCGCCCAATGTCAGATAGTCCAGACCGGTCAGCGTTTCCTCAAGCCCGGTCCAGTTCATCATGCCGTTGTCGAACAGGTAGGCGAGACCGCAATAGGCCACCCCGACCCCGGCCAGCGTCCAGGCCACGGGGAAACCGGTGAACAAGAGAGCGATGAAGGTCAGGAACATGGCGATGACCAGCTTTTCCTCGGTTGTCTCGACGAGGAAGGTCAGCGCAACAGCAACCACCGCGAAACCCAGCAAGGCCCAGAAAATGAGGCGCAGGCCCTTGCCCTGACGCTCTTCTTCCAGATTGGCGAACAAGGCATGGACGTCGTGGATCAACCTCGCCGTCGCCGCCAGAGCCAGCAGAATGAAGCTGGCCGGGATCACGCCCTTCAACGCCCAACGCGCGGGCAGGCCCGTAGGGCTGTCGGAGGACTCGTTCACACGCGAGCTTTCATAGAAATAGTCGTATCCCTGATCGACCATCAGATAGATGAACGGCACCAGCAGGGCGAAGATACCGATGACCTCGATAATCCGCCGGGCGCGCTGGCTGAGTTGCATGTGCAGCAGGTCGACCCGCACATGGCTGTCCGTGACCAGCGCGTAAGAGATGCCGACCATCGTCACCAGCCCGTAGAAATGCCACTGGATCTCATCGAGCTTGGGATAGTTCTGATTCAGCAGGTAGCGCAGCGCCACCTGCGAAACGATGGCCGCAACCAACAGCAGGTTGGCCCACATGACTACATGACCGATACCCTTGACGCCGTTGTCGATGGCGACAGCCAGTTTCTGGCGGTCGGGTTCACCATGTTCAAGGATGCTTTCATAGACTTCGATCGGGTCGTCTTTAGTCCGCTGTGTCTCGGCCATGGTCTCCTCCTCGAGAATTAGGCGTTGGGGACGTGAATGCGCCCGGTCAGTTCAGAAAATGACGAAAATCAGAAGGGGAATGTTTTGGGGGCGGATCGAGACCGCCCCCAATCGGACGCAAGTGGTTAAATCACTTGCGGGGGAGGAACGCGTTTTCCTTCCACACGGCATAGCCTTCGCGGAATTCGTTCATATCCGTCAGGACCTTGTTGAAGAACTCGTCATTGGCGGCCTGCTCGGCGGCGACCTCTTCCCAGGTTGCGCGGAAGGTGGCCAGCATCTCGTCATTCCACTGTTTGATCTGAACGCCGTTGTTTTCAACGTTGTCGATCAGGGCCGCGTGCTGGATCGCTTCTCCTTCGGCAAAGCTGTCGGCCATCGACGCTTTGCAAGCATTTTCGATGATCGCCTTATGCTGATCGCTGGCTTCGTTCCAGACGTCCTTATTGACCATCAGCTCAAACACGGTGGCCTGCTGGTGCCAGCCGGGGAAGTAGTTGAACTTGACCAGCTTGTGGAAGCCCAGACGTGCATCGATAGCAGGCATCGAGAACTCGGTCGCGTCAATGGCGCCCTTTTCCAGCGCGGGGAAGATCTCACCGCCTGGCAGCAGCGAGGTGGCCACGCCCAGTTTCTGCATAACTTCACCGCCAAGGCCAAAGAACCGCATCTTGAGGCCGTTCAGGTCTTCGGGGTTGTTGATTTCGCTCGCGAACCAGCCCGAGGTTTCGGGGGCGATGATGGCGCAGGGGATAACGTGGACGTTGAACCCAGCCTGGTCATACATCTCCTGATACAGGCTCAGGCCGTTGCCGTAATAGAGCCACGCCATGTATTCGCCTGCTTCGGGGCCGAAGGGCACGGCCGAGAACAGCGGTGCGGCGGGGATCTTGCCGGCCCAGTAGCCAGCGGTGGTGTAGCCCGAGTTGATCTTGCCCGAGGATACGGCGTCCAGGATTTCGAACGGCGGAACCAGTTTGCCCGGCTCGTAAACCTTCATCTTCAGCGTTCCGCCGGACATCAGGTCCAGCTGCTCGGCCACCCGCGGGATCGGCGAGCCGAGGCCGGGCAGGGCGGTCGAAAACGCGATCGGCGTCTTCAGCAGCATCTTGTCTGCCGCCTGAACTGCCGGTGCAGCCAGCAGCGAGGCCGCAACGGCGAGCGAGGTCAGGGTAGTCTTCATAATTTCTCCTCCAAAGTGCAGGTCAGCCTTTGCTTCAGCTGCCGGTCTCACCGCTTGAGCGGCATGGATGGTAAATTATGTTTACCTCTACGTCTCGTCAATAATTTTATTTACCACTGGCCGCACTCAAGCATAGAGATGATTGATGCCGGTATTTCGCGAAATTTGGTCATCCTGGACGAGGGTTTTCAGCTTTTTGTTTATTTACAGTTGGATAATGAAGTCTCATGTATCCGTAGTTTTGGGTATTTCCTCTTGCAATGTGATCCACCAGTGGTAAATTTTAAGAACAACTAGAAACTTCCGGTTTTCCGGATCGCGCGGTTCCGAACATGAGCAACAACAGCCCTTTTGATCCCGTAGGCCACGAATCAGTCGCCGATGCCGTGGTCGATCAGATCGAGACGATGATTGTCGATGGCATCCTCAAGGAAGGCCGCAAACTGCCCTCTGAACGCGATCTTGCCGAGGCCATGGAGGTATCCCGCCCCAAGCTGCGCGAGGCGCTTCAAAAGCTGGAACAGCGCGGCCTTGTATCCGTGCGCCATGGCGAGGGGACATTCATCGCGCCGCTGACCGGTCGCGCCATGTCGCCAGCACTGCTGTCATTATACTCCCGGCATGGTGGCGCGTTTTACGACTATCTTGAGTACCGGCGCGAGCAAGAGGCCTTTGCCAGTCGGCTGGCCGCGCAACGGGCGACCCAATCCGACAGGGAACGCATTGCCGAGACAATCGCGGACATGCAGAAGGCGTGGGAAGAGGATGACATCGACGCCAGCCAAGAGGCGGATTTTCGTCTTCATGCAGCCGTTGTGGATGCCAGCCAGAACACGACCCTGATCCACATGATGGCGTCGATCTATGACCTGACCCGCCAGGGGGTGTTCTATAACCGCAGGTTCCTGCGCACGATGGACGGCACCGGCGAGGCACTGTTGCAGCAGCACAAGGACATTGCGCAGGCGATCCTGGACGGCGATCCCGACCGGGCCGAGGCCGCAGCGCGGCATCACATGGACTTTGTTGAAACGTCCTTCCGCACCGGTCAGGAACAACAGGCGCGGGAAATCCGCGCCGCCAAACGGCGTCAGTTTTCAGCTTAGGCTAAATCAGATCTGCCACCAACCGACCCGCGTCCGCACAGCCTTGCTGGACACGTCGCGGTGTCGGTTTTCACGCAGACCACGATCAGTCTGGTTGCCGACAGCGGCGAAGAGAAGACGATTGTGATCCCGTATCGGGTATCAACCCAGACCTGCGTGATCATCAACCAGAGCAATGTCATCCGCGTGGGAATGCATGCTGAACCTGAACCATCGCCTAAAGTTTTTGATGAGCCTCGGATCGCCACTCATGAATATTCGCCCGTCTTCGAGATCCCGTTCAAACGACCTGCGGCCGAGATAAAACCCGGTCATGATGGTGACTTCCGTTTCAACGTAAAGATCAATATCAAAGCCCGGATCGCTTGCGCATAGTTCCACCGTTTCACCGGGTTTCGTGATGAGCCAATAGGTTGATGCTGGCGACGTCGCATCTGAGAAGTTGAAACGCATCACGTTGCGTTTGGGCGGCAGTTCATCAACATCCACCTGACGCCGCACGTTCCACATCAGCAAATCGGCATCCCGGTCTTCGAGTGCAATTTCCGCCTTGATGTGGCGTTGTGCCCATTTGGCGAGAATGGTCAGAACTTCATCCAACTCGGCAGCCTTGTCCGTTCTGATATAGTCGATGGACCCGGTTGCCCGATCTTCCACCCGCTCCAGCAGGCCGTTCTCCTGCATTTCCTTGAGCCGCTTCGTCAGCAAAGTGGGTGAAATCCCGGGCAGTCCGCGTTTGATTTCGTTGAACCGGGTCGAACCGCCCCAAAGCTCGCCCAGAATCTGGATCGTCCAGCGCGGCAGAAGGATCTCACAGGCTTTCGACGTGGGACAATACAGGCCATAGGGTTTGGTCGTCATGATCCAGGCCTCCTGCGTTAACGGTGGACCGCACGCTGGAGTATAATCCTGATCCCTGAATTCCGGCCAGTACACTTTCTGTATCAGGGGTGGTTCACTTTCTACACTGCCCGGTATCCGCGAGGCCATGCGACGTTGGTTGCATCAAAAACACGCACATGTACTCGAGGAGACACCCAATGACATATACCTCTCATACCGCCCCGCTGAGCCACAAATCAGTGGCCGCCGTGATTGCCGAACTGATCGATGCCGCCAACATTGCAGCGCAAAAGGTCATCGAGCGCCGGAAAGCCAAGGCACGCCTGAGCAAACTGTCCGACAGATACCTTCGTGATATCGGGTTGACCGAGCATGACGTCCCAGACGCGACCCGCATGCAGTTGCCGTCGGGCGGTGCACTGGAACTGATTGACATCCGTCGGTCGCGGTCTGCCAACTGGTGATCAAACCCGCTTGAACGTATGCGGCCACTTCGGGTTCCCTACCGGACCTTAGGTTGCCGCATCATTCATCCGCAAAACGCAAGAGGACGACTGACATGGCAATGGGAAAGAAGCTCAATCGCACGTTTCGACGCTTTATCGAAGCGCAACCGTTGTTTTTTGTTGCGACGGCGGATCGAGACGGCCGTGTGAATGTCTCGCCGAAGGGAATGGACACACTCAGGATCAAGGATGACCACCGGATCCTCTGGCTCAATCTGTCTGGCAGCGGCAATGAGACCGCGGCGCATGTTCGGGCCACAGGTCGCATGACACTCATGTTCTGCGCTTTCGAGGGGAACCCTTTGATCTTGCGCGTTTACGGGCAAGCCCGGGTTCACCATCCGCGCGACGCAGACTGGGAGGCCTTGATCACCGACTTTCCCAAGCTGGGTGGCAGCCGGCAGGTGTTCGACCTGACCATCGATCTGGTTCAGACGTCATGTGGTTCAGGAGTGCCCATCATGGAGTTCAAGAAGTCCCGAGGCGAGGTGGAATTGGAACCTTATTATGACGGGTTAGGGCCAGATGGTGTCAAAGACTATTGGGAGCGCAAAAATGTCGAGACGATCGACGGTAAACCCACTGGCATTTTTGAAGACCAGTAGGCGGCGGATCGCTTCCATTGTGCCGGTATTGCGGTCACCTGACTTCGGCACCGTAGAACAATGCGGTCGTTCATAACCTGCTTAGGAATGGCCGTTTCGTGCCGCGCTACCGGTATTGCCACTGAGGCTCGGAAGCCTCTCAGCAGCAAACGTGGCGCGTTAGTTTCGAGCTTTGACGATGAGGGAGTTCAACTTGTCGAACTCACGCCGTGTGGTGAAGCGATGTTCGGTGCAATACGCGCTGTCGCGATTGTCGGGCTCAAGGCAAGAAAGAATGAGGTGCTCGACCGCGGCTTCCCCCTCCATGCCATCTTGTTCGATCATCGGGACGAAACGCTTCAGAAATTCAGTCGTGTCGGACTGGTGGACGATCAGAGTATTCCATTCGGGCACAACGAAAAGCGCCTGATTTCCAAGGCCCCAACTCCAAAACGTGCCTTCCGGCAGTCCGGTGTCAGGGCTTGGTATCCACCAGAGGTAGCCGTGCCCCCATCTCAGGCCATCCATACCCGTCTGGATAAAATCCTCTGTAATGCGGTTGATCCACTCACTCGGTACAATCTGCCGATCGCCGATCCGGCCGTTGTTGAGATAGATCTGACCGAACCTGACAAGATCACGGGCTGACATGCGAAACGCTGCGGCTTTGTGCATAGAGAGGCTGGCGTCGGCGACATAGGACACATCCCTAACGTCGAAATCCTCCATCTCGGACGGCACAGCAATTCCCTGATGGAATGCCTCGGCGATCCCAAGACCTGTGCGCATTTCGAAGATTGTCGTCAAAGCATTGTAGTCCCAATTGTTGTATGCCCAGATGGTACCGGGCTCGTTTTCCCGGTTGCCCAGCCGTCTGTCGATGTCGTCCTGCAGCGACCCAGAGGCTGCGGTGGGATGACTGATGCCGGACACGCTCTTGAGCAAGTGGCGCACCGTTGCCTGTTTTTGTTTCGCAATAAGCGGTTCCGGCGCATCATCGATGCCCAGCTCCTCCAGCGTGGCATTCAGATTGACCTGTCCTGCACCTGGGACAAGATGCATGCCCACGAGGGCGCTGAGGAACGATTTGCGCATCGAGTGGGTCGAATACTGCTTTCTGAGGTCGCCGTACGCGCCAACCACCTCGCCATTTGTCACGATCACAAAACTGTCGGTACTGAGCGTGGTGACAAAACCGAACACAGCGTCCAGCCCATCTGATCGCCAGCCTAAACCTTCGGCTCTTTTCGCATCCAGTCGAGTGACTTCGTGAGGTCGTGTGGGCAAAGACTGTTGTGCAAGGCCGCTCTCGCCGGTCATGGACAGATAAACAGTGGCGCTGGCCAGAATGGCAAGCAGGCCGGAAATCCACGCAAAGACTCGGCGCTTAGCGATCTGTGCCTCCATCTGCCTGGCGACGTGGGGTCGGTGTCTCCTCCAATCTGATGTCACGGTGACGGCCTATCAAGGCTACAACCATGGTTTAGGGCGCATTGCCCGCACCCGTGGCTAAACTGGGCATACGAGAGATCTGGTCGGGCCGGTGGACGGTGCTTTTTGGACCGACAAGGGGAGTGGACTGCACCATCGAGGGCGGTTTGATGACACAAAAAACGGGCGAAGCGCAGACGCTTCGCCCGGTCGTTTTGGTCATGATGCTCAGGCGATGACGAAGTCGTCCACGCCGATATCGGCGGCCTGAACGTTCTCGAGCCGTACCAGATCCTCGTTGGTGGCGGTGATCGAGATCACGGTGTCACCGCCGTCATCCGCGATTGTCAGGTCGGCAAACGCCAAGCCGCCGTCCAGTCCGATCAGGTCGATCCCGTCCTCGAAATCACCGATTGTGTCGGTTCCTTCGCCCGGAGCGAACAGGAAGGTGTCGGCACCGGCGCCGCCATTCAGAACGTCGTCACCTTCACCACCTTTGAGAGCATCATCGCCGGCACCGCCGAGCATGATGTCGTCTCCGGCGCCCCCGAACATGGCGTCGTTGCCGTCGTCGCCCAGCAAGATATCGTTCCCCGCGCCGCCATTCATGATGTCGTTGTCCGCGCCACCGCGCAGCACGTCTGCGCCATCGCCGCCGAGCAACAAATCGTTCCCCGCGCCGCCGTCAAGATCGAGATTGATCAGACCGGCGGCAAGCCCGCTGGCGTCGATCACATCATTACCATCCTGGCCGTTGACATCGAGGTTCTCCGTCGTTCCGATGTCAAGCTGGAACGGGATCAGGTTTTCACGTGCAAATTCCACGCGATCGCCATCGGCGGTAATACGGAAGTTGTCGCCGTCGCCATTGGCGCCATTGACCTGCACCGTGTCGTTGCCATCGCCGCCTTCCATCAGGTCCGAGCCGTCGCCGTTGTTCCAGATCAGTAGGTCGTTGCCGTCGTCGCCGAACTTCGCATCGTTCCCCTTGCCGCCGATCAGCGTGTCATTGCCCGCGCCGCCGCATACCACGTCCTCGCCGTCGCCGCCGATCACGAGGTCGTTGCCGTCGCCGCCGTCGAGATCAAGGTTGATCAGCCCGGCAATCCCTTCGCTTGCCACAATCACGTCATCGCCGCCCCCGCCGTTGACATCGAGATTTTCCGTGGTGCCGATGTCGAGCTGGAACTGGATCAGGTTGTCACGTTCGAACCTGACGCGGGCGCCATTTGGCGAGATCACGAACAGGTCGCCGTCGTCATCGGAGCCATTGACCTGCACGGTATCCTCGCCGGCGCCGCCTTCCATCAGGTCGGACCCGTCGCCGTTGTTCCAGATCATCAGGTCATCGCCATCTTCGCCCAAGAAGATGTCGTTGCCCTTGCCGCCGGTTATTGTGTCGTCGCCGTCACCGCCGCGCAGCACGTCGACGCCGTCGCCACCGATGATCTCGTCATTGCCGTCGCCTCCGTCGAGATCGAGTGAGATCAGATCGGCCGCAAGCCCGGTGGCATCGATCACGTCGTCGCCGCCACCTGCATTGATGTCGAGGTTTTCGGTGGTGCCGATGTCGAGCTGGAATGGGATCAGGTTTTCACGGGCGAATGCCACCCGGTCGCCATTGGCCGAGATGCGGAATTCGTCGCCGTCATCGACGGCGCCGTTAACCTGCACCGTGTCGTTGCCATCGCCGCCTTCCATCAGGTCCGACCCGTCGCCATTGTTCCAGACCAGCAAGTCGTTGCCGTCCTCGCCCAACATCGTGTCGTTGCCTTTGCCGCCGACGACAACATCGTTGCCGGCACCGCCACGCAGATGATCCTCGCCATTGCCACCGATGACCGTATCGTTGCCGTCGCCACCGTCGAGGTCGAGCTTGATGAGTTCGGCGGCAAGCCCGGTGGCATCGATCACGTCGTCACCGCCGCCAGCATTGACGTCGAGGGTTTCGACAGACCCGATATCCAGCTGAAACGGGATCAGGTTTTCGCGGGCGAATTCGACCCGCTGGCCATTGGCCGAAATGCGGAAGTCGTCGCCGTCATCCACTGCGCCATTGACCTGAACGGTGTCTTGGCCAAAGCCGCCTTCCATCAGGTCCGATCCGTCGCCATTGTTCCAGATCATCAGATCGTCACCGAACCCGCCGAACACCTTGTCGCTGCCTTTGTCACCGATCAGGGTGTCATTGCCGAAGCCGCCCCAAAGCTTGTCGTCGTCATCTCCGCCAAACACGAGGTCATCGCCAAAGCCACCGAACAGTCTGTCTTCGCCACTGCCGCCTTCGACGCGGTCATCGCCGAACCCGCCGAACACCGTGTCATCGCCGCCCGCGCCATCGATCCGGTCGTCGCCACGCAGCCCGAAAATCCTGTTATCGTCGTTGTTTCCTTCAATGATGTCGTCGCGTCGGGTGCCGAAGAATGTATTGCCGATACGAGTAATGAAATTGAAAAAGGCCATGATCTTTACTCCTTACAAACATCTAAAAATTGCTTCGCTGAAATCAGCGCCGAGGCGTTCACGCGAACGTTTCTCCGCACGGACAAAGTGGTCCGGTCATGATGCCGCCCCTCTTCTCATGAACGCCTGCGCAATTTTGAACCGCAGTCTGCGGCGCTCATGAACGGGACTACGCCCGTGCCTCGTCGATTATTCTCGTTTCGGAAAATTTTTGCATGTGGCGCACCGAAGATCCGGGTCTGGCCGCTCCGGACTTCGACTAGGTCTGAGAGGCAGCCAGTTGAGCGATCTCAACCAGATCGCCGCGGTTTTCGTCTCCGACAACAACGAAGTTGGAGTTTTGGGAGCCCCAGGTCACCATGTCGAATGCGTTTATGGTCAGCTTCTCGAACCCGTCGCGAGGCGTACCTGACTGTATCTGGCAAATGGCGACAACGCTCATGTCAGCATCGGTATACATCAGCTGCGCAACCGGCTTACCCACGGCCACCAGCAACCGCGCTCCTTGGAATGTCAGCCCCTCTGCGGAGAGATCCGGAATGCGAACGTCAACGCCCACGGATTTTGTGAGCCAAGTCTGGATATGATCCGCCTCATTCGCAGGCACCTCAACCAGATGCCGACTTTGGGCAGCGTAGACCCCGTGATAATCGGCAATGTCGGTCAACCAGCCGGGCGCCGACGCCACCTGCTGACCTTGTGTACGCCCGGTGAAATAGCCGGCAGCGCCACCTATCGCCAAGGCGATCACTGCCGCCACCGCAGTGAGCATTTTGAACCCCGATGGCGACCGCGGTGTATTTGCCGGGCTTTCAGTGGGCGCATTCTGAATGGCTGCGGCCAATTCAAGCGGGACCGGTTCGTGCAGTATCTCGGCGAACTGTTCCTTCGCCATCGCATCGGCCGCCATCAGCGCCTCGAGTTCGGCCTGAAGCGTAGGATCCTTGGCAAGAGCGCCCTCAATCACCTGCATTTCAACGTCCGGCAGTTCGCCATCCAGGAACGCGCTGAGTTTGTCAGAATATCCGGTCACGTGCTTGCTCCTGCGGAATCTGCCATCCGTTTGGCCAGGGTTTTCCTGGCCCTGTGAACCCGGCTCATGACGGTGCCGATTGGAATTCTCAGCAACTCTGCCGCTTCTGCATAGCTGTACCCTTCCACTGAAACGGTCAGAAGAACGGTGGACAGTTCCTCGGGCAACGCATCGATGTGGCGGTGCAGCTCTGTTGCCGCAACAATCGCCTCTCCCGTCTCATTCGTGACCAGTTCCGGCGTTTCGTCAGCGGGCACATGACCCTGACCCAGCCGCACCGTCCGTTTGCGCATCTCGCTGATCCAGAGATTCCGGGTGACCCGGAACATCCAGCGATCAAGGGGCTGGGCGGGGTCCCATTGATCCGCGCGGCTGATGGCGCGCAAGCACGCCTCCTGAACCAGATCGTCTGCTTCGGGCACCGAACGGGTCAGCGATCGTGCAAATCGTCTCAGTCGTGGCAAGAGCACGATCAGTTCGCGCTTCAGGTCGGACAAGGCGCGGTCCTCTCGAATATCCATGCATTGAATTCGAGCAGTCTGCGTCCTTAGTGCAGCGCCGGGCGCCAGAATGCAACTTGCTTGGTTGTTCAGTTGGCACGTCGACGCCACAGGCATCACGCACTCCTTCGCCTTTGTTCAAGGAGCATACGCTTGGCCCAGCGAAAAAATTCCAAAAATTTTTTGTGATCGGGAATAAGCACGGTGGCCGGGGCGTAATGGTTGAGCAGCACGGGCCGCAAGCTCCGCAATTCGACCCGCATTTTGAAAAGGACGATTTAACCATGAACCGTACATTGATTGTTGCAATTGCCATCTGCACCGCTATCGGAACCGTCGCGTCAACCCAAACGCTGGTGTCAGTGAATTCTGATATCGGGAAGGTTCTTGCGTCTGCGAAGACTGGAATGACCCTTTATACGTTCCGCAGGGACGCCAGGAACAAATCGAACTGCTACAACGACTGCGCCAAGGCATGGCCGCCGTTCACGGCGTCAGCCTCTGCGAAACCCAGTGGTGCCCTGGGAGTTATCAATCGCGGGGACGGAACCCTTCAATGGACGCTGAACGGCCGGCCGCTCTATTTCTGGCAGGGTGACTCCGCACGAGGTGACGCGACCGGCGATGGAGTGGGTAACGTCTGGGACGCCGCACGCGGCTGAATGAGGAGAACTGAACATGACACGGATTTTTGCAATTTTACTCAGCGTTCTGGCACTCGGCGCCTGCGACTATGGTGGCGGATACTCTGATGCGCCGGGCGGTTCCTATGAGTCCAACGGTTACTGACGCCGCGCTGGCCCACCCTTTTTGTACCGTAACGAGTGGCGCGCGGCTGCAGAGAAATCCGTAGCCGCGCCGTTTTTCTTTAGCTGAACATCTCCCAAGGACCATTCGTTCCAGGAAGCAAATCCATGCTCGTCTCAGAGGCGCCTATCACGCGCTTCGATACACGCGAGATCATTCCAGCAATCCACTTTACATCTGGCGGGTTTCGACCGCTGAGCTTTGCATTAACGAGGATTATCCATGTGGATTAAACACAAAGCCAATCAGGGCGATACGCTTCAATCCATCGTCAAGCAGTACAAGATCAAAGACCCCAATGCGGTTCTGAAACACCCGCAGAACCGAAAGGTCCTGCCGCTGCTCAAGAAGGGATCTGCATTGAAAAAGGGAACCGAGGTTTGGGTGCCTGATCCCAAGGCCAAGGTTTATGTCGTGAACGGCCCGAAAGGGCAGATGATCCTGAACGAGAAAGAATACAAGACGTACCTGTCAAACGTTCACAAGACGATGGACCGCGCCTATACCGCCATCCTATTTAGGGTCAGGATTCATAACCAGTAGATGACGGTTGCTGCGAGTGCGATGGCGGAC